>NZ_AP024845.1:1200000-2400000 GCF_020892095.1 Claveliimonas bilis | reverse complement strand
TCCATTTTTCCTGTTGCTCTTTTTTCTCACTTTCTTCCTTAGTAAGGGGCTTT
The DNA here is from genome assembly GCF_020892095.1 of Claveliimonas bilis. Classification (GTDB taxonomy): domain Bacteria; phylum Bacillota; class Clostridia; order Lachnospirales; family Lachnospiraceae; genus Claveliimonas; species Claveliimonas bilis. Next base: position 2,399,947 of record NZ_AP024845.1, on the reverse strand, counting down.
GTCTCCTCTTCTTCCTCAAAAAAGGAAGCCGAGTACATCAGTGTCCGCATTCCCAATACAAGGGAATCGATAAAATTGAAAATTCCACGGATAAACGGAATCCTTGCCAGGCGTCCCACCTTACCTGCCGCTCCGGTATAACGATCTTTGTGTACCTCTATCTCTCCGTTTGTCTTTCGGACAGCTACTGCATAGTCTTCTTTGTTTTTCATCATAATGCCTTCCAGCACTGCCTGACCGCCGATGTTCGATGATTTCATACCTTCCTCCTGCCGTTTCTCGTATATGCAGAACGGGTTGAGATTGTAAAAACCTCAACCCGTTTACCGTTTTTCTTATTTGTCCAATCCGTATTTCTTGTTGAACTTATCTACACGTCCACGTGCCTGTGCAGCTTTCTGCTGACCTGTGTAGAATGGATGGCATTTGGAGCAGATTTCTACGTGGATATCCTCTTTTGTAGAGCCTGTCACAAATGTGTTTCCACAGTTACATGTCACTGTTGCCTGATGGTAAGCTGGATGTATTCCTTCTTTCATTTCGTTTCACCTCTTCTTTATTCTCGCTGCGTATATACGCATGGATTCTTTTCGTTTTCTAAACAGCTCTGTAATTGTATCACAAAACTTTCTTCTTGTCTATATTATTTTTGTCTTTTTTACCATTTGAACAAGTTCCCTGTTTGTCTTTGTCCGGGAAAACATATTCAGGATATTGTCTACGGCCTCTTCCGCTCTCATACCGTTCAATGCGCGACGCATAGAATCCACAGCTTCCTGCTCTTCCTTTGTGAGAAGGAGGTCTTCACGCCTTGTCCCGGATTTCGGGATGTCGATAGCCGGGAACATTCTCTTCTCTGACAGTTTGCGGTCAAGAACAAGCTCCATATTTCCGGTTCCTTTAAATTCCTCGTAAATCACATCGTCCATCTTACTTCCGGTATCTACAAGAGCTGTTGCCAGGATTGTCAGGCTTCCTCCCTCCCGCATATTTCTTGCAGCACCGAAAAACCGTTTGGGCATATGCAGAGCCGCAGGATCAAGTCCTCCTGAAAGCGTCCGCCCTGACGGCGGCACAGTGAGGTTGTAGGCTCTTGCAAGACGGGTAATACTGTCCAGAAGGATCATAACGTCTTTTCCGTGTTCTACCAGCCTCTTGGCCCGCTCGATCACCATCTCCGACACTCTTTTATGGTGATCCGGCAGCTCGTCAAAAGTAGAGTAAATGACCTCTACATTTTTTCCCTCAATGGTTTCCTTAATATCTGTTACTTCCTCCGGACGCTCATCGATCAAAAGGATCAGAAGATGTACTTCCGGATTGTTTTTTCTGACAGAGAGCGCCACCTCTTTTAACAGAGTAGTCTTACCTGCCTTTGGAGGAGAAACGATCATACCTCTCTGCCCTTTTCCGATAGGAGACAGAAGATCCATGATCCGCATGGCCGTACTGCTTCTTCCGCTTTCCAGGGACAATCTTTCATTTGGGAAGATTGGGGTCAGATCTTCAAAATTGGGCCTTCTGGCTGCAACAGCCGGATGAATGCCGTTGATCTTGGACAGATACAAAAGAGCACTGAACTTTTCCTGCTGGGTCTTGATTCTTGTATTTCCCTCCAGAATATCTCCGGTCTTCAAATTAAAACGCCGGATCTGGGAAGGAGAAACATAGACATCATTTTCCCCCGGGAGGTAATTTTCACAGCGAATAAAGCCATATCCGTCTGGAAGCACTTCCAGAATACCGTTGGCTGTCACCCCGCTGTCCAGGCGGTCAATATCATGCAGCTCCCGGTCTCCGGTATTGGCTGACAGCTCTTTTGCATTCTCCTCTGTCAGTCTGACCTGTGCAGAATTGTTTTTTCTGAAGGACTCATTTTTATGCTGCTCGCCTCTGGACTCGTTTCTTACATCCTGCTTTGTTACAGTCCTTTTCTCTTCCGGTTTTTTTTCTTCTTCTTTCTTTTCCTCTTCCTTCTTTTCTTTTTCGTCTTCTTCTACCATGCGGTCGATAAGCTGTGCTTTTTTCATTGTGGAAATACCGCGCAGTCCCCTTGCTTTTGCCAGATCTTTTAACGTGGCAAGAGGCAGAGTCTCATATTTTTCTCGCATATACACTGATCCTTTCTTACTCAATTTTTAAATCGATTCGGGAATTTTCGTCTGACTTGACAACCTGAAATATAGAGCTATTATACTATATCTTTTTCCCTTTTTAAAGTCCTAATTTTATGAAACTATACAGGTATACGCAGGACAAGGAATCCTGATAAAAATATTGCACCTGTTTTCAAGGAATGGTATGATTATTAACAGTTCTAACAAGTCTATAAAAATCTATAAAAATAAGAAGAAGGTGGAATATAATGACGATACAGGAAAAAGCTTTAGAAATGCATAAACAGTGGAATGGAAAAATAGAAACCGCTGCCAAATCACACATCCGTTCAAGGGAAGATCTCTCCATTGCTTATACGCCGGGCGTGGCCGAACCCTGCAAGGTAATCGCCGAAGATCCGGAAGCGGCATATACTTACACCATGAAATCCAATACGGTAGCAGTTGTTTCTGACGGAAGCGCCGTTCTGGGACTGGGAAATATCGGCGCTTTAGCCGCCATGCCTGTCATGGAAGGCAAGGCCGTCCTTTTCAAGGAATTTGGCGGCGTCAATGCAGTCCCTATCTGCCTTGATACACAGGATACGGATGAAATTATCCGCACAGTCGTCAATATCGCTCCGGCTTTCGGAGGCATCAATCTGGAGGATATCAGTGCACCCAGATGTTTTGAAATTGAAGAACGGCTGAAGCAGCTTCTTAACATTCCCGTATTTCACGACGATCAGCACGGAACTGCTATTGTGGTGCTCGCAGGAATTATCAACGCTCTGAAAGTCACAGGAAAACACAAAGAGACCGTAAAGGTTGTCGTAAACGGAGCCGGAAGCGCCGGAGTTGCCATCACCAAGCTTCTCCTTCAGTATGGTTTCGCACATGTCACTATGTGCGATATCAACGGAATTATCAGCAAAGACTCTCCTGGCCTGAACTGGATGCAAAAACGGATGACAGAAGTCACCAATCTGGAGAATAAAACCGGCACTCTCGCTGACGCCCTGAAGGGTGCTGACATTTTTGTAGGAGTTTCCGCTCCCGGTATTGTATCAAAAGAAATGGTTGCTTCCATGAATCAGGATGCCATTCTCTTTGCCATGGCAAATCCTGTGCCGGAGATCATGCCGGATCTGGCAAAAGAAGCCGGTGCAAAGGTTGTCGGAACCGGCCGTTCCGATTTTCCAAATCAGGTAAATAATGTAGTCGCTTTTCCGGGTATTTTTAAAGGGGCTCTGGAGGGACGTGCCATTCAGATCACTGAGGAAATGAAGCTGGCGGCAGCTCTTGCCATTGCAGGGCTTGTGCCGGATGAAGAATTAAATGAAAACAACATCCTGCCGGAAGCTTTTGATCCTCGTGTGGCTGATGTCGTAAGCCGTGCAGTCCGAGACCACATTTAAAATCTGTATGGAAGATTTAAAACCTGTCTTCTGGGGAGAAAAGCGCTATCATTCCCTGGACTGGCATCTGAAGCATGTTTTCGGAGAAAAGCTGTATAAAATTTCCCTAAACGGACATATGAGCTGTCCGAACCGCGACGGAACGCTGGGAGATAGAGGCTGTATCTTCTGCAGTCAGGGCGGTTCAGGAGATTTCGCATCCGATCCCGGTCTTTCTGTAACCCGGCAGATTGAAACCGGGAAAAAACAGGCAGAAAAGAAATTTAAAGGCACAGGTTATATCGCTTATTTTCAGGCATACACCAACACTTATGCTCCCGTTTCTTATCTGCGCCGCATTTTTACAGAAGCAATCCTTCATCCCGATATACGGGTCTTGTCCATTGCCACCAGGCCGGACTGTCTGGAGCCGCCTGTACTTCAGCTTCTTGAGGAGCTAAGCCGGATCAAACCCGTCTGGGTTGAGCTTGGTCTTCAGACCATACATGAAAAAAGCGCCAAGTTTATCCGGCGGGGTTATCCCCTTTCTGTTTTTGAGGATGCGGTAATGCAGCTTCGCGCACTTGATATTCCTGTCATCGTCCACACAATTCTCTTCCTTCCGGGAGAGACTCACGAACAGATGTATGAAACCATTTGTTATTTGAACAACACAGATATCCAGGGAATCAAGCTTCAGCTGCTCCATGTGCTGAAGCATACGGATCTTGCTGATTACTATAAAGAGCACCCGTTTCATATCCCTGACATGGAGGAATACTTTCAGGTGACAGGTCAGTGCCTTTCTCTTTTAAGACCGGACATTGTCATCCACCGGCTGACCGGCGACGGGCCGAAACCGCTGCTCATCGCACCTCTTTGGACAGGAAATAAAAGGCTTGTATTGAATCAGATGCAGGCATATCTGAAATGCCAGAATATCTGGCAGGGAAGGAGTTATGATTCATGGCAGAACCATTTACATTATACAAACTGATCATCTTGTACATGCTGGAGAAAGTAGATTTTCCTCTGACTAATTCACAGATTTCTGAATTTATTCTCGACAAAGGCTATACCACTTACTTCAAACTGCAAAGAGCCATTGCCGAGCTTAACGAATCCGGATTCATCCGGGAGGAGTCTACTCACAGCAGAACCTTCTACCACCTCACGGAAGAAGGGGCTGAAACCATACAGTATTTCCGCAATAAGATTTCTCCGGCCATCCAGTCCGACATTGATGAATTTTTAAAGGAAAAACATTACGAACTGAAAAACGAAGTCTCTGTCAAGGCGGACTACTTCCCCAATGGCAATATGGAATATTCCGTCCGCTGTCAGGTAATGGAAAACCAGTTTCCTCTTATCGATCTGACCATTACCGTTCCGTCAGAAGCGGAAGCCCAGACAGTAGCTAACAACTGGAACAAAAAAAATCAGGAGGTTTATGCTCTCATTATGCAAAACCTCCTGTAAACAGAACTTTTTTTATTTTAATTCCTGAGTGCGGTACAACTGAGCATATTTGCCGCCTTTGCGCATCAGCTCCTCGTGTGTACCGCTCTCCTGTATTTTTCCTTCATCTATAAGCACAATTCTGTCTGCATTTCTCACTGTAGCAAGACGATGGGCGATCACAAGAGTGGTACGCCCTTTTGTCAGCTCATCGAAGCTTTCCTGGATCTTACTCTCCGTAATGGTATCCAGCGCGGAAGTCGCTTCATCCAGAATCAGGATCTTCGGATTTTTCAGGAAGATCCGGGCAATAGCGATCCTCTGCTTCTGCCCTCCCGACAGCATCGTTCCCCGTTCTCCAATGTAAGTATTAAACTGATCCGGCATTTCCATAATATCATCGAAAATTTCCGCTTCTTTCGCCGCCTTCACGACCTCTGCATAGGAGGCATCCGGTTTCCCGTATCTGATATTTTCCAGGATAGTGTCCGCAAACATGAAAACATCCTGCTGGACAATTCCGATATTATCCCTAAGCGAACGCTTTTTCACACTGCGGATATCTGTGCCGTCGATCCGGATGATTCCTTCTGTGACATCATAAAATCTTGGTACAAGCTGGCACAAAGTGGTCTTCCCTCCTCCGGAATGGCCTACTACAGCCACCTTCTGTCCCGGCTCAATGTGAAGTGTCACATGGGTCAGCACTTCTGTATGCTCATCGTAGGAAAAGCTGACATCATCAATATCGATCTGCCCTTCTTTTACCTCCATATCTTTCGCATCTTCCCGTTCCTTTACCGCCGGCTGGATACGCATGATCTCATCAAACCGTTTCAGCCCTGCCGTTCCATTTGTAAAAATTTCTGCAAAATTGGAAAGTTTTCGGATCGGGGTAATGAACGTACTGATATAAAGATTAAAAGTAATAAGATCTACATAGTTCATTCTGCCCTGCATGATCTGCCATCCTCCAAACGTGATGACAGCCACCGGCATAATACACATAAAAAACTCCAAAGAGGCGTTAAACCTTCCCATGGCTTTGTAGTAAATCCCCTTTGAGTTCTTAAACCGGTCATTGGATTTTTCAAATCTCTCCTGATCCACTTCCTCATTGGCAAACGCCTTGGAAGTCCTCATCCCGGAAATACAGGATTCTATATCCGCATTAATAGCAGCCATTTTCTCCTTCACCTTGACCGACGCATCCGCCATGCTCCTTCTGCATACCATGACAACCAAAAGGAAGATGGGAATAATAATCGCCACTACAAGGGCCAGCCGCCACTCAATGGAAAACATGAATCCAAGAGCCCCCACAATCGTAAGGACAGAGATCAGAAGATCTTCCGGGCCGTGATGGGCAAGCTCGGTAATCTCAAAGAGATCCCCGGTCAGCCGGTTCATCAGTTTTCCGGTACGGTTCACATCATAAAACTCAAAGTCCAGATCCTGCAGATGGCAAAACAGCGCTTCCCGGATGTCAGCCTCCACCCGCACACCAAAGGTATGCCCCCAGTAGGTCATAATATAATTACACACTGAGCGAAGCACATAACTGACCGCCACAATGGCCATTACCGTAAAAAATGTCTGATACATTTTATCCGGCAGCATCTCATACATGGCATTTCTTGATACCAGCGGAAATGCAAGATCAATAGCCGCCACAAGGACAGCACAGCACATATCCAGTATAAAGATTCCCCGGTGGGGTTTGAAAAAGGAAAATAAAGTACGAAACATTTTCCGTTCCTCTTTCTAGTCAAACAGCGGCGTGGAGAAGTATCTCTCCGCGGTATCTGCCAGAACAGTTACCACTGTTTTGCCTTTTCCCAGCTCCCTTGCCATCCGTTTTGCCACAGCCACATTGGTGCCTCCGGAAATTCCGCACATAAGCCCTTCTTTGGCAGCAAGCTCTTTTGCTGTTTCGAGCGCCTCTTCATCTGTAACAATCTCAATCCGGTTGTATATATTCTGATTCAAAATTGCCGGGATCACTCCATCGCCAATTCCCATCTGAATGTGGGTGCCAATCTCTTTTCCTGACAAAATAGCCGCATTTTCCGGCTCTGCTGCCCAGATTTCCATATCCGGATTTTCCGCTTTTAATGCTTCTCCGATTCCTGTAATGGTACCGCCGGTTCCGATTCCCGAACAGAATCCATGAATAGGCCTCGCCGCCTGCTCAAGGATTTCCTTTCCTGTCTGTTCTCTGTGAATCTCCGAGTTGGCTTCATTTTCAAATTGCTGGGGCACATATACATCGGGATCCTCTTTTGCCATTTTAAGAGCTGTCTGGAGACATTCTTCAATACAATCTCCAATGTTTCCCGCATCATGGATCAGCTTTACTTCTGCTCCGTAATGGCTTACCAGCTTCCTTCTCTCCTCGCTGACAGAATCCGGCATAATAATAATCGTCCTATACCCCTTCACTGCTCCGATCAGAGCCAGGCCAATTCCCTGGTTGCCGCTGGTAGGTTCCACAATTGTAGTTTTCCCCGGCTGGATCAGCCCTTTCTCCTCTGCTGTCTCGATCATATGCAGAGCGGTCCTTGTCTTAATAGATCCCCCTGCATTCATTGCTTCAAATTTTACCAGAATTTCTGCGTCATCAGATCCTGTCATATGATTCAGACGGATCAATGGCGTATTTCCCACTGCTTCTAAAATATTGTTGTACACCATTTTTCTCTTCCTTTCTCTTTTCAGTATTAATATATGTAGCTTACCCTTTTGCGTCTTCTTTTTTCTTCCGGGCAATCTGCAGGGGAACATTTACCCCCATGGGATTTACCATAACTCCTTTTGCTTCCGGTGCAAGGATCTCGCCCAGTTTTGCAAATTCCACTACTGCAGCCTGAAACCGCTTTTCCCGGTTAAATTTTGCAAACTCTGCCGCATCTGTAAAAACAGGCTGGAATATTGTCCCATCCTTTTGCTTCATAACCGGAAGTCCTTTTTGTGGCTCCACCGGCACAATATAGCGTCCTTTCTGGAAATCCGCCAGCATTTCTTCCTGCAGTTCTTTGACAGCCTCCTCCTTTGCCGCATTCGGATCCCGCCGTACCGCCTGCATAAGATAGAGGGCCGTAAGATGAAATTCCGGATTTTCCACGTGCACCTGACCTTCCGGAAGTTTGTCCGCCTGAGGTTTCTTCACAAACTCGTCCAGCTGTATCCTTGTCTCTCCCTCCAGTCCTCTGCTGACAAACAGGGCATTGACGCCCATGGCAAAAAGGCTGGAATAAAAGGCAAGAAGTTGTTTATTCTCCACCTTCACAATACTGACAAGTTCTTTGTTTTCCAGCAGTTTTTTTGCCTCCTGCTTTGCCTCTTCCTCTGTCCAGAATATCAGGACCTGATCATCGTATGTATCCGGATCACAGGATACGTAAGGCATTTTTGTAAATCCGGACATAAGAACATAAAGCTCCGATGCCATCCTAAGCTTCGTCAGAGCTTCCTGCTTTTTTACACCGTTATTCTGATTACTGTTATTTTGTGCCATGTATATTTTCCTTTCTTTCCTTAAACAATCCTTTTTCTATCATACATCATTTATCCGCCAAATGGAATACAATGCAAAATAAAAATTCCTGCAGACGGCACTGTTTTCAGTGCTGCGCCGCTGCAGGAATTTTTTATGCACTCTTTGCAAACTGTGAATTGTACAGTTCTGCATAGAATCCGTTCTGTTCCAGCAATTCTTCGTGTGTTCCCTGTTCCACAATATCTCCGTCTTTCATGACCAGGATCATGTCCGCATCCCTGATTGTGGAAAGACGGTGAGCGATGATAAAGCTGGTCCGTCCCTTCATCAGATTGTCCATGGCTTTCTGGATCCGCACCTCTGTCCTTGTATCTACCGAACTTGTTGCCTCATCCAGGATCAGGATCTTCGGATCTGCCAGGATTGCTCTTGCAATCGTCAGAAGCTGTTTTTGTCCCTGGGAAACATTACTTGCCTCCTCATTGAGCACCATATTATATCCGCTTGGAAGCGTCTGTACAAACCGGTGCACATAAGCCGCTTTCGCCGCTTCCACCACATCCTCGTGGGTAGCATCCAGCTTTCCGTAACGGATATTTTCCTCAATAGTGCCGTTAAACAACCAGGTGTCCTGCAAAACCATGCCGAACATTTTTCTTAGTTCTCCCCTGTCAAAATCCCTGATATCATGACCATCCACCTTAATCGCTCCACTGTTCACATCATAGAACCGCATCAGAAGTTTTATCATCGTCGTCTTTCCGGCTCCTGTCGGTCCCACAATGGCGATCTTCTGTCCCGGCTCTACCTTGGCATTAAAATCATTGATGATGATATGGTCCGGATTGTATCCGAAGTGCACATGGTCAAATTCCACCCGGCCCTCCAGATTCTCCGTGGATACCGGGCTTTCAGGCGAAGGCTCTTCCTCCTCCTCTTCGAGAAATTCAAACACCCTCTCGGAAGCTGCCGCCGTAGACTGCAGCATATTGGCAACCTGTGCTACCTGCTGGATCGGCTGTGTAAACTGGCGGACATACTGAATGAAAGACTGGATATCTCCCACCTCAATCGTATTCCTGATCGCCAGATATCCCCCCAGGATGGACACCGCCACATATCCCAGATTTCCCACAAATTGCATAACCGGCATCATCATACCGGAGAAAAACTGTGATTTCCAGGCAGACTGATACAAAATGGTATTTGTCTCATTAAACTCCCGGATAATGTCTTCTTCTTTATTGAAGGCTTTCACGATGTTATGACCACTGTAAACCTCTTCTACCTGACCATTAATGTGTCCCAGATATTCCTGCTGGTCTTTGAAATACCGCTGGGAATGCTTGACGATCACAGAAATCAGTCCCATGGAAACCGGAAGGATTAAAAGGGCAATGAGTGTCATCAAAGGGCTGATGCTCAGCATCATAACAAGTACGCCGATGATGGTCGTCACTGATGTAATGACCTGTGTAGCACTCTGATTCAGGCTCTGCCCCAGAGTGTCAACGTCATTTGTAATACGGGAAAGAATCTCTCCATGAGTCATTTTATCAAAATAGTTCATAGGCATACGGTTGATTTTTTCCGAAATTTCTTTTCTCAGGCGGTAAGTCATCTTCTGTGAGATTCCTGTCATAATATAGCCCTGTATAAAGGAAAGTATAGCGCTGACACAGTAAAGCCCCATCGCCCCAAGCAAGATCTGCCCTACTTTTCCGAAGTCAATCCCGGATCCTCCTGACACTTTGCTTACCAATCCGTTAAAAATCTCTGTCGTTGCTTTTCCTATAATCTTAGGTCCTGCTATATTAAAGGCTGTGCCTCCGATGGCAAAAATAGCTACAAACAGTATAGCAATCTTATACTTTCCCATATAATCCATCAGTTTTTTCATGGTGCCTTTAAAGTCTTTTGCCTTTTCCCCCGGCGCCATGTGGCCGCCCATATGTCCATGTCCTCTTTTTCCTGGTGCCATCCTAGCCCACCTCCTTCATGTCATTTTCCAGTTCCTTCTCAGAGAGCTGTGAAGATGCGATCTGATAATAGGCCTCGCAGTTTTTCAACAATTCCTTGTGGGTACCGATGCCGGCGATTTTTCCGTCATCCAGGACAATAATCTGTTCTGCATGGAGAATGGTGCTGATCCTCTGGGCAACAATAATTACTGTGCTGTCTTTTGTCTTCTTGTTAAGAGCATTACGGACTGCCACATCTGTTTTATAATCCAAAGCGGAAAAGCTGTCGTCAAAAATATAAATCTTTGGATGTTTCGCCACCGCTCTGGCAATGGACAACCTCTGCTTCTGTCCTCCGGAAACATTGGATCCACCCTGCGAGATCGGACTTTTGTATTTTTTCTTTTTATTTTTAATGAATTCTGTTGCCTGCGCGATCTGTGCTGCTTCTTCCATTTCTTCCTCTGTCCCGTCCGGATTGCCATAAAGGATGTTGGACGCAATATCACCTGAAAACAGAATACCTTTCTGCGGCACATATCCCAGCTCGCTTCTTAACTTATGCTGTGTAATGTTCCGGATATCATGGCCATCCAATAAGATCCTTCCCTTTGTCACATCATAAAATCTGGGGATCAGATTTACCAAAGTTGTTTTACCGCATCCGGTACTTCCGATAATCGCTGTCGTCTGCCCCGGCTTTGCAGTAAAATTCAGATCTTCCAGTACATCTTCCTCTGCTCCCGGATAGCGGAAGGATACATGATCGAATGTGATCTCTCCCCGGCAGTCCTCTATTTCTTCCGGCTGATCCGGATCCAAAATCATGGTATTGCTCTGAAGCACTTCATCGACACGCTCGGCAGATACGGCAGCTCTTGGAAGCATGACAGAAATCATACAGATCATAAGGAAGGCCATAATGATCTGCATAGTATACTGGATAAATGCCATCATATCTCCCACCTGCATTGTACCGTCGTTAACGCTGTGAGCGCCGTTCCACACGATCAAAACAGAAATCCCATTCATGATAAGCATCATGACTGGCATCATAAAAGTCATGGCACGGTTTACAAAAAGATTCAGCTTTGTCAGATCCGTATTTGCCCTGTCAAACCGTTTTTCTTCATGCTCCTCTGTATTGAATGCCCTGATAACCTGCAGACCGGTAAGGATCTCTCTGGAAACCAGGTTAAGGCGGTCTACCATTTTCTGTACGATCTTAAATTTCGGCATTACAACAAGGAACAGTATAATTACAACTGCAAAAATCAGTCCCACTGCCAGACCAATGATCCATGACATATCCACATTGGTATTGAACACCTTCCAGATACCGCCGGCAGCGATAATAGGTGCATACAATACCATCCTTAAAATCATGACTGTCAGGATCTGTATCTGCTGAATATCATTGGTGCTTCGGGTAATCAGCGAAGCGGTAGAAAAGGTATCAAACTCATTGTTGGAAAATCCTACAACCTTGTGGAATACCTTTTCTCTTGTCTCCCGTCCCACACTTGCTGCAACCCTGGACGCCATCAGACCTACCAAAATGCTGGCCAGCATTCCAAGAGCGGCAAGCGCCAGCATTTTGCCTCCGGTGCTTAGGATATAACTGTTCTGTATGGCATCCATATCCAGTCCCAGATTTTCATAAACAGAACGGATATAGACTGTGGCCGCCTGTTCCACAATGGTGTCCGGCATATCCTTAAGTCCCTCATCCATCTGGCTTACCATCTCATCCCTCTGGGCTGCATCCATCATGGAAAACATCTCAAAGACTGTCATGTCATTTGAAATTTGTACAGGCATTTTTGCCTGTCCCTGCTGAAGCGGCATCGTCTGTTGCATTTGCTGCTGCATCTGCTCCTGCATCTTTTCTTCCATTTGTTTCGTCATATCACTGTCAGATTCGAATCCCGAAACAAGAAGCATTGGTTTTCCCAGTATATCAGAAAGTTCCTGCGCCTTATCCACCTGTCCGCTGATTTCGTCTTTTAAACGGTACACCGTTCCATCGTAATCATAATCCCTGTCTTTGCTGACCTCATACGCATTCTGTACTTCTTCCTGGTCTTTCGATGGGACAAACAAAAGAAGCTTGTTTAACTCCTCCTCTGATATTTCCTCCGGAATTGTCTCATCAACGCCGCCCTGCTGAATACCAATATTTACAATATCAGAAGTATAGGACGGAAGGGACAGATCACAGTATGCCTGCACCATCAATATACATAAAATCAAAAAAACAGTCCCTGCATAAGGCTTCAGGAACTTAAACAGCTTTCTCATAAACTTATGTCTCTCCTTTTTGTCATGATTATTCCTCTTTATCCTGGGGATACATCCGGCTGATAATACAGTTCATATCCATTCCATCCATTTCTTTGGATTTCAGGATATTTTCTTCCATCTGCAGTAAAAATCTCCGAAGAAGAAGCTTCTCTTCCGGCAAAAATCCCCGAAACATGATTTCCTCTATCTGGCGGAATACTTTCTTCATGTCATCAATACATCCAGTCCCCTTTTCCGTCAGGTGAATCCTGATTTTCCTCTGATCCAGTTCATCCGGCTGTTTTATCACATAGCCTTTCTCCTCCATTTTCCTAAGAGCAACCGTCATGGACGGCGGTGTGATCCCGATTCTGGCGGCCAGCTCTCTCTGTGTCAGATTCCCACGATGGCTCAGTGTGAACAGAATACCTGCCTGCCCCGGATTCAGATCAAAATGCTCCAAAAGATGTATTGCCTGATACTTTGTCAGATGAAGAAGCTGCTGCAAAATCATCTGAACAGGAGCATTTCCGTTCTCCAATTTCATTTCGCACCTCCCTATTAGTTAGATGTCTAACGGTTATTTTAGTAGTGTTGATCACTAAAGTCAACGTATAAAGACTAATTTTTATTATCTTCTTATACTTTTCACAAAAAATTTATTAAATATCTAATCAAAAAATGCAATTTGGCACGTAACACTTTTAAAAAATGTTACGTGCCATGTTATTTTTTTATCAATCTATATCTTCTTCTGCTATTTTGCTTTTCGCATCCGGTTCTCCCTGTACCAGGTGAAGATGCCGGATTCTCTCTTCCAGCCCCCGCTCCACAATGTACTGATATACGCTCTTGGGAACCAGATGCTCCCACTCCTCTCCGGTGGCAATACAGCTTCTCACCCATGTGCCGGTCACTCCGGCTTCTTCCTTTGTCCGCCTCCAGAGTACTTCTGTTTTCAGCCCCAGGCTGTTTAAGATTTTCAGCTTTTCTTCTTCCCAGCCGTCGCAGATTCCCAGATAGTACACGCCATCCTCCGGGACGTACTGTGTAATATACTCCGGGCGGTTAATGGGAAACGGCATGATCTCATACTCTGATGCCGGCACTCCAAATTCTTCCATAGCCAGGCGTATCATCTCATACCGTTCCAGATAGGTCAGCGGATTTGCGCCTCTTGTGGAGCGGTTCTCATCGTTGACCGATTCCCGTACATAGGACGGGTCCGGATTGGTGATCCCAATATATAACTTTTGACACCGCATTTTTGCTGCCAGCAGATATTCCATATGTTTCAGGTGCAGAACCTGAAACCTTGCATTTACAACCCCTTTTTCTACCATAGCTGATTCTCTCCTCCTGTTTTCTTCTTCCCAGTATACTCTGCCTGGCAATGAAATGCAACCAGACACACTCTCCCTTACAAATACAGCCGGAAATCTCACCCGATTACGGTTGCCAGGTTCCTTTTCCTATATTAAAATAATATATAACGCCAGTAAAGGGTGATTCCATTCAAGATAAAAAGGAGGTCTCTTTATGCTTCAAAGTGAGCAGCAGACTTATATTGAAACTTCTCTTCCCTTTTGGGATAAACTGACTTCTTCCGAAAAAAATATCGTGCTGCAAAATGCAGCCTTTTCTTTCTATAAAAAAGGAGAATCCATTCACAGCGCCGAGTACAAATGCCTCGGGCTTCTCCTTGTAAAATCCGGTTCACTCCGCGTATATATTCTATCTGAGGACGGCAGAGAGATTACGCTGTACCGTATCCAGGAAGGGGAACTCTGTGTCCTTTCTGCTTCCTGCGTTCTTCAATCTATCACATTTGACGTATACATTGACGCTGTGACAGACTGTGAACTGCTTCAGATCAGCTCTTCAGCCATTGCACTCCTGATGCACGACAACATCTATGTGGAAGCCTTTGCATACCGCGCAATTACAGAACGATTCTCTGATGTCATGTGGGCAATGCAGCAGATTCTGTTTATGAGCTTTGACCGGCGCCTCGCCATCTTCCTCCTGGATGAATCTGCTTCCTTAAAATCCGATGAACTCCATATGACCCACGAAGAGATCGCCCGGCTGATGGGAAGCGCAAGAGAGGTCGTCACCCGCATGCTGAAATATTTCTCTTCAGAGGGATATGTGGAACTGTCCCGGGGTATGGTAAAACTCACAAACAAAGCCGCCCTGCGGCGGCTTTGCTGATCTTCTATTCAAATAAAGAAAAAGGCTTTTGTACGATTACACATATGTGCCGCCAGAAGGAACTACAGCTCCTCCGGAGTCAATTCCCATCAACGCGCTGACGATCGTCCACATAAGACGGAAAAGCCAGTTTCCCACGGAGTTCATGGGATAACTTAAGGCTCCGCTCATCAGAAGGACTACCAGGATCAAAGTCCGGTAGGGGCGTATTCTCGCGTAAAAATATGCCACTTTTGGGTAAATCTGTTCCAGTACATTGGAGCCGTCCAGCGGCGGAAACGGGATCAGATTGAACACGCCAAGACCGATATTCATCTGCACAGAATAGTAACAGAGCAAAAAAACTATCTGCGCAAACGCCGAGTCCTCTCCTCCGTATACCGCAAAGAGCATGCACAGCACGAGAGACAGAAAGGCTATAATAAAGTTCATAACGGGTCCCGCAAGGGACACCAGTATGATTCCTTTCCTTCTGTCTTTATAGTATCTGGTATTGATCCTTACCGGTTTTGCCCATCCCACATGGAAGAAGATGAGGCAAAGCGTTCCCGCCAGATCCAGGTGCTTCAGCGGATTCAGGGACATTCTCCCTTCAAGCCTTGGAGTGGGATCTCCCAGTTTTTCAGACACCCACCCATGTGCATATTCATGAAATGTTATAGCGATCAGAATGACCGGAACTGTATAAAGCAAAGTCCGCAGCTGTTCTAAGTAGTATTGAAACATCATTTCTATTCATCCTTTTTGAGTAAAATCTTCATAAATTCTTCCCCGGTTATGGTCTCCCTCTCATAGAGATACTGTGCGATCTCATCCAGCTTCTTTTTGTTTTCCCGAATGATATTCGCAGCTTTTCCATATTGTTCTTTTACCACATCTACTACCTTTTTGTCAATTTGTGTCTGAGTTTCCGGGGAACATGCAAGTGAAGTATCACCTCCAAGATACTGGTTCGTCCGGGTTTCCATGGCCACCATTCCGAACTCCTCATTCATTCCGTATCTTGTGATCATGGCTCTCGCAAGCTTTGTCGCCTGCTCAATATCATTGGATGCTCCTGTTGTAATAGAATGAAATACTATTTCTTCTGCCGCCCTTCCTGCTGTCAGAGTTGCGATCTTATTTTCAATTTCTTCCTTGCTCATCAGATAATGATTTCCCTCATCTACCTGCATAGTATATCCGAGGGCGCCGGATGTACGGGGCACGATCGTAATCTTCTGAATCGGAGCAGACTGTGTCTGCATTGCTGCAACGAGGGCATGGCCTACTTCGTGGTAAGATACGATCAATTTCTCTTTGTCTGTCAGAATCGCATTTTTCTTCTGGTATCCGGCAATGACAACCTCAATACTTTCTTCCAGATCACTCTGTGTTGCAAACTTTCTTCCCTCTCTCACGGCCCGAAGCGCCGCCTCATTGACAATATTTGCCAGTTCCGCCCCTGAAGCTCCCGAAGCCATACGCGCAATTTTATTAAAATCTACATCTCCGGCAACTTTTATCTTCTTGGCATGTACTCTTAAAATGTCCTCCCGCCCTTTCAGGTCCGGAAGTTCAACAGGTACTCTTCTGTCAAACCGGCCCGGTCTTAAAAGTGCCGGATCCAGAGATTCCGGTCGGTTTGTGGCAGCCAGTATGATAACGCCGGTATTTTCCTCAAATCCGTCCATCTCTGTCAGCAGCTGATTCAATGTCTGCTCTCTCTCGTCGTTTTCTCCGATCTGTCCATCCCTCTTTTTACCGATGGCGTCAATCTCATCAATGAATACAATACAGGGAGCTTTTTCCTTTGCCTGACTGAACAGATCTCTCACCTTTGATGCCCCCATCCCCACAAACATTTCCACAAATTCGGATCCTGAAATAGAAAAGAAGGGAACACTGGCCTCCCCTGCAACTGCCTTGGCAAGCATGGTTTTTCCTGTTCCCGGAGGGCCTACAAGAAGGATCCCTTTCGGCATGGAAGCCCCAATTTCTTTATATTTCCCGGGATTGTGCAGATATTCCACAATCTCCGTCAGATTTTCTTTCGCTTCATCCTCCCCTGCCACATCTGTAAATTTGATCCCTTCCGTAGAATTCACATAAATTTTGGCATTACTTTTTCCCATGCCAAACATCATGGAATTAGCTCCCCCTGCCTTTTTAGTAAGTTTACGGGACATATACTGTCCGATCAGAATAAAGATTACCAGAGGAATGATCCAGGAAAGCAGCGCACTTAAAACCGGAGAGGTCTGGCGGATTTCTTCCCCATAAAACGAAATTCCCGCATCATACAGTCTCTGAGTCAGCTGGTCGTCCTCTACCATAGCGGTCTTATAGACTGCTGTCTCGTCCTCGTCTGTAAACAAAATAGTATTTTCCTGCTGCTGGATCTCTACCTTTCCTATCTTTCCTTCTTCTGTCATAGATATAAATGTACCATAGTCTACTTCTTTGATCTGTCTTTCTGAAATCCATGGCATTGCCAACAGATTAAAGAGAAGCAGTACAATAATAACAATCGTATAGTAATAAATCAGTGGTTTCTTCGGTGATTTTACCTGCTGCATATTTTTCCCTCCTACTGTTCTTCGCATTTCATCTGTGCGTCAATGGCTGTCAGCGCTGCTAAGAGAGCGTGATTCATTGCCTGTACGGCAAAATCAATACTATATTCCGCATACAGCGTCTTTGCCTCTGCTTCTTTTTCTACTGTAGTCCCGTCCCCTCCTATGTCGTCTGCTATACTGTCAATAAGCTCTTTTGTGCGGTTCATATATTCCAGCTGTGCTTCAGCCAGCTTATATACCGCCCGGGAACGGCATCCTTCCATCCTCTGTTCCAGTATATACCTTTGCTTATCACACTCATTCCGCATCTGGCGCATTTCCTCCAGGATTCTTCGATGATCCTCATTCTGGCAAACTTTCATTCTTCCCTGAAACTGCTCATACTGACATTCCAGTTCATAAAGCTTTGCCGCAAAAATGCCCTGACCGATCTTCATGCTTCATCCCTCCGTTTCTATTATTTACTTTATCACCTTCTTTTTTCTTCTTCCATTATCAATCTTTTTCAAATGACTAGACAGACTGCTGCATCTGTAAAGAAGATATCTGGACAGCTCTTTTTTTCTATGTTATGATTTTTCATATTGATGGAGGGCGGGAAAATAACACAGATATAAAAGCAGCTGTTGTCTTTCAGTGCTTTTACAACAGGAGGAAGTATACTTGACTGAAAATTTGAAAGAAAAAATTGCCCATACCTTTCTCGAAATGACTGGCAAAAAAGGCATAGACAAAATCACAATTAAAGACCTGGTAGAGAAATGCGGTATTTCCCGTCAGGCCTTTTACTATCATTTTCGCGATATCCTTGATGTTATCGAATATATACTCCAAAGTTCAGCTGATCGTCTTATGGAATGCTGTCTGTCTGCACCCTCTGTCCAGGATGCTCTCTATCTGTTTGTAGACTTTTCCATCGAAAATCATACTTTTATCCAGCGCCTCTTAGACTCCCGTCAAAGGGACAGCATGGAAAACTTACTTTTTCACACTTTCCGCAGTTACATGGAAGAAATGTATCAAAACAAAGCCTCTGAAATCCCCATCAATTATCATGATTTGAAAGTAGCTTTGGATTTCTATACTTACGGCATTGCCGGGCTTTTAATGGAAAATATCAGCCGGAACACCTTGGACAGAACGGTTCTTGCAGATCAGATGTACCGTCTTCTGGCCGGACAGATCATACTCTTCCCTACCGAGAAATAAAATGTTCCGGCTCTATACTTTTCCGATTATTTTATCCTTTGTAAAATATCTTCCGCAGCCGGTACTCCGTGCAGGCTCTTTGCCGAAAGGACCGCTCTGTTTACCGCATTTTCCATTGCATGGACCGCAAGGAGACTTACCATATCTACATTGGCATTTATCCGGCTGCTTCCAACTGCTGCCGCATAAATGCTGTCGCCGTCAGCAGATGTATGCACAGGGCGGATCGTTCTGGCATATCCGTTATGGGAAGCAGATGCCACTCGCTTTAACTGCATTTTATTCAGATCTGCATTACAGATGACGATTCCAATGGTGGTGTTTGCGGTAAAGAGATTGTCCCCTTCCTGCTGCGCAATGCCGGACAGCAATGCCTGCTCGCCATCTTCGAATCCGTCTCCTTTTCCATTCCGCATGCCTGCTATCTTCTCATGAGTCTTACTGTCATAGATGTCTCCCAGAGCATTTACCACAACAAGAGCTCCTACTTTCAATTCTCCTGCCTGCACAGCGTAGCTTCCAAGACCTGATTTCATCATCCGTTCTGCTCCCATAGCCTTTCCGACAGTAGCTCCTGTTCCTGCACCTACATTTCCCATTGCAGTCCTTTGATCCCTTTCGTAAGCATCCTGGCAGGCCAGATATCCCATCTGAAGATCCGGACGCACATCGGCACGCCCGATCCCCAGATCATAAATACAGGACTGGCAGATCAGGGGAACCTTGGCGTACCCGGTCTCAAATCCGACTCCTTTTTCTTCCAGAAATTTCGCTGCGCCGCATCCGGCTTCCAGGCCAAAGGCGCTTCCTCCACTCAGTACGATGGCATGGATCATCTCTGTGGAAGCCAGCGGCTCCAGAAGAGCGCTCTCTCTGGACGCCGGTCCTCCTCCTCTTATATCTACAGCCGCTGCCATTCCTTCTTCGGCAATCAGAACAGTACAGCCTGTCACTGCCTCCTCGTCGGAAGCATGTCCGATCCGTATTCCCTCAAATTCTGCAAGGGAAATCTCCTTTGTCTTAAATGATTCTTCTTTCATTATACGGTCATTCCTTTCTGCTCTGGGTCCTTCTCTTACTCTGCCGTGCAGCTTACCGGTTCATAGCCGGCTTCTTTCACCGCGTCCATCAGAACCTGATCAGCCACATCTGCCGACAGCTCTACTTCCGCCTGCTTTTTGTCAAGATCGACCTGGGCGCTTTTTACGCCTTCTACTGCTGCAAGTGCTTTTTCCACATGCATTTTACAGTGTGCACACATCATACCTTCTACAATCAGTTTCTTTTTCATGACCATACTTCCTTTCTCATTTTCATCTTGGTTTTTATTCTGCATATCCACGTCAGCGGCCTCCATATCTGCGCCGGCTGCCTCCTGAATCTTGCTTTCTCTTTCATTTTCGGTACGGCTGGGCCCAAAAAGCCGGAGCCTTAAGGCATTGGTAACAACGCACACAGAGCTTAGGCTCATGGCTGCCGAACCGATCATCGGACTTAGGCGAAGTCCGAAAGCCGGGAACAGTGCTCCGGCCGCCACGGGGATCCCCAGAATATTATAGAAAAATGCCCAGAAAAGATTCATGTGTATATTGCGGATCACCGACTTGCTAAGTTCAATCGCGGTCACCACATCCTGAAGAGAATCCTTCATCAATACCACATCAGCTGATTCAATGGCAATATCCGTACCTGCCCCAATGGCAATACCGATGTCTGCCCGTGTCAGAGCCGGCGCATCATTGATTCCGTCTCCCACCATGGCAACCTTATGCCCTCTCTCCTGATAAGAGCGGACACACGCCTCCTTTTCCGTCGGAAGCACATCAGACACAGCTTCTTCAATATCCAGCTCCTGGCGGATCGCTTCAGCAGTCACCTTGTTGTCTCCGGTCAGCATGACAACATGAAGACCCATTTCCCGGAATTGCCGGATTGCCTCACGGCTGGAATCCCGGACGGTATCTGCCACAGCAATAATGCCGGCGGCGCATCCTTCTCTTGCGAAAAGAAGAGGTGTCTTTCCCTGAGATGCAAATTTCTCCATCTTGTTTTGCACTTCTTTGGCGTCCACTCCTTCTCCCAGCGCCTGCTCTTCCTTCATAAACGCCAGATTCCCGGCTATATAGCTTTGTCCCTTTACCTCTGCACGAACTCCCCGGCCGGCTGTTGCTTCAAAATTCTTAACTTCCGGAATGGCCACCCCATCTCTTTTTGCCTTCTCCACAACTGCCTGTGCAAGAGGATGTTCGCTCCCTGCTTCCACCGCTGCTGCCTGAGCCAGAAATTCCTGTTCTTCCATACTCTCATCTAAGAGTTCAATGTCTGTCACCTGGGGATGTCCGGAAGTGATCGTTCCCGTCTTATCCAAAATGACCGTATCGATGGAGTGAAGATTTTCCAGACTTTCTGCTGATTTCACTAAAATACCGTACTCCGCCGCTTTTCCGGTTCCTACCATGATAGCCACGGGCGTTGCCAGTCCAAGGGCACAGGGGCAGGAAATCACCAGAACTGCTATGGCATTGGAAAGAGCAAATTCAAAGGTCTGGCCAGCCAGGATCCACACCACAGCTGTCAAAACAGCAATTCCGATCACCACAGGAACAAAAATGCCGCTGACCTTATCAGCCATTCTTGCAATCGGGGCTTTGGAATTTCCCGCTTCATCCACCAGACGGATAATCTGGGAAAGAGTAGTATCCTCCCCTACTTTAGAAGCCTGGAACCGGAAGGTTCCGTTTTTATTTATGGTGGCGGAAATCACTGTATCGCCGGGCTGTTTCTCCACCGGTATACTCTCGCCTGTAATCGCCGCCTGATCCACATAGCCATACCCCTCTGTCACAATACCATCTACCGGTATGCTCTCTCCGGGGCGTATCACTACTGTGTCACCTGCCGCTACCTGCTCTGCCGGAATTGTCATCTCTTTGCCGTCCCGGAGGACCACTGCATTTTTCGGCGCCAGATCCACCAGCTTTCCAAGAGCATCCGAAGTCTTGGATTTCGAGCGGGCTTCCAGATATTTTCCCACTGTCACAAGGGTCAGTATCATCGCTGAAGATTCAAAGTAAAGGGCATGTGCGTACTCGTGCACCAGTGCCATGTCCTGATGACCGAATCCATACGCCATGCGGTACATGGCAAACAGTCCGTAAACCAGAGAGGCACCCGATCCGATGGCTACCAGCGAGTCCATATTGGGAGCGCGCTTTACCAGTGCTTTCAGCCCTACTTTGTAAAATTTTCGGTTCAGTACAAGAATCGGAATCGTGAGAATAAGCTGTGTCAGAGCTGAGATCATCGCATTTTCCATACCTGTCAATATGCCAGGTACCGGAAGTCCCATCATCGCTCCCATGGCTACATACATCAGCGGAATCAGCAGAATAACCGAAGCGGTCAGACGTACTTTCATACTCCGTCGTTCCTCCTCAGCCCGGCTTTGCCGGCTCTCCCATTCACTCCGGAATCCTCCGGACCGGTCTTTTGCATCCGCCCCTGTCAGGGAGGCGCCGTAGCCAATTCCCTGCACGGACTGCAGAATCGTTTCTCTATCCAGTTTCGTCTCATCATAACGAACTGTCATCTGATTGGCAAGGAGGCTGACATCTACCTCCTCCACCCCTTCTAATTTCTGTACACATCGGGTTACATTTGCCTGGCAAGCTGCGCAGGTCATCCCGGTAACATTATATTTTTCTTTCTTCATCTGCCAGGGTCTCCTTTCTTTCATACCCCCTAGTGGTATTTCCTCTATATTATATACCCTGCCAGCGTATTTTGCAATACTTCTTCTGTGTATTTTTTGAAAACCATTCTCACTTTATTTTACAGATCATCTACCAATGCTGTTGATTTGGCATAAGCTGTTGATCTTGCCTCAAAAAAGTCTGTCTTTACCATATTGGCATTGGAATACTGGGATACCCATTTCATGGATTCCGGCTCTTTCTCCTGATCAGGATACAACACCTCATATCCCAGAGAAGTCCACCTGAGATTTCCCAGATACTGTATATAATCTGTCACCATCTGTCTGTTCAGCCCGGGGATGTCATCGCCGATAACATAATGTCCCCATGCGATTTCCTGTCTCACGCCTTCCTTCAGAAGCTCCCGCAGCTCATCTACCATCTCATCTGTAAACAGCTCCGGATGTTCCTTGCGAAGCTCCAGAATGATACTGCGGAACAGCCACAGATGTGTATTCTCATCCCGGTTGATGTAGCGGATCTCCTGAGCAGATCCCGGCATTTTCCCGTTTCTTGAAAGATTGTAGAAGAACATAAATCCGGAATAGAAATACACGCCCTCCAGAACATAATTGGCCATCATAACCTTAAGCAGCGTCGCAGCATCCTTTTTTTCCTGAAACAGATTATAACAGTTTCCGATAAACGTGTTTCTTGCCAGAAGGTGCTCATCGGTTTTCCACTGATATAAAATATCCATCCTCTCATCCGGTGAACAGATACTGTCCAGCATATAGGAATAAGACTGTGAATGAACGCATTCCTGGAAGGTCTGAATATTCAGACACAGATTTACCTCATTTGCCGTAATATACTCTCCTACACATGGAAGATTGGCTGTCTGGATAGAATCCAGAAACACAAGAAAAGAAAGGATCTTATCATAGGCCTTTCTCTCCTGGGGAAGCAGCTTATGATAATCTTTCAGATCCTGAGATAAATTGATCTCCTCGGGAATCCAGAAATTGTTCATTGCCTGACGGTACCAGTCTGATACCCACGGATATTTCAGATTATTATAATCATTGAGATTTGTCGTATTTCCGGCGATCATCCGCCTTTTTAACACTTCCGTATCCCCATTTGGATTAAACAACGGTTTATGGGGAAGCGGTTTTGTTACATCAAATTCCTGCATTTTTCTTCCTCCTACTACAATATA
This sequence comes from Claveliimonas bilis, assembly GCF_020892095.1. GTDB lineage: Bacteria > Bacillota > Clostridia > Lachnospirales > Lachnospiraceae > Claveliimonas > Claveliimonas bilis. Next base: position 2,376,355 of record NZ_AP024845.1, on the reverse strand, counting down.
TTTATGGTTAATACCCCTTACATCCAGTAAGGAATTATCCATCTTGTTGCTTAAGCTGTTAGAATGAGTATGGCAATGGGTCTGGCCTCTACCTCCTAGGACTTAACGTCCGTAAAAAAGTCAGCCAACCAGCACTCATTCGCAGCATTCGTTTTACGCAGGTTGAACTTTCTCGTTCGTGTGATATCCCCAGTAGATTGAATGGGCAATGAGTAAATCTGGTATTGACCATTGCTAATTCATTTCAAAGGAGTCTTTATCATGAACGCTGTTGGTATCGATGTTTCCAAAGGTAAAAGTACTGTCACCATTCGCAGGCCCGGAGATGTGGTCCTTATGCCACCCTGCGATATTCCACACACCCAGTCCGCTATCAACGCTCTTATTGAGCAGATCAAAAACCTTGATGGCGAAACCAAAGCCTGCATGGAACACACCGGAAGATACTATGAACCGGTCGCTAACTGGCTCTCTGACGCAGGCATCTTTGTCAGCACTGTCAATCCCATCCTGATCAGGGATTTCGGGGATGACTCTCTCCGTGCTCCAAAGACAGACAAAGCGGATTCTAAAAAAATCGCCCGTTATGCTCTTGACCGCTGGGCAAAACTGAAGCAATATGGAAGTATGGATAAAACACGCAATCAACTCAAAACAATGAATCGGCAGTTTGGTTTTTATATAGACCAGAAAACTGCTATGAAAAACAATCTCATTTCCCTTCTGGATCAAACCTATCCCGGTGCCAATGACTTCTTTGACAGCCCTGCCCGCAGTGACGGCTCCCAGAAATGGGTAGACTTTGTCTACACCTACTGGCATGTGGATTGTGTACGCTGCAAGTCTCTGCAAGCCTTTACGGAGCATTACCAGAAGTGGTGCAAACGCAACGGTTATAACTTCAGTGCCTCAAAGGCAGAAAAGATCTATCAGAGCTCTTCTGACCTGATCGCCGTATTTCCGAAAGATGACAGCACAAAAACGCTGATACGGCAGGCTGTCACGATGCTGAACACGGCTTCTCAGACAGTGGAGGCTCTCCGCCTTAAGATGGATCAGACCGCCGCCACGCTCCCGGAATATCCGGTTATTATGGCAATGAACGGTGTCGGTCCCTCACTTGGCCCCCAGCTTATGGCTGAGATTGGAGACGTTACCCGTTTCACTCACAGAGAAGCGCTTACCGCTTTCGCCGGTGTCGATCCGGGTAAGAACGATTCCGGCAAACGTAACCAGAAAAGTGTACGCACTTCAAAGAAAGGCTCTCCAAGCCTGCGCAAAACACTATTTCAGATCATGGACGGCTTGATCAAACGCTCTCCGATAGATGATCCGGTCTATGCCTTCATGGATAAAAAACGATCCGAAGGCAAGCCTTATTACGTCTATATGACTGCCGGAGCCAATAAGTTTCTCCGCATTTATTACGGACGGGTAAGGGAATACCTTGCTTCTCTGGAAGAATCCAAAGAAAGCTGATTTCAATCCCATACTTTGTTCCAGGCCAGCGCACTGCGGTGGTCTTGTTGTGATACTCTTTTTTCAACCTGTATAAAATTTTCAAAGTTCATCAATTTCTGCTTGACTCTTTATTTGCAGACTTTTTTGCCAAACAATCCTGCCCCTTAAGAGGAGCAGGATTCGCATTCTTCTACTTCCAGTGATTTGGAACGCACATAATATACCGTTTTTACGCCGCTCTCCCATGCCAGCAGATACAGGTTCAGCACCTGCCGCATGGTATAGTCGTTGGTAATATAAAAATTCATAGACTGCGCCTGATCGATATGCCGCTGACGCACGCCGCAGGCTCTCACAGACCACTCCTGGTTAATGTGGTGAGCATTGGTGTAATACCAGTAAGTATCCATACTAAGATCCGGCGCCACCCTGGGAAGCATAGCTCCTTTTTTCTCTTCCAGGAAATACTTGTTCATAACCGGATCAATACCGGCTGTTGTTCCTGCAATAATAGAGGTAGAGCTGGTAGGCGCAACAGCGAGAAGATAAGCGTTCCTCATCCCCTGTTCCCCTACCTTTTTCTCCAGGGCCTTCCATTTTTCCGAGTCATATCCTCTCTTCCGGAAATAGTCTCCGTTTTGCCAGTCAGATCCTTCAAAATAGCGGTAGCTTCCCTTTTCCTTTGCATAATCGGAACTTGCCTCTATTGCAGCATAATTAATCTTTTCAAACAGAGTGTCCACAAAAGCAAGGTGTGCTTCGCTCTGCCAGCCGATCTGATTCTTCGCCAGCATATGATGATAACCGCTGACACCAAGACCGATGGAACGGTAATTCTGATTTGTAATTTTGGCGTACGGAAGCGGATAGAAATTCAGATCGATAACATTGTCCAAAGCCCGCACCACTGTCCGCACGGTCTCCCTCATATAGTCATCATCCTCTACCGGGAGATTGCCAAGGGAAAGGGAGGCCAGATTGCAGACAACAAAATCTCCTGCCTTTGTCTCATTTACAACAACCGTATCCCCTTCTTTTGTTTTAATCTCTGTACTTACCGTAGAAATAGGCGCCATATTCTGGGCAATTTCCGTACACAGATTGGAGCAGTAAATGATTCCTCTGTGAGGATTCGGATTTGCCCAGTTTACAATATCTCTGTTGAACGTAAAAGGCGTGCCTGTCTCCACCACAGATTTGATGATCAGCCTTACCAGTTCTTTCAGATTGATGGCACGCTTGGTAATGCGGGAATCATTGACACAGTCCAAATAACGTTTCTCCCACTCTTCACCATAGTAATCCTCCAGACAATATCCTTTTATCAGGAAAATATCATGAGGGCACATCAGATACCAGTCCTGATCCATATTTTCCCGTACCATTCTCCAGAAAAGATCCGGATAACATACTGCCGGGAACACATCATGGGCTTTCATCCGTTCATCTCCGTTATTGGTACGCAGCTGAAGAAATTCCGGCAGATCCCTGTGCCATGCATCCAGATAGACCGCGGCAGCCCCGGCTCTCACTCCCAGCTGGTCTACCGCTACTGCTGTATCATTGACAATCCTCACCCAGCGTATCACACCGCCCGCTGCGCCTTCAAATCCCCGGATCGACCCTCCGGCCGCACGAACCTTCCCGAAATACAGGCCCATCCCGCCGCCATATTTGCTGACCTGTGCAAAGTTATCTACAGAGCGGAAAATTCCCTTTAAACTGTCAGGCACAGTATCAATAAAACAGGAACTGAGCTGATGGAAAGGCTTCCTTGCATTGGACAGAGTCGGCGTTGCCATCGTCACTTCCAGTTTTGAGAGCATATCATAAAACCGTTTTACCCAGGACATCCTGTCTGCTTTCTCCTTCATGGCAAGATGAAGGGCAATGCCAAGAAACATCTCCTGCACACTTTCCAGCGGTACATGCTGATGTGTACAGATCACATACCTCTTAATGAGAAGTTCCAGCCCTGAGAATGTAAAAAGAAGATCTCTTTGGGGCTGGATATAAGATTCTGCCTCACAGATTTCCTCCCGCGAATAGTTTTCCAGAATGAACGCTCCATACAGCCCTTCCGCTGTAAGATAGCGGATCTTATCATAAAGGCTCCAAAGTTTTCGGTCTTCCTCCTCCTTTTTCAAACGGCTGTTAAACTGAAAAGCAAGAAGATTCCCGGCAATGTTTTCCCACTTTGGCGCCTCCTGGCTTGTCAGTTCCGTTGCTGCCTTCACAAGAGCAGAGAGTTTTTCCTCTGCTGTCATCTGACTTTTCATAAAACCGGCAAATTTGCCTGCCAGCGCTGAAAGCGGATAAACATCTGAAGGATAGGTTTTCTGAATCCCGGCAAGCACTTCTGAAAGCTGCTCCATCCCCACCAGGCTGACAAGTTCATTCCTTACTTTTCTAAGCTCTGTCCGTTTCTGACGGTAAAGGATATAAGCTCTGGCTTCTTTAAAATGTCCTCTCTCCATCAGAGCTTCTTCTACCTTGTCCTGAATTTCCTCCACACTTCGGATCTTATCCTGTTCCATTTTACGTTCTACAAGGCCAAGCAGCTCTTCCAACTCCCCCGGAGCAGCCGGATCCTCGCAGGAGAGAAAGCTCTTTTCCATTGCCTGCATGATCTTGTCCGGGGAGTAGACCTCCTCCTGCCCGGATCTTTTGATAATCTTTTCAATTGTCATATAATCCTAGTCTCCTTCCCGAAGGCTTATGATGCCCTCTGCCAGAATTTTCACATCATCCAATATATAATCAAAGGCTCCTGCCTGATAAAGGTTCACCACGATCATACCTAAAGGCACTGCAAAGATCATTCCAAAAAGTCCTCCCATTTTGTAGCCTGCATAGAGAAGTACAAGGGTAAAAAGCGGATTTAAACCAATACTGTCTCCCACAAGCTTTGGCTGAATCAGCTGCCGCACGATCTGTGTAACAGCATACAGAATCAGAAGTCCTACCACTCTCCTGTAATCCCCGGTCAAAAGTTCATATAATGCCCAGGGTATCAGCGCAGTACCGGTGCCGAAAAACGGCAGGAAATCAAGAAATGCTATACCAAGGGCAAGAAGAATGGAAAAATGCATTCCCATAATACCGAAACCGCAAAGAAGAATGACAAATACAACTGCCATAATCTTGAACTGTGCCTTAAAATATCCGCCAACTGCATATTTCAGATTATCCATAACCATTGTCATGCGCTTTACAATAGGAGAAGGAAAGATACGCTTTGCCCAGATGATAACGCCCTCCCGATCTGCAATAAAAAAGTAAGCTGAAATAATCGTTACAATAGTGGATATCAAAATAGACGGAATCCTCTTTGCAATATTACCGGCGGCCTCCACCGTCGGCTGGCTGATCCCTCCAACCAGATTTCCTGCTGTTTCATCAAGATTCTGTACAAAGGTCTGCAGCCCTTCCTGTACACCGCCCGGAAGAATCTCAAAAAACTGCGATGTCTTCTCCCCGATTACTCTGAATCCCGCTTCCAGATCCCGATACATGGATGGGAAATCCTCGATTAAAACTGTAATCTCTCTCCAAAGGCGACTGAAGATGAGATAGATCACTCCGACACAGATTGCCAGCGCCAGAACAATAATAAGGGCTGATCCCAACCGCTTTACAATTTTCAACCGCTTTTCCAGCCATACAACCAGAGGACTTACAATAAATGAAAGAAACCATCCGATCACAAATGGCATAAAATAGAGAAGTGCCTTTATACCAATATAAACAAACAAAACCGTTCCCAGAAGGCTGAAGGCAAGGCTTACTACTACTTTCCAGTAAGGGCGGTGGTCATTCAGTCTTTCCCTGACATTCATTTCCATTTCAGCACCCTCCTACTCCTCATCAGAACTTTGCAGAATTTCTCTTTCTACCAGATTCCATATTTCCTCTCTCCCCTGCTTGGTAACAGAAGAAAAGGGAATCAGCCTGGTTTCCGGCAAAAGTCCAAGTCCCTGCCTTACCATTTTGATATGCTTGCTTACCTGACTTCGCTTCAGCTTGTCCATCTTGGTGGCAATGATGATGGGATGACATCCCTGGCTGACAATCCAGTCATACATCATTTTGTCATTTGCTGATGGTTCATGTCTGATATCGATCAGCAGGAATACTGCCTGCAGCTGTTTGGATGTATGAAGATATTTTTCGATCATCTTTCCCCAGTTTTCCTTTTCTTTCTGGGACACTTTCGCATATCCGTATCCCGGCAGATCCACAAGATATATCTCATCATTGATATTGTAAAAATTGATGGTCTGAGTCTTTCCCGGCGTAGCGGAAATACGGGCAAAAGACTTCCGGTTCATGAGTGCATTGATCAAAGAAGACTTGCCGACATTAGACTTGCCGGCAAATGCAATCTCAGGCCTGGTATTTTGCGGCAAAGTACTGGTAATACCGCATACAGTTTCCAAATCTACTTTTTTTATGATCATTTTATTGTCCTCTTCTTTCCTTATAAAGCTTTTGCAGCTGAAGACCCCGTCTACTCTTTCTGGTCTATGTCAAAGGCTCTGCGAAGTACCTCCTCCATATGAGATACCGGTATAATCTCCAGCCCTTTTGTAATCTCCAAAGACAGTTCTTCCACATCCTCCTTATTTTCCTCTGGCACAAGAACTGTCTTCATTCCTGCACTCTTCGCCGCCAGAAGCTTCTCTTTCAGACCTCCAATGGGAAGTACTCTTCCCCGAAGGGTAATTTCTCCTGTCATGGCAATGTCTGCACGCACCTTCTGCCCTGTAACAGCCGAAAGCATAGCAGTCGCCATGGTAATCCCGGCGGATGGGCCGTCCTTTGGAACTGCGCCTTCCGGAATATGAATATGCAGATCATGCTTTTCAAAAAAGTCCTCCGCAATATCATATTCCCTGCCGATGGAACGAATATAGGTAATGCCTGTCCGGGCGGATTCCTTCATTACATCTCCCAGCTGCCCGGTCAGGATCATCTCTCCTTTTCCCGGCATCACGTTAACTTCAATCTGCAGCGTATCGCCTCCTACGCTGGTCCATGCAAGACCACGGACGATTCCTACTTCATCCGTAAGATTTGCCTTCTGGTATGTATATTTCTCTCTTCCCAGATATTTATGCAGGCTGCTCTCTGTTACACGGACTGTATCCTTTTTGTTTTCCAGTATCTCCCTGGCCGCCTTTCTGCAGATATCTCCGATTTTTCGCTCCAGCTGTCTTACTCCTGCTTCCTTCGTGTAATTTCTTGCCATTTTCCACACAGCGCCTTTGCTGATATGGAGCTGTTCGCTTTTCAGCCCATGCTTCTTCAACTGTTTTGGGATTAAATGCTCCATGGCAATGTGCATCTTCTCATTTTCTGTATAGCTTGAAACCTCGATCACTTCCATACGGTCAAGAAGGGGCCGGGGTATGGTCTGCAGCGTATTGGCAGTAGTTACAAACAAAACTTCAGAAAGATCAATAGGCACTTCCAGATAATGATCCCGGAAACGATAATTCTGTTCTCCGTCCAGCACTTCCAGAAGAGCGGAGAAAGTGTCTCCTTTATAATCATTGCTCACTTTGTCGATTTCATCCAGAAGCATAAGGGGATTTTTTACTCCCGCACTTCGAAGACCTGCCGCAATTCTTCCCGGCATGGCTCCTACATAGGTTTTCCGGTGTCCTCTGATTTCCGCTTCATCCCGCACTCCCCCAAGAGAAATGCGGACATAGGGCTTCTTAAGAGCACGCGCCAGAGATTTGGCAATGGAAGTCTTTCCAGTTCCCGGAGGTCCCACCAGACAAAGGATCGGACTTTCTCCCTTTCTTGTCAGAGCACGGACTGCCAGAAATTCCAGCACTCTTTCCTTTACCTGCTCCAGTCCGTAGTGATCCTCTTCCAGCACCTTCTTCGCATATGCAATATCCTTATGATCCTTCACCGCTTTATCCCAGGGCATCTCCAGCATGGTCTCAATATAAGTGCGGATCACGCCGTTTTCTGCCGGGCTGTTCATAGAGCTTTTAAAGCGGTTGATCTCCTTTTGCAGTTTTTCTTTTACTTCCTTTGATGCCTTTAATTTTGCTGCAGCCGCTTCAAATTCTTCTGCATCTGAGATTGTATTGTCCTCTCCCAGCTCTTCTCTGATCTGTTTCAGCTGCTCTCTTAAAATATACTCTCTCTGGTTCTGATCTACTCTTTCTTTAACCTTCTTCTGTATCTCTTCCTTGATATCCATGATCTGCATCTCATTTACCAGCTTGAACGCCAGCATCTGATAGCGTTTTAAAAGATCCGGCTCTTCTAAGAGTTCCTGCAGATCCTTCTGTTCCAGAGGTACGTTTGCCGCAATCTGATCTACTACCTGACAAAGTTCTGTGTATTCCTGTATCTGCTTTATCATGTCTTTAGGATATTTGGGCAGACGCATCACATATTCCATGTAAATTTCTTTCAGCCCTCTTGCCATGGCTTCCAGATTCGCACTGTTTGCCTCACTGTCCGTCGACAGCTCCGGTGTCTCATTGACATTGTCGATCACTGTTACATTCGCTCTCATATAGGGATCGGTGAACTCAATGGTATTGATCACAGCCCGTTTTTCCCCTGAAATCAACACACGCAGAAGATTTCTGGGAAGCTTGATCACCTGGCGGATGGAAGCAATGGTTCCGATCTGCTGAAGATCTTCCATTCCCGGCTCCTCATCCTCAATATCTTTCTGCGCTGTCAGAAAGACTTTCTGTCCCTCTTCCTGCATCGCCTCTTCTATAGCCTGTATGGAACGTTCCCGACTCACATCAAAATGTGTCACCATCTCCGGAAGAACTGTCATCCCCCGAAGTGCCACCATAGGCAGGCTCTTTACTTCTTTACTCATCTGTCATCCTCCGTGATTTTCTCTTCGATTCTGTACAGGATTGCCCTATCTGACATAAAAGCGGGCACAATCAAGCTTGTGCCCGCCCCCTTGTTTATGCACTTTCTATTTGTAAATGATCATGTTCGCAGATAGGAGTACCTGTTCCATCTACGGCTGCTTTCGTAATACGGCAAGCTTTCAGCGTCTCATCTGATGGGGCATGATACATAGTATCCATCATGATATTCTCCATAATTGCACGGAGTCCTCTCGCTCCGGTCTTTCTCTTCAGCGAGATATCCGCAATTGCTTCCAGCGCATCCCTGTCAAAGGTAAGCTCCACACCATCCAGTTCCAGCATTTTCTGGTACTGTTTTACAATCGCACTCTTCGGCTCTGTCAGAATGCGGATCAGCGCATTGCGGTCCAGCATTTCCAGAGATACTGTTACCGGAACACGTCCCACCAGTTCAGGAATGAGCCCGAATTTTACCAGATCCTGCGGAAGCACCTGCTTCAGCAGGCGGTCAATATCATCTTCGTGTTTTTCCGCAATCTCCGCATTAAATCCAATGGATTTCTGATCAATCCTTTTCTCCACGATCTTCTCCAAGCCCTCAAAAGCCCCGCCGCATATGAAAAGGATATTTGTTGTATCGATCTGTAAAAGTTCCTGATGAGGATGCTTTCTGCCTCCCTGTGGGGGCACGCTTGCAACCGTCCCCTCTATGATCTTCAGAAGTGCCTGCTGAACTCCCTCGCCTGAAACGTCACGGGTAATGGAGGGATTTTCTGATTTTCTTGTGATCTTATCGATCTCATCAATATAAATGATCCCGTATTCCGCCCTCTCAATATCTCCGTCTGCTGCCTGAATGATCTTAAGGAGAATGTTTTCCACATCTTCTCCCACATATCCGGCCTCGGTAAGCGCCGTCGCGTCCGCGATAGCAAAAGGAACATTGAGAATTTTGGCAAGTGTCTGGGCCAGAAGCGTCTTTCCGCATCCTGTCGGTCCCAGCATCAGAATATTGCTCTTCTTCAGCTCAACGGACGGATCCTTCTCTGCCATAATACGTTTATAGTGATTATATACTGCAACAGACAACACCTTTTTCGCCTCTTCCTGTCCGATCACATATTCGTCAAGAAAAGCTTTGATCTCCTCCGGCTTCAGAAGATTGATATCATCAAAAGGGTTGATATTTCTGGTATTTTCATATTCAAACTCTTCTTCCATGATCTCTGCACATACATCAATGCATTCATCACAGATATAGACGCCGCCCGGACCGGCAATAAGCTTGCGGACCTGTGACTGCGTTTTATTGCAGAATGAACATCTGATCTGATCGTCGTTTCTTCCTGCCATCTCTTCACCTCTTCAACTATTTCTTTCTAAGACAAACAAAGGACAGGCAGACCAGGGGAGATATCCCCGGCATGCCTATCCCCCTGTTCTATTTACGGCTTGCGATAATTTCATCTACCAGCCCATATGCCTTTGCCTCCTCTGCGGACATAAAATTATCCCTCTCTGTGTCCACACGGATGACTTCAATCGGCTGTCCTGTATTCTCTGCCAGGATCTGATTCAGATTTTCACGGGTTTTTAAAATATGCTCCGCTGCAATCTGGATTTCTGTCGCCTGGCCCTGTGCTCCGCCAGACGGCTGATGAATCATAATTTCCGCATGAGGCAGGGCAAATCTTTTTCCCTTTGCGCCTCCTGCAAGGAGAAAAGAACCCATACTTGCCGCCATACCAATGCAATATGTGCACACATCGCATTTGATGTACTGCATTGTATCATAAATTGCCATTCCTGCTGTAACAGAACCGCCCGGACTGTTGATATACAAATGGATATCTTTCTCCGGATCCTCTGCTTCCAGAAACATAAGCTGCGCAACGATCACACTTGCAGATACATCTGTCACCTCTTCCCCAAGGAAGATGATCCTGTCTTTCAGCAATCTGGAATAAATGTCGTAGGAACGCTCTCCACGGCTGGTCTGTTCAATGACATAAGGTACTAAGCTCATGTAAATTCCTCCTATTTTTTACTGTCTGCCGCAATGTATTATTCTGTCACTGCGTTTTCTACCAGGAAGGTTACTGCCTCCTGTACAGCCATATCTTCTTTCATCTGTTTCTTTTCTGCTTCGCCCATGTATTCTTTCAGCTTGTCAGCTTCCATCTTATAGGCTTCCGCCATTTTTGCAATCTCTTCGTCCAGCTTTTCATCGCTGATCTCAATATTCTCTGCTTTCGCAATTGCTTCCAGAACAAGACGTGTCTGGATCCGTTTTACTGCCTGCGGCTTCAGATCTTCCATCATCTTCTCTGCGCTTGATCCTGTAAACTGATAGTACTGCTCGATGGTAAGTCCCTGCTGTGCCATTCTCTGTGAGAAATCATCCAGCATCTGTCTTGCCTGTGTATCGATCATCGCATCCGGAATCTCCATGGAAGCATTTGCAATAGCCTGTTCTACAGCCTGATCTTCCTGTTTGGATTTTCCTTCCTTTTCCTTCTGTTCTTTGATCTTTGCTTTGATATCAGCCTTATATTCATCTAATGTATCAAATTCGGAAACTTCTGCTGCAAATTCATCATCGATCTCCGGCAGCTCTTTTGCCTTGATCTCATGAATCGTGCATTTGAATACAGCAGCCTTTCCCTTCAGATCTTCTGCATGGTAGTCCTCCGGGAATGTTACATTGACTTCTGTCTCCTTGCCGGATTCTACTCCGATAAGCTGCTCCTCAAATCCCGGAATAAAGGAACCGGATCCGATTGTCAGAGGATAATTTTCTCCTTTTCCTCCCTCAAACGCTTCTCCGTCAACAAATCCTTCAAAATCCAGGATTACTTCGTCTCCGTCCTGTACCGGCCGGTCTTCTACTGTAATTGTTCTTGCGTTTTTCTCTGCCTCTTCCTGCAGTTTTGCATCAATTTCCTTCTGTGTCACGCGATTGGAAACCTTATCAACCTTCAGCCCTTTATATTCTCCAAGAGTTACCTCCGGCTTTGTTGCCACTTCCGCTGTAAAAATAAACGGTTTCCCTTTTTCGATCTGTACAATGTCAATCTTTGGCTGGGAAACAATATCCAGACCACACTCGTCATAGGCTTCAGAATAAGCCTTTGGAAGAAGGGCGTTTGCAGCGTCATCGTAGAAAATCTCTGCGCCATACATTTTCTCTACCATCTGGCGCGGTACTTTTCCTTTCCGGAATCCCGGGATGCTGATCTTGGATTTCTGTCTGTTATACGCACTCTGAAGCGCTTTTTCTAAATCATCTGCAGAAACTTCAATTGTAAGTTTCGCCATGTTTTTTTCCAGTTTCTCTACCTGTAAACTCATGAATCATTTCCTCCTGTTTCTATCCTGCTCTTTTTATACGGTCTGGCGCCGCATATTTTGCAGGCTCTTCAGCTTTACACTCATTCATAGAGTATAACACAAACTATGTAAAATGGCTAGACTCTATTTTAGATAAATAATGGAGTCCGCTATCTCCTCCGCCTTCAGTTTATCTGTAAGAACCTCGATCAGCTTCAAAGCGAAATCAATCGCTGTTCCCATCCCCCGGCTGGTGATGATATTTCCATCCTGAATAACCGGAACTTTCATGATAACAGCCCCGGAAAGTCTCTCTTCCACTGACGGATAGCAGGCAGCTCTCTTTCCTTTCAAAATGCCCATTGCGCCCAGTATTCCCGGTGCGGCACATATCGCCCCTATATATTTTCCATTTTCGTGGAAATCCTTTACTACTCTTAGTACTCCCTTATGCTCTTCCAGGTTCTTTGTTCCCGGCATTCCCCCGGGCAGAATGATCATGTCAAATTCAGCGAAGTTTACTTCCTCGAACAGATCTTCTGTCTGCACATTGATGCCATGAGCTCCATGGACCATATAGTCGTCTGAAATGGATACGGTATCCACATATATCCTTGCACGCCGAAGCAGATCTACTGCTGTGAGCGCTTCAATTTCCTCAAAACCATCCGCCAGTAACACCGCCGCTTTTTTCATAGTGATTCCTCCTTTTATCTTCTGCATTTATAGTATCAGACTGCTTCTGAAAAAGCAATTTATTTACAACTGTCTTTTTATGGATTATGATAGTTACAGTTCACGGCAACTCACAAGAAAATCAAAAAGGAGACATATATGGAAATCGAGAAAAAATATCTGATCCCGGAAATTCCGTCTGATCTGAATATCATAAAAACGAGGCGCATTGAGCAAGGATACCTTTGCACGGATCCCGTTGTACGCATCCGCCGGGATGATGACAGTTTCTTCCTCACCTATAAATCAAAAGGCCTCATGGTGCGGGAGGAATACAATCTTCCTCTCACTTCCAGTGCCTATGAACATCTGCGGTCAAAAATCGACGGAAGGCTCATTCGTAAATTCCGCCATGTCATTCCTATAGACAACAACCTTTTCATAGAACTGGATGTCTTTCAGGATGACCTTTCCCCTCTCATTCTGGCTGAAGTAGAATTTCCTTCCGAGGAAATGGCAGAAAACTTCCAGCCGCCGTCCTGGTTCGGTGAGGATGTCACTTTTTCCTCTCTTTACCACAACAGTACCTTAAGCAAAACAGAAAAATAATATTTGCAACATTTTGTTGCTTTTTCACTTTATTTTTCGTTTTGTTGCATAACGCCCCATTTGTCAGGTTAATTGCTATACTAAAGATACTTTAAAACGGAGGTATAGCAATGCCCAACATTCAACTTGCACGAAATCTCAAATATCTGCGCTTAGCGTACGGGCTCACCCAGGACGATCTGGGTGCTTTTCTCAATATCTCCAGACAGGCTTATTCCAACTATGAAAATCTGAAACGTTCGCCGGATCTGGATTCTCTGATCCGTCTTGCAAGCCTGTATCACCTCTCTCTTGATGACCTTGTCAGCAGAGAGCTCTCTTCCTTCATGGAGTCAGACCATTCTGTACAGATCCAGGAAGATAAGAATTTCTTCCGTCTTGGCGTTGACCGGGCAACAGAGAACAGGATTTATCTGACAAAAGAAGAAACGGAATTTATTTCTAAATTCCGCACCCTTGCTCCTGAAGACCGGCAGATCGCTCTCGGCTTCATAGATTCACGTTCTAAAAAAGTCTGATCCTTCCTGATCACAGCCATACGGCTTCGCTCTTACTCCACAAGCGCAAGAGCAAATCCGTCATGAACCGCATTCATAGCTTCGTCAATATCCTTCTCATCGATCAGAACGGTAATTCTGATCTCTGAAGTTGAGATCATACTGATATTAATTCGGGAATTGTAAAGAGATTCGAACATCTTCGCGGCAACTCCCGGATTCGTCATCATTCCCGCACCTACTACAGAAATCTTCGCAACTTTTTCATTATAGCTGATCTCCTGAATAGTCAGCGCTTCTTTGTGTTCTTCCAGAATTTCCAGAGCACGTTTCAACTCATCCTGGGCAACTGTAAAGGAAATATCTTTTGTCCCCTCTCTCCCTACAGACTGCAGAATGATATCCACATTAATATTGTTTTTCGCAAGTGTATTGAAGATCCGGAATGCGATCCCCGGCTTATCTTCTACTCCCATCACCGAGATCCTTGCAGTATTTTTGTCACCGGCTACGCCTGTAATCAACATTTTTTCCATCTTTACTGTCTCCTTAATAATTGTTCCTTCACTGCGGTTCAGACTGGACCTTACTACCAGTTCAACCCCGTATTTTTTCGCCATTTCCACAGAACGGTTATGCAGAACCTTTGCTCCGCATGTAGCAAGCTCCAGCATCTCATCATAAGTGATCGCCTCCAGCTTCCTTGCATTTTTCACCACTCTGGGGTCTGCCGTATAGACTCCGTCCACATCGGTATAAATCTCACACAGGTCTGCGTTGAGGACTGCCGCCAGGGCAACCGCTGTTGTATCAGAACCTCCCCTTCCCAGCGTGGTAATATCTTCGTATTTGTTCACTCCCTGGAATCCTGTCACAATTACGATTTTCCGGGAATCCAACTCATGCAGGATCCTCTTTTTGTCTATAGACTTAAACCTGGCATTTCCATAACGGGAAGTGGAATTCATTTTTACCTGAAATGCATTCAGTGAAACCGCCGGAACGTCCATTGCATGCATAGCCATTGCCATCAGAGAAACAGACACCTGCTCTCCTGTTGTCATAAGCATGTCAAGCTCTCTTTTTTTCGGTTCCGGATTAATGGACTGGGCAAGGGCGATCAGATCATCTGTGGTGTCTCCCATGGCCGAGAGTACAACTACCACATCATGCCCCTTCCTGTAGTCCTCAATGCAGCGTTTTGCCACATTATATATCCTTTCTCTGTCTGCGACGGACGAACCGCCGAACTTCTTTACAATTAACATAGTCCCTCCTGTTTCTCCTTCATCCTTTACTTTAATCCAGCTCCAGAAAATGTGCCATCAGCCGGTATCCTTCCGGCCAGACAAACGCGCTGTCCGCTGCCGCCCTCTCACTGTATGTATGAATACCCCCGGCTGTTTCCCGGCTGTCATAGATCAGGTACGGAACTGCGTCTCCTGTATGGGTACGTACCTCGATCGGCGTCGGATGATCGGGAAGGATCATAATACGGAAATCCTCTCCGGATCTTTCCATTCCCTCCACAATTCTTCCCAGCACTCTTTTGTCTACATTTTCAATCGCTTCTATCTTCGCCTTTGTATCTCCCTGATGCCCCATCTCGTCAGGCGCTTCCACATGGACATAGGCAAAATCATAGCCGTCTTTTGTCAGAGCATTGACCGCCGCATCTGCTTTGCCTTCATAGTTGGTGTGAAGCCCTCCATTGGCCCCCTCTACAACAACGTTATCCATCTGCGCCCCTACAGCAAGGCCTTTCAGCAGATCGACCGCCGATATCATCACGCCTCTTTTTCCTGTCTTTTCATAAAAGGACGTCAGAGACGGGCGGGTCCCGGCTCCCCAGAACCAGGCAGAATTGGCCGGATGCAATCCCTGCCTGCATCTTTCCTGATTGATTGGGTGCCCGGATAAAATATCGTAACTTTTCTCCATCATCTTACGCAGAACCGGATCCTTGGGAAGATATTCTCCAATCCGCTTTGTAAGGATATCATGGGGCGGCGTAAGATCCAAGACCTGCCCCTGTTTCCAGATCAGAAGATGCCGGTAACTTGTTCCCCGGAAAAATTCATACCCTTCCTTTTTCAGTCCTTCCCGCAGAGCATCCAGAAGGATTCCCGCATCCTTGGTACTGATCTCACCGGAACTGTGATCCAGGATTTTCTTATCCTCATAAGGCTCTTCTTCTGTGAGAGTCACCAGATTACATCGGAACGAAACATCTGTCTTCTCCATATTGACACCGATACTTAAAGCTTCCAGGGGAGATCTTCCAGTGTAATATATGTCTGGGTCATATCCCAGGACGGACAGATTCGCCGTATCACTGCCCGGAGCCATTCCGGAAGGAACCATGGCTGCAGTTCCGATCTCTGCAGTTTTTGCCAGACGATCCATCACCGGAGTATCGGCTGCTTCCAATGTCGTCTTTCCATTCAGCTCCTCAAGAGGTCTGCCGGCCATTCCATCACTCAAAACAACAATATATTTCATCTGTTTCCCCTTTCTGCTCTTTTACTCTTCCACTCGGATCATTCCGAGAATACTGTCCCGGAACGTTTCCGCTTTTTTCTCGTATTCTCCTTCCGGCATGACCGGGGTCAGAAAGCCAAATTCTCCTTCCACTCCCTCTGCCTTCGCATATTGAAGCATACCAAATTCCTCTGTCAGCTTTTCTTCAAAGTCTTCTTTTTTCCCTTTCATACGTACGAAGAAACGGCGTTTTACATCTTTTTTATCTTCCAGTGCAAGCTTCTCTTCGCTCCAGCCTACGCCCAGGTTTCGGTTCAGGTGTTTTGCTTCCTCCACAATGTCTCCCACTACCGCGCTGGCAGTCGGCAGTTTCCCTGCACCGCTTCCGTAAAACATGGCGTCGCCCAGCATATTTCCATGAACAAAGATAGAATTAAACACTCCGTTGATAGAAAAAAGCGGATGCTCTCTGTGAAGGAGGAAAGGCGCCACCATAGCGTTTAACTTCTCTCCGTCTCTCTTGCAGGAGGCAAGAAGCTTAATGGTCATTCCCATCGCTTTTGCATACTTCATATCTTCTACTGTGATCTTTGTAATTCCCTCACAGTAAATATCTTCAAAATCAACCTGCTGTCCGGATATGATCGAAGAAAGGATCGCAATTTTACGGCAGGCATCGTAGCCTTCCACATCTGCCTCCGGATTGCGCTCCGCATAGCCGTTATCCTGCGCTTCCTTCAACACTTCTTCGTAATCTGCTCCCTCATAGAACATTTTCGTCAGCATATAGTTTGTTGTTCCGTTAAGGATTCCTGTAATCTCCTCGATGACATCTCCGGTCAGAGACGAGTGAAGCGGACGCAGGATCGGGATTCCTCCTCCCACACTGGCCTCAAACAGGAAGTTTACATTTTTTTCTTTGGCAAGTTTCAGAAGAGAAGCTCCGTGTTTTGCCACCAGGGCTTTATTGGAGGTAGCAACGCTTTTTCCCGCTTCCAGGCTCTGCCTTACAAATGTATATGCCGGCTCAATGCCTCCCATCACTTCTACAACGATCTTCACTTCCTCATCCTTAAGGATATCTTCAAAATTGTGGGTAATGATATCCTGTACCGGATCACCGGGAAAATCTCTAAGATCCAGAACATATTTGATCCGAAGCTCTTCTCCGACTCTCTGGTCAATCACTTTTTCATTTGTACGGATTACTTCCACTACTCCGGAACCTACTGTCCCGTATCCCAGTACTGCTATCTTTATCATCCTTTTCCCCTTTCTTCCTCTATTGGTTCTGACTGCTAAGATATGCATTCATAAAAGGATCCAATGCACCGTCCAACACAGCAGTCACATTTCCGCTCTCTTCTCCTGTTCTGTGATCTTTCACCAGCGTATAAGGCTGCATCACATAAGAACGGATCTGATTTCCAAATCCAATTTCCTTTATCTCACCGCGGATATCCGACACCTTTTCCGCCTGCTCCTGTTCCTTCAGAAGTTTCAGCTTGGCTTTCAGCATCTGCATGGCTTTATCCTTGTTGTGATGCTGCGACCTCTCATTCTGGCACTGCACCACGATCCCTGTAGGCAGGTGGGTAATACGGATAGCCGAAGATGTCTTATTGACATGCTGACCTCCCGCACCGCTGGCACGGTAGGTATCGATCTTCAGCTCATCCTCCGGCACTTCAATATCACCCGTATTATCTTCCATGTCCGGGATCACATCACAGGATGCAAAAGATGTCTGGCGCTTTCCGGCAGAATTGAAAGGCGAGATCCTGACAAGGCGGTGCACGCCTTTTTCCGACTTCAAATAACCATAAGCATTGGTTCCATTCACCTCAAAGGTGACATTTTTAATACCTGCAATATCTCCGTCCAGATAGTCCAGTACCTGTATGGAAAATCCTTTCCTTTCTGCCCATCTTGTATACATCCGGTAAAGCATGCTGGTCCAGTCGCAGGACTCCGTCCCGCCGGCACCGGCATGCAGAGTCACAATGGCATTGCATGCGTCATATTCTCCCGAGAGCAGCGTCTGTATCCTAAGAGATTCAAAAGCTTCCTCAAACTGTGAGATTTCCTTTTCGATCTCCTCCACCATGGACTCATCATTTTCTTCATGAGCCATTTCGATCAGAACCTGGATGTCTTCCCATGTTCCCTGCAGATGTTTCATGGTATCCAGCTGATCTTTCAGCTCTTTTAATTCTTTCATAATTTTCTGTGAATGCTCTGCATCATCCCAGAAACCTGGTTCCTCCAGCTTTCGCTCCAGTTCTTCTACCCGTTTTTCCTTGCCGGAGATGTCAAAGTGAATCCCTCATTCCGGCAAGAGGTTCTTCATAGGAGCTGATAATGCTTTTATACTGATCCAGCTCGACCACTTACTTTCACCTCTTTCATTTTCAACTGATTCGCAGCGCTCTCTATGCCTTTTTCCTTCCGCAGCACTGCTTGTATTTTTTTCCGCTTCCGCACGGGCACGGATCATTGGGATAAATTTTCTTCTCCGTGCGCTTCTTCGGTGCATTCACTGCAGTATCATCCTTATTGGTTCCAGTCACCTTGGCAACCTGCTCTCTTTCCACCTTCTGTTCCAGCTTGATGTGGAACAGCGTACGAACTGTATCTGCGGTGATGGATTTTGTCATCTCATCGAACATATCATAACCCAGCATTTTGTATTCCACCTTGGGATTTCTCTGACCGTAGGCCTGCAGACCGATTCCCTGGCGAAGCTGATCCATATCGTCAATGTGATCCATCCATTTGGCGTCAATCACCTTCAGAAGCACGACCCGCTCAATCTCGCGGAGATGCTCCGGCTCCGGAAATTCCGCTTCCTTCATTTCATATGCTTTTACTGCTTTTTCTTTCAGGAAATGTTTCAGCTTCTTCTGGGACATGTCTTTGACATCCTCCGGTGAAACAGGCTCCATCATAGGAATGCTTCCGCGAAGGCTTACATTCAATTCCGTCAGATCCCAGTCTTCCGGCTCCTGGTCTGCTGAAATTTCCTTGTCCACCAGATTTTCCACATATTCACTGATCATATGATAGATGGAATCCCGCATGCTCTCTCCATCCAGAACTCTTCTTCTCTCTTCGTATATGATCTCTCTTTGTTCATTCATAACCTGATCATATTCCAGAAGATTTTTACGGATTCCAAAGTTATTATTCTCTATTTTCTCCTGTGCCTTCTCAATGGCGCCTGAAAGCATCTTATGTTCAATCTGTTCACCATCCTCAACACCAAGGGCGTTGAATACATTCATCAGACGTTCCGAACCGAACAGGCGCATCAGATCATCTTCCAGGGAAATATAAAATCTGGACTCTCCCGGGTCTCCCTGACGTCCGCTTCGTCCGCGCAGCTGGTTGTCAATACGTCTGGATTCATGGCGCTCGGTACCGATGATCTTCAGCCCGCCAGCTTCTCTTGCTTCATCATCCAGCTTGATGTCGGTACCACGGCCTGCCATGTTTGTAGCAATGGTGACTGCTCCATGCTGTCCTGCCTGTGCAACGATCTCTGCTTCCATCTCGTGGAACTTGGCATTGAGGACGTTATGCTTAATCCCCCTCTTTTTCAGCATTCCACTTAAAAGCTCTGACACATCAATAGTGATCGTACCTACCAGAACCGGCTGTCCCTTTGCATGAGCCTTCTCCACTTCATCACACACAGCCCGGAATTTTTCTTTCTGGGTCTTATATACAGCATCTTCCATATCCACACGGATCACCGGTACATTCGTCGGGATTTCTACAACATCCATGCCGTAGATCTCACGGAACTCCTTCTCCTCTGTCAACGCCGTACCTGTCATACCGCTCTTTTTCTCATATTTATTAAACAGATTCTGGAACGTGATCGTTGCAAGAGTTTTGCTCTCCCTTTTTACTTTCACGCCCTCCTTGGCCTCAATTGCCTGATGAAGACCGTCAGAATATCTTCTTCCGGGCATGATACGTCCCGTAAACTCATCGACGATCAGAACTTCGTCATCCTTCACCACATAATCCTGGTCGCGGAACATCAGGTTGTGGGCACGGAGAGCCAGAATAATATTATGCTGAATCTCCAGATTTTCCGGATCTGCAAGATTATCAATGTGGAAGAATTTCTCTACCTTCTTCACACCGTCTTCTGTAAGGTTGACCGTCTTTTCTTTCTCATTGACAATAAAGTCTCCTGTCTCCTCAATCTCCTCGCCCATAATGGCATTGATCTTGGAAAACTCACCGCTGGCTTCTCCTCTTTCCATCTGTCTTGCCAGAATATCGCAGGCCTCATAGAGCTTTGTAGACTTACCGCTCTGCCCGGAGATAATAAGAGGAGTTCTGGCTTCATCGATCAGAACAGAGTCAACCTCATCAATGATAGCAAACTTCAGCCCTCTTTGCACAAGCTGTTCTTTATAGATCACCATATTATCTCTTAAGTAATCAAAGCCCAGCTCATTATTTGTCACATAAGTAATATCACAGTTATATGCCTCCCGGCGTTCATCATTGTCCATGCTGTTCAGCACAACGCCTACCTTCAGTCCCAGGAACTCATGTACCTGGCCCATCCACTCCGCATCACGCTTTGCCAGATAATCATTGACCGTTACGATATGGACTCCCTGCCCGGTCAGTGCATTTAAATAGGCCGGCAGTGTAGATACAAGCGTCTTACCTTCACCTGTCTTCATTTCTGCGATACGTCCCTGATGAAGGATAATTCCTCCGATCAGCTGCACACGATAATGGCGCATCCCCAGCACGCGCGAAGCTGCTTCCCTTACTACTGCATAAGCCTCCGGCAGAATATCATCCAGAGTCTCTCCCTTGTCCAGCCTTTCTTTAAACTCTCTTGTCTTGTCCTTCAGTTCACTGTCAGAAAGCTGCTTCATTTCCGGCTCAAGAGCCTCAATATGATCCACAATGGGATAGATCCGCTTCAGCTCATGTTCACTGTGCGTTCCGAATATTTTCTCTATAAAACCCATGTTGTTAACTCCTTATTCAAAAAATTACTCTATTCCACATTTTATCACTATCCCAAATCCAATTCAACAAATTTATAAAGTGTTCATAATGTTCACAGTCATGACATATTTTTCACCGCATCATAGGGAATCGTTCCTCCAAACAAATCCAGGGCGCTTCCAATGGTAAAATCCAGGTTCCCTCCGCTGATCTGCCGAAACTGTTCCAGATCCTTAAGACTTCCGATCCCTCCTGCATATGTAATGGGGATTCCCCTGATTTTAGAGAGCAGAGCAACCAGATCTTCCGGCACACCGGCCGCTTTTCCTTCCGAATCCACCCCATGGACGAGGAATTCACTGCAGGATTCCTTCAGCCAGTACAAAATCTCTTCATTTACCTGGATTTTGGTAAATGTCTGCCATCGGTCCGTTACTATATAATAGGAAGCATCTTTTTTCCGGCAGCTTAAATCCAGAACAATGTGCTCCTTTCCTACAGCGTGCACCAGTCTTTCCAGATTATCCCACTGTATCTGCCCTTCCCGGAATACATAGGACGTCACAATAACATGGCTGGCCCCCGCCTCAATAAATTCCGCCGCATTCTCTGCCGTAACGCCCCCTCCTACCTGCAGACCTCCGGGAAATACCTTTAACGCCGCAAGCGCCTGCTGCCTGTTCTTCTCATAATATTCCGATGAAACCGGATTCAAGAGGATCACATGCCCTCCTTTCAGATTGTCCTTTTTATAAAGCTCTGCATAAAACGCCGCATCATATCCGGAAACAAAATTTTCCACAGCCTTATCTCCATGATCCTTCAGGCTTCCTCCCACAATCTGCTTTACTTTGCCGTTATGTATATCTATGCACGGTCTGAATCTCATATCTGCCTCCCTTCATTCCCTTCTTCGGTGAATGATTGAAAAACATTGTCAAATTATTCCAAAAATAATCATACCACAGGCAGACTTGAAAATCCACCTGTGGTATCGCTTATCTGTTTGTATTATTATTACTGTTTTCTATATCCTCTCTGGCATCTTCAGCACCCTGTTCCACGTCATTTTTTATATCTTCTGCTCCATCTCTGACGTCTTCTCCGATGTCCTGTGCCTCATCCTTGATATCCTCTCCGATATTCTCGGCTGCTCCGTCATTTTTCGTCCCGTCTGTAGCATCATTCATCGTGTTGTCAGTACTGTTTTCTTCCTTTACTGCTCCGTTATCTTCTTCATTTCTTCCGCAGCCTGCCAGAGTTCCAAAGGATGACAGCACACACAGGAAGATTAAAATTCCTCTTTTTAACTGTTTCATAAGTTTGTACTCCCTTTCTTCATTTTCTATGAATACTATCCGCAGCTTATGAAAAATTTATACATGTTCCTGTGTTCCATTTTTTTCTAAAACTCTAAAAATCTTTTCATATCTTAAATTTTTTCTGCAATAATTCCTTCCCTGTAGGATTCCAGAAGCCAGGCGAGATCCTCAATACGCTTTTTCAGTTCTCTTCCGATATCGGTATCCCCCACCGTCTTTCTTGCAATGACACGCTTCACGATCGTGCTGTCAGAATGGATATCACTTTCCTTTTCAATGGCTGCTTCTGTAGATTCAAAAGGCTCATGGGCAGCCAGGATAAGTCCATAGGAATTATAGATCAGCGTATAACCTGCAATTCCTGTCTCTTTTTGATATGCTTTGGAAAAGCCTCCATCTATGACAAGAACCTTCCCCTGACATTTAATAGGACTTTCCCCTGCTTTTGACTTCACCGGCACATGCCCGTTGACAATGTGAGTTCCTTCTCCCGGAAGGCCAAATTCCGCCAAAATCCGATCGACCACTTCTTCATTTTCCAGAAATTCATAATAAGGATTTTTCTTTTCTTTGTGGGTTTCTTTCTCGGCCAGAAAATACCTCTCAAAGGTGGCCATCTTATCTTTACCGAAAAGCGGTGAATTTTCATGAAGCCAGATATACCACATCATATCTTTGCCTCTCTCCTTCTCTTTCTTGTCAAGAGCAAAGAAGCCTTTTCTCACATAGCTCTCCAGCACTTCGTAAAGAGCTTTCCCCTTATATACCTTCCCATAAATCCTTACGGATTTTAGACTTCCGTCCGGATTCAGCGGAACGCATCCGTGATAGAGAAGGTTCTGATTGTAGACTTTATAAAGTCCGCCCTTATTCAAAAGGAACCTCATGTGTTCCTGCAGCTTCTGGCATCCGAGAAACGCCCGTTCCAGGCGGTCCATAATATCCTCTTCCTCCTCTGTCAGCGCATAAGGACGGCGCGGATCAATCGTCGGGAAGTTTTTGTCCAGCAGTTCATAGACCTTTCCGTCCAGCTCAATCGTACCATTCTCAAAATCAATGTGATGGAGGAGATTCCTTTTCTCCAGTTTGAATCCCGGATTCTTCTTTATGATCTGCCCTTCCACCTTGAACTGGATAATGGAAATAGCCTTATGCATTTTCACTTCCATCTCTTTTTCCCTTGCCGTGTATCCTGTGCTTCCCTTGAGTGCGAAACAGGTGCAGGGGTCGTCGGCATAGGTTTCCAACGCGTATGTTGCAAGAGGAAGCAGGTTGATGCCATATCCGTCTTCCAGAATATCCAGATTTCCGTATCTTGCACAAATTCTGATAACATTGGCAATACACCCCCTCTGTCCGGCGGCAGCTCCCATCCACAGCACATCATGATTTCCCCATTGAATATCCACAGAATGATGGCGGATCAGCTTGTCCATGATAATATGGGGACCGGGTCCTCTGTCATAAATATCTCCCACAATGTGCAGGTGATCTACCGTCAGCCTCTGGATCACTTCGCTTAAAGCCACAATAAACTCCTCTGCCCGACTTGTCTCAATAATCGTGCTGATAATGGAATTATAATAGTATTCTTTATCCAGCACATCCGCTTTCTCTGTGATCAGCTCTTCGATCACGTAAGCGAAATCCTTCGGCAGGGCCTTTCGTACCTTAGAACGGGTATATTTGCTCATAGTACGCTTGCATACCTCGATCAGCCGGTACAGCGTGATCTTGTACCAGTCTTCCATGTTTGGTTCCTCCCGCCTGATCCGATCCATCTTTTCTGTGGGATAATAAATAAGAGTAGCAAGGGACTGTTTGTCCCGGCTACTCATAGTATTCCCAAATACATCGTCGATCTTCCGGCGGATGGATCCCGATCCGTTTTTCAGCACATGCGAAAAAGCCTCATATTCTCCATGAATATCAGTCAGAAAATGCTCTGTCGCTTTTGGCAGGTGCAGGATTGCCTGCAGATTGATGATCTCTGTAGAAGCACTGGCAATTGTGGGATACAACTCCGAGAGCCTCTCCAGATACTTCATTTTTAGCTCTTCCATATCCATCCTCCCCATTTTCATATGTATTTAAAATTGTATTACATCCGACATATCATAACGTCCTGCCGGTTTTCCCGCCAGATACTTGGCTGCCGCCACAGCTCCCCGGGCAAAAAGCGCTTTGGAATAAGCGGTATGCTTAAATTCGATCACCTCGTCCTCTCCGGCAAAGATCACCTCATGTTCTCCCACAATGGTGCCGCCTCTCACTGCCGAGATACCAATCTCGCGGGAATCTCTTGCCTTCCGCTCCCTGCTTCTGTCATAGGTATAGGAATAGACTCCGTCAAGAGCGTCATTGACAGAATCCGCCAGGGCAATGGCTGTTCCGCTGGGAGCGTCCACCTTCCGGTTGTGATGCTTTTCCACAATCTCAATGTCAAAGCCTTCCGGGGCAAGCACACGGGCTGCGTCTTTCAGAATCTTCATAAGAAGATTTACTCCAAGAGACATATTGGCCGAGCGCAGAACCGCCGTCTCCTTAGCAGCCTCTTCCACTTTTTTCAGCTGTTCTTCTGAAAGTCCTGTGGTACACAGCACTACCGGAAGTTTCTTCTCTCTGCAGTATGCAAGAAGCTCGTCTACTGCCGCCGCATTGGAAAAGTCGATCAGCGCATCCGCCTCCACACTGCATTTTCCAATCTCATCATACACTGGATAATCATTGGAAATCCCGGTATATTTGTCCACTCCGGCAACAATTTCCACTTCCGGATCTTCTTTGACCATCCGTGTGATCACCTGTCCCATTTTCCCATTGCAGCCGTGCATAATCAGTCTTACCATTTTCTTTTACCTCCGCTTTCCATCCTCATACGTACTTATTTTCATACGTGAAAGGGACAGAAATCATGCTGTCTTTTGATCCTGTCCCTTTTATTCAGCTTTTTTCAGCTCACCACTCATGCTCTGGCTTTTATGCCAGTTTTATTCCAAAATCCTTCATTGCCTGTGCCAGACTTTTTTCATGTTCCGGAGAAATCTCTGTCAAAGGCATACGAAGTCCTCCGCATTCCATTCCCATCAGATTTACAGCCTTCTTTACCGGAATCGGATTCACTTCACAGAAAAGCTGCTCGATCAGCGGAATTGCCTTCAGCTGAAGTTCACAGGCTCCTTTCACATCTCCCGCAAAGAACTTTGCACAAATGTCATGGGTCTCTTTTGGAGCCACATTAGAGAGCACAGAAATAACGCCTTTTCCTCCCAGAGACAAAAGCGGTACGATCTGGTCGTCATTTCCGGAATACAGATCTGCTTTCCCGTCTGTCAGATACATGATCTTCGCTACCTGTGCAATATTGCCGGAAGCTTCCTTGATCCCCACAATATTGTCCACATCGCGGATCAGCTCTGCCGCTGTCTCCGGAGCAATGTTCAGCCCGGTACGACTTGCCACACTGTACATGATGATCGGCGCCTTGGCTTCTTCCGCTACAGCCTTATAATGTGCAGCCAGTCCTTTCTGTGTTGCTTTATTATAATAGGGAGTAACGATCAAAAGTCCGTCCACTCCGTATTCCACTGCCTCTTTTGACATGTCAATGGTCGTATATGTAGCGTTGGAACCTGTTCCGGCGATTACAGGAAGCCGTTTTTTCGTGCGTTCCACTGCAAATTTAATACATTCCATATGTTCCTCTTCTGATAAAGTAGAGGACTCTCCTGTTGTTCCGCATATGATCAGACTGTCTGTTCCATTCTCGCAGTGATAGTCGATCAGCTCATCCAGTTTGTCAAAATTCACGCTTCCATCTTCATGAAATGGTGTAACCAGCGCCACCCCGGCACCTGTAAAAATAGCCATACTATTCCTCCTGACCTCTATAATAAAAAATGATATCTTCTAAAAAGTGTATCATTATTCATTTGCAATGTCAATGGAACGTTGCCTGCTTCAGGGCAGTTTGGTACATGGTCTGTCAATCTTCCAGACATTCCAGTTTACTTACCGACACGGGTGTTTGACACTTCTTTTTAACAACATATCGCAAAAATCCTTTATTTAAGCCAATCATGGCTTATTTTTTTGTCAAATTTTTAAAAATAATACGTGCGCTTTTGTACGCTTTGTGCTATAATTAGATTATATTGAAAAGGAAGGTATTTTACATGTACATCTCACTTACAGGAAATTCAGATAACAAAGATGTCTATATTAAACGCTCATACCGTAAAAGCAATGGAAAAACTGCTACTCAAATCCATAGAAAACTCGGAAAACTCAACGAACTCTTAGATCAGTTCTCCGGAGATTATGATGCTATGATGGCGTGGGCAAAATCAGAGGCAGAAAAAGACACGATGGAATACAACGCTAAAACAGGCAGCGTTACGGTTTCTTTATCAAAAAGCGCTTATATTCCCAAAAATGAAGAACGCTGCTTTCAGGTTGGATATCTGTTTCTTCAAAAACTGTGCACGGAATTAAAAATTGATTCCATTTGTCGAAAGATTTCCAAACGCCACAAATACACTTATAATTTCAGCGCAATCCTTACGGATCAGATTTTTTCAAGAATCCTCGCACCTTCCAGTAAACTTGGCAGTTACTCTTACTGCCAGACGCTGCTTGAACCGCCTAAGTATGAACTGCAGAACATCTACCGCGCGCTTTCCGTTATGGCAGAAGAATCCGACTTTATCCAGGAGGAGCTGTACCGCAATTCAAACTTCGTACATCCGAGAAACCAGAAGATTCTCTACTATGACTGTACGAACTATTACTTTGAAATCGAGCAGGATGATGATTTTAGAAAGTATGGAAAAAGCAAAGAAAACAGACCAAATCCCATCGTCACAATGGGGTTGTTTATGGATGCGGATGGGATTCCCCTTGCTTTTGATGTGTTCCCGGGAAATCAGAATGAACAGACGACCTTAAAACCTTTGGAAACAAAAATAATACGTGACTTTGCATGCGGCGAATTTATCTTCTGTTCAGATGCTGGACTGGGCAGTCAGTCAAACCGAAGATTTAACAGCTTTGGAAACCGTTCTTATGTCATCACACAATCTCTAAAGAAGATGCGCGAGGAAGACCGGCAGATTGCCTTAAATCCAAAACAGTTTCGCAGACTTGGTTCAGATAAGTTCATCGATATATCCACCCTCGATGAATCCGATCCGGATATTTACGAAACAATCTTTTACAAGGAAGTACCTGTTGTAAATGGAAACATGGATGAAATCGTCATCGTAACCTATTCTCCAAAATACAAGGCATACCAGAAAAGGATCCGCGAGCAACAGATATCACGCGCTGTAAAAATGATGGAACAGCCGGGCAAAAAAAGACGTGGCAAAAACCAAAATGACCCAGCCCGTTTTATTAAATCTACTGCCGTAACACAACAGGGTGAAGTTGCATGCAAAAACATATATGACCTGGATTTGGAACGTATTTCTGAAGAAGAAACGTATGACGGTTTTTATGCGGTCATAACAAATCTCGAAGGCGCTGTTGGGGAAATCTTAAAAATCAACAGGCAGCGTTGGGAAATTGAAGAAAACTTCCGAATCATGAAAACGGATTTTGAAGCACGTCCCGTCTATGTCAGGCGGGAGGACCGCATCAAAGCACATTTCCTTACATGTTATATCAGCCTGCTTGTGTACCGACTGCTTGAGAAAAAAATCGGAAACAAATATACCTGTAACGAGATTCTGGGCACCCTTCGTTCTATGCAGGTAACACTTTTGTCAAAAGAAAGCGGCTATATTCCTTCTTACAAGAGAACCGATCTGACGGATGATTTACACAAGGCATTTGGCTTTCGTACGGATTATGAATTTATCTCAAAATCAGCCATGCGAAGCATAATAAAAAACACCAAAACAGAAGAAGTAAAAAAATAGCACAAATCGTTTCCAAAGAGAGAATGGCTACAGCCCGCATAAATACTGGGTCTGTAGCCGCTTTTTACTTTCACAAGTGTCAAACTCGGGAGTGTATCATTATTCATTTGCAATGTCAATGGAACGTTGCCTGCTTCAGGGCAGTTTGGTACATGGTCTGTCAATCTTCCAGACATTCCAGTTTACTTACCGACACTTCATATGCCGTTCTCTTTTCTGTCTCTGTCTCTGAAAGACGTTTTACGTATTCTCTGCTCTGTATACGCCCAAGCACCTGGACATGCTCCCCCACCTCAAAAGAAGAGGCAAATCTGGCATTTCTCCCCCAGCAGATGCAGGGAATATAATCGGATTTCCCATATGGCCTGTTGACTGCCAGAAGAAGATCGGCAATCTCCCTTCCAAGCGGCGTTTTGCGGTACACCGGCAGTTTGCAGATATATCCGTCCAGCAGGATCGTATTCGTCTTGGCCCCGTCCAACTCTTCATCAATAAAAGACACTTCTCTTACGAATACGGACAATATCAGCCTGTTCTTTTGTTCATCGTGCCTGTTGTAAGAGCGGAACTGCCCTGTCGCCATAATAAACTCCCCTGTGTAATCCTGCGTAACATCCATCAGTCTTTCCGAGATCATCAGCGGAATCCGGTCCTGCGAGCTGCTAAGACGACGCACCAGCACATCCACCATATAGAATCCTTCTCCAAACACTGTGTGGCTGAATGTAAATCCTGATGCGATCTGCCCCATAATAGTTACCTGGTTGTTTTCAATAATCTTATCTGACATAACGTGTAAATCTCCCTTCCTCCGAATCGTATTCTAAGCTTTTTAGAGTCACTACATAATCTATGCGGGAAAAACAGATATTAGAACTATATTCCTTGTTTTTTTTGGGAAATATGATAAACTAAAACAGTTACAAAATAATGTAGAATGTGATAGATCAAAAGAAAAGGAAGATTTCGTATGAAGACAAAACGCGAAGATGTACGTAATATTGCTATTATCGCCCATGTCGATCATGGGAAAACAACGCTTGTAGATGAGCTGCTCAAACAAAGCGGTGTATTCCGCGAAAATCAGGAAGTAGCCGAAAGAGTCATGGACTCCAATGATATTGAACGTGAGCGTGGAATTACCATTCTTTCTAAAAATACTGCTGTTTATTATAAGGGAACAAAGATCAACATTATCGACACACCCGGACATGCCGATTTCGGCGGCGAAGTGGAACGTGTCCTGAAAATGGTAAACGGGGTGATCCTGGTAGTGGATGCTTTCGAAGGAGCTATGCCCCAGACAAAATTCGTGCTGCGAAAGGCCCTGGAACTGAAGCTCCCTGTCATCGTCTGCATCAACAAGATCGACCGTCCTGAGGCCCGCCCTTCTGAAGTCATCGATGAAGTGCTGGAACTGTTCATCGATCTAGACGCTTCTGATGAGCAGCTGGACTGCCCCTTTGTCTATGCGTCTGCAAAGGCAGGCTATGCCGTGCTGGAGCTGGAGGACGGTCCCCAGAATATGGTGCCGCTTTTTGAGACCATCCTGGATTACATCCCGGCGCCGGAAGGAGATCCGGATGCCGACACTCAGGTTCTGATCAGTACCATTGACTATAATGAATATGTAGGCCGCATCGGTATCGGCAAAGTAGATAACGGCACGATCCGCACCGGTCAGGACATGATCGTCGTAAACGCTCACGACCCGGAGCGTCAGGAAAAAGTAAGGATCAGCAAGCTCTATGAATTTGACGGTCTGAACAAAGTGGATGTGAAGGAAGCTACCATCGGTTCTATTGTGGCAATTTCCGGTATTTCAGATCTTTCGATCGGCGATACCATCTGTTCCCCGGAAAATCCGGTAGCCATTCCCTTCCAGAAAATTTCCGAACCAACCATTGCCATGCAGTTTATGGTAAACGACAGTCCCTTTGCCGGTCAGGAAGGAAAATATGTTACATCCCGACATATCCGCGACCGTCTGTTCCGGGAATTAAATACAGATGTCAGCCTCCGGGTGGAGGATACGGAAAATATGGACACATTCAAAGTATCCGGCCGGGGCGAGCTCCATCTTTCTGTGCTCATAGAGAATATGCGCCGGGAAGGATATGAGTTTGCTGTCAGCAAGGCAGAGGTCCTGTACAAAAAGGACGAAAAAGGAAAGCTCCTTGAGCCGATGGAAACTGCATTCATTGATGTACCGGAAGAATTTACCGGTATTGTCATTGAAAAACTGGGACAGCGTAAAGGAGAACTCCGCAATATGGGCACTGCCAGCGGCGGCTATACCCGTATGGAATTTTCCATTCCCGCACGGGGACTCATCGGCTACCGCGGCGATTTCCTCACAGACACAAAAGGGAACGGGATTCTGAACACAGCGTTTGACTGTTATGCCCCCTACAAAGGCGACATCCAGTACCGCAAACAGGGATCCCTCATCGCCTTCGAGACAGGGGAATCCGTCACATACGGACTGTACAGTGCTCAGGAACGCGGAACACTCTTTATCGGTCCCGGCGAAAAGGTCTACTCCGGCATGGTAATCGGTCAGAATGCCAAAACCGACGATATCGAAGTCAACGTATGTAAAACAAAGCACCTGACCAATACCCGCTCTTCCAGCGCAGATGAGGCACTAAGGCTGACTCCTCCAAGGATTTTAAGCCTGGAAGAAGCGCTGGATTTCATTGATACAGATGAACTGCTGGAAGTGACCCCGAAGTCTCTTCGTATCCGCAAAAAGATTCTGGATCCAAAGATGCGCAAAAGAAATAATAACAAATCATAAAAACCACTTTTATATTATGGAGAAAGGATTTATCTATGGATTTTCTCTGGCTGCTGGAAGGGATCCGCACCCCTTCCATGGACAAAATTATGCAGGTTATCACCTATTTCGGACAGGAACTCATTCTTGTGGGCATCATCTGTTTTCTTTACTGGTGTGTAAATAAAAAGCTGGCATATCAGCTGGGCTTTACTTATTTCAGTGCCGGGCTGATCGTCCAGACACTGAAGATTTCTTTTCGGATTCCCAGACCCTGGGTTCTGGATCCCAGCTTCCATGCTGTGGAAAGTGCTGTTCCTGATGCTACCGGATATTCCTTTCCAAGCGGGCATACACAGGGCGCCTCTTCTTTTTTCTTTCCGCTGTTTACATGGACCCGGAAGAAATGGCTGAAGGTTTTGTGTATTTTTGCGCCCTTATGCGTGGGCTTTTCCCGTATGTATCTGGGCTGCCATACTCCCAAAGATGTCCTTGCTTCTCTGGGAGTATCCGCTCTTTGCACATGGCTGATCTGGCATTTTCGCGCCCTCTTTTTGGAAGATTCTCCTCACAGCCGAAGTGTGTTCGCTGCCATGCTTATCTTCTCTGCAGGAGCTGCCATTTATGCGCTCCTCCTTCTGAAGAACGGCATTGTTACTGAAGAGCTTGCCTCCGACTGCTGCAAAGCTGCCGGCGCAGGCATGGGGTTTGCCGTAGGCTGGTATCTGGAGCGGACAAGGATACGGTTTTCCACAGCCGCGAAAAACCGCCGGATCCAGGCGGCCAAACTTATCTGCGGACTTGGTATGCTGTTTCTGATCAAAGGAGGAGTTTCCTTTATCCTTGGCACATCCATACTTGCAAAAATGATAGAATATTTTATACTTATATTATGGATCATCGTGATATATCCGGCGATTTTCCAAAAAATACTCGGCACCGCCCAGGAGACTTAGGAGGCATTATGAAAAAATATATTACTATGTTTCTTTCCTATCTTGCCATGTTTCTGGAGTTTTTTATCTCCATGATGCTTGCAGTCGGAATCATCCTTTTATGCATACGTCTGGCCGGTTCTCTTGTACATATCCCGGACCTGGATGTTTATCCCAATTATGAGGATCTGCTGGAATCCTGTTTTGAGCTGATCATTGGTGTTGAGCTGATCCGTATGATGTACTACCACACACCGGACACGGTATTTGAAGTACTGGTTTTTGCCATTGCACGGCAGATTATCAACGGCCATTCCTCTGCTCTTTCCAGCCTGATCGGCGTATGTGCCATCGCCGTTTTGTTTGCCACAAGAAAATTTCTTTTCTGCGGATTCGATCTCCTGGAGAAAAATATTTTCCGTGCTTCTTCCAGAATTCAGGTGATCAATAAGCTAATGGCCTGTCATATTCCATGTCCCAGTCCGTCCTCTACTCTCAATGACGCAATACTTGAAAAAATGTCGGAAGAAAATGTAACTCCTGAAGTAGGTACATGTGTTTCTGTTGCAGATGTTGCTCTTCGTATCGATAAAATGAAGGACGGAAAAATTTCAAGAATCGAAGTAATACATGCTATACATTGACACAAAAACATGTTATACTCAATATATCAGATATAAATAGTTTGTCTTACTATTTTGTCAGACATTATTTCGTCTGAAATTCTCTTAAAAAGGAGTTGGGCATCATGAAATTTATCATTAGCGGAAAGAACATTGATGTGACACCTGGTTTAAAGGATACCATCACACACAAATTAGGAAAGCTGGAAAGGTATTTTACTCCTGATACGGAAATCATTGTTACGTTGAGCGTTGAAAAAGAACGTCAGAAAATCGAAGTCACTATCCCGGTAAAGGGCCAGATCATCCGGTCCGAGCAGGTCAGCAGCGATATGTATGTATCCATTGATCTTGTGGAGGAAGTCATTGAACGTCAGCTTCGCAAATATAAAACAAAGCTGATTGCAAGACACCAGGAAGGGGGTAATTTCAAACAGGAATTTTTTGACAGCCAGGAACAAAACGAAGCAGATGAGGAGATCAGGATCGTACGTACCAAACGTTTTGGTATCAAACCTATGTATCCGGAAGATGCCTGCATAGAAATGGAACTTTTGGGACATGATTTCTTTGTTTTCTGTAATGCGGAAACAGAAGAAGTCAACGTGGTATACAAACGAAAAAATGGAACCTTCGGTCTGATTGAGCCGGAGTTTCAATAACAGGGTGCTCCCTTTTTCATGACCAGAGTTCTGGAGTTTACTCCAGAACTCTGGTCTTTCCATTTATTTCTGCATAAAAGCAGGGACCCCTTTCTGCCACGTTCGCCCTTCCTGCCGTTGCTTCTGTTACTTCTTCCTTTATCTTATCCAGCAGCTCTTCCGGTACCAGCGCCTCCAACGCTACCCGGTCCGTATATTCCGTATCCAGGATTGCTATATTGCGCTCCCCAAATATATACTGTATTTTTCCAAGTCCCGTATAATCCGTTTCAAGGTTCAGTTTAACGCCCCGTTTTCTGGTTATAATAGTAGAAGACAAAAGACCTTCCTTTACCGCCGCCGAATAGGCCCGCACAAGTCCTCCCGTTCCAAGAAGCGTTCCTCCAAAATATCTCGTCACCACTACTGCCGTGTCATGGAGATTTTCTCCCAGGAGTACATCCAGCATCGGTTTACCCGCTGTTCCGCTTGGTTCTCCGTCATCGCTGCATCTTTGAACTTCATAGTGCTCTCCAATGACATAAGCAGAGCAATTGTGCGTAGCATCCCAATACTTCTTTTTCATAGATTCCACAAACGCCACTGCTTCATCTTCGTTTGACACCGGAAGAACTGTAGCGATAAAACGGGACTTTTTTTCTGTGATCTCTCCTTCTCCCCCCTGATATACTAATCGATACTCCATTTTTATATCCCTCACTTTCATACATATATACTATACTTGATTTCTTAAGTTTTTCCTACTGAAATATGAAGTTTTCATTTTCTTCTTTATTTCAATAGGTAAATTTGCTATAATGACTTGGAATAAAGGAGGCATAAATGCATGAATTACGGAAAAAGAAAGATTTCTAAAAAGCAGAAAGAAATCACCTCAAAATCGACCATGCAGGGCAAGCGCGTCGGAGTCAGACTGATCAAGGCGTTTTTCCTTTGTGTGATCGCCGTTTTCATTATCGGTGCCGTAGGTGGTCTGATTTTTTTAAAAAGAATTCTGGATAATTCTCCTGATATCTCTCCTGAGGATGTCCGCCCAAAAGGATATACCACTTTAGTATACGCCGATGACGGTTCCACGGAAATTGAACGTTTTGTAGAAGCCGGCTCCAATCGTATCTACAAATCCATTGATGAGATTCCGAAGAATCTCCAGCATGCATTTGTAGCGATCGAGGATGAGCGTTTTTATGAGCACAACGGAATCGATCCCCAGGGTATTCTCCGTGCGGCAGTTACAGGTCTTGCTTCCGGGGGAAACTTTTCTCAGGGGGCCAGCACACTGACGCAGCAGCTGATCAAAAATAATATTTTTCCTGATTTTGTAAATGAAGAGACCTTCTATGACAGGTTAGAGAGAAAGATTCAGGAACAGTTCCTGGCACTGGATATCGAAAAGCAGATGTCGAAGGAGGAGATTCTGGAGGCATATATGAATACCATCAACTTAGGTCAGAATACTCTTGGTGTTCAGTCTGCTTCCAAACGTTATTTTAATAAAGATGTATCAGAGCTTACTTTATCGGAATGTGCAGTGATCGCCGGAATCACGCAGAATCCTTCCCTGTACAATCCGATCACCAATCCGGAAGAGAACGCAAAACGGCGTGAAGAAGTTCTGAATAAAATGCTGGATCAGGGCTATATTGACCAGGCCGCATATGATGAGGCTATGGCAGATGATGTATATGCAAGGATTCAGACTGTCAATTCACAGATTGGTGAGGATTCTCCTTATTCCTATTTTGTAGACGCCCTCTCTGAACAGGTAATTAACGATCTGCAGTCCAAGCTGGGCTATACAGAGACTCAGGCTTACAATGCCCTCTACAGCGGAGGCCTTACCATTATCTCTACTCAGAATCTTGCCCTTCAGCAGATCTGTGATGAAGAGATGAACAAGGACAGTAATTACCCCTGGCTGAAAGAAGTGGGACTTTCTTCCTATGCCCTGACTGTCACAAGAGCTGATGGCACTGTGGAAAATTACAGTGAAGGTCATATCGAGGCATTCCGCGCTGAAACATACGGAAGCACAGAGGGGCTTACCTTCTCTTCGGAAGAGGAAGCGAACAGTGTCATTGCTGCTTGGAAGGCCAGCATTGCAAAGGAAGGAGATACCTATGACGAATCCATCATCCTTACTCCGCAGCCGCAGGCCTCTGTCACATTGATGGATCAGACCACAGGACAGATCAAAGCTTTGGTAGGCGGACGAGGCACCAAACAGACAAGCCAGAGCCTGAACCGCGCTTACACCGGTTCCAGAAGACAGCCCGGTTCCTGTTTCAAAATCCTCTCTGCATATGCACCGGCTCTGGATACCAACCAGATTACTCTTGCCGATGTGATAAATGATGAACCTTGGACCTATTCCGACGGTACGAAATTCAAGAATGCCGGCAACAGCTATATGGGTAATATTACAGTAAGAGAAGCCATTGCCAATTCGCAAAACACCTGTGCTGTAAAAACGATCCAGCAGATCACACCGGATCTGGGATATGAATACGCAAAAGAGAATTTCTCTATGAGCACTCTGGTGGACAGTGATAAATACGAGCCGATCGCTCTTGGCGGACTGACAGATGGCGTATACAATTATGAACTGTGCGCTGCCTTTGCTTCCATTGCTAACGGCGGTGTATACAATACGCCTACTCTTTATACAAAAATTTTGGATCATGATGGAAATGTCCTGATCGAGAATCCTTCCGAATCTCATACAGCGATCAAGGAATCCACTGCCGCTCTTCTTACCAGCGCAATGGAAAGCGTTGTTACTGACGGAACCGGACGGGCTGCCGCCCTTTCTAATATGCCTGTTGCAGGTAAGACCGGAACAGCTGATGAGGACAAAGACCTCTGGTTCTGTGGTTATACTCCGTACTATACCTGCTGTGTATGGGGAGGATATGATGATCCCAAGTCTCTATCAAATATTGACACTACCTTCCGTCTGCGGATCTGGAACTCTATCATGAGCCGTGTCCACGCCAACCTGGAAACACGGGACTTCCAGATGCCGGCTTCTGTTGAACAGAAAACAATCTGTACGATCACAGGAAAACTGGCACGGGCAGGAAGCTGTCCTTCTGTAACAGAGTATTTTGCTACCGACAATGTAGCCACTGAAGTTTGTCCGGGTCACGGTTCCGTCGATTCTGGTGATTCCGACAATACCGCAAATCAGGATGCAAATACGTCTTCTGATTCCGGCAATACCGACACTGGCAACACCGGTAATACCGGCAGTGGTTCCGGCGATTCCGGCAATACCGGCGGCGGTTCCGGTGATTCCGGCAATACCGGCGGCGGTTCCGGTGATTCCGGCAATACCGGCGGCGGTTCCGGTGATTCCGGTAATACCGAAGGACAATAAAGTAATTAAAAGAAAAAGCGGATTATAAAAAATCAAAGGGACAGAAAGAAATTTCTTGTCCCTTTGATTTTTTATTAACCTATACGCTGTATTCAGATACTCCACTTTTGGCTTAGCATCTGTAGTTTTACCATATGAGGATAAATTTCCCCTTTCTCCATAAGTATGTCAGGCGTTCCCTGTTCCGCCACCTTGCCGCCGGAAAGCACAACAACCTTGTCTGCCCCGCTTACTGTGCGCATGCGATGTGCAATTACAAGCACTGTTTTATCTTTTATTAATCTCGACAAAGCGGACTGTATCAAAGTTTCATTTTCCACATCGAGACTTGCAGTGGCCTCATCCAATAAAATGACAGGTGCATTTTTCAGGAAAGCCCGGGCTATGGAAATCCGCTGCCTTTCGCCGCCGGACAACTCGCATCCGTTTTCTCCGATCATACTATTATAACCATCCGGAAGCTTCCCGGCAAATTCCTCACAGTTTGCCATTTGTGCAGCTGCAAGCACTTCTTCGTCTGTTGCATCTTTTCTTCCTATCCTGATATTTTCCATAATAGTATTATTAAACAACGTAACATCCTGGAATACAATAGAGTACAGCGACAGTAAAGCTTCCGGATCTATTTCCGATATGTCCATCCCTCCGACCGTAATTTTCCCTTTGCTGACATCCCAGAACCGCGCTGCAAGCCGGGAGACTGTGGTCTTTCCTCCACCTGACGGACCTACCAGAGCAGTCACTTCTCCCTGCTTCGCAGTAAACGATACATCTTCCAGAACGGTTTCTCCCATGTTGTAAGCAAATCCCACATGATCGAATACAATATCATATCCTTTATTTGTCAGACTGCTGCTGCCCCCTTGAACCGGATGATCAAGAATTTCATTCATCCGGTTAATATTCGTCCTTGTAGAGATAACGGCCGCCAGATTTTGCAGTGCCCCTTCCAGAGGAGCATACAGCCTGGAGGCAACAAGCAGAAACATAAAGAACAGTGGAATATCAATCTCACCGCGAATCAGAAGCACTGATCCTGTGAGAGCGACTGTGGCAATACCGAACTTTAAAATTAATGTGGCTGAAACAACAAACAAAGCAGTTCCAAGTTCTGTAATAATATGTCTTTTTTCCACATCGTCGATTTTCTTATACAGACCTTTCAAATACCTTTTTTCCGCGTTATTTGCTTTTAAGTCCTGTAATGTTTCGATGCACTCCTGCACTCCCTTTTCAAGAGCTACATTGGCAGTTACGGACTTTCTGTTGAAATATTCCTGGATCCTCGCTGAAAAAAGTGTGATCGCAAAGGCAACCGGCAAAACCCAAACTGCTGCCAAAGCCATCCGCCAGTCATAGGCAAAAAGGCACAGCGAAATAAATGTTGTAGAAATAATCGATCCTGCCAGAGCGGGAACATAATGTGAAAATGCCGTTTCAAGAGTGGCACAGTCTCCCATAATAGAATTCGTCAGATCTGCAAGATCCTTTTTCCCGAAAAAGGACAGCGGAATTTTCCGAAGCTTTTCTGCCAGAGTAACACGCCTGACTCCGCTTTCCACATAAGTTGCCAGGTAAGTCGCATTATATTGAAACCAGGCAGCAATAAATATAACTGCAAGGCAAATCACAATACCTATCCCATAAAAAGCTGTGCGTTGTCCATTTACTCCTCCATTCATCATATCAATAACCAGAAAATACAGGAGTCCGACAGGCAGCATGAAGGAGATATCCTGTACCACGCATGCAAGGCACCCTTTTATCAAATCCACAGCTCCCTGTCTTGATAATGCAAATCGTTTCTGTAATATCCGAATCATAGACTTACCTCCTTTGCAATTTTCCACTTCGCCGCTTCCGAATAATTTTTCCACATATGAGTAAATGTTCCATTTTGCGCGATCAATTCTTCATGCGTGCCACTCTCAGCAATTTTCCCATCCCTCAGTACATAAATGCAGTCTGCATCGGTAATAGAAGAGAGTCTGTGTGCGATCATTATTACTGTTTTTCCTTTTGAGAGAACCGATAATGCCTGCCCTACCCGTACTTCATTATCTGGGTCCGCAAATGCAGTGGCCTCATCCAGGATCAGAATAGGTGCATTCTTTAAAATAGCCCTCGCAATTGCAATTCTCTGCTGCTCGCCACCTGACAGATATACACCGTTTGTACCGACAACAGTATCTATTCCATCCGGCAGTTTTTCAATAATATCCATGCACTGTGCCGCATCCAGAGCCTGCATAACTTCCTCTCGCGATGCGTTGGGTTTTCCCATACGTACATTCTCCAGAATAGAGTCCTTGATCAAGCGGCTGTTCTGAAATACAAAAGATATTTTATTCATAAGTACTTCTTTCGGAATATCTCGTATATCGACATTCCCTATCAAGATCCGTCCCTTCTGCGGATCAAAAAATCTTGTCACAATATTGGCAAGAGTTGTCTTTCCACCTCCTGATGGACCTACCAAAGCTGCCTTCTGTCCCTGCCCGATGGAAAGAGAGATATGATCCAATGCATTTTTCTTTCCATCATAGCTGTAGCTTACTTCTTCCAATGTAATAGAATAGTTAAAGGGTTCCTGCACTTTTCTGCATTCCGGCAGAGGTTTTTCCTTCAGCACCTCATCAATTCTGTTTATCGCGTCATTTACGATCATCGCATCCTCGCTCATAAACATAATTTTTGTCAATGTCGTTCCAATTACCGGAGTAATAATGATATAGAAAATAAGGTTTAAAAGCAGTGTATCCGTTACTCCCCCTCTTGCAAAAATAATTCCCCCGGCGATCAGAAAAGCAAATACTCCATTGATAGCAGTCGTATAAAACATCATAGGAAGCCGCAAAGCCTTTGTGTATGCGATAACCCACTTTTCATAATTGTCAATAGTTCCTTTGAATCGTTTAAACGAAAAAATTGTCTGTCCGAACGTTTTTACTACCGGTATTCCCCGCACATATTCAACAGCCTCATTAGACATATCTGAAAGTGCATTTTGATATTCTTCCATTTTCTGCTCCATATTTTTTCCGGTCATTTTCATCATGATCAAAAAGCCAAGAACAACCGGTATCAGGCTTAAGAGTCCCAGTCTCCAATCAAAGACAACAAGCAGAAAAAGCAGTCCTGCAGGTGTTGCAACGGCGCCGGCCTTATCAGGAAGTCTGTGTGCAAGATAGTTTTCAGTTGCACTGCTGGATGTATTCACAATCCTCCTAAGCTTCCCGCTTCCGTATTTTTCTGTCACACCAAGAGGAAGTGCGGTGATATGGCGCATCAGTTCTTTCCGGATATTGGATGCAACCCTAAATGCACTGATATGCGAACACATCAGAGCCGCTATATAGACAATAACAGATATCACCGCGAATCCTACTGCCTGCCAGCCATAATGAGTAATACTGTATGCCCGTGAAAAGTCGGGAGACACTTCCAGTATGTCGTGGATGATACGCCATATGTACCAGAAAGGTACAAGTGCCAGAAGCGCACTTATAACTGATAATATCCAGGAAAGATAGGTCAGTATCTTATGTCTTCCGGCATAGCTCATCAATCTTGATAAATTAGACTGTTTTTTCATGAAAAACCCTCCTTGAAAATATTTTTATGATATGAGAATAAATTTATTATTCTCTAATATCTCCAGTTGGTTAGTTGTTTCGTATTTTAGTTAGTTTACGCTAACTAATGTATCAAATATAATGGAAAGCTCTCGCCTTCCATTATTCAAAACTACAGACTCAAATTACCTGCTGTCCCATAATTTTCATCCATCCGGCAGTATAGAAATCTCTCATTTCTTTTAAATAGTGCTCTGCCTCTTCAAGCGGCATTTCATGTATGATCAATTCAAAAAATGTATTGAACATCCCTGTAATCAATATATGTTCCAGTCTTTCGTCAATAGGAGGTGACGGTCTTCCTAATTTTTTAAGCACTTCCATATAGTCGCGAGTTCCTTTTGTTTCGATTTCTACCATTTTATCGATAAGTTTTGAAAAACGCGTCCCCTCTGAATGGCAGAGAATCAGTTTAAATTCATCCAGATATTTATAAGCATATAGAAGCATATCGTGCATACATCCGCCGGAAACTGTACTAAGATTTTCCGGCTGTTTTTCCTCCGGTAAATCTGCAAATTCCTTCTGGGCATTGCAGAAACAATTCATAAAATAATCATATTGTTCTTCGACCAATGACGCAAACAGCTCCTCTTTACTTCCATAGTACCCATAAAGTGCACCTGTCGTAACACCTGCTGCTCTGGCAATATTCCGCAAAGAAGCAGATCGGAAACCTTTTTCAAGAAATTCCTGCCTGGCAGCTCTTTGTATTAAATTTAAAGTTGTCTTCTCATTCTCACTCATAATTCTCTCCGGATATAACATTGTTATATATCACTGTTATATTTTACAGATAAAAAAGAGAAATGTCAATAGCTGATTGAACATTTCTCTTTGAAACGCCGGTCCATTACTCTATGATCAGTCTGGCCGCACCGCATATCCCTGCATCATTTCCAAGAGTTGCAAGAACAAACTTCGTGTCCTGATTTGCAAAAAATGCACTCTCCCGGAAAGGTTTCTCAATGAATGGGAGGAGAACCGGTCCGGCTTTTGATACTCCGCCTCCAATTACAATGACAGCCGGATCTGTAATTACTGCAAGATTAGCCAGCGCACATCCCAGGTATCTTCCAAATTTCTCTGCGATCTCAACTGCCGCCTTGTCTCCCTCTTTCACAGCGTCAAAAACCGTCTTTGCACTGATACTCTTTGATGAGAGTAAGGTCTGTCCATCATAATGTTCCAGATATTTTCCTGCAAGACGTGCAATACCTGTAGCAGAGGCATATTGTTCCAGACAGCCTTTTTTACCGCATCCGCACCTTTCTGTCTCCTCACTGTTGACACAGAGATGACCGATCTCGCCTCCTGCACCGTTTGCTCCCACAATGACTTTTCCATGGGTGATAACTCCTCCTCCGACACCGGTTCCAAGAGTCACCATGATCATATCACTGCAGCCTTTTCCGGCTCCAAGCCACATCTCTCCCAAAGCTGCCACATTTGCATCGTTTCCGATCTCAGCACGGATACCCCCAAGAAGTTCCTCGATTTCCCTCTTCACTTCCTTATATCCCCAGCCGATATTAGCGCTGTCCTTGATGATTCCCTGCTCATTTACCGGTGCTGGAACTCCGATGCCAACTCCTTCCACATCCTCTTTCCTGATTCCTTTTTCCTCCATTTTACCAAAAATAGCATCTACGATATCAGGAAGTACTGCCTCCCCTTCATTTTCTGTCCGAGTCTTGATCTCCCATTTATCAAACAATTCCCCTTCTGTGGAGAACAATCCCATTTTAACGGTTGTTCCTCCAACATCTACTCCAAAACAATACTTCTTCATTCCATTTGCTCCTGTCTATTTCTTCGCTAAATTTCTCTG
The DNA here is from genome assembly GCF_020892095.1 of Claveliimonas bilis. Lineage (GTDB taxonomy): Bacteria > Bacillota > Clostridia > Lachnospirales > Lachnospiraceae > Claveliimonas > Claveliimonas bilis. The sequence continues at coordinate 2,334,363 of NZ_AP024845.1, read as the reverse complement.
CACCCGCTTATAAAGCTCCTGTGCCGCATTATATCCCATTTTCTTCTGTCTGTGGTTGATAGCCGCTGTTTCTACAATAATCGCCAGATTTCTTCCCGGACGGATCGGTATTTGATGGCAGACTACTTTATTTCCAAGAAAAGAGGTATACTCTTCTTCCATTCCAAGCCTGTCGTAATCCTTTTCTTTGTTCCAGTCTTCAAGAGTAATGACCAGATCTATATTCTGTGTCTCTCTGACGCTCTGCACACCATACAATGTCTTTACATCTACGATGCCGATTCCTCTAAGCTCAATAAAGTTTCTCGTAATATCAGGCGCCGAACCTACCAGAGTGTCGTCACTTACTTTGCGGATCTCCACCACATCATCACTGACAAGCCGGTGTCCCCTTTTTACCAGTTCCAAAGCGGATTCACTCTTTCCGATCCCGCTCTCTCCCATGATCAGTACACCGACACCATAAACATCCACAAGGACTCCATGGATAGAAATACATGGCGCCAGCTGTACATTCAGCCATCGAATGATCTCAGCCGTAAAAGCAGAAGTCTGTATTTCTGTGGAAAAAACCGGTATCTGCATTTCATTCGCTTTTTCCAGAAGTTCCGGATCCGGTTTCAATGCACGGCAAAAAATAATACACGGAATCTTGTAAGAGAAAAGTGTGTCATATACTTTCGTTTTTGCCTCCTTTTCCATCTGTTCCAGAAATGTATGTTCTACATATCCGATAATCTGTACCCTCTCCGCAGCAAAATGTTCAAAAAACCCTGCCAGCTGCAATGCCGGACGATTGATGTCCGGAACAACTACATATTTATCTGTCAGATCCACATCCGGAGTCAGATTTTTCAGATTCATTTTTTCTACAATCCTCTGCATCTCAACTTTAGACATAATCTATCTCCTTTACTACTTTTTATAGTGCTTAGTATAACACATCAGTGAAAAAACTGATACACCTCTTCTGCGGATTTTTCATTCATACTGGGCAGCCTTTTCAAATCTTCTACCGTTGCCGCCCGTATCTCATCCAGACTGGCAAAATGCTTCATAAGATCCTTTCTCCTCGCAGGCCCTACTCCGGGGATATCATCCAGCACAGAGTGTACCTGCTCCTTACTTCTTAGCTTGCGGTGAAATTCAATCGCAAATCTGTGGGCCTCATCCTGAATCCTGGTAATCAGCTTGAACCCCTCTGAATTTCTGTCAATGGGAATTTCTTTGTTGTTAAAATACAAGCCCCTTGTCCGATGATTATCGTCCTTTACCATGCCGCACACCGGAATGGTAAGATGCAGGTTATCAAGAACCTGAAGCGCAATATTGACCTGCCCTTTCCCTCCATCCATGAGAATAAGATCCGGGAAAGCCGTAAAACTTCCTCCTTCCCCGCCTTCCTTCTTTTCTTCCAATCCATGACGAAAACGGCGTGTCAGCACTTCTTCCATGCTGGCATAATCGTCTGGTCCCTGCACGCTCTTAATCTTAAATTTACGGTAATCATTCTTCTTCGGCCTGCCTTTTTCATAGACAACCATGGATCCCACGGAAGCAAAGCCACTGATATTGGAAATGTCATAAGCTTCCATGCGCACGATATTTTCCAGTCCGAGGAGTTTCGCAATTTCTTTGACCGCTCCGATCGTTCTTCCCTCTTCTCTTTTCAGCCTCTCCCGGTCTGTCTGGAGAACAAGCTGCGCATTCCTTGCAGCCAGCTCCACCAGCTTCTCTTTTGTGCCCTTCTTAGGGACCTTGATCTGTACCTTATGCCCTCTTTTCTGTGAAAGCCATTCTTCCAGAACTTCCGTATCCTCTATTTCCTGCGGCAGCATGAGTTCAGAAGGAATATAGGGAGTGCCTGCGTAAAACTGCTTGATAAAACTGGATAGAATCTCTCCCGGAAGCTCTCCTTCCATAATCTTCAAATAAAAGTGATCTCTGCCGATCAGCCTTCCACCTCGTATAAAGAACACCTGGACAACCGCATCGCTCTGATCTGCTGCCATTGCCATGATATCTCTGTCGTTTCCGGCAGTGTCTGTTATTTTCTGCTTCTGTGAAATTTTCTTTACACTTCCTAACAATTCACGGTATTCAATGGCTTTCTCAAATTCCATATTTTCTGAAGCCCGCATCATTTTCTGCTCCAGCTCCTTCAAAATACTGTCAAAATTTCCATTCAGAAACCGCAGTACTTCATCAATGGAACGCCGATAGTCCTCCTGAGATACATACCCCTGACAGGGAGCGTCGCACTGATGGATATGATAATTCAGACAGGGGCGCTCTTTCCCTGTATCTCTGGGAAGTCTTCTGTTGCAGCTCCTTACCTTATAAATCTTCCGGATCAGCTCAATGGTATCTTTGACCGCTCCCGCACTTGTATATGGGCCGAAATATTTTGCCTTGTCTTTTGCCATACGCCGGGCCATCATAATGCGGGGAAAAGGCTCGTCTACCGTCACTTTAATAAAAGGGTAGGTCTTGTCATCCATGAGCATAGTATTATATTTCGGGCGATACTCCTTGATCAGATTACACTCCAGCACCAACGCTTCCAGCTCTGAATCTGTCACAATATACTCAAATCTTGTGATGTGGGTCACCATCTGGTCTATCTTAACCCCTTTGCTGCGGCTTGTCTGGAAATACTGGCGTACCCGGTTTTTCAGACTGATTGCTTTCCCGACATAAATAATCTCATCCTTCTCGTCATGCATCAGATAGACGCCCGGTTTGCCCGGAAGCTTTTTCAATTCTTCCTGTATATCGAACACGGTTTCCTTCCTCCTTTCCGGAAACAGACATTGTAAAACCCCTGTGCGGTATCCCGTTTTCTTCTCATACCATACCGCACAGGGGCGCTTGCATTTCTCTTACTGTTCTGTTTCTTCTTTAGCTGCTTCTTCGCCAACCGCTTCCGCTTCAGCTGCTGTTGTCTCTGCTGCCTTTATTTCATTTTCCGTGTCAGCATTCTCTTCCGGCACTGCATCTGCCGGCAGATCAGTACTTTTCTTTTCTGTGTCAGTTTCCGGCGCCGTAAGCTTGAGAGCAACTCTTTGCTCCGGAGCTTTCTTTTCCTCCGGATCAATACCTTCTACTTCATAGAAGATCTTCATAAATTCTTTTCCTGTAATCGTCTCCTTTTCGATCAGGAATGCTGCGATCTTATCCAAGGCTTCTCTATGTTCACTGAGAAGTCGTTTTGCTTCCTCATAAGATGACTTCAGCATGACCATAACTTCCTTGTCAATTTCGGAAGCCGTCTCCTGTCCGCAGTTCATGACCGGTCTGCCGTCCAGGTAACGGTTTTGAATAGATTCCAAGCCGATCAGACCGAATTTACTGCTCATTCCGTACTGCGTGATCATAGCTCTTGCAATACTGGTAGCCTTTTCAATATCATTAGAGGCTCCGGTAGTTACTGTATCAAAAACAATCTCCTCCGCTGCACGGCCCGCCAGCATTCCCACCAGCATTGCCTCCAGTTCTTTCTTTGTATTAAGGAATTTTTCTTCTTCGGGAGTGTGCATTACATATCCCAGCGCTCCCATTGTTCTTGGAACAATGGTGATCTTCTGAACCGGTTCGGCATCCTTTTGAAGCGCGCTTACCAACGCGTGGCCAACTTCGTGATAAGAAACGATCCTTCGCTCTTCCTGGCTCATGATCCGGTCTTTTTTCTCCTTACCCACAAGCACCACTTCCACCGCCTCAAAAAGGTCGCTCTGCGATACAGCGTTTCTTCCATGCTTTACGGCATTGATGGCAGCCTCGTTGATCATATTTGCAAGATCAGATCCGACTGCACCTGATGTAGCAAGGGCAATTGCTTCCAGATCTACTGTTTCATCCATTCTGACGTCCTTGGAATGTACCTTCAGGACGTCGATCCTTCCCTTCAGATCCGGTCTTTCTACAATGATACGGCGGTCAAACCGTCCCGGACGAAGCAGAGCCGGATCCAGTATTTCCGGACGGTTCGTCGCTGCAAGAAGAAGGAGTCCTTTATTTGTATCAAATCCATCCATCTCTGCCAGAAGCTGATTCAGAGTCTGTTCACGCTCATCATTTCCTCCCAGTTGATTATCACGGCTCTTTCCGATCGCATCGATCTCATCAATAAAGATGATGCAGGGAGCCATCTGCTGCGCCTGTTTAAAAAGATCACGCACTCTGGATGCTCCGACACCCACATACATTTCCACAAAGGCAGAACCGGAAAGAGAAAAAAACGGTACCTTTGCTTCTCCCGCAACCGCCTTGGCCAGAAGAGTTTTTCCTGTTCCCGGCGGGCCTACGAGAAGAGCTCCCTTTGGCAGTTTTGCCCCGACACCGGTATATCTTCCCGGATTGTGCAGGAAATCCACGACCTCCTGCAGTGATTCCTTTGCTTCATCCTGACCGGCAACATCCTGAAAGGTTACGCCTGTTTCTTTTTCTACATACATTTTGGCGTTGCTCTTTCCAATGCCCATCATTCCACCGCCTTTAGACATTTTCCGCGTAAACCACACGAACAGGCCCACAAGGCAGGCAATCGGCACGAATGTAAAGATCAGATTCAAAATCACTGCTGAAGTGGTGTCCGGAATCTCCTGCGATACTTCAACTCCTGCATCCAAAAGTCTGTCTATCAGCTTATCGTCATTGACAGTCCCTGTATAATACTGCTGCTGTGTCGGACTGTCCGTATCTTTTTTGGCTGTGATAGTGATCTGACTGCTTCCTATTTCAACCTTCTCGATCTTTCCGTCGTCTACCATCTGCAAAAATCTGTTATAGGAAATTTCTTCTGCATTTCCCATGCCCTGCAGCTGGAACAAAACCAGTACCACGATGGAAGTGATCAGGGTCACTAAAAGAATAAAAGAAATGCCCTGCCGGTTATTTCGGCCCGGGTCCTGATTATTATTTCTGTTCTGATTATTCTGGTTATCCATATTTGTCCTCCTGTACTTCTCTTATTATAAGTATCCATACTTTTAAAATCAATAAAAACATTATGAAAAGATTGTAAACTCGCACTTCCCTGTAGTATACTTGTGAGGAAAATATTTTCTCCGCCCAAGTAGTGCGGAGCAGTAAAAGGGGATACACAAATGAAAATTGGATTTGACAATGATAAGTACTTGAAAATGCAGTCTTCCCACATTCGGGACCGGATCGCACAGTTTGACAACAAGCTGTATCTGGAGTTTGGCGGCAAACTGTTTGATGATTATCACGCTTCCCGGGTACTTCCCGGCTTCCAGCCTGACAGCAAACTCCGTCTTTTAAAGCAGCTGGCAGACCAGGCGGAAATCGTGATCGTCATAAGCGCGGGAGATATCGAAAGCAACAAAGTCCGTGGAGATCTTGGCATAACCTATGATTCTGATGTTCTCCGGCTTCGGAAAGAATTTATGCATGCCGGCCTTTATGTGGGCAGCGTTGTCATCACACAGTACTGTGGACAAAGCAGCGCTGATCTTTTCAAAGCCCGCCTGGAACGCCTTGGCATCCGGGTCTATCTTCATTATGTTATACCTGGTTATCCGGGAAATGTCCCGTTCATTGTCAGTGATGAAGGATACGGCAAGAATGATTACATTGAGACAGAACGTCCTCTCGTTGTAGTGACAGCGCCGGGCCCCGGCAGCGGAAAAATGGCCACCTGTCTTTCTCAGCTTTATCATGAACATAAGAGAGGAATCCACGCCGGATATGCCAAGTTTGAGACTTTCCCTATCTGGAACATTCCGTTAAAGCACCCGGTCAACCTTGCTTATGAGGCTGCCACAGCTGATCTGAACGATGTAAATATGATCGATCCTTTCCATCTGGAAGCATATGGAGAAACAACGGTAAACTACAACCGGGACATTGAAATTTTCCCTGTTTTAAGCGCCATCTTTGAGCGGATTTATGGAAAAAATCCATATAAGTCCCCTACAGATATGGGCGTCAACATGGCGGGAAATTGTATCTGTGATGACGAGGTATGCCGACAGGCTTCTCTTCAGGAAATCATCAGACGATACTATGATACAATGGACCGCTTTATCATGGGATCCTGCTCTCAGGATGAAGTCCGTAAGATCGAAATGCTGATGAGCCAGACCGGCATCACGGTCCATGACCGTCCGGTAGTGGATGCCGCTCTCGAGCGCGCCGAAGCCACCAATGCGCCTGCCGCTGCCCTGGAACTTCCTGACGGGCATATCGTAACCGGCAAGACAAGCAGTCTTCTCGGTGCATCCGCTGCTCTTCTTCTGAATGCTCTGAAAGAACTGGCCGGCATTGACCATGACTGCCATGTCATCTCGCCTTCTGCCATTGAGCCGATCCAGAAGCTGAAGGTTGATTATCTTGGAAGCCAGAATCCCCGGCTGCACACAGATGAGGTTCTGATCGCCCTGTCCATCAGTGCGGCAACAGATATGCAGGCGCAAAAAGCTCTGGAGCAGCTTCCAAAATTAAAAGGATGCCAGGCTCATACCTCGGTCATGCTGAGCGCAGTTGACATTAATCAGTTTAAAAAATTAGCCATTCAGGCAACTTTTGAGCCAAAATATGAAAAAAAGGCTGTATTTTCTGACGAAAAAGCTGTATAATATATTTTTTTAAAAGTAGTTTGGTTTCAAAAGGAGGATACTATGGCAGTAAAATACGTATTTGTTACAGGCGGTGTTGTTTCAGGACTGGGAAAAGGCATAACAGCTGCTTCTCTTGGAAGACTGCTGAAAGCCAGAGGATATACGGTGACAATGCAGAAATTCGATCCCTATATCAATATCGATCCGGGTACCATGAATCCTGTACAGCATGGAGAAGTGTTTGTCACAGACGACGGCGCCGAAACGGATTTGGATCTCGGACACTATGAACGTTTCATTGACGAAAGTCTTACCAAAAATTCCAATGTCACAACCGGAAAGATCTACTGGTCCGTACTCCACAAGGAGCGCCGCGGGGATTTCGGCGGAGGAACCGTTCAGGTTATCCCTCATATCACCAATGAGATCAAGAGCCGTTTCTATCGTAATCCTGCAGCAAAAAATACGGAAATTGCCATAATTGAAGTGGGAGGCACTGTCGGCGATATTGAAAGCCAGCCCTTCCTGGAAGCTATTCGGCAGTTTCAGCACGAAAGGGGCAGGGAAAATGTCATTTTGATCCATGTTACATTGATCCCCTACCTGCGGGCTTCCCAGGAAATGAAAACAAAACCTACCCAGGCAAGCGTCAAGGATCTTCAGGGTATGGGAATCTGGCCGGATATCATTGTCTGCCGTTCCGAATACCCTCTGGATCAATCCATCAGGGACAAGATCGCTTTGTTCTGTAATGTCCCTGCAGAGCATGTTCTTCAAAATTTGGATGTGGAATATCTGTACGAAGCGCCTCTTGCAATGGAAAAAGAGCATCTTGCCGAGGTTGTCTGCGAATGTCTCCATCTGGACTGTCCGCAGCCGGATCTGAAAGACTGGCGTGAAATGGTGGACTACCTGAAAAGCCCCAACACCGATGTTACAGTGGCTCTGGTAGGCAAATATATCCAGCTCCACGATGCATACATCAGTGTGGTGGAAGCTTTGAAACACGGCGGCATTTTTGCCCGCGCCACCGTCAACATCAAATGGATCGACTCTGAAACAGTGACAGATGACAATGCAGACGAGCTGTTTGGAGATGTCAGCGGCATTCTTGTACCGGGAGGATTTGGCAGCCGCGGGATCGACGGGAAGATTGCCGCCATCCGCTATGCAAGAACCCATCAGGTTCCGTTCCTTGGTCTCTGCCTTGGCATGCAGCTTGCTATCGTTGAATTTGCGCGGGATGTTGTCGGTTTCCACGATGCCCACAGTGCTGAACTGGATCCCGATACCACCCATCCTGTCATCCATATCATGCCTGACCAGGTAGGTGTGGAAGATATTGGAGGAACTCTCCGCCTCGGCGCATATCCCTGTATCCTGGATAAAACTTCCAAGGCATACAGACTTTATCAGAGTGAAGAAATAAAAGAGCGGCACCGGCACCGCTACGAAGTCAACAACGACTACCGGGAGGATCTCACCAGTCATGGCATGAAGCTCTCCGGCCTCTCCCCTGACGGACGGATCGTAGAGATGGTAGAGATTCCGGAACATCCCTGGTTCATCGCAACACAGGCCCATCCTGAACTGAAATCCCGTCCCAACCGTCCGCATCCTCTTTTCCGCGGATTTGTAGAGGCAGCTTTGGCATATCAGAACAGCCGCAAAGATAACGAAAGATAAACTTCCCTGGAAGAATAATCGAAAGAGGGCGTCCCCAGGCTATGGATTTTAACTTCATAGTTTTGGGACACCCTCTTTTTGCCATTTACAATAAGCTGCCTTTTCTATCCGGATACTCTCTTCTCCAAACACTCTCTTCAGAACAAAAATTCACTCATTACATAATTGCTGATGTCAATCCCCCGCTCTGTCAGCCTCCAGTTGTCACCTGCCTGTTCCATGAGTCCTTCCTCTTTCATCTTCTGCAGGATCAGGCCGTAAACTTCCTGCATTTCTTTCTGGAAAACATTCCGGAAATCTGTTTCGGACACTCCTTCCATTTTACGAAGTCCCAGAAACATAAATTCTTCCATTTCCTCTTTTTCTGTCAATATTTCCGGCTCCTCCCCTTCCCTCCACCTTTTATTTCCGATCAAAGAGGAGGCTCCTGTACCTATGCCAAGGTACTGTGTCCTGTTCCAGTATCCCAGATTATGTCTGCATGCAAATCCGCTCTTGGCATAGTTGGATATTTCATAACGGATATATCCGTATTCCTCCAAAACCTCCTTCGTCCTTACATACATTTCCCTTTCTTCCTCCTCTGCAGGAAGTTCCTCGGCATGTTTTCCTTCTCCGTATCGCTCATAAAAAGGCGTTCCCTCTTCGATGATAAGACTGTATGCTGATATATGTTCCGGAGGCGGCACAAGCTCTGCCACTGTCCGCAGAGTTTTTTCGTAGCTTTCCGGAGTCTGAAACGGAATGGCTGACATTAAGTCCACATTAATATTGGAAAATCCGCAGTCTCTTGCCATCTGATAGCTATGAACAAACATTTCATAGGTATGGATCCTTCCGAGACATTTCAGCTCCTGATCGTTGGCTGACTGAAGACCGATACTGAGCCGGTTAATGCCCGCTTCCCTGTATGCCTTTAACTTTTCTTCCGAGACAGTTCCCGGATTCATTTCCACTGTAATCTCCGCCATATCATCCACCCGGAACGTTTCTCTTATGTCTCTGAAAATATATCCCATCTGCTCTCCTGTAAGAAGAGAAGGAGTACCTCCTCCCACAAATATACTGCTCACATGCCAGTCTTTTGCAAATTCTTTGCAGGATCGTATCCTGCTGCAGAGGCTTTCCACGTATCTTTCCCGTTCCTCTTCATCTGCCGGAGCCGACAAAAAATCACAGTACCTGCATTTGCTGACACAGAATGGTATATGAATATATAATTCCAGTTCTTTCGCCATATTTTTATTTCTCTCCTCTCCATTTCCTTCAAAAGAATCTAATAGCTTTTCAAAAGGATATGGTGATTCTAATTAAGGACGGGGATTAAAAAATCCCCGCCCTCCATTAACGGTCGTCCAGCTTCAGCACACTCATAAAAGCCTTCTGTGGTATTTCTACATTTCCCACCTGGCGCATCCGCTTCTTTCCTTCTTTCTGTTTTTCCAGCAGCTTTCTCTTTCGGCTGATGTCACCGCCGTAACATTTTGCAAGCACATCTTTCCTCATGGCTTTCACTGTTTCTCTTGCAATAATCTTGCTTCCGATCGCTGCCTGGATCGGAATCTCGAAGAGCTGCCTTGGTATCTCTTCCTTCAGCTTCTCGCACATCTTTCTGCCCCGCTCATAAGCTGTTCCTGCATGTACGATAAAGGAAAGGGCATCTACTTCTTCCTTATTGATCAGAATATCCAGTTTCACCAGTTCTGACTGCTGGTATCCCATCATCTCGTAATCAAAGGACGCGTATCCCCGTGAACGGGATTTAAGCGCATCAAAGAAATCATAAATGATTTCATTCAGCGGCAGGTGATAGTGGAGTACTGCTCTTGTCTCTTCCATATACTCCATCCCCTGATAGATTCCTCTTCTTTCCTGGCAAAGTTCCATGATGGAACCGATATATTCGGATGTTACCATGATCTCCGCCTTTACCATAGGTTCTTCCATGTAGTCAATTTCCGACGGATCCGGAAGATTGGAAGGGTTTGTCAGCTCTATCACTTCTCCGTTTGTTTTATGCACCTTGTAAACAACTCCCGGCGCTGTTGTCACCAGATCCAGATTGTATTCTCTTTCCAGTCTTTCCTGTACGATCTCCAAATGCAGAAGTCCTAAAAATCCGCACCGGAATCCAAACCCAAGAGCCACCGACGTCTCCGGTTCAAACTGCAAAGCTGCATCATTTAACTGGAGCTTTTCCAGAGCATCCCTAAGATCCGGATATTTCGCCCCGTCTGCCGGATACATACCACAGTAAACCATAGGATTTACCTTTTTATACCCCGGAAGCGGTTCACTGCAGGGGTGATCTGCATTGGTAACTGTATCACCTACCCTGGTATCTTTCACATTCTTCAGGCTGGCTGTAAAATAACCTACCATTCCTGCTGCCAGCTCATCGCACGGAATAAACTGCCCTGCTCCGAAATATCCCACCTCAACAACTTCCGCCTCTGCTTTGGTTGCCATCATGCGGATCGTTGTTCCTTTCCGGATGGTTCCTTCCTTAATTCTGCAAAAGACAATAACTCCCCTGTAGGAATCATAGACTGAATCAAAGATAAGGGCCTGCAAAGGTGCGGACGGATCCCCTTTTGGCGCCGGAATCTTCTGTACGATCTGTTCCAGCACTTCGTCCACATTAAGGCCTGTCTTTGCAGAGATCAGCGGAGCATCCTCCGCTTCAATACCGATGACATCTTCAATTTCTTCTATTACTCTCTCCGGCTCCGCACTTGGAAGATCCACCTTGTTGATAACCGGCATCACATCCAGATCATGGTCCAATGCAAGATACACATTTGCCAGAGTCTGGGCCTCTACTCCCTGTGCGGCGTCCACCACAAGAATTGCACCGTCACAGGCTGCCAGACTGCGGGATACCTCATAGTTAAAATCCACATGTCCCGGTGTATCGATCAGATTAAAAATGTATTCTTCTCCGTCCTTTGCCTTGTATACCGTACGGACCGCCTGGGCCTTGATCGTAATTCCACGCTCTCTTTCCAGCTCCATGTTGTCCAGAACCTGAGACTGCATCTCACGGCTTGTCAGAAGTCCGGTCATCTCGATAATACGGTCGGCAAGTGTAGATTTTCCGTGATCAATGTGTGCAATAATACAAAAATTACGTATTTTGCTCTGCTCAATTCCTTCCACTTCTATCGTTCCTTCCATTACAAATTCTTTTTTCAAATTCATCTGATTTTATAAATGTTCCATCTCATATGCGGGCTGATTCTCCCGCACAGGCTATCATATCACGATACCGCCTCTTTTGGCAATCCTCTTTCCTAATCCTTCATACTGTACTTGACAATAAAAAGCTCCACACACATCGTATCTGCCAGACGGCCTGTCTTGACTGCTTCCTCCATTTCGGCGGCATCCTCCATGATTCCTCTTAAATCTCTTCCGGAAAAGCTTTTACACTGGCTCATATATTTTCCCGCCACATAGGGGTGAAGTCCGGTTACTTCCGCAACTTTAGGTCTTGCATAGCCCCGTGATACCAAAAGCTTAACCTCCATAAGAAGACGGAACTGCCGGGTCAAAAGTGCCAGGATTTTCATAGGAGGTATCTTTAAGGCCAGCAGATCATAATAATAATCCAGCGCTTTCTTTTGCTGTTTCATAGCGACCGCCTCTACCATATCAAAAATATGGTCTGTGATCTGTGTCGTGCAGACTGCGTCCACATCTTCCACAGTAATTTCTTCCTTAAAAGCAGTATAAGAAAACAGCTTCTCCAGCTCTTTTTCCAGATTCTCCATATCTGTTCCCACCTTAGAGAGCAGATGTCTTGCTGTGGATTCCTGGATTTTCTTCTTCTCCCTTTTCACCGCGCCTGCGATCCAAAGAAGAAGTGTTTTCTCATCCTGGTATCCCAGTTCTGTAATACGTCCTTTTTCTTTGACCGTCTTGTACATTTTTCCCCGCTTGTCCACCTCTTCTTCTATAAAAAGAAAAAAGGCAGTATCCGGAGCTGTCTTGAGATAGTCGGCCAGCTCCGGAGAAGCATTTTTAAAAAATCCCGAATTTTCAATGACGATCAGTCTCCTGTCTGAAAAAAAGGGCATAGTCTCCGCCAGGTCGATGATTTCCGGGATGGAAATTCCTTTCCCTTCATAATAGGAATAGTTCATGGTATCCCCTTCCGGTATGATCGCCCGGGTCAGTCTTTTTTTGTACTGCTTTTTCAGATAAGCTTCCTCTCCGTAGAGAAGGTACATGTTTTTCAATTGTCCTGTCTTAATATCTTCATTTAAACTTTTCATACCCACAATTATAATGGATTTTCCTGTTTCTGGCTAGACTCATTCTTGCAGGAAACTTTGTATTTCCATCTTCCTCCCATCTGTACAGATAGTGACAGCTCCGTTTTGGATCGTGGTATATATGCTGCATCCCCGATCTTCCAGACGCTCAACCGTATCCGGATGGGGATGGCCGTAACGGTTGTTTTCTCCGGCAGAAATCAGCGCATAGTCCGGAGAGACTTCCTCAAGAAATTCTGCAGAAGTTGAATTTTTAGAACCGTGATGGGACACTTTCAGCACATCATATGACTTCCCGGTCCGCTCTTCCAGAATCTTTTCCCCCTCTCCTTCCACATCTCCTGTCAGCAGAAGGTCAAATTTTCCCAGACTGACATCTAAAACAAGGGAAGCCTCATTTCCCTTTTCAAACTTATCTTTCCCTTCCGGCTGTATGCAGGTAATCCTCCACTCCCCGGAAATGATTCCCTGCCCTCTTTCCACCGTACGAATCTTCACTTCATATTGCTCAGCCAATGCAGCAAGTGCCTCCAATTTTTCATCCCACATCTCCCTTGCGGGAAAAATGAGGCAGGAAATCTCCACCCCTCTGCCCTGTCTGGACAACATTTCTTCTATTCCATTCATATGATCACTGTCCCCGTGAGTGACAAATACGTAGTCCAACTGACCCACGCCCTGAGACTTTAGGAAGGGCTCGATTCTATATTTTCCAATCTGTTTCTCCGTACTGCTTCCGGCGTCTACAAGCACCGTGGTTCCTTTTGCGCCTCTCATAAAAATGCTGTCCCCCTGCCCCACATCCAGCACAGTAATGTAAGTCTTCCCATATACGGATACCTGTCCTGCCAGCATAAGAGTTCCGCATGCCGTAAAAACACAAAGCAGACTTCCCCACTTTCTTCTTCCCACATGTTTGAAAAAAATCCACAGAGCCACCGCAACAGTTCCATAGTAAAAAATGACAGTTTCTAATTCCGGCCGGCCCACAGCAATCTCACTGGCAGGAATCCTCATCACTGCCCTGCAGGAGATTTCATAGAGATCCAGTATCCTTTTACAGATCCAGATCAAAACACCGCCACCTTGAGGAAACACCCAATAGAGAAGACTGCCGCCTGCTCCCAGCACAAGAAGCAGCGACATAAGGGGAATGACCAGAAGATTCAAAAAAACCGAATAAAGTGGGTAGGAAAAGAAATGATATAAGGTAATTGGCAGCAGAACTGCCTGCACACCCAGGCTGGCCATCAGCGAGCTTTTCCATTTCCCCGCAAGTCTTCCGCTTTCCCTCCTGCTGTTTTTCCCCTTCTCTCTTTCTTTTTCCGCTTTCCGCTGTACCTGCCCTGCAATCCAGATGCCCAGAATTGCACCGAAAGACATCTGGAATCCTCCGTCATAATAAGAGAGCGGCTGCCACAGCACAACAATAACAGCGGCCGCCAAAAGGGAGGTCAGCATGTCATATGCCCGTCCGCTCATATCAGCCCCCACCCGTATCAAAAACATAACCAGCGCCCGAAGCGCCGACACTGTCAGACCGATCATCATAACATAAAGAAGCAGAAACATCATTCCTGCCACACCGCCTGCCAAATAGGAGCCGGTCTGTTTTCTTAAAAACTGATATACTCCCGTCCCGATAAAAGAAAGATGAAGCCCCGATATAGCAAGAATATGTGCAATCCCATTGACCTGATAGAGTTCCTTTATTTCCGCATCCATCCCGGCCTTATCTCCGATGATCATGGCCGCTAAGATTCCTCCGTCTTCTTCACCTGCAGCTTTATAAAGCGACGCTTTCCATTTGTCGCGGAATTGCTCCAGTTTATCTTGAAGAAAAGAAACCTTTTGGTCTGTCACGCGGACCTCCTTTCCCCAGATGGCTGCATGGATATTTTGTTTCTGATAATAGAATTTCTGGTCAAAACCCCCGGGATTTCTGGCTTCATCAAAGAAAAACAGATTGCCTGACGCCTGCACCCTATTTCCTGTTTTGATTGCTGTTTTCTGTGGATCATATAAGAGTATTTTTGATTCCTGCAATGAATTGTTTTTGAATGGTCGATTATAGATAATAGAATTGTTTTTCAGATATAAGATCTGGTAGTCTTCTCTTGCTTCCTTCCGGTATACTTCCCCTTCCAGATGTACTGTACTGTCAGGCGGAATATATTTCTCTGTCTGGGAGGGCTGAAGTTCCTCCAGGAAATATTCTCCTGCAAAATGAACCGCCCCAAATCCCAAACAGAAAAGGAAAAGACATATTGTAAATAATATTCTTTTTTTCAAAATTATTTTGTTTCCTCCACAATTTCCATGTTTCTGGAAAAAGTTTTACTCAAATCAATGGAATTTCCAAAAAGAACATCTGATTCCCCGTTAATGGAAATCTGTACCTCACGCACACTTTCACTCTCCGTAAGAGAATTGACAAGAGAGTAGATAACTGTTTCCGGTTCTGCATTATTATAACCCTGTACAAGAAATCCTTCATCAAAATTCACATAACATATTCCGGCTTTTACGGAAATCCCCAGAAGAACCGCATCCGGTGGAAGAGTCTGCAGACAGCTGTCATCTTTAGGGCCTTTCAGCAGCTGTTCCACGATCAGCTTTTCTAAAGATGTATTGCTGTTGTAACGCACGTTTACCGTCTGTTCTGCCAGAGCATTTCCCTCTATATTGGAAAAATAGAGCTTCAGCTCCGCCTTCTGATAAGAATGGAGCGCTGAACCGATATTCTGTACAAAATCATCTTCCGTCATATAGCCTGCGCTGGTACCATCCTCGTTCTTGACCGGCTCCTCTCCGATAAAAAACCCCACACGGTCAATTCCCTCTATCTGAACCAATGTCTGCACAATTGCCGCCTGCATCAGCACTTCGTCCTTCTTTTTCATATTCCTGTAGGCTTCATTAAAGGACAGATCCGCATAACCTTTTTCTATCCTTTCTACTGCTGCCTCCACCCCTTCGGGAACCGCACTTTTATAAATATCACTTGTGGGCGATGAAAGGAGCTCCATAGCCTCCTCTGCCTGTTCTTTTGCACTGCCTTCAGTCAAGGAAGAATCCCACGCTGTACGGACAAGTGAAGTCCCCTTTTCATTAATATAGTACACATAGGGGCCTTTTTCTGCTTCTTTTCCGCTATCTGCCGAACAGCCGGTGCACAAAAGTATACATATGAAAATCCACAGGACACTTTTATGTTTCTTTTTCACATCCATCCCTCCTAGGCAATATAATTCAGCGGAATCCTTACAGTAAATGTTGTTCCTTCTCCAAGCTGGCTGTATACCTTGATCGCTCCGCGGTGCATAACTACTGCATTACGGGCAATCGCAAGACCCAGTCCGGTTCCTCCGATTTCTCTGGAATGAGATTTGTCCACCCGATAAAATCTCTCAAAGATATGCTCTTTGGACTCTTCCGGTATTCCGATTCCGGAATCTGCCACTTCAATATAAAAAAACTTATGATCTGCATTCAGAGACACGTGTACCCATCCGCCGTCTATATTATATTTTACTGCATTTTCTACGAGATTTGTTATAGCAAGAGAAAGCTTTACTTCGTCAACTTCTGCGTTTACCGGACGAAAGCTTTCAAACACTACTTCAATATTTCTGGCAGCGGCAATCGGCTGAAGTCTCTTCAGTATCTTTTCTAAAAGATCATTGATGTTTTCCTGCTTCACTTGCAGAGAAGCTGCTGTTTTGTCCATTTTTACAAGTGAGAGAAGATCATTGATGATCTTGTCCTCTCTTTCAATCTCTTCTGAAAGATCCTGCATAAATTCCTGGTACAGCTCCACCGGCACATTTTCCTGGGCAAGCAGTGAATCCGCCAGAACCTTCATAGAAGTAATCGGTGTTTTCAACTCGTGAGAAACATTCGCCACAAACTCCTGCCTGGAATCGTCCAGGATTTTCAGGCGTCCCAGCATTTTGTTAAAAGCTTCTGATATCAGCCTTGTCTCTGTGTAAGTATTTTCATGGAGATAATTGTCATCGTATCCCTCATTCACCGCCTCAATGGAAGATGTAATTCTGGCAAAAGGCCGCACCATTACCGCCCCCAGAATAATCGCAAGCACCGCCACAGTCAGAATGATGATCCCTTCCGCGATCCATGCTTTTGCATCCAGCACTTCAATGCTGTCAAGGATAGGTGTGGTGGATACACTGACAAGCATAACCCCTGTTACGCTCTCCTTATCCGCTGCAAAAATAGGTGATGTTACTTCTATATATCCGCTTTTGGCATCGTAAATCTTTGTCCCCTCGCCCTCAAAACATTGGATCACATCTTCTGATACGATTGTCTTTTCTTCATCCAGATCATAGGTATCTTCCACAATCTGAAACTGACTGTCTATCAGCATGACCCTTCCGTTATATATGCTGGACAGCTGCTCCAGCTCAGGCAGCATTGCTTCCGCCGCTTTCTTTCCAGGATAACCCATAGCGGCAAGCTGATTGCACAGAATGGTACACTGATTTTGTATCTGGGCGGTCTGGACATCTACCGCCCTGTCTTCATAACTTTTCAGGATAATGGATTTCAGAATCAGGCAGGGAAGAATCCCTACCAGCATGAGTAAAAAGATAATACGAAATCTGAGACTTTTAAAAAAATGATTTCTTATATACAGCCTAACCCCTGAAATAGTAACCAACTCCCCACTTTGTATAAACATATTTCGGATCGCTTGGATGGGTCTCTATCTTCTCCCTGAGACGCCGGATATGTACATCTACCGTTCGGACATCTCCCGGATACTCATAGCCCCACACAATATTGAGCAGACTTTCTCTGCTGTACACTTTTCCCGGATTTGTTGCCAGAAGTTCCAGAAGATCAAATTCCTTTGCCGTCAGGTTGATCTCCTTTTCGCCGATTACAACTCTCCGGCTTTCACAGTCTATTTTCATTTCGCCTTTGACGAAGATCTTTTTATCTTCTGTCTCTTCGGTTTTCTTGCCTGTACGGCGCATGATGGCCTTGATCCTGGCTTTGACTTCCAGAATATTAAAAGGCTTTGTAATATAGTCATCTGCTCCATATTCCAGGCCCAGGATCTTATCCATATCATCGCCCTTTGCAGTCAGCATGATAATGGGCACATCCGAATATTCCCGGATCTGTGTACACACCTCAAATCCGTCTTTTTTTGGGAGCATTACATCCAGAAGGATGATATCGTATGTATTTTCCGCCGCCAACTTCAGAGCCTCTTCTCCGTCATAGGCACAGTCCACTTTCATTCCATCCTGCTCCAGACTGAAACGTATCCCCTTAACAATCAGTTTTTCATCGTCTACCACTAATACTTTTTTGCTCATTCTGTTTTGATCTGCTCCTTAATCTTTTCATAGATGCCTTCTTTGATCCCCTGGACATTCATAATATCCTCCGGGGAATGAAAGCTTCCATTTTCCTCACGGTAAGTCAGAATTGCCTCCGCCCGCGTCTCTCCTATTCCCGTCAGCGTCATCAGCTCTTCCTTATCCGCTGTATTTAAATTTACTCTCTCATCATTCATGCCGCCGCTGCTTCCTTCGTCCGGAGTTTCAGCCGGCATAGCGGCCGCCTCTTCTTTTGACGGTATATAAATACGCTGTCCGTCCGACGCTTTTTCCGCCAGATTGACGCTCTCCGCCGCTCCCTGTTCCAAAATCCCTCCGGCGCTTTCGACTGCCTCATAGATTCTGGACTCTTCCGGCAGTTCATAGACTCCTGGCGAAGCCACCTGTCCGCAGACATACACCCAGATCTTTCCCTCATCTGTTCTGCCTGTCTGCTCTTTGCCTGCTCCTTCCCGCTGCTCTTGACTCTCCCCGTCTGCCTGCTCCTCACCGGAGCCTTTTCCCTCCTGCAGCGCTTCCTCCTCCAGGGTAACTTCCTCCCCGGTAATCTCATCGCTTTGGCAGCCGCTTAGCACAAACGTCATCATTGTCAAAATTATAAGAACCATCCCTGGTTTTCTACGCATAAAATCCTCCTTTACAGTTAAAAAACCGTAAACACCCCTCTTTATGCCTAGACACCGTTATTGTACTATTTCCATTGGAAAATTGCAACTCCAATCAAAGACAACGCAAGTCCTCCCAGTTTTCTCCATTCCAGCGGTTCTTTTTCAACGCCAAACATGCCGAACAATTCTATCACATAAGCTACCGTAAGCTGTGCGATGACAATGAGAAGCGCCGCTTTTGCCGGTCCCAGCTGCTCCATGCTTTTAATAACTGTCCAGGTAATTCCTGCTCCGATCACGCCTCCCAGCAGCATATATTTGGGTTCCACACGGGCAATGGCCCCGATACTGTCACGTCCCATAAAAAACCACACTGCCAGGCAGACCAAAAAGGCGCTGAACTGTACCCAGCCATTGCTGACATACATCCCTGTTGTCTTTGTCACCTGTGTATTGAATACCCCCTGTACGCTCATCAATGCACCGGACAAAAGCGCAATGAAAAAACCAGCCATAAGAAATACCTTCCTTCTTTCATAATTAAGGAATAGTATCTCCTACAGCCGGCTGTTTTATAACGCCTTTTTCAGCTTTTCAATCATTTCATCCACATGATCTTCCGTGATGATAAGCGGCGGTACAATGCGGAGGACATTCCCTCCTGCTGAAATGACAAGCAGTCCTTCCTCCTGCGCCTTTGCGATCACTTCTCCTACCGGAACGTTCATTGCAAGCCCCTGCATCAGACCTTTTCCGCGCCGTTCTTTTACAGCATCGCTCTTGGCTGCAAGTGCATCCAGCTTCTTTTCCAGGTACGCCGACACCTTTTTGACGTGTTCCAGGATATGTTCCTCCTCATAAATGTCAAGAACTTTGGAAACTGCCGCACATACAAAAGGATTTCCTCCATAGGTTGTTCCATGATCTCCGGGTGCCAGAGACTTCTCTGCCACCTTTTCTGTCATGGCAAATGCCCCTACCGGGACGCCTCCTCCGATAGCCTTTGCCATTGCCATAATATCCGGCTTCACACCGTAATCCTGCCAGGCAAACATAGTTCCTGTCCGTCCCATGCCGCACTGGATCTCATCCAGGATGAGAAGCGCTCCTCTCTCATCACAAAGCTCTCGCACTCCCCGGAAAAATTCCGGATCTATAGGATAAATGCCGCCCTCTCCCTGAAGGGTTTCCATGATGACCGCACAGGTCTTATCAGAAAACTGTTCCTTTACGCTTTCCAGATCGTTATAACGGGCAAATTTCACACCTCCGATCAGCGGTTCAAATGGTGTCCTGTAGCTTTCTGTGGCTGTCACAGAAAGCGCTCCCATACTTCTTCCGTGGAAAGAATGTTCCATAGCAATGATCTCAAATTTTCCGGAACCTTCTGTGTAAGCATACTTTCTTGCCGCCTTCAGTGCTCCTTCGATAGCCTCTGTGCCGCTGTTGGTAAAAAAGATCCGGTCCATCTGTGCTGCTTTGGCAAGCTTGGCCGCCGCATCCGCTGCCGGACGGCTGTAGTAGAGATTAGACGTATGCAGCAAAAGATCTATCTGTGATTTCAATGCTTCTGTATAGCCTTTATGTCCATATCCCAGGCTGCACACGGCAATTCCGGCTGCAAAATCAAGGTATTTCTTTCCCTCTGTATCATACAGATACACGCCTTCTCCCTTTTCCAGCACAATAGGATACCGATTGTAAGTGTGGAGAAGCGCATGATCCGCCTCATCCATCCATTTATTCTTCATGGCAAAATCTACTCCCTTCATCATCCAAAATCGCAGTTCCAATTCCCTTATTTGTAAAGATCTCCAAAAGCAGGCAGTGGGGTATTCTTCCATCCAGGATATGCACTCTGGACACTCCGTTCTCAATAGCGTCAATACAGTTGTTCAGTTTTGGCAGCATACCGCCTCCAATATATCCGTCCTCCATCAGACCTCTTGCCTCTGTGACAGTCAGCTCTGATATAAGTGTTTCCGGATCCTTGGGATCTTTGTAAACGCCTTCGATATCTGTAAGAAACGCCAGTTTTTCTGCATGCATTGCCCTTGCAATAGCACAGGCTGCATCGTCAGCATTGATATTGTAAGTGTAAAATTTTTCATCCAATCCAACCGGACACACAATAGGAAGAAAATCTTTTTCCAGAAGATCCCACAAAATATCTGCATTTACTTCCGTTACTTCTCCTACAAAACCAATGTCTTCGCCGCCGGACAGTTTCTTCTTTACCTTCAGAAGCCTTCCGTCCTTTCCGCTGATTCCGATTGCTCTTACTCCCAGGCCTTCCACCAGCTGTACCAGCTCTTTATTTACTTTGGAAAGAACCATCTCTGCCAATTCCATGGTGGCCTCGTCTGTCACACGCAGCCCGTTAACAAACTGCGGCTCCATTCCTACTTTTCCGACCCAGCGGCTGATCTCTTTCCCTCCGCCGTGTACAATGATAGGCTTAAATCCTACCAGTTTAAGCAGCGTCACATCCTGAATGACATGTTCTTTCAACTCCTCATCCACCATGGCGCTTCCGCCGTACTTTACAACAATGACTTTCCGGTTAAACCGCTGGATATAGGGGAGGGCTTCAATCAGAACCTCCGCCTTGTCCAGATATTTCTGCATACTATTATCCATTTTTTCTAACTCCTGTAATCTGCATTAATCTCAATGTAACCATGGGTGAGATCACAGCCCCAGGCAGACGCTGTCATTTCTCCCATCTTAACGTCAGCTCTGGCCGTCACCTCCGGCTGCGACAAAATTTTGGTTGCCTCTTCTTCACTGTAATCTACAGCAGTTCCGTTTTCAATGATCTGAATAGTTCCGGCGCTGCTCTCAAAGAAAAGGTCCACTTTTTCCGGATCAAACTGCGCGCCGGAATATCCCATGGCGCACAGGATCCTTCCCCAGTTTGCGTCGTGTCCGGCAATGGCTGTCTTCGTAAGGTTAGAGCATACAATGGCTTTTGCCAGGATTTTTGCCTGCTCTTTTGTCTCCGCTCCCACGATTTTCGCCTCAAAAAGCGCGGTAGCTCCTTCTCCGTCGCCGGCAATTTTCTTGGCCAGATATTCATTGATCACATGAAGCGCTTCTTTGAATTTATCATAATCTTCTGTTCCGTATTGGATCTCTTCATTTTCCGCCAGCCCGTTTGCGAGGAGAAGAACCGTATCGTTTGTGGATGTATCGCCGTCTACGGAAATCATATTGTAGGTATCCGGCACATCTTCGCTAAGAGCACTCTGGAGCGCTTCCTTGGAGATGACTGCATCTGTTGTGATAAATGCAAGCATGGTGCACATATTAGGATGGATCATTCCGGAACCCTTCGCCATACCTCCGATGGTAACGGTTTTCCCGCCGGCTTCAATCGTTACAGCCAGCTCTTTTTCAGCTGTATCTGTAGTCATGATGGCCTTTGCAGCAGCGGTTCCGCTCTCCAGTGAATCCTCCTTTTTCTCACCCAGGGCTTCGATTCCTTTTTTCAGTTTCTCAATGGGCATCTGTCTGCCGATCACGCCTGTGGATCCGATGAGGACGCCGTCCGCATCCACGCCCAGGACTTCTGCTGCTTTCTGTGCGGTCTCCTGGCAGTAGCCGTACCCTTCTTCTCCGGTACATGCATTGGCAATACCGGAATTTACAATGACTGCCTGTGACTTCTTTCCGCCTTTTACTACCTTCTGATCCCATTTTACCGGCGCTGCTTTTACCACATTTGTCGTAAACGTACCGGCACACACACACGGTACCTGACTGTACACCAGCGCCATATCCGTGCGATCCTTGTACTTTAATCCTGCAGCTGTACATGCTGCTTCAAATCCCTTTGCTGCGGTCACTCCGCCTTTGATAATCTCCATTTCCACACACTCCTTGCTTATCAGCTGTTCATTTTCTATTGCTCATTAAAAGCCGTAATATTTTCATCATTTAGCACAAAATCATAATAGTTCAGATCTTCCCTCTCTGTCCAGCCGATTGTATTCCAAAATGCATTTCCGATATCATTTTTGGTAAATGCGATCAGACAGACTTTATTGATCTTCTCTGCTTTCAGCGCTTCCATGGCCTTTACTACCATAGCCTTTCCAATTCCGTGACGCCGGTATGCCTCATCCACACAGACGTGATAAAGGCATCCCCTTCTTCCGTCATGTCCGCACAGGATTCCGCCTACAATTTTTCCATTCTCTTCCGCTACGACGCTGGTAGTAGGGTTTCTCTGAAGGAAGCGGGCAACTCCTTCTCTGGAATCATCAATGCTGCGGATGCCGAAGCCCTTGATCTTTTTCCACAGCTTGTATACCTGATCATAATCCTCTATTTTCATTTCACGGATCGTCATTTTTTTCACTCTACGGGAACATCGGTACAAGATTTAACCCTTCATCCTCCGGCAATCCAAAGGCAAGGTTCATATTCTGTACTGCCTGTCCGGCCGCTCCTTTCACCAGATTGTCGATAGCGCCCATCATAATGATTCTGCCTGTGCGCGGATCGATTTGGAAATTAATGTCCGTGTAATTGCTTCCCTCTACCCATTTTGTCTCCGGGAAAACGCCTTTGTCAAGCACACGGATAAATTTCTCATCCTTATAATATTTATCATATACTGCTTTTACTTCTTCATAGGTTACATCTTTTGTAAGCTTCGCATATTCTGTCGCAAGAATGCCCCGGTTCATGGGCACAAGATGAGGGGTAAAATTCAGGACAACTTCCCTGCCGGAAGCATATCCAAGCTGTTCCTCGATCTCCGGCGTATGTCTGTGGGTTGCCACACCGTACGCCTTTATATTTTCATTGACCTCACAGAAAAGATTTGGAAGCTTCGCTCCTCGTCCTGCCCCTGAGGTCCCGGACTTTGCATCGATAATCAGTGTATCCATATCAATCAGCCCCTCTTTTGCCAGCGGGTAGGCTGTCAGAATGGAACAGGTTGTATAGCATCCCGGATTTGCGATCAGTCTTGCCTTTTTCACATCATTTCGGTTAATCTCACAGAGACCATAAACTGCCTCTGAAATAAATTCCGGACTTTTATGCTCAATTCCGTACCATTTTTCGTAAGTTTTTACATCTTTTATACGAAAATCCGCGCTAAGGTCAATGATTTTGACCTGTGACAGGATGTTCTCATTCACCAGTGAAGCGCACAGCCCCTGTGGAGTTGCCGTAAAGATCACATCCGCCTGTGCGGCCAGCGCCTCCATATTGTCATCCATACAGGCTGCATCTACAATCTGAAACATGTTCCGGTAAACATCTGCGTATTTCTGATCTATATAACTTCTGGAGCCGTACCATACAATTTCTGCATCCTTGTGTCCCGTCAGTATGCGCACCAGCTCCCCGCCGGCATATCCGGTGGAACCAATAATTCCAACTTTTATCATTGCTGTACATCCTTTCTTCCTATTAATAAGGTTACCTGTTCAAGTTTATACCACTTTCTTTTTCCTGTAAAGTAGCAAAACAGGCCTCCCCTCCTCCGATATTGCATGATTATACATCTTTTATGAATATTATGCAAGATATTTTGTATATCAAACATTAAAATATTCTTTTTTCAACTTTTAGTTGCATAATTATTAAATATAGTGTATAGTAATCCTTGCGATTAACATGAACTGTAAAAATGAAAATAAATTTTCAGGAGGAAATATCATGAAAGAAAAAGTTGTACTTGCTTATTCAGGCGGTCTTGACACTACCGCAATCATTCCCTGGTTAAAGGAAACTTTTGATTACGAGGTCATCTGCTGCTGTGTAGACTGCGGACAGGGCGAAGAACTGGACGGACTCAATGAACGTGCAAAATTATCCGGCGCTTCCAAATTATATATCGAGGATATTGTAGATGACTTCTGCGACAATTACGTTGTTCCATGTGTACAGGCACACGCAGTATATGAGAACAAATACCTGATCGGAACATCCATGGCCCGCCCTGCCATTGCAAAACGTCTTGTAGACATTGCAAGAAAAGAAGGCGCTGTTGCCATTTGCCACGGCGCAACCGGAAAAGGGAACGACCAGATCCGCTTCGAGCTCAGTATCCGGGCTCTGGCTCCGGACATTAAGATCATTGCTCCATGGCGTATGACAGATGTATGGACCATGAACTCCCGTGAAGACGAGATTGAATACTGCAGAAAACATGGTATCGAGCTTCCTTTTGACGCAAAACACAGCTACAGCCGCGACCGTAACCTGTGGCACATCAGCCACGAAGGACTGGAGCTGGAAGATCCGGCAAACGAGCCAAATTACGATGATCTTCTGGTGCTTAGCGTTACTCCGGAAAAGGCTCCTGATGAAGGAGAATATGTAACTATGACATTTGAGAAAGGTGTACCAAAGAGTATCAACGGAGTGGAAATGAAAGTTTCCGACATCATCCGCAAGTTAAATGAACTGGGCGGAAAACACGGAATCGGTATCATCGACATTGTTGAAAACCGCGTTGTCGGCATGAAATCCCGCGGCGTATATGAAACTCCCGGCGGAACCATTCTCTACGAAGCACATCAGCAGTTAGAAGAACTTGTACTGGACCGCGCTACTTATGAAGTAAAGAAAGAAATGGGTGATAAACTTGCCCAGGTTGTATATGAAGGAAAATGGTTTACTCCTCTGCGGGAAGCCATTCAGGCATTTATCGAAAGCACACAGGAGTATGTAACAGGCGAAGTTAAATTTAAACTGTACAAAGGCAATATCATCAAAGCCGGCACAACTTCTCCATACTCTCTTTACAGTGAATCCCTGGCAAGCTTCACAACCGGCGATCTCTACGATCACCATGATGCCGACGGATTCATCAATCTGTTCGGACTGCCTCTGAAGGTGCGCGCTATGAAAATGCAGGAAGTAAAAAAAGAGACGAAATAGTTAATTTGGGACGTAACAAAGTTAAACTTTGTTACGTCCCAAATTGCATTTTACCATGGGTAAAACTGCGATTTACCCCGTCCCTTTTTGCGCCTGCGCCGCATTGGGATAAATCTGCTCCAAATGCCGCCGTCTCTGCTATCCACCCTAAAAAGCTGTAAACAAAGAACAGCCAAAGTATTTCATATCCTGAGTAAATCATTTATCTTCTACCTTTCTTTCCAGACTCTCCAGACATTTTCAAAGCAAATTTTCTCTATTTGGCGCTCTGTAAGTCCCACCCCTTTCAAGGCATCCCACAGCTGCCCCAGAAAGCTTTGATCCGGAAGATCCATCTTATCCATTCCGTCAAATCCGTCAAAATCCGTTCCCAGGCAGGGAAGGTCCTCTCCGCCTTTATCGATCATATGTCTGATATGAGCAGTCATTTCCTCTATCCGGGATTCTTTCGGTGTACCAAGAAATGGACCGTAAAAATTAAGGCCTGCTATCCCTCCATTTTCTCCCAGCGCCCTTAACATTTCATCACTTAAGTTTCTCGGATGGTTGGCAAGCGCTCTGCAATTGGAATGAGAAGCTGTCACCGGCTTTTTGCTCTGATGGAGAACGTCCCAGAAGGTACCGTCAGAGGCATGGGAGAGATCTACGAGCATTCCCAGCTCATTCATCCTTTCCACCGCTTCTTTTCCAAAATTCTTCAGTCCCTTTTCCATCCTGACTTTTTCGCTGCTGTTTGGAAACCCAATGCAATTTTCATAGTTCCAGGTAAGGGTCAGAAGTCGGATTCCTCTGTCCCAGAGTTCTTCCAGCCGCTCTATTTTTCCATTCAGGATCCCTCCGTCTTCTACTGTCAGCACTGCTCCGCATTTTTTTCCCGTCCGGAAATCTCCAAGTTCTTCTTTTCCCGTAATCGGAACAATTTCTTTGCCATAAGTTTCCATCTGCTCTTTCCCATATCGGATCATATCAAGAACATGGAAGTAGCCATTTTCATATTTTTCCTCTTCTGTTCTCCCTTCCATGGCGTCACGGTACAAAAAGCAGGCGAAAAACTGTACTGCAACTTCTCCTGCCTGCATTTTTCTGATGCTGACCGCGCCGTCATTTTCCAAAAGATCCCCCTTTCCTCCCAGATCCATAAGGCGCCATATGGTATCACAGTGCAGATCGATCACACTCATATTTGTGCTCCTTTCTTTCATACATATACTTATACTACTTTATCAAGACGGAGGAAGTACTATGACTCCCACTTCCCTTCCTTTTATTGGTGTCGTTATGTGCGGTTTTATGGATCAGCGCCAGTTCGTCACCCACTCCTACATCTCTGCCATTGTCCGCTCCGGGGGATGCCCCATTGTCCTGCCCTGCACAGGGAAAAAGGAGGCATCACTTCAGGCCGCCTCCATCTGCCACGGATTTCTTTTCTGCGGCGGAGGAGATGTGACGCCCCTTCTTTTTGACCGGCCGCCCCTTTCCTCTGCCGGAGAAACAGATTTCCAAACCGATCTGTTTCAGCTGTCCCTCATGAAACATGTTCTCACTCTGTCGCGCCCCGTCCTGGGTATCTGCCGGGGAATGCAGCTTATGAACATTGTGCGGGGAGGGGAAATTCTGCAGGATCTTTCCCTTCACAGCGAACCCTGTCTGTGCCACATGCAGCATTCCCGTCTAAGAAGCGATCCCTGCCATTCCATCGCCCTCCACAAAGATAGTATACTATATAATATTTTAGGAAATTATGTGGAAGTCAACAGTTTTCATCATCAGGCTGTCCTGACTGCCGGAAAAGGAATATCCATCACAGCCCACTCTCCCGACGGCATTGCAGAAGGGATAGAACTGACCGGTCGTCCCTTCGCGGTGGGTGTCCAGTGGCACCCCGAATGCATGATGAACTCCGCAAAAATGCGGCGGCTGTTCCGCTCTTTTATATCTGCCGCGTCCAGGGGAATATAACTTTCGCTTCTTGACTGCTGCCCTAATCTCTGCTCCCTTTATTCAAAAGGATAGCGGATTCCCCAGTCTTTTCTCAGAGCGTCCATCCATTCCATCATTTTTAAGGTTTCACTGTGAGGCATTTCCGGGCATTCAAGGCGTCCCTCCTCCAGAGCCTTTTTACAGGAGCGCACCTCGTACTCATAACCGGTGATCTGAGGAGGGATATCGATCCTTTCTTTTAACTTTCTGTCCGGCGTAAAGATCTCAATCCGGTCAATGTTATTAATGTTGTATGCAATGAGATAACCCTCTGTACCGTAAACAATACCGTACTGTTCTGTCGCCGCCAGCATCCCGGTGTGGATAGTCGCTGTTTTCCCTTCCGGATAGGACAGTATGATGCTGTCCTGTGCATCCACGCCAGTCTTATATTTCACACATGCGGACGTCATTTTTTCAACATCATTACCCAGCACCATACTTGCAAAATTCAAAGGATAGATTCCCACATCCAAAAGCGCTCCGCCTGCCAGGGCCGGATCTGTCATCCTCTTCTTATCTGTCAGGGCATAGCCCAGATTTGCTGTAAGAGAACAGATCTCTCCCAGCTGCCCGGAGGCAATGATATGGTCTATTTTCTTTCTGGAAGGCATATATCTGGTCCAGATGGCCTCTGTAATAAAAACCCCTCTGTCTCTGGCACAGTCCAAAAGCTCGCGCGCCTGATCGGCGTTGGCTGTAAATGCTTTCTCCATCAAAATCGGCTTTCCATATTTTATACATAATTTTCCGTGTTCCAGGTGGTGAGAATGGGGAGTCGCTACATAGATAAGCTCCACCTGTTCATCCTGAAGCATTTCTTCATAAGAGCCGTAGGCTTTTTCCACATGGTTTAATTTTGCAAATTCTTCCGCTTTTTCCAGACTTCGGGAAGCAACTGCATACGCGCTTGCTCCTTCCATTCCATTCAGTGTTTCCGCCATTTTTTTCGCAATATTTCCCGCTCCAAGGATTCCTACTTTCATTTTTTCTTCCTCCGCTATATTTTTATATTGCATTTACTGCATATTTTCTCTGCCTTTTAACCATACTAATCCTGTCAAATAAAGTCAACAGCAAGGAGGAAAAGAAATGTCAGAATTATCCGTTTTGGATCTTCAAAACCTTCGCCACCTTATCGGCGGCTATGACACAAGTCATTGCAAAATGACAGAATATGCAAACATGACTGAGGATGCCGAGATCAAAAAGCTTTTTCAGGACGCTGCCGACAGCGCCATGAAAAACAAACAGGAACTGATGCGTTTCCTGTAACTTTCCTAAAGGACTGTACGCCTTTTCACAAGCCGGTCCATCCGGCATGAACATGTAAACTCAAAGGGAGGGAAAGAAATGTTAAACGAAAAGACAATGGTAGCTGACGCTCTGGCAGGAGTCAACGGCGAGCTGACCCGTTTTGGTGAAATGATCCCGCAGACAGAAAATCAGGAATTAAAACAGTGTCTGAAACAGATGAGAAATGCCTGCGAGATGTCACAGGAGAAAATTTTTGAGCTGGCAAGATCCCGCAGTTATTACGTTCCTGCCGCAAAAGCATCACAGCAGGAAATCGAACATGTCCGTTCAATCCTGACACAGCCGACAATGAAATAACTGCCGGAAGCAGGCCGCTTCATTAAAAACAGATTTTTTCATCGGGGACGGGACTGTCAAAAGTCCCGCCTTTCTTTTTTGTATTTCTCCTAATAAATGAATAAAAAACTTTAAAAAACTTCATATTTCTTGTAGTTTTTTACAGAATTACTGGTTTTTATCAATATTTTTGCAAGAACCAATTGACGATTCTTCAATTTACCGCTACAATGGTAGCATTGAGTAAAATATGGGAAAATGAGATGGAGGATGCAAGGATGGCAACAACATATGAAGAATTATCAAAAGAAGAATTGCTGGAAATAAAATCAGAACTGGAAGCTGAATTTGAAAAGGTAAAGGCACAGGGACTGAAGCTGGATATGTCCCGGGGCAAACCGTCTACAGAACAGCTGAATCTCTCTATGGGAATGATGGATGTCCTGAACAGCGACTCTGACCTTGTCTGTGAGGAAGGAGTGGACTGCCGCAATTACGGTGTCCTGGACGGCATACGTGAAGCAAAGCAGCTGCTTGCTGATATGATGGAAGTTCCAAAGGAAAACATTGTAATTTTTGGAAATTCCAGCCTGAACATCATGTATGATACGATTGCACGCTCTATGACTCACGGAGTAATGGGAAGCACTCCCTGGTGCAAACTGGATAAAGTCAAATTCTTATGTCCGGTTCCCGGATACGACAGACATTTTTCAATTACAGAATATTTCGGCATTGAAATGATCAACGTGCCAATGACTCCAACCGGCCCTGATATGGATATTGTAGAAAAGCTTGTCAGCTCCGATCCGGCCATCAAAGGAATCTGGTGCGTTCCAAAATATTCCAACCCCCAGGGAATCACTTACTCTGACGAGACAGTGCACCGTTTTGCAAAACTGAATCCTGCTGCCGAAGATTTCCGTATCTTCTGGGACAATGCTTATGGAATCCATCATTTATATGAAGACAAGCAGGATTATCTCATTGAAATCCTTATGGAATGTAAGAAGGAAGGACATCCGGATATGGTATATAAGTTCTCCTCTACTTCCAAGATCAGTTTCCCGGGTTCCGGAATTGCCGCCATCGCTGCATCCACTGAAAACCTTAAGGCAATCCGCGAGCAGATGAAGATCCAGACCATCGGTCACGATAAAGTAAACCAGCTCCGCCACGCAAGATATTTTAAAGATATTCACGGCATGGTACAGCACATGAAAAAGCATGCAGATATCATGCGTCCTAAATTTGATGCCGTTTTGGAAACATTGGAACGGGAAATCGGAGGGCTCGGCATCGGCTCCTGGCTGGCTCCCCGCGGCGGCTATTTTATCTCCTTTGACGCTCTTCCGGGATGCGCAAAGAAAATTGTTGCCAAAGCAAAAGAAGCCGGTCTTGTCATGACAGACGCCGGAGCTACCTTCCCCTACGGAAAGGATCCGCAGGACAGCAACATCCGTATTGCTCCATCCTATCCGACCACCGAGGAACTGAAGATCGCTACTGAAATTTTTGTATTAAGTGTAAAACTGGTCAGCATCGAAAAAATACTGGCCTCTAAATAACCCCCTTCATAAATTGAGGCAGGCCGGACAATTGTCCGCCTGCCTCATTATTTTTCTCCTTCCAGCGTCTGGCTGATCATACTCTCCAGACCTTCTTTGCCAACCATGCCGCTTACATAGCCGTAAATTTTCCCTTCCTTATCGATCATATAGGTTGTAGGATACGCCATGATCCCGAATCTTTCCATCAGCTGTCCTGATTCGTCCATCAGCACGGGATAAGTATAGCCGTTTTCCTCAAGAAAGGCAGTAATTTCTTCCCTGCTTCCTTCTCCCGAAATTCCCGGAAAAGCAACTCCCAAAATTACCGTATCGCTCCCGCTGCCTTTCGCCTGATATTCCTCATACAGATTTTGTATGTCGGGCATTTCCCTCTTGCATACCGTACACCATGTTGCCCAGAAATTCAAAAGGACTGCCTTCCCCCGATAATCTGACAGCCTGTGCTCCTGCCCATACTGATCTGTCAAAGTGAAATCAACAGCTGCCGAAGGATCTGTCTTTCCACTGTCTTCTTCTGCGTTTTCTCCTTCTCCTTCTTCTACACTGTCCTCTTCCCCATTGTCTTTTGTTTCATCATTCTGCACGGACTCTGATTCCAGGGAGGGTGTTGACAGATACCCTGTCACTCCATTCATCTTTCCTGTCATCATCATAAGCCCCATGAGGATCATCAGCACCGCTCCTGTCCGCGCCGTATATCTTACAATATTTCCATGCTTTTTGAAAATCTTCAGTAAAGTTGTGGTAAATATACCGACAGCCAGGAAGGGAATGACAAATCCCAGCGTATAGACACCGATCATCAGAAATCCTTTCGTCCTTGTGGCCGCTGATGCCGTCATCAGCAGCACGCCAGACAACGCCGGTCCCACACACGGCGTCCATGCAAAACTGAATGTAAATCCCATCAGCAGCGCTGTAACCGGAGACATAGCCATCCGGTCAAATTTCAAGGGAAGCCGATGTTCATTTCCAAGAAGTTTAGACGTCCCCAAAAGGCCAAACTGATACAATCCAAGAAGGATCACAAGGGCTCCTCCCACTCTGGCAAACACAGCCTGATGTTCGGAAAAGAACTCTCCTGCAGCTGACACACCCATCCCCAGCAAAAAGAAAGTAAAGCTGATCCCAGCCACAAAAAACAGCGTATGGGTCAGAACCTTTCCTTTCTGGTATTGCAGCTCTCCGCTGTCACCTCTTCTGACCGCTCCCCCTGACAGATAACCGATATATAAAGGGATCAACGGAAAAATACAAGGTGAAAAAAGCTTAAGATCCCCTGCAGAAATACTGTAATTACCGGAATACTTATATTCAGATCAAATCCCATAAACCTCTCCTTTTTGTTTTTTACCATCATATAGGTCTTACTTCCTTCTGTCAACAAAAATTACATACCCATCCATATGCAGCGAATGGATTTGACAGTCCTCCCGCCTCTCTTCTATAATAATATTATTGCTGCTCTGAAATTGCAGTATTACGCCAGGATCAGAAATATTCAGGAGGATCAACACCGATGCAGGAAAGTAAACTCTTAACCGGAAATATTACAAAAAGTCTGCTGGTTTTCGCACTTCCCATGATTGCCGGAAATCTGCTCCAGCAATTTTACAATATTGCTGACACAATTATCGTCGGACGCTTCCTTGGGGCCGATGCTCTGGCTGCGGTAGGTTCTTCTTACACTCTGATGACATTTCTTACTTCCATCATCCTGGGCCTGTGTATGGGCAGCGGCGCTTCCTTTTCCATCAGCTATGGAAAACAGGATGAAGTTCGTATGAAGGGAGCTATTTTTCAATCGTTCCTTTTTATCGGAGCCGTTACTGTTGTTCTCAACCTGGCTGTTTTTCTTGGCATCAACAGCATTATCTGGTTCCTTCGCGTCCCCGCTTCTGTCACTGATCTGATGCGGGACTATCTGCTTGTCATTTTTGCAGGGATTCCTGCCACTTTTTTCTATAATTATTTTGCCTGCCTCCTCCGCTCTGTTGGAAACTCCAGGATTCCACTGATCTTTCTGGCTGTTTCTGCCGTCATGAATATTGTACTGGATCTCCTTTTTGTCCTCTCTTTCCATTGGGGCGTAGCGGGCGCTGCCTTTGCGACTATCCTGTCTCAGTATGTCTCCGGAATCGGACTTGCGCTGTATACTCTTTTTCATTTTCCCTCTCTTCGCCCCCGAAAAGAGAATTTCAAGTGGGATAAAAAAATTTTCCGGGAAATCACCGGTTTTTCTTTCCTCACCTGTATCCAGCAGTCAGTCATGAATTTCGGTATCCTCATGGTGCAGGGACTTGTCAACAGCTTTGGCCCGGTTATTATGGCTGCATTTGCCGCTGCTGTAAAAATCGATTCCTTCGCCTATATGCCGGTACAGGATTTCGGAAATGCCTTCTCCACTTTTATTGCACAAAATTTCGGAGCAAAAAAAGAAGACCGCATCAGACAGGGAATCAGAAGCGCATTCCTTGTTTCCTTTTTCTTCTGTCTGGCTGTCAGTCTTCTCGTCTGTATCTTTGCCCGTCCTCTTATGCAGATCTTTGTATCTGCCGATGAGACGCAGATCATCGAAGCCGGAGTCCACTATCTTCGCATTGAAGGCTCCTGCTATTTTGGGATTGGTATTTTGTTTTTATTATACGGGCTGTACCGCGCTATCGCCCGCCCGGGCATGTCTGTCGTTCTGACAGTCATTTCCCTTGGAACCCGTGTACTGCTGGCCTACACACTCTCTATGGTGCCGTGGATCGGGGTTACCGGCATATGGCTGTCCGTTCCGATCGGATGGGCTTTAGCAGACCTGACCGGAATCTTTGTATACCGGAGGTTGAACCGGCGCCGCTGCGCCACCAAACCGGTCTCCTAGTTTGTCATAATCAAATGTTAGCGTCGGTGTACAAGGGGACAATACGCTCCAAGCCGCGTAATTTCGGGGATTTTCTTTGTTATCCTCATTCGGCGTACGTCCAGTACGCCTCAATCGTCTGCCTTGAAAAACCCCGAAATTCCTGCGGCTGGAGTCTGTGAGTCGGGAAGGAGCAGATTTTAGCCCCTTTTAGGCACTTGAACGACGCGTACAGAGACGTACGCGGAGTGAAAGTAACGAAGAAGGGACTAAAATCTACCCTTCACCGACCGTGTTGCCCCTTGTACACCGACGCTACTCTTCCTTTTGCAGAATCCTTACAATTTCCAGCATATACATCTCATGGTAGTCCTTCTCCGGATAACATTTTATGTCATTCTCTTTTTCAATAAACAGTGTCGGATCCACCCACTGCGTATACTGTTTCTTTCCCACAATAATGAGTTCTGCCTCCTCTACTCCTACTGTCCCATCCACATAATAGGGATGAAGACCCGCAGCTTCCCATTTATTCATATCTTTTCCCGACTTTGTACCACAGATCTTCAATGCTTCCCGGTAACCGTCCGGCAGGAAAGATATAGTGAGCATATCATTCTCGTCTGCAAATTTTTTGGTATAGCGCTGAGGGCGGATAAAAATTTCCACAATACTTTTTCTCCAGAGTGTTCCAAACAACCCCCATGATGCCGTCATCAGATTATTTTCCTCTTCATCCCCTGCCGCAATCAGGATCCAGTCTTTATTTGTCCTTGTAAAGGGATTGAATGTCATATCTTCCACAGTAATTTCTTTAAATTTCATTTTCTTCCTCCGCTTGTCATTAATATATTATTATATCATTTTTTTCTGCGTCTATATCAATGTATAACCTCCGTCCACACACAACATCTGTCCGGTTGTATAGGCTGACAGATCTGACGCATAGAATACGGCAATCCCTCCTAGATCCTGATCTGGATCTCCAAAACGCCGCATCGGTATATGGCTTAACAATTTGGATCTTACATCCGAATCTTCAAACAAAACTTTTGTAAGTTCTGTCTGGAAAAATCCCGGTGCGACCGCATTCACCGTAATTCCATGAGACGCCCACTCTGCTGCCAGCGCTTTTGTCATCTGCATCACACCGCCTTTGGCGGCCACATAAGAAACGATATCCTCCCTTGCAACAACCTTTGCATTGATGGACGCAACATTAATAATCCGCCCTCTGATCTTTTTTTCTATCATATGCCTTGCCGCAGCTTGACAGGTAAAAAACACACCTTTCAGCTGTACCTCCTGTACCCTATCCCAATCTTCTTCCGTATAATCCACTGACGGTTTTCTGACATTGACTCCTGCGCTGTTCAAAAGGATATCCACATGTCCTGCCAAATCTACCGCCTCTGCCACCAGCTGGGAAGCACCGTTTTTCCCACTGATATCTGCTCGTAGTCCAAAAGCCTTTCCGCCGGTTTTTTTCTGTATTTCTCCTGCTGCTTTTTTACATTCTTCTTCTTTTCTGCTAGCAAGGATTACCTGTGCTCCTGCCTCCGAAAGAGCTTCTGCCATTCCCCTTCCAAGTCCCCTTGACCCTCCAACGATCAACGCATTTTTTCCGTTCAGAGAAAACATTTTTTCAAAACCCATATTTCTTCCCCTTTCTATAGTTGTACCAGAAACTCCAACACAAATGATAAAATATATTTTTTACATCGATTCACTCTATTTTTCAAAAATAAATAGAATTGGTCGTTGAATTATGTTAAAATTAGAATATTAGGAGGTTTTTATATGATAGAATCAAATGAATCATGGCTTTTGCCCATGCCCAAAAAAAATTTGAGCCGCATGGTTACTGATAAAATTACCGAAGCCTTGGCAACCGGACAGCTCAAACCCGGTGAGTATCTTCCTTCCGAAAATCAACTTTCTGAAAACCTGGGAGTCGGAAAATCCAGCATCCGTGAAGCAATAAAAATGCTGGAGGCAGTCGGCGTCGTAGAAATTGTAAAAGGACACGGCAGCCGTATCCGTACTTCTATTGATTCCGATGCCTTAAACCCGCTGACCTATCAGCTGATCCTCCAGAGCAATTCTTCACAGGATAATCTGGTTGAATTTCGTCGCATCATTGAAAACGCTGTCAGCTGCCTTGCCGTAAATACAATTACTGATGAAGAGATCCTTTTTCTAGAAAAGTTGCATGAACAAATGAAAGAAAAAGCCGAAAAAAAGGAAGACACATTGGAATTAGATGTCCAGTTTCATGAATATATCTATTCCGCAACAAAAAATCCTTTTTTTTCCTGTATCGGGAATGCGATCATGAAATTGTTCAAGCCTTCCATGGAGGTTTCCAACTCCATCTATCAGAATATTGTGCTGGAAAACCATGAACGGATCCTTCAAGCCTTTAAAAAGAGAGATCAAAATGCCATGCACGACGCAATTCTTCACTCTATCAATAAGTGGGATACCCTGACACTGCATCATTAAAATTCGGACTGGCAGTTCCGCAAGATATGCCAGTCCGAAAACCTTTTGATTTACTATATGGAGCTGATTAGTGCTGCCGCAATACAAACAATCATTGTGAATACGGCTATAAATATGCCTGCCAGTGTGTAGGACTTAAGTCCTCCCTTTACAGTGTAGCCGGACATGTTGGTTACAACCCAGAAACCACTGTCATTTACATGTCCAACACTGATTCCGCCGGCCAGGCACGCCAGTGCGATAAAAACCGGATGCAGTGTTGTCATACTGGCAAAACCAGCCATTATGTTCATGGAAGTGATGGAAGCAACTGTTCCTGAACCAAGCGCTATTCTGAACACTACCGCTATGATAAAGGCAAACAGTACCAGAACAACCGGCGAAGTTCCAATTGATGTAAAGCTTTCCGCAATGATGTCAGCAAATCCGGTGGCACTGATCACAGCTCCAAACGATCCGCCGGCTCCGGTAATCAGAAGAACGATACCGGAATCTGCAACTGCCTTATTCGCTACACTTTCCAGATTTTTCCCAATAGATTTAATAGAGATCAAATAAGCAGCCAGAGTTCCAAGGAGCATGGCGATTGTTTTGTCTGCGAGAAATGACAGTACAGCGGAATCCACTCCAAATGCTGTACTGACTGTGTCAAGCAGGATGCAGACAACCGGGAGCAGCAAAGGAATCAGAGCCATACCGAAGCTTGGTGCTCCTTCCGGGATTGGCTTTGACTCACTCATTTCCAAAATTCCCGTTTCATCTTTTTCTTTATTCCAGAACCCTTTATCCAGCATTTTAAAATAAATCGTTGTTCCTATAATATAGACGAAAAGGGAGACAACTGCCCCTACACCAAGCATGATACCAAGATCAAAATGAAAGATCTGTGCAGCTGCAAGAGGATTTGGTGTAGGCGGAACCAGAGTATGTGCTCCGGCCGCACCGATCGTTACAGCGCCAATGGCGTATGGCAAAGGTTTTTTCAAAGTTTTACTTACTTCAATTGCAAGAGGTACAAGGATAATAAAAGTAATATCAAAAAATACCGGTATTGCAAGAAGAAATCCCGCAAATCCAAGAGCGTAAAGCGCATATTTCTCGCCGGCTTTTGCTACCAGCGTTTCTGCAATCACACGAGCGCCTCCATTTTCTTCCAGCAGTTTTCCTAAAATAACGCCTAAACCGATTGGAAGACCGATTCCAGCCATTAGGTCGCCAAATCCGGTTCCAATTGTTGTCGCTGTATCTAACAGATTCATGCCGCATCCAAGCCCCATGACAAGACTTCCAAAGATCAACCCGATAACTGGACTTAATTTCAATTTCATAATAGAAATCAAAATCACAACGATTGAAATAATAAGCCATAATGATACCTGTGCCATTTCAGACATATTCTTTCCTCCCTTCTTCCTTTTAGAAAGGGACGGTCTGTTCGATCCGCCGTCCCTTTACGTAATATTAATTAATCTTTTCAAAGAGTCGTTCTTCTGCCTTTGTAAGTTCGCTTTCCATTGCCTTTTGGCTCAGTTCTTTCAGAGTCGCCAGATCATTCTCCTTCTGTTCTTTCTCCCATTCCTCTGCAAATGCACCGTTGCGTATTCTGTCATATCTGTCGCGGAGAAATTCTTTAATCTGTGTCGGATCAAAAAGTTCAAAACTTTTAAGCTGTCCATACTGGCTTGTATGTGAGTGGAACGGAAGCTGTTTGAACATTCCCATTTCTGCTGCCTTCTCCATCATGAACATAGGTTCTTTTGAAATGTATTCCTCCATCAGTACTGCTTCTTCCGGATGTCCCATTTCTACATGAAGTTTAAATGCTTCTACAAATACATGATAGATAATCGGCCAAATTCCCTGTTCTGTCATCAGATCCAGGCATGTTTCATCATCAAAGCATACCTCAATTGCACCTTTTTTCGTGGAACCTATCGCTTTACAAAGGGCTTTGCCATATTCCAGCGCTTTCCCGGACGCATCCTGCGCAACGCCTACAAATGCTGGGAAGCCTTCTCCTCTTAGATACATCTCACGAACTCCTTCTCCAATCATTCTTGGAGCTGCCATAACAACATCTACATACTCAGGCGGAATAATCTTTTTGAATGTAATATTGTAGGCGGAAGCGAAATTAACAATATTGCCCTTTTCCAATCCAGGAGCGATCTGCTCTTCAAAAATCTTCGGTGCAAATTCGTCTGGAAGAAGCATGAAGATCACATCAGCCATCTTGCAGGCCTCAGCGATTGGAAACACCTCAAATCCGTCCTTTTCCGCCTGATCATAAGATCCATCATGACGGCTTCCTACGATGATCCTCTTTACGCCGGAATCTTTCATATTCAGCGCCTGCGCGCGTCCCTGATTTCCATATCCTACGATTGCCACTACTTTGTCCGTTACCAGACTTAAATCCGCATCCTTGTCATAATAAATGTTTGCCATTTCTTTTTCCTCCTTAACCCTTTTTGCTAATCTGATATCAGATGTCTTATATCTGTTATCACATTACTACTTTTAGGTAAAATAGTCAATATATTTTCCTGCTATTTTTATTTTTCATCAATTATGCACAATTTATATTTTTATTTTTGTGATATTATACTATTATTACTTCTATTGAGCGATAAATTTTCACATTTCTTTTTTATCGTCAGTTTTATCCAAAACAACAATTTCCGCTTCGCGCAAATACATATCCCACAGAGCGTTTTATTTAACAGGGAGCAAAGTTCCTGTTAAATAAAAAAAATACCTCAAAAATTAATAAATTAAATTTCAAGGTATTCTCAATATAAATGCATCTTATGTAATGATTTTGAAATATATTTATTGTGTAAAGACAGATATTTTTATTTAACGCGTGTCATTTTTCCCGCATCCATTTCCCACACATGGTCTGCCAAAAGAGTAATGTCTTCACTGTTATGGCTGGTTAGAAGGATCGTTTTCCCTTTCTCCTTCCACTCCATCAATAAAGCGCGTATCTCCTCCACTCCCCCCTTATCCAATCCATTAAAGGGTTCATCCAGTATCAGCAATTCCGGGGCTTCCATGATTGCCTGGGCAATGCCAAGTCTCTGCTTCATTCCCATAGAATATTTGTCCACTGCTTTTTTTGAAGACGGATCCAGACCCACTTTACGGATGACCTCTTTGATCTGCTCATCCGTAATTTGACCGCGGATTCCCGCCATTAACCGGAGATTTTTAAATGCTGACATCTGCTGCATAAAGCCCGGATGTTCAATCAGAAGGCCAATAGATTCAGGAAAATCTACATCTTTTCCAATCTGCTTTCCTCCTACTGTAACCTGACCGGCTGTAGGCGTAAGAAAACCGCATACGCATTTAAAAAATACACTTTTTCCGGAACCGTTGTTTCCGATCACAGCATACGTCTTTCCTCTTAAAAACTCACAGTTTATCCCTTTGAGAACTTCCTGCTCCCGAAAGGTCTTTCTCAAGTTTTCAACTTTTACCATTACTTCATTCATCGTCTGCCCTCCGTTTCTCTATGAAAATACGAACTGGTAACGCCTGGCCAGCTTTCTGATAATCAAAATATTTAACAGAACCCACACAACCAGAATCAGATAACTGTGCCATAACCTTGGCAACAGATCATAGCCGAAATTGTGCATATAATAGGTGGCATGATTCAAAGGAGAAATCCACCCAGTAATCACATTACTTTTATATTGCAATATATCCGGTATATTTAAAAGCCTGCCTACCATATCCGGATTCAGAAGAAGGCCATAAAGATTCAGGATGAATACACTTACAACGCCGCCAAACTTATTTTTCAGCAGATTAAAGATCATCATGAGCGTTGCTGCCAATAGGGTATATAAGGTCATCAAAAAGAAAATAGCGGCCGTACACTTATAAGGTTTTGACATTTCCATTATTTTCACTGAAGCAGGAAGCGCCACCTTCTCTCCCACACCAGAGTACCCTAAAAGAGCTCCTGTCTCGCTCCACATATTCCCCACGAACGAGAGGGGTGCACATAATATACAAAATACTATCAGTATAAAAAACATATAGATCAATGTTACAGCCACAATATACAGGATCTGGGCCCAGATCCAGGTACTTCGCCTGGCCCTGACCAGATAATAGGGTGTTGCTTCGTTGATAAAGGGCATGTCCATAAAGAAGAAAATCAAAAGAAAAGAAGCAAGCAGAATTGATTTTCCATCACTGAATGCCCATACAAAAGGTTCAAAAATCTGCATGATCGTTCCATAGGTCCGGGCAAACATAATAGCCTTGGCAGACATCATAACACAGAACACAAATGCCAGAATAAACGCCAAAACAATCTGGGGATTTTTCTTCCACCCCAGGAAATTCAATCTGGTCATTGAGCATACAAGACAAAATTCACTCATGTTTCCACCTTCTTTCCATCATAATAAGATATCCGGTTCCCGCTATCAAATTAGCAGCAAGCAAAATCACTATAACCTGACTTTCACTGGAAATTCTCAATAACATCCATTCTTCCGGATTCAAAATGGGATAATCTGAAAGATAGGCTTTCAATAAGGTGGATATGATATAATACAAAATAAAGGGAGAGGCATAGGCCATATAGCGATTATTAGAGCCAACGGAAATCACTCCCCCAAGCAAAGCATAAAAGGAGCTGTTTATACACAAAATTGCTGCCATCTTGCACAAATATATCAAACTATCTGTCTGGAAGGTCTGTATTTCCGCCTGCTTTGGCGGAAACAAGATGCCAAAAATAATAAGCAGCAGTAAGATCATGGCAAGAACTGTTAAAAATCCAACCAATACACAGCTAAGTATTTTACTGGTATAGTAACGCTTCTTTGTCGTTCTAAGGATACTATAATATAACACTCTGCTTTGCATATCTTCAATAAACATCCCACTTACTGCGAATGTACATACAATGGGCAATACATAAGCAATGGCTTCCGTTCGAAGCGCTATGCAGACCGCGGACAGGAAACGGATTTCTCCTTCCGGTATTATAGATTCTGCAATATTTTCCATCATCTCTCCCATGCCGAAAACAGCTGCTAAAGAACAAAGCACAATGCCCACATAAAACCCTGGTGAAGATAATCCACGTTTGATATCCATTCGATAGATTCCATTCATTCCTTACCCCCTCCTTTCAGGATTTAGTCCACTTCAATCCCGGGATCCGCATTCGGCTGAATGTATCCTCCATCAATGGCATTTAATACGATGGTTTCTGTGCCCCATTTACGGATCTCCCCAGCCGAAGTTAAGCCTGTCCTTTCTAAATCGAAAACCCACACAGAAACCAACCATACTCTTTCAGGTTCTTCAATGCATTAATGTTGGCCGCACGAATCCGAATAATTAAAACATTATATATGCGATAACGTATAATTAATTGCAAAAAGGCCAGCAACTCCACTCAATATCTGCAATAAATAAATCGCATTTTCCTGTTGAAACCAAGGGATTTTTCACCTCTTCCATACGTCTGCTTATGAAAACGAGAGTTAATTATCAAGGAAGTTCACATCAATATAAATGCGTCTTATGTAATGATTTTGAAATATATTTATCGCGTAAAAACAGATATTTTATAAGTTATTTCTGTAGTCAGAATGTGTGGCGCCATATGAAGGAAAACAGGGAAAAAAATATTTCCTACTCTTTTATAAAAGAACATAAATATGTACTGTCCTGCTATACCAGAGGTTATTGAATTAAATATCAAAAGGCTATTCACTTGCATATAGGGACGCCCAATATTCAAGAGAATATGCATACTCCCCCACAATGCTCCACTAATAACAGCTCCCAGATGCTTATTATATAATCTCATAAGCTTTGGCCCTAAATAAGCTCTGTAAATAAATTCTTCTACAAAGAAAAACATACAAAAATATATAATCATATTAAAAATGTAATCACAAATTGAAACTTCTGAAGAAGAAAACTGCGGATAATTCATAAAGAAAGAAATTCCAACTATAAGCACAAATAATACTATCGTTATTTTCAAACCTTTCGTACAAATTCCTAACGAAGTTAGAT
This sequence comes from Claveliimonas bilis, assembly GCF_020892095.1. Taxonomy (GTDB): domain Bacteria; phylum Bacillota; class Clostridia; order Lachnospirales; family Lachnospiraceae; genus Claveliimonas; species Claveliimonas bilis. The sequence continues at coordinate 2,292,370 of NZ_AP024845.1, read as the reverse complement.
CATGCCGATTTCTAAAAATAATAGCCCCAACATAAACTGCAGAAATTGCTATGCCTAAAAAACTAGTTAAGTAAAATTGATTCTTCTTATCAAAATGAACACTTACTCCCATCATTACCAGTGTGTATAATATATAAAAAATAATAAAAAGATTTTTTCTTAAACCTGAAAATAAGGAACTATTATTTGGAAAACGGTTTTTCATCTTCTCCTCCTTCAAAAATAGGTGTGCTAACCAAAGTAGAACACCCATATAATTGATTATTCCGAGGCTCTTTGAGCCACCTGTCCGGACTTTGAGAGCTGCCATTCCGGAGAATGAAAGCCATATATTCCGGTAAGTCAGAGCCACATTAGGCTCTATTACATAGATTTCCTTTATACTGTAAGAACAACATCAGTAGATATGAATACAGTTAAAGGAGGTCACCACTATGACCAAATATCGAGAAATCCTTCGCCTGAAAAGCTTAGGATTCAGTGAACGGAACATCGCACATAGTTGCGGTGTGTCCCGTAACACAGTTACTGTTCGCCGGACGCCCATCCTTCGCTACTTTGTGCAAATGTCAACCACTTTTTTACATTGTTAGGTAAGATGTTTTTTACACCGTATGGTAAGGAGTTTTTTACATCCCTTAGTAAGCAGATTTTTACATCGTAAGGTAAGCACTTTTTTACTTTACCCGGTAAGCAGTTTTTTACATCCCTGTTTCTCCCTGTGGGTACAGGTCAGGGTGCTTCAGCCGGTAGGATTCCCCGCGGAAAGAGTAACACTTGGCATGGTGCAGGATCCGGTCCAGCATTGCAGTGGTAAGTACTGGATCCCCCATCATCTCAGCCCAGTCAACAATCTCTTTGTTGGTGGTAAAGATGATGGAACTGGTTTCATAGGTGTCACTGATAAATGTGAAAAAGCGGTTTGCCTGTCCGCGGCTGATCGGTGTATAGCCGATCTCATCAATGATGACAAGCTGTGCTTTCTTGATATTTTTGAGTCGAAATCCGGCTGCACGCTCTGTTTCTGCGGTGTCGAGAATCTTAATCAGGTTGGTCATCTTCTCAAAACATACAGTATAGCCACTGTTGATAGCCTGTAGACCAAGGCCACAGGCAACCATGGTCTTGCCGAGGCCGGGAGGCCCCGCAAAGACAAGGTTTCCGCAGTTGTCCAGCCAGGATAATTCTTTCAATACGGAGAGCTGCGCGTGGGTGATACCTGACTCCAGCTCTTCCGGATCAAACTCTTCTAATGGTCGGATATTTGGTGGAAAATGCGCTGCGGAATAGTTACGCTTCCGACGCCGTTCATTCCGACCTTTGACTTCGGTCTCGAGAACAGCCAGAAGGAATTCCCTGCAGGAGGAGTCCTGAAGATCTGCGGTTTCCAGAAGATCCGGAAGCATACGCGCCGCGTGCTTTAAGGTAAACGTTTCAAGCAGGGCTGTGAGCCGCTGTACAGGGATATGGCCGGTATCCATACTTTTTAAGATTTCACGGTTCATCGAGCAGCAGCCTCCTTCCTCTCTGTGCGTTCCTGAAAGGCTTTTGCATAAACAGAAAGATCCGTGTAGCTGACACTGCCGGATGGAACCTGTGCGCGGCAGTCGTCTGTGGCCAGTTCCCGGCCGGCTTTTGCAAGGCTGTAAACAACTTTAAACTGTGAGAACTGATACCGGTATTTCTGGCAGCACTCCTTCATCACCTGTGCTACCAGGGATTTATCCGGATTCTCAGAATCAAGGAATTGTTCAATTGCCCGAAGCTGTTTGGAGATATGCCGTGGATTTTCCTTTTTTACACCATTGATGAAGTGCTGGAAGTCATAGCAGTTCCATTTCCCGCGGAGACGTTCCATGATCTCGATCCAGTCTCCGGAGTCCTGCTTCCGGTGCTCTGGGAGCTGATTGACACTTCCTTTTCGCTCACTGAGGTTATGGGAACAGATATAGTTCAGCTGATCGTCATAAATGTGGATCTTTCCACTGACAACTTTGAATCGTACCGTTTTGAAAGCATAATCACGGGGAACCGAATACCTGCATGATTTATACAGGACGTAAGGCATTGCCGCGATTTCATAAGTGCGGAACGTATTCGGAGATGTTTCATACACGGATGGAAGAAGAGGCCGCATGGCTGACCTTTCAATGCTGTCGTAGACTGCTTTTGGGACCCGTAAGGTAGAACGGTGGATCCGCTGGTTTTTGCGTTCCAGCCATCCGGGCAGGGAACGCCATACATCATCGATACAGGTGACCTTCCGCGCACTGAAGAAGTTTTTCTTCACGAACCCGACAGAGTTTTCGATAGGTCCCTTGCTTTCTGGATCCGCTTTATTACACACCCAGAGCCGGATATCCTGTTCAGTACAGAAATCTTCAAAGGTCCTGGTCTTGATGACTTCACCATAGGTTTCACTGGCGACAAACACGGCGTCCTGGTCAATGACCAGTTCTTTAGGACGCCCTCCAAGCCTGCAGAAACTACGGTAGATCGCCTTACAGGCCTCTTCCGAGTTATACTTGTGATCCTGTGCATAAACGCATAAAAAACGGCTGTAACGCAGCAAAAGGCACATGAAATGGATATGCGTTGTTTTTGAGAGAGTCTCCTCACCGAAGTCAATCAGCATCTGTTCTCCGGGCGGGGTGTCAAAAACATAATCATAGATACGGCGGTGCTCAGGCTCCCTGTTGATCTGTCCGGAATCCTCAAGATAATGGATGTAGTTCCGGAGCGTCTGTTGGTTCCCGGGAAGTTTCTCATAGTCTCCGTTTTCGATGAATTTTTCTTCCAGAACATCGTAAACTGATGACATACAGAACGTTTTTCCGCTGTTTGTTTCAAGGATCCTGATAATCGTACTGCGGAAAGGTTCCGCATCAAAGGTTTTCGGTTTTGCGAGCTTAGCGCCGGGATCATCCGGGAGCACATCCATGTCATAATACTTGCTGATCGTGGGACGGCTGGGAGGCTTGCGTCCCTGCGCTTCATAGTATCTGATAATATCAGCTTTTGTGTAACCTTGCAGTTTTAAATCCTGTATTTCCTGCATTTTTGTTTTTGTCAGCATAAAGGTCTCCTCTCTTGTGTACTGCTTACAGTATACAAAATCGGATGAACTGCTGACTCCTCCTGTGATAAAACTCGCCGCAGAGGATGTAAAAAAGTTCTTACCGGACGGTGTAAAGAACTTCTTACCAACTCATGTAAAAAACTCCTTACCGCGTCATGTAAAAAACTCCTTACCCTGTGGCTGTAAAATCACCTTACCACGCACAACTTTGACTGGAGTCTCATCGGCCTGCAGCACATGGAAGCGGTACATCCTGTTATGAAGGTAATCATAAAGTGCCCCCAGATACCGGTCGGCACACTGGATCACCCAGTTGGCCATCACCTGCCGGGAGATGTGGAGTACTCTTAATTGAATGAATTGCATGAGACCCGGATGTGGATAACTTCCACTGTATCTGCGAGGGCGAACCGGAAAAGATTTTTAAATTTCTCTGTTTTGCACAACGTATCACAGGAGATTGCTGGGCTGCACTTCCTGGATCGGATGTCTGGATACGATCTCCAGCCCCTGCATCAGCGCCCGGTATTGTTCCGGCGTGATCTCCAGAGCCTCTTCTTTTGTACGGGACCAGCTGAAGCCGCCCTGTTTTAGCCTTTTGTAAACCTTCCGGAATCCGGATGGAAAACGGATGATGCATCTGGTAACACAGCAGGAAGTTTGATCTCAGCGAAAGATACGGACTGCTGAACAGTAGATAACTGTCCCGTCTCTATAACTGCGGACAGAGACGGATTTTGAGATGCTTCATAAGCTTCCCAGCGCAGGATGCGCTGCCAGTAAAAGAACTGTTTTCCAGAGATTCCGTTTGCCCGGCAGCAGGCGGTCTTTGGCATCCCGCTGTTCATACATTCATTCAGGATCTTGGTCCAGTGCTCTGCACGGACCTGATGTGTGATTTTATCTATGGCACTAACTCCTTTAAAAAACTTGTAGTTTTCTGGAGTTATTATCTCATGAGACAAGGAAACTAGCACGGTACTAGTGATTTACCATATACAAACAAATTACTACATAATAATGAATTAAACATATTATTGCTTTTCAGGCAAAGAAAACAATATGTTTTCTTTGCCTGAAATTAATTAATTAAACATTCTAATATTACAACAAAAATATACTTTTAGCGCAGAAATAGAAAAATCATGCTGTAATATTTCTGTCAATATTAGACTTCATGTTTTCACGTAAACTTTCTTTTGCAAGAGCCCACGGATATCCTCCCGGACCACAATAACAATCGCAATTGATATCACATACGCAATTCTTATACTGCTCTAATGTATTACGATTTTCTTGAATTCTTTTATTTAGTTTCTTCATTTCATATTCCTCCTATTTTTATAATGAATGCCTTATTATAAATAACATTATTCAAACTTCTTTAACTCTACTCCTCCTTTCCAAGAATAATTTTATGATTGAATAATGTCATATATAGAAACAGTACATTATCCTTCTCCCTGCTTGATCGATACAAATCCTCCATCAATTGCATTTAATACGACGTTTTCTGTGCCCCATTTAAGAACCTCCCCATCTGAAGTTAATCCTGTCTTTTCTAAATTGAAAACCCACACAGGAACCAACCATACTTTTTCAGGTTCTTCAAATGCATTAATGTTGGCCGCACGAATCTGTATATTTGTAACATTATATATACATTTTGTACCAGTATCCTTCAGCTCATCTCCATCGTCAGAAAGAGCGGAATACAGCAGGTGATCTGCCAGTTTTTCCTTTATTTCATCAAAAGAAAGTAGCTTTGTGTTATTTGCAACTGTATCTATTTTCTTTGACATATTTGTCCAAGCAAATTTTTGAACACCATCTTTCGTGATAATGATTTGAATTTTTTCGGAAGAAAATTGTGGGGCGTATACTGTTTCTGGAATTCCTTCTAGTATTTCAGGTGACCGCTGACTATATCCCATCAAGTCTCCCAATGTACGATAAAAATAAATTGAAAATCCAACCTCATTAAAGGGATTATCTTCGTCCCATAATACCCATGTTTCTGTATTCCTATTTCCGATTGCTTTGACACAGCTGCCTACTTCAAACCCTTTTATTGATAATTTATCGAGTAAAGCCTTCGCTTCATTCAAAGCCTCCTCTTCAGATAGAGATGGTATCTCTTCCATATGTTCTTTTAATGATTTTAGCCAAGCATCATTTTTATTATTGCTATCTAAATTTCCATGAATCAAAGGCATCAGATATTCTTCATCAATAAACGTACCCTGGGAATACAGAAAATTGGTTGTGCTTCCTAATTTATCGCTATAGCTTATCGCACGGATTAAGGGGTTCTTTTCATTTTCTTTATCTATTTTGGCTGTGAAACCTAGTTTTTCGTCTGTATCATAATAATAATCACTTACTCCATCATAGAAATCTCTTTCTGTCTGTACCGGCTCCATAAGAACAGGCTTTATAGAATTCTTTGTTCCCGCTTTTTCTGGAGCTTCATCAATAAGTTGATCCATTTTACTAAGTTGATCCTGCCAATATTGAGTTGATCCTAATCCACCAGATAACGAAGCCCAAGTCCCCTCATAATTTTCCATTCTCGCTTTTTCCGATTCTAATTCATCTTTTGTCATCTTAGGATATTCATACAATGGATTCCCATCTGAAAAATAATCGCATAATTTCTCCAACAATTCATTGGTCAATACTGATTGTTCATAAACATCTACAGGTGTATTGTATATTTCTGGTATCTGTGGAGAATAATCTGCTTCTAAAGTAACAAAACCATCGCTTCTTTCAATCTTTTCGTGCCAATGATCAGGAATCTGCAGATCTTTTGGTACATCGTCATCTTTTTCCAGAATGCTTTCTTTCGGAATCCCCTCTGATCGGTCAACAACAATTTCTTCTTGTGGCGTTTTAGCACATGCCATTAATCCAGAACTTAAACATAGCAAACAAACCAAAATATATGTTTTGTTCTTCATTAGAAATCACCCCCTTCTATTCTTGTAATAATAATATCATATCTTTGCATATTGATTCTATTTCATGTTTACTATAATTGTGTATTACCTGGTTACAGACGGTTAATTTCATGCTATTTCGATACACATGTATCCAGCAACAATCAGTAGTATCTACTATATTTGGAAATGTTAAAAGTATATTTGAATTTAATAATAAAAGATCAACATTACGATGAAATGAAATATTTATTTGTTGTTCGAAGTTTTGTTTATTATAATTTATAATTCTAAAATCATCGCTTGAAGAATTATTGTCTGTAATACATACACATTCATAACCAAATATTTTAGTAAGACAATTTAAAACATTAGAAAATATTGAAATATCATCTGATTCTATTAAAATAATTGGTGGATTGATAATTTTTTTTGGAAGCAGTGCTTCAGACAGTACATTAATCTGGCGATCATTACAGGTTTCTCCTTGGGCAAGAAACTGATTTATTAGGTTTCTTGAACATGAAAAACTACTTTCTTCGCATAACGCATCAACTTTATTTAACAAATTTGCCAAAACACGAGGAGCTGAAAAGCTATTTCCTATATTTGAATCCAAAACTGTCCCACAATCCACATGAAGATCATTATCTGGAATAGCATAGATTTTTTGACAACAAAAATGTTCTACAGGTAATGCTATAGTTCCGATCACTTCTTGAAACGCTGCCGGCATAGTAATAAGATTAGCATTACTGCTTGCAGCTATTATAGTAATTCCACTGTCATACATTTTTTTAATCAAAGGATATATTTCTTTTTGTTTTGATAATATCGTTGTGCCAATGCTCAAACATAATACATCAATTTGATTAGAAAAAAGAAATTCTAATGCAATTATGAAATCGTTAATATCTAATTGATTTTTATTCATAATATCAACATGTATTAAAACGTGGTTCTTAGGATTTCTTAAGTTATCGTTCAAAATCTTGCAGCATAATGTACTATGAGTAGAATTAACTATATCGTTTGTTTGGCATACCGTTTTTACTTGACATTTCGTTATTTTATACTTATGTATCTGAGAAAAATCAAGCATTACATTATTATCTAAAGAATCGTCAATTATTCCTATTTTCATTAATGCCAATCGCCTCTATTTCTGCCGCCAAATTGTTAACAGTAAATATTGGGCTATCATTCGTTTCTAAAATTCTGCAAATATTAATTCCATATTTAGTTTCAAGCGTATTAATTAAATATAAGAAATCAACGGTATCTATTCCAAACTTTTGATCAAGCAAATTATCATTTAAATCTGAAATAGTAATATCAAAAAGAGCACTAATTTCCTCTAACAACATTTTTTTAGCAATATCTTTTGTCATATATATACCCCCTGTATATTTTTTACAAATGATCTAAATTATCTCAGGATTTTCATTTAAAAGGGAAGTTAATTCATCTATGAATGTTTCAATCCCTTTTTTATCGTCTGGAAGTAAGACAATATTGCTGTTCACAATTTCTGTTGGCAAATTTTCTTTACAAAACTTGTTAGAATAGAAATTATATTCTACTTTTTCTTCCTCGGTATTTACATTATAAGTTTGATTACAGATATAGAATTTAATAATATCCACGCCCAATCGTAACTTACACAACTTTTTCATTTCATCAAAATATTTATCCGTATAGTATTTACTATAATGTATACAGAGAACACCATAATCACTTATTATTGCATTAGATAAAACATATGAAATTTCTCCAAAATAATTGTGTTCATAATCATTTAATGTCATTATCCCACTAGGGCAACTAATCAGTATTATGTCAGGAAGTTTTTGCTCAGCTAAGTCACAAATAAAACTATTGGCTCGTTTAACTTTTAGAGGCAGAGATATATCATCCGCATATAAAAAATCAGGTAATACGTCACAATTAAATAACCTTGCAAGTGGATTCCCAGAAATTACTAAAACGCTATATCCTTTATCCTCTAAAACTTTTTTTACTGATAATATCAAAGAAAACTTATCACAATTTTCACCATCTCCTAATATAGAGATAACTGGGCATGTCACTTTTCGTAATTTTTTTGACGAAGTACAAATTCTATTGTTATAGCTATTTAGAATTGTTGTCTCAGCATCTTTAAATACTTCAACTCCCAGCCATTTATAGATAAAGCTGCTAGTGTATATTGGTATATTTTTTCGAATGGCTTCATTAATTCGATTAATATATGCTTTTTTGCCCATTTTTTGCACATTATCACATAAAATCAAGACATCGCAATCCATAAGGGCTTTTTCGGAATCATTTGTGTAAATGCTATTTTTTTGAACTTCTATTTCATTTTCTTTATAAGTAACTATAAAACTTATTTCATATTTTTTTAATTCCTTGGAGTGTTCATAGATTACATTCGACTCATAATTTGCAGGGAACAATACAATTTTTCTCTTACTATTCTCACTCATCATGATCCTCCTCGTGAAAATGATATCCATTTTCTATCAAAACACATAATTCTTTTAAATTATACAAAGTATCATTTATACTCGTTTTACAACTACATAACTTTCCTTCGCATGTTAATTTATTATTTGTAGGCTCAACTTGTCCTACACACATTCTACATAAACGTAAATTCCAACATTCCAAACATTCTTTTTCTGTCAATTGACCGATGTTCAAAATATAACGCATTTTATTATAATCAAATCCCTTTTCAACACTTCCTATCTTCATTCCTTGAACATTTTCACTAACTCTTTCGCATGGATAAAAATCTCCTGAAGTGTCTACAAACAACCTTCTTACCCCAGGGATGCATGGACCACCGTGATGCATTGCTTCCAGTTCTATATAATGTTGATGAGTCTCTTTATAAAAAAGTTCTATTGCTCTATGATCTGTAATATATAAGGGGTGTATATATTTCCGATCAATTTTTCCCAATAAGTATAGCAATACCTTTAAGTGTTCATATCTGTGTGGAATCCAAAATGAATCATTTACTTTAAGTAATCCATTATTTGATACACCTGTTTCATTTAACATACTTAATCTGACTTGAATAGGATTGAATAACTTTGAATTAGCGAAATAGTCTAAAACATTTTTTAAATCCGCTTTTGGATTGATGACGGTATTATATCTTACAGTAGAAAAAAATTCTTCGTCATACTTTTTTATTTTGTTTAAATTTCGAACGATTACATCAAAAGAACCTTGCCCATTTCTAAATTTACGATTTACATCGTGTTCTTCTTTTTTGCCGTCTAAACTGATTGTAACTGCAAATTTATGTTTTGCTAAAAAGCTAATAACCTCTTCTGATAATAAAGTTCCGTTAGTAGTTATAAAAAAACTCAATTCTTTATCCTGAACTTTTCCCTCGGCATACTCTACGCATTTTTTGATGAGCGGAAACTCTAATAATGGCTCTCCTCCGTAAAAAGCAATAATTAATTTATCTGAATCTATAGAATGTTCAAAATAAAAATCTATTGCTTCCCGTGCTATCTCCCAAGACATTCTTTTGTCTGAATGTCCTCTATTATAATAATTACCCGAATATGTACAATAGAAGCATCTTAAGTTGCATTGCTGCGTCACTTGTAATATTAGTTCTTTTAATTGCTTGTTTGCATAATATTCAATATCATCGGAAGAGGGGTGAATTATTTTTTTTGTAATCTTCTTCTGCAATAATCCTTTTTGTAAATATTTGTCTAATTCCCTGCAATTATTTGGAATTTTCCCATCTCGTTCGACATTTTTTAAGATTTTGTATTCCTCAGGATTTACGCAAACTACTGAATTTGTGTGTCGATCATAGAAATAATACTTTTTTAATGTTGAAAAACATTTTATTACAATTTCTCCCATAGACACCTTCTCCCTTCTTTATATAGATACTTTTATAATTGTTTCCATCCTTAACATATTCAACTTCTTCTAATTAATTTATTGACTATTTCTTTTGGATTTTATGACATTTAATCTCATATATTTTGTCTAAATTTTCTAGATTTTCTGCTTTATGGGTAACAATTATCACAGTTTTATTATTACATTTTTGAAAAATATAATTGTGAATAAAACTGTCATATATCCGATCTATATTTGAAGTGGCTTCATCCATTATAATAATTTTTGCATCTTTGACTATTGCTCGTATGAAGGCAACTTTTTGACGCTCCCCGCCGGATAAATTTCCTCCGTTTCTATCAAGTATCGTATTCAATCCTTGTGGCAAACTTTGAATAAACTTTTCTAACTTTAATTCTTCTATTATTTGCCAGAGTTGACTATCAGTCATTTTTTTTCCTAAAAGAATATTATTTCGCAAAGTATCTCTGAATAAATATATGTCTTGACTTATAACACTAAATAATTGACGATAACAATTAAGTTTTACTTCTCCAATATCAACGCCATCTATTAAAATTTGTCCCTTTTGTGGATGATAAAATTGTAATAGAAGTTGAATTAAGGTTGATTTACCTGAACCATTATCTCCTATAAGGGCTATTCTTTCACCTTTCTTAATTGTTAATGAAATATCATTTAAAACAGGATGATTTTTATCATAATAAAAACTAACATTATTAAAAATGATTTCTTTATCAAAATTTTTTATTTCACGATATCCGCTTAATGTTTGCTCGTTTTCCAGTTTTTTTAATTTTTGCAACCTTTTGATAGATGGTTTTATTTGTGCAAACAAGAATTTCAAATTAAAAATCAAAGCTATAGGACCAATTACATAAGAACTGTATGTAATAAATGCAGTTAAACTACCTACGGTCATTTCGTTGATACAAACAAAATAACCTCCTACGCCATAAAGGAATCCAGTGATAATCCATTGCAACAAAGTATCTCCTGCCAAATTAAATGAATTTAAGAGATTACCTTCTTTGAGAAACTTGAGATTATATTTTTGATATTTTATCAATTCTTTTTTCTTTATTTTAAATAAATTCCATAATTTAATTTCAGCAATTCCATTTAATGTATCATCAAACCATCCGGAAAAATCGGAATAATATTTTAAAATACATTCTGTGTTTTGCTCTCTTTTATTTGAAAAAAAAGTAATTAAACAAAATTTTATTGGTACTGCAAGAAGAACAAAGATAGCAAGTTTCCAATTAATTACAAATAATCCAGCAACTCCACTCAATATCTGCAATAAATAGCTTACTGTATTTATCAAGCCACTATTAAATAACGAACTAATATTGTCTATATCTGATGTAATTCTGTTAATAATTTCAGAAGAATTATTATTTTTAAAATAAGCCACTTTAAGATTCAATAAATAGCTAAAATATTTGTAATACAGCCTTAATACAATCCAATTTTGTATATTTACATAAACCGAAGTTTGTAAAATACTAATCCCAGATTCTATAATAGATAATCCAACTAGTATAATAGAACATACTATTACGACACTAAAAGTTTTTCCTACTAATCCAGTATCAACAATTTTCTGAATAACTAATGGACGGCCAAATGCAATAATTACTGTGATTACATAACAAAAAAATATCTCTATAATCCATCTCTTTTTCATATGATACGCCTTACACGATTTTTATTACGATTGTTGTTGAGTAATCCACTTATAACCTTGTCATCTATGCGATAATTTATTTTTAATATATTATATAATATCAAGTCATTATTTTCAATATATTTTTAACATATTAAATTATATACTAATAATAAATTAAATCAATTGAATTTTACACATTATATTCAAATTTAAATTAATATTAAAGGAAATATCGAAATTTAATTTACTGCTTTAGATTGCTAAGGTTTTCAGCACAAAATTATTAAAGATTACGGAAATAAAGCAATAAGATGTTATTATTGATTATTCAATATTTTTATATTATTAAATAGTGAAATATAAATAATAATGTGTTATTATAATAATATATAACGGTTGCAAAGGAGGATAAAAATGATTAAGTTAACACGAAGGCAGGAAGATATCATGAAAATATTGTGGGAATCGGACAAACCATTAATTGCATCAGAAATCGAAAAAAAGCAGGATGATCTTAATATTAATACTGTCCAGGCTACGCTCCGAGCTCTTATGAAGAAAAATGCCATTGAAGTTGCAGACATTGTTTATAGTGGAACTGTATTGTCCAGAAGCTATAGGCCAATTATAAGTCGGGATCAGGTTATCACAGAATATGATCAGGTAGTTAGTAAGGTATTAAATGATAAGAACCTGATTGCACATTATGTGGATGAAATTAACGATCTGGCTGCTATTACAGAATTAGAAAAAATAATCAAAGAAAAAAGGAAAAAATTGGAGAAATAATATATGCGCTTAGTTTCTTTTGGATCCCTTTTGATATGTTTTTTGTCAATTATTGTTCTGACTATATATATGTATTTAACTTTAAACAGGGCAAAAGGCATTTTGATCTGTTACCTAAAACCTATATTTGTTTTGTCAGCCATTATTATGCTTCGAATGCTGATACCTGTTAATTTTCCATTTACCTATTCCTTTCGCGGAGCAAAAATCATGAATGCTGTAGGGAATATTGTATACATTAAAATAACCGAAACTGTAAATATTTTTGATATAATGCTGGGCATTTGGTTCATAGGAGCAGTCATCCAGATTATTCGTTATATACTAAAAAGAAAAAAAGTATATACCTATATTACCCCCTATATCCTGTCAGCAGAAGAAGTAAAAGAATCTGAATATTATTATTTGTTAAATACATATAAACAAAGCAAAATGCAAGTAGCTTGTGTACCAGAAAATGTTAGTCCTTCTATCTTTGGTATCTTTCATCCAATTATTATTTTTCCACAAAATATTGTTTCTTCAAAGGACTTACATTTTATTTTATCACATGAAATACAACATTATCGTAACTTTGATTTACATTTAAAAGTTATACTTGATTTATTAGTTGCAGTGCATTGGTGGAATCCTTTTGTATATATGCTAAGAAAGAAATATAATAGTGCAATAGAATTTTCAAATGACTATATGGTATCCAGGCAATTAAATGAAACTGAAAAAATAGAATATGCAGAATCACTTCTGAATATTGCAAAGATACCATTTTCAGACAAATCCTTCGACCTTTCATTAGTTGAGAACGCTAATTTTAAAAAAAGAATCTCTCTGCTTGTAGAAAATGCTAATGTTGCTAACAGCAGGAAAATGGTCACCTTGATTTTAAATATTATGTTTATTTCAATAATAATGTTTATTTCTTTGTTTTTTGTTCCAGAGGCAGATTACAGTAAAGAAGCAGAGGAAGTTTTTAAAGAAGCAGGCGCATTCAGTATTACTCCAGATAACGCTTATATAGTAACTGCCATTGATGGTTATAAATTATATATGAATGGAGAATTTATCGGTACAATGACCAGTATACCGGAGGATTTAAAGGAGGTTCCAATTTATGAAGAGAAAACTATTAATCAAAAGTCTGGTGACTAATTTGCTGGTATTAACAATGCTTTTTCCTTGTTATACAGCATATGCGCAACAACCGATTACTAATCCAATCTCAAAAGAAGAATCACAAATAGGAAAGGCAAATAGATATGTGTGGAAGTATAAAGAGATTAACGGAAAGATTTATAAAAGATTATATGACCTTACTGAAAACAGATGGATTGGTGACTGGATCTTAGTATAATCAAATATTATATCAATCTCTCAAATGTGCGTTGTCTTTATAAATAGTTAGCTCCTTTCAAATAAAAAATCAGGAGCTAACAGGGTCACAACCTATAATAAGAGACAGGCCTCCTTTTATGCAAGCATAAGGAGTCCTGCCTCTTCTTTTATCCGCACAGCTTACTTCTGTACAATATTTATAATTCTTCCCGGCACATAGATTTCCTTTACAATGGTTCCGGTCAGTTTATCTTTGACAGCTTCTTTTCCTTTCTCCAGGGCTTCTTCTTTGGAAACCTCTGCTGGAAGCGATACGACTGCTCTTGTTTTTCCATTGATCTGGACAGCGATCTCAATCTCATCGTCCTTCATGGCTTCTTTATCGTAGGACGGCCATCCTGCATGGAATACAGTCTCTTCATGTCCCAGTTCTTCCCACATTTCCTCTGCCATATGAGGCGCAAACGGAGCAAGGAGCACAGCCAGGGTTTCCAATGTTTCTTTGTCTACGCCGCCGGCCTTCTTGGCGATCTCTGTCAGCTTGTTTGTATGTTCCATAAATGCAGAAATAACTGTGTTGAGGCTGAAGCTCTCCAGACGGGTTGTAACATCATAAATCAGTTTATGACGTTCTTTTACCATATCCTTTGACGCCTCGATCTCTTTCTCCTTGCTGTCCTGAAGGAGGTTCCATACTTTCTTCAGGAAACGGTATACTCCGTCGATTCCTCTGTCATCCCACTCGGCATCCAGTTCCGGCGGACCTACAAACAACTCATACATTCTGAGAGAATCGCATCCGTAATCTCTTACCAGATCATCCGGAGATACGACATTTCCTTTGGATTTGCTCATCTTGATACCATTCTTTCCGGTGATCATTCCCTGATTGAACAGCTTTGTAAACGGCTCGTCAAAATCGATCACTCCGATATCACACAGGAATTTTGTGTAAAATCTGGAATAGAGCAGATGGAGCACCGCATGCTCTACTCCGCCGATATACATATCTACCGGAAGCAGCGCATCTGCCTTCTCCCTTGATACAAGCTCCTCGCTGTTGTGATTATCCACATAGCGCAGGAAATACCAGGAAGATCCTGCCCACTGCGGCATGGTATTTGTCTCTCTCTTAGCTGGTTTTCCGCATACCGGACACTTACAGTTTACCCATTCCTCGATACCTGCAAGCGGTGACTCTCCTGTACCTGTAGGCTCATAGGACTCCACATCCGGCAGACGAAGCGGCAGCTCCTCTTCCGGTACCGGCACAGCGCCGCAGTCCGGACAGTGTACGATCGGGATCGGTTCTCCCCAGTAACGCTGACGGGAAAATACCCAGTCACGCAGCTTGTAATTTACCGTAGCTCGTCCGATTCCCTTTTTCTCTATAATATGCGGGCCTTCCTTTTTCAGCACAGAAGATTCCATTCCGTTCCACTCGCCGGAATTGATCATGATTCCTGATGCCTCGGTATACGCCTCTGTCATATTTTCTATTTCTTTGCCGTCTTTGGAAATAACCTGAACGATCGGGATTCCGAATTTGGTAGCAAATTCAAAGTCACGGTCATCATGGGCAGGTACGCACATGATCGCTCCTGTACCATAATCCGCCAGTACATAATCGGACAGCCAGATCGGCGTCTTCTCTCCGTTCAGCGGGTTGATGGCATAACTTCCTGTAAAAACGCCTGTCTTCTCCTTATCCTGCAGACGATCCACGTTTGACTTCATGGATGCCTCATAAATATACTGGTCAACCGCCTCTTTATATTCCGGTGTAGCGAGCTCTGCCGCCAGCTTATGTTCCGGAGCAAGTACCATGAAAGTAGCGCCGTACAGCGTATCCGGTCTTGTGGTGTAGACTGTGATCTTATCGTCCCGTCCTTCTACCGGGAAATCCACTTCCGCTCCGTAGGATTTACCGATCCAGTCAGACTGCATCTTTTTCACTTTCTCCGGCCAGTCAAGCTTGTCCAGATCATTTAAAAGACGCTCTGCATAAGCGGTGATCTTCAGCATCCACTGACGGAGGTTTTTCTTCGTCACTTCCGTACCGCATCTTTCACATTTTCCGTTTACAACCTCTTCATTTGCAAGACCTGTCTTACAGGACGGACACCAGTTGATCGGAAATTCTTTTTCATATGCCAGACCCTCTTTGAACATTTTCACAAAGATCCACTGTGTCCATTTATAAAATTCCGGGTCCGTTGTATTGACTTCCATATCCCAGTCATACAACGCTGCGATCTGGTTGATCTGCTCTTTGATGTGCTTTACGTTTTCTGCAGTAGATTTTGCCGGATGTACTCCCATCTTGATCGCATAGTTTTCTGCCGGAAGTCCGAACGCATCCCATCCCATGGGATGAATAATATAATATCCCTGCAATAATTTGTATCTGCTCCACACATCAGAAATAACATATCCTCTCCAGTGTCCTACGTGGAGGCCATTTCCTGATGGATACGGAAACATATCCAGGCAGTAATATTTCTCGCGCTCTTTGCCAGTCTTATCTACTTTGACGTTAACTGGATTTTTCTCCCAGTTTTCCCGCCATTTTTTCTCAATCGCCTTATGATTATAAGGTACAGCCATTATTCATTCCTCCTAAATCATGCATACGCGTAAATACTCTTCCTTGATAAATGCATATACAGCCAAGAGTATACACTATCTTTTAATTTTACCATACGAGTTTTTCCTGTCAAGTTTTCCCCGGCAATTATCTTTAATAATATGTAAGAAAATGTTACTATTCACAGTCGTTTCAGAGCTGACAGCAGATGAGCTGCGCTTGCACAAAAACATCTGCTGTCAGCTCTGAAACAGGACTGTGAAGCAGTCACCCCACCCACATAAGCAGTCTTAGCCCCGTAAGGAGGCGGAACTGAAGCGCGTAAGCGCGACGAGTGCGCATGTAGGTGGGGTGGCTGTGAATAGTAACAAGAAAATTTCCCGGTTTTGCTGGACAAACCCCGCTTCTTTCTATTATGATATATAAGCATGGCCATTTTAGAGGAAGCGCATATTTCCTGCCAAAATGACCGATTATAGAATCCAACACAACAGGAAAGAGAGGTTTGAACATGTTTGCACAAATCATCAACACTTTGAGCGATCTTTTGTACAGCTACATTCTGATTGTCCTGCTTCTTGGTACAGGGATCTACTTTACTTTCAAGACACGTTTCGTACAATTTCGCATGCTGGGTGAGTCTATCCGCGTCGTAATGGAACCCAAAAATGACGAAAACGGTCTTTCTTCTTTTCAGGCTCTGATGGTATCCACCGCTTCCAGAGTAGGAACGGGAAACATTGCCGGTATTTCTACGGCCATATGCCTTGGCGGCGCCGGAGCTGTCTTCTGGATGTGGGTAACTGCTCTTCTCGGCAGTGCCTCTGCGTTTATTGAGAGTACTCTGGCACAGATCTACAAAAGAAAAGCTCAAGACGGAACCTGCTATGGCGGGCCTGCCTACTATATCCAGGCAGTTCTGAAAAAACGATGGCTGGGGGCCTTGTTTGCTGTCTTTTTGATCATGACCTACATGGTTGGTTTCAATCTTGTAGCATCTTTCAACATCACTGATTCCTTCCGTACTTACAGCTTTTTCAATGAATCCACGACTCCGATGGTAGTTGGAGGTATCCTTGCGGTTATTTTCTGTCTGTGTGTATTTGGCGGAAGTACACAGATTTCCAAAATTACCGGATTCCTTGTTCCTTTTATGGGAATTTTTTATCTTGCTGTAGCGCTGTTTATCGTTGTGACACATTTTAATCTGATCCCTCAGATGTTTGCAGATATTTTCTCCAATGCTTTTGACTTAAAAGCTATCTTTGGAGGCTTTACAGGTTCCTGCATCATGCAGGGTATCAAAAGAGGTCTTTTCTCCAACGAAGCCGGTGTCGGTTCCGCTCCTAACGCCGCTGCAAGCGCATCTGTATCCCACCCTGTAAAACAGGGACTTGTCCAGATGCTTTCCGTATTCATTGACACAATCCTGATCTGCTCCGCAACGGCATTTATGCTTCTTTGCTCCGGGGTAGCTCCCAGTGATGAACTCAAAGGTATGCCCTGGGTACAGGCTGCTGCCGCAGAATCTCTTGGATCCTTCGGTACTGTTTTCATCACGGTAGCCCTGTTCCTTTTTGCCTTTACAACTCTGATCGGAAATTACTTTTATGCAGAAATGGGCCTTGGTTATCTCTGTGATAAAAAACCGGGCAAAAAACTTCTGACCGCTTTCCGTCTGTTTGCAGCAGTTGTAGTATTTGGCGGATCCTTAATGGAATTTAGCGTAGCATGGAGTACAGCAGACGTAATCATGGGCTTTCTGGCACTGATCAACCTGCCTGTCATCATCCTGCTGGGCGGACCTGCCGTACATTGTCTGCAGGATTATATCAAACAGAAAAAAGCCGGCAAAAATCCGGTCTTCAAAGCTGCAGATATTGCCCTGAAAGACAAGACAGACTTCTGGAATTAAGTATTGTTTCTCTCATTAAATTCATGTATAATAAATGTTAAGAAAATACGTATGTCAAATACATAAAAAAGGAGTGTTTCCCATGGTAAATTTATTGACAGGGCCGAAAGGCAGCGGTAAGACACAGCAGATGATCGATCTTGCAAATCAACAGGCAAAGGCATGCAGCGGGAATGTAGTTTTTATCAAAAACAGTCATCGTGATACAAGCAGCGTAGCATTTGATATTCGGGTTGTATGTATGGACGACTATGATGCGATCACAAATATTGATGAATATATCGGTTTCCTGTACGGAATGTACAGTGCTAATCACGATGTAGAGTGTATCTTTATCGATGGAATTTTGAAACGCGACCACATCAAATCAGAGGACATGCCAAAATTCGTAGAACGTCTGGAAAAGATTTCCGCACAATGCGACATTGATTTTTACGTCAGCATCAGCGCCGGAAAGGATGATCTCACAGGAATCAATCTTTCAGAGACCTGTAAGGTATTAAATTAAAAAGTTGGGGAAAACAAAAAGGTTCTGTGCAAATGAAAATGATTGACACAGGACCTTTTTTAGACCGTAAAATAACGTTGGGGACAGAGTATTTGCAAAATACTCTGTCCCCGATCTGTAAAAAGAAGTTTTCCTTCTATGCTATCTCACTATATTTCTGTGCAATATTCAGCGCATGATCTCCGATTCGCTCAAAATCTGTAAGGATTTCGGAATAGATAATACCTGTATCTGCCTGGCAGGTTCCTTTCTGCATGCGGTTTACCTGCTTGTCGCGGTATTCATCCCTCATATCGTCAATCCTCTGCTCATTCTGTGCTGTGCGCTCCAGAATCTTTTCCTTCTCTCCCCGCGTAAATCCTTCCAGTGTATCGATCGTTTTCAGACACATGTCACGCATCGCCCGCACTTCGGAAAGCGCTTCCTCGGAGAAAGTCTGTTTCCACTTTTTCAGATTAGATGCATATCCCGCAATATTCATCGCATGATCGCCAATTCTTTCCAGATTGCCCACTACAGTATAATAGCCGTTGATATTTACCAAATCCTGACTGCCGGCCTCTGTAGACATTACATGGACAATATAACGGGATATCTCCACATTGAGGTAGTCAATGTATTCTTCCCTCTCATCAATCTCTTCCCGCTTCTCAACATCATTGTTTAAGAGGGCATCAAAACTCTCCTCTACATTTTTACGGACCATACCTGTCATACGGTCAACTTCCTTCTCAACCTGTGTCTGTACGATTGCTGCATGTCCCACCTGATAATTGGTCTCAAAGGGAACAATGTATTTGAGACGTTTGACTTCGTCCTTCTCTTTTTCGCTCTCCGGAAGGATTTTCTCTGCCAGCTTCGCCATATAAGTTCCGAATGGCAGAAGAAGCAGCGTTGTAATAATATTAAATGTTGTATGCACATTGGCGATCTGTGCAGCCGGATTACCCGGCGCTGTCTGCGCCATCAGATCAGTAAATGGAGTCACCATCGTAATGATCGTAAAAAGCACAGATCCGAAAATATTGAACATCAAATGGATGATCGTGGTTCTCTTCGCGTTCGTCTTTGTTCCGATAGACGCCAGAACTGCCGTAATACAGGTTCCTATATTCTGTCCAAACAGAATATACACCGCACTGGAAAGAGGCACAAGTCCAGCTGTAGCAAGCGCCTGCAGAATACCTACTGACGCGGAAGAGGACTGGATGATCGCGGTGAAGATCGCACCCATTGCAATTCCTGCAAGCGGATTCTGGAAGGTTGTCATAAAGTTAATGAACACTTCCGAGCTCTGGAGCGGAACCATTGCGGCTCCCATCATATCCATACCGATGAAGAGCACACCGAATCCGGCGACCACTTCACTGATATGTCTTACTTTTTCTTTTTTCACAAACATGATGCACGCTACGCCGACAAATGCGAAAAACGGCGCCAGCGCCCCTACATCAAGAGCGATCAGCTGTCCGGTAATGGTTGTACCGATATTGGCTCCCATAATTACCCATACAGCCTGTCTAAGAGTCATAAGTCCTGAATTTACAAATCCCACGACCATGACCGTAGTCGCTGAAGACGACTGGATAACCGCGGTAATGATGGCACCTGCAATAACACCTTTGATCCGGTTAGAAGTAAGTTTTTCCAGGATCGTCTTCATTTTGTTTCCTGCCGATGTCTCCAGACCGGTACTCATCATCTGCATACCGTACAGGAAAAGTGCAAGTCCCCCTAGCAACTGCAAAACCTCTGTGATTCCCATAATTTTTTCCATCCTTTGTATGATTGTTTTTATTTTTTTTGCCTTTTAGATAAGCTCTTCATAAAAGAGCAGCATCAAAGGCATAGTAACAATACAGAAAATTACAGACATAACATTTATTACACTGGCATACACGGCATCCCTGTCATGTATCTGTGCAAGCTGCGTCACCATGACCGCTGCCGGAGCGCTGGCTGCCAGTATAACGATCATCAGGATATATTCAGCATCCGGATGGAGACTTCGGATTCCGCTGCATGCAAAAATCAGTATAATGATCATCGGGAAAAAGATCAGGCGTAAAAAGCAGATAAAATATGGCCTTTTCTGGCAAAACACCCATTTCAGATCTACATTTCCAATGATCATTCCCACAACCATCATGCTTGCAGGTCCTATCATATCTCCAAATCCACTGATACACTCATTTACGATCACAGGCAGACGTATTTTCGTAAGGAACAAAAACAGTCCTGTAATAATCGCGATGATATTCGCATTCAGTAATATTTTCCTGTAATTCATCTCCAGCCCCTGACAGATCACTGACTGCCCATGGGTCCAGATAAGTATCGTCTGTACGATCATAAATGCAGTTGTGTAAAATACCCACTCTGCTCCAAGTACTGCTCCCACCAGGGGAACGATCAGATTTCCGGAGTTACTGTATTCCACTGAAGCTTTCTCAATCCCATTCAAATGGAACGGTTTCGATAGAAGCTTCCCTCCACCGATCAAAATAATATGCACCAGTACCGAAGCCCCTCCGGCCAGAAGGAGCCCCTTGACCTTATCTGCAGTAAAATCGATCTGAAATGCATCAATGATCACACAAGGAGAACAGATATACACTACCAGATTTGAAATGATCCGGCTTTCATATTCTCTGAATTTTCCGGATTTCACGGCCAGATAGCCTACCAGCCCCATCAAAAAGAGCGCTGCGATCTGCTCCGCCAGCAGTATACTTAATTCCATTGTTCTCTCATCCCATCTTTTCCTCGCCCGTCTAACGGATAGCCGTTACCGTATTGGCAGGAGTATCTTCTTTATACTCCATTGTAATTGTCTGTCCTTCTTCATATCGAATGATGTCGATATGATCCACTACCGATACATCAAAAATCTGGTCTGAACTGTCAAGCATAATATAGTAGTGAGAATTTCCATCCACGACACCTTGAGCAATTTTCGTAATCTTGCCGCTTATGCTCTTTTCCTGCCGGGTATCCTCTTCTTCTTTTGTAATTCCATTTTTCACAAGGAGATTTCTGTAGCTTTCCTCACATTCATTTACACTGTCTCCCACTGCCACGATCTGATATTTCTGAATATTGACAAGGGCATATTTTTTTACCAGTCCGGCATCATCTTTCAGTGCGATAAAATATGTCGGTTCATCTGCCACATTAAGCAGCATCGGAAAAGTGGCCGTGTATTTCAGGTTCTGCACCTGTCCTTCGGCAGACGCCATGGCCGCTGCCTCTGTCGCACCTTCCACTTCATAGTACCTTGTTTCCATTGTCCTCTGGTTCGCCAGAACAAATCCTACATTGGACTGATCGCCATTTACTGAGGTCACGCCGGTATACATCCACACATCATCATCCAGAGCCAGATAATTATATCCTTCTGTAGCCCGCAGACAATCTCTCTGTCCTAAAATACTATTGAAGAATCCATGCTTCAACGTACCGTAATAATTGAACAGTTCCACCAGAAGATCTGCGGAATAGGCACGGTCAATCCACTGTGGCGCATCTTCCACATCATAGGTTGTCGTTTCCCCTGTAATTGCATTACAGAGTACGACCTTTCCTACTGTTTCTCCTCCAAATAATCCAATATTAAATTTTTTCACCGGAGCGATCCAATATGGAACTCCTTCATCATCAATTTCAAAGCTCAGTTCCCCGTAAATATAGGTCGGATGAGCAAACCGCAAATGACGGTATATATTCCTGTTAAAGTATTCGCTTGTGGAATATTTGATACCTTCCTCCAATTTAACCAGCTCTGTATTTTGATTCGTCATATCGATCATGATATAGGCCGGTATTCCTTCCGACTGATTTGTCAGCCACTTAATGGGACTTGCATATTTCAGAGGAGATACTCTCACCGGTCTGTCCTGGTAGTTGATCTGACTGTAGATATTATCTGCCTCAAACTGTGATACCATGTCCACCATGCTTCCCATTTTTCTGTCGCCGAGAATTTCAGCGGAATCCTTATCAAGAAGCGGTATTTTGTCAAAAGAAACTTCTTCGATGTCTTTGGTAAATTCACGTTCCTCTACCTTTAAAAGACTTTGATATTTTTTCGCATTAATAATAGGTGAGGACAGGAGCGTCCCTGCCAGATAAACCACTCCGATAATCAGGATCAAAATCCCGAAAATTTTCATGACTCTGGACTGCTTCAGTTCTGTTCTTCCCAACCGTTTTCTTACTGCATAGGCAACTGCAAGTACAGCAAGAAGGAACAGCACAAAAAACCAGACGTCCGACGAGTGGATATTAATTGCCGGGAGCGCTACATAATAGTAGATTCCTGCAAGGATCAGGACAATCATCCCCAGCAATACTTTTCTGCTTGTTTTCATAATTCCTCCTTTTTATGGAGTCTTAAAATTTTTTTCTCCATACATAAGAGAATAACATTAAAAACGGGAAGATTTCAAGCCTTCCGGCCAACATATCTAAACAAAACACAAATTTTGCCAGAAGTGAATAGTCTGCAAAACTTCCCACCGGCCCTGTCATACCAAGGCCGGGGCCGACATTACCCAGCGCTGTGATCACCGAACCGACTGTCGTTTCAAAATCAAAATTATCCAGTGAAACAATCAAAACTGATACGATCGCAAGGGTAATATAGGCAAGCAGATATACATAGACATTTCTTATTGTATCCTCGCCCAGCTTCTTTTTATTCAGCTTTACTACATTTACTGATTTCGGGTGCAGCATCTGTTTGATTTCTTTATAAATACTTTTCAGGGAGATCAAAAGTCTTGATACTTTGATTCCGCCTCCTGTGGAAGACGCACAGGCTCCAATGATCATCAGTGCTACAAGCACACACCTGGAAAACTCCGGCCACAGCATATAATCTGCTGTAGCGTATCCGGTAGTGGTAATGATCGATGCTACCTGAAATGCCGAATAGCGGAATGCTTCGGCCACAGACCCGTATATCGGATAAATATTGATCATTATCATTACGACCGCACCTGATATGATGAGCAGATACGCCCTTAATTCTTCATTTTTAAATACCAGTTTAAATTCACGGACCGCCAGGAAAAAGTACAGGTTAAAGTTTATCCCGAACAGAATCATAAATACACTGATCACTCCATCCAGATAGGCGCTGTCGAAATGCCCCACACTGTCTGCATAATTGGAAAATCCGCCTGTCCCCGCTGTCCCAAATGCATGGATCAGAGAATCAAAAAGATTCATTCCTCCCAAAAGCAGAAGAACAACCTGGATCGCCGTCAAAATAAAATACATTCCGTAAAGAATCTGCGCTGTTGTCCGTGATTTTGGAACCAGTTTATCTTTCTCTGGCCCTGGTACTTCCGCGCGCATCAGATGAATGGAGCTTTGCTTGTCCAGGTTCGTCAGCACCATAACAAAAACGAGCACACCCATTCCGCCTACCCAGTGTGTCAGACTTCTCCAGAAAGTCATACACTGCGGAAGCACTTCCACGTTCTTCAGAATCGTAGATCCTGTCGTGGTAAATCCGGATACGGTTTCAAAAAATGCATCCATATAATTCGGGATCGATCCGGAAAGGAAAAACGGAAGTGCTCCAAAAAGCGACCACAAGATCCAGGCTGATGAAACGATCAGCAGACCGTCTTTTCCGTAAAGCATCGTATTTTCCGGTTTCTTCCTTCCTGTCAGCAGGAAAATAACTGCCAGCACCGCGGCCGTAATAACAAAATAAACCGCACATTTTTCCTGATAGATCAATCCTACAAGCGCCGGGATCAGAAGGAGAAGCCCTTCCACTCCCATCATTTTACCGAGAATATGTAAAATCATCTTCCTGTTCATTTTTTGTTTCCCTCTATTTCTCCAGCATATCCTTCAGGTCATTGACTCCCCGCTCTGTTGTTACGATTACAACGCTGTCACCGACTTCGATATGATCTTCTCCGTTGGGAATCCGGATTTTTCCCTTTCTCCCGATGCAGGCAATAAGATAGTTTTTCTTTGTCTTCAGATCTTTTAGAGGGATGTTGGTGTATTCACATTCCTTCCGGATAATAAATTCCAATGCTTCAACTTTACCGTTTACCAGTCGGTACAGAGCTTCCACGTTGGCACTTTTTAAGGATTTACGCCTTGCCCTCACATAGCTTAGAATCACATCGGCAGTTGCACTCTTTGCCGACACAATACTGTCAATCCCCAGTCCTTCCACCATCTGTGCCCTGGAATCCTCATTAACCTTAGCAACGATCTTCGGCACATTTTTTGTTTTCGCAAACAGCGCCATGATAATATTTTCTTCATCCATTCCTGTCAGAGCCACAAGGGCATCAGCATGCTCAATCCCCTCTTCGATCAAAAGGTCGTGATTTGTAGCATCTCCATGGATGATCGTTGCGTCCGGCAGCATTTCACAGAGCTTTTCACATTTATTATAATCCTTCTCGATGATCTTTACATTCATTCTGTCTGATCCGAGCTGGCTTGCCAGATAATAGCTTACGCTGCCGCCTCCGCAGATCAGCACATTTTTTACTTTTCCGCTTCTCTTTCCCAGGGCATTGAAAAATGACTCCAGCTCCTTATGGGTAGCAGCCATATGGATCTTATCCCCTTCTCTTAACACTGTTTCTCCATCCGGAATAAATACATCATTTCCACGCTTTACTGCACATACCAGTATCTTGATCTGATATCTCCGGTAAATCTCTGCCAATGAAAGATCTTTCAGGCGGCTCTCAGCACGAATGGGAAATTCCACCAGCTCCACCCGGCCTTTTACAAAAGTTTCCACCTTGCTGGTATCCGGAAAAAGAAGTACTCTTGCAATCTCATGGGAAACTGCAAGTTCCGGATTTACAGCCATACTAAGATGCAGATCTTCTTTGAGCAGCCCGATCTGTTTATAATAGATGGGATTCCTTACTCTGGCAATCGTATGCTTTGCCCCCAAACGCTTGGCAAGGAGACAGCTTAACATATTCAACTCGTCTGTAGATGCACAGGCAATGACCAGATCGGCATGCGGAACGTCCGCTTCCTTCTGAACTTCAGCGTTTGCGCCGTCTCCTGTAATACAGAATATATCCATGCGATTCAGCGCTTCCTTCAGTCTTCCTTCATTCTGGTCGATCAACACGATATCATAATCCTCTTCGGAAAGCTGGGCAGTCAGTTTATGTCCTACCTTTCCATCTCCAATGATAACTATCTTCACCGTTTTTCCCTCTTTTTTATGTAGTTTTTCTATAGGTTTTTTCTTGCCCTGATATTATGGCAAGTGGATTATAGCACTTTTAGTATTATACTGCAATAGAAAAAAGAGACATTCCAGGAAAGGAATTTCCTCCCTGAAATATCTCTTAAATCACTTTGTTTTAGGTTATCTTATGCCTCTTCTGCAGCTCTCTTTGCAATCTCTGCTTCCTGTACATCAGACGGGGCCTGCTCATAGCGGGCAAATTCATACTCATACGTACCGCGTCCGCCTGTCATGGAACGAAGATTTGTACAATATCCGAACAGACCTGTCATCGGCACATCTGCTTCAACTACCTGATAACCGCCGCTTACCGGGTTCATACCAAGCACACGGCCTCTTCTCTTATTCAGATCACCCATAATATCTCCGGTATACTCATCCGGGACTGTGACCTTCACAGAAGCGATCGGCTCAAGCAGAACGGGGCCTGCCTCCATGAAACCTTTCTTAAATGCCTGGATCGTTGCTGTCTTGAACGCCATTTCTGAAGAATCTACAGGATGGTAAGATCCGTCATAGAGAACTGCCTTCACGCCTACAACAGGATATCCTGCCAGAGGTCCTTTCAGGACAGATTCCTGCAGTCCCTTCTCTACTGCCGGGAAATAGTTCTTCGGAACAGCGCCTCCAACTACTTCTTCTTCAAATACATAAGGAGTCTCCAGATCGCCGGACGGCTCAAAACGCATTTTAACATGTCCATACTGTCCGTGTCCTCCGGACTGTTTCTTATACTTTGTATCAACATCGGATTTTTTACGGATAGTTTCCCGGAAAGCAACCTTCGGCGTCTCCAGAGTGATCTCGCATTTATACCTTGCAAGGAGCTTGCTTGCAACTACCTCCAGGTGCTGATCTCCCATACCATAGATCAGGCTCTGGCGGTTTTCGCTGTCATTGACTGCGCGAAGCGTAACATCCTCTGCCATCATTTTCTGCAGCGCCTGTGATACTTTGTCCTCGTCGCCTTTATTTTTCACTACATACTTCATATATGTATATGGTTTGGAATAATCTGTCTTTCCGTATACGATCTGACTGGATTTCGCGGACAGTGTATCCCCGGTCTTTGTGCTGGAAAGCTTTGCGATGGCGCCGATGTCTCCGGCAAACATCTCGCTTACCTCAACCGGCTTGTTTCCGCACATTGTATAGATTTTTCCAAGTTTTTCCTCTGTCTCTGAAGTAGTATTGTAGAGAACATCATCTCCCTTCAGAACGCCGGAGCATACTTTAACGAAGGAATATTTACCGATAAACGGATCCACCATTGTTTTAAATACATACGCGCTCTTTGCTGCGGAAAAATTGTAGTCTGCTTCAAAGATCTCATTTGTTGTTTTGTTGAGTCCCGCACATTTTCTGCAGTCCGGGCTTGGGAAGAAACGAACAATATCAGAAAGGAGGTTGGCAACTCCCTGTGCCTGAATATTGGATCCCATTGCCACCGGAACAATATCGCCGTCCATAACCTCAGTACGCATTGCCGCCCTGATTTCTTCTATTGAAAATTCTTCTCCGGCAAAATACCGTTCCATAAATTCTTCACTTGTCTCTGCTACTGCTTCAAGAAGCTTTTCCCTGTAGATTTCCAGGTTTGGTTTACAGTAATCCGGAATCTCGCACTCTTCTCTCTGGCCGATGCCTGTATAACGTCTTCCTGCATTCTTGATAACATTTACATAGCCTACTAACTTTTCATTTTCGCGGATCGGCTGAAAATGAGGCGCGATCACCTTTCCATACCGGTCTGTCAGCTGCTGTACCACTTCACGGAAGCTGGCATCATCCACATCCATCTCTGTCACATAAACCATGCGGGGCAGATTGTATTTATCGCAGAGTGCCCAGGCCTTCTCCGTTCCTACCTCTACACCTGCTTTTCCGGAAACAACAATAACTGCGGCGTCAGCTGCACTGACCGCTTCCTCCACTTCTCCGACAAAGTCGAAATATCCCGGCGTATCCAGAATATTGATCTTTGCTTTTTCCCACTCGATGGGTACCAGTGTTGTGCTGATAGAAAATCCCCGCTTCTGTTCCTCTTTATCAAAATCACTGATCGTATTGCCGTCGGCTACCTTTCCCATACGGCTGGTGGCTCCCGATACGTAAGCCATTGCCTCAACAAGGCTTGTCTTTCCGCATCCTCCGTGTCCCAAAAGAACCACGTTCCTGATTTCGTCCGTTCTGTAAACCTTCATATGGCTGCCTCCTTGTTTTGTAAAATCTCATGGGTATATTGTACTAAAAAAAAACTGTTTTTACAACTATTTCATGCACATTTTACAAAATACTGCCTGGTATTAATATACAATTCTGTCTTGAGGAAATTTTTTTCCATTCAGTCAGATTTAAATATCACCTGGTCTTTGACAAGCCCCGGCGGACATAGTAAAATTTAACTAATTGTGATGAAAAATCATTTCATCTGACTACAGCTATCAGAGAGGACTTTAGCAATTTATGAATGAATTTACACACTCCTTTTTATCGTCTGCTGAGGTAAGACGCAAAAAAATCGGTTTTATCGGACTTGGGCTGATCGGCGGCTCCATTGCCCGGGCAATCCGGCAGTATTATCCGGAATATACCATTACCGCATTTGACAAAAACAAAGAAACGCTGGCACTTGCTACCCAGGAGTCTGTGATCGACGTTGCCGCCGTTCATATTGACGACAGTTTCCGGGGATGCGACTATATTTTCTTATGCGCCCCTGTTTCCTATAATAATGCTTATCTTAAGCAGGTTGCCTGTTATCTGAAAGAGGGATGCATTCTGACGGATGTAGGCAGCGTGAAGACAAGCATCCATCAGGAAATTAAAAAACTGAAATTGGGGAAGTATTTCATTGGCGGACATCCTATGGCCGGCTCTGAAAAAAGCGGATATACCAATTCCAAGGCAATGTTGATCGAAAATGCCTACTATATCCTGACTCCTGCCCAGGAAGTCCCTGAAGAGAAGATTTCAGAATTTCAGAATTTTATTGAAAGCCTGAAAGCGCTGCCGGTTGTGCTGGACTATCATCTCCATGATCAGATCACAGCCGCTATCAGCCACCTTCCCCACATTATCGCCTCCACCCTTGTCTGCCTGGTAAAAGATGCAGATACGCCGGATGAGCTGATGAAACAGCTGGCAGCCGGAGGTTTTAAAGATATCACGCGGATTGCCTCCTCCTCGCCTACCATGTGGCAGCATATCTGTCTGAAAAACAAAGAGAATATCTCTCATATTCTGGAACAGTATATTTCTGTACTGGAAGAGGCAAAAGCATCGGTAGACGAAGGGAATGAACAGGCCCTTTACCATCTTTTCGACAGTTCAAGGAATTATAGAAATTCGATTCCCGGCGGATCATCAGGACCCATCAAAAAAGTATTTGCCGTTTACTGTGATATCATTGACGAAGCCGGAGGGATTGCAACAATTGCCACCATTCTTGCTTCCAATAACATCAACCTGAAAAACATCGGCATCATTCACAACCGCGAATTTGAAGAAGGGGTTCTGCGCATAGAATTTTACGATGACGCTTCCTCAAGAAAGGCTTCGGAACTTCTGCAGAAATACAGGTATATTGTTTATGAACGGTAAGTTTAATCCTACTCACAACCAGTTGATCTCTCCCGCAATGCACCCGCTGTCCGGAACTATCCGCATTCCCGGCGATAAATCTATTTCTCACCGCGCCGTTATGCTGGGCGCCATTGCAAAGGGAACCACAAGGATACAGGGATTTCTGTCCGGAGCGGACTGCCTGTCTACAATAGAATGTTTTCAGAAAATGGGGATACGTATAGAATATGCAGACTCTTCCAGCGTACGTTCCGACAATTCTTTTTCACCGGAACTTCTTGTACATGGCCAGGGGCTCCATGGATTGAAGCAGCCGGACGGCCCTTTGTATACGGGAAACAGCGGAACAACTACCCGGCTGATCTCCGGTATTCTGGCAGGACAGGATTTCAGCTGCATTTTGACAGGGGACGACTCTCTGAACCGGCGGCCGATGAATCGGATCATCGAGCCTCTGTCCCAGATGGGCGCTTCTATTAAAAGCATTTCCGGAAATGGCTGTGCGCCCCTTGGCATCTCCCCCGGAAAGCTTCATGGGATCCGGTATAACTCCAAAGTTGCATCTGCCCAGGTAAAATCTGCCGTCCTTCTGGCCGGGCTGTATGCAGACTCCCCCACAGAGGTGACAGAGCCCGCGCTTTCCCGAAATCATACGGAATCCATGCTGTCCGGCTTTGGTGCCGACGTTTCCTCGCATCAAAATGAGAATGGTTCCTGGTGCGCCTCCATCCAGCCCTGCCGGGAACTTTTTGCCCAGGATATCCGGGTACCCGGAGACATTTCCTCAGCAGCCTATTTCATTGCTGCTGCCCTTCTGATCCCCGGCTCCCGGCTTCTTATCAAAAACACCGGGATCAATCCCACCCGGGCCGGCATCCTGAAAATATGCAGGGAAATGGGCGCTGACATCACCTGCATCAATCAGCATGTTTCTGCCGGTGAGCCTACCGCTGATCTGCTGGTAAACTACTCTCCTCTTCACGGCACAGCCATTGGCGGATCTGATATCCCTACTCTCATTGACGAGCTGCCGGTTATCGCTGTTCTTGCAGCATACGCCAAAGGTACCACTGTCATCTCCGATGCCGCTGAACTGAAAGTCAAAGAAAGCAACCGGATCGACAGCATCACCCGCGGACTTCAGGCTATGGGCGCTGATGTCATTCCCACTGATGACGGCATGATCATCCACGGCGGAAAAGCATTGAAGGGCGCCGCAATCGACAGCTTCCTTGATCACCGGATTGCCATGGCATTTACAGTGGCGGCCCTTGCAGCGGAAGGGGAGACCATTATACAAAACGCCCAGTGCGTGGACGTTTCCTATCCGGGATTTTATGATGAAATATGCAGTTTGGGACGTAACACTTTTTAAAAGTGTTACGTCCCAAACTGCATAATACCATGGGTAAAACTGCGAAATACCCCGTCCTTTTTTGCTTAATAATACTTCACTGTCACACTTTTCCCCAAATGTTCCGCACATTCTTTCAGCTGTTCCACAAGATTCATCCGAACACTCAGATCAAAAGGAAGATTAGAGCTTTGATGTGCCGGATTCAAAGATTTCCCCACAAAGAGGTGAAGATCCGTACATTCTTCGATTAAAAGCTTGGCCAGCTTTGCCGCTCCGCTTTTTCCGTCCAGTTCATCGAAAAATTCTTCATCAAAATCATCCTGCTCATATCTTTTCAAAAGTCCCAATGCTTTACCAATGGTAAGAACCCCTTCCGTCACCAGATCCAGACCTTCGATCGTCGCTGTAGGCGGAACGCTCGGATCTGCATAATCCAGTGATGTAATGATCTCCTTTTTCAGGACTCTGGCAGCAATATTGGCACTTGTACCTCCGCAGACAACTTTTTTCCCTTCGTTTTTCATAAAATCATGAATCACCTGTTCATCGTCCTCTTTATTGGTTGGAGGACCGGTAAAAATATTCACAATTCTCCGTTCGATCACACGAGTCACTGCTACTGTCGTATCATCTCCCGGCTTCTCGCCATACAGCTCAAAGCAGGCCTGCGACAGCATTGCGGCAAGCCGGGATGCGGATAATGTCTCTTTCGTGCATTTCAGTGTATATTCAGCCATGCTTTCCCATGTCCATCCGAAATTCAAAAGCTCGCCGACTCCCGCATAGATCACGCCGTCGCTCATCAGCACAAAGCAGTCGTTTAACTGTACCTGAAACCGATATTCCCTGATCTTCTTGTCCTCGATCATCCGTTCCTCATATGGATAATCCACGATTTTTTTATCCCGGATAAAAACGCAGGAAGGATTGTCAAATTCTACCAGATACGCACTTCCATCATGGAAAATCTGCAGAATACTGAAGGTGGCATAGGCAACTTCTCTCACTTTACAGACCGGCAGCGTACTCGCGATGGTCTCCACACAGGAATCAATGGCCGCTCCATTCAGAAGCATGGTGCCGAGGATTTTAGACGTTAAAGTTGCCAGAATATTGGCTTTTACTCCGCTTCCCATGCCATCTGCCAGGATCACAATATCTGAATCCTTTGTTTTCAGGATCTCAACCTTATCTCCACACAGCTCCTCATGGTGTTTATTCAGACTCTTCCACGCTATATCAACACGAACGCTCATATCATTCTTCCTCTTCAAATAAAATGGAATCCCTAAGCTTTGACAGCGTTACCTTTGTCTCTGCCGTTGTTTCTCCAAGAAGCCCTGCAATCTCCTGCGCAACCATCATCTGTTTGTCAATGACTTTCTGCGCCATCTCCACTGTCTCCATCTTCAAATGGTAATGCTGTTCCCTTGCCTTTTCTTCTTTTGTCACATCCTGGTAAGTCACAAGAACGGATTCCAGATGGTCAATATAAATAATGCTCTCTACTACCATCATTTCCGACGCATCCAGGCTGACTTTCTTTCGTATGATCTGTTCCTTTGTATCCAATACCTGAACGATATCCTCCGGCTCAATAAATTCAAAAATATACCGCTCCAGCGCCTCTTCTCTGGATACCCCCAGCATCTTCTGGGCTTTTTTATTACATTCCCGGATCCGAAGCTCTTTATCAATGATCAGTATCATACTGGGCGTCACATCCATAACAATATTGGACATAGACTCTGCCTGTGCAACTGCATGGGGCAGACACATGCCGATCTCTGCTTTTTTCTGAAAAACTGCTTTCGCCTTTGCACGACAGCTTGGATAACCGCATGCCCCGCAGTTCAGCTCATCTTCTTTGGTGTATTTTCCCATAGCGTGCAGCACTTCTTCCATCTGCTCTTCTGTCGGCTCCATATCTGTCACACGGCGGTCCATAAATATTTTCTCCATGTCCACGCCGCTGCCGTCGATCTCACTTGCTTCCTCCCGGTAAACCGCCTGATCCTCTACGTCCATCTTTGCCCGGACCACAGACCGCTGCCATTTATCGGATGCAGGCCCTTTTATGCACCCTCCTTCACAGACATTCACCTCAAAAAAGCAGTTTTCAATCTCATTCTTTTTCAATTCATCAAAAAGTTCCATACATGCAGTAAGTCCGTCTACAGAAACTTTATAGTAATTATCCTCCACGGAACTTGCCCGAATGGATTTGATAATACCCCCTCCTACAGGATACAGCTGATTTACTTTCGGACTCGGGTTGCCAAGAGGCTCGCTTGGACACTCTTTCAGGTTGATTCCTTCCCTTTCCCACCACTTTACAATTTCTTCAAAGGTAAGAATAGCGTCAATAGCCCCGCTTACTCTTTCATCACCTTCCGCTTCCTCTTTTTTGGCAATACAGGGACCCAGAAATACGACTTTCACATCATCCCCGTAAATCTGCCGGATCAGGCGTCCATGGGCGATCATAGGCGATACCACCGGCGCCATCAAAGGAACAAGCTCAGGGTAATATTTCTCGATCAGATCGTTTACACTGGGACAGCATGTTGTGATAATGTTGGTCATCTTTCCCTCTTTTAAGAGCCGGCGATATTCTTTTGTTACCAGGGCCGCTCCTTCCGCCGTTTCTCTCACTTCATAAAACCCAAGCTTTTTCAGGGCCGATACAACCTGTCCCGGCTTGTCATAGTCCAGCACTCCCAGATAGGAAGGCGCAATAGAAATGATAACCTTCATATTCTGCCGAAGATAGCCTACAACCCGGTCCATATCACTTGCAAATTTCTTCGCATTCTGGGGACAGACTTCCAGACAATGCCCGCAGTTGATACAGTGGTCTTTCATAATATGAGCCTGGGCATTCTGCACGGAGATTGCCTTTACCTCGCAGTGACGTACACATTTATAGCAATGTCTGCAGCTTGCATCCTTAAAATCTATAACCCGCATTCTCACTCCTCCTTTCCTATGATCTTAAAAAAGAACTCATCCACCTCTTCCGGCCCGATATGGTAAATCTCATCATCCACTTTCACACTGACTTTCCTGGAGCACTTTCCCATGCAAAAAGATCCTCCCAGTTCAATCTGTTCATCCATTCCCTGTTCTTTTACCAGTTCCTGTATCCTTTTTACTACAGTCTCTGATCCCCGCAAATGACAGGAACTTCCAATACAAATTTTAATCTTCATTCTGTATCCCCCTTTATTTTTCGGGCTTTTATCATAGTATATCATCCGCTTTCTCCCCCTGCAACGGAAACAGCAATATACGCCACAATAATAGTGTCTGATACCGCTTGCTTTTTGTCCTGCTCAGATTTACAATAAAATCAGTTTACAAAAACACATTGGTTGTACTTATGTAACATACAAAAGAGGTGGGGAACATGTCGGAATTGAAACGTCACAGAAAAAAACAAAAAAGGAGAAAGTCCAGACATCTGCTGGCCGGAAGCTCGGCATTCTATGCCGGTGTTTTCTCCTGTATTGCTGCAGCCATTGTTGTTTCAGCCCTTCTGTCTGTCTATTTTCCGACTGCAGCAAAACCGGAAAAGGAAAAGCCCAAGGCAGTGGAAGTATCCGCCGAGCCTTCCACTTCCAAAAAACCGGCTTCTATCACTTATACAGCCGCCGGAGACATTATTCTCCACAAACCGTTTCTGGAATCTCCCGTTTATCTGGATTCCCAGGACGGGACCTATGATTACACATCCATTTTCACCTACTGCAAAGATCTCCTGTCAGAGGCTGACTATACCTCTGTCACCTTTGAAGGTTCTCTTGTAGATGGAAGTAACGGCTACAGCGGATACCCCATGTTTCAGGGTCCTGACGCCCTGGCCGACGCTCTGGCAGCAAGCGGGATCGACATGGTAAATCTTGCCAGCAATCATGTATATGATGCAGCAGAAGAAGGTTTTCTGCGTACATTGGATGTAATAAAGCAGAAAAATCTTATCCCCTGCGGTGTCCGGTCTTCCGAAGAGGAAAACAGATATACTATTCAGGATATCGGCGGGATCAAAGTCGGCATCATCAGTTATGTATATGAGACAACCGAAGCGGGCGGGACTCCATCCATTAACGGCATTCCCTTGTCCGACAGCGCTTCCGCTCTGATCAATTCTTTCGATTACAATGATCTGGGCAGTTTCTATACAGAACTTCAGGATTCTTTGGAGGCAATGGAAAAAGACGGAGCTGAATATACTATCGCTTATATGCATTGGGGCACTGAGTACCAGACACAGCAGTCCCAGCAACAGGAGGAGATCGCACAGAAATTATGTGATCTGGGGATTGACGTTCTGATCGGCAGTCATCCTCATGTCATTCAGCCGGTAGATCTTCTCACAAGCACGAACGGAGAACACCAGATGGTATGCGCCTATGCCATCGGCAACTTTCTTTCCAATCAGCAAAAAGAATATATGCAGGCGGAAATGCCCACAGGCGAGACAGAGGATGGATATGTTCTCAGTCTTTCTATCGACAGAGATAAAAAAGGCAATATTTCTCTGACTGACGCTGTTTTCACTCCTACCTGGGTCTATCGCTTTGATGATGTGGGAGCACAGTTTTATATCCTTCCTGTCAACGATCCGGCTGCCCTGGAAACTTCAACCGGCATTTCCGGCATTTCAGCGGAAGCCCAGGAGTCTGCCAGCCGCACCGGGGCTATCATTAACGAAGGAGTGGAAAAAGTAAGAGCGGCTCTTCCCATCAGAAGTTAAATCTGATGGGATTTTTATACGCTGCCGTAAATATCTTCCACTGTTTCCGCAAGGTAATCCGCCCCGGCCATCTCCAGTTCTTCCCTGCTTCCGTATCCGTACAGCACGCCCATACTGTCAAGGCCGTTTTCTTTCGCCCCCTGGATATCATGCTTCCGGTCACCGATCATGAGTGCTTTTCTTTTATCTGTAATACTGCACTGCTCCAGGGCATAGGCGATCACATCTCCCTTTTTCACACGATTTTCATCCATAGTAGCCCCGGCAACAAACGTAAAATAGCTGTCCAGGTGAAAGTATTCCAGAATCCGGCCTGCAAAAAATTCCGGTTTTGAGGTGGCCAGCACCAGCGTTTTGCCGTCTTCCTTCATTCTCTTCAACACATCTTCTATTCCCGGATAAAGCTTATTCTCAAATATTCCTTTTTTGCTGTAATATTCCCGGTAAAACCTGATCCCTTTTTTCGCCTCGTCCGCCGAAAATCCATAAAACTCCCGGAAGGAATCTGCAAGCGGAGGTCCGATAAAACGGTAAAGTTTTCTTCTGTCTGTCTCATGGATTCCGAATTTTTGCAGTGCATACATAACAGAATTGGTAATTCCTTCTCCCGGGTCTGTCACCGTTCCGTCCAGATCAAACAAAAAATACTGATAGTCCTTCATGTTTCCTCCTGAAATTTTCTCCCAATCGAGTAGGAGGAATTTCTCATAGTTGAGAAATTCCTCCTACTCGATTTATTATTTGTGGATCTTTTCCTTATCCGGCTAATTCACAGTCCTCTTCACATAAGTTGTATGCAGATATTCGTGAGCCTTATGGCTTCCCGGCTCGCCCAGATATTCCTCATAAAGCTTTTTGATCGCCGGATTTTCGTGGGATTTCCGGATTGATTTTGCCTGATCATTCCGATAGAGCACTCCTGCCCGGATGGCACGTACATCTGTAAAGTTTCTCACATCGCCGGATACCTGCGGCTGTCCGCCTCCGTTGACGCATCCGCCCGGACATCCCATGATCTCTATGAAATGATAGCTGGCTTCTCCGGATTTCACCTTGTTAAGCAGATTCCTTGCATTGTTAAGTCCTGAAGCAACTGCCACTTTAATGTCCATTCCGGCCACATTGTAGCTGGCCTCCTTGATTCCTTCTGTGCCGCGCACATCGGTAAATTCCAGATTAGCAAGTTCTTCACCGGTCAGAACTTCCACTGCAGTACGAAGAGCGGCTTCCATTACTCCTCCGGTTGCGCCGAAGATCACACCTGCACCTGTAGATTCGCCCATCGGATCGTCAAATTTCTCATCCGGCAGCGCAGTAAAGTCAATGCCGCACCTTTTGATCAGCCGGGCCAGTTCTCTTGTGGTGATGGCGATATCCACATCCGGAACTCCCGCTGCATTCTGATCATCTCTTCCGATTTCAAATTTCTTTGCCGTACAGGGCATTACACTGACGGACACAATCTTTTTCGGATCGATTCCTTCTTTTTCAGCAAAATATGTTTTCAGCATCGCCCCGAACATCTGCTGGGGTGATTTGCAGCTGGACAGATTTTCTGTCATATCCGGGAAATAATGCTCGCAATATTTGATCCATCCCGGTGAGCAGGAAGTGATCAGCGGAAGTACGCCGCCGTTTTTCACGCGATCCAGAAGTTCTGTAGCCTCCTCCATGATCGTAAGATCGGCTGCCCAGTCCGTATCAAATACCTTATCAAATCCGATCCTTCTAAGTGCTGCAGCCATCTTTCCTTCTACATCTGTTCCCATAGGATATCCAAACTCTTCTCCAAGTCCCGCTCTTACGGAAGGAGCAGTCTGAACCACTACATATTTATCCGGATCTGCAATCGCTTCTATGATCTGATTTGTATAATCTTTTTCATACAATGCCCCTGTAGGACAGACTGCAATACACTGTCCGCAGGATACACAACTGGTCTCCCCCAGCCCCATATCAAATGCGGATCCGATAAATGTATCAAATCCCCGGTTGTTGGGTCCGATCACACCGATCCCCTGGGTCTTTTCGCAGACCGCCACACAGCGCCGGCACAAAATACATTTGTTGTTGTCGCGGATCATATGAGCAGCAGAATCATCCAGCTCATAATGATTGGTTTTTCCTTCAAAATAGTTCTCGTCCTCTACTCCGTACTCCCTGCAGAGCTGCTGAAGCTCGCAGTTTCCGCTCCTTACGCATGAGAGACATTTCTTATCGTGGTTGGACAAAAGAAGCTGGAGCGTTCTCCTTCTTGACTTGATCAGTTTTGGTGTGTTGGTGTACACTTCCATTCCTTCCGTCACCGGATATACACAGGCTGCCACCAGGTTTCTGGCTCCCTTGACTTCCACCACACACATACGGCATGCACCGATCTCATTGATTTCCTTCAGGAAACACAAAGTCGGTATCTTAATTCCTGCCAGATGTGCCGCTTCAAGAATGGTGGAGCCGGCTGGAGCGGATACTTCAAGACCATTGATTTTTAAGTTTACGTTTTCCATATTCTCCATCCTCCATTATTCTTTGTAAATAGCACCAAAACGACATTTCTCCATGCAGGCGCCGCATTTCACACATTTCTCCTGATTGATCACATGCGGCTCTTTTACCTTGCCGATGATAGCGTCGTTCGGACAGGTTCTTGCACACAGAGTACATCCTTTACATTTATCTGCATCAATCCGGTACTGCAGAAGATCCTTACAGACTCCTGCCGGACATTTCTTGTCTACAATATGAGCGATATATTCGTCCCGGAAATACCGCAGGGTGGAAAGAACCGGATTGGGAGCTGTCTGCCCCAGCGCACACAGAGAATTGGATTTCAGATGTTCTGCCAGTTCTTCCAGGCGATCGAGATCCTCCATGGTTCCCTGACCCTTGGTGATCTTTTCCAGAATTTCCAGCATGCGCCTTGTTCCCACACGGCACGGCGTACATTTTCCACAGGATTCATCCACTGTAAATTCCAGGAAGAATTTGGCGATATCCACCATACAGGTATCTTCATCCATAACGATCAGTCCGCCGGATCCCATCATGGAACCAATGGCGATCAGGTTATCGTAATCAATAGGAACATCAAAATGCTCTGCCGGGATACAGCCGCCGGACGGTCCTCCGGTCTGGGCCGCTTTGAATTTCTTGCCTCCCGGGATTCCTCCTCCGATCTCCTCTACAATCTCCCTAAGAGTAGTTCCCATTGGGATCTCCACAAGTCCCGTATTGTTTACTTTACCGCCGAGGGCAAAAACTTTTGTTCCTTTGGACTTCTCCGTTCCCATAGATGCAAACCATTCCGGTCCGTTCAAAATGATCTGCGGAATATTTGCGTAAGTTTCCACATTGTTAAGGATCGTCGGCTTCTGGAACAATCCTTTCAGCGCCGGGAACGGCGGACGGGGACGAGGTTCTCCTCTGTTTCCTTCAATGGATGTCATAAGAGCAGTCTCTTCGCCGCATACAAAGGCACCGGCTCCAAGACGAAGCTCAATATCAAAATCAAATCCGGTTCCGAAAATATCTTTTCCCAGAAGACCGTATTCTCTTGCCTGACCGATGGCAATGTTCAAACGCTCTACCGCGATCGGATATTCTGCACGCACATAGATATATCCCTGGGATGCTCCGATAGCATATCCTGCGATTGCCATAGCTTCCAGTACAACATGGGGATCACCTTCCAGTACAGATCGATCCATGAATGCACCGGGATCTCCTTCATCTGCATTACAGCAGACATATTTCTGATCCGCCTCATTTGCCGCTGCAAACTTCCATTTCAGACCTGTGGGGAATCCTGCGCCTCCCCTTCCTCTAAGTCCGCTGTCCAGAAGGATCTGGATCACATCCTCCGGCTTCATCTCTGTCAGCACTTTTCCGAGCGCCTCATAGCCTCTTGTACCGATATATTCCTCAATATTCTCCGGATTGATCACACCGCAGTTCCTAAGGGCGATTCTGTGCTGTTTCTTATAAAACTTTGTCTCCTGCAGTGGAAGCACTTCCGTTCCTTTTACTGTCTCATCATAGAGGAGACGTTTTACAACTCTTCCTTTCAGCAGATGTTCCGATACAATTTCCGGGATATCTTCCTCCTTTACCATGGAATAGAAGGAACCTTCCGGGTATACGATCATAATAGGGCCTAAGGCGCACAGGCCGAAACATCCTGTTTTCACAACGCCGACTTCATTTTCCAGCCCCTGCTTTCTGATTTCTTCTTCCAGTTTCTCTCTGATCCTCTGGCTGCCTGAGGAGGTACATCCGGTTCCTCCACAGACCAGTACATGTGAACGATACATATGTAACCTCCTTTTATTCTTTACTGATTTTTTCCGCTGCAAGCGTATATTTTGTTACAACCTGCCCGCCCTTCAGATGCAGGCGGAACACTTCCATTGCCTTTTCCGGCGTCATTTTCACATAAGTAACCTTTTCTTTGCCCGGCTCCATCACCTCAACAATCGGCTCATACTGACAAAGTCCGATGCATCCGGTCTGGGTTACGTTAATATTATTTAATCCTTCCTCCTGTACAGCATCTGCCAGCGCTGCCAGAACCGGGCGGGCGCCGCTTGCGATTCCGCAGGTTGCCATACCCACAACTACTCTTGTCTGTGTCGCATCTTCGGAGCGGAAGCCGACTTTTCCCTGCATTTTCTCTCTAATTGCCCGTAACTCTTCCAGAGATTTCATACTCTTCCTCCATTTCTTTTTCAGATCTTTCCGTTACAAATTTTTCCCTCCGCTTACTTCCCGGTGATTTTCCTTAAGATAATCCATAATGAATGCGGAAACTTCCGGGGAATGAAGCGGCACATCGCCTAACATTTCTTTCATCTCTCTTGTATCGAGGACAAATTCCCGGCCGTCGCACGCATAACGATACCGAAAATCCACTTCCTCATGGTATACCATCAGATTATGTACAGTCATACTCATATCGCCAAGAGGCATTCTGTCAATACTGGACAGGACAAACCGGGCGGTAAGGACCGTCCCTTTCCCTTTCTTGGATGTAATCTGAAAGCTCCCTCCTGATATTTCCGCTGCCTGCTTAAAAAACGGAACACCAAGCCCTACCTTGCGCGTTGTCCGGGTAGTAAAAAAGGGATCCGTCACTCTTTGCACCTGTTCAGGGTCCATACCGGATCCGTTATCTTTGATGGTAATACTAAGAGAATCTTCTGCAGTACTGACTGCAACTTCTATTTCGACAAAAGCTGCTCCCGCACGGACAGAATTTTCCGCCGTATCAAGAACATGCAATGATATTTCCGGCAGCATAGGCTATTCGTACTTTGCCAAAATATCGTCAATATCATCTACTTTTAACCTGCCATATACATCGTCATTGATGGTCATGACAGGGGCCAGACCACAGGCACCGATACAACGGCACGCATCCAGGGAAAACTTACCGTCGGGGGTACATTCTCCTCCCACGATCCCCAGCTTTTCCATCAACTTATTGTAGATGTCGCCGGAGCCCTTTACATAGCATGCCGTGCCAAGACAGACGGAAATCTTATATCTGCCCTTGGGACTTAACGTAAACTGAGAATAAAATGTCGCAACGCCATAAATTTTTTCCAGCGGTATTCCCGTTTCATTGGAAATGATCTTCTGCACTTCTATCGGAAGATATCCGTAAATATCCTGCGCCTTTTGCAGGATAGGCATAAGCGCACCTTTTTCATCTTTCATTTCGCGGATCACTTCCAGCAGTGCCTGTTCCTGTGCTTCAGTTCCGCGAAACGGAACTGATGTTTTCTTAGAAAGCATTTCTGAACCTCCCTTGTTTGTATTTTGTCTGAAAATTGCCCAGCGCTCCTATATAGAGGCTGACTATTGTTTATAACACATTCTACCACAGTACATACTAAATATCCACTTATTTTTTCCTTATATTTTGTTAAATTTGTTTACATTCAAGCTATTTTTTTCACAATCATGTCAATAAATGCACAATATTTAGCCTCATTTTTTATATATTTTATACAAAATATATTGATTTGCTATACCCTCAATGCTATACTTTATTAAAGTCAATTGTTTCATATTAATATATTTTTCTATTTTTGACAGCAGCGTTTGTATCGTTCGAAACAATGCTGTTTTGCAGGAGGTTCCTATGATAATCAGAGAAATCCAATCGCTCCTGAAGGCCCGTATTCTGGAGGGCGAAGCACAGCTTGACCACGCTGTCTCCGAAGCCTTTGCCTCGGATATGATGAGTGATGTGCTGGCTTATGCTTCTCCCCATTCCGCCCTTCTCACCGGCCTTTGCAATCCGCAGGTCATACGTACTGCAGAAATGATGGATATGCCGTGCATTATTTTTGTCCAGGGAAAATCCCCCGGCTTAGAGGCTCTTGCTCTTGCGGGAGAAAGGGATATCTGTATTTTGCAGACATCTTTGGACATGTTCTGCGCATGCGGTATCCTGTATACTCACGGGCTGCCTGGAGGTGGTGCGCATGAGTAAAACACTGACATTTGAATATCAGGTTCCGGGCGATGATTTTACCCGCGCCGGCGAAGCAAGCAGCAGCGTAAAGAATAAGCTGAAAATGATGGGTGTAGACAGCACAGTGATCCGCAAAGTGTCCATTGCCATGTATGAAGGAGAGATCAACATGGTGATCCACGCAAACGGCGGTACAATCAAAGTACTGGTCTCTGATGACAACATCCGGATCATCCTTGCCGACACCGGCCCCGGCATCCCTGATGTGGAAAAAGCCATGCAGCAGGGATACTCTACCGCTCCGGAGGAAGTTCGTTCTCTTGGCTTCGGCGCCGGAATGGGACTTCCCAATATGAAGAAGTATTCTGACGATATGAAGATCGACACCATAATCGGAAGCGGAACTACAGTCACCATGGATATCCATATGTAAGAGATTCATCAAAAGGACTGACAGGAAGGAGGCACTTCAGCTTTGGATCATAACGATAAATTTATAAATTCTGTAAAACTGGATAAGGACGCCTGCACCGGCTGCATCAACTGCATCAAATACTGTCCCACCCAGGCAATACGGGTACATAACGGCAAGGCTTCCATAAATCCGGATTTCTGCGTGGACTGCGGACGGTGTATCCGCTACTGCCCCAACCATGCCAAAATACCTGTATCTGACTCCCTGGAGGAGATCACACATTATAAATACACAGTGGCTCTCCCCGCCCCTTCCCTCTATGCGCAGTTCAACAATCTGACAAACATAGATATTGTGTTAAATGCCCTGCTCTCTATGGGATTTGATGATGTTTTTGAAGTGAGCGCGGCAGCGGAGCTTGTTTCGGAAATGACAAGAAATTACATTGCACAGCATCGGGATGAAGCTCCTTTCATCAGTACAGCCTGTCCCACCATTGTCCGTATGATCCGGGTTCGCTTTCCTACGCTTATCCCCCGTCTTCTGCCCCTTAAGCCTCCTGTGGAGATCGCAGCCGAGATTGCCAGAAAAAAGGCAATGGAAAAGACAGGACTTCCCGCTTCGGATATCGGGATCTTTTTCATTTCTCCCTGTCCTTCCAAGGTAACTTATGCCAAAGCACCTCTTGGCATTGAAAAAAGCCAGATTGACAAGGTATTGGCGATCAAGGACGTTTACCCCGTCCTCTTAACTCATATGACCCACGATGAGTCCCGCCTGAAGCCGCTTGCCGCCTCCGGCCGTATCGGAATTGGCTGGAGCAACAGCGGGGGAGAGGCAGCCGGGCTGATCACAGACAATTATCTGGCAGCTGACGGCATTATGAACGTCCTTCGCGTCCTGAGCGATCTGGAAGATGAAAAATTTTACGGTCTGAAGTTCGTGGAACTGAATGCCTGCAACGGCGGCTGTGTCGGCGGCGCTTTGACGGTGGAAAATCCCTACATTGCCACTGCAAAGACGAAGAAGCTGCACCGCTATCTTCCTGTGTCCCGCA
Organism: Claveliimonas bilis; assembly: GCF_020892095.1. Classification (GTDB taxonomy): domain Bacteria; phylum Bacillota; class Clostridia; order Lachnospirales; family Lachnospiraceae; genus Claveliimonas; species Claveliimonas bilis. The sequence goes on along the minus strand of NZ_AP024845.1, from coordinate 2,248,734 downwards.
CCCACTCCAACATGTATCCCGATGTGGATTATCACTGGGACAGCTATGTGGAATACGAGCCTGTATTCCGGCTTGGGAAGACATTCCGGGAAAGTCTGGAAATGATGGGCATGGTAGAAGAGCTGACAGAACAGCTCCCCGGCCTGGACTGCGGCTCCTGCGGTGCGCCCACATGCCGTGCTCTGGCCGAAGATATTGTAAGGGGCGAGGCAGACAGAACCGACTGTATCTATGTATTTTTTGAATATATCGGAAATCTCTCCCGGGAAATTTCCTATACGGCGCGGAACCTTACTTCTTCTGAAGACGGATCTGAAATTTCCAGGGAAGACCTGGAAGACTATGTAAAAAAACTGGAGGCAGAGTTAAAGAGAAAGGATGTGTAAAAATGGCTTCTGTACAGGATCTTATCAATTCCGGAATATTCCATACCGAAAATCCGGGGAGAAGCGAACAGCAGATCACCCGTGTATTTTGCTGCGACCTCTTAAGCGTCGCCATGGGGAAAGCGCCTTCCGGCTGCGCCTGGGTCACAGTCATCGGCAACCGGAACACCCTGGCTGTCGCTTCTCTTGCAGACGTATCCTGCATCGTCCTTGCGGAAGGGGCCTCTTTTACAGAGGACGATATGCAGTGTGCCAAAGAGCAGGAAATCGCAGTATTTTCCACGGATCTCCCTGTCTTTGAAGCCGCGCTGAAGGTTCATCAGCTGTTATGATCCCGCTCTATTATGACCTGCACATCCATTCCTGCCTGTCGCCCTGCGGAGATGACGATATGACCCCTTCCAACATCACCGGCATGGCCGCAGTCAAGAATCTGGATGTCATTGCACTTACGGATCACAATTCCTGCAGGAACTGCCCTGCTGCCATAGAGGCCGGAAAACGTCTGGGAATCACAGTCCTTCCCGGCATGGAACTCACTACATCAGAAGAGATCCATGTCCTTTTCCTGTTTGCCTCCCTCGATCGTGCCCTCTCCTTTGACGCCTATGTGTATGAGCATCTTCTTCCCGTAAGAAACCGCCCGGAAATCTTCGGCACGCAGCTGATCGTAGATGAAAATGACAAAGTGTCCGGATCCCTGGATAAACTTCTGATCAGCGCCACAGACATCCCTTTTGATGAAACGGGAAAGCTGGCTGACTCCTTTGGCGGCATCTGTTTTCCGGCCCATCTTGACAAGTCCTCTACCAGCCTGATCTCCAATCTGGGAGCGATACCGCCGGACAGCACCTTTTCCTGCGCGGAATTGAAGGATATGAAAAACCTGCACCGGCTGAAAAGGGAACATCCCTATCTGGAAAACTGCCGGATCCTCTCCAACTCAGACGCTCATTATCTCTGGGATATTGCAGAGCCAAACCTGCAGATCTATGCCCGTTCAAAGTCTCCTTCTGATATCTTGGAAGCACTGGGCAGCGGTCTCTTAAGATAAGCAGGAGCATTTTCAGGAATGCTTGACTTTGCAGAAACGCCGTGTTATCCTTTTTTCCATAAAAACAAAACTAAATACATTCAGGTGCCTGTAAAGGCTGTGCGACCAGCCTTGTACAGGATAATAGGGAAACAGGTGCAAAGCCTGTACGGTCCCGCCGCTGTAAGGAAGGAGCGATTTTTATTAAGCCACTGTATCTTACGCCGTGATATGCAATAGATATGGGAAGGAAAAAACCGTGATGATCTCCAAGTCAGAAGACCTGCCTGTCTGTATGGAACTGCCGTCTGTCACGGAGTATGACACAAGGTATAAAGGAAGCAAAGTTTTCGTTCTTTTGCTTCTCTTTTTGGTGCCCTTGTTCTTCCCACGACAGGGGCATTTCTATTGACTGCAGAATATAATCTAAAGGAGGAGCATTTTATGACAAATCGATCCATGACAGTTTATGAGAAAATGCTGGTATCTTTCACAGCTGTCCTGGCCCTGTCCTTTGGGACAGCGCCCAGCGTACATGCCATGCATATTATGGAGGGCTATCTTCCCGGCGGTTCCTGCATCGCCTGGGGCGTTATCTGCCTTCCCTTCCTTTTAGCCGGCTTTTTCTCTATTCGCCGAACACTTGCGTCCAACCGGAAAGCGCTGGTTCTTCTTGCCATGTCCGGAGCATTCATCTTTGTTATTTCTTCTTTGAAGATTCCTTCCGTAACTGGAAGCTGTTCCCACATGACAGGTACCGGCCTGGGAGCTATTTTATTCGGCCCTTCTGCTGTAAGCATTCTGGGCCTCATTGTGCTTTTGTTCCAGGCAATTCTCCTGGCTCACGGAGGGCTTACTACTCTTGGCGCAAACACCTTCTCCATGGCTATTGCAGGACCCATTTTATCCTGGCTCATTTATACGATCTGCAAAAAGCTGAACATAAACCGGCGTGTCAGCATCTTTCTCGCTGCTGCCCTGGGTGATCTTTTTACCTACTGCATTACCAGCATTCAGCTGGCGCTTGCCTATCCGTCCCAGCAGGGAGGATTCCTCACATCTGCTGTAAAATTCCTGGGCGTGTTTGCTCCTACACAGCTTCCGCTTGCTGTCATCGAGGGAATCCTGACCGTTGTCATCGTCATTGCTCTGGAAACCTATGCACAGCCTGAGCTGAAGCTGATCGGATATCATAAGGAGGCAAAAACATATGAGTAAAAATAAACGAACCGTCATTCTTTTACTGATCCTCGCTGTTCTTCTGGTGATTTCCCCTCTGTTTTTCCAAAAAGACGCTGACTTCGGCGGATCCGACGACGCCGGAAGCGTCATGGTGGAAGAAGTCCAGGGAGAAGCCTATGAGCCCTGGTTCACGCCTGTCCTTGAAACCTTCCTTGGCGGGGAAGTTCCTGGAGAAATAGAAAGTTTGATCTTCTGCCTGCAGACCGGTATCGGCGTAGGGATCATCGCATTTTTCATGGGAAGATTTGTAGAACGAAAAAAATGGATGAAGGATACGGATCCAACCGAAGATTAACGCTTGTATCCGTCAGGAGGCTGTTTCCATGTCACTTATTGATAAATTATGCTATACGTCCAAACTGCGATATACAAATGCCGGAGAAAAGTTTTTCTTTTCTCTGGCCTCTTTGTGCTTCTGCATCGTCAGCCGTTCTGTCCTTGTAGCCTTGATCGTCCTTTTTGCATCCTCCTGCCTTACCATAAAAAAAGGCGGTATTTCTCTCCGTTACTACCGGAAACTGATGGAGATCCCTTGCGCCTTTTTACTCGTCAGTACAGCGGCCATTATTGTAAATATCTCTTCCGTTCCCCTTGACGCATTTGCCCTTCCTGTGGGATCCTGGTACATAAGCGGAAGCTGGGAAGGGATTTGTCACGGGATCCAGCTCATTCTCACTGCACTTGCCTGTGTTTCCTGTCTGTATTTCCTGTCCCTTAGCACTCCTGTGACAGACATAGTTTCCGTTTTGGAATCCTGGCATATCCCCTGGCTCATCATTGAACTTATGATGCTAATCTACCGGTTCATTTTTCTCCTGCTGGAAATTGCTTCCTCCATTTCCTGTTCCCAGCGCTCGCGGCTGGGGAACAGGAATTTGAGCACTTCCATAAAATCATACGGGCTCCTGGCCTCCTCCCTCTTTATACTTTCTATCCGGCGGGCCAGCGCTGTATACGACGCGATGGAAGCCCGGTGCTATAATGGCAGGATCCATGTTTTAAAAGAACAGCATCCTGTCAGACGCAAAGAAATCCTCTGGCTCATCTTATTTGAAGGGGTTCTTTTCCTGATCACTGTATTTGACGCCAGGCTATCAGAAATACTTTTCAGAATGTGGAGGTAATCTTATGAGAGATATCATACTGGAAGCCCGAAACCTTTCTTATTCCTATGAGGACTCATCCTCTCCTGCCTTAAACGGCCTCTCTCTTTCCGTCGCCCGCGGCAGCAAGATCGCCGTTATGGGAGCCAACGGTTCCGGAAAATCCACCTTCTTCTTATGCTGCAACGGAATCTTAAGACCGGATCGGGGGGAACTCCTTTTCAAGGGACACCCTGTATCTTACCGCAAAAAAGATCTGCTGGAGCTTCGCAGCAAAGTGGGAATCGTCTTTCAAAATCCCGACACCCAGCTTTTCTGCGCCAGCGTCTATCAGGAAATTTCCTTCGGACCTCTCAACCTGGGCATTCCGGAAAAAAAAGCCGCAGAAGCGGTAGAAAATATCATTGAAACACTTGAGATCACAGACTTTCGCCACCGCCCCGCCCACGCTTTAAGCGGCGGACAAAAAAAGCAGGTGGCGCTGGCAGACATCCTGGTAATGAAACCGGAAATCATGATCCTCGACGAACCCTTTGCCGCCCTGGATCCTGTCCACACCCGGATCATCCGCCAGCAGATTGACAAAATGTGTACATCCGGCATGACTGTTCTCCTGGCAACTCACAATACAGACTATGCACTGGAATGGGCAGATGAAGTTGTCCTTTTAAAAAACGGACGCGTCCTAAGTCAGGACCGTCCTGACAAAGCGCTTACAGATGAAGAACTTTTAAAAGAGACGAACCTGGAACTTCCTTCCGTGATCCGTCTCCATAAATTTCTGTGCAGCCGGGGGATGGCTGATCCTTCTTTTCCCGTTCCAAGAAACATGGAGGATCTGGAAAAAGAACTGCTTGCGGTCAGATTCTGAAACCTCTTCTGCCGCTTAAAACTCCCTCAGCTTAAAAGGGCCATGGCTTACGCCACGGTCCCTCTTTTATTTGCAAAGTTTTCATATTCTTTCTTTTCCATAATATCCACAATGATATCTACCATATCATACACCTCTGTATAGGAGATATAAAGTGGAACCGGAGCCAGTCTGATCACATCCGGGAACCGGAAATCCGGAATGATCTTTCTTGCTTTCATTGCCGCATTGATGCGGATCGCATCCTCATGCACCAGAGCAACATGGCCGGTACGTTTGGAGTCCTCCCTGTAATTTCCTACGGAAAATCCATATTTTGAAAGTCTGGTATCGATCAGATACATCAGATATTCTGTGATATCCAGGGATTTCTTCCGCAGATTTTCAAGGCCTGCTTCTTTGATCATTTCAAGGCTTCCTTCCAATGGCGCCATAGAAAGAACCGGCTGTGTTCCTGTCTGCCATCCTCCTGCATATTCTGCATGTTCAAAATACTGCTCCAGATTGAACTGTGTATCCTTTCTGTTTCCATGCCATCCTGCAAGTCCCGGTTCCATGGAAAAATGTTTCTTATTGATATACAGACCTGCAATCGCTCCCGGGCCGCCGTTCAGGTATTTGTATGTACACCACACTGCAAAATCCGGCTGGATTTCCTTAAAATCATGGGGAACTGCTCCAATAGAATGGCAAAGGTCAAATCCTACATAGATTCCTCTTTCATGTGCAGCGTCTGCAATCTTTTTCATATCAATGAGCTGTGCGCTTCTGTAGAGAGCAGAAGGAAGAAGAACAAGGCATACGTCATCTGTCATCGCTTCAATCACATCGTCCTCATAAATGTATTCTCCGTCCCGGCTCTTTACCACTTTCAGACATTCATCCGGATCATATCCATGTACGCGGATATTGCTGTATACCGCATACCGGTCTGTCGGGAAATTCAAGTCGTCCATAATAATCTTATTTCTTTCCGGAGTCGGCTTATAGAAAGTAGCGATCGCCTGATGCACATTCATTGTTGTACTCATGCAGATGGTCACTTCTTCCGGATCTGCATTTACAAGGGGCGCACACATTGCTCCCAGTTTATCCTGATACAGGAAGTAATCATATTTCTCCCACATATCAATTCCGGCCTTTTTCCACACTTCCAGCGCATTCATCAGCGCTTTTTCCGCATCTTTGCTGCACAGTCCAAGAGAGTTTCCGTCCATGTAAATGACACCCTCCTGCTTATAAAACCTCTGCTGGAAATCCTTCAACGGATCTTCCTGATCCTTTTTCTGCGCAAACGCTCTTCCATCTTCATATTGTCTCATATTGGTCTCCTTTCTGATCTCACCCCACGAAATCATATACCTTTTTCACTTTTTAATTTTGGGCTTTTCCTACAACATCATTTTCGTCAAACTCTTCGTACTTCTTTTTCTTAATATATTTTGTATAGATCATTCCTGCAAAAATGACAACTCCCGCATATCCGGAAATCGGATAGATAATGCTGATCATAGTGGAAAAGGACAGCTGCCCTCCAAATATACTTACAATCGCCGTCACAATTGCAGCCACACGATATGGTGTACTCTTGGAGTCAGAAGAAATTTTATTACATACTGTATAGAGCATCGGAACTGCAGTAGTGTAGATCGCCCCAATCAGAAGAACAGAAAATATCTGTCCGAAAATCGGATGAATTGACGCTGCCACAAACAGAGACGGAATCTCAAGATTATAAACATCGCCCAGATTTGCAAGCAGTCCGAAGTTCAGGATCATAACTGCGATCAAAAATGCTCCGCCTCCAAAAATTCCGCCCAGTAATGCATTCTTCCTGTTAGTCGCTGTAGACTTTCCAATATCAGCAAGGTAGGGAACTACCCCGGTCACTGTGTAAGCGCCATACATGAATCCGGAAAGCGCCCAGTTACTGAAGTTGCTGTTTACTTCCACATGCTTCAATGTCTCATCTGCCTCTGCAATTCCCGCCGGATTACTTACAATAGAGATAACGCCTATCAGAATCGTCACAGCCAGAAGCACCGGAGCAATATATCCCACGATCTTTACCAGCTTGTTCAGCCCCAGAAGAACGGTCAGAAGAGAAGCAATGATCATGAAGGCCCGGCCAAAATTTCCATTGACGCCATAATACTCTTCAAACGTAGATCCTGCTCCTGATATCATCGTAGAATATACAAAAAACAGCATGATCGGCGTGAACCACTCCATAATAAACCCTAAATATTTTCCAAGGTAAAAATTAAACATCTTGCCTGAATTGTGAAGCTTAAGTTTCCGCCCGTCTTCCACGATCACAGTAACAAACCATACATACAGCAGAAGCGCAATAATTCCTGCCCCTATACTTCCCAACACTCCGTGTCCGGTAAAATACTGCATACATTCCTGCCCGGAAGCGAAACTTGAACCGATAACAAATCCCATAAATGCTCCGCCTATAGCAATTACCTGGGATATGCTGACTTTTTTCTCTTCCATGTAACCCCTCCTTTTTTCTGAATATTTTCCTGCTTTTTTATTGTTGAATTTACTATAATGCATTTTGATGGCTATATTCAATTGAATCGGACAGTCGTTCCGAAACGTCAATGGGGTCAAAAAAAGGAAAGTTGAATTCAAGTTATTCAACTCCCCTCATCATTTCTCTCATTATCCAGGTACAAGATCTTTACAGATACCAGCATGTCTACAGATACTGACATGTCTACAGATACCGGCGCAGTTCTTCCGGAGTCAGCTCATAACAATCCGGACGCTGTATCATGGCATCAAAATATTTTTCAAACACTCTTATGATCTGCGGGTACATGGAAATATGGTAATTTTCATTCGGCTTCCTTCTGGAATTTTCCAGCGTTACCGCCATCGTATCAATAAATATAGACGGAAACATTCTAAGGTTCTCTGACTCATTCACCGTATCCCGCAGAACATAAACCTTAAAACCATGATTTTCCTCCATACACCTGCTGATATAGTTAATATGATCTTTCACCTGCTTTTCTGTCAGATGATGCGGCACATTTCCCAGGCTTAACTCTCCTGTTGCAATATACTCGCTGATCACCGAAGAAAACAAAAGAAGATCCACTCTGGCATTATATGTATAGGAAGAAAATACTTTCTTCAGCTTCCTTAAATAATCCGAATAATCTTTACTCTCACTTTGCTTTGCCAGTTCTTCCATTACATTTTCCGGCAGGAGCATAGCAGGTGCTTCATTGAAAAACAATCTCTGCCGGCGGCAGGAATAAGAATCCAGCTGTACATTCGTTTTTCTTAAATTTTCCGGCGAAGCATAGCTCAAAACCTGCTCGGCATTCTCAAAAATTTCTCTCCCGATCCTGCGGAACATAGACGCCACTTCCGGATCCGTGCTGAAACAGGCTGCAAAGTCATCCTCTTTCTGATACAGGATCTGTATGTAAAAAAATCCATTCACCACGATGATCCATGGCGTCTGCTCTTTTGCAGCAACAATAGAAATTTCCGCTCTTTCATAGCCCGCAACAATATTCAGGAGCATATCACAGTACAGCTTGTTTTCTACTTCCTGCTCCGGCATATTCATGCACATTTTCATGCTGAATCTCTTTGTTCCGGCAGACGGCAGCTTCTGTATCAGCTCATAAAACCGATGTCCCAGATGTTCCAGTACATTGAAGGAGGCAGCAATCTCAACAGTGTGGTCGTCCAGCGCGCTGACCTGACGGAACAGCTTCTCAATCACATCAAAGAAATCCTTTCTACTGTCCACAAAAGACAGAGAATGGGTCCCCTGTATCTCCATCTCTTTAAACAATTCGTCTTTCCTGCAGGCATTCAAAAGCTCCTCCGCAATCTCTGCCGCATCTGCACCCACATCTTTCATATTCTGTGCAAAGCACTCCGCCAGTGCATAAATGATCTCACTTCGGTTCCGTTTGGAGGGCAGCTTAGCTCCATTCACCCACTTGCTGATGGAAGTAATATCATAGTTAATAAAATTTGCCAGCTCTCTCTCCTTCAATCCTGCAAGATGCATCAGCTTTCTAAGCTCTTCTCCGAATTTTTTACTTTCTGTCTTTCTTTTATCTGTCAATTTCCTTACCCGCCTCTGCTGTTGTCTTTTGTCACAATTTGCAGCAATATCTGCCAATATTGCTGTAAAACAAACGATAATAGAATTATAATACCTGCAGGATAAAAGGGCAATAGAGTTTATGGCCGCTGACCTGACACTTTAGCGGAAAATTAGCAATCCCCGCTCTTCCCGTTACTCCATCTTACGGCGGATTGCCTCAATTTCTTCCTCGCTCCACCCACTGGCCTTTTTGATCATCCAGGTGTCCGCGCCTGCTTTCAGAAAAGCAAGAATCATTTCTCGTTTTCCTTCCAGCTTTCCCTCCTCGCGGCCTTTTTCTTCCAGCTTCTCTAATGCTGTACACATATTTATTCCTCCCTTACTCTCCAAGGCTTCTTCAACAATCAAGCTGCTGTCTGTCATAACTCCAATCACTGCTCCCACATCGGATTTCACTGTTTTTTCTCCGTAAAATTTCTTCACCTTAGCAAATTCACCCTGATAAATATATCTGGTGATCTCAAAAATGGTCTGGACATCTTCATTATCAAAATGATATTGGGATGACTCCCTCACCTGCAGCAGATTCATCCGATAATCCGAAAACACTCCGGAAATCTCCGAGGGCATATCTCTGATCATGTCCTTCAGGCTCTGTGCACCATCCCACGGTTTTTCATCATAATAGATCACAATGGTTATAATGGGGTGCAATCGGTCCCCTTTATGCAGGCCGGAAAGAAATTCTTCAGCAGTCGCCTTATCACCAGCTCCCTTATGCTCCCCTGCAATTTCCTGACATTCTTTCAGGTAACTTAGAGCATCATAGATCATAACTCTCAGCGGCATTCCATAATGGATCTTCCGCTGATTCTCAATTCCCAGTATCACAAGGTCCGTACCATGAGCTGCCTTTTTCACAACATCTCTGGCTCTTGTCAAAGATTCCTCATACTTTCCAGATTTTATGACATTAGATACATCTGTATCCAGTTCTTTCAGCGACTCCGGCTGTATCACTGTCTTACCGCCAAACACAACTGTGTTAAAGAGACTGGCAAAATGTCCGTTATCTCTCCAAAAGTTTTTAAATATAACATCTGGCTTGATTCCCGTGTTTCTCATATTCACTCCTCTTTCAATTCTGCTGCTGAAAATAAGTAACAATCTGTCATTACTGTATCTGATTGGCTATCACGAAAGAATCTGCTCCAGGCTATATCTCTATTCATCGTCAAGGGCAGGCGACCTTTCTCATATTCCATCTGCCCTTTCATCAATTTACATAATTTTATTATAAAGTAAAAAAGAAGGAAAGTAAAGACCGGATTTATGGAAATTAAATCCCAGCTTACTTTCCTTTTTAACATCTGCTTTTCTCAAGATCCTCCGTAATTTTCCCACATAATATTTCAAAACCATATCTTTATCCATACGGGAAAGTATACAAAAGATATAGTATGGATTTTCATACAAAGATTTCTTCTTTACTTCGACATCGCTACCCCTTCAGCAAGCCATTGCTGAATCTGGTCCATGCTTTCCTTTACCGCCTGTGAAATCTTATCGACAGACATTCCCATTGAGGCAAGTGTCATGGCTGTTTCTTTTTTGGCCTTTTGTTCTCCTCGCTTTTCTCCAATCTCCATTCCTTCATTATAAATCTCATCCATCTCACGACACATATCCTCTACTCCTTTCGGCGTTTCCTTTAACTCCCGGACACGCTTTGCCAAAATCTCGCTAAACATTTCATCTGCATTCCCGCACTGCAGATCGTGCATTAAACGACCCAGTGCGGTCTCTTTATCCTTGATTTTTGCATTCACGTAGATAAGGTGAGCGCCGTCCTGGAAATCTTCCGTTACCTCTTCAATTTTTTTATTAATGTGATAAATAGGAAGTCCATAGCCAAGCGCATCATCCCTCGTAATAAAAATCACATAGCTCTCTGGCAGTTCATCGAAATCCTGTCCAGCTTCCAGTGTATTCATATCCAAGAGTCCACTGTGGTATCTGGCTCGTCTGGCAGAAGCCCCTTCCTCTTCCTGCTGGAGTTCCACATCGTACCGTTTCGACTCAGTGTCACGGGCAACGCAATCCAAAACAGCCGATCGTCCCTGCAGATTCTTATAATCCTTCTGCAAGACCTGCTCCTTCACCTCCAAATCTTCTTTGTCCATAATGATCCGTAAAATATACTCTGTGCATTCCCGCTTTTTCAAGACATTTCGCATGAAGATATCGCTCATGATCGTAAGTCCTGCAAGGATTCGCTTGTACTTCTCATATCGAATCTCAAGCTCATGCTCTTCCACCGGTACGTCAAAGTTTCTGGCATCTTGTGCCTCTTTCCCCATAGGCAACCTCCTTTTCTTGATTGTATGAAGAGGCTCTTTTTCCCTCTGGTTCTGTTGATTGTCCTGCCTTATTTTATTTTCCATACCATCCAGGAAAGAACCTCTTTACTGTATATAAATCAGTTATAAAAGCATTGAGATATCTTTCCTGATGTGTATTTAGAAAATAAGATGCAGGAAACAAGCCTAAGATACTTGCCGCTTCCTGTGAAAGACACAAAAGATTGTGAAGATATAATGCTTTAGATATATGTTAACATATGTAGAATGGTTTGTCTAGTGGCTTGACATAATTCAGGCAATTTATTTTCCCTTATACATAAATCACATCTCTTTCCGCCACACCATTTTATCTACTACCCCAGTGTAGCTCTGAATAATCTTCACCACTTTTGTACTTACATTTTCTTCTACATAATCTGGCACTGGAATCCCAAAATCTTCACTCATGTTCATTTCAACGGCCGTATCTACAGCCTGTAAGATAGAACCTTCATCAATTCCAGCTAAAATGAAACAGCCCTTATCCAACGCTTCCGGCCGTTCCGTAGAAGTACGAATACAAATTGCCGGAAAAGAACGACCCACAGAAGTAAAAAAAGAACTCTCTTCTGGTAAAGTTCCCGAGTCAGATACAACCGCAAAGGCATTCATTTGAAGGTGGTTATAATCATGAAATCCCAAAGGTTCATGCTGTAAAACCCTCTCGTCCAGTCTGAACCCTGATTCCTCCAAACGTTTTTTTGACCGAGGATGACATGAGTACAAAATTGGCATATCATATTTTTCTGCCATTTTATTGATGGCAGTAAACAAGGAGATAAAATTCTTCTCCGTATCAATATTCTCTTCACGATGTGCGGAAAGAAGAATATATTTACCTGATTTAAGCCCAAGTTTCGTCAGAATATCTGATTTTTCAATCTCCTCTAAATTCTGACGGAGTACTTCGGCCATAGGGCTTCCTGTCACATATGTACGCTCTTTCGGCAGCCCACATTCATGAAGATATTTTCTTGCGTGTTCACTATAAGCCAAATTCACGTCCGAAATAATATCTACAATTCTACGGTTTGTTTCCTCTGGCAAGCACTCGTCTTTACATCGATTTCCTGCTTCCATGTGAAAGATGGGAATATGAAGCCTTTTAGCTGCAATAGCAGAAAGACAAGAATTAGTATCTCCCAAAATTAGCAAAGCGTCCGGTTGTACCTGTACCATCAGTTTGTAAGCACAGTTGATAATATTTCCGACAGTTGCACCCAGATCTTCTCCTACAGCATTCATGTAAACCTCCGGTGCATCCAGCTTTAAATCTCTAAAAAACACACCATTTAAGTTATAATCATAGTTCTGTCCTGTATGAGCCAAAATACAGTCAAAATATCTGCGACACTTCGTAATCACTGCACTTAAACGAATAATCTCTGGGCGAGTCCCAACAATAATCAGAAGTTTCAGCTTTCCATTTTTTTTAAATGTAATATCTGAATAATCGGTTTTCATTTTCTCTTCCTTTCCGTGTATTTCCACTTTTTCTATCATCCCATCCTCTTTATCGATACTAACACTATCACACTTTCTGACCAAAGGTATCCGGATGTTCTGGATCAAAGGGCTCGTTAGCCCACATGACCGTCACCAAATCCTCTGTGTCAGACAGATTGATGATGTTGTGGGTATAGCCGGGGATCATCTCTACCACAGTGATCTCCTCCCCGCTGACCTCATAATTGACTACCGGGTAAGGATTTCCGTCCCTGTCCACACCGATCTTTCGAAGCTGGATCAGCCCCCGTCCGGATACTACCACAAATTTCTCGTTTTTTGTGTGGTGCCAGTGCTGTCCTTTTGTGATACCAGGCTTGCTGATATTGACAGACACCTGTCCCCGGTCTGTCGTGCGCAGGATCTCCGTAAAACTGCCGCGGTCATCCCTGTTCATCTTCAGCTTGTAGGAAAAACCATCTGTGGGCAGATAAGACAGATAGTTGGCATAAAGACGCTTTGTAAAGCCATCGCTCATATCAGGCACAGACAGATCCTGTCTGCTCTCCTTAAAGGAATAGAGAAGGTCCGCAATCTCTCCCAGCGTCACATGGAATGTGACCGGACAATAGCAAAATTCCTTCTCATCCCTGTGTTCCTGACCGTTCAAAGCCAGCAGCAGCTCTTCCACCAGATCATCTATATAGAGGAGCTCCAGCTCTGTGCTGCGGTCGTTGACCTGGATAGGCAGATCATTGGCAATGTTATTGCTGAATGTGGCCACCGCGGAGTTATAGTTGGGCCTACACCACTTTCCGAACAGGTTGGGGAAACGGTAGATAAGCACTTTGGCTCCTGTCTCCTCGCTGTATCTGCGGAACAATTCTTCTCCCGCCAGCTTGCTCTTCCCATACTCGCTTCCTGCAAATCGCCCTTCCAGACTGGCCTGGATGCTGCTGGAGAGCATGACAGGCGCCTTATTCTCATACTTTTTCAGCGTATCGAGAAGTGTAGAAGCAAATCCAAAATTGCCTTTCATAAACTCTTCCTGATTCTTGGGGCGGTTCACTCCTGCCAGGTTGAACACAAAGTCTGCGTCTTGGCAGTACCGCTCCAGCTCTTCCTGGGTGGAGTCCACATCATAAGTATAGAGAACCAGATCGGCTGAATCTGTCACTCCGTTAATCTTATGTACCTGATCTTTACCGTCACGAATATTTTTCAACGATTCCAGAAGATTTTTACCTACAAAGCCTTTTGCTCCAGTAATCAGTATTTTCATAATTTATCTTTCCTCCCACACTGCCAATTCATCTTGAATATAGGACAATGTCAATAGCTTTTCTTTTACCTGCTCCACATTTAAAAGATCCGTATTGTTAGAATTAAATTCTGTCAGATGATTCCGCTTTATATCTCCTTCTTTAAAATATTTATCATAATTCAAATCTCTCTTATCACAGGGTACACGGTAAAAATGCCCCATATCAATAGCATTCGCACATTCCTCATTTGTCAAAAGAGTTTCATACATCTTTTCGCCATGGCGAATACCGATAACCTTAATCTCTTCATCTGAGTGAAATAGTTCCTTTACTGCCTGGGCCTGTACCTCAATGGTACAAGCTGGGGCTTTCTGAACCATGATATCCCCAGACTGCGCATTTTGAAATGCAAAAATGACAAGTTCCACCGCCTCTTCTAGGCTCATGATGAATCTTGTCATTTTAGGTTCTGTCACTGTAATAGGATTTCCATTTTTAATCTGGTCTATCCAAAGTGGGATCACAGATCCCCGTGAACACATCACATTTCCATACCTTGTACAGCAAATGCTTGTTTTCTCTGGAGAAATAGTACGGGACTTGGCTACGATCACCTTCTCCATCATTGCTTTTGAAGTCCCCATTGCATTGACTGGATAAGCTGCTTTATCTGTAGATAGACAAATCACCTTTTTCACACCCTCTTCAATAGCTGCAGTAAGTACATTCTCCGTTCCCACCACATTAGTTTTTACTGCTTCGATAGGGAAGAACTCGCAGGATGGAACCTGCTTCAATGCCGCCGCATGGAAAATATAATCCACCCCATGCATAGCATTTCTCACAGACGCTATATCCCGGACATCGCCAATATAAAACTTAATCTTACTACTAGCTTCCGGATATTTTATCTGATACTCATGGCGCATGTCATCCTGTTTCTTCTCATCCCGGGAAAAGATACGAATTTCGCCAATGTCTGTGTTCAAAAACCGATTTAAAACCGCATTCCCAAAAGAACCTGTTCCTCCAGTGATTAGTAAGGTTTTGTCAGAAAATATACTACTCATTAGCTGTACTCTCCTTTATTTTTTTTCAAAAAATAGACACAATAACGCTCTCTTACAAACCATATTATTCTCTTACTGACTTTTATACTATCTATCCATATAAAACTCTCTATACCATTGAGCAAATCTTCTCAATCCTTCCTGCAGGTTAGTAGATGGCTTAAAGCCAAAATCATTCTCTAAAGCAGTGGTATCTGCATAGGTGATCGGTACATCTCCTGGCTGCATTGCCACTAATTTTTTATGCTTTTCAAAATTATACTCTTCTGGCAACACCCCTGCTCTTATAAGTTCCTCCTGTAAAATTTTTACAAAATCTAACAAATTTTCCGGTTTATTGTTACCAATATTATAGATAGCATATGGCGGTACTGGTAATTCATCCTCTCCAATTTTTTTCTGTGGTGGCGATTGCATAATTCGCCTTATCCCTTCCACTATATCATCAATATAAGTGAAATCTCTTTTACAATTTCCATAATTAAAAATCTGAATAGTTTCTCCTGCAAGCAATTTATTAGTAAAGCTAAAGTATGCCATATCTGGACGTCCAGCAGGACCATATACTGTGAAAAATCTAAGCCCCGTAGAGGGAATATTATATAATTTTGAATAAGCATGAGCCATTAATTCATTACTTTTCTTAGTGGCAGCATAAAGCGAAACTGGATTATCCACTTTATCTTCTGTACTATAAGGAATTTTCTTATTAGAACCATACACACTAGAAGAAGAGGCATAAACTAAATGTTGCACTCCTGTTTCTCCGCCATCATAGGAGTGCCTACACGCCTCTAAAATATTATAAAAACCTATTATATTGGAATCGATGTACGCATCTGGATTAATAATTGAATACCGAACTCCTGCTTGAGCTGCTAAATTCACAACTACAGAAGGTTTATACTCTGTAAATATTTTCTGAACTATTTCTTTATCAGAAATAGTTCCCGTAATAAAAGTCCATGTACTCTCTGAATGAGAGGCTAACACGGACTCAATTTGTTTTATCCTATACTCTTTTATCGAAACATCATAGTAGTCGTTCATATTGTCTATGCCTACTATATTAACTGGTTCTTCATCTTTAAGAAGCGCCAACACTAAATTAGAACCAATAAATCCAGCAGCTCCCGTAATCAGTATTGTTTGACCTTTTAAACTATTTTTCATTCTTTTTCTCCTCTAACCATTGTTAAAATTCCATAAATTTTTTCACGCTTCATGACTATTAAAAGTACTAACATTCCAATAACTGCCCATCGTAAAATATAATAATTATATAAACATATAAATAAAATAGTAATAATTATTATAAGGATACTAATAAAAATTAACATTTTGGAATCAACAATTTCACTTGATTTTATGTCATTTTTCTCGAGAGTCCGTTTCATAAAATAATAATGTCCTATACTAAATAGAATGTATGATACTAAAGTAGCATAAGCACATGAAATATAACCAAAATATATTATTCCAAAGTAATTTAAAATTATATTAATGATGCTACATGTACCAGACACGTACATGACATATTGGGTCTTTTCGAAATATGTCTCTATATTCACAAAAATTGTGTATAAAAACATAAAGTATACACTTAGACTAATAGGCGGTATGCACCACACAGCTTCATAATAGTTTTCTGTAAACAATACCCTCATTATTTCTGGACATATAAGGATAAATAATAAAATTCCCATTGCAAATATAATTAACAAATTAGTATTTACTTCTTTCATTTGTTTATATTTTTTTTCTTCCAACATCTGGTATCTCCACGGAAGCAAAGCTTGATTAATAGAATTTTGAAATAAAACAATAACAGTTGATAAGTTATATGCTATACTGTAATAAGCAGCTTGAGCATTACCAACAAGCTTACCTATCATTACTCTATCTGATTGATTTAAAATTAAATACGATAATGAATGTAGAACTAATGGCCCTTCAAATCTAAGCATAAAGCTCCATTGTTCTACGGTTCTTTTTTTATCTTTCCATATACTTTTTAACGGGACCAGACTAAAAACATAAAATCCCAAGCAGATAAGTATCGAAATAATAAGGCCTGAAACATATTTTATCTGTGCCGTTTCTCCTATTACTTTCAGAGCACATATAGGGATAAATACATTCGCAAGTGAATATAATAAGGTAAGTATAACAGCATTTTTATATTTATACTCCGTTCGCTGTCTTATCAACCAACAATCATACGCAGGACGGACAATAAAATAGACACACAAAACTATAAAAATATCGGCCGAAATCTGCGTGAAATTACTAATCGGAGTTATTAATAAAAAAATTATACAAAAAAAAGCTACAGTAAGTAAATTAACTAAACTTATAGTAGCTGCTGTATAATTTTTTATATTATCTTTATATTTGAAAATACCTTTTTGATAAGCTCCGTTTTGAATTTCCCACGTAGATAAAATCAAAAAAAACTGTTCATAAGACACAAATAGAGAAAGCTTTCCATATTCAATTTCAGAAAGCATTCTAGTAAAAATCGGCACAGTTATTAAACTAATGCCTTTTAATAATAAATTGCAAATAGTAAACCAAAAGGCTGCTTTGACCGGATTGGACAATTGTTTATAATTACTAATTAATTTTTTTAGCATCTTGTTTATTCAATTCACTTTCTATATCTTGTAAAAATGTATGAGGCGTTAACAATTCCTTATTTTCATAAGTTACTTTTCCGTTCAGCTTGCCGATATCAAAAGTATTTAAATCCTCATATATATACATATATCTCGGATCAAACAACACATCAGAAGAAAGCGAAAGATTATTAGTCAGCAAATATCTATCAAATTCAATTGCTTCATTTACCCGTGTAGTATTACCACTGCTACCTTTTTGTATAATTTCTAAAATACACTTACTTTGTTTTATAAGATTTAAATATTCAAAATATGACATATTTTTATTTGCTATAATAAAATCAGAACCGATTGATAGTTCTCTGCTTCTTCCGAAATCCACTAAATAAAAAAAACATCTTAGTCCTTTCTCAGACAATATATCAAATGCTTTTCTAATCTCTTCATATCTATCTTTTATCAGTCCAACAAAAATCAAATCATACTTTATCGTTCCTTCTTTATACTCTAACTTTGACAATTTAGAATAAGGTAAATTATGATAATATAAATCATACTTTTCTGCATCCTTTTTATCATATGTCATTATTAAGTCAACCATATTTCTTTTATTTGTAATCAGACTAATTTTTAGGGGATCTTTTTCTATAATATCCTGAAAGTAATACACTATTTTTGCTCTTGGAAAATAATATTTTATCCACTTATTTAACCCGTATTTTTCCATGCCTAAACAATCTGCAAAAAGAATAAAGCAAAATTTCTTCTTCCCCTCTACTTTTTTATACTTTCTTCTAAGCTTCTTAATATGCCTCTTTATCCAGAATTCTTTCCCTGGCAACTTCATTATTCTATTAATCTTAGAAGAAAGATGGATTTTCATTAATAGCTGGAACACTTTGACATAAGGATAACCATAATCAAAATATGCGTAGTCTAACTGATTGATATCTTTATAATAATATTTATATATTTCATTACTATAATTAATAAGTATATAATTATATTCCATTAATCTTCCTCAAATTCTATAAATACTTAATCATTAACAACTACTTTCTCTTTTTTTCAGGAAGGCTTATCCATTCCCCTAAAATTTTATTCCACTCCGGGGGATCAAATGGTAATATTCCACTGCAAGGCGAAAAGGTGATTTCTGAAAAATATATATTACCATTTAAACTATAAAAGTCAGTTCTAACAAAAGCGCTTCCTATTTGACGAGCCAACTCATCACTCAAATAATGCATTCTCTCAAAGTTATCTGGTAAAACACAGTTTCCTTCAAACGGCTTATAATCTAATCTTTTAAAAGGCAGTTGACGTCCTTCGAAATCAAAAAAAGAAATCTTGGCAGTAGCATGATTTTCTAATCCTTCTGATATGTATATAAATTTTGAAACCCCATTAAAATTAAAAAATTTGTAATCCCGTATCCCTTCATGCGGTGCCTCCAAATACTTTTCGGCAAAAATCTTAGGTTTAACATGCTTATAAGGCCATTCCCTTCCGATGTAGAAATAGTTTCTTTTTAAACATTTCTCTATTTTTGTTTTTGCCATTTCTAAATCTAATTGCTCTTTATTTCTAACAACAATCAAACCTCCGCTATCGTGATTACACTTTAACACAAACTGCTCTGGCAATTTATCAAAATTAATATCATCAAATTTATCCCATACTCCCAATGTAGGGATAATATATTCTTCTCCCAAAACTGAAGCGACATATTCCTTAGCTGTAATTTTATCTACCATAAATGTATATTGGGGATTTCTATCATACAATTTTAACCATTGGATTTTTTCATTAAAAGTTTCTGGGGTTTTTAAGTTCAATCTCTCCCCCACTAGCTTTTTAAAAAAAATTTTCAGGTAAATTCTATCTGGTACTAATTTACTTAATTCGTACTTTATGTTCATTGTATATAACCTCTATCTCTATTTTTTTAAATATATTCTTACTCTTGTCATCAACCATACAAATCCCAACAAATAGACAACATATCTAATTAAAAGCATTGGATTTAAGAAAAAAGTATAGAAACGATCCGCAATCGGGGTGTTAATATAACCATTAACAATAAAAATAGCTAGTAAATTATATATATATATTGATCTTTTTGATGTATCCTTACGTAAATAAACATTTAATATCCAAGTAGAAATAATAGCTAATATCACTCTTGTAATAAAAAGTCCTCCGATTCCATAATCCTGAATTGGTAATACAAGTGATGTATAGATATTGCTACCTCCTCCATCGCCGAAAAAATAAAATGGGAGATTGGCATCCGGTATATAATTATGTTCAATCCCCAAAAGACTGTATATATTCCTTCCTGTATATGCTGCAAAATAAGAGTTAGGGGACCACGGATGTTCTAAATAATAATCCAATCCATAAATTCCAGCACAAGAATAACTCACTATTGATCCTACTATCTCATCTATTACTTCACTAGCATTATTCCCTTTTCTCAAACCACCATATATAAAAAAGACGACTAAAAATAGAAAAATATATATATATAATTTTTTGCTTAATCGCAACTTGTATCCTTTATTATGTGTAACTAAAATATGAAAATAAGATACGATAAAACCAATTACTATCATGATTATAGAAGTACGTCCTGTTGTGGAAAATTCAATTAAACAATCAAAAATTATAGGCAATAGCAAGTAATACTTTTTACTTTTAAGTAATATAATCTGTTCCAAAAATATGTATGTATAAAAAAAACACACACCTGTCGATAAGTACACTATCTGTGCAATAATCCCACTGCTAAGATTAAAATCTTCTCCTTGGTTAACAGCTATTCTTGCAGTTGACATCATAGACATAAAGTCATTAAAACTCCCGTATTGGGAAGCAAAATATCTCAAATTGACAAATCGAATTATTGCAACTATCAGCATGACTGCAGTTATAATACATGTCACTTTAAAAGATGGCACATAAAATCTTCTATATTCTGTTGTAGCTATACTTATGCTTGAAGAATTATTCAATAAACTTTTTTTTTCTGTAAATCTATTCGCTATTAATTCACCAACATAGGTTAAAAAAAGTGATGACAAAATATATATAACTGTTTTTGTCTTAATATCCTGTCCAATAAAATTGAATGACAATATATATATAATAGAAAACCCACAAAACATTCCTGAACTCAAAAATGTTGGTGATAAAAGTTTTAGTGCGGATGTTTTATAAGCAAACGCTGATAACAAACCTGACAATACTGATAATAATAAAATATTCATAGTTCCTCTGCATTCCTATCGGTGATTAATAATCCTAAAGCGTGGATTTTGGTACACATCTCTTCCCAAGACAAAAATCTCTGATGAATCCAATCCCATCTTCCAAATGGCATACGGCAAAGATATTTGATCTCTTGTAAACTCTTTAGAATATTCCTTCCACCACAAATTCATTAATTCTTTGCCACTTGTACTATTATGATTCCTTATAAGAATGGAATTTTGAAACAACCCATAGTTGTCAGGAAAACCTTCCAATCTATATCTATCTATTTGTTGACAAATTTTTTGTGGATCAGCTTTATGTAATAATTCGACACCACTTACTTCTTTATATATACAATCTCTGATCGCATGTGTATGTACGCCTAGTGCTCTACCTCCCATTTTCAATATTAGTGGAATTAAATCGGCAACTATTTGAATATTGCCATCTATATAAATAGAATAATCATAATTTTCCAAATAATTATATGGCAATATTTTTATTTTTCGATTCAATATTGTTCCATTATTATAAGAATATTCCTTCAAATTAGTTATATCTATTTTTTTCCACTTTGATTTACTACCAATAGATTGATCTGTAAAAATAAAATAGTCTACATTACTATTCACAAATAGAGGCTCCATTATCTCGTCATAATTCCCTACAATGCATGTATAAACTGCAATTCTAGGAAGGCTATCGTATTCTTCTAAACATTCTTGCGATTGAAACCTATAATTACCTGATAAGCTATAATAATTACTCCGAAACAACTTCACTTTTAAATGATTAATAAAAAATGATAAATTTCTCTTTTTTAAAGCATTTTTTATCATGAGAGCTTTTTTACCCTGTCGATATTCCAATGAATGTTCCTTATCTATTAATAATTGATTTAAATATTGTAAATTCAAACTTAATTCTGATTCTTGATACTTCATTATTATTCAACCTTATAACTAATACACGATTTTACATTTTCCCATATTTTTATTTCTATAATCTTTTATACCTAAAAAAATGTATTTAAGTGTTACGCTTTTTTGCTTAGATACCCATAAATTTTTTGTTAATATATATATTACTTTGATATATTCTTTTACTATATTTAGATTTTTAGAATATGTTCTTATAAAAGCTAAATTATTTCTTGTTATATAATACATTCTGATAGGGGTATGGAAAGAGTAACTATACTTAAAAATTCCCAAAAATTTCCCCTGCTGCGCTTGTCCTAATTGATGATTCAAAATACAATTATTGACTCTTAATATCTTATAATGATGGAGACATAGTTTCATACAAAACTCATTATCTACATAATCTATAAAATAATCATCACAAAAACCTCCCACCGTTTTCCACGCTACAAGATTAGTTAACGAAGCACTCGTCATACAGGCAGAGACAAATTCTATTTTTTTCTTTGCCTTTTTCTCTCGCATTTTCCTCCCTTCATAATAGATATCAGGACAAATTATTCCTATATTTTTATTATTTACATAATTTTTCATGATATCCAACATACCAACAGAGCAAATTGAATCTTGATCCAATGTCAAAATCCATTGGTAATTATCTTCAATCGCAAGACTACACATCTGATTTAACGCTTTAGCAATCCCTAAATTATCACTATTTATAGTTAAAGAAACTGTGCCATATGAATTTACTAATTTTCTAATAGCATGTTGATTTCTCGAACCGTTATCAATAATATATATTTTCTCCACTTGCCAAATAATAGCCTCAATATTTTTTTTTAGCCTTTCGACATCAGGATTAAATAAAACTATTCCTGCACATATTCTCATCACTAATCTTCCTTTTTTATTCTCCGTCTAAATACCGATAACAATTGATCAATATTTTTCTTTCCTCCCAAAAGCAAAAGTATATAATATATTTTTGCAGGAAATCCAAGATGGATATCTAGGCTATTTAATATAGCCCAATATTCTTTAAAAAAGTCAATACCTCTCTCTCTAGCTAATGACAATCCTGAATAAGAATGCAATGTATACTGCTTTTCAAAATCTGAAAACACGTCTGTATCGTGATCCTTATCAAACATCCTAATCACCTCAAATAATGTTTTATTAAATTCAAGATTTGATTTTATATTGGTTCTATCTGCTATTTTGCTATTTCCTCCACTAGATTCCGCAATTCCATAAGCATTCTCACCATCCCCCACACATAGGATAGATGGATTTTTTACATAATATCCTCCATATTGATATAACATAGTCATAAAAAGATATACCTGGAAGTAATTCATATTCTTAAAACGTGAAGCATCTATTTTCTGAATATATTCTCTTCGAAACACCAACCCTGAAAACAAAATAGAATCATATATATAGCGTTTTACATTTTTAATTCCTGGAGCTATTTCGAAATTTTTTTCTCTATTTCTATCCTTTTTTCCAGTGTTTTTGTATACAAAAGGTGCATATACAACTCCATAATTCCTATTTTTCTTTAACAAAGAAATAATTTCATCTAAAGAATCCATATATACCATGTCATCATCACTCAAAAAGAATATATATTTTCCACGACTTTTTTGTATAATCATGCCTAAATTCATATCATATCCTAAATTCTTTTCATTTACAGAAAAAGAGATGTTATATTTACTTCCTTTTTTGATCTCACATACTACTTTTTGTATTTCATGCGATAACGGAGAATGATCTTCACTAATTAATATTTCAATATCATCCACATATTTAGTTTGTATACTTTGAATACATCTTTTTAATTCTTCTACTCTTTTATAGGATGTAATTCCTATCGTTAATATAGGTTCCATTCTTTTTATCTCCTTATCTACTTCTGATTTATAATCTGATTGCAAATAGCTCGGTATGTCCTATCTGACGTATAGTAATTATGCAAATATTCCCAACCATTTTTACCCATGTCAACTCGTTTATCACATTTAAAAATAGTATGTATAACCTCTCGGAAATTCTTTACACTATTACTTTCACACCACCAACCAAATTCGCCTTCAATAATTACTTTTCCAAGATCTGTATAAGGATCGGTGACTGCTAAAACTGGAAGTTTCGCTTGCATATATGATAGCAATCTACTCGGGAAATTAGGAATTGTAAACCTATGATCTAAAAAAATCATTCCTATATCACAAGCTGCTATCATCGTTTCATAATCTTCTTTTGGTAACCGTTGCATTAATTTCATATTTGAGGGATTTTCATTTTTAAAGAAAGAGGATAATCTTTTATATTCTGTACCATTTCCCACAATAAGGAAAAATGCTTTTTCATTATTTATTTGTGATTTAAGACATTCTATTAAAAAAGGAATTCCTTGCGGCTTTCCTAAGTTACCACCATATACAAAAACAAGTTTGTCTCCCGGTATTCCATATTTATCACGTATTTGTCTTTTTTTATACAAGGAAATTTCCTTATTTTGTATTTCAATACTATTAGGACAAATTTGAACTCTATTTTTGTCAAGTTCTGGATTAAACTTTAGAATATAGTCTACATTTGCTTGTGACATACATCCGATGTAATCCGAAATGTTATACAACTGCTTTTCCACTCTCCGAAAATATTTATATAAAAACCCTTTAAGTCCACTTTTTTCTAATATATTAAGATCTACCGCATTCTGTGGAAAAATATCTTTTAAAATCAAATATGTAATAGCATTATCACGATTCTTAATAAACGAAACCAGTGATCCCAA
Source organism: Claveliimonas bilis (assembly GCF_020892095.1). GTDB lineage: Bacteria > Bacillota > Clostridia > Lachnospirales > Lachnospiraceae > Claveliimonas > Claveliimonas bilis. The sequence continues at coordinate 2,224,218 of NZ_AP024845.1, read as the reverse complement.
GGTAATAGGTGGTGTAGAATACAAAATCAAATCAAATTTAACACCCACTAAATGCTTGCACAAAGCTCTTTTATACTGTGATGAAATTAAAATTGTTGATATTCCTTTTTCAATAAAACTTGTTTTTGTTATATTTCCTATTTTTACCATTAAATGCTTGGCCATACCCTCATCTACAAGTTCTGTTTTAAATCCCTCTCTTTTCTCCCGGGCACTTACAATATATACATCATGCCCTCCTTTTGTAAATTCTCTTAATAAATCCGGATATAATCCCTTATCATTAATACTCCCAAAAGTTCCTGTTGTAAGAAATAATATCTTCATAATACTCTACTTTCTTATCATAACCTCACTATATTTCATCATATAAACTCCCTTTTTATAACAACCAATATTTTTTTCATTTTTTTTGCCATTAAGATTGCATACAATCATCTTCATATGATCACATCCACATTCATAAGCATGTGGATATCCTCCCCCGAATCGAGGATTAACTTCAGAAATGTAATACTCTCCAGCAATTTCAAAAATATCAATATCAATCTGTCCTCTATAGCCTGCTTCTTTTACAAATCGCTCAATCAGCTTAAATAATTTTTTATCTTCAAAAGAAACGGCTTTATCCGTTTCTCCTGCTTTCATAAGCATTTTCTTTTTGGCAAAAATTGATATCACTTCACCACTAAGCAAGTCAATATAAACATCTACTCCTATTTCTTGTCCTTTCATGTATTCCTGAATCATCAGATTATCATCATGCCGAAAAAGCAAATCTATCGTCTCTATATCATTCACCTTGCTAATCGAAATAGACGCACTTCCCCTTACCGGTTTTACAAAAACAGGATATGTAATATTTCCTTTAATAATGTCTTCTTTAAACGTATCTTTGTCTGTATAACTCCGTGCTGTTTTGTATCCATGTGTTGTCAGCCACTTAAACATTCGCATCTTATCCAGACTCATCTCGCAGAGCTCATAAGAAGAACCTATCACTGTTACTCCTAACTTTTCAAATTCTGCCGTGTTTTTTGCTAAAAGACTAAGTTCAGGATCTATCAAGCTCAGAACCGCAGTAATATTTTCTTTTTTACAAATATCAAAAATAACATCCATATATCCTGACTCTGTCATACGCGGGACTTGATAAAACTTGTCTGCCTCATAAACTGCTGGAGCAAACTCACTCATATCTGTAGCAATAACATAGCCAAGTCTATCACCATTTTCTGTCGTTAACGCTTTTTTAAAATACTGAACTATTTTATTTCTAGTTCCTACACTTAGAATTAATATATTCAAAATTCTCTCCTTCCCTCAAACCAACAAAAAACAGGGGCAATTCCCCTGCATGCATGAAAAGTATTTTTCACTTATCCATAATTCATCAAAATTTCTTCTATTGTTTCTGGTATACCAAAACTATCCGTCCATCTTCATCATCAATATATTTCTGATATAAATAAACTATTTTCAGTTCTTATATCCTTTATACACATAATATGTTCTTCTATATATTCATAAATACTGTTATAAATGACTTACTTTCTACCTAGAATTTTTTATACTATGCAAATATCTATATCTGCCTCTTATCTCCACAATATTAGTTGTTTATAACTAAACCTTACCAGTACAAATCTGTTCTAGATACAAAGAAAATATATGTAAAATAGCTATTTCCCTTTTCATTCGGTCAAATATCTAGAAATAAATTTTTAGTCTCTTTGGACAACAGCATATCTTATTCGATCAATATATTGTCCATTTTTTGACCGATACAGGTCATCTATAAAATAGCCTTCTCTTTTAAATCCAATTTTCTCATACAATTGGATGGCCTGTTTATTTTCTGCATCAACTGTTAAATAAACTTTATGCAATTTCAAATTCGAGAACGCATAATTTAAAATAGCCTTAGTTGCCTTAGTTGCAATGCCTTTATGTTTATATTGTGTTTCTCCTATAGTAATATAATATTCAGCCTTAGAATTAATTCTATCAATTTGAATCAATCCTATAAGCCCAACCGGCTTTCCCTTATGCTCTATTATACAGTCCATTCTTCGACTGTTATCTTTTTCATAAAACCACTGTAATGTTTTATCCACTTTAAGCGGGATATCATAATGCAGATATTGATTATTTAAAGGATTATTAATCCATTCTACTTTTTGCGGAATATCCGATTTTTCAAATTCTCTCAAATCGATATCCTCATAACTTATAATAATCATTTCTCCTCCTCAATAACAGATTTTTTCTTTGCCTTAATTGCTCCTTCTGAAGTAATAATCCAATCTTTTCTTTCTTCAAGCAGTTTGCCTACCTTAAATTCTTTTCCAACAAGTATATCCGAACGTTTTAAAACTTTTCCTACTGTTTTCAAAAGAATGGAAAGATCTTTTAAAAAGCTAACATTCTGAACATACTCAATATCATAATGGAACTTTTCTTCCCAAGTTAATGTATTACGCCCATTAATCTGCGCCAATCCTGTCAATCCAGGTCTCACATCATGCCTATGCCGTTCCTCTTTCGTATAAAAAGGAAGATATGAAACTAACAATGGACGCGGTCCGCAGATGGACAAATCACCCTTCAGAATATTCCAAAGTTCTGGAAGTTCATCTAACGATGTTGACCTTAGCATTCTTCCAAATTTTGTGAGTCTATCATCATCTGGTAACAACTCTCCGTTTTCATCCCTTTCATTCGTCATCGTACGAAATTTGTATAATCTGAATATCTCTCCGTTTAAGCCAGGTCTCTCCTGCGAAAAAATTACTGGGGAACCCAATTTAATTTTTACTAACACAGCAACAATCAACAAAACAGGAGATATTACAATCAGTCCGACCAGTGCAAAAATAAAATCCAAAGGGCGTTTTATATATCTGCTATAAAATCCCTGTCTATTTACAACCTTCTTTTTTTTTCTCATATTTCCTCTACTCAAAACATCCCTTCACAATCTCAATAACCTGCTCCTGCTCCCCAGCCGTCATCTTGTTATCACTCGGCAGGCACAGTCCTCTCTGGAAGAGATCCATTCCTACATCCAGCGCTCTTCCGTCTTTTCCAACTGCTCCTCCAGCAAGATAAGCATTGGTCTTTGCCCTTCCGTTACCTTCCCTTGTCACAAACGGATTCATCCGGTAAATGGGCTGCATATGCATCGGTTTCCAGATAGGCCTTCCTTCTGCGTTATAGCTTGCCAGTGTTTCCAGGATTTCTGTGGGGCAGCTCTTCCCATATTCCGGAAGATACAATGCCTCCTGCTCTCCCCGCATCTGCCTGCACATTCCTTCCGGCTTGATCAGAAGACAGCTTAGCCAGAAGTTCGGCTCGCTGCTTTTTTCGTCATAAGGATTCATTTCCACCGGAAGACCTGCGCGTTGGAATGCTTCCTTATAACGCATGTAGATTGCTTTCTTCTGTGCAATATGCTCTTCCAGATAAGGAAGTTGTCCCCTCACCACTCCGGCGATCACATTACTCATGCGGTAGTTGTATCCCAGCTCTTCATGCTGATACCAGGGAGCATTTTCCCTGGCCTGAGTGGACCATTTCCGCACCTTTTCCGCTGCTTCTTTGTCATCGGTCAGGAGCATCCCTCCGGAAGATCCTGTAATAATCTTGTTCCCATTAAAGGAAATACAGTTGTATGTACCGAAGGTTCCTGTCTGCACGCCTTTATAAGTTGCTCCAAAAGATTCTGCTGCATCTTCGATGATGATTGCCCCGTGCCGGTCGCACACTTCTTTGATCTCATCGATTTTTCCCGGCGTTCCATACAGATGAGCCACAACGACTGTTTTCACTTCCGGATACAGACGAAAGGCCTGCTCCAAAGCAACGGGATCCATGTTCCAGGTGTCATATTCGGTATCAATAAATACCGGTATTCCGCCCTCATAAACAACAGGGTTTACTGTGGCATCAAATGTCATATCTGAGCAAAATACCTTTTCTCCAGGCTGAACTCCTGCCAGCTTAACTGCCATATGCAGCGCTGCCGTTCCTGCTGAAAGTGCCACTGCATAATGACACCCTGTCTTTTCACAGGCAATGCGTTCCACTTCATTGATATTTTGTCCCACTGTAGACATCCAGTTTGTCTCATAGGCTTCTTTCACATATTCAATTTCCGGGCCGTGCATGGTTGGACTACTCAGCCAGACTTTTGATTCAAAAGCCTTAAAATCTTTTCCTTTCTTAAACATCTTTTCCTCTCATCCTCTGCAGCCTCATTTTTAAACTCTTGATGCTGCTCTTATTTTTCTCCACAAAAATAGGAAGGCTTTGCCTTCCTCTCTGGTTCTTCTATATTTCTTTTACTTCTTCTACCTTTTTCCTTCCGGATCATTCTCAAGCCGGATACCAAGGATAATCTCCCGGTCCTTTCCCAGAAACTGCTGACGGATCAGCACGTAGCGCTTCCTGATCCGCTGTTTGATGATATACGCAAAATATTTTCCTACTGCTCCCTCTGCTGCCACGATCTGCTTTTCTTCATCCAGCTTTACCAGTGAGCGCCGGACAAGATGTCCTTCGCTCTGGATGTTTTCCAGAAATTTCTGTTCCTCTTCTTCTACCTTAAGAAAAACTTCCTCTTCATTTTTCAAAAGCTTTGTAAGCTTCGGTACATTCTTTAATTCATAATACAATTCTTTGGGGAAATCTGTGTCTATAAAGACATAGCCGGGAAACAATGCCTTTTGGCAGATCTCCCAGCTACTTTTTTGTTTTATGGCACATTCCCTTTTTATATAGAAGCAATCCCTGTAAAGTTCTTTGGAGAGGATTTTCCTCATCATCTCTACCAGGATTTCTTCCTGTCCTGTTGTTGTCTGAATCACATACCACATATGTATGCTCCTTTTTGGGTATGCTTCGCCATATCCGCAGTATGAAGCGTCATACTCCGAACTTTTTATACGCAAATTTATGACCACAATCCACGATTCCCATAGCACACACTACAGAAAAAGATCCTGACTCTGGTTTTTATCCGATCACCTGCTTAACTTTTTGAAGTGATCTCTAAACCTGCCTGAAGAAAGGTTCCTAATCCTCCGGCAGGCATTTCCACATTTGCCGTACGTTTATGGCGGTCTATTTTTCGGATTCGTCGTTCCATTCCCACCAGCGGGCCATGGATGACATGGGTGATTCCATCACGGATATATCCCTGAGACATACAAAGATGATGCTCTTTTCCGCACAGTTTTTTCAAAAACTCTTCCGCATCTGCAGGCACAGCCCAAAGCAGTCCGCCCTCCTCGGAAGTCTGAAGAAACTTGCGGCAGGGTTCCAATTGTTCCGACAAAGCGGCAGGATCCGTTGTCTCAACAAAGATACAGTCTGGGAAAAGCTGCCTTTTTTCCATATGCCAGCTACCTTCGTACCGCTTCATTCTGTCGGAAGTGAACACAAAAATATCACGCAAAATTTGATGTGAAATCTGCCTTCTGCATGACTTTATGACCTCTTCTGTTTTTCCGGGGTGACATTTCAGTATACACCACATAGAATCACTCCTCATTTTCGCAGAGTTACATACTCTGCGAAATCGAAAAAGGCGAAAAAGCTTTAAATTGCGGCTGATACACAGAAACTATTTTTATACTATATTATAGAAGAAACAGGAAACTTCAAATGTCGAAAAAGGCCTGCTTTCTACACATTTCTACGCGAAAACATGCGAAAACCTGTGGAAATCATGGCAATTCTGATCTTTTTGTTGAATAACAAATACAGATGAGGTATAATATTTACGATTTCGCAGAGTATGTAACTCTGCGAATTTTTTTCTGCCCTAATTGATTATTTCTTAAACCTCCGTTATACTACTGACAGTTCCTATTTACCCACATGGAGGAAAAATCTATGACAAACAAAGCTCTGCTGGTGGTAAGCTTTGGCACCAGCTATAAAGAAACAAGAGAAAAAAACATTGAACATATCGAGAAAATTCTTGCCCGGAAGTTTCCGGACAGGAAGTTTTTCCATGCCTACACAAGCGGCATGATCTTGAAAAAATTAAGAGAGCGGGACCACATTATCATCCCCAACGTAAAGGAAGCTATGGAGGATATTGTAAAAGAAGGTTTTACGGATCTTCTTGTGCAGCCCACCCACATTATGAACGGGGTGGAAAATGATCTCATGAAGGCGGACGTACTCTCCTTCCGGGAACATTTTTCCAGTCTTTCTTTCGGCGCCCCTCTCCTTACGGATACTTCGGATCTTTTTTATGTGATCGACGCTTTAACAAAAGAGCTCCCTGCCTTGTCGGAACAGGAAGCTCTTGTATTCATGGGCCACGGAAGCACCCACTATGCCAATATGCTCTACGGGGCGCTGGATTACGCCTTTAAGCAGACGGGCCATCCCCATGTCTATGTAGGCACAGTGGAGGCTTATCCGGATCTTGATGCTGTTCTTAGCCTGATGGAAGGCAAAGGTTACCGCCATGTCTACCTTGCGCCGCTTATGCTGGTGGCGGGAGATCACGCCTCCAACGATCTTGCCGGTGAGGATGAGGATTCCTGGAAATCCATCTTTCAGTCCCGCGGCTATGAGGCTACCTGCATTTTGAAAGGTCTGGGCGAATATGAGTCCATCTGTGAACTCTATGTGCGCCACGCTCTCCAGGCACAGCCTGTTTAGCAGCCATTTAGCAGAACATTAAAATCAGATTGCGTTTTTCTGCTCTCCTGCAAGCCAGGAATAAAGATTGTCAAATACGATCTCTGCTCTTTGCTCCATTGACTCTTTCGACGCAAATGCAATGTGAGGCGTCACAATGGTGTTGGGGCTTTTAAGAAGCGGATGATCGGTCGGAAGGGGCGGCTCCATCTCAAAGACATCGCTTGCCGCTCCTGCAATCTGCCCTTCTTCCAGAGCCTTTGCCAGAGCTTTGGAATCCACTACTGCTCCCCTTGCCGTGTTAATGAGGAGAGCGGTTTTCTTCATCATTTTCAGCTGTTCTTCTCCGATCATTCCTTTTGTTTCCTCGGTCAGCGGACAGTGAAGGGAAACGATATCTGACTGTTTTAACAGTTCTTCCAGACTCACCTGTTCATCGATGACCGGATCTATAATTTTACTTCTGTTGAATCCAATGACACGGCAGCCAAATGCTTTGCAGAGGGCTGCTGTTCTCTTTCCAATGGCTCCTGCGCCTACGATTCCCACTGTCTTTCCACACAGAAGATTGCCGATGAGACCATCCTTCGTCCCGCCTTCCCGGCACCGCTCTTCCGTTTTTCCTACGTTGCGAAGGAGCTGGATCATAAAACTGATGCACAGTTCTGCCACTGCCTGTGTCGCATAGCCGGAAGCATTGCTGATGGCAATACTTTTCGCCTTTGCCTCTTTCACCGGAATGTGATCCACGCCGGTAAACGCTACATCAATAAATTTCAGGGAAGAAGCCTCCTCAATAACAGATGCATCAAGGGGCATATTTGCCAGCATCAGAACATCTGCATCTTTGCTTCTTTCTACCTGGACTTTAGGATCTGTGTCCTTTGGATAAGCCACAAAACTGTGTCCCATTTCTTCCAGCTTCGCTGCATAACCTTCCATAACTGAGTCTGACACGCCCAGACTCTCCAACAATACGATTTTCATTTTGCCTTCCTCCTATTTTTTGAATAAATCTATCTGCATGACATTCGGCATTCTTAAATTACCGCTGTCTTCCTGCCGCCATATAGATTAATGCATTACAAATGGCTGCCGCAATATTGCTTCCGCCCTTTCGTCCCCTTGCCACAATACAGGGAACTCCCGCCTGCATGATCCGTTCTTTTGCCGGGATCACATTGACAAATCCAACCGGCACGCCGATCACAAGATCCGGTGCAAACCTGCCTTTTTGGATCAGCTCATAGGCTTCGATCAGAGCCGTGGGCGCATTTCCCACTGCCAGGATAAGAGGACGCTCTTCCTCCTGCTTCCTTTTCTCCCGCTCTTCCATGGGCTTTTCTGTTGCCTCTGCAGTCCCTGCAGCTTTCAGAGCAGCGGCCTTTTTCACACTGGCTACTGCCCGGGTGGTTCCCTCTCTTTTTGCCGCCTCTGCCACATCTTCATCTGCCATAAAGCACAGCACTTCCCCGCCAAATTTACCAAGGGCTGTCTTGTTGACTCCTGCTTTTCCCATATTGGTATCTGTCACGATCCGGGCTCCTTTTTTTATAGCTTCTATTCCAATCTTTACCGCGCCGGGTGAGAAGTAAAGCTGATCCGCATAGTCGAAATCTGCACTGGTATGAATGCATCGCTTGATAATGGGTTCTTCCAGAGGATCAAAAGTTCTTTCCCCCAATTCCTCTGTAATGATCTCAAAACTTCTCTTTTCTATGTCGCCCGGCAGTACCTGTTCCAATTCTTCCAGCATGATTTCCCTCCTAACATTTTACTTCCCTTAGCATCCGGTAAATCGCCTCCATGTCCAGGGACTCACGAAGCCCTTTCGCTAAAGCCTGGTATTGCTTTTCCTTGTATTCCCGAAAATCTGTCCCCTTCAGGGCGGCGCCATCCAAGCCTTTTTTCTCTGCCAGCATTTGAAGAAGACCGTCGGCTGTCTCGCTGCTGTCAAAAATTCCGTGAATATAAGTTCCTGCTGCCTGCCCCCGGCACACACCTAAGATTTCTTCTTCTCTTTTTGCCAGAACCTGTGCTTCTCCTGTAAGCATTGTCCTGCCCATATGAATCTCATATCCCTCATATGCAGCGCCTGACAGTTTTTCATACATCCCGCTTAAGGCTTCCAGTTTCCCCTGTATGCGTGTTCTTGTTTTCTGCTTATGAAAAACAGTCTCCACCGGGAGGAGTCCCATTCCTCTCATGGTTCCTCCCCCTTCTGTTCCCTCCGGATCCGCAAGGCTTTCCCCCATCATCTGGTAGCCGCCGCATATGCCGAAGATCATGGTCCCTTTTTTCAAAAATTTATAAATAGAAGCTTCCATGCCGGAAGTGCGCATCCATTTCAGATCTGCCATTGTATTTTTACTTCCGGGAAGCAAAATGAGATCGGGATGTCCCAGATCCCGGGGAGCGGAAACATAACGAACCGCAACTCCCTCCACAGATTCCAGAGGCGCAAGATCCGTATAATTGGAAATCTTTGGAAATCGGATCACTGCAATTTCAATGGCTGCCTTCTGTGCGCCTTTTGGGCCCGTCTTGTTTCCTCCCCTTTCCAGACGTTCCGATATGCTGTCTTCCTCCTCGATATCTACGGAAAGCATGGGAACAGTTCCCACCACAGGAATCTTTGTCCGCTCTTCAAGCATCGCAATTCCCGGATCAAGGATGGATTTATCTCCACGGAACTTATTGATAATGAGCCCCTTGATCCGCTCCCTCTCCTTCTGCTCAAGAAGGGCCACTGTCCCGTAAAGCTGTGCAAATACGCCGCCCCGGTCAATGTCTCCGGCAAGAAGTACCGGAACATCCAGCATTTCGGCAAGACCCATGTTGACAATATCATTTTCTTTCAGATTGATCTCTGCCGGACTTCCCGCCCCTTCTATGACAAGAATATCATACTCTTCTGCCAGATGGCGGCAGGCGCTTAAGATATCCGGGACAAACTTTTTTTTGCAGGCAAAATATTCACGGGCGCTCATATTTCCTATGACTTCCCCGTTTACAATGATCTGAGATCCGGTGTCTGTCGTAGGTTTGAGCAAAATAGGATTCATATAGACAGAGGGCTCTGTCATAGCCGCCTCTGCCTGCACCACCTGGGCGCGTCCCATTTCCAGTCCGTCCTCTGTAATATAGGAATTTAAAGCCATATTCTGGGATTTAAAAGGAGCGGTCCGAAAGCCGTCCTCTTTAAAAATCCGGCAAAGTCCGGCTGCCAAAAGACTCTTTCCGGCTCCGGACATGGTTCCCTGTATCATGATCGCTTTTGCCATTGTTCTCTCCTTTTTGCGGTATCACCGCACGTTTTCAAAACCTCCAGAAGCTGCACATTGTCCTCATGCCGCCTGATCCCGATCCGGTAAGTTCCCTTTCTGATCCCCGGAAAACTGGCTGCATCCCGAATATAGATTCCCTGTTTCAGGCAGGCTTCCTGCAGGCCTTCCTCTCCCTCAAACATACAGAAGATGGTATCCGAAGGCCATACGAAAAATCCCAGTTCCGTCAGCTTTTCTTCCATCCACTTTTCTTCTTTTAACAGAAATTCCCGGCTCTCTCTGACAAAGGCCTCCTCTTCCAGGGCCGCGCACCCTGCCAGCTGTGCAGGAGCGGATACATTCCAGGGAGGCAGCACATCTTCAAGTCTTCCGGCTGTTTCTTCATCGGCTGTCAGTACATAGCCAAGCCGAAGTCCCGGCATGGCATAAATTTTTGTAAATGCCCGTAAGATAAGAATCTCCGGGTATTCTTCCTGGAGATTCCGGAGGGATTTTCCCTCTCCCTGCCCGGTCAGCTCCAGAAAACATTCATCCACCACAAGAAGCATTTGTTTCCTGTGACACAGATCAGCCAGCTTTTCCAAAAATCCTCCATCTGCCAGCATTCCGGTAGGATTGTTGGGATTGCAGAGAAAAACAGCGCTAAGCCCTTCCTCTTTTTCAATCCATTCCAGCGCCTTTTCTGTAAAGCGATATCCCTCTTCCCGGCGGGCCAGATAGTGCATCACCTGCCATCCGTGGATGCGAAGGGCTTTTTCATATTCCCCAAATGTCGGCCCCAGCACGGCAGCCCTTCCCGGTTCAAAGGCAGCCGCTATAGCATAGATCAGTTCCGCCGCCCCATTTCCTGTCACGATCCGCCCGGGGGATATTTGAAGTTTTCTTCCCAGGGCTTTTCTAAGTTCTCTTTTTTCTATATCCGGATACCGGTAAGCAAGAGAGACCCCTTCAAGGGCCGCCTTTTTCACCGATTCGGGCATGCCAAAAGGATTGATATTGACAGAGAAGTCCAATCTGATGTTTTTATCGAAAATATTTCCGCCGTGTTCTTCCATTTCTATCCTCTTTTTCTATCCTTTTTCTCTGAATCTCTGCTGCTGTTTTCCCTAAATCAGAAAAATCAAAGCTGCTTTCACCGCCGCCATCACCAAAAACTGCAGGATAACTGCTCCGTACTCCAGACGGCAGGCTGCCGGAATATCCTCCCGCCTCACCGGACGGATGGGATCTCCGATGGTGGGCTTTTTATAAAGTTCTCCAAAATACCAGGCGTCCCCGGCAAGCTGCACCTGAAGAGCCCCCGCCATCACCGCTTCCGTCTGCGCCGCATTGGGACTTTTATGATTATGGCGGTCCCGCCGGTAGATTTTCCATGCGCCTTTCCCGTCAAATCCCAGCACAAAGGCTGCTGCTGTCATAAAAAGCGCGCTGATCCTTGCCGGAATAAAATTGGCAATGTCATCCAGACGGGCCGCGCAGGTTCCCAGCCACCGGTATTTCTCATTGCGGTAGCCGATCATGGAATCCATGGTATTGATGGCCTTATAAAAAACCCCGCCCAAAGGCCCCGCCAGCATCATATAAAACAAAGGGGCTGTCACGCCGTCTGATGTATTTTCCGCCACTGTTTCCACCGCCGCTTTAATGACGCCCTCTTCGGAAAGGGACTTTGTATCCCGTCCCACGATCATGGAGACTGCTCTTCTGCCTGCTTCCAGTCCTTCTTTTTCCAGAGCGGTATACACTTTCATACTTTCTGTTTTCAGGGATTTTGCTGCCAGCATCTGCCAGCACAATATGCAGGAAAGTCCAAAACCAAGGGCCGGATGGATCCTTTCTGCTATCCACAGAAGCAGCCCTGCAAGCAGCACGGAGACAGACACCACAAAGATCACCAGAAGGAGACCTGCTATCTGCAAAGGCCTCTTTTTATCGGGAAATACCTTTCGCAGCGCCTTTTCCGTCCCGGTGATCAAAGAGCCGATCCCCTGCACCGGATGCCAGAGACTGTGGGGATCTCCCAAAATAAAATCAAGTATAAATCCGATGCAAAGTGCCGCCAGTGACTGTGCCATCCAGATGTCCTTCCTTCCATTTTTCTTCGTCTATTTCTACAATATAGCCTTCTCCGTTCTCTACGTTCCAGGCATAGTAGTCGCTGCCTTTCACCATCTGAGACATCACTGCCATGATCACCCCGCCATGAACGGTGCAGCCTATACTCTGATATCCTCTTTTCCGGCCAATTTCCACTGCTTTTTGAAGCGCCTTCACGCACCGGGCATTGAAATTAGGAATCGCCTCCCCCTCCGGGAAAGGCAGCCCGCCGCCGCTTTCTACAAAAGTATCATACAGGGGATCTCCCATAAGCTCCTCATGGGTTTTGCCCTCCAATATTCCGAAATCACATTCTCTAAACTCCTCTATGATCTCCGGATCTTCTTCCCCAAAGACCACCTTCGCTGTCTGTATGCACCTCTTCATCGGACTGGAAAACACATGCTCCACCTTAGGATATGTCCGTTTTTCCAGTGTAAGGATTCCCTCTTTTGTCACAGGTTCATCGCTTCTTCCCCCGATGAAACGATGCTCCCGGTTGCCTTCTGTTTGTCCGTGACGGACCAATATGATTTTCATTGTACTATCCTGTCACCGCTGCCGCAAGAAGAAAGACCAGCTCTAAAAGCTGGACAAAATATCCTGCCAGGTCTCCGGTGATTCCTCCAAATTGTTTTTTACTTATGTAATAATACCAGACATAAACCGCTGCCGCCGCCAAAAGGCAGATCCATCCGCACCTTCCCCCGAACACAAGGAGCAAAGCCGCCGCGGCAAAAAGCAGCAGTCCAAGTATTGCTGCCCCCTTTTTCTTCTGTGCCTTTTGGGCAAACATGGTCACATAGGAGCCTGTCTTTTTTGCCTTGGGAAAGAAAATAACAGAAAGCCCGCTTAAGGCCCGGCTTATCACAAAGCCCACGCTGACACAGAAAAGCCCCTGCCCGGGCCGGATGCAGTTCCATGCTCCGTAAGAGAGCAGAAGATAAATCCCAAGTCCCATCACGGCAAAAGCTCCCACACGGCTGTCCTTCAGGATTTCCAGCTTCTTTTGGGAATCTCCCCAGGAAGAGAGCGCATCTTTTGTGTCCATATAGCCATCCATGTGGATCCCCCCGGAAATCCAGAGAGGAAGCGCAGTCAGAACGGCCGCCGACAGCTGCCGGGGAATAGCAAAAAAATCCGCCGCCCAGGCAGCCCCATACAGGATACCCCCGATGACAGCTCCCACCAGCGGGAAAAAGCACATGACATATTCCATAGAAGATTTCTCCCAGTCTGCCTGCGGCACCGGAATCTTGGAATACATACTAAAAGCGATCAGAAAGCTGCTTACATATTTCATACTGTCCCGTCCCCTTTCAGCTCCAAAGGCAGCTCTCCTTTCAACATAAGGGGAAGGCCGAATTTGACTTCAATGACCACATCTGCTTCTTTTGCCAGTTTCTGATTGACCCGCCCGGACTCCCGGACATATCGGCGCATTTCCGGGTCCATGGGAACCTCGGAAAAAGAATCCTGGGCAATCACGATCAGGTTCTCTACCTGGTCTTTGATATGCCGAATCCCCTTCATGATGTAATCCGACACCGGCTCTTCCTTCTGTGCTTTTGGGGAATACATTTCATTTGCCAGAAGATTGGTCATACATTCTAACAGTACCAGTTTCTGTCCGCTTACATCCAGCGTTTCCAGGGCAAGCCCCTGCTCAACAGTTGTAAAATGCTTTCCTTTCCGCATGGTTTTGTGATCTTCAATTCGTTTTTCCATTTCTTCATCAATATCCTGCAGGGTGGCAAGATAAATTTTTTCTCCCGGACAAAGTTTCACCGCAAGATCTTCCGCATACTCGGACTTGCCGCTTCCGCTTCCTCCAAATATCATGTAAAGCATTGCTTCCTCCTTTAAAGCGCGTTAAAGAGGCTGATAGGCCTCGATCTGAATCCCGTCAAAATCCGGCATATGCCGGTACACTTCCAGCGTCATATCCAAAAGGGGCATAAGAGCAACTGCGCCGGTCCCTTCTCCCAGCTTCATACCGCAGTGAAGGAAGGGTTCCTTTCCAAGTTCTTTTAAAACCAGACTCATTCCCCCTTCTCCGGATAAATGGGAAGGAAGAATATAATCGGAAACCTTTGGCTCGATCCGGCAGGCAACAAGAGCCGCCGCTGCGGAAATGAATCCGTCCATCACTACAGGGATCCGGTACATGGCTCCTCCAAGGAACACTCCGGCAAGGCCTCCGATATCCAGTCCTCCCACTTTGGCAAGCACATCCAGCGGATCTTGGGGATCCGGCCGGTTCCTTTGGATAGCTGTCCGTATCACCTGCTGCTTTCGAAGAAGCCCCTCATCGGAAAGTCCTGCCCCTTTTCCTGTCACTTCCTTCGGATCCTTGCCGAGGAGCACCGAAACCACCGCGCTGCTTGTGGTGGTGTTGCCGATTCCCATCTCACCGGTCAGAAGGATCTGATACCCCAGTTCCCGGCAGCGCCAAGCTGCGCGGATTCCTGCATGGATGGCTTCCTGGGCTTCCTTCTTTGACATGGCAGGGCCTTTGGCCATATTCCGGGTTCCCCAGGCTACTTTATCTTCATAGACTTTTGTCTTTGTCTGTACGCCGATATCAATGGGGAAAACGTCCACACCGGCCCGCCTGCTCATCAGGCAGGCGGAAGTCTTTCCTTCTGCAAAATTATCTGTCACCACTGCCGTTACGCTGCTGTCTGTCTGGGAGACCCCCTCTTCCACTACTCCGTTGTCAGCGCACATGACAATCAACGCTTTTTTATCTATAGAAACTTTTTCATTTCCTGTAATGCCCGCAATCTGTATGATGGCATCTTCCAGCCTTCCAAGTCCGTACAAAGGTTTTGCAATCTGCATCCATCGCCTTTGACACCGCTCCATGGAAGCTTGATCTAATCCCGTCACTTTAAAACTGTTGTTTTCTTCTGTTTTTTCCATATTCTTCTGCCTTTCTTACAAATCGTCCGGCAAAATCCGGCATAGAATAGAGATAGAGATGGGGAAATCCGGCATAGAATGACTCTCCTGTCACGCCGCACTCCCAATTCCGGCCGGTAATGGGTTTGCATGCCTGGAATGCGTCCCCATTTGCATCTGTATCCATATAGTGAAACTCATGTCCCCGGATAATCTCTTTTTCTTTTGCAAACGCTCCGTCTTTTTGGGCTGTCAGTGACACATAGCCAAATCTGGACAGTCTCCCTTTATAAAAACTTTTCCCCGGCAGGAATCCTGCCATTTTGTAATGTCTTCCTTCGGGATCTTCCATTTCCTCCTGAAGATAGAGAAATCCTCCGCACTCTGCCATACACGGCATTCCAGAGGAAAGTGCCTGCTTCACTGACTGACGCATAGGAAGATTTTCCTCCAGATGAGCGCCGTAAAGCTCAGGATAGCCGCCTCCAAGGAGAAGGGCATCCGCTTCCCTGGGAATTTCCCTGTCATTTAAGGGGGAAAATTCCAAAAGCTGTGCCCCAAGCTTTTCAAGAAGCCTTAGGTTATCTTTATAATAGAAGGAAAAGGCCGCATCTTTTGCCACAGCAATCACAGGCGGCTTTTGGGAATCCTTTTGGAGCATCTTTTGAGGAATCTCCTTTACAGGGATATATAATTCCCCTTCCTCCATATCCGGAGCTGTTGCAGCGATCTTTTCCAGAAGGGGAAGATCAAGAGAAATCCGGCACTGCTTTTCCAGCTTTTCAAGCTTCTCCTTCCACTTCCCGATCTCACCCGGCATAACAAGCCCCAAATGGCGGCTTTCCAGGTCCATATCTTCCATTTTAGGCAGATAGCCGCAGACCGGAATGCCAAGCTCTTCTTCTGTCAATTGTTTCATCCCTTCATAGCGGGACGGAGACAATTGATTAAAGATCACCCCCCGGATCAGGCTGTCCCGCCGAAATTCCCGGAATCCTTTCAAAAGCGCCATGACAGAAACGCTTGTCTTTGCGGCATCAACTACCAGTATAACAGGAGCTTCCAGCGTCCTTGCCACATCGTAGGTACTGGCGGAAAGGGAAGTACCTGCCAGGCCGTCATAATATCCCATCACGCCCTCGATCACAGAAAGATCTGCATATTTTGCATCCTCCAGGAAAAGCTGTCTTACCAGTTCTTCCCCGGCAAAGAAAGTATCCAGATTTTTGGAGGCTGTCTCGATCACAGTTTCATGGAACATGGGATCAATATAATCCGGACCACATTTAAAGGCTGCCGGCTTTTTTCCTGCTGCCAGAAGAGAAGTTAAAATCCCACAGACAGCAAGCGTCTTTCCGCTCCCGCTCCCCGGCGCCGCTATGACAAGTCTGGGTGCCCGCCGTTTCATTCTCTCTTCTCTCCTTCCCTGTCTTGCTCTTTCCGTTTTTCAAAAGTAACGATATAGATGGGGTTCTGTCCGGTCATCATCTGATATCTTCCTACTTTTTTTCCCTGGGATACCTGGATCTGCATTATATCCGCTCCAAGCTTTGGATGACGTTTTATATATTCCGTGCATTCAGCAAGGGTATTCAGTGTGATAGCAGAAACTACGATTTTTACCTCTGGATTTTTGCTCCATATTGCTTCCAGAATGGACGTCAGATTTCCGCTACTTCCTCCTACAAAAGCAAGGTCCGGCGCCGGCAGCTGCTCCAATGCTTCAGGCGCCTCTCCGTGAACGGCCTGAATATTGGATACATGAAAATGCCTTTTGTTCTTGTGTATAAGAGCAATTCCTTCAATCTTCTTCTCAATGGCGAAAACCATACCGTCTATGGATTTCTTTGCAAGGGCAATGGACACGGATCCGGTTCCTGCGCCTACATCGTAAATAACTGCGTCCTTTTGGGGATTCATTTTTGCAAGGATCACGCTTCGGATCCCGCTTTTTGTCATAGGAATCTTTCCCCGGATAAAATCGCCATCCTCCGTCTCCTGCGGTGCCTCTCCCACAAGTCTTTCCGGAATCTCCACATACATCACACTGAGCCCGTCCCAGATTTTTTCTTTTTCAGACAGGCGTTTGGCTGTACCTGATATGAGATTTTCCTTGGGATAGGACAGTCTGCTTCCCACATAGACAGACGCAGATCCGTATCCGTACCGGCAAAGTCTTCTTAACACGGTTTCAATCTCTTTCCCGCTGCTTACCAGAAGAAAGATCCGGCCGTATTCTCTTAAATAATCCACATAATTACAGTTTCGTCCGTGAATGCTGAGCAAAGGAGTATGTTCCACTCCCTTTCCAATGCGGGCCGCCATACAGGAAATAGATGAAATTCCCGGAATGACTGACATCTCATATTCCTTCAATGTCTCTTTCAGCTTTGCCGCTCCGCTGTAAAAGCTGACATCGCCGGAAAGCAGAATGACAATCTGCCGGTATCTGGAATTGATCCTTAAAAATTCTTCTATCTTGTCTGCGCGGTACTCTTCATATCTCTCTGCCGCGATTCCTTCTGCCGCCTGCAGCATACGCTTGGCTCCGATCAGCACATCTGCCGATTTCATCGCCCGCTGTGCTGCTTTTGTCAATAAACTCTCATCCCCCGGACCCACTCCTACAAGGGTAATATGACGCGGACGGCGAAAGCCGTATTTTTCTGCAAGGATCTGAAACGCTTCATCCAAAGTAACTCCTTTTTCCAGGGGTCTTCCAATGACAACCGCCACTGCTCCCGCCTTTTTGGCAGCATGAAGCTTTTCTTCATATCCGCCGCTTCGGCCTGATTCCTTTGTCACCATATATTTTGCCTGCACATGGCGAAGAAGCTGTTCGTTCATTTCCTGGGAAAAAGGTCCCTGCATTGCGATGAGATGTTTCCCTTCAAATCCGTTTTCCACTGCTTTTTGCACTGCTTCTTTTGTGGAAAGCACGCGGAGAAAGCACCGGCTCTGATAATCGGGTATTTCCGTGTAAGGCGCAAGTTCCTTGCTTCCGGTGGTGATGAGGACATTTCCTTCCTTATCTTTCAGATAGTCCGCCGCCTCCCGGATATTCTTTACCCACACTGCATTGCCGTCCTTCACGGACCCTTCCCGCAGCACCCGCATATAAGAAATGCTCTCTTCCTGACACATTTTCTGTATATTTTTTGTCACTTCCATGGCAAAAGGATGGGTGGCGTCAATAACAAGCTCTGCCTGGCACCCGTAAGCCAGTTCCCGCATTCCCTCCACATCCAGTCTGCCGGCGAGAACGTGGATATTTTCCCCGTCCTCCACTTGCTCTTTTCCATACTCTGTCGCCGTAAGGACATATACTTTCGGTGCATGTCCCCGAAGAAATTCCGCTATTTTCCGCCCCTCTGTCGTTCCTGCAAAAATCATAATACTAGCCATTTTCATATCCCCTTGGTGTTATCATAGCTTCCTTTTTTCTGATGGTCTGTGAGTTTCCAATAAATACTGTTGTAAACATATCTGTCTGCGCTTCCATAAGCTGGGCAAGCGTGCATATCCTGTATGCCTCTCCTTCCCGTCCTATGTTGGACACATAGCCGCATACGGTATCGGGACTCTGGTATTCTCCAATGATGCGGCACGCTCTTTTCAGATAATCCTTCCTTTTGCGGCTGGAAGGATTATAGATACAGATTGCAAAGTCCGCCTCTGCCGCCGACCGCAGCCTTTTTTCAATCTTTTCCCACGGTGTGAGAAGATCGCTTAGGCTTATGACGGCAAAATCATGGATGAGGGGCGCTCCCAGTACAGCCGCCCCTGAAGAGGCCGCCGTCACTCCCGGAACCACTTCCACCTGGACGTCCGAATACTCTTCTTTCATGGCAAGGATCAGTCCCGCCATACCGTAGATCCCTGCATCTCCGCTGCAGATCATGGCTGTGGTCTGCCCCTGCTGTGCCTTTTCAAGCGCCATGCGGCATCTCTGGATTTCTTTTGTCATAGGAGTGGTCAGAAATTCCTTTCCGGGAAAATGCTCCTTTACCAGATCTACATAGACCGTATAACCTGCGATCACCTGGCTTGCTTCCAGCGCCTTTGCCGCCCGTATCGTCATATCTTCATAGTTTCCCGGCCCGATGCCTACTACATATAATTTCGTCAAATGCCACACTCCAATCTTTGGCCGCCACCGCAAGGGTCATGCCGTTTTCTGCTGTTTTTTCAAGAAGCAGCCTTCCGTTTTTGCTGCCCTGTATCGCTGCCCGCTCGCAGACATTTCCAATTCCTGTCACCTGGCGTACAAATCCGGATTCCCTGCTTACATTTTCTATCTGCTTAAGCTCCTCCTCCGGCCAGGTCTCAAATGGAATGTTCCACTGATCAGCCAGCTCAATAAATCCCTCTTCTTCTTCTTTCCTGTCAATACTTCCGATTTTTTCCACCTGTTCTTTTCTAAGGCCGAGAGACTTAAGGCTCCTGCAGAAAAAATCTTCCAGCTCTTTTGCCGGCTTTCCTTTTTTACACCCGGCTCCCAAAGTAAGATTAGCCGGGTAAAGATAAAGGATCTTCGCGCCGGACGACCCGCTTGTTTCCAGGTCCTTCCGCCCTTCGCCGTCCGGGCTTTGTACAACGGCAATTCCCAGGGGAAAATCCTTCAGCATCTCTTCCCTGGAACAGGACTCCAGTTCTTCCGGAAGTTCCCCTTCCACCGGGCACTCTGCATAAAATCCGATTTTCTCCCCTCTTAGTATAGCAGCAGAAATTTTTTTTGCCAGCACCCGGTTGGAAAAAAGCAGGGACTGCTTCTTCGCAAACACATCTACTGCAAATTTTCCCTGTACATCGGTCGCCGTTGTCAGCACCGGGAGGGAGCCCGTCTCCTCTGCCAGAAGAAGGGCAAGTTCATTGGCCCCACCCACATGGCCGGACAGGATCGGAATGGCAAAGGTTCCTTTCTCATCCATGACAACCACTGCCGGATCCTTCATTTTATCCTGAAGACAGGGGGCAATGAGACGGACTGCAATGCCGGCTGCTCCAATGAAAAGGATTTCTCCGGCTTTGTCCCAATAGTAAGATACCCAGTCTCCTCCGGAAGGTTTCTCAAGACAAACCGTATTCCTTCCCCGGCTGGTGAGAATCTCATCTACTGCCTGCATTTTTTCTTTTCCTTTGTCTGTGTAGCAGACAATAAGTGTCAAAGGCTTTTTCAATGTTCTTTCCTCATTTCTTTCTGCCCGTCTTTGCTCTTCCGATATTCGGTGTCAAAGGATGGATCATACAGCTTGGACCTTTCGTAATTCTTTTTTTCCAATATGCGTCCCACAATAATAAGGGCAGTCTTTTGGATCCCCTCTCTGGCTGCTGCCTCTTCCAAAGAATCCACGGTGCAGATCACTTTCTTTTCTTCCTCCCAGGTAGCTTTGTATACAATGGCTGCCGGTGTGTCCGGAGGATACCCTCCTGCCTGCAACTCTAAAGACAGTTTCCCCAAAAGCCCGGTGCTCAAGAACAATACCATGGTTGTCTGATGCTGTGCAAAAGAGCGGATACTCTCCCTCTCCGGCACAGGGGTACGTCCCGCCATCCTTGTGATAACAACACTCTGGGATATGGACGGCAGTGTGTATTCCAGCTGAAGGGCAGCTGCGGCTCCGCAAAATGAACTGACTCCGGGACATACTTCATAAGAAATGCCAAGCGCATCCAGCGCATCCATCTGTTCCTGAATGGCTCCGTACAGGCAGGGATCCCCGGTATGCAGCCGCACCGTCGTTTTCCCTTCTTCTTCTGCTTTTTTCATAACATCCAGTACTTCTTCCAGTGTCATATAAGCACTGTTGAAAACCTGGCACTCTTTTTTTCTGTCTGCCATCACCTGAGGATTTACCAAAGATCCGGCGTAAATAATAACATCCGCCTCATCTACTTTCCGTTTCCCCTTTACTGTAATAAGATCCGGATCCCCAGGGCCTGCGCCCACAAAATAAACCATCTATTGTCCTCCTGCGTCTTTTACTACCATAATAGAATAATAACTTAAATCATCTGGAATTTCATCCAAAGAACGGTAAATTTTCTCTCCATCCATTTTGCATCGCTCCACAGCCTGCCCTTTCTGCCCATTCTCCTTCAGGTAGTCTCTCACCCTGGCAGCTTCTTTTCCCGCTTTCATTAATACCTTGGTACCTGAAAGAGAGATTCCTTCTGCGATCGGATAAGATGCAGGAATGAGATGGAGCATCTGATCTTTTTCCACAAGCCCCTCATCCAAAGCTGCCGATACTGCCAGAAAAGAAGGAATCCCATTGATCAGTTTTGCCGGATATCCTGCTGCCTCTACCTTTCTATGGACATAAAGATAGGTGGAATAAATGCAGGGATCTCCCAGCGTAAGATAAGCCGCTGTCTTTCCCTGTTCCAAAACTGCAAGGATCCTCTTTGCCGCATCTTCATGGGCCTTCTTCCTTGCTTCCTCATCTTTTGTCATCGGCATATAAAGCCCTTCCGTCTTCTTTAAGGCAAGTTCCGGTACCGCTCCTGCTGCGATCTGATAGGCGGTTGTCTCTTCCGGCACTTTTCCGGGTGCAAAGATCACATCGCTCTCCCTTATGATACGGACAGCCTGAAGGGTCAAAAGTTCCGGATCCCCAGGGCCGACGCCTACTCCATACAACGTTCCTTTCATATGATTCCCTTTCTTTTTGTATATTTTTTTATTTCTATAGAGCTTTTATTATTTATTTTATTGATATATACAATATCAATTCCGCTGCTGGCAATGGAACTTATATTCCTCGATCAGCTCCAAAGCGTCCTCTGTCATTCCAAGCATTCCGAAGGTATTGGAAAATACGATTGCTCCGGTCTTTATCTCTCCGCCGGACCGCATGTTAAGATACGTATGGATCTTCTGCATCAAAACCTCTATTATCTTCTCCCTTTTTTCTCCATCCAGCATCTGCAGTGCATCCTCTGTTGTGTTGCAGCCAAGAAGCGACAGGGCAGCCGCTTCTCCCAGACCTGCCCGAAGAGCTGCAGCACTTAAAATCTCCATCCGGCAGTCTGCATATCTGGAATGCGTATTCATAATGCCTCCGGCAACCTTTACAAATTTACCGATATGAGAAATAAAAAGCAGCCCCTTTGCGCCATGTTTTACTGCGAGATCTATGGTATCTCCCACATAATTGCTGCACTTGACAGCCTCCTCTTTCTGGATCTGCCATTTCTCTTCCAGGAAATCCAGCCCATAATTGCCGGGCGCTGCCATAATAATTTCTCTTTTTGCGGCAAGCTTTACTTTGATCTCCACCTCAATGGTGTCAATAAGGGCCTGCTCACTCATAGGTTCCACAATGCCGCTTGTTCCAAGCACAGACAGCCCTCCTTCTATCCCAATACGGGGGTTAAAGGTCTTTTCTGCCAGCTTTTGTCCTCCCGGTATCTCAATGACTACCTTCAGTCCTCCGGTATAACCTGAGATGTCCCGCACTTCCCGGACTTCTTTTTCTATCATTTTTCTTGGGACCGTGTTGATGGCCGCACTGCCTACCGGCTGATCCAGACCGGGCTTTGTCACTCTTCCCACTCCTTCTCCGCCGTCTATGATGATATGATCTCCTTCTTCCATAGAGACTGTGCTGTAAATCACAACTCCGTTCGTAATATCCGGGTCGTCTCCGCTGTACTTTCTGATGCCGCACCTGACAGAGTTCACATTTCCCCGGTCATCATATCTTACCGGCCTGCATTCTTCCACAGGAAGTTCCAGGCTCCATCCGGCAGGAATCCATACTTTGATCCGTTCCCTCTTTCTGCCTGTAAGCAAATATTCTGCTGCTGCCCTTGAAGCTGCCTGTGCGCAGGTTCCTGTAGTCCAGCCTTTTTTTAACTCCTTTTTCTGCCTGCTCATTGCTTCTCCATTTCTTCTGCCAATAAAACAAGGGACTCTACGTCCGCCCTCCTAGCTGTATAGGTAACCATCCCGGCTTTCCTTGCTTCTTCTTCTGTCTTTTCTCCGATACAAAGCGCCGTCACCCTGCCAAAATCCAGCTCCGGCGCGGCATGGACAAATCCGCGGACAGTAGAAGCACTGGTGAAGACAGCATAATCACTGATCCCTTCTCCAAACTCTTTTTCCAGATCAACAAAGGGCCGGGACTCATAACAGGTATCATACAGCGGTATGTCCGCCGTCTGTATGCCTGCTCTCTCCAGGATTTCCGTAAGTTCCCGGCTTCCCATCCTGGCTCTGGGAAGAAGAATTTTTTCCTTCTTTCCCACTTGCAGCGCCAATTCCTCCGCCAGATGTCTGCTGTCGTATACTTCGGGCATCAAATCCGGGGAAAATCCCCACTCCCGCATTTTCTCCGCTGTTCCCTGCCCTATCACTGCAAATTTAAGATGAGACAGCTTTCGGTTGTCTATCGAATGCTTTTTCAGATAGTCTCTGAAAATCTGTACCCCTGTAGGGCTGGTAAATACCAGCCAGCTATAATCTACAATCTTCTCCAGCGCTTCATCCAAAGCAGGATTTTCTTCTATGGGGACAATGCGGATTGTAGGAGCTTCCAAGACTTCCGCCCCCTTTTCCCTAAGGAGGGCTGACAGCTTGTCCTTTTGCTCTCTTGGCCTTGTCACCACAAATTTCTTTCCTGCCAGCGGGCGTTTGTCATACCACTCCATTTGGTCTTCTCCGGCAGCCTGCCCTACAAGAATGATGGCTGGGGACTGTACCTTCTCTTCCAATGCTTTCCGGGCAATGTCTGCAATGGTTCCTTTGATTTTCCGCTGCCTTGCCGTTGTCCCTCTCTCCAGGACAGCAGCCGGTGTCTCTGGAGGCATACTGCTCTTTAACAAACCTTCTGCCACATCCTTTACCGTGTGCACCCCCATCAGGAATACCAGAGTTCCGCCTCCTTTTACCAGGGCGTCGTAAGAAATATCCGGAAAACTTCCGTCCTTTTTGTGGGCAGTGACAACGTGAAAGGATGACGCCATATCCCGGTGGGTCACAGGGATACCAAGATAGGCCGGCACAGAAACAGCAGAAGTGATTCCGGGGACAATCTCAAATGCGATCCCCTGAGCGTTTAAATATTCCGCCTCCTCTGCACCTCTCCCGAATACAAGGGGATCCCCTCCTTTAAGGCGCACGATCCTCCCTCCTTTTTCTGCCTCTGCAGCAAGAATTTTATTGATCTCTTCCTGGGGGATCGGATGAAATCCCGACCGTTTTCCCACATCTATATATTCTGCTTCACTGTTTCCATATGAAAGGACACTGCTTCCCACAAGTCGGTCATAGACAATAACATCCGCCTCTTCCAGCAGGCGTTTTCCTTTTACAGTGATCAGCTCGGCGTCAGAGGGGCCGGCCCCTACCAGATAGACAACTCCTTTTCCTTGTCTTCTCTGCTTCATTTTTCTGTCTCCTCATTTTTTAACTTTTCCGCAAGATCTGTCCCTATCCGGACAGCGTTTTGAACATCAGCCATTTCTTCCTTCGGCAGCGACTGCTGGCCCACTTTGAAGAATCCTGTTTCTTCATTATAATAAAGGCCCCTCAAAGTACAGATGCCGTTCCTGATCTCTCCATAAGCCGCCACGGGCGAAGAACAGCCTCCATTCAACCGCCGCACAAAGGACCGCTCCGCCACAGAAATCCACCGGGATTCCTTGTGATCGATTCCATCTGTAATGGATTTCAGGGACTTTTTCCCCTGCACGGCCAAAACTCCCTGTCCTGCAGAAGGAAGGATCTCCGTCACCTCAAAGTAACGGCTGATCCGGTTTTCCAGGCCTAATCTTTTCAGCCCCGCTGCCGCCAGCACCAAAGCGCCAAATTCTCCTTTATCCAATTTTTCCAACCGGGTCAATACATTTCCTCTTACGCTGGCTATTTCCAGTTCCGGATACATAGCATGCAATTGAATTTTCCTTCTCAGACTGGAACATCCAGCCGGTTTTTTAACATCCCATTTTTCCACTCCCTTTGGGAGCACCAACACATCTCTTGGATCTTCACGCTCTGAAAATGCCAGAATGGGATACTCTTTCGTCTCCTCCATCGGCATATCTTTCAGACTATGTACTGCCAGATCGATCTTCCCTTCCTGAAGAGCTGCCTCCAGCTCTTTCATAAAAAGACCTTTCCCTCCGATTTTATCCAGCGTCTTATTAAGAATGCGATCCCCTGTCGTCTTCATCGTAACCAGTTCACATTCCAGCGCCGGATTGACGGTCTTTAATTCTTCTATAATAAGTTCTGCCTGCCGGATTGCCAGCCGGCTCATTCTGCTTCCTACCTTAAGTTTCATTCTCACACTCCCAGCTGTCTTCTGATACTGCGCTCCAAAACACTGCTCTATAATTCCCTTCGAACTTTCGCTGCAAGGTCAGCCACCGCCCGATGATCTGATCCGTCTCCTGCAATTCCGACCACAATGTTGTCCTTTGCTGCAATGGCCGGAAAATAAAAATCACAGTCCTCCCGGCACGACGCCGAATTTACCCAAATTCCTTTCTCCCTGCCAAGAGCTACGATGTTACGATTAAGGTCATTGTCATCCGAAGCAGCGATTATCATAAAATAGTCTGTAAGAATATCAGCAGGACGAAATTCCCGCTCCATCAGGTTTATTTTCCCCTCTCTGCGCAGACATTCGATTCTTTCTTTCTGATCACCCGGGACGCTTTTGGCAATGACTGTGATATCGGCTCCAAAATCCTGAAGGACTGATATTCTGCGAAGAGCCACTTTCCCTGCCCCGATAACCAGTACCTTTTTCTTCTCTACAGATATAAATAGCGGAAAATGTTTTTTCATTTTTCCTCCTTCATAAAGAAATCTCAAAGGGAATCTCCCGGATTTACTCTTCCATTTCCACAATAAGATAAAAGCCTTTTTCTGTCTCCTCGATTTTTCGGATGACGCCCTTTCGCGCTTTGATTCTTTCATTTGTCCGATAAATTCCGGACATGGCTACGGATGGTTCGACCAGATAGGTATACCGCCCTGTGCTGGGGCTTCTCTCGCTGATGACGACCTCCTGACCTTCTTCTACAAGGCCCTGCCTCTCCATTTTAAATCTTTCCTGCCTCACCTTTATCTGTCCTTTCTAATTTTCCTGTCCGTTCTGGTTTGCCTGTCTGCTCTACATTTTCTGCATACTCTGCTTTCTTCATTCTTTCAGGTGCAGACATTTTGAAAAGGCTAAATGAGAATACAGCCGTTCTGCCTCTCATCCAGCCTCCCTCTCTTCAATATTAACCTGGGACATCATGCCTGCTTGCCAACAGGCGGCGCTTTTACATTTCTTCTATAAATGCCATGTATCCTTTGTATGCCTCATACACATCCGCCTTGCTTGTGATCTCCCATGGTGCATGCATACAGAGAACCGCCACTCCGCTGTCGATCACTTCCATACCGTAATTTGCCATGATATAAGCAATTGTTCCACCGCCGCCGGCGTCAACCTTTCCAAGCTCCGCAAACTGGTATGCTACATTTCTTTTATCCATAGCCTGCCGGATCTGTGCCAGATATTCTGCGTTTGCATCATTTGACCCGCTCTTTCCGCGGCTTCCGGTAAATTTGTTGAACACCAGACCCTTGGCAAAAAATGCAGAACTTCTCTTTTCAAACACTTCCGCAAACATAGGATCATAAGCCGCACTGACATCCGATGAGAGCATTTTTGAATTTTGCAGAGCACGGCGTACTTTTAACTCTGATTCGCCTTCCGTAAGAGCCACAATCTCTGCCACTGTATTTTCAAAGAACCGGGAATGCATTCCGGTTGCACCTACACTTCCGATTTCCTCTTTGTCCACAAGAATACAGCATGCCGTTTTTTCAAGGTTCTCCACAGCCAGCATTGCAAAAAGTGAAGTAAAGGCACAAACCCTGTCATCCTGTCCATAGGCCATAATCATGCTGCGATCCAGGCCGCAGTCTCTTGCTCTGCCGGCTGGAACGATCTCAAGCTCTGCGGAGAAAAAGTCCTCTTCTTCTATATTATAGCTTTCTTTGAGAAGCTTCATGATCTGGCTTTTTACTGCATCCTTTGCAGCTGCTTTTTCTTCCTTATCTGCATCTTCTGTCTCATCTGCCTTCTCCGGACGGCTTCCGATCAAAAGATCCAGCTTTTCTCCTTCGATCACGATGTTAGCTTTCTTTTCCAACTGTTTTCCTGCCAGATGGACCAGAAGATCTGTGATGGCAAACACCGGATCATCGTCCTTTTCCCCGATGCGGATAGGAACCGTCGTTCCATCCTTTTTTACCACAACCCCGTGGAGAGCCAGCGGAAGAGTTACCCACTGGTATTTTTTAATACCGCCGTAGTAATGAGTATCCAGGTAGGCAAGTTCTTCATTTTCATATAATGGATTCTGCTTCACATCGATTCGCGGAGAATCAATGTGAGCGCCCAGAATATTCATACCCTCCTGAAGGGGCTTTCTTCCTATATGAAATAAAAGAATGCTCTTATCCATGCATACCGCATACACTTTATCCCCGGCTTTCAGCGGTTCCCCACTGCGGATCACATCCTTCAGATCTTTAAATCCCTTTTCCTGTGCCATACGGCGCGCCACTGCCACACATTCCCGCTCGGTCTTTCCCTCGTCGAGACAAGCTTTATACGAAGAATTGATTCTTTCAAGCCCCTCCATATCCTGAGCGGAATAGGTGAGCCATGCGTTATTTCTTTCCATAGATGTCACTCCTTCACTCTAAAATCAATACGTATATCATAACACATACCGGTTTTTTTGTACATGTAAGTTAATTGTACACGTAACATTTTTAAAAAGTGTTACGTCCCCATTTAATGTAAGTGGTGTGCATTTTTGCAAAATACCCTGCGTTTTTTTGTCATTTGCTCTTCATCTTTTTTCTTATTTTTGAATATATCTCCTGGGATTTACGACACGATACATCTAGTGTCTGCTGAATTTTTTTAAGATATTCTTCTCTGACCGCTTTTTCTTCAAAGACTTGAATACAGAAATCAAATTTGTTCTTTTCACACAATTCATGTGCCATCATTTCAGCTATGTCAATTCTCTGCTGCTCTATTTCTTCCTTAACATCCTCAAACACTTCATATTTTCTTCCTTGATGGAAAGCTTCAAAAATATGAAATTCTCCGAACCGGCTTCTTATAAACCTTACCGCCTCTTCATGTATCAGCATTTTCTCCTCTGCAAAATATTCTTTTATACTGCTGTATTTATAATCTGCGGCCTTTTTTGCCATACCTGCTTTTACCGGATTCATATGAATATATCTAAGACAATTCCAGAAATAATCCTCATCCTCAATACACTCACTGGTAAATCTGTTTTGAAACACATGTCCGTTTCTGTCATGTTTGTAATTGTAATAATTTGCGTATTCAGCCAAGACCCTGGCCATAAAAAATGATAATTCCTGAATTTCCGCCCATATCATAATATGAGCATGATTAGACATAATACAATATGCATAGATCTTTACATCATAATTTTTCAGATGCTTTCTAATAATTGATCTAAAATACTTCTTTTCCCGCGTTTGACTAAAATTTCTTTCCCGTGCAATCCCTTTTACAACAACGTGATAGAAACCGGTACTACTCTCTTTTCTTCTTCGCAAAATATCCCTTCCTTCATTTTTGCACAGGGTATTTTGCAAAAATACACACCACTTTTTCTAATTTGGGACGTAACACTTTTGAAAAGTGTTACGTCCCAAATTATTATTTCAATCCCATTTCCTCTCTTACTTCTTTGAAGCATTTTACGATGAAATCGATATCTTCTTTTGTGTGGCTTGCGCATACCTGGGTACGGATTCTTGCTTTTCCCTTTGGTACTACCGGATAGGAGAATGCCACTACATAAACTCCCTTGTCCATCATGCGTTTTGCGAATTCTGCCGCTGTTTTCTCATCATACAGCATTACCGGTACGCAAGGATGAGTTCCCGGAATAATATCAAATCCGTTCTCTACAAGAAGATTTCTGTAATATGCTGTTACTTCTTCCAGATGATCTCTAAGCTCTGTGCTCTCATCAAGCATATCAAACAGCTCAATACTTGCTCCAGCAATCGCCGGTGCCAGTGAGTTGGAGAACAGATACGGGCGGCTTCTCTGACGAAGCAGATCAATAATCTCTTTGCGTCCGGATGTGTATCCGCCGGATGCTCCTCCAAGTGCTTTTCCAAGTGTTCCTGTGATGATGTCTACACGTCCCTGTACACCACAGTATTCCGGAGTTCCGCGTCCTGTCTTTCCGACAAATCCTACTGCATGGCTGTCATCAACCATAACAAGTGCATTGTATTTATCTGCCAGATCACATACTCCCTGCAGGTTACAGATAATACCGTCCATGGAAAATACTCCGTCTGTTGCAATCAGCTTAATTCTTGCTCCAGCTTCGTCCGCTTCCTTAAGTTTTGCTTCCAGATCTTCCATATCATTGTTTTTATAACGGAATCTTTTTGCCTTACACAGACGAACACCGTCGATAATGGATGCATGGTTCAGCTCGTCGCTGATCACCGCATCATCTGCTGTAAGGATTGTCTCAAAGAGTCCTCCGTTTGCATCAAAACAGGAAGAATAAAGAATCGTATCATCTGTTCCCAGGAAATCTGAAATCTTTTTCTCCAGTTTTTTGTGGATATCCTGTGTTCCGCAGATAAAACGAACAGAGGCAACCCCGTATCCTTTTTCATCGTATGTTCTCTTTGCAGCCTCGATCAGTCTCGGATTATCTCCCAGTCCAAGATAGTTGTTGGCACACATACACAAAAGTTCTCTTCCGTCTTCCATTTTTACTTTTGCGCCCTGCGGAGAAACAAAGGGAGCCTCACCTTTAAAGAGCCCTGCCTCTTTGATTCCTTCCACTTCTTTTGCATAAATACTTAAAATATCGTCTTTACGTGCCATTTTGCTTTTTCCGCTCCTTTTCTTTTTCTGTTTTCATCACATATTTTGTATAGCGCTTTGCTCCGCACTATATTCTGTCAGACGATCTGACTGTTTTCCCTCTAGTCATTAATGTGTGACCAATCCAGGATAACCTTTCCTGATTCTCCGGAGATCATTGCCTCAAATCCTTTTGCAAAGTCCTTGATGTCAAAGTGATGTGTGATAATGCCGGAAATATCCAATCCTGCCTGCAGCATAGTGGACATCTTGTACCATGTATCCCACACTTTTCTTCCATAAATACCGCGCAGATTCAGTCCGTTGAAGATTACTGTCTCCAGATCCACCTTGGCGTCTGTTCTCTGCAGTCCGAGAAGCGCGATCTTTCCTCCGTGCTTCATATTGTGGATCATGTCGTGAAGAGCAACCTGTGAACCGGACATTTCAAGACCTACATCAAATCCCTCTGTCATACCGATCTCTTTCATCACATCCGGAAGTTTCTCTTTTCCGAGATTTACTACTCTTGTAGCGCCCAGCTTCTTAGCCAGATCAAGACGATACTCATTAAAGTCTGTCACTACAACATGTCTTGCGCCTGAAAATTTCACGATAGCTGCTGCCATAATACCAATGGGGCCTGCTCCTGCGATCAGAACATCTTCGCCCAATACATCGTAGGAAAGAGCTGTATGGGTTGCATTTCCAAATGGATCAAAAATCGCATACATTTCTTCCGGGATATTAGGATTGCATGGCCATACATTAGAAGATGGGATTACCAGATACTCCGCAAAAGCGCCATTTCTGTTTACCCCCACACCTTTGGCATCTTTACAGTTCTCTTTGTGTCCTTCCAGACAGTTACGGCATTTTCCACAGGTAATGTGTCCTTCACCAGATACAAGATCTCCTATTTGAAAGCCCTTCACTCCTGTACCTACTTCTACAATTTCCCCTACATATTCATGACCTGCTGTCAGACCGATCGGAATTGTATGCTGTGCCCAGTCATTCCACTGCCAGATATGTACATCTGTTCCACAAATTGCTGTTTTGTGAATCTTAATCTTAACATCATTCGGTCCTACCTCGGGAATCGGAACACGCTTCATCCACAGCCCTTCTTCCGGCTTCTCTTTTACGAGAGCCCACATCATTCCATCATTCATTTTTTCTCCCATGATATACCTACCTCCAATTTCCTGTCTCTTGACAGATTTCTTTTTTTATTATATCACTCGCTTGTTTTTCCTACAATTGGCTTTTTACACTTTTTACAGAATTTATTCTACTTTTTTTAATATTTTACTCTTTTTCACAAAAATACTTTGTTAAATAATTATTTATCTAAATTTTCTATAGCATTATTACCAAATTTGTGCGATAATATAATTTATCAGGAAACGGAACCTAACAACAAAATCAATGAGAGAAAGAGAGGAATTGCAGATATAAAATCCGTATATATCTGCAGAAGAAAGTATGAAAAATGCAATCAAAAAATGGAACAGCATCAGTCTTGTAAAACGAATTATTGTAGGACTGATCATTGGTATCATTCTCGGACTTACTATTCCACAGGCATCCGGAATTTCCATCCTCGGTGATCTGTTCGTTGGGGCGCTTCGTGGTGTTGCACCAATCTTGGTATTTTTCCTTGTTATGAGTGCATTATGCCATATGGGCGAAGGACAGAAAACCAACATGAAGGCTATCGTAGTTCTGTATATGCTCGGTAACCTTCTCGCTGCTCTTGTAGCTGTAGTTGCACATTATATCTTCCCGGTTACTCTGACATTTGCAGAGAATACAAATACCGGTGATGTTACACCTCCAAGCGGTGTAGTAGAGGTTCTTACGAATCTTTTAATGAACCTGGTAGACAATCCGGTAAATGCTATCGTAAATGCAAACTACATTGGTATTCTTGCATGGGCAATCATTTTCGGTGTGGCTTTAAAGAAAGCCGGTCCGGGTACTAAAAAAGCTTTAGAAGATATTTCTGATGCCGTATCTGTAGCTGTTCAGTGGGTTATCAGCTGTGCTCCATTCGGTATCATGGGCTTGATCTTCACAACAATTTCCGAGCAGGGTCTGGGCGCTCTTGTAGAGTACGGACGTCTGATCGTTATCCTGGTAGGCAGCATGGCAGTTGTTGCATTTATTGTTAATCCGCTTGTTACCTTTGTATGTACAAGAAGAAATCCATATCCGCTTGTATTTACATGCTTAAAAGAAAGCTTTATCACTGCATTCTTCACAAGAAGTTCCGCTGCAAATATTCCTGTTAACATGGAACTGTGTAAAAAACTTAACCTTGATGAGGATACATATTCTATTTCTATTCCTCTGGGAGCAACAGTCAATATGGCGGGAGCAGCTATTACAATTTCCACAATGGCTCTTGCAGCAGCTACAACACTGGATATCCAAGTTTCCTTTGGATCAGCCCTTATCATGTGTGTTCTCGCGGCTGCCAGTGCAGCAGGTGCATCCGGTGTTGCCGGAGGATCATTGCTTCTGATTCCTCTTGCCTGCAGCCTGTTTGGTATTCCGAATGATATCGCAATGCAGGTTGTTGGTGTCGGCTTCATCATCGGTGTTATTCAGGATTCCTGCGAGACCGGTATCAACT
Source organism: Claveliimonas bilis (assembly GCF_020892095.1). Taxonomy (GTDB): domain Bacteria; phylum Bacillota; class Clostridia; order Lachnospirales; family Lachnospiraceae; genus Claveliimonas; species Claveliimonas bilis. The sequence continues at coordinate 2,191,729 of NZ_AP024845.1, read as the reverse complement.
CCTCCACAGATGTTCTTTATACAGCTTGTGCAGAGTTCCGCGACAGACGGCTTCATCCTGAAGACTATACAGGAAAACCGGAAGCACGTTTCACAGTACCAAAAAATAACGCTTAATCTTAAAACTGAATATGAATTATCTGAACCGCGCATAGAAATGCGCGGTTCTTTTTGTAAGATTCAAATCACAGATTCCAAAAAACAGCCGGACCCTTTCCTGAGTCCGGCTGTCTGTACCTATATATTTTTTATTTTACCATTCAAACTTTTCAGCAAAGTAAGCGTCCAGATCTTCGATCTTGATCCTTTCCTGCTCCATGGTGTCTCTGTCACGTACCGTTACTGCTCCATCCTCTTCAGAATCGAAATCATAAGTAACGCAGAACGGTGTACCGATCTCGTCCTGACGGCGATAGCGTTTTCCGATGTTTCCACGCTCATCAAATTCACAGTTATATTTCTTGCTAAGCTGTGTATAAACCTTCTCTGCACCCTCGCTTAACTTCTTTGAAAGAGGAAGTACACCAATCTTGATCGGCGCCAGAGCAGGATGGAAGCGAAGGACTGTTCTTGTATCTCCGCCTTCCAGCTCTTCCTCATCATAAGCGCTGCACAGGAAAGCCAGTACCATACGGTCAGCGCCGAGTGACGGTTCAATGACATATGGAATATATTTTTCCTTTGTTTCGTCATCAAAATACGCCATATCCTGTCCGGAAACATTCTGATGCTGTGTCAGGTCAAAGTTTGTTCTGTCTGCGATTCCCCACAGCTCTCCCCATCCGAACGGGAAAAGGAACTCTACATCAGTTGTCGCTTTACTGTAGTGAGACAACTCTTCTTTCTCGTGATCGCGATATCTGACTTCCTCATCCTTTAAGCCGAGAGAATACAGCCAGTCCAGACAATATTTCTTCCAATATGCAAACCACTCCAGATCTGTATCCGGCTTACAGAAAAATTCCAGTTCCATCTGTTCAAATTCTCTTGTACGGAAGGTAAAGTTTCCCGGCGTGATCTCATTTCGGAAGGATTTTCCGATCTGACAGATTCCAAAAGGAATCTTCTTTCTGGATGTACGCTGTACATTTTTAAAGTTTACGAAAATTCCCTGGGCTGTCTCCGGTCTTAAGTACACCGTGCTCTTTGCATCCTCAGTTACACCCTGAAATGTTTTAAACATCAGGTTAAACTCTCTGATCTCTGTAAAATTATGCTTTCCACAGGACGGACAGGGAACATTGTGCTCTTTGATAAACGTTTCCATTTTCTCATGACTCCATCCGTCAATGCTGTCCCCGATTTCCAGATTATTTTCATGTGCATAATCCTCGATCATCTTATCTGCACGGAAACGTTCGTGACATTCCCTGCAGTCCATCAAAGGATCACTGAAACCTCCCAGATGTCCGGATGCTACCCATGTCTGCGGATTCATCAGGATCGCACAGTCAACGCCTACATTGTAGGGATTTTCCTGCACGAATTTTTTCCACCAGGCTCTCTTTACGTTATTTTTCAGCTCTACGCCCAGGTTCCCGTAATCCCATGTGTTTGCAAGTCCTCCATATATTTCAGACCCCGGATATACAAAACCTCTTGATTTAGCCAGCGCTACGATTTTGTCCATTGTCTTTTCAACCATTTTCCTCTACCTTCCCTTCTATACTGGATAATGTCAATATTATAACGTTATATGGGGCAGTTTTCAAGCCTAATCCCCCGTTTTTCCTAGCTTTCGCCCGTAATCTGCTTCAGAATATCCAGAGATTTGAAGTGCCTGTCCACATAGATATCCATATAGCGTTCCATCACCATTCCCAGTTCCTTTAAGACCTCATCCGACACCGTAAATGTATACAGCTTTTCTATACTGGAACTAATAATATACTGGAGCGTATATACAGTAGACGGATTCAGCCGGATACCGTCCGGCACACTTCCCCGGCAGGACTCGCACACAAGTCCTCCTTTCAGCGCACTGAACACCGCCGGCTGATCATTCCTCTGGCACATCACACACTGAAAGACCTGAGGCGCCTCCCCATTGACAGCGATAGCCTTTAATTCAAATATGTACCGGATCAGACGGTCAGGCAGCGTCTTTTTCACAAGTGCCCGGAACGTCTGATACAAAAGCTTCAAAAGCATTGTCTCATCATTGGCCTCGCGGCCGTAATAATTAGCAATGTCCAAAAAATAAAAACCGTAATAGGCCGCTTCTATATCCGCCCTAAGTTCTGCAAAGTAGTTGGAAATATCAGCTGCCACAAGCGTATAAGATGTCCTGCCCTCATATACGGTAAACGTTCCGAAAGAGAAAGGATTCACCGCACCGGTCAGCGGACTTCCCGGCTTCCTTGCCCCTCTGGCAAAGGCTGAGATTTTTCCTCTCTCTTTCGTCAATATCACAACTCTTTTATCATACTCACCGATAGGAGCTGCCGACAGAATCATCCCCATTACGGTTATCTGATTTGACTGACTCATTTTCCATTCCTGCCGTTTCTCTGGAATACTTGTTTATTGTCTGCCTGCACATTTCCATCCCTTTATAGGTAAGATAATCTTCCACCGTTCCCGATGCCATAAATTTGTTCCAGTAGCTTTCTTCCATTCTATCACCTCATCCTGTGTTGATAAGGTTAGAATCTCCCATGCCGGCTGTCTTTTATTCATCTTCACGGTATCCAAAATTTTTCATCAGAAATTCACTGTCTCTCCAGTCCTTTTTCACCTTTACCCAAAGCTGCAGATTCACCTGACAATCCAGCATTTTTTCAATCTCATACCGGGCTGTACTGCCGATCTTTTTCAACATTTTTCCTTGTTTTCCAATAATTATCCCCTTGTGAGAATCCCTCTCACATATAATAGTCGCATCTATGTGCGTCAGCTTCCGAGTCTTCTGCATTCTCTCAATCGTCACTGCAATTCCATGAGGAATCTCTTCATTGAGACAGTGCAGCGCCTTTTCCCGAATCAATTCCGCAACAATCTGTCTCTCCGGCTGGTCTGTCACCGTGTCTTCATCGTAAAACTGCGGCCCATAAGGAAGATATTTAAAAATCTCTTTCAAAAGTTCCCTCGTATTTTCTCCGCTTCTTGCGGAAACCGGCACGATCTCCGCAAAATCATAGAGATCCTTGTAAGCGGCAATTGAGGCAAATACCTCTTCTTTTTTCACAGAATCCACCTTATTGATGACCAGGATCACAGGAGTGTTTACTCTTTCCAGCTGCTGTGCAATATGCTTTTCGCCGGCGCCGATAAATGTGCTGGGTTCCACAAGCCACAGCACCACATCCACCTCATTCAGCGTACGCTCCGCAATATTGACCATGTATTCTCCCAGCTTGTTTTTGGCCTTGTGAATGCCGGGGGTGTCCACGAAAATGATCTGCCCTTCTTCTGTTGTAAGCACTGTCTGGATACGATTTCTCGTTGTCTGCGGTTTATTGGAAGTTATGGCGATCTTCTGGCCGATCAGATAGTTCATCAGCGTGGATTTTCCCACATTGGGACGGCCGATCAGGGTCGCAAAACCCGATTTAAAATTCTCTGTCATAGGTTCTCCTTTGCAATTTGGGACGTAGTAAAGTTTAAAAGTGTTACGTCCCCCGTTAAAATTTTGTCACACAATCAAACATCTCTTTGTTCTCTTCTATCTTATCTTCTCCGCCGATAACGCAGATCTGCTCTGCAGCCAGCATAGCCTTCACAACCGCTGCCAATGCGCGGATATCCTCCTGCTTCGCATCCAGAACTTCTGCCCTTTCTTTTCGAATCATCTCCTCGCTGACATGGTTCATGTACAGGTTCATGGAGCGGTCCCCTTTTGCAGCGGGCGTCATGGGCTGATCCAGGTTGCTGATGGTTCCGATGATATATTTATTCATATCCCGGTCGCTGACTGTAAAGTTCTCCAGGTATTCCACCACGCCTTCATAGACATCCATGGTACGGCGAAGATTAGGATCCCGGTAAGATACCATATACCCTTCTCCAATGCGGTTGAAATTGCTCATGCAGCCGTACGCTCCGCCTTTTACACGGATATTCTGCCACAGATAATCATAGCTTAATATCACCTTCAGGATCTGCAGCGCTCCGGTGTAAGACGCGCCATGATCGATGAAATTCCCTGTACGGGCCACGTACTGAACCTTGGACGCTGTCTTGAAGCCTTCATTCCTCTTCTGACAGTGGATCACGCAGGCTGTCTCTTCTTTTTCTCCTTCCGGCAGTTTTGCCGCCAGCTCTTCCGTCAGCTTTGCAAGGCCTTCCAGACCTTCTCTTTCCGCCGTGTAACTTATCATCATATTATCTGCCCTGAAAATCTGTCCTGCCAGATTTTGAAGTTCCTGGGAAAGAGCTTCCTTTTTCTCTTCAAAATGTTCTTCGATCTCTGCCACTGTCTGATAAAATTCTATTCCGTTTGTCATATCCTTGAGCTTTGCTGACGGGGATGCGTAGGACAGCGCACGAAGGGCCGCCGTTGTATGCCCGGAGGACTGGAACTTCATCAGAAGCCGGGATTTCAGCATAGCCAAAATCTCCCGGATCCTTGCCGTATCGTTCAACTTGGACGCCGTCAGGATCTCTCCCATCATGGAAAATGCCACAGGCATCTGACTGTAAAGAGCTTTCGCCTTTATCTCAAATGTAGACTTAAATTCTTTTTCCCGGATGTGAGTCACATCATTATAGAGTTCCAGAGAAGTTCCGATTCCGCCTGTATGCATGTTGATCTCGTTAAACAGTTCTCCGTACTCATAATTCTCTGTGTCAATAATGCCAAGCACGGACTGCAGGATTCCCACATAAGGCAGCTTCTCTTCAGGTATTCCGGATAGATCAAACATCACCTCTACATAACCAATACCGTTTGTGTCAATATCATGGAACACAGCCGGAATGTTCCCAAGTTTCATTTCCTCATTTCTGATAGGTTCAATTTCCCTGGAAATATCGCTGACTTTAAGAACCGGTATTTTTTGAATATCTTCTTCTTTATCCGGGGCAGACTGATATTCTTCCAGATCCTTTGTGCGCTTTACAAGCGCCTCTTTTTCTTCCTCGGACAGGCTGTCTTTGTAAGCCTGGAGCTTCTGATCCAGTTCCCGGTCCATGCGGGCTGTACGTCCTTTCTCCGGTTTTACTACCACAACAGCGCCATGGGTATTGTTAAGAAGATAAGTCTGGATCAGCTCTTCAAAATAGCGGCCTCCCACCTGATTTTTCAAAAATTCAAAAGTATCCAGAGCTTCAATATGCATAAACGGCTCATTCTCATCATAGAGCCAGCTGTCCATCATCTGAAGGCCGTACATAAGCCCTTTCGGGTAACCGCCGAAATCTGCTTCTCTGTACCGGAACTCATGATAGTTGATCCCGGCTTCCAGCGCCTTTTTGTCCATACCGTTTTTCACAATATTCTTCAGCACCGTTTCAATGGTATCTACAAATGCCGTCTTCTGCTCCGGATCCGCGTTCTTTGCGATGACGGAAAAAACAGGCTGGTAAATGCCATTATCATAGGACCCGATAATATCCTTTCCAATGCCTGCATCTGTCAGCGCTTTTTTCAAAGGAGCTCCCGGTGCGGACAAAAGCGCATAATCCAAAATCTGAAACGCCAGATAAAGCTCTTTATCCAGGCTTGTTCCGATGACTTTGTTATAAGAAAGATAGGTATTTTCCTCCTCCGGCTCTTCGCTTGCAATAGAGTAAGGAATTTCCTTTTCCACCATCTCCTCAAAAGGCTTCTGCAGACGGATTTCCGAATCTACATCCGCTGCATCATACCGGCTCAAATACTCCTGATCCAGCCAGTTCAATTTCTCTTCCATATCCATGTCGCCATACAGGTAAATATAGCTGTTGGAAGGATGATAGTAAGTTCTGTGGAAATCAAGGAACTGCTCGTAGGTCAGATCCGGAATAAATTCCGGATCACCGCCGGATTCATTAGCATAAGAGGTATCCGGGAACAGCGTATTTAATACCACCCGGTCCAGCACACCCTCCGGAGAGGAAAAAGCTCCTTTCATCTCATTGTAAACCACGCCATTGTAAGAAAGCTTATCCTCTTTGGAATCCAGTTTATAGCTCCATCCTTCCTGGCGAAAAATTTCCTCATGCTGGTATATATTCGGATACAGTACCGCATCCATGTAGACATGCATTAAATTCTGGAAATCCTTCTCATTGCAGCTTGCCACCGGATATACGGTCTTGTCAGGATAGGTCATTGCATTCAAAAACGTATTCAGGGATCCCTTCACCAGTTCCACAAAAGGATCCTTGGCCGGGAAATTTCTTGATCCGCACAAAACAGAATGTTCCATTATATGGGGCACTCCTGTACTGTCAGAGGGCGGAGTCCTGAAACCGATACTGAATACCTTGTTGTTATCATCATTTTCTACAAGAAGAACTCTTGCTCCGCTCTTTTTATGTTTCAGAAGATATCCAGTGGATTTGATCCCTTTCAGCTCTTCTTTCCGGAGCAGTTCATAAGCTTTGCAATTTTCTGTTTTCATATCCAACTCTCCATTCTTCTATCGTTACTGCCGCCGGTGCCGATGCATGCCGACGCTTCTGTTCAGCATTATATTATAACAGTTTTCCCGTAAATAAGGAAGATAATCTCGTTCTCCTCCTGAATTTTCCCATTTCTTGAAGTGACTTTCAGGTGCCACCAACTTTTAAGTTGAAAATAAACTTATTTTTTCATATAATATTTTCAAAATCAAGAAAAGGCGGTATGCGCCGTTCATCTTGACCGTTGACTGGCTCGACTGGCTTTGCTATCCCCCGATAAATTACTATCTGGATTTCATTTCTTTTTCAAATCTAAAGAAATAATTGTTCTCTTTTGGAATGTTGCCTGCGGTTTCACCTATTTGGTGTGGGTCTTTGTGCTTAGGATTAAAAAATTCTACAATCTTGAAACCACAACGATTTACATAAAAATGAATGTTCCGCTTATCGTAATATGGGGTATGCGTCTCCCAAATTCTTGTTTTAGGATGTAGTTCTTCAATCGCTTTCCATATCTTAAATCCGTTTCCAGCATTTTGTGCGCTTGATTTCACATACAAAAGATGAAGTGAGTTATAGTCGGTCTTATCATCTATAACAATAACTGCTCCGCCTATTCTTTCTCCGGCAATTTCTGCGATATATGCTTCAGCACCTTTTGCGTTAATTGATTCTTCTATATCTTCCGTGGGAAGAACTTGCTTCTCAAATTCCCCAAATTCTGATACATAAGAAATTTGAAAAGCCTCCTGTATTTCACTTACAAATGTGTTTTTCTCTTTAACGGTAATGATTGGTCTTAATTTTATTGTATTCATACTTCCTTGTTCTCCTTAAATTTTATAGTCCGGTTCATCAAAGAAGTATGTCTTTATTCTCTCCCACCCCAATCAAATAGTTTCATAGTTCACCACTCCAAATCTCGATTTTCCGTTTTCCTGTTTTCTTCCTCGCTGATGCTTTGGATTTTTAAGCTTGAGCCGCTTGCAAATAAACGCCATCGCCGCCTGTTCCGGCTCACTGTCCGGACTAGCGGTTTCCTCAGCAATTCTTCCAGTGTGTTATCCTCCGGGACACTGAAAAGATCATCCTTATGGGATTCCTGCAGGTGATCAAAGTCGGGGCGAAATTCATTTTTGAAAATTCTGCTATCAGATTTGGCCTGACTGTCGCTAGGTGCCACCCGTATTTATATTTTACCACAATTCCGAAAGCATGGAAATAGAGGGTTCTCCGGGCAGATTTCCTACATTATACAAGCGCAAAAAGAAACAAAACAATTTACAAATATATTTCCAAAACTCTGCTTCACTATGGTATACTAAATTATAACTGTTTTATAAAGGGAGACCGTTTTATGATTACATTCAGACATTCTGCAACCGCCGATGTAGATGCAATGGACAAAATAATAAAGGACGCTGTCCGGGGGCTTGGAGCCCAGGGTATTCCGCAGTGGCAAAAAGGATATCCCAACCGGGAACTTCTCGTTTCTGATATTGGAAACGGGATCGGATATGTTCTGACAGACCATGACAGAGTAGTGGCTCTGTGCGCCGTCACCTTTGCAGAAGAGCCGGCCTATCTTCATATTTCCAACGGAAGCTGGCTGACAGGAGATAACGCATCTTACGCCACCATTCACCGTATGGCTGTCGATGCCGGTCTTCGCGGAAAAGGATATGCTTCCCTGCTGTTTTCTTCTGTAGAAGATCTGGCTGCCCAAAAGGGTATGGAGAGTATCCGCATTGATACCCACGAGCAGAACCTGTCCATGCAAAAGGCGCTGGAAAAATCCGGCTTTATCCGCTGCGGCAATATTACGCTCTGCGGCGGACCGGAAGACGGCGATCCCCGGATCGCCTATGAAAAATTGTGCAGATAGCCACTCTGGAACAGAGTTTCCTGTCTAAACAAAAAAGGAAGGACTTTTAGCTTTCGCCTGGAAAATCCCGGCTGCAGCAAGAAAGTCCTTCCTCATTTTCATCTTATTTTATTCCCACGAGATGGAAGTTTTCCGCTTCCTTTCCAATCTGACAGAGAAGCCTTCTCATCTTCTCCTCTCTTAAATTTCCATCCAGCACTATGCGAATGTTCTGCACACCGTCCGCTGTTTCCAGGGACATAGCGTCAATCTCCACCCCGTTTAATTTTGTCATATTGATATACAGGTTCAGATCACTTGTATCTTTCGGACAGGTAAATGCAATCTCTACCTGGCTGTGAGGCGTCGCTTCATCTATGCCTGCCTCCTTCTCGGCACTGCTTAAAACTTTATCCTGCATCCCGGTAAGGATCCCATACTGGTATCTTCTGCTGACGCTCATCAGATGGCGAAGGAACGCCACATACTCATCATAAACCTCTTTATCCACATCTCCTGCCCGCTTCTCAATGATGGACAGCTCTCTTTCCAGCACGAAAACGTCGCCGCCGGTTTTTGCCTTTGCTTCTGCTACCTGCTTTGCGCATTCCATTCTTTTTAAAAACAAAGGCTTCATCTGTGTATCTACTGCATCGATTTCCACGCGAATCTCATCTAATGTCATTTGATCACTCCTATTCTCTTATTGTCTTGTGTTTTCCGTCCTTATCTGCCGGGTTCTAAATGAGAGCTCCCTGTTTTACCAGCTCTTCCCTTATTTTCCTGATGTCCGCTTCTCCCTGTAAAGCCTGCACTGCCGCTGCCACGCCGGCGCCGTGCCCGGTTGCAAAGCAGGTTCCCATCACGCGGACCGCCGCAAAGGCAGCCTCGTCCGCCGAGATCATTCTTCCCGCCCCATAGAGGTTTTCCACAGACTCACACTGAAGCGCGCCAAGAGGAATGTCAAACCAGCTTCCTTCTTTTACATCTATATAGGTTGCCATTTTGTCGGCGCTTTTATGGATTTCCGGCTTCCATCCGCCTCTTGCCACGCCGTCTTCACATTTCTTTCTGGAAAGCACATCGTCTGCTGTCAGCACTTTACGCCCTTTGATCCTGCGGGTCTCCCGAAATCCGATAGAAGGCCCGATCACAGACAATTCACTGTTTTCCATTCCCGGAAGATATTTTTTCAACGCTTTCACATAGGAAAGTACCTGCTTTCTTGTCTCCTGCTCCATAGCGGTCATTTCCCGGCAGTCCAACGACTTTGGCATTACGCTTGGCAGGAGAACTGCCACCTGATCTGATCCTTCCCTTTTCAGGATAAATCCTTTTTCTTTGGAAAGATTCGGAATCCCTTCTTCTTTTGCCTTGATCACTGCTTTTTCCACAGCAGCCGGAGACAGATCACAGGAGGTGTCCACGCCGCTTAACCGGAACGGCAATGTCGCCGCCTGGACGGTGCCATCCTCTCCTCCCCAGATGGTCTCAGCTCCTGCCAGATGAGCCAGCGCTGCATCTCCCGTGGCATCCACAAATGTTTTTGCCTGAATGGAAAATGTCCCTTCATCATCCGTACATTCCAGCGCAGTCATCTGCCCGTTCTGCATCTTCACTCCAGTTACTCTTGTGTGAAGAAGACAGGTTACGCCTGCCTTTTCCAGTACATTATCCATTGCACATTTCAGATATTCAGGATGAAAATTAATATTTTTGTTTCCTGTTGCCGAAACAATATAGTTGATCGAAGAGGGATCCAGTTCTTCCATTTCTTTTAAGATCATCTCTCCAACTCCTGCTACCGCCTTAACCGGATCTCCCCCGCAGGTATAAAATCCGCAGAAAGCCGCCACGCCAGAGTGAGTAGCCTCCCCACCCGGATAGGGACTGCGCTCAATAAGAACTGTCTTTGCCCCTGCCAAAGCCGCACCTACCGCTGCTGCAGTTCCGGCTGTTCCGGCCCCTGCCACAGCTACGTCAAACTGATACTCTCGTTTCACTGATCTGTTCTCCTTTTCTTCTTAATTTACAGATATTTTATTTCCTGTTCAAAACAGCGGCAAAGCGGATTTTCACCCCTTATGCCGCTGTCAGATACATTCAGCTTATTATGAAATAAACAGTGATCCCAGAGGATATGCGATAAAGCTTAATACAAGAATGCCTGCTATCGCAAACAGTCCTCCCCAGATAAACATGGATTTTGTATCCGTCCATCCCGATCCGATCGCAACTGTATTTACTGTACTTTGTCCTGCCGGAGTCATATTGCAGATTGCTGCCGCAAATCCTACCATGCATACTACAACTCCCACATTGACACTTCCTTCCGGAAGAGCTGTAAGAACAGATAAAGCCACTGCGCTTACCACTGTTGTCGTAACAATGTTGGATGAGAAGTTTGTCTCAACAACCGCCCATGTCATGAAGAACAGGATCAGTCCGATCACCGGGAGATTTCCTGTCAGCGGTTCCAGCGCTCCTGTCAGCCATGCGCTGATTCCCACATCTTCGTTTGTCAGGCAGGAACCAAGCTGTGTCGCTGCCGCTGTCATCAGCACGCTTCCCCAGAGTACGCCTTTGCTTGCAGTTTCTCTGAAGTTCATAATGCTCTCGCCGTCTACGCGGATGACAAACAGAAGGATACATCCAAGAAGCGGAGGCATTGCGGTAGACCAGCCGTTTACTGTTTCATAGAACTGGGGCCATACGCCTTTTACAAGACTTGGAGCAACCCACAGAAGCACGGTAAGAAGCATAACACCAAGGATTACCTTCTCCTTGAAATCTGCTGCAGGCACCGTTCCTCTAAGGCTCATTGCCTTGTCCGGCTTGATGGTGTCTGCGTCATCCGGACGGTAAATAAATTTAAAGATTAAAATTAAAATAACAATCAGGATAATTCCTGTTGGGATTCCCATTGCCATATACTGGAACTGATTCACATCATTTCCAGTGGCTGATGTGTAATATCCGATCGCCATAGTCGGCCATACATGTCCGATTGCAGTCATACCGGAAGAAAGGCTGATACAGAATGCCGTTCCCATCATGAGCACATTCGCAACCTTGCTTCCCTTTTTCAGTTCAAGCACCTGGAAAATATCTTCCAGGAACGGCATAAATGCTACAAACAATACAGATGGAGAAATGAACAGCCCCATAAAAGTAACTGCTGCAAGCAGGAAGCAGATAAAATACCATGGTCCCTTTCTTGCAATTCTGTTAGTAATAAAGTAAATAGTACAGCGTCGTACAAAATTGGTCTTAGAAAGCGGATATACCAGCATAAAGGTAAATAAAAGAAAGGCAACTGTCGTATTTCCGAATGCCCCTGCAAAAGTTCCTGAAAATCCGAAAATAGGAATCAAACCTAAAGCCAGAAGCGTGATCATACTCGGCCAGTCAATGGAAATGCCGATCCACATGATCAGTGATCCAAAAAATACGCCAAGCACCGCCCATGCATCGCTGGACAACCCGGCCATCTCCGGCATAAACCGTGAACCTATGATGACAACAAGCGCCAGGACTAAGAAAATGTTTGCTTTTGTGTTCTTTTTTGTCTGCATATCAATTCTCCTCTCATTCCTTTTACGCTTTATTTCTTTGAAGCGTTAAAACATTACATTATTAATATAATACAGTTATTGCCATTTGTAAACTATTGATATATTATAGTATCGATAGGATTTTCCTATATCATATATGAAAGGAGAACTGCCTTATGCAGCTTCAGCAAATACGTTATGTTCTTGCAGCAGCAGAGAAAAAAAGTTTTTCCGCCGCTGCCAAAAGCCTTTTTATCTCCCAGCCATCCCTCTCCCAACAGATTGGAAATTTAGAGAAAGAACTTGGGATTCCACTTTTTATCCGGCATTCTAAATCCGTCACCTTGACAGATGCGGGCAAGCAATTTGTCATTCAGGCACAGCGTATCCTTAATCAGGTAGATCAGCTGTCTGATACCATGCAAAAATACAGTCTGCAGCAAAGCGGCACTCTGCGCATCGGCATGTTATGGATCGCCGGATATCTTGGCTTATCCGGTGTAATCACCGACTATCATAAGCTGTATCCTCACATCACCTATCATCTCAAGGTAGAAGGAAGTAATACGCTTCTGAAAATGCTGTCGGCCAGAGAAATCGACGCCGCCTTTGTCATCAGTTCCGATAATATACTGACAGAGGAGGATCTCTACTACCAGCAGTTAATGGACGACCGATATATGGTCATTTTATCTGCACAAAATCCTCTCGCTTCCAAATCCTCCCTGACAATACAGGATCTGAAGGACGAAAAGATCATTATGCCCGCCAAAGCTTCCGCATTTCGCCAAAATATGGAACAGCTTTTTGCACAAAATAATATATCTCCCAGCGTTTTATGCGAAACAAGCCAGTCTGACCTTGTCATACAGCTTGCTTCACAAGGACTTGCCGTAGGATTTGCTTCCCGCTCCATTGCCCGGAAACTGCAAAATCCCCTGTGCTGCATCCTGCCGCTTAACCCCCGCATTTCCCGCCCTATTTACTATGTAACATTAAAGGAGCTTCTGGACTATCCGCCCATCCGCTCCTTTACTTCATTCGTAGAAAATCATCCGCTCTTTACAAGAGCATATGTCGGAAAATAGTATATGTGCCTGAATTGCTATTCCGCTTCTTTTCCAAATATTTTCCTGATTACCAGAAGTACTGCAACCATCAGCACGATTCCTGCCGGAAGCGCGATCCAGGCTGTCTGTACAAATCCGGCGATAATGTATACGAAAAAGGAAACCGCTGCAACTGTAATTGCATAAGGGAGCTGAGTCGTTACATGGTTCACATGGTTGCACTGTGCCCCTGCTGATGACATAATCGTCGTATCTGAAATCGGAGAACAATGATCGCCGCACACTGCTCCTGCCATACATGCAGAAATGGAAATGATCATCATTGTCTCATTCTGTCCCTGAAATACAGAAACAACGATCGGAATCAAAATACCGAATGTTCCCCAGGATGTACCGGTAGCGAAAGCAAGTCCACATCCTACCAGGAAAATGATGGCCGGAAGGAAATTCATAAATCCTGACGCACTGGATTTCACAAGCTCAGATACAAACACATCTGCACCCAGGCTGTCTGTCATAGCTTTCAGAGTCCATGCAAAAGTCAGGATCAGGATAGCTGGAACCATCGCTTTAAATCCTTCAGGAATACATGCCATACACTCATCGAATTTAATGATCCGGCGTGCTACATAGAAGATAATAGTAACAACAAATGCAAAGAAACTTCCAAGTACCAGTCCGACAGAAGCATCACTTTGTGAGAAAGATGTAACAAAATCCGTCCCGGAAAAGAATCCGCCTGTGTAGATCATACCGATGATACAGAATGCGATCAACAGAATAATCGGAAGTACCAGGTCAATAACCTTTCCTTTTCCCTCCACAACCTCTTTCTCCGCATCCGCATAAGGTCTGTCAGGCGTTGTATAAATATCTCCTCTGATAGCATTATCCTCATGCAAACGCATTGGGCCGTAATCCAGCTTCAGAAGAACAAGGCTAAACATCATAACAATGGTAAGCAGAGCATAAAAGTTATAGGGAATCGCACGAATAAAAATAGAAAATCCGTCTTCCCCCTCTACGAATCCTGTTACCGCTGCCGCCCAGGAAGAAATCGGCGCAATAATACACACCGGAGCTGCAGTAGCATCAATCAGATAAGACAGTTTTGCTCTTGATATTTTATGCTTATCTGTCACGGGACGCATCACACTTCCCACTGTCAGACAATTAAAATAGTCATCAATAAAAATCAAAATTCCCAGAAGAATTGTTGCACACTGTGCTCCCGCTCTGGATTTAATGTGCTTTTGAGCCCACTGTCCAAAGGCTGCCGAACCGCCAACTTTATTCATCATACATACCATAATTCCCAGGATAACCAGGAACACAATAATTCCCACATTATAACTGTCTGACAGAACAGATATAATGCCTCCCTGGAATACATGAGTTACAGTTCCTTCAAACGCAAACCCGGAGTAAAATACTCCTCCGATCAAAATACCAATAAACAGGGAACTGTAAACCTCCTTTGTGATCAACGCCAGTACAATTGCCACAAGGGGCGGGATCAGCGACCAGAAAGTCGCGTACATAGCCGGCACATATTCCTCTGCTTCCTCCGCTGCAAATGCCAGCATAGGGCAACATGCCACAAGCAGCATTACTGTGGAGATCAGCCACAGGATTTTTCTCTTTGTCTCTCTCATAAAAATTTCCTCTCTCTCTTTTTGTAAAACAGATTTCCACTTCGCGTGAATGCCTATTCCGCGAAGCGTTTTATCTAACAGGGAACAAAGTTTCCTATTAAATGAAAAAGCTATGAATAACGCTGTCTTGAGCGCATCCATAGCATAAACTGCCCTTCTTCGGACTTCTTATGTATATCAATTTCATTCAATAATGATAGCGCTCCACAGGTTGTGACAGTCCGCAGCATATTCTGCATACGGCCCAGGAAATCTGTCCGGGAAAACAAGATCTCCTTCGGCAATGTTCCCTTTCCACACAGTATGCATACCCGTGCTTCTATTCTGTGGTACTATTGAACACTGCACCTCTATCAGGTCTGATTATTCATACAATAAAGTTGTATCACCTTTGCCGGATAAAGTCAATAGAAAAAAGCGAACGCCGCATAAAATGCAGCGTCCGCTTTGCGTTTTTCTTTTATTCTTCTGTTCCGTACAGAGTAACAAGCTTTTTCAGATATGCATATCTTTCTTTTGCTTCTTCCTCGTTCTTTGCAAACATTACTTTTGCCTTCTCCGGATTGGATCTTACAAGTGAATTGTAACGAACTTCTCCGTTCAGGAAGTCCTGATATCCTTCCAGTTTTGGCTCTTTGCTGTCCAGAGTGAATTTCGCTCCCTCTGCAGCCGGGTTGAAGCGGAAGTTGTTCCAGTATCCGCATTCTACAGCCAGCTGTTCCTCTGTCTGAGCCTTGCTCATACCTTTCTTGATACCATGGTTGATACATGGAGCATAAGCAATGATCAGTGACGGTCCCGGATATGCCTCTGCCTCTGCGATTGCTTTTACGGTCTGGTTGTAATCAGCACCCATAGCAATCTGTGCAACGTATACGTATCCGTAGCTCATTGCGATACCTGCAAGGTCTTTCTTCTTAGTATCTTTTCCGCCTGCTGCAAACTGTGCAACTGCACCTGTCTTTGTAGCCTTGGAGGACTGTCCGCCTGTGTTGGAGTAAACTTCTGTATCGAATACCATGATGTTGATATCCTTGCCGCTTGCAAGAACATGGTCAACACCACCGAATCCGATATCATAAGCCCATCCGTCTCCACCGAAGATCCACTGTGATTTCTTAGCAAGGAAGTCTTTGTTGTTTACGATATCTTTGCATACTTCACAGTCGCATCCTTCCAGCGCTTTTACAAGGTTGTCTGTTGCTGTTCCGTTTGTAGCGCCGCAGGAGAATGTATCAAGCCATTCTTTACATGCAGCTTTCACTTCATCAGAAGCTTTATCAGATTCCATTACAGACTCTACTTTAGTCTTAAGACCTGCTCTGATCGTGTTCTGTGCCAGCAGCATACCATAACCGAACTCTGCATTGTCTTCGAACAGGGAGTTGTCCCAAGCCGGTCCTTTTCCTTCCGGTGTTACGGTGTAAGGTGTAGACGGTGAGGAGTTACCCCAGATAGAAGAACATCCTGTTGCGTTTGCAATGTACATTCTGTCACCGAACAGCTGTGTGATCAGTTTTGCATATGGTGTCTCACCACATCCTGCACAAGCTCCGGAGAACTCAAGCAGAGGCTGTTTGAACTGAGAACCTTTTACTGTATTTTCTTTGAATTTTGCTACTACTTCCGGTTTTACAGGAATTTCTCTTCCGAAATCGAATCCTTCCTGACATCCTGCATTTTCTTCCATGTTGCCCATAACAAGAGCTTTCTCGCCCTTCTTGCCCGGGCAGACATTTGCACAGGAACCACATCCTGTACAGTCATAAGCTGATACAGTGATAGCGAACTTCATTCCAGGCATACCGATCATATCAATTGTCTGGAATCCTTCCGGTGCATTTGCAGCTTCTTCCTCTGTCAGAGCTACCGGACGGATAACTGCATGAGGACAAACATATGCACAGCGGTTACACTGGATACAGTTCTCTGACTGCCAAACCGGGATATCTACTGCGATACCACGTTTCTCGTAAGCAGATGTACCGGACGGTGTAGATCCGTCTACATAATCTTTAAATGCAGATACAGGCAGTGTATTTCCTTCCTGTGCATTTACTTTTGCCTGAATATTTTTAACAAAATCTACAACTTCTGTTCTTCCGCCCTTTACTTCCGGTGTAAACAGACCTTCATCAGCACAGTCTTTCCAGCTTTCCGGAACAGTTACTTCATGAACCTGTTTTGCACCTGCATCGATGGCATCATAGTTCATCTGTACGATCTTGTCACCTTTTCTTCCGTAAGTAGCTTTTGCAGCAGCCTTCATCAGGTCAATTGCTTCCTCTTCCGGAATGATAGCCGCCAGTTTGAAGAATGCTGACTGAAGGACTGTATTGATACGTCCGCCAAGTCCGATCTCCTTACCGATCTTGATACCGTCGATTGTGTAGAATTTAATGTTGTGGTTTGCGATAAATGCCTTTACCTGTCCCGGAAGGTGTTTCTCCAGTCCTTCCATATCCCATGGACAGTTCAGAAGGAATGTTCCTCCGTCAACCAGTTCCTGTACCATATTATATTTATTGATATAGGATGGGTTGTGGCATGCAACAAAGTTTGCTTTCTTGATCAGATATGTGGATTTGATCGGCTTTTTACCGAAACGAAGGTGAGACATTGTCACACCGCCGGACTTCTTGGAGTCATAATCGAAGTAAGCCTGTGCGTACATATCTGTGTTGTCACCGATGATCTTGATGGAGTTCTTGTTTGCTCCTACTGTACCGTCAGCTCCAAGTCCCCAGAATTTACAGTTGATCGTTCCTTCCGGAGTTGTAACAAGCTGCTCGCCCTCTTCCAGGGAAAGTCCTGTCACATCATCCACGATACCGATAGTGAATTTCTCTTTTTCTGTGTTGTTGTATACAGCAACGATCTGTGCAGGTGTTGTATCTTTGGAACCTAATCCGTAACGTCCGGAAAGAACCGGAACAGCGTCAAATTTTGTTCCCTTCAGAGCTGCTACAACGTCCAGCCACAGTGGCTCTCCAAGAGCACCCGGCTCTTTTGTTCTGTCTAATACAGAAATTGTCTTAACTGTGTCAGGAATTGCATCGATCAGTGCCTGTGCGCTGAATGGTCTGTACAGACGTACTTTTACAAGACCAACCTTCTGTCCTGCTGCCAGCAGATAGTCAACTGTCTCCTCGATGGTATCACATACAGATCCCATAGCGATGATAACCTTCTCTGCATCTGCTGCTCCATAGTAGTTGAACAGTTTGTAATCTGTGCCGATCTTAGCATTTACCTTGTCCATGTATTCCTGAACAATAGCCGGCATAGCTGCATAGTACGGGTTGCTTGCTTCTCTTGCCTGGAAGAAGATATCCGGGTTCTGTGCGGAACCTCTCTGGCATGGATGATTCGGATTCAGAGCATGTTTTCTGAATGCGTCAATTGCGTCCATATCTACCAGATCTTTCAGATCTTCATAATCCCATGTCTCAATCTTCTGAATTTCGTGAGATGTACGGAAACCGTCAAAGAAATTGATGAACGGAATACGTCCCTTGATTGCAGAGCAGTGTGCGACCGGTGTCAGGTCCATAACTTCCTGTACACTTGATTCACACAGCATTGCACATCCGGTCTGACGACAGGCATATACGTCTGAGTGATCTCCGAAAATAGAAAGTGCATGGCTTGCAAGAGCACGTGCAGATACGTTGAACACACCTGGAAGCTGCTCACCTGCAATTTTGTAAAGGTTCGGGATCATAAGGAGCAGACCCTGGGAAGCTGTGTATGTTGTAGTCAGGGCACCTGCTGCCAGTGATCCGTGAACAGCACCTGCTGCACCAGCCTCTGACTGCATTTCAGTCACCTGTACTTCCTGTCCAAAGATGTTCTTTCTTCCCTGTGTTGCCCATTCATCTGTAGCTTCTGCCATGACAGATGACGGGGTAATCGGGTAAATTGCGGCAACATCTGTATATGCGTATGACGCATGAGCTGCTGCATGATTACCATCCATGGTCTTCATTTTTCTTGCCATTTTTTGTTCCTCCTTAGATTTTGAAAAATAATAATTTATTTTTTCACATATATTTATATTATAGCCTGTGCAATTTTAAAAGTCCAGATTTTACTCTGTTTTCTTTTGTTTCTTTTTCGGTACAAAAAGGAAAAACGGAATCCTTCCGCATTTATAAGGATTCCGTCTCTTTCTTTTTTCTTCTTCCGCATATGATCCAGATTACTGACACGATCACCAGCGTTCCCGCCAACACCTGTGACACCGGAATTTCCGTTCCCGGAATCCAGAGCTGATCTGTCCGAAGCCCTTCGATCCAGAACCGCCCCAGGCCGTATCCTCCCAGATACAACAGGAAAATTTCTCCGTTAAATTTCTTATGTGTCCGGTACAAAAGCAAAAGCACAAGAACTCCCAGACACCACAAAGACTCATAGAGGAAAGTGGGATGTACCTGGATATAAGATACGCCGTCTATGACTTCTATGTGATCCCGGATCTTCTCTGTCAGATCTGAAGTGCGCACTGCATCCAAAGGAAGCCTCATCGCCAACATGCTGTCTGTATATTCTCCAAAAGCTTCTCTGTTAAAAAAGTTCCCCCATCTTCCAATCATCTGCCCGGTCACAAGACCAAAGACTGCCGTATCAAGAAGCAGGGCAACCGGCTGTTTTTTCACCCTGGCCACCACAAACACAGTAATGACTGCCGCAATGACTCCGCCGTAAATCGCAAGACCTCCATGGCGGGTATTAAAAATCTCCAACAGATTATCTTTGTACATATCCCAGGCGAACACAACATAATAAATGCGGGCGCCAATGATCCCGAATATAATTCCGAACATAGCCAGATCCAGATAATCCTCCTGCTTCTGTCCGGTCCTTTTTGCTTCCATCAACGCCATGGCGATACCGGCCAGCATTCCGATCCCGATCGTGATTCCGTAATAAGCAATATCAAAGCCGAAAACTGTCACTGTCTTTCCTACATTTTCCAGGTGGATGCCCAGATTAGGAAAGTCAATTGATGTATGCATAAGCTGCCTCATCCTTTCTATACGTTAAACCTAAACAGCATGATATCACCATCCTGTACCACGTAATCTTTTCCTTCCAGCCGTACAAGTCCCTTTTCCTTTGCAGCATTATGGGATCCGCATGCAATAAGATCGTCATAAGCGACCACCTCTGCCCGGATAAAGCCCCTCTCAAAATCCGTGTGGATCTTGCCGGCAGCCTGCGGTGCCTTTGTTCCTCTCTTGATGGTCCATGCTCTTACCTCCGGCTCTCCTGCTGTCAGGTAACTGATCAGTCCAAGCAGATGATAACTTGCCTTGATCAATTTCTCAAGTCCGGACTCGGATAGTCCCAGATCTTCCAGGAACATTTTCTTTTCTTCCTCTTCCAGTTCCGCAATCTCCTGTTCAATCTGAGCACATACAACAAATACTTCAAAACCTTCTTCTGTCGCATACTCCCTTACTGCCTGTACGCCTGCATTGGAAGCGCCGTCATCCGCCAGATCATCCTCAGTTACATTGGCAGCAAAGATAACCGGCTTATAAGTGAGAAGATTATAGCTCTCCAGCCATTCCTGCTCTTCTTCATCTTCTGCTCCGTCAAAACTCTTTGCCAGTTTTCCATCTTCCAGATGAGCCTTGATCTTCTCCAGCAGTTTCAGCTCTTTGGCCGCTGTCTTATCATTTCTTGCAACCTTGGTTGTCTTCGCGATCCTCCGCTCCAGAATTTCCAGATCAGAGAAGATCAGTTCCAGATTGATCGTCTCAATATCTCTCATGGGATCAATGCTTCCGTCCACATGGACAATATTGCTGTCTTCAAAACAGCGCACTACATGGACAATCGCATCCACTTCCCGGATATTTGCCAGGAACTGATTGCCAAGCCCTTCTCCCTTGGAAGCTCCTTTTACCAGCCCTGCAATATCCACAAATTCGATTGCAGCCGGTATGATCTTTTTCGTATGATACATTTCTCCAAGGACATTTAATCTTTCATCCGGAACTGTTACCACGCCCACATTGGGGTCAATGGTACAGAAGGGATAGTTTGCAGATTCCGCACCCGCCTTTGTCAGCGAATTAAAAAGTGTACTCTTACCTACGTTGGGCAGTCCTACAATACCTAATTTCATTTTATGATTTACCTATCCGAAAGCCCCTGCTTTCTAAGGCTTTCTGCCTTTCGTTAAATTTATTCTGCGCTACCTTTACGCCGTTTCTCTAAACTCCACCGCGCAGTTCATAAAAGGAGTCCAGCGTGACTATAGAGTATAGCACAAAATCGGGCTTTTTTCAATCACCGGTCCGGGCGAATCACCGATTAGGACAAATAGCCACAAAAAATATTCCCATCAGCATAAAACTTTTTCATAATCCTGAAGCTCATGAAAGATATTATCAACAATTGCCCTGTTGCCCTCTATATGATACAGCATAAAATACTTGTGAGACATGAAACTAATCCTTTTATACCCTGCTTTCTTTAGTCTTGGATTCTCGCAATATTTCAAGCTTCCAGCCACCTGTTCTAACGTGCGGATTGTACGCTCAAAGTCATCAAGCACGTTCTTTGCCGCCTGTTCATTTCCTTTTTCAAAAAGCAAGTATTGGATAAACCTATCCAACTCTTCTTCTGCACTTTTTGTAACAACAACGTTATAATCCATATTTCCCTTTCATTTCCGCGATCAAAGAATCTGCACTTCTATATTCACCCCGATTTGCCTGTCTCATGGAATATTCCAGCTTTTGCATTAACTCATTTTCACTTAACGGAGCATATAGGTTCACAGAAGACTGGTTCAATTTGATCTCAAATGGAAAGCCATTGTTCATCACAGACTGTGTTAAAAACATTCTGATTGCAGAAGTTGTATCCGTTCCCAATTTTTTAAACAATTCATCAGCTTTATTTTTCAACTCGTCATCTACCCTGACTTGTATTGTACTTGACATCTCTTTGCCTCCTCCCATTTTCGCAATTGATACCCTCTCTTTGCAAGACATATACAATTGATAAAGAAAGAGTAAGTATTTTGTTATATAATTATAGTATTAACTCAATGTCAACACAATACTTTTGCATTGATTTGACATGGTTTTTATATAGTTTTAGGCAATACACAAGCTAGAAAGACAACACGCCGTTTATAATACCATCTTTTCAATGGCTGCCCGGTAAATTTGGGCGCATTTCATACATGCTGCCTCTGTGCAGGCATTTTCCCATTCAAGAGAACGCGGCAGACACTCTTTCCCACGAAAAAAGACAGTACAGTTCTCAAAACTGCACTGTCTGCATCACAATTCTTTTTACTCTTTATCCCGCGTTTCCATCAAGATAACGACTCCACTGGAAAAGTCGATGACTACTTCGTCATCTTCTATTTGGTTGCTGACACACAGGCTGTCATAAGGAGTCAGTGTATGATCCGCCAGCGGATATTTTGCACCTTTGATATTCAGCTCATAGACCGTGCCTCCAAGAGGGAACACAGAAAAATAATTTCCAAACGCCTCTTCCTTCTTAAGATGGGTTTCTCCCCCTATCAGACGGATCCGGTTCATAGGATCCAGGATCACAGCCTCAATCCCTGCCTTAAACGGAATCATCAGGGTCTGGATATTGGCCCACAGATGATCTACCCGATTGCCGGTAGCTCCCAGGATCAGCATACCGTCGCAGCCCAGTGTCATTGCAAGGCGGATTGCTATTTCCGTATCGGACGCATCTTTGACCGGATTAAATTCCCGTACGGGAACATGAGTTTCATTCTTATAATAGTCCACGATTTCCTGTGACAGACTATCAAAATCTCCTACAATATAGCTGGGTACGATTTTATGTCTGTATAAAAATTCCACGCCTTTGTCTACACCTATAATGCACGGCGCATCCTCTTCCCGGATTGTCTGCAAGACCAGTTCCTCATAAAGAGTTCCGCCGCTGATGATTACTGCTTTCTTATTCATAACTTTTCAATATCTCCATAAACTCTCTGGTGTTTTCTGCTGCATTTCCCTTAAAGACAGCAGAACCTGCCACAATGATATTTGCCCCTGCGTCAAGAACTTCTTTTACATTTGTCAGATAAATCCCTCCATCTACCTGGATATCAATCTTTCGTTTCTGATCTTTTGCCATTTTCCGGATTGCCTGAATTTTCTCCAGCGTATCAGGAATAAATTTTTGTCCGCCGAATCCCGGATGCACCGACATTACAAGGATCATGTCCACTTTTTCCAAATAGGGTTCTACTTCCTCTGCCGGAGTTTCCGGACAGATGGAAAGGCCGACTTTCATTCCCGCCTCATGTATGGCATCCAGCGTTGCTTTTACATCCTTGCAGGCTTCCAAATGTACCGTGAGCAGATCTGCCCCGGCCTTTTTAAACTCTTCTATGTACCGGATTGGTTCTTCGATCATCAGGTGCACGTCCATAAACTGCCCTGTTGCTCCCTGTATGGATGCAAGAACAGGCATTCCAAACGAAATACTTGGCACAAACATGCCGTCCATCACGTCAAAATGTAAATACTCCGCGCCGTTTTCTTCTGTCGCTTTCATTTCCTCCCCCAATCTGGTAAAGTCTGCTGCCAGAATGGAGGGCGCCAGTATATATGCCATAATATCAGTACCTCCTCTTTTCCTTCTCTTGTTGCTCCTGATACATCTCCAGATAATCACGATATCTTATTTCATGAATCTTCCCCTGGTCCACTGCCTCTTTCACCGCGCATCCCGGCTCATGCACATGATCGCAGCCATGAAATCTGCATTGGTCATTGTAAGGAGTAAATTCCGGGAAATAATATTTCAGCTCTTCCTTCTCAAAATCATTGACATAGAGGGAACTGAAACCGGGTGTATCCATAATATAAGAATCCTCGTTTAATGTAATCAGCTCAGAATGTCTGGTGGTATGACGTCCCCTCTCTATCTTCCTGCTGATCTCTCCGGTTTCCATCTTTACCCCGCTTTGCAGAAGATTGATAAGAGATGACTTTCCGACTCCCGATGGTCCTGCAACCACAGTTGTACTGCCCTGAAGCACATCCTTCACCTCTTCAATATTCTGCTTTTTAAGAGCGCTTGTAAAAATCACGCGGCATCCGCAGTTCTCATAAATCTCCTTCAGCTCTGTAATCCGGGACTCTCCGGCAATATCCTCTTTGTTAAAGCAAAGCACAGTGCGGATTCCTTTTGCCTCCATCATAACAAGAAAACGGTCCAGCAGATTGAAATGCGGGTCCGGCTTTGCGGCGGCAAAGACAACAAGAGCCTGATCCACATTGGCAACTGCCGGCCGGATCAGCTCATTTTTCCGCGGAAGGATCTTTACAAGATTTCCTTCCATATCCTTATCATCCAGAATTTCTATCTCTACATTATCGCCTACCAGAGGTTTTTTATTCTCCTTCCTGAATATCCCTCTGGCCCTGCACTCGTAAATACCGAATCCTACTACATGAACGTAGTAGAATCCGGCAATTCCTTTCACTATTTTCCCCTGCATATTTTATTGTTCCTCACCCGTGGTGTCATCGCCGTCATCAGGAGTCTCCGTACTTCCTCCGGCAGGCCCGCGGCTTACAACAATCGTCACCGTTGTCCCTTTGGAAACGCTGGATCCAACTCCCGGTGAGCAGCGGATCACATAGCCGGCCGGAACGGTGTCGCTGTTCTCATACTGGCTTACGGGACTTAGCCCCGCATTGCTGATCATCTGGCGGGCGTTTGCTTCTGTAACGTTGCTTGTCACATCCGGCACGCTTACCTTCTCTTCCGGTTTCTTTCCGAGACTGACCACAATAGTCACCCCTGTTCCGGAATCCACCTTTGTCCCGGCTGACGGATTCTGCGAGATTACGTTTCCTGTTGAAACACTGTCACTGTACTCGGTATCCACTGTCACATTCAATCCTGCGGCAGACAGAGTACTCTTGGCAGTATTTTCATCCTTTCCTCTTACATCGGGAACGGTAATCTTCTCTTCTCCCTTGCTTACCTGAATGGTAACGGTAGAACCTTTGGCGGCTTTCGTGCCCCCTTCCGGATCTGTCGACACTACAGTTCCCTGAGTATTGCTGCTGTACACTGCTTCCGATTCCACCACAAATCCGGCATCCTGCAATGTCTTCTGAGCCGTTGCCTCATCCTGGCCTACAACATTGGGCACTTCCACCTCTTCCTCTGCAAGACCGGTACTGATATCCAGTGTGATCTGAGTGTTTTTGTCCACCTTTTCTCCGTCTTCCGGATCCTGTGCCATAACATAGCCCTTCTCGTACTTCGTGGACTCTTCCTGCTTGCCGATCTTGTAACCTAACCCGGCCTCGTTCAGGATTTTCTTGGCTTCATCTTGTGTTTTTCCCACCACGTTAGGCACCTTGACCTGGTCAGATTCCTGTTCTTCTGTGGCGCTGGACGGTCCGAAACGGAACAGTCCGGCCGCACGGCCGACTACCAGCGCCAGCACAAGGATAATGATCACGGCTACAACAATGGTCATGATCTTTATAACTTTATTCATCCGGGGATTTACTTCATCGCTGTCATGTTCCTCTCCGTCATCGTCATCCCCGTATTCATCATCATCCTGATCTCCGTACTCGTCCTCGTCATATTCATCATCATCGTCTTCGTCATAGGCACTGCGGATATCATCCAGCTCATCTTCCGTGATGATTACAGTATCTGCATTTCCTATGGGAACAATATGGACAAAATCTCCGTCGGGATCTACCAGAGAATGCTTCAGATCCTGGATCAGCTCTCCGATCTCTCCATACCGGCGCTCTGCATTCTTCTGAGTACATTTCAAAATGATCTGTTCCAGACTGTAAGGAATGTCGGGAACCAGCTCGGAGGGCGGCGTGATCTCCTCCTGCAGATGTTTCATAGCCACCTCTACCGTGGATTCACCGTTAAAGGGCACTTCTCCTGTCACCATCTCATACAAAGTGATACCAACAGAGTAAATATCGCTCTTCTCATCGCTGTATCCTCCCCTGGCCTGTTCCGGAGATGTATAGTGTACAGATCCCATGGCCACCGTACTTACCGTCGTGGATGTAACCATCCGCGCAATGCCGAAATCTGTCACTTTTACTTTTCCATCATTGGAAATAATAATGTTCTGCGGCTTGATATCCCTGTGTATAATATGATGCTTATGCGCTTCTTCAATGCCCATACACATCTGGATCCCGATGCTGATCACTTCTTTCGGGGAAAGCCTGCTCTTTTTGTCAATGTAATCCTTCAGCGTAATGCCTTCCACAAGCTCCATGACAATATAGTAAAGACCTCTGTCCTCCCCTACATCATAAACATTTACAATATTGGGATTGAGAAGTCCTGCCGCTGCCTGTGCCTCGGACCGGAATTTCCTGACAAATGTTTCATCTTCCCGAAATTCTTTTTTCAGTACTTTGATCGCGACATAGCGATTCAGCATATGGTCCTTGCCCTTATACACATCCGCCATGCCGCCGGCTCCAATTTTCTCTAATATCTCATATCTTTTCCCTAAAAATATTCCATCCTTTACCATATATCCACCTCGTCCGCAATGGGCTCTGCCATCACTACCCCTATATTATCTCTTCCGCCGGCCTCATTTGCCTTATCAATCAGCATATGCACAGCCTCTATGATATCCCTGGATCCTTTTACGATTCCAAACATATCCTCATCCTCTACCATATTACTTAGGCCGTCAGTACACATCAGTATTTTATCTCCCCTTCTGATGCGAAATTCATAGAAATCTGCTTCTGCCTCGTCTTTCACACCCATCGCTCTTGTGATAATATTCTTATCCGGGTGATTTCTGGCCTCTTCCGCTTTGATTCCTCCCAGCCTTACCATCTCTTCCACCAGGGAATGATCTTTCGACAACTGCCTGATATTATCACTGATGAGATACAGACGGCTGTCCCCTATATTTGCAAAATAAAGTGTATTCCCGATCACAGTAGCGGCAACCAGCGTGGTTCCCATTCCTTCCAGCTTAACGTCCTGGGAAGCCGCCTCAATAAGCTTGTGGTTTGCGGTCTCAATCGCCGCGCGGAAGATTTCTTCCGGCTTGCCGGCCTCGCTTTCTTTCAATTCTTTTTTCAGCGTTTCTACAGTGAATTTTGACGCAAAATCTCCTGCCTTGTGTCCGCCCATTCCATCTGCGACCACAAGGAGATTGGGAAACGGCCCTACCGGCCTGTCTGTCGCATATACATAGTCTTGATTTACTTCCCTTCTTCTTCCCACATCAGTTAACGCGTATATCTTCATCTGCTTCTCCTTTTTCCGCTGCCGCGTAACGCCTTCTCAGCTGTCCGCAGGCTCCATCAATATCGGAACCTCTTTCCCTTCTTATAGTAACATTTATTCCGTTTTTTTCAAGTTTATTTTGGAATTTCAGGGCATTTTGCCTGCTGGGTCTCCTGTACTGCCTCTCCTTGATGGGATTGACCGGAATCAGGTTGATATGGCAGTTTTTGTGCTTTAACAGACCGATCAATTCCTGTGCGTCCTCATCCGTATCATTAACCCCGCTTACAAGACTGTATTCAAACGTCACTCTTCGGCCTGTTTTTTCAAAATATTCATCGCAGGCTGCAAGGACGTCTTTTAACTCGTACTTATTTGCTACCGGCATGAGTTTCTTTCTTTTCTCCTGGGTGGACCCGTGAAGAGAAAGGGCAAGCGTGATCTGCAGACCCTCCCCGGCAAGCCTTTTTATACCGGGCACAATACCGCAGGTGGATGCGGTAATATTTCTCTGACTGATATGTAATCCCTTATCACTGCTGATCATACGGATAAAACGGACAAAATTGTCATAGTTATCCAGCGGCTCTCCTGTTCCCATCACCACAATATTCGACACTCTCTCCTGAGTAATCTTCTGGATCTGATAAATCTGCCTTAACATTTCCGATGTTGTCAGGTTCCTTTTGAGCCCGCCTATCGTAGAAGCGCAAAAGCGGCAGCCCATCCGGCAGCCTGCCTGTGATGAAATACACACAGAATTTCCATAACTGTATTTCATCAGTACACTCTCCACCATATTGCCGTCATCCAGCTCAAACAAAAATTTCTCCGTTGGATCTACGCTGGAAATCTGCCGCTCCAGCATTTTCACCTTTGCAATTTCATATTCCTCTGACAGCCTTTTGCGCAGAGCTGCCGGAAGATTTGTCATCTCGTCAAAACTGTCCGCCAGCTTCACATGCAGCCACTGGTAAATCTGTTTCGCCCGGAAACTTTTTTCCTGCAGGTTTTCCACTTCTTCCTGCAGTTCTTCATATGTATAGGAACAAATATCTTTCTTCTCCATCTTTACTCCAAATCCGCCTTTTTCCTCTCAAACTCCGCTATATAAAATCCGTCGCCTGCCTCTTGTTCCGGCAGCATCTGCTGCTGCTTTACTAAATGAAATTCCGGAAACTTATCTGCAAACCAGGCGGCGTTTTCCTCATTTTCTTCCCGGTCTATGGTGCAGGTACTATAGATCAGCCGGCCTCCCGGCTTTACATACCTGCGGACAACAGACAGTATGTCTCTTTGCAGCTTGGCAAGTTCCTTCTGCATCTGTTCTGTCATCTTATATTTCAGGTCGCTTTTCTTTGCCAGCACTCCAAGTCCGGAGCAGGGAAGGTCAGCAATAACGATATCTGCCTTTTCCAGGGAAGTTTCATCCAGTTCCAGGACATCCTGCTGAACAGCCACTACATTGGAAAGCCCCAGGCGTTCTATGTTGTCCCGGATGAGATTTACTTTGTATTCTGTCAGATCGCGGGCCTCCACTGTACCGGTTCCCTTCATTTTATCCGCCAGATGGACTGACTTTCCTCCCGGAGCTGCGCAGACGTCAATAATATAATCTCCCTCTTTGGGATCCGCCCATTCTCCCACCATCATGGAGCTGATGTCCTGCACCTGAAAGCAGCCTTCCCGGAATGTTTCCAGGGCATCCAGATAATCATATCCGGAAATTAAAAAGGCTCCGGGGATCTCTCCATATTCCTTTACTGTCACGCCTTCTTCTTCCAGTCTGCTCTTCAGCTCCTTAGGAGTAATCTTGGAGCAGCTGCAGCGGATCGAAGTAGGCCGTTCTGTAAGAAACGCCTTCAGGATCTGTTCTGTTTTTTCTTCTCCGTACTCTTTTCTCCACTTTCTTACGATCCATTCCGGCATGGAATAGATGGCAGACAGCCATTGAACCGGCTCCTCCTCTTTGGAGGGATACTCAATATGATCCAGATTTCTGCTGATATTTCGAAGAAGGCCGTTGACAAACCCTTTCAGATTGATAAAGCCTTTCTTTGCCGCCAGTTTTACCGCCTCATTGCAGACAGCAGAAGCAGGAACACTGTCCATATACTTTAACTGATAGACACCGCTCCTTATAATTTCCCGGATGACCGGCTTCATTCTATTGATCTTAACACTGGAAAACTGATTGATGATCCTGTCGATTTCAATCCTTCTCTCCAGTGTTCCTTCTACAGTACGCGTCAGAAACGCCCTGTCTTTTTTGTCCAGGTACTGGTATTTCCCCAGCACCTGTCCAAGTGCAATATGGCTGTATTCGCCGTCCCTGTTGATCAGAAGCAGCGTTTCCAGCACAAGTTCTCTTATATTTACGGATGCCATATGCTCTCCCCCTCTTTTTCTCTTCCTTAATCTCTTCTTCTGCCTGTCAGCAGTACAATACGCAAAAGCTGCAGGATAGCTGCCGCTGCTCCGGCCACATAAGTCAGCGCCGCTGCGCTCAGCACTTTTTTCGTATCTTTCACTTCTTCCGGATACATGATCCCGGAACTTCCCAGTATGCGGATTGCTCTGTTAGACGCATTAAATTCCACCGGCAGCGTCACGATATGGAACAGAACCGCCAGAGAAAAGGCCAGAACTCCCAGGTTCAGAAACATAACAGAAGATTCTCCTGTAAAGAGAAGCCCCAGCAAAATCAAAGGCCATGCCAGCGTGCTTCCCAGATTCGCCACCGGCACCAGAGAACCTCTGATCTTCAAAGGTACATATCCCTGCGCATGCTGAATGGCATGACCGCATTCATGCGCCGCCACACCAACCGCCGCAATAGAATTGGATCCGTATGTCGCATCAGACAGACGGAGCACCTTGGTTCTCGGATCATAGTGATCGGTCAGATTTCCGGCTACCCGTTCCACCCGGACATCATAAATACCTGCCCGGCGAAGCACTTCCTCTGCAGCCTCCCTGCCGGTCATGCCGGAATGACTGCGCACTCTCGCGTACTTCTGAAACGTAGAGCGCATTTTCGCAGAAGCCAAAAGACAAATAATGACTCCCACGATCACAAGCATATATGTCGGATCAAAATAAAACATTGGATAATACATAGTTATCAGCCTCCTATTGGAGTATTATATACGAAAAACAGGCTGTCAGCCTGTTTTTCACATAAATTTAATATTTTTTAATAACTATTCAGCCATGCGCCTGTTGAGGACAATAACCCTGTGCAAGCTCGCTTGCAAAAAGGGGAATTGTTCTCAACGGGCATACGGCGTTTAGCCGTAAGCGAGGATTTAGCTGCGTAAGCAGCGGTAAAGCAGCGTATGCTGCGAATCCGAGCTGCATGGCGGAATTGCTGCTCCCTGTCGCACCACCGCGTTTAGCCGTAAGCGAGGATTTAGCTGCGTAAGCAGCGGTAAAGCAGCGTATGCTGCGAATCCGAGCTGCATGGCGGAATTACTGCTCCCCGTCGCACCACCGCGTTTAGCCGTAAGCGAGGATTTAGCTGCGTAAGCAGCGGTAAAGCAGCGTATGCTGCGAATCCGAGCTGCATGGCGTAGTTGCTGCTCCCCGCATCTACCCCAGCCTGTATCCTTCTTCCACCTTATAGCCCCGGAGAAAAGCGCCTGCATCCATCCTTTTCTTTCCCGGGATCTGAAGTTCCTTTATTTTCAGCTGGCCTTCTTTCGTCTGAACTGCAAAGAAATCTTTTCCTACTTCTGTCACAGTACCGGGCACTTGATCCGTATTTTCCGATGACACTTCCGCTCTCCAGATCTTCATAGTCTTTTCATCCCAGAACGTGTAAGCGCTGGGCCAGGGATTTAATCCCCGGATCAGTCTTTCAATCTGCACTGCTTCCTGTGTCCAGTCGATCCTTCCCATCTCTTTATTCAGCATACGGGCATAGGCAGTCGGACTTTCTCCCTGCTTTTCAGGTTTTAGAGTTCCCTCTTCCAGTTTTTGCAGTGTTTCCACACAGAGCGCTGCCCCTGCCGCTGCCAGTTTATCATGGAGACTTCCTCCTGTCTCGTCCGCCTCAAGAGGAATCTCTTTTTTCAAAAGCATATCCCCTGTATCCAGCCCTTCATCCATCTGCATGGTCGTCACTCCGGACACTTTTTCCCCTTCTATAACAGCCCACTGGATCGGCGCTGCTCCGCGGTATTTCGGAAGAAGGGAGGCATGAACATTAACACAGCCGTAAGGAGCCATCTGAAGGATCTTTGCCGGGAGGATCTGTCCAAAAGCGACCACAACCATCACATCAGCCTGATAACGAGCTAATTCTTCCATACATTCCGGTTCCCGGACTTTCATCGGCTGAAACACAGGAATCCCTCTTTTCAGAGCTGCCTCTTTCACCGGCGGATACTGCATTTCTTTTCCTCTTCCCCTGGGTTTATCCGGCTGCGTCACCGCAAGCACGATCTCATGTCCGGCATCTGCCAGCGCTTCCAGCGTTCCTACAGAAAACTCCGGTGTCCCCATAAAGATAACCTTCATTTATTCTTCCTCCTTATATTCGGTATCATGAAGCTCGCCTTCCACCAGATCTACATACATCTTTCCATCCAGATGATCGATCTCATGGCAGAAAGCTCTTGCAAGAAGCCCGTTTCCTTCCAGCTCTATTTCTTTCATGTCCTCATCCAGAGCTTTTACCTTCACATAGTCCGGTCTTGTAACAAGTCCGGATTTTCCCGGTACGCTTAAGCAGCCTTCTTCTCCGGTCTGTTCCCCATCTGTCTCCACAATCTGCGGATTAATCAGAACAATCGGTCCTTCTCCCACATCGATCACTACGATCCTTTTTAGAATCCCCACCTGCGGCGCTGCAAGTCCTACCCCCATTGCTTCATACATAGTATCCAGCATGTCATCGATCAGTATTTTTGTCCGAAGTGTCATCTTTGTCACTTCTTTGCATGGTTTGGTCAAAACTTCATCTCCGATTTCTCTTATTTTTCTAATTGCCATATCTGTTTTTCTCCTTTTTTCTATATGTGTTATATCTCCTTTTTTGGAGACTTATTTTTATCCCGTCCCATTTGTCCAGGCAGTCTCTTCACCGAAACTTTCCCGTGCATTCCTGATGAAACTTTTCTGATGAAATATTCCTGCTTAAAACAGATTCATGGGATTAAAGTCAAACTGAATGCGCATATCTTTAAATCCTGTATTGATCTCTATATACTGTTCCAGCTTATCTTTGGCCTTTATCAGCATATCATATTTATCGCTTTTTAGATAGAGTATCCTGCGATAAACATCGTTCACCTTCCCCACATAGGGACTGGCGGGACCGATAACCGCAAGCTGACCTGCCGCCCCGAGACGCTCGGCAAATCCTTTCAGATATTCTGCAGCAAGGATCAGTTTTGTCTCATCCGGCCCTGTCATCAAAATGGCCAGAAGCTCCGCTGCAGGGGGATACCCCATCATCTCCCTGTAACTCATTTCCTCTTCATAAAAAGCGCAGTAATCCTGCCGGGCCGCCGTCTGAATGCTGTAGTGCTCCGGGCTGTATGTCTGGATTACCACTTCTCCTTCTTCCCTGCCTCTGCCGGCTCGTCCCGCCGCCTGGGTAAGGAGCTGAAATGTCCGCTCGCCGGCGCGGTAATCATCGCTGTAAAGAGACATATCTGCCGCCAGGATCCCCACAAGAGTAACACCGGGAAAATCATGACCTTTTACGATCATCTGTGTTCCCACAAGAATATCTGCTCCGCCGTCTGCAAATGCCTCCAGGATCTTTTCGTGCCCATCCTTGTTTCTTGTGGTATCCGCATCCATGCGGAGGATTCTTGCGCCCGGAAATTCCCGGGCTGCCATCTCTTCTATCTGCTGTGTTCCCGCCCGGAAGCCTCCAATGTGAACAGAACCGCAGACCGGACAGGCAGTGACTGCTTTCTCCTCATAGCCGCAGTAATGGCAGACCATTCTGCCGCCCCGGTGTACGGATAAGGACACATCGCAGTGAGGACATTTTACCACATGACCGCAGGAACGGCAGGAAATAAAGCCTGCGTATCCCCTTCGATTAATAAAAAGCATAGTCTGCTGTTTCTTTTCCAGCCGATCCTGTATCAATTCTCTTAACTGATCACTGAAAATAGAACGGTTTCCTTTTTTCAGTTCTTCCCTCATATCAGCAATCCATACGTGAGGGAGATTCCCTTCCCGCACCCTGCTTTTCAGCTCCAGCAGCACATACTCTCCCTTCCGGCAGCGGTAATATGCTTCCAATGATGGCGTAGCGGAGCCAAGGACCACGCTGGCGCCTTCCAGTTTTGCCCGGTAAATCGCTGTCTCCCTTGCATGATACCGGGGAACCTGCTCACTTTTGTAACTTGGCTCGTGCTCCTCATCAATGATGATCAGACCCAGATCAGGGAAAAGGGTAAACAGGGCGGAACGAGGCCCGATCATGACATCGATCTGTCCTGTCCGCGCCAGCTCCATCTGATCATACCGCTCCCCTGCTGACATGCGGGAGTTTAAAATGGAAACTCTTTCCCCGAATACTCTCTGAAAACGCATGACCGTCTGATAGGTCAGAGCAATCTCCGGAATAAGGACAATGGCCTGTTTTCCCTTTTCCACTGCTTTCTGGATCATAGCCATATACACCTCCGTCTTTCCGCTTCCCGTGACTCCGTGCACCAGATAAGTTCCGCGCTCTCCCCTGTCATAATCCTCCCGGAAGCGCCGGATTGCCATCTCCTGCTCCTTCGTATAGCAGATCTCTCTCCGACTCTGCTTCCTTGCAGCCACAGGACTTCGGTACACCTGGGATACCTCTGTTTTCAGGATTCCCTGCTCTTCCAGCGCCTTTACAACTGTGGCGCTAAGGTTCAGTTTTTTGATGGCAAAATCATACTCAAGCCGGGGGCTGTCAAGAAGGGCGGCAAGCAGCCTGGCCCTGGCTTTCTGATTTTTTTCCAGATACCAATCCAGCTTCTTTTGGGCCTCCTCCCTGTCAGAGACAAGGAGAAGGGTCCGTTTTTGCCGTATTTTTTCTTTTTTCTTAATAGGAAGCACTGTCTTAAGAGACTGGATCATGGTTCCTCCATATGTCTCTTTCATCCAGGCGGCAAGCGCTACCAGTTTTGCCTCAATTGCCATGCTTTCTTTTGCCACACACAGGATTTCCTTCATTTTTTCCGGATCATACCCCGGCTTCTCTGAAAAGCTGACAACATAACCTTTTGTCTCCTTATTTCCCTTCCCGAAAGGAACGACTACTTCCATCCCGATGCGCAGGTCCTCTTTCAGTTTATCCGGAATCCTGTATTGAAAGATTTTATCCAGTTTTTCATGTGTAATGTCTATGATAATATCTGCGTACATACTGTTCTCCCTTTCCCTCTCTATGAACGCATATGTCCTTATAAAGAGAGGGGATCTTCTGCCATGCATCTGCTGATCAGCTCCCGGTCATCCATGGGGTAACGGATCCCACAGATTTCCTGATAAGTCTCGTGTCCTTTTCCCGCAATTAAAATGATATCTCCGTAATGTCTTGTTTTCAAAGCATAATGGACTGCCTGACGCCGGTCTTGAATTACAGTGTAATCCCCTTTCGTTCTGCGGATTCCTGACACAATATCTGCAATAATATCCTCCGGATTTTCCCAGCGGGGATTATCACTTGTAATGATGGTGTGATCCGCCAGGCGCCCGGCTGTCTCCCCCATCTCATATCTTCTCTCTTTTGATCTTCCTCCTCCGCAGCCAAAGACAACTACCAGTCTTCCGGGAGCATATTTTCTCAGCGTCCCAAGGGCCTCCGAAAGGCTCATGGCATTGTGTGCGTAATCCAGAAAAATGCTGCATCCTTCCGGAGAGGGAATCTGCTCCATCCGTCCCGGAACATAAAGTTCTCTCATAGCTGACGCCACCGTTTCCATGGGAATGCCGTAATCCAGCAAAGCAGCGGAAGCTGCCAGAGCATTCTGTACATTAAACTGTCCCGGAAGCGGAAGGAAGATCTCACCGCTTCGTCCTTCCAAAATAAAACACATGCCCGGCCGGCCGCCGCGCACGCTGCTTTTAGAACCGATTGCCCTGTAATCGGCTCCTTCTTTCATTCCAAATGTAACTTTCCGGCATCTGCACCGATCTGTCACTTCTTCCCATGCCGGATCATCTGCATTTCCCACTCCCGTTTCACACTGAAGAAAGAGCAGATGTTTGCACTGCAGATATTCCTCCATATCTGCATGTTCTCCGGGGCCGATGTGGTCCCGGCCCAAATTGGTAAACACTCCGTATTTAAAAAAAACGCCTGACGTCCGCTGCAGCTTCAGGGCCTGTGAGGAGACTTCCATGACAGCTGTATCACATCCGGCATCTGTCATCTCTTTCAGGAATCGCTGCAGATCGCAGGACTCCGGCGTGGTGTGGATACTGGGAAAACGGCGAAGCCCGGTGTCTGTCTCTATAGTTCCTATAAGTCCCGGACGCCTTCCTGCTTTTCTTAAAATTTCCCGTATCATCCAGGCTGTTGTGGTCTTTCCCTTGGTTCCTGTCACTCCGATAATATCCAGTTTTTCGGCCGGATATCCAAAAGAAGCAGCCGACATTTCAGCCATCACACATCTTGGATCTGCCACCTGAATGACCGTCACATCTTCGGGACACACAACCATCTTTGAAACCACCACAGCAGCCGCTCCCCGCTCTGATGCTTCCCACGCAAAGCGGTGGCCGTCCTGTTCATATCCTTCGATACATATATAGACATCATCTTTTTGTACTGCCTTTGTATCATTGGTTATGCTTTTTACCTCTCTGTCTGTCGTTCCCTGGATCACCCTGTATCTGACTCGTGCAAGCAAACTGGAAAGCCGCATTTTTATCACCGGCCTGTAGGTCTTTTCTATCATTGTCACACAATCTTTCCGGAGCGTCAACTCTTTTTCGTCCGCCAAATTCCGCGGTCTCTGGAAATGGTTACTACTCGCAGGTCTGAAACGGCTGTGAATAGTAACCGGAAATGCAAAAAACAGCAGGCCAGGAGTGTTTCTCCCCCGCCCGCTGTCTGTTTCGTTTTACTGTCTCTGGTCGTACTCGGCAAGATATTTCTTTACATAATCCACATCAGAAGGACAGTCTACATACTCGCTGCCATACTTCTGTCTCGTCTCTTTTCCCTTTCCAGTAATAAGAAGAAGAGTTTTTCCTTCCGCGCTTTCAATGGCAGAGCGGATCGCTTCTCCCCGGTCCTCGATCATCTCATACGGACAGTTCTGGGCTTCCACATACTGCGCGATATCTTTCGATATATCCTCCACCGGCTCATATCCCGGATCCTCTGCTGTCAGGTATACCTTCCGGGCATACTGTCCGGCTACCGTTCCCAGATCTCTCCTCCGGATATAGGCTTTCTTTCCGGGGCATCCGAAAATAGACACGATCCCGTAATCCGGATATTCTTCCTTCATGGAAGAAAAAAGCTTTTCAAAACTCAGCTTATTGTGAGCATAATCCACAATGGCAATGACATTCTTATCCTTGCTTGCATACAGCTCCATTCTTCCACTGGATCTTGCCCGCTTCAGCCCGCTGTGGATATATTCTCTTGGAATCTGAAGAGCCGATGCCGCCGCGATCACTCCAAGGGCGTTTTCCACATTGAAAAGTCCCGGCATGGTAAGGACAAATTCCTCATCAAAGTCTTTACTCTTTACGGAAAAGGTTGTCTCATGTCCGTCTTTTCTGATGTTGTAGCCGTAATAATCAGCCTCCGGATTCTTCAGGCTGAAAGTCACACACGCTTTCGCTGCTTTGGCTTCCTCCAGTATACGTTCTATATGATCTGCATCCAGGTTCACTACCGCTGTGTCTGTCTGTGCAAACATCAGCATTTTAGATGAGAAATAATCTTCAAAATCCTCATGTTCAATGGGGCTGATATGGTCTTCTGATATATTCAGAAAGATTCCCACATCAAAACGCATGCCATCTACACGGTGATATTTCAGCGCCTGTGAGGATACCTCCATTTCCGCATAGGTAATCTGGCTGTCCAGCGCATTTCTCAAATGCTGCTGCAGCTCCATAGCCTCCGGCGTTGTAATATGGGATTCTACTTTTGTCACCCCGTCGTAAATATCAATGGAAGAGATAACGGCACTTTCCTTTTTCCCTTGTGCCTCCATATAATCATCCACGACAGCCTTCATATAATATGCTGATGTAGATTTTCCTTTTGTTCCTCCGATCCCGGTGACAACCAGTTCTTTCCATGGCTCCTGGTAAAAGAAATTTGCCAGAATCGCCATTGCCTTCCGAATGTCTGTTACAAGAATATAGGGAATATCTTTCTCAAGCTCAAAAGCCTTTTCACTGATATAGCATACCGCCCCTTTTTCCACTGCTTCCCGCAGGTAAGCCGGCTTGAAAGCCGCGCCCTTACAGATGAACAGCGTATCTTCCCCTGCTTCTTTGGAATTGTAAGTCAGGATACGGATAACCTGGTCAGAGTTCCCTTCTGTCTTTGTCTCAAAGAGCAGCCCGCTTTTTCTCAGCAGCTCCTGATATTCCCCTATTGTATGATACTGCATTTTTGCCATGATTTATCTCCCTTAGTGTTCGCTTTTCTACTGGTACTGGGCGCCTGATCGTATAATGGATTCTCTCACCAGCACATCCATCGCATCCAGACAGAGTGTGGGAATCTCATGCTTTCCCTTAAAGACAGACAGTTCTGTACAGGCCAGTATGACTGCGTCACATCCCTTTCTCATAAATTCGCTTAATACACGGTCAAATTTGGCGCGGTCCCCTTTTTTTCCGCTCTTGATATCGTCATAAATAAGAGACATCACATCCCTCTGACGCTCAGGAGAGGGTTTTACCGGAGTAATACCAAGCTTCCTGCATTCTTTATGGTAAATCCGGGAATTAATAGTTCCATCCGTCGCCATAATACCGATTCTCTTTACATCAGCTATCTTTTCCACTGCATAAGCCACGCTCTCACGCACCATGTTGATCACCGGAACAGACACCGCTTTTTGGATCTGCTCATAATAATAATGGGACGTATTGCAGGGGATAGCAATATTTGCCGCCCCCAGCTTTTCCAGCGTACGGGCATCCTCTGTCAGGATCCGGATCAGATGGGCGCTGTCGCCGGATATAATGGATTCCGTACGGTCGGGAATGGACGCATGGCTTAAGATCACCATGTTAATATGATCCTGATCCTTTTCCGCCCTGGTGTGAGCAATCACATTTTCATAATAATAACTGGTCGCCTCAGGTCCCATGCCTCCAATTACGCCCAGGATTTTTCTTTCTTTTCTTTCTTCCATAAATTCTTTCCTTATTTGTAATATTTATTAAAATAGGAATACTGTTTCAAATGGGTCTTGAGCATCCGAAGGAAGCGCATCGGACGAAGGTCCCCTCTCATAAAGACCGGATTTACCATCCTGCCTTCTTTTACCAGCTTTTTCATTCTGGCGATCATTGCAGGGTCTTTGATGTGTTTATAAGCCACGCCCTTTGGAACGGTCATCCATAAATGTTCCTCTGTGGCCTCCTCATATGGAAGATCGCGGTGATAAATGTAATCCTCCACAAAATATTTTGCCACATTAAACCCGGAGCCTGTTACATAGTAGTTGCTCCTGCCCTGCCTTGTGTTGATCTCAAAGAAGCGATATGTGCCGTCGCGCATATCATATTTAATATCAAAGTTGGAAAATCCCACATAGTGCAGGTCTTCCAGAAGATTCTTTACTCTTCCCATCAGCTCTTTATTCGGTTCTGTAATAATGACAGCATGGTTTCCAAGGCCGTGAGGAGTATGCTCCTCTAAAAGTACATGGCCTAAGCACATCATCTTTACTTTTCCGTTCCGGTCAGAATAGGAAGTGAGAACTCTCATATATTCATCGTTTCCGGGTATCGTATCCTGGATGATCAGCGCATCGTCATACCCTGCTTCATAGATCTGACGGATCACATCTTCCATCTCTTTTCTGGAATCCAGCTTATAGATCTTATTCTGCGTCGGAAACGGATGTTCCCAATAAGCAATACTGTTGGATGGCTTTACAATAACCGGGTAGGAAAATTCACATGGGAAATCAAGCCCCATATCCGGCCTGTAAATGATGGTCTTCGGATAGTCTACTCCATGTTTCTCACAGAGCTGATAGAAACGTTCTTTCTGCTGCAGGCTGTCCATCAGATCAAAGTCAATATAAGGCGCGATCACATTGGAAGCCAGTTCTTTCTTATGTCTGCTGGCCAGCGCCACATAGCTGTCTCCGCAGCCGATCAGCAGGATCTTTTTGTCTTTATGCTCATTTGCAAACCGGTTGATACGCTCAAGGAAATAATCATCCGTATCAATTTTCGGATTTCCCTCGTACACTGTGATCTGGCTGTGATAGCTGGGGCCGGTCTGGTATTTTCCAAATACATAAGATTTCACCTGGTACTGCTCATAAAATGCTCTTGCAACACTGTAGGTATTAATATCTCCTCCCAGAAGAACGGGAATAAACTCTCTTTCTTTGCATTCCATAACTGTCTGAAATTCTCCTTATATACATTTATTCACACTGTCAGGACAAAAGGAATTTTGTCCCAACTGATTATAACGCTTAGGTACCCCGGCTTGTCAAGTAATGGCCCTTTATTCTTTGGGCGCTCCCGTCCAGGGCACAAAATGTTCATAGGAAATTCCAAACTGCAGAAGGATTTTTCCTATAATATGGTGGATCTGATCCTCCAGTGTGCGGGGATTATTATAAAATGTCAGAACCGGGGGCACGATGACGCACCCCAGATCCGACGCTTTCTTCAGGTTTTCTATATGGATTTTTCCAAAAGGCATTTCCCTTGGTACAAGAACAACCTTCCTGCCTTCTTTCAGGCAGACGTCAGCCGCCCTTATAAGGAGATTCTCCGCATACCCCACTGAAATGCCTGCCAGCGTTTTCATACTGCAAGGCAGGATCACCATACCGTCCGTGACAAAGGAACCGCTGGATACAGCGGCAGCCAGATCCTTTTCATCATAAATGAAATCCGCAAGCGCTGTCAGCTCTTCCAGAGGCACACTGCTTTCCAGATCCCATGTCACCTTTGCGCCTTCGCTCAAAATCAAATGTATTTCACAGTTTCCCATATCCTTAAGCGCCCGCACCAGATAATAGCTCATCTCCACTCCTGTGGCGCCGGATACTCCCACGATCATTCTCATATCAGAACCCATATTCTTTCCATTCATCCATCACTTTTTTCTGCAGTTCTTCCGGATATCCGCGGAAGGACGCCTCCACCGGTCTTGTCTCCTCTGGCCAGCTGTGGAACGGCGTCAGACAGTTATAGATCACCCTTGTGGAGACGGCATCCGCCTTCTCCTTAGCACTTAAATATGCCACCAGAGGGAAAATATACTGATTCGGGATCGTCACCCGGGTATCCGGATGGTGACGGGTGGCAATGGCCCATACAAGCTGTGACAGATTGCTGGGATCGATATCGTCATCCACAACAATTACCTTTGGAACATAGGAGCCGCCTTTGGATGCAAATACCGCTTTTCCAATATTCTCTGCCAGTTTCTGGTCATCTTTTGTATCCCGGTTTTTATCTACGCTGACAACAAACCAGTGTGCCGCCGACTCC
The DNA here is from genome assembly GCF_020892095.1 of Claveliimonas bilis. Classification (GTDB taxonomy): domain Bacteria; phylum Bacillota; class Clostridia; order Lachnospirales; family Lachnospiraceae; genus Claveliimonas; species Claveliimonas bilis. Next base: position 2,151,094 of record NZ_AP024845.1, on the reverse strand, counting down.
ATCGGAATGAAGCATTCCCGGATTGGGAAATCCTGTTTGGACAGCACATTCTGAATGCTTGCCGCGATACTGATCCCCCAGTTTGTATGATTTTCCTCTGTGGGTACGCCTGCCACACAAAGGGGCATGATGGGATCATCACGGTATGTCATTGCTGTCACTTTAAAACATGGAACCTCTTTTCCCCGTCCGGTCCAGACATATCCGCCGTACTCTCCCATGGGGCCTTCCGGAACCAGCTCATCCAGGGACGCAAATCCTTCAATGACAATCTCTGTAGAGGCCGGCACAAGAAGGTCGTTTGTCTCACATTTCACCACGTCAACCGGCTCGCCGTACCAGCCGCCCATCATCTCTCCTTCGCTCATTCCGGAAGGAAGAGGATAGCCTGCGATCATGGCAATGGCAGGATCTACGCCAAGACAGAGAGCGAAAGGCATTTCCTCTCCGATTTCTTTCCACTGAGCATAAATTTTTCCGAAATCCTGTGTCGGGATCACAACGCCTGCTATCGTCTGTGGGCCGTCCAGCATTGCACGGGAAATTGCCCAGTTTACCCAGGAGCCGTCCGGCGTTCTTGCAATAAAAATACCATATGTATTAATATAGCGTCCTCCGTCCCCATAATGAATCCAGGGGATCGGAAGCCTGGTAAGGTCAATCTCTTCCCCAAATAATTTATTCTGCTTACAGGGGCCGTCCTCCACTGTGCGGGGCGGGATCGGAGTTACATCCGGAACTTTTGACCATTCCTCCACAAGTTTTGGCGCCGGTGTATCTACAGGCAGCCCAAGAGAGAGGGCCACTCTTTTAAATGGATGTTCTTTGTCCGGGCTTAACCCAACAGGCGCCCCAAGCACCCGGAAACCTTTCTGACATCCTTTTACATTCTCGAACAGCGGCGCCGGAGCCGGAAGATCATAGGCTCTTCTTGTAATTGCCCCCATTTCCAGATTCCAGTCTACTTCCTTTGAAATCTTTACGATTTCACCGCTTTCCTCCAGCTTTTCCACATACTCGCGAAAACTTTTGATCGGTTTCATTTTTCTTCCTCCTTAAACAAACCAAACACTTCTTTTTATTCTAACACATATCGCTGTATATGAAAACCTAGGGCTGCTGTTCATTTTCTTTAAATCCTTCTCCCACTACTTCATTGGATTCCATAATAATGGTAAACGCCTCCGGATCCACCTGGCCGACGATCCGCTTAATGGTATACATTTCCTTGTTGTTGCAGGCGCACATGACAACATCCTTTTCCCTGCTGGAATAACTTCCTGTTCCTTTTAGAATAGTAGACCCTCTGCCGGAATACTGATCGATCTTCTGAGCAACCTCTCTTCCTTTTTCTGTGACGATCAGAGTCATTTTTCCCTCATCAATTCCATACATAATGCGGTCCATCACACTTGCCATCAGATAGGTCACGATCACACCGTAAATAAATCCATCCACTTCTTTAAACACGATCAGGCTTCCCAGAAGAATGGTGATCATATCCAAAACAAAGGTAATAATACCCAAGGTCATGTGGGGACGCGCTTTGCGGATAGCCACAGTGATAAAGTCCTGCCCTCCCGTGGAAGATCCCCGCATAAAGATCAGAGCATAGCCGATGCCGGTCAGAACGCCCATACAAAGTGCCGCCAGAAGCCTGCTGCCTTCATAGACCGGAAGAAGCGGCGCCACATAGTCCATAAGCAGCGAAGAAATGATCATCGATTTGGCTGATTTCAGGAAAAAGATACGCCCCAGATATTTGTAACAGAAAATAGCTACCGGGACATTCAGAAGGATCGTTCCGGCTCCTACAGGAATCCCGAAAACATGATACAAAATGATCGCCACTCCGGAAAATCCCGCCACCGGAAAGTTGGCATTGAGGGCAAAATTGTAAATTCCTATGGCAAGAGCCATTCCTGCCGCCAGGTCAACCAGTATATCCGTGCCGATTTCTTTCCATTTAATCTTCTCTGTCTTCATGCTCTCCATTTCTTTTTCCTTCCCTGTTATTTTTTAGAAAACTACCTCTTGTCACTGCATTTTCTCCATACTTTCCCCGGATCTCATCCAGAGCTTTGGCAAGTTTTTCCTGTTTTATGGACTGCTGCGCGGCGAAAGCAACCTTTTCTTTTTCTTTCTGCACTTTTTGCAGAGGTTTTTCCGGTATCTGAATATCAAAAATACTCAGCTGCTGCGGTTCATCCTCTCCCACAAGTTTGGAACTTCTTATTCCCAGCAGCCGGATGGGCTGACCGTTCCACAATTCATCAAAAAGCTGCACAGCCTCCTGGTAAATTTCCGTATCACTACTGGTAACACGGAAAAGCTGCCTTTGATGGGAGCAGGTGGCAAATGTGGAATACTTGATCTCCACGCTTAACATTCCCGCCTTCTGTCCGGCTTTGCGAAGCCTTCCCCCTACACTTTCCGCAAGCTTCAGGAGCACCTGCTTCGCCTCCTCTCTGGTGACGGCATCTTTGGGAAGCGTCACGGAATTGCCGATCCCCTTTGCCTCCACCTTCTCTGATACCACAGGCGTGTCGTCCCGCCCATTGGCAAAATTCCACAGCATTCTTCCGTGGCTTTTCAGATGAAGCTCCAGGATCGCCGGATCAGCGCATGCCAGTTCCCCAATGGTATGGATACCGAGTTTTTTCAAAGTCTCCACGCTGGAACCTCCGGCCATGTATAGCTCTCTGACAGGCAAAGGCCACATTTTTACACGGATCTCTTCCGGGAACAGCGTATGCACCTTGCCCGGTTTTTCAAAATCCGACGCCATTTTAGCCAGAACTTTATTAGAAGAAATGCCGATGTTTACGGTAAATCCGAATTTCTTATATATTTTCTCTTTGATTTCCAGAGCTGCAGATACGGGAGAATAGAACTGATGGGCAATGCCTGTGTAGTCGAGGTAACATTCATCCACACTGACCTGTTCAATATCCGGCGTATAGGTATGAAGAAAATCCATCAGCTTTCTGCTGTAGGCCCGGTAAAGCTCATGATCCGGCGGCTCTATATGGATATCCGGGCATTTCCTTAAGGCGTTTGCCACAGGCTCACCGGTCCGGATCCCATATTTCTTGGCCGGAATCGATTTCGCCAGCACCACACCATGTCTGGATTCCTGATTCCCGCCGATAATAGCCGGAATGGTCCTGATATCTGTTTTCGCTCCATTCTTCAGCTGTTCCACTGCTGTCCAGCTAAGGTAGGCGGAATTTACATCAATATGGAAGATTGTCCGTGACATGCTCCTTCTCCTTTCTGCTAATACTGACCAAGAATATGTCTATTGTAACATATCAGCGCCGGTGTACAAGGGGTAACTACGCTGCTGACTGCGTAATCTTCCCTGCACACCGGCGCTGTTTTCTTCTGAAATCTTCCTAAGATTTTCTAAGAAACTATTTTTAAATTTTCTTTTACCATGGCTTTCAGCCTGCCGTCCGACTCATCAATCAGGATCGTATCACCGCTTCCTACATTTCCTTCCAACATAAGCCTTGCAGCCGTTGTCTCTACATTTTTCTGGATATATCTCTTCATAGGTCTTGCCCCGTACATCGGTTCATAGCCTCCCTGAATGATATGTTCCTTCGCCGCCTCTGTCAGCTCAATGCCGATCTCCCTGTCAGCCAGCCGCTTATTCAGGTCTGCCACCAGCAGATCTATGATCTGTCCGATATCTGTTCTCGTCAGCGGCTTAAACATGATCGTCTCATCCAGACGGTTCAAAAACTCCGGGCGGAAATGAGCACGAAGCTCATTCATGACTGCCTGCTGGCTTTCCTCTTTGATATTTCCCTGATCGTCAATACCCTCCAGCAGATAGCCGGATCCGATGTTTGAAGTCATGATCAGGATCGTATTCTTAAAGTCAACGGTCCGTCCCTGGGAATCAGTGATCCGCCCGTCATCCAGTACCTGAAGAAGTACATTGAATACGTCAGGATGGGCCTTCTCGATCTCATCAAAGAGAACAACAGAATAAGGCTTTCTTCTTACCGCCTCTGTCAGCTGTCCTCCCTCGTCATATCCTACATATCCCGGAGGCGCTCCAATCAGTCTTGACACGGAATACTTCTCCATATACTCACTCATGTCAATACGGACCATATTGTTCTCATCGTCAAAAAGACTTTGCGCAAGAGCCTTGGCAAGCTCAGTTTTTCCTACACCGGTAGGACCCAGGAAAAGGAAGGAACCGATAGGCTTTGTCGGATCCTTGATCCCTGCTTTGGAACGGATAATTGCTTCTGTCACCAGTTCCACTCCTTCGTCCTGACCGATGACTCTTTTGTGAAGTTCATCCGCCAGATGGAGGGTCTTGCTCCGCTCGCTTTCATTCAGTTTTGCCACAGGGATTCCTGTCCATCTGGATACGATCTTGGCAATCTCATCTTCATTGACGCTCTCATGCACCAGATCCAGATCTTCCTCTTTAATCCTTGCTTCCTCTGCTTCCAGCTGTTTTTTCAAGCCCGGCAGTCTTCCGTACTGAAGTTCCGCTGCCTTTTCCAGATCATAGGACTGCTGCGCCTTCTGGATTTCTTTTCCGATCTGCTCGATCTCCTCGCGCAGCTTCTGTACCCGCTCCACGCTGCCTTTCTCATTGTCCCACTGTGCCTTGCGGGTCGCGAATTCTTCTCTTTGCTGGGCCAGCTCTTCCTGAATATGCTCCAGCCTTTCTTTGCTTAACCGGTCTTCCTCCTTTTTCAGAGCCGCCTCTTCTATCTCAAGCTGCATGATCTTTCTTTGAAGTTCATCCAGCTCTGCAGGCATGGAATCCAGTTCTGTCTTGATCATGGCACAGGCTTCGTCTACCAGGTCAATGGCTTTATCCGGAAGGAAACGGTCGGAAATATAGCGGTTAGACAAAGTTGCTGCCGCCACAAGAGCTCCGTCCGCAATCTTCACTCCATGGAACACCTCGTACCGTTCCTTCAGTCCTCTTAAAATAGAAATGGTGTCTTCTACAGTAGGTTCATCCACCGTAACCGGCTGGAACCTTCTCTCCAATGCTGCATCCTTCTCAATGTACTGCCGGTATTCATCCAGGGTAGTCGCTCCGATACAGTGCAGCTCGCCCCGTGCCAACATAGGCTTCAGCATATTTCCGGCGTCCATGGCTCCGTCTGTTTTTCCTGCTCCCACAATAGTATGAAGCTCATCAATAAACAGAATGATCTTTCCGTCACTGTTCTTCACCTCTTCCAGAACAGCTTTCAGACGTTCCTCAAATTCGCCCCTGTACTTTGCTCCCGCTACAAGAGCGCCCATGTCAAGGGAAAATATCGTCTTGTCTTTCAACGTCTCCGGCACATCTCCGCGGACGATCCTCTGTGCCAGGCCTTCCACTACCGCGGTCTTACCGACGCCGGGTTCTCCGATCAGCACCGGATTATTTTTGGTTTTTCGGGAAAGGATACGGATCACATTTCGTATTTCACTGTCACGGCCGATCACCGGATCCAGCTTCTGATCCCTGGCTCTCTCCACAAGATCTGTCCCGTATTTTGTCAGGGTATCATACGTTGCCTCCGGATTATCGCTGGTAACTTTCTGATTGCCTCTCACGGTAGAAAGGGCCTGCAGGAAACCTTCCTTTGAAATTCCCATCTCACGAAACAGTTCCTTCATCTCCCGGCTGGGGTATTTTAAAAGAGCAAGAAACAGATGTTCCACAGAGACGTACTCATCACCCATCTGTTTCATCTCGTCCTCTGCGTGGATCAGAACCTTATTCAGATCCTGTCCTACAAAGGCCTGCCCGCCCTGGACTTTAGGCCGCTTTGCAACTGCCTGCTCCGCCCGGTTGGCAACATAGTTTTTGTCAAGTCCCATCTTTTCCATCATTTTCAGTATGAGGCCATCTTCCTGTGTCAGAAGCGCATAGAAAAGATGCTCCTGACAAATTTCCTGATTTCCATACTCCATGGCGATCTTTTCGCAGTCCTGAACGGCCTGCAGGGACTTTTGTGTAAATCTATTGATATTCATAAATAAAACTCCCTCCTAACTGCTATTGAAAGGGCGCCTATTGGCACCCTGGTTTTCTTGTTCTATCAGAACTATAACACAGTTTTATTAGCACTGTCAAGAGGTGAGTGCTAATTCATTTAAATTGCCTTAAACCATTTTTTTGGAAAACCTCAAAAAAGCTTGATTTTACGGGCTTTTTCGGGCTTTCCAAATTTTCGTTTTTTTCAAAAAATGGCTTACTACACCATTTTTACACCATTTCTACACCAATTTCAGAATCGGGGACCTCCAAAATCCCCTGTAAATTCAAGGAAATCTGAGTTAATTTACTACACCATCAAAAGCAGAAAAATCCGATTATTTTCATAATTTTCACACCAAGGCGATCAAAAATCTCTGATTTAGAGACTGAAAATCCAGTCACATGATCTGAACCAGATCCATCTTCGCAATCTCTTTTTCAATCCTGGACCGGTCTGTGATATGGTTATAAACTTCCATCGTGACACTGATGTTGGCATGTCCCATCACGTACTGAACGACCTTCATATCTAGATCCGTCTCTGCCATCCGAGTACAGGCCGTATGTCTGAGTATGTGGGCGGAGATGTGCGGCAGCTCTTCCGGCTTTCTCCTCTCCCGCTTTGCCCGCTCATTTTCTTCCTCGTTATACGCCTTCACAATATCCCGAAGAATAAAGTTCACGGTAGTGGGCATCATCGGACGTCCGCTCCTGCTCATAAATACGAAATTCGAAAGCTCTTCAATTTTCACATCCCTGGGAATCCCCATCTGAAAATTCAGCCGTCTCTGAGTCTCAAAGGCTTTTGCCACCATTTTACTCATAGGAATCTCCCGGATCCCGGCTTCTGTCTTCGGCATGGTCACATGAAAATCACACCCGTCTCCATAGTTCTTATAAATCAGCTGATGATTCACGTATACGGTCCTAGTCTTCAGATCCACGTCCTTCCAGGTAAGACCGATCAGTTCTCCACAGCGGAGCCCGGTTCCGATCATCACCTGCAAAAGCGACAGATAGATATGGAATACCTCGCTGTTCTTTACATAGTTCAGCAGATTTTTCTGCTGTTCAAAGGACAGGGCGGTGCGTTTCTTTTCCGGTTCCCCATAGTCTCCCAGCGTTCTCTTGGCAGGATTCTTCCGAATGATATCATCATCTACAGCCACCTCAAAACTCGGTAAGATCATATTATGGAGAAACTTGATGGTACTGTGGGAATATTTCTGTTTGCTCAGCCGGGAATAAAACAGGCGTACATGAGATGGTCTTACCTGTACCACTTTCATCTGTCCGAGTTCATTCCTCACAAGACTGTTCCACATCCTTCTGTAATTGGCCTGTGTACTCTCCGCCAGCTTTCTGGTATCCATGTGGATCTCAAACAGGTCATTAAGAGTCATGTTCTTGCATTGGGTATCGGTCAGAATTCCTTCGCTCTGGTCTTTCTCAATCTCTTTTTCTTTTTTCCTGAGTTCAGCCAGATCCGGAGAATAAACGGCCAGGCGTCTGCCAGTCCGTTCATCTTTATACCGGTACATATAGAGTCCATCCTTGCGCTGGGATTCCCCTGTCCTCAGATTTCTTCCTCTATTGTCTTTTCTTGCCACAAAACCATTCCTTTCTGGAACAGTTCAGCCATCTGGTGTCAGGAGACGGATTTATGCTTGCATAAAAATCCGGTGACTGACATCCAGATGTGATGAGCGCCCGTGAATGAGCAAAACAATGGCTGCAGCCATCATTAGCACGTAAGTGCGGTTTTGCGAATGGCGCGTGCTGAACTGTTTCTTCTGTAATACTCACACCTCCCTGTTGTGGGGAATGGTCTTGTCCTGTCTATGAAAAGTATAGCACAAAACCACCCCCACGCACATCTGTGTTTCTCTATTCCGCTATTGCTTCCAGATATTTTTCCACTTTCTGTACGGAATACAATACCCGGCGGCCGATGGTGATCCGGGCTCCCGCATCTTCCGCAATCTTCCTTGCAGTCATCTGTCCGCAGGAAAGCATAGCGGCCAGACCTTCAATATCTACTGCCAGACGGCAGTTGCTCTCTCTTTCTTTTGTCTGTCTCATTTACCTCATCTCCTCCTTTATTCTTTTCTGCATCCGCCCCAGCTTTTCCTGAGCCGTACGTTTTCGAAAACTCTCCCCTTTAAACTGAACCGGCACGCACATCTCCAGCAACCGGTCATAAATCCTGGCATGTGCTATATCCTGCGGATTCTTTAACTCCTGCAGTGTCAGATTGGTCGTCGCGATCAGGGGCTTCCCACTCCGATATCTGCCATCGATCACCGCATAGATCTGTTCCAGTCCGTACTCTGTCCCCCGCTCCATTCCAAAATCATCCAGAATCAGCAGTGGAACTCTGCACAGATTTTTTATGTATGTATTCTTCTCTGAAAAATTAGCAGACAGATCATTCAGCACTTCCGCAAAATTGTTCATACGTACTTCTATCTCCTGTTCCAACAGTGCATTGGCAATACAGCCCGCCAGAAAACTTTTCCCGGTTCCCACTGCTCCCCAGAAGAGGTAGCCTGTATTTTCCGCCTTCATTGTTTCCCAGTCTTTCACATAAAGCTTTGCAAGCACGGTATTTTCGGAAAGTCCTTTATCATTCTCAAATGTCCATTCCTTCATAGATCTATCCGAGAAACAATGTTCCTTCAATTCTCTGACTACAGCTTCATGGCGCTGCTGTTCCCGGTACTGTTCCTCTTCTTTTCTCTTTTGCCTCCGGCACTCACATTCACGCGGATGTTTTTTTATTCCCAAAACTCCGACTTTCTCCTGCTCGAAATAAGCCTCCTTCGGTTCATGGCATTGTCCACAATACAGGAGCCCGTCTTCTCCAATGTAATCCTTCCCGGTTCTTTCTCCCGGCTGCATTATGTTCTTTACTGTTTCTTCCATCATCTTATTCATAGACTTTCCTCCTCACTGCAGGTATAATCCGGAATGTTTTTTACCGGGGCTGATCGTTCTGCCCATCTTCTCAAGGTAACGGCATGATCAGCATATTGCTTTCCACTGGAACGCATATAACTGGACAGCTCCTCGATCAGCCTGTCTAATTCCCGGATCTCCTGTTTCAATTCTCCATATTCTGTTTCGGAGAGAAACACATTGTGATATTTCCCATAGGCAGAGCGCGCTTCTCTCTCTTTATTTATTTGACTATATATCATTTGACTATTACTCATTTTATTAGGGGATACTTTTCTATCCCTCACAGGGACAGTTTTCTTTCCCTCATAAGTATCTTTTTCTTTCCCTATGGGGGATAGTTTTCTTTCCTTCACAGGGACACTTTTCTTTCCCTCTGCCGGGATTCTGACATACAGCAGATTCGGCTTTGAAAAACCCTGCTTTTGTCTTTCTAAAAGTCCGGCATCTTCCAGTTCATTCAAAGCTTTCTTAATGGTCATATGACTCTTTTCCAACACTTGCGCCAAATCCATGATTGGGTAAATCACGTAAATATACCCTTTTTCATTCTTCCATCCGTTATTCCTTGAAATCTTAGACCGATCCAGCAACAGGGCATACAGAATCCTGGCTGTCTGAGTCAGTTTCATATCCAGCAGAAACCTTGGGTAAGGGATGAAATCTCTGATCAGGGTCCGCTCTGTCAAATATTCCATCTGGTCTCTATTCTTCACATCCATCCTTTTGTTTCTGTCTGATTTTCCGCCGGCGGCTTCGCTTGGATTCATAACAGGGGCAACAGACAATCACAGTCCGGAAACTCTGCTTGCAGTCTCCTACACATTTCCGGCAGGTGTCGTTGTGAGTGACCCGCCCTCTTTCATTGAGAAAAAAGGCCAATTCCTGTTTTCTTTTCTTGCTCATTCTCGGCACAGACATTCCTCCTTCCTGCCATCCTGACAGTGCCCGGTACAGGACAGCGAAATATGGTCACGTTTCGGTATCATTTTTTGCATTTTTTGACCTTTACAACAGGCTTTTTTGACCTTAAATATATTTGCCTGGGGTTTCTCCTGTCTAGCAGTCAAAAATGCAGTTTGGTCGTGTTTCGGTATCATTTTGGAACAATTTGTCTGGACTACTTTACCTGCGACGATAATCCCGTTCAAAATCCCCTGCCATCTTCAACACTTCTTCCCTGAGTGCAAACAATTCCGCAATGCAGTGACGGATTTCATCCTCCATAGCCAGCGAACGTTCCCCGCCTGGAAACGGGATGTTCGCAATCCGCTTCGCTCCTTGCTCATAACCTCATAGCTGTTAACACAGCTTTTCCGTGTACGCTTATGCGTCCACGGAAACAAGGAAGTCAACTTTACCAAATTTAAACAGCTTTACACTACGAGACTTCCTTGATGGGGTTAAAATACCGTGCGATCTGATTCAGGTTCACACCGATCTTTCCATATGCCCCCACCAGACTTCGCAGTTCTTCCATATCGGCGACTACTTCTACTCGATGCACGATTTCCTTTTCCACCAAAAGTTTCCGCAGGCATTCGGATCTGGACACCCCCAGGATCTCCGCCTTCCTGTCCAGAAGTTCCAGCTCAATATCGGAAAGCCGGACTCCGACAAAACGCGGGTGGTTCAGTTCCTGTTCCATTCTCCTTTTTTCTCATGACTTCATCTCCTTTCTTTCAGTTACTTCAGTAACACCACAAAGGGGAGAACCGGCAGTCCTGCCGGAATCTTCCTTTTGTGCTGCGTCCCACTTTCCAGTGGACGCCAATATCTGCCAGATTGGCAGATCATCGAGGGTATGGGGAATCGAAATCCCAGGCAAGAGCCCTACACCGGAAAACACGATAGTGTATTACGGGGTGGATCTTGCTCTGGAAAAATCCCCATCAAGAGCTCAACCTGTAAGTTAGAGGATTGCCAGGAATGGCATAACCGCTTAACACGGGTGGATCTTGCTCTATAATATCTACCCCCTCACTTAACGTAACCGGGAGCGTCTATTATACAGGGTCAAAAAGAAATAAATTTTATTCTTACCAACCAGATCCGCTCTTATCTTTTTTATTCTTTAAAGATCCCCTCACTTAACCCAAGCGTCAGAGACAGAAATACAAGGAGATTCGAAAAATCTTTTTAATTTTCTGCTTCAAAAAACATTTCCCCTCACTTATAGAAAGGGAATTCGAGGATTATACAGTGTTTGGAGATAGGATATTTAAAAAAGTCAAAAAAACGCACCCAGTTTCAAACTGAATGCGTATTAGCCATATTCAACTTATGATAGAAAATGCATTTTATTATCATCTTCGCCATATTTTTCTCGGATCCTTCGACATAGATCTTTCCAACCAGCATCTAATTCTTCCGGGGAAGATTCTGGTATATCTATATCTGCATATTTCTCGTTTACTTCATCTTCTATCTTTTGGGCATAAACGGACATAAAGTCTGGATATTCAAGTAGCATCCGATTAAACAAATCATCCGTAGCCGTTCCCAGTTCCATGCAACGATCCAGGACAGAATCATAAATCTCTTGTGTCATGGGAATTTGATAATCTATCGCTGCTAATTGTTCATCTGTAAATTCAAATATCTCAATAAAAAATTTACAAAGTCTCTTATATATTTTTTCCCTTTCATGCATAATAGGAGCCTCCCGTTCACATATCTATTATACAGTATTGTGAATATATCCACAATACTGTTTTCCAACGGTAGCCCCTATAATTGAATTATCTTTAAACGGAAAGGGGTGTTCAATATGATAGATTTTAGTCCACTATGGGAAACCATGGAACAAAAAGGGATCACTCAGTACCAGCTTTTAAAAAGCGGTATCGATAATAAAACCTTGGATTCTCTGAAAAAGAATAAGAACATTACACTGAACACCCTTGAAAAGCTTTCAAAGATTTTGGATTGTGATGATTTAAATAAGATCGTGAAATTCTATGATTAAAGGCTAATGGAACAAGAGATTCCGGTCTCTTTAATTATTCTTTAACACACTAAAACATCTCTGTTATCAATTCTTATTATACTTTCAAAATCAATTGAAAACTTTAGAGTTATTTGTTCTGCAAGTGGTGAAGAACGTATCACCTGAACTGCAGGCGACATCTATGTTCCTGCTTATTTTGATAAAAAAGAAAAAGGCTTGAAGTAGGGGCTTCCGAGGTCATTCACTGACTTTGGAAACCCTTATTTTATGTGTTCGATTGTCCCATTGCCGCTTGATAACGTACCAGGGTGTCAGCCTTGTGGTGTAGTGATATTGGAATAATTAAAAGGGGGCAAAATTAAAGGGTTATGTTGCCATTCGATTGTCAGCTCCTAATAAACATATTACTGTGGGCGTGTAAAATCGTCCTCTAAAACATGGGTGTTAATAACTTGACTACCAGCATACATTATATATTTGACTCCACTTGCCACAGCCATCTCTTCAGCAGCTGCGCGCTTCGCTTTAACCACGGCATCATCGATCTTGTTGTCTCCTTTGACCTCAATCAGCTGATAAGAACCGTCCGCCATCTTTGCAAGGAAGTCAGGATAATACTGACGAATTCTGCCTGACTCTGGATCATAGTAGTGGACAGAGAGATCACCCTGGTTAGATGTAAACATACCTGTAAAGTATACCTCAGCCACTTTACCGCTTGTGATGTACTGCATAAAACATTCTTTCTCGGGGATGGAATCAAAGCAGTAGGTATCTGCGTGGAAACTCTTCTTAAGTTGTTCTGGCGTGAATCCTTTATACTTATTTGTGATGACGAGGTCATCCCTTGCAGAAAATTCATAATAACCGGCATCCTTGGGCTCACGCAGCAGAACCAGCTCCTTGTCCTCAGTTTTCAGTTCCGAGGTGATTTCAAAGAGTGCATGGAACACCGTCGGAATGATGTAGTCATCCAGAACTGCGTTATATTGATTGACCGCTTCGAGAACCGCGTCGATTCCGTCCACAGATTCACGGAGAATTCGAGCGGCGAGGATACAGGAAATGTTCAAATAACGAGCCACTTCTCCAGCGAGAGAAAATTCGCTGAACTTCATTTTCTCCTGGAGGTAATCGATATTCTTCTCCTTGACCGTAGTATCACGAGCAAGACTGTCACGCTCATACATAACGCTGGCATACTTGGAAAGGTCAACGTTCTCCAGTTTGAAATCTACAGGTTCGGAGTATTCCTTGTCATGGAGAATATACTCATGCCACACACGTTTGAATGTAATCGTCCTCGGCGGCGGCAAAACACGCACCTGGTATTTGTGGCGGTCGGCATTGGACAGATTCTTGATATCTTTGATATCCATGTTGAAATTCTTATGAAGTTCATCATCCAAGATGTCATAGTTCTCTTTAGATAAAAACACTGTAGCTGTCAAACGTTCGTCCGTGATAGCTCGGAGACACCGCATTGTTGCCTGGAGGACGAATATCTTTGACTTCGGACTGCGGAAAAGCGCCACCCCAAACAGAGAGCGGCAGTTCCACCCCTCCTTGCCTTTCTCAACAAGGATAATAAACTGCTTCTCATTGCCTTCTGTTCCTGGAATATCAAGGTTGTTAAAGTCCCTGACGTCATCGTTTTTGGTATATTTGGCATCTCCCACGTTCAGGAGAATCTTTGAGGTTGGAATATCAAGAGCAGAGAGAATCTGCTCAAGAGCAGGTTTTACCTCGGTAGCTGCTTCCTCCACGCCTGCTGCATAGATGGCAAGTTTCGGATTCATCCCTTCGTAGGTCTTACCTCCGTAACGCTCCCAGAATATCGATACCACAGCCTTGAGGAATTCTTCGCTCTTTACATTCTCAAATCCAAGTGGGTCGGCATCCTTTAGGAAACCGTTCCAGATGGATTCACGCAGACCGTAGGCATAAACCACTTCCGGCAGAAGCTGATTCTTTACATACGGTGTACCAGTATAATTGTAGCAAGCCACAATGGATGTGTTGGCCGCAAGCAGATTAATAGTATCACGAAGACTCGTCTTTTTCGCTCCGCTCGACCTAATTTGCTTTTCCAAGTCTGCGCCGAAGAGGTGATGCGCTTCATCTACATAGACGCCGAGCTGCGGGAGACGGCAGAGCTTCTTGAAACGTTGATTATCCATCAGCGTGGTATCATCCCAGACATCGTCCTCATCATCAATACCACCGTAAACTGCAGAAAGAAGAGAACCAGAACCACTAAATAAAGTTTCAGCAGCGGACCTTTCCTTACGCTTTTTCTTTACGATAATTTTCTGCGTGTTTGAGATGATGATATTAAAATCGGAATCATCAATGGTGTACAGAATCTTTCCCGTCTCGTCCAGGAAGTGGAACTTGATATTTGAATCAAGCATTCGAGCATATTCCAGCGGAACGACCTTCGTTTTGTCAAAAGTCATGATTTCACGAAGCGATTGGAGGACAGTTTTGTCGGGTGCAAACACTAGAGCATTATGACAGAACCGCTTATCTCTCGGATACTTCTTCGCAAGCAGAAACTCATAGAAGATGCAGGTGGCCATGAGGATGGTCTTGCCAAGTCCCATCGTCAGAGCGTAGATATAATTCGGATAGTCCTCTCGGTACTTCTTCATCTGCTTGAAGAGCGTGTCGGTCTGTTTTTCGGTCGGAGCGTCAAAGAGACGAAGCTGACCGCCTTTATCGATGGCATAGTAAGATGCATCGGAAAAGCGATCTCTTTTGTGACGCCAGTCATCGAACATCTCATAGACTTGCTTGTTATTCATAAATTCCTTCACAAAAACATACATCTCCAGAGCCTCAAACTGCGGCTTACGCAGAAAGGCATTGGGATTCTCCTCACTGTCGTTATAAGCAAGGAACTTTCTCGTAAGGTCATTATAGCGGGAACGAATTTTTCCGCGATTCATGGTGTAGTAGTACCACAACTGCTGGCTAAAGGAAAAATTCGGGTCAAACTTATCTGCCATTTAACGCACCTCCACTTCCAGCGACTCGGAAAGCAGGTCGGTTATTTTGACTTTGATGGTTCCGCAGCCTTCCGGGATGTCATAGATACCTTTGACCATCTCGTTCTTGCCAGGGACATCGGTCACGGTTGGCTGCATGACAACGCCGTCAAAGTTCCAGTCAATCATAATGGAGTCGACCAGCTGACGCCAGTCCTCCACGTATTCTTTCTGGAGAGAGAGCTTCTGCATCAAATTCATAGGATAGAAAGCACGAATGATCAGTTTACCACCCTCGCGGACAATTTCTGCCTCAGAATCACGCTTGAGCTGTAGTTCTTTCTTGTCGCGCAGAATGTCTACTATCTGGGCATCTATCTTGTAGTCGGAGAGTTCCTGTTCAAGTGCGCCTTTCAAGTCAGGCTCGTGTCCCATGCACACGATGGTTATCCGCTCGACGGGCTGGTTCGGATTCTCCTCCTTACGCTTTTCGTATATCTTGTACGGAAGGTTTGCAAGAAGCTCCTTCAGATCTGCTTTGGTAGCGATGCGGTTAACCGGCATGATCTTAACCATTCTGCCGTCAAGCTCTCCATCCCAGACACCACTCTGAGGGAACGGCTGAATTTCCAGAGCGGCAATCAGTAAGTCTCGGGCTTCCACGGGATTACGGAAGAAGTCATAGTTATTTACATTATAAACCTCAAAGCCCGGGTATTTCACATCCTCCTCGCGGGTAGAGGTATCCAGACCCTTTAACTTAAAGAAGTCAATACCCTTGCTGCAGTCTTCGGAGCTCAGTTCGGTATCTACGCCTACACTTACTGCTGCGAGATAAGGAGTAGGTTCCTCCGCAATCATAGAGAGTTGTGGCTGGATCATCCCATAGTTCACAGGCTTATGCGCGGGCTTCAGTTCGGCAGCGATAGAAAGCAGTCGTTTGGTAGTCGTCTGAATCGCACCAAGGTTGATGTCTGCGCCGATGAAGCGCCTTCCGAGTTTCATAGCTACAGCTTGAGTTGTACCACTCCCCATAAAGCAATCGAAAACAAGATCACCTTCCTCTGTTGCTGACTTAATAATCCGCTTCAAAAGAGCATTCGGCTTTTGTGTTGGATATTCCAGGACTTCTTCAGGATTATCTTTTTCAGCACGCGTTCGAAGAGGATTAATATCGATCCAATAATCTTCCATTTGCCTTCCAAAGTCTTTACTAAGGAAAACCATATCCAAATCATCCGGAACACGACCTTGCTTCTTTCTTGTCTCAAATTCGGCTGGTCTCATCTCCTTAAATTTTCTATACGTTATAACACCTTTTTCATCAAACATACTTCCAAAACGCTCTAAAGTTGACTGTGACAAGGGTGCACGCGCAATCTGCCCCACCTTATAGCTCGATGTTTTGGAAAACCAGAAAATCGTATCATGTTTTCTTTTGTAGAAGTTATTATTACGCCCACCTCCAACATCCTTATATCCCCAGATGATTTCATTAACGAAGTTCTTTTCTCCGAAGACTTCGCCCATAAGAAGTCGTAGATGGGCAGACTTATGCCAATCACAATGCAGAAAAATCGAACCCGAATCAGAAAGAAGTTCCCTCATCAAAACAAGTCTCTCATACATAAATTGTAAATATTCATCATTTGTCCAAATATCGCCATACTGTTTTTCTTCAAAGGAAGAACTATCCGATTCCGCTTTTCCAACGCCTCGGATTTCAATCTTCTTCTTATAATCCGCCTTGCTATCAAACGGGGGATCAATGTAAATTAAATCAATCTTCCCACGATACTCCTTCAACAGATGGCTCATGACCTGGAGATTATCTCCCCAGAAGATCTTATTCATCCAACCGTTCTGCTCCTGACCATAGGTTTCCCTCAATTGTGCTGGGTAATACTGCGTGGAACGGTAAGGACGCTTACCCGTCCAGCGAAGTTCGGGAAAGCCCTTGATTGTAGGTCTCTGTTCAAATTCAAAAATAAGCTGCTCACCGTTTTCCATTTTCGTTAATCCTCCTGAATAGTTTCGATTCTTAGTTGTCGTTCGATATCTGATAAAGCCAGCGAAACGTATTGCCCATCCGCAGTAAGGCTGCGTCCAAATATATCGCCAAGTATTATTTGATTTTGCATCACAAGCTGCGGATTATTTTCCAAATAAGCATTAAAGCCTTCAAGCACTTTCGGATCAGAAAGTTTTTCCAGCAAAACCACTCTATCGATTATCCCAACTTTTCTCAGATTTTCAACACCTTCTGAAACTTTTTTCTTTCCAGCCGCAATTTCTGCCATCCCGACAATTATCTTCATTAACTCTTGTAGTGCTTCTTCTTGAGTCAGTGACTTTCGTTCGGTATCATTGGTCTTCACCGTCTCCGTTGAAATTACAGCACACGCAGTTTCGATTGACGTTTGTGTGCTCTCTTCCTTTTGATCATTGACCTGTATCTCGCTTGGCTTCACCATCTGTGCCTTGGCTTTCTTCGTCCTATGCCTGCCCCATAATTTATTTATTCCATAGGAAACTCCGGCAATAGCCGCCACAATCAAAGCACCTATCGCAGCAGAGCCTACATCAATTCCTCCTGACGGCTCTCCATCCTCATCATTGTCATCGTCTTTATCCAAAGGGCTGATATCAACGCGATTTGCTATGGAACCATCTGTCCGTCTCGCATAGAAATCACCTGATAAATTACCTTTTTGGTAATCCTCGTAGTCATCATCAGTAAGACCAATTTTTAAGCCTCTCTCTTGGTCATATATATCCGGCATTGTTATTTCCCCCTGCAATAGAATCGGAAGTCACAGGCATTGCAGACCTTTGGGTCTTTGGCACAACGGTGGAAATCCTTCTTCATAATCTTATATACCGTATCATCGAATACTGTCATCGTACCTTCCACAGCGGACTTCGTGTACGGATATGTAATAGTCGGCACTCCGTCATCCTCGCCGGTATAGTAGAGGTGCATTTTGCTGACTTTTTGTCCGGTACGTTCCTCTACGAGGTGAGCGTAAATATGGAGCTGCCGTCGATATCGTTCAAGTTGCTCTCGATCCTTCACCATGTCCGGTTTTCGTTGAGATTTAAAATCTACAATCTCAACGGTATCGCCCTCGCCTCGAATAAGATCTATCTTTCCCTCGATAATATAGTCCGACTTCACCAATGACACATCAACCTCTGCCTGCTGGATTTGCGACCAGTCACCGTGCTGCCTTTCCACATAGCGTAGCACTTGTTTCAGAGCAGCTTCTCGCTGAGGACCCGCGAGATATGTATGCTCTACTTTCGTGAGCGACACATAGTTTGAGTCAAACCATCGGCTCACATTCTCCTCAGTAATCGTTTGTTCCTCGTGGCGCAGGGCGGCGCGATGTACATCCTCTATCGTCTCATGCACAAGCGTACCAAAGAGCATAGCATTCGCACGTACGGGCATAAATTCCAATTCTCTATAAAATTTGTACTGCAAGGCACAGGTTTCATAAACCGTGATATGTGATGTGAACGAGTAAGTATTCTTAATGTTCACAGCCTTTATCAGTTTAAGATCAAACTCCCTTAAATCAAATTCGGGGTTGTCCACGGATTGAAGTTCCTCGTAGATGTCTTTGAAATAGTTGCTAGGCGTCCTCTTGTCCTCGCAACAGGTCAGGATCAGTAAATCCTGCGCACGAGAGAAAGCCGTATAGTAAAGGCGCCAGAAGTCAAAGTACTTTGTGACTTCATACGGTTCGAAAGCCGGACGCTTAAAGTAGCAATCCTCAATCTGCATCATCAAATCATTCGTATTCTTCCTTGGCACGTTTGCCAAGGAATCCACGAGCACAACCGGAAACTCCATGCCCTTGGATTGATGGATAGTGAGGAAAGAAACGCAGCCGCTCGGAGCGTACTCCGAATCATCCTCATACTCGGTGATGCCACCATCATAGAGCAAACGGAAATACAGATTAAAGAGCATCTCGGTATTCTGATCGATACGGCGTTTGCCACGGTACTTACCAGCGTCCAAGACGTCCACTCGGTGGAGGTACTCGAACTTACCAACGATCTGTGTCAGCTTTGCAAGATTACGAGCTGGGCGGATATCGACTATACCGACATCCATCTCTGTATCAAGAATCCCTGCGAAAGGCTGGAATTCAAACAGCTGATACATCAGCCCGCAATAGGCATAATCCGTTGTGTCGATCAGAGCGACATGGTCTTTACCTCTACGCCGTATCCATTTCAGAAGTTCAATATTCTTCGGCTTTGTGAGATACTCGTTTGCCGTCATGATGCAGTTTCGGTAGTAGGTTAGATGTTCTGGTTGGAGGAAGGTGTAGTCACCGTTCTCCAACCCCTGCACATAACGCGGGAACATGAGCATGAGACAGCCGATAGCAAGCCTTATCTCGTCACGCTGGAAAAACATATCCGAACGCGGAGAGTATACATTTATGTGGTTTTTCTCCAGGAAATGGGCGAGAGCCGTAACTCGCGGATGCTTCACCGAATTAAACAGAAAAGCTATCTGATTATAGTCCTTGAGTTTGCCGGAAGCTTTCAGGTCATTGATGAACCGCAGAATTTTCTCGTGCCACTCGTCCGTATCGTCGATGCCTGCAAGTTTTACGACTGCGGGGCTATGAAGAGTGGTTTGCTCATGAGGCTCAATTTTTTTGTCAAATCGGTAGTTTTCCCAGCGAAACTTGAACTTCGCACCGTCCGTGGTAGCCATCCATTTATTGTAGAAGTCAACAATATCGCTGTTGGAGCGGTAGTTGATTACCAGCGGAATAATTCGGCATTCGCCGTCCGCAAACTTCTGCGGAAACTCCAAAATATTACGGATGGTGGCACCTCGGAAACGGTACAAGCCCTGGTCATCATCACCAACCACACAGATATTCTTTCGATCTCCGGCGAGAAGGAACACAAGCTGCTCCTGAATAAAGTTTGTGTCCTGATACTCGTCTACCATGATGTGCGTGACTTTGGAGCGCATTTTTTCAAGGATGTCTGAGTGGTCACAGAGTAAGTGGTAAGTCTCAATTTGGATGGATGAGAAGTCCATCAAGTTCCCTTCCGTGAGGACATTTCGATATTCCTTCAGCATCCGTCCAAGAGCAGCAATCGAAAGGTCAGCGTCCGCCATTAGTTCTTCCGGCGTTACCAATTCCTCAGAAAGATTATTCACGTAGTTACAGATAGCTCCCGACTGTTTCCATGCGCCACCATTCGGCAGTGCAACCTCGACTTCCGGGATATTTCTGAAACGATGAATATTCTGAAACACCATGTACTGCTGATCGAAAGCATCCAGAAGACGGTAATTTCTGCGGAGCCTCGTGAACTCAAGATGCTCCTTCAGAATACGAAGGCAAAGCGAATGAAACGTGCCGATATACATCTCGTTAATGTTCGCAACGATGCCGCGATTAGACAATTCATTCGTAATTCTTGTGATAAGTTCTTTTGCTGCTTTCTCCGTGAAAGTAGCAATAAAAATATTTTCAGGCTTTACGCCACATTCCTCTATGAGGTAAATCGCACGTTGAACGAGCGTATAGGTCTTACCGGTTCCTGGCCCCGCAGTGATGAGGACGGGACCTTCAGCGGCAGCTATCGCTTTTCGCTGTCCCTCATTTGCATTTCCAAAATCAAACATATCAGCATGTTACATCCTTTCTCTCACTACTTCTTCGGATATGAAACTCCCGGCTGGCACGATTTCAATGATATCAGATATGTCACATTGAAGGGTAGCACATATCTTCAAGAGAATTGCCATATTGACATTCTCTCCGTGTGTACGCTTCGCCACGGTGGAGGAACTGAGCTGTGCCGCCTCCCGTAAATCCTGCTTCTTCATGTCCTTATCAATTAGTAACTTTTCCCTAACTTTTTATAGCTGATAACCATGCATATACTCCTCAAATCAGTTATCGATTTACATATAATGTCAAATAGTTTTTATACTATTATGCATTAGTTTATAAATGTAAAATCCTCTATTTCTTTAACGGAAACACGATAAGATGTTGTCGTCGTAGGAGTACCTACATTTTTAACATATTCATAAAATTGGTTGCTCTCTAATATTTTTTTTGCAAACTGAAGATCATATTGGGAATTCTGCCTAGTTTTAATAAAATAGCCTGCATATGGTATGGCGTCTGGTTTTGCTTCATATGCTGTCACCTTAGTAGTAATAACCATAGGCATAATCAATTTACTTCCATAGACTTCTTCCAGCGCCTGTGTTCTTCCATATTCAAACCATTGTACACCATCATTAATTTTCCGCTTATTTAATTTTTCTTTATATGACTTCAAATACTGCACAGCTCCTGGATATAATTTACCCAATTCTTTCTCGTCAAAATGCTCATATCCGTTCTCTATCATTTTATATGGGAATATAATTCTATCTATCCCTTTTTTTTTGCAAGATTTTACACTCACTGCTTCATGTACTATTTGTTTTTCTATTTTATTTCTACCTACGATGTAGTAATTATCATTTTCTGTGTAATCAGTAAGTAAAAATGCTTCATTGCAAAGCGTAGCTACACTATTTTGTATTTTAAAGTAATCCCCAAATCTTAATCCCATCCGTTTTCTTGAAAAAAACCATTTACCTTTTAATCTAGATTTTTCAATCTCTTCTGTTTTTGCTGATGACTGCACAAAATATTCAATATATTCCTGATTAGAATCTTTAATTATATGTATTACCGCCACCGAAGTAGTTACACCAGGAAAAACTTTTTCCCCACTATAATCATAAATTGATACTAAATCGGATTTTATTTCATCACGAACTTTCTGTGCAAATCTATTTCTAAAAATGCTGAATGGGATCAAATACACAAGTACACCTTTTTTTTTCAAGGAATTAATACTTTTTTCTATAAATGCATAACAATAATCGAATCTTCCTTCAGAACATGTACTATAATTATTTTTTAAATACTCACGAGTTTTCGGTAAAAGATTGTGATATGTAATATATGGTGGATTACCAATTATATAATCATAAGGTTTGACAGAAGTTGTTAAGAAATCCGTATTATGAATATTCCACTTAACATCTACAAGTCCAAATTCCCTTCCAAGTGCATTCAAATTATTTTTGCAATTTTCTATAATCTCTTTATCAATTTCATAAGCAACAATATCTCTTTCTAATCCAAATTTAATTTTTTTATCTGAAAAATTATGTATTCTACAGTCCATTATATATCTACGTACAATTTCGATTAAAATATTACCGCTACCACAAGAATTTTCTAAAACAGTTTTCCCATATAAATTTTCTTGGTAACCAGCCTTATCTAACATCAATTGCGCATAATTTTTTGGTGTAGGAATCTGACAACTGTCTTGCATCCTCCTAAATCTCCTTTATTTAATTTTCTTCTTCAATTTGAGCGAGCTTATTATTTAATATTTCCTCTTGCTCATCTTCATATAAGTTTCTCTTATCCTCTTTACTTATAAGATAAAACTCTTCTTCAACATACTTTGATAATACTTCTGCAAAATAATCCAACATAAGGACAACAAAATTCTTAAGTTTTAGTATATGAGAAAAATTTAATGGCGAAAGCTCGTCCGAATTATTACTCAATTGATTCCCATGCCCAATTGCATTTCTATTTTTAAGTAGATTAACATCCAAAAATTGCTTTCTGGTTTTAATTGCATCATTATACTTGATACCAATAATCTGTATAATATTTCCTAAAACTTTGGAGGATAGATTATACTGTGTATCAATAAATTCTTTGTCAAATTCATCATTAATATTAATATTTATTTTAAAAGGTCTGACTTTTGCTTTACGATGTTTATCCATCAAAGCAAATTCCTTTGCCAGATTATTACTATCTTGATCTATACACTCTCTTGCAAAACGTTTTAACATGATTGCCTCAAAATTCGGAGTTAAATCTTGAATATTAATGTTTTTATCACTGACGTACTTAAGATAATACTTGCTACTTTTTTTTATAAAGCCCTCCCAGTGTGCATATAAAAGCAAAATCATTGATTTCCCTATAACTTCATGCGCTTCTGCCCTATTTAAAAGCATAAATAACTGAGAAATTTCCATTTTTCTCCACGCCAAATCGCTATCTAAAAAATCTTGAAAGTCATCAATTCGCATTAGCAAAATACTCCCTTGAGAATTCATTTAAGCTTTTAAATCTGTTTATTACTCGTACCCCTCTTGCTGAATATGTCAAAAACTTTTCCTCATCATACATTTTTTCAATACATTTTTTCAAATCTATGCTTTGTAATTTCTCTATGTTCTCCGCAACACCCACTAGAATTGCTTCATAACTTGCATTAGAAAATGCTCCTTCAAAACATTTCTTTTCATTGTTATATTTTTTAAAAGTATCTTTTCCAAGTTTCTTAGCTAAAAGGTCAAAAGTTGTTTTAAACAATTCTATTTCTTCATCAATATTAAATTCTTCATCAGCAATGAGGAGCGATGTTTCATGATCAAGAAAATCTGTTAATTTTTCTGTTGTAGGATTATAATTCTTATAATTCACTTTATTGCGCTTTGCTATCAAATAACGAATAATTAATTCCATATGATATTCGACTTTATATTTATCTTCTGATAAAGTAAGACAATCTTTAAAATGTTCATAATCCTTTAAAGTATTGATTTTTTCATAATAACTTGCATCCAACATGATAATAAGACAATTTCTAATTTCTTGACTTTCAAGTGATACTCCTCCTGTATTTAATCGCTGGAATAATTCATACTGTGATTCAATACTGTTTTCTGTAAGTATAATATTAACTCCTATTCTAGCTCTTTTAAGAAGACGCTTTGCATCATTAGGCATAGTTTCCCAAGTCATTCCACTCAATGAGGGTAAATATTTTGTACCTTCTAATTTCAAGGGTTCGTATCCGGGCAATTTACCAACCAACTGTAACAACGTCGAAATACGTTGAACGCCATCAACAATATCCCACTTCCCATCTTCTTTTTGTGCAACGAATATTTCAGGAATTGGAATGCCAATTAGTATTGATTCGATAAATCTTACTTTATGATCTGTATCCCATCTATACAATCTCTGATACGCCGGATTTAGTTTTAAATCTCCTTCCTGATATAGACTAATTATTTCTCCAATGGACATATCATAACTATCTGTTTTTATATTCTTTCGTTCTTTAGCAAGTTCATCCATTAACCTTGATTCACTCATTATTTCTCCAATCTCCTTACATTTTTTATTTCCTAGTTATCAATTATCTATCTTTCTATGTGTATATTGAGTATTTCATTTAATTATCCTTAACCTTATTGAACTCAAACTCAACAATATCTTGAATACCACAATCTTAACTGGATTATCCTTAGCCAGAATACTAATATCATTATTCTTTGATATTCTAAAAACAAACATGCAACTGATTTACACTTTTCCTATAAATTCCTTATGCTAATTTTTTCAATAATAATATAACAGTAGAATAAGATTTAATTGATTCCATTTTAACAGAATATCGTAAAAAGTACTAGATTTATTCTTTTTACTTTTATTCACTAATTAAGATTATTTCACTACACCATTTACTACACCATTTTCTTTCAAAATGACGATTTTTGACGCTCCCAGACAAAAAGTAAGAACCCGCAAAAACCTTGTAAAATAAGGCTTTACGGGCTCTGACACCACAGGACAAAACCACCCCAAACGAGCCAAGAGGTGAGTGCTAATTCATTTAAATTGCCTTAAAGTCATACCGATACGGAACTTCTGCCTTTACGCCGTGTATTGTTTCGTATAATTCGCTCCAAAGCTGGGAAATCGAATCTTCACCCTCACGGATATCGTCAATGACAAGCCCTCCGTCCTCTTCCAGCATCTCATACGCTCTCCTGTCTTCTCCCAGCTGATGCAGCGCATTGATATAATAAAACTTAAGTTTTCCTATCTTCTGCGTTTCCTCTCCCTGCTTTTCATAAAAACCGGCAATTTCTTTATAGGCTTTACAGAGAAATAAAATTTTTAAGCCTTCTTTTAAATAAGAGACCTTTTTATCTTCCATTTTCAGACCTTCAAGCATCCATTTCACTGCTTTCTGATGCTGTTCCGTAAGAAGGTAAACACATGCCAGGCCATGACACGCCCATGGATTTGCCTCCACATCCCATGACCGGAGCAGAAATTTCTCTGCCTCCTTATAGTTCTCTTCTGAAAAACAGCCGACTCCCGCCTGATAATAGGCGTACCAGTTTTCTTTATTTACAGACTCCAGTGTATCTATGAGAAATTTTAAATTTCCGCCGTCTATGAGAAACTCATCCGGCGCGTCGCTTACGGATAGTCTATGCAAAACTCCAGTCTCAAAAAAGCGATTCCATTGTTTTAAAGAGTCTGATGTCATGACAAACTCCAAATGCTCCGACCACTTTCCGCGCTTTTCCATCGCTCCATATCCGCTGCCCGGCATAACAAGCCTTGCCTTTGTCTTCGCCATAGCGGCTGTTTCCCGCAATTTTCTTTCCATATAAGCAGAGTGGCCGGAAGCCTCCAGGATGCCTGTCAGCTTCTTTTCTCTCTCCTGATGATGTTTAGGATTTTCTTCCAGTTTTATGGGACCATACTGCTCCATCCATTCCCATGCGGTGTGGGGCGCCATCGGAATACAGCCATATTGTGTCTTCCCCAACCCTGCCTGTATTTCTGCATATCTTCCTGCCTTATCTGTCAAAAACTCCTGCCAATGGTCAGATCCCCGTCCATTTCCCCAGGAGAAAAGTTTTCTGCTCTTTAATCTCTGTGTAGATGTATGCAAAAGTCCGTAACCGTCTTTATTCAAATTCGCAATATATTTTGGTTTTCTGTCATCGATTTCAAAAAAGTAATCTACTGATTTTGGAATCTTTTTATAATCTGTCACATCAATCCCATTTACGATCGGAATATCTACCTTAAAAACTCTGCCGTCTGCATATGTAAAAGCTTTTTCTGAAGGAACGGTTATCCGGCCGCCTTCGTATTCGGGAACCGCTATATTGCTCCACCAATACATAGGGATAACTTCTTTGCTTTCATTCACAATCCTTATTCTGCAATTCAGGAACTTATCTTCCTCTTCCAGCCAGAAATCCATCTGATAAGGCACTTTCCTTACACGCTCATATTCATACATACGCAGAACCGGACATCCGGTTTCCGTTTCTGTCACTGCCGTATACAATGGTCCTGCCGTATAAGCATTATGACCGATGATTCCCACATTCCATTCCACACCGCCGCTGAACCATGCATTTCGCACAGCCAGGTTGCTGAACCTGATAACATCGTTGGTGTAAAGCAGATTATTTCCGGTTTCCTTATCCCACAGTTCCCAAAGCCTGCCGCCGTATTCCGGTAGAAATACAGCTTTTAAATACTGATTTTCCAGTACTGCTGTTCTGATCTCTTTTTCCTTCAGTTCTCTTGTATAACTGTTGTACTGCCGATAGGGATACGCATTTTTTCTCCGTCCGTATCCTTCATAGATCTCATCCCATTCATCCAAATGGAACTCCAGATCATTCTGAAGGATATGTTCCCCCAGAAGATCCGGCACGCTGGCCTCTTCCCCCAGATCGGCTCCCTTTATCATCCTGTCTTCAAATCTTAATTCCGGCATTTTGTTTCCTCCTGTGCACCCTCTGATTCTGTTTTCATAATATTTGTTTTCATATGGCTTTTCAAGCTGATATCTTGCCAAATTTTTTCAAAAAATTGCTTCTATCTGTTTTCATTGTGTTTTTCCGTTCTCTTCGTTATAATAAATGAAAATATACAAAGGAGAAAATTTTTATGGCAGATCATCCTGTTAAAATACTGATTGCTGATGATGAAAAGGAAATCCGCGACATTCTGACTCTTCTGCTGCGAGGCGAAGGTTATGAAGTTACCGCCGCCAAAAGCGGAGAAGAAGCTGTGCATCTGGCTGATCCTTCCATCGGCATGTACATCTTGGATATTAATATGCCCGGCATGTCCGGCTATGAAACAGCGGTTAAAATCCGTGAAAAATTTTATGCTCCCATTATTTTCCTGACTGCCTATTCAGGCGAATCGGATAAGACTATGGGATTTTCCGCCGGAGCGGACGACTATATTGTCAAACCTTTTTCCAACACAGAGCTTTTGCTCCGGGTCCGTTCTCTACTGCGCCGCGCCTATGATTACAGCCCCGCCCAGGGCTCCTCTTCGTCTGAAAATAAAATTTCCTATAAGGATCTGGTCCTTGATCTTGACAGCCAGTCTGTTCAAAAAGACGGACAGACCATTTCTCTTACATGGACCGAATTTCAGATATTAGAGCTTTTTATTTCCAACCGCGGCAGGATCTATTCCCTGGATCATATCTACCAGTCTATCTGGCAGGAAGACGCCGTGGGGGACGGTACTATCATGGTACATATTAAAAACTTAAGAAAAAAACTGGGGGACAATTCCAGGAATCCCATATATATAAAGACTGCCTGGGGAAAGGGATATTATGTGGATTAAGAAGAAAAATAAGATTTTCAAAGGGAAATCCTTTGCCAGAGAAGTGCTGGAATATCTTTTTCTGTCTTTTCTGGTATCCGCCTTTCTTTTTTACTTCCTGTATCATACGTGCATTTCCATTGCCGAAACCTATGTACTGGACAGAGCGATCCGGGTGACTTCAGAGCAGGCGGCCGCCTTTTATATGTGGCTTCGCAGCGCCTGTATACTGGCAGCAGTTTTCCTCTTTCTTGTTCTGTTTCTCTTCCTTCTGGGTCAGAGACTTAGTTACCTTCTCGTCCTTATCAAGGGCGTGGAATCTCTCCGGGAACATCCGGGGGACTTTTCCATCCCTGTAGAGGGACAGGATGAATTTGCCGCTCTGGCAGAAGGGATTAATTTTCTTGCTGCCACGCAGGCAGAACTGAATCACCGGGAAAAAGAAATTTCCAGGAAGCGGGAGGAGCTGATCCGCTCCCTCTCCCACGATATCCGCACGCCCCTCACCTCCCTTCTGTCCTACTCGGAATATCTGGAGCAAAAAGAACAGCTGGAGTCTGAAGAGGTTCGAAGTTTTATCAGCCTTGTCCACAGCAAAGCGGGACAGATGAAACTTTTGACGGAACAGCTGCTTGAGACAGGGAAGTCCGCCGAGGAACCCGGAACACCTCTGGATGAAATTTCCGATCTTCATCTTCTGTTCCGGCAGTTTCTTGACGAGTGGGAAAGCCTTTTGGAGGATCAGTTTGTATGCCATACAACGCTCACCTGCCCCAGAGAATTTTCCTGTTTTCTTTCTGTCAGTGACCTGCACCGTATTTTTGATAATCTGATCTCCAATATTGAAAAATATGCAGACCCCGGCCATCCGGTAGAGTTTTCTATAGAAGCAGATGAAACTTCGGTTATTATGATCCAGAAAAACAAAATCCGTTCTCTGAATGGAAATATGCCCGAAAGTTCAAAAATAGGTCTGGAAAATATACAGAAAACAGCTGACAAATACCGGGGCAGCGCAGATGCTTTACAGAATGACGATATATTTGAGATACAGATTCAACTGTATTTTCCTTCCTTTCTTTAGAATTCTTCAGAATTACCTGCATTTTTTCTTTAGAACACTGTCGTATAATAAACGCATAACAACGAAGGAAACAAAGAAAGAGAGGAAATATTTTATGACACTTGGATTATTATTTATTGCATTTATTGTATTCAGCGTAATTAGCGTTCTGGGAATTTTATTACTTTTTCTCACAAAAGATGAACGAAAGAAAAAAGGTATCTTTTACTTTCTGGCAGTCTGGGGAATGTTGATCGCCGTTTTCAGCGCAACAAGCCAGCCAAGTAATTATATCGTATCACAACTGATTGCATGGGCTTTTGGATTTCTCAGTATTGCAGGCCTTGTCGTACACTATAAAGCAAAAGTAAAAGCCCGCTGCTACGCAGCATATCTGCTGGTCAGTGCATCTTCCATTCTGGGCGTTCTGCATCTGTTTGTACTATAATTATTTTGAAAATAAAATTTTCCATATTACAAAGATCAGCAGACGGTTTCTTTTTCACAACATCTAAAAGAAACCGTCTGCTGATCTTTATCTTTTTTCACTGGAATCTTCTTTTAATTCACATCTGCCTTTTCCATTTTGCTTGATAGCATACAAAATTTGATCTGCCATATGATATATTTTACGAAAACTTTCCGGCTCTTTTCCGTAGATTCCTCCTACCGATACCGATGTCCTGCTAAGCGGATATCTCTTCTTTGCTTCTTCTGTATAGGAACAAACCAGCTTATCGACCTTTTCTTTAACGGCGCTGATATCCTGGCACGGCTGGGCAAAAACCGCAAATTCATCACCACCCAGGCGTACAATAATGTCTGTCTTTCGAAAACATTCCCTTAGTTTTTCCCCCATATAACAAAGCATACTATCGCCCGCTCCATGGCCATATATATCGTTGACCTTCTTAAAATCATCCAAATCCAGCATGAGGAATACAAAAGGAACTCCTTTTTGCATTACCTCTCCGATCCTCTCTTCTCCTCCTTTTCGGTTATATACGCCTGTAAGAAAATCTCTGCTCGATTCCCGGATCAGATCATGAATATACCCGGCCATCTCAACCACAGCATCGTCTACTCTGGATATATGGAGCATAGATATCACATCTTTCTCTTTCTTCTTATATACCAACGCTGTAAAAATAAAGCAGCTTGGCGGTTCCTTACGCTCTGCTTTACACAGGCATCTTCGGCTTTCTTCTCCTATTTTCTCCTCATGATAAGACACGATTTCATATCCGGAACGGATTGGCATCATTTCTTCATTTTCCCTTTCCATCAGTCTTTGAAATTGTCCCCGATTCACTGCCGTATAATCTCTGCCTGCTCCCACAAAATACATATTCTCGTCAACCATGGATATGATTTTTGTAATATCCCTGTCCCTGAAATAAAAGTCCAGGAAACTGACCATCACCGGGTACGCTTCTTTTATCGCATTTTTTCCTGTAACCTTTTCTTCCATTCTGCATACAGTCCTTTCTGCACTCTGCCTCTGCCAAACGCTTCTTACCATATCTTTTATTAACTTTATATTAGCATATTATGACACTGAAATGGGCATTTCCAATTCAATTTGACTGTTTTTTGATTTTTTTCTGTTTTTCTCTTTTCTTCTTTTTCTCAGGGCATGGTATAATAAATTATACCTGTGCATAAGGTAGTTTCTGCGGAACCGCAGAAACCGCTTTACATGATACGCTAGAAGGAGAAGGATATGGAAAAACTTCTGTTTATTGATGATGATTTGGATTTTCTGGAAAGCAATCGGATTTATTTCACCCGAAAGGGATATAAAGTCTATCAGTGCAGTTCTCCGAAGGAAGCCTGGGAACTTCTTCAAAATACAGCCTTTGACTGTGTGATCCTTGATATTGATATGCCTGAAATCGACGGCTTTTCTCTCTGCCGCCATTTTCGCGAACAAAGCCGGGCTCCTGTCATTTTCTTATCTGGATTTTCAGATACAGAAAGCCGGATTCAAAGTTTTCAATCCGGCGGTGACGATTTTCTGGCCAAACCTTATGACATTCTGGAATTAGAATACCGGATCCGGGCAAGAATCCGACGAAGTGAATCCGTATTTTACAATGATGTGCTCACCTTTGGTCCGCTTGTTATTGATATGGATCGACGGATAGTAAGCTATAATGGAAAAGAAGAATACTTTTCTGCTCTGCAGTTTGATATTCTTTCCTTTCTGGCTCAAAATCCCGGAAAGGTCTTTTCCTATGAACAGCTTTACGACCGCATCTGGAAAACTCCTATTGTGGGCAGCAGACACAATCTTCAGGTTACCGTTTCTACTATACGTCACAAACTTACTGCCCTTTGCAATGAAAAACAATATATAAAAACAGTATCCCGAAAAGGATACTGCTTTTCACCGCCTAAGGACCAGGATTTCTCACCGTCTTTTCCTTCTGAACAGGAAAACCAGAAGGATTCCTCCCACCACACAAACTGAAAGCACTATACCGACTCCTATCTGCAGTGACTCGGAGGGATAATTCGTATCCTCTTCTGGATTTTCCTCCCTGTCCGGGGTTTTTAGGCCTGCTTCTTTATTTTCTTCTTTGTTTTCTTCTTTTTTACCGGAAGACACACTGGAAGAGCCGGTTCCGGCGGATGCAGCATCGGAAGCGGAAGCATTGTCACTATCCGAGGCCGATGACGCTGAAACATTCCCCATTCCACTGCTTCCTCCCGGCACCTGCGTCAGCGGCGGCAACACATCCTCTCCCTCTGTAGGTCTTGTCTCTCCGCCTCTGCTGCCTTCGATACCGGTTCCCTCCATCGTGTATTCCTCTGTCAGCTCCAGGATGTCTGAATCCAGAGTTGTCCCATCCGACAGTCTTTGGCTCATTTTATAATAAGTATAACTTTCCTCTTCCAGAAGATTATATGCAGGATACCAGCTTATCTGCTCTCCTTCAGATACTTCCTGGCTTTCCAGATCGCTCCATGTTCTTTTATCATCGGAGCCTTGCAGCGTAACTGTTCCCTCCTGCGGAACAAATGCGTCCATATGAAGGATAAGGCCGCTGTTCTGATAAGTTTCTGCAAAGGCCAGGAGAAAGTAGGGATTCGTACTGGAGCCATACACCACCAGGCACCTCGGATTCTGATCTCTGAAAACAACATAATCATCCGGATAAGTACCCGTTATAACTGTGCGGACTCTTTCTTTCGGGAAGTCCGTATCTTGCCAGATCACCGGAATTGCTGTACTATCTGTCTTCCCGCTTTGATTGATCGTCACATCATCTTCAGCAGGCAGACGGGAAACTGAAAAATTTTCTTCTTCCGGAATCACAATGACCGGCATATCCTGATAGTTTTCCGCTGATGCCGCAGACACAACAGGCTTATCTGCCAGAATCATCCGGCCCTGACAGAAAAATTCGGGAAGCCCCATTCCTGTTTCTTCCCCATAGACAAAGAAAGCTCCTTCTTCCTGTACAACTGCAGTATCTTCTGCCGAACCCGCCAAAATGCTGACGGAAATTAATGTCAGACTGCCCCCGGGACAAACATGGAAAATCCCTTCACTTCCTCCGGTTCCTTCCAGAGACAAAAAGGGCCACAGTTCCATCTGTCCTTTCACATAAATTGTATGTCCGGCTGTTTTCACTGTAATATTTTTCCTGTATTTTCCGTTATCATAAAGATAATTCTCATCTTCCGGTACTATAATGTCATCTGTCAATACAACAGTTCCGCCTTCGCTTCTGTGACTCTCAAGCCACTTCTTCCATTCTTCGTATGTAGCTACTGTATCATTGTCCTCCGTTTCAGAGGCATGAACATAGGCAAAATTCAGGAAAAATAATATTGTCGCAAAAACTATGACTTCTGCTATAATAACTATAACTAAATGTGGATGTTTGGCTTTCATCAATGCCATTCTTCCTTTCCAGAGAGGTAAACTGCTATGTACACAAAAAAAGTTTCTATACTGACCTGTCTGCTCCTGCTTACAGGGTTATGTGCTATCGGACTCTTTTCTCTTCTATATCGCTTTGACAACAAGTATATCATGAGGGCTTCCTTGTCACAAGAAGGTTTTTCAGTCATAAAAGGGGACTCTTCTGATCCTCACAAAATCACCTACCTGGCAGAAGGCTGGGAATTTTATCCGGATGTGGAAGCCTCTCCAGATGAACTGTCGGACTATACTTCAAAAGAAATCTATATTGGCCAATATTTTAGTTTTTCTTCCTTCCATAAGAACCATTCTCCCTATGGATCCGGTACATACCGTATTGTCCTGACCGGTAAGTCAGGTAGCTATTCTCTCCTCCTTCCGGAGGTTTTTTCAGCCTGTAATGTTTATGTAAATGGAGAACTTACTGCTTCTGCCGGCTCACTGTCCCCCTATCGTCCCTTAATCAAAGATACCATCGTAACTGTTCCCCTTGAAAACAGGCAGGCAGAAGTTGTGGTCCAGACAGCAAATCACAGTCATTATTATAGCGGCGTCACTTATCCCCCTGCTGTTGGAAGTTCGGAAGCAGTCAGCCGTCTTATCTCAGAGCGCATGATCTTTTACGGCTTTCTGTGCTTTACTTCTCTGACGCTGGCTCTTTTCTCCTCCGCCGTATGGATCGGCCTGCGTCATGACCCCCGCTCCCGGGAAAACTTCTTCCTCGGTATCCTTGCGCTCTCCTTTTCTATCCGCATCTGTTATCCGTTCCTTCGGCTGGCGGGAGTCCCCCTGATCCGTCCCCTGTATGCACTGGAGGATGCCATGGCTGCTCTTGGCATCTTCTGCATCATACGGATCGTCTCTTTAGTCTGTCTGAAAAGAGGGCTTCTGTCAGATCGTATTCTTCCAGGCATCTCCCTTGGATTTGTTGCCTTAAGCGCTGCTGCTCCTATGGTAATTCTTCCTCTTCTCCCGGCCTTTGCTGCTGTTTACGGACAACTGCTTTTCTGGTATAAACTGATTATTTCCCTGTTTCTTTTCTTCCTTGTCCTTAAACATTTAACCGGCAAAAGCAGCGAAAATTTCCCTCTTCTTGCCGGAATTGGATTTTATGCCCTTTCCCTGTGTGCGCACATGCTCTGCCTTGGACGCTATGAACCTGCCCGCACCGGATGGTATGATGAGTGGGGTATTTATGGATTGATCCTGCTTTTTTCCGTCCGTATGGTTATCCACAATATTCGGATCGTCCGGGAAAATATCCGGCTGAACCGCCACCTTCAAGAAGAAGTGGAGCATAAAACCGCCTCTTTAAATTCTCTTCTGGAGGAGCGGCGTCAGCTTCTTCTGGGATTTGCCCATGATTTAAAAACTCCGATCACATCCATCACTACCTTTACGCGGCTGGTACAGATGGAGCAGCCGGATCTCAGCGACGAAACAAAACAGTATCTTGATACCATACGGCAAAAAGCAGGAGAAATGAGGGATCGGCTGGTACTGCTCCAGGAATTTTCCTATCAGGATACACCTTCCGACTTTTCTGTCATAAATCTCACGGACCTGGTCCGGGAATTTTATGAACAGAATCTACCTGATATGGATGTATCGGGTATTCATTTCCTGCTGCATATCTCTCCCAAAGAGCCGCTCTTCGTTTATGGCGACCGCATTAAACTGATCAGTCTTCTTCAGAACTTAGTTTATAATGCGGTAGGATTTGTACCTGCAGAAGGAAAGATTGAACTTTTCCTGTCCCTGAAGGATAACAATGCCTGTATCATAGTCAGGGACAATGGCAGCGGCATTGCGCCTGAAAATCTCCCCCATATATTTGAACAGTTCTTTACCCGCCGTAAAGGCGGCGAAAATGGCGGCATGGGCCTTTATATCGCCAAATCCATCACAATTGAACATGGAGGAAACATTTCTGCTTCCTCCATGCCTGACAGCGGCACTTCCTTCACTGTGTCGCTCCCTATTTTTCATAAAACAGACCAAATCTAAGATGGTAGTGAAAATACCCACATCTGCCGGATTTGATCCTGAATGTCCGCAAACACCCACTCCTTTTCCGAATTTGCCTTGCTGAAAGGATCGTTTAGGGTTACTTTTCCATCTTTATATCCTGTCAGCACAAGAAAATGACCTACGTCTGTAAAATCGCCCGGCAGCATGCTGCAGACTACCGGATGACCTGCCTGCAGTTCTGCCGCCAGCGAGCTTTCATCCAGCATGGTTTCCTGACAGCGAAGGCCCCAGTCTGACGCCGCGCTCTCCAGCATCGCCCAGTATGTATTATTACTTTCATCGATATAGCCCCGCTCTTCGCTGTATTTTGCCATCCTGTAGGGCGTTGCCGTTACATCGCCGGTCAATCCTACGATCACCATGGACATACAGGTGGGCCCGCATCCGCTGGAAGCGATAATACTCGTTCCGTAGGAAGCATATCCCCATCTTTCATCCCATTGCAGGTAATGGGGAATCTGTCCCTCTTCCGTCGGGCCTTCTACCGTATCCGGAATTTCTTTATCTTTATTCTGGGCATAATCTTTTACAAAATCAATCAGCTCATCATTTTTATCTACCAGGCTTATGATCTCATCCGGACAACCTTCCTCTTTTGCTTCTTCCTTTGCCGCCGCAATCTGTTCTGCTTTCTTTTCCTCCGGCGTCTTGGACGCTTCCTCTTCTTCCATGGCTTTCCTTTGTTCGTCTGCCGCCTTTTCGCGTTCCGCCTGCTCTCTGGCTTCCGCCTGCGCCTTTTCCCTCTCTGCTTTCACTTCGTTTAAGGCATACCCGCCTGCTGCCCCTCCTGCCAGAATCAAGGCTGCTCCTATACACATCGCCTTTATTTCTACAATTCTGCTGTTCTTCTCTCTTTCCTTTTTGCTGTCCTGATTCTCTCGGATATTCTTCTGTATATCTGTCACCTCTATCGTTTTTTTCTTTTATACAGGAGTCTTCCGGCCAGCACAGACAATGCCCCGGCAAAAATACACAGATCTCCTATATTGAATGTTACAGCCTGCGCCTTCTTCCATTTTGTCTTTACTGCAAGATAGTCCACAACTCTCCCGCGGACAGCGCGGTCAAAAAAATTGCTCCATGCGCCTCCTGATGCAAGCATGATCCCCGTTTTTTCAAGAACTCTTTTCTTCTGTGTCATAAGAAACTGTCCATAAAGAAAAACAGCGGCGCCCACTGCACAGGAAACACCTGTTACAATTTTCGGCCGTTTTTCCAAAATATTGAAAGCAAACCCTTCATTGTAAACCTTCCGAAGGATCACGCGGCCTCCCATGATCTCTTTTTCGTCTGACTCGCCCAGATTCCGCTCTACAGACTGTTTGATCAAAATATCCGCCGTTGCTGTCAAAATCGGAATAGACTGCAGAAATACCGTCATATGTTTCTTTCTGTTAATTTCAGATTTCTTCTTTAATGCGTACAATCTGTTCTTCGTATTTTTCAATTTCCTCTTCCCGTTTCTCAATAGCTTCACACAATGCGATCATATCCATATCCTGGATCTCATTCTTTGTAAATTTCTCGTATATCGATCTGCCGATATCTTCAAAATCCCTTCTGTTTCCTCTCTTCAAAGAACGGATTTCCCCTTTCAGTCTCTGTATCTCCAGGGAATCTCCGGCACGTCTGCTTAAATCACTTGCCACATCAGATACTCTTTTTCCAAATTCATCAAAAAAATCTGCCATTTATCATCTCTCCTTTGTCTCATATCTGTCTTAACCGATCCAGAGTATGGTACAGATCCAGGGTTCCGTATCCCCATTCCCTGTTCGGATATGGTTCTCCCGGTCTCTGCCTGGCTCCCAGGATAAACAGGTTTTTAAGCTGCAGCGTATCTACTCCGCTGCTTCCCACATGATAGCGGAGCCACTCTGTCATCAGCGCGGCGGCTCCCGCGGTAATGGCTGCGGCCGCGCTGGAGCCTGATCTTTCCTGGAATCTTCCTCCCGGAACGGCACCTATAATGCCGACACCCGGCGCTGCAAGATCCGGTTTTATCTCTCCAGTTCTAGTATATCCTCTACCGGAATTAATATCAATACTATTCTCTGTTCCATTATAAAAGGCACAGGAAATGGCAGAACTTACGGCTGATGGCGCTGTCAGCGTCGTATTGGGATCAGACCTGAGAAAAAACACCTCACCGTTCAGAAAATTTTCTACAGGGAGCCAGAGATGAAACTCACCTCCTGCCAGCTGTACCGGCTCTACGATTACTTTCCATATTCCCGGTGAGGGATGCCCGAACCTGAAAAAAATCAACTGGGAATTATTCCTCTCTACCAAAAGACGGTAATCTACCGAGACTTCTGTTTGGTCAAACACAAACTGAAACACTGCGTTTCCTCCAGGCTGCACTCCGATTCCCTGCTTCACTTCCCCGGAGGGAGACACAAGAGAAATTGTCAGGATATTGGGAATGTCAGACCAGAGCTCTGTCACAAAACCTCCCACTCCTTCCCCGACCCGTATCTCTACCTCGCTTCTGTCATCCCTGTCCGCAAGCCTGTCAGAAAAATGCCTCCGTCCCGCCGCTTCATTTCCTGTCCCTGTCACGATCCCGCGGTTGATGATGTTGGAATAATATTCCAAAAGAACAGCAAGGGGCAGTGTCCCGTTATGTCCGCCCATACTGGTTCCAAGAGCAATACACAGGATCAACGGCATATTTTTCCGCTCTGCCAGATCCGCAAGATACTGTACTCCCAGCATAATATCATTTTCCTGGTAACATACAGCTTCCGGAGCAATATAATAAAATTCTTTCAGATACTGCTTGGCTTCCTTCAGCTTTACCACAGCCAGCGTGGCTTCCGGGGCTGCTCCCAGAAATTTACCGGATTCATCCGCTCCTCCTGCAGCCACGCTGGCAATAAATGTTCCGTGTCCGTTTCTATCCATGCTTGGAACGATCTGAAAAGGATCCTCTGATGCCAGAGCCCGGTTGATTTCTTCCTCTGTATATTCTGTACCGTAGAGAAATCCTTCCGGAGTCATTCCATCCTGTATGGTCTGATCCCAGATGGCTGCAATCCTTGTGCCTCCATCCAGAGCACGGAACACCGGATGGGTATAATCGATCCCGGTATCTACGAAACCGATCATCACGTTTTCTCCCATCAGTTCTAAAGTAGGATAATTCTGTACCTGTGTGATCCCGGCCTGATTCATGGCTTCCATATCAAGGAGCGCATAGCATTTGGGGACAGAACTGTATGGAAACCGTTCAAATCCTATAGGATCCGCAAGAGGCTGATCAATATAGATCACATCATACCCCGCCTGTGTCCTCTGGCGGCAAAGCTTTTCCTCCGGAACCTGAAAATCAATTCTTCCCCCTCTGGATGATACGATAAAATCCCGATACTCCTCTGACAAGATTCTCTGACGGCAAAGTTTAAAATCAGGCATAAAAATACCTCATATGCTTTTTCAATTAAGTATATGAGGTATCAAAAACTCTATTCCTGCAGTCAAAGATTTCCGCCTGTATTTCACTGTTTTTTCTCGCCCATATTTTCGTAGAAACTGGAAATCTCCTGCTCTTTCGGCACTGGCAGATCCGGTCCCTTCCGGAAAATAATCTTTAAGAGCACCGGGGTTACGATAGTCGTCAGGACGACCATAATAATGACAGGCCCGAGGAATACGGAACCCAGAAGTCCTAAAGCCATACCTTTGTTTGCCACGATGAGAGCCACCTCACCTCTGGAGATCATACCCACGCCGATCCTTCTGCACTGATAATTCTTATAATGGCAGATCTTTGCGCCAAATCCGCAGCCGATGATCTTCGTCACAACAGCAACGATCACGAGCAGAACGGAAAAAATCACAATGGTGGAATCCATTTTCGGAAGGACAACTTTCAGCCCGATACTGGCAAAAAACACCGGTGACAGAAGCAGATAGGAAATGGTGTTAAATCTTTCCTGCAGATACTCTGCTTTCTCGGTATTGGCGATGATCAGACCGGCAAAAAAGGCTCCGGTAATATCCGCCACACCGAAAAATTCTTCTGCACAGTAAGACATGACAAGACAGAATACAAAAGCAAGGATCACATGTCTTCTCAATCCTTTTTCTGCATGATCTACCCAGGAATGGTACCATCTGTACACCACAACTCCAACCACTGCGGCAAAAACAAAAAATCCCAGAATCTTCAGCAGGACTACCGCTATACTGACAGAAGAATCCGCCATACTTGTTACAATGGTAAGCCCGATGATACCTAAAATATCATCTATGATAGCCGCGCCAAGGATCGCATTTCCGGAGCGGGTCTTTAATTTCCCCAGCTCTTTTAAAGTCTCTACCGAAATGCTGACCGATGTGGCTGTCAGTATGATACCGATAAATATATTCTGCAGCATAAGGCTGGCTGCTGCATCTGACTCGATCACGCCAGGCCTGTTAAAGAGATAGGACAGGGCAAAACCGCCTGCGAGAGGAACAAGTACTCCGCACATAGCAATGACAAAAGATGCCTTTCCGCTTGCTTTCAGTTCATTAATATCTGTTTCCATTCCCGCACAGAACATCAGCACGATCACTCCCAGCTCTGCCACGGAAGTAATAAAGGCCGTCTCTTCAAGAATCCCGAATACAGCCGGGCCAAGGATAAGCCCCGCAAGAAGCGCCCCTACTACCTGAGGCATCTGCACTCTTCTCGTCGCAAGTCCTAAAAGTTTGGTACAAAGTAGAATAATCGCCAGATCTAACAAATAACTATAATCCATTTCCCGTCCCTCGTAATCCCTAATATTTTATCCTTCCAGAAGTGCTGGTTCCTGACCTCTCAAAGTAATGATCGGTCCTCCGGTGCCCTGTATGTAACTTTCTGTAATCGTCACCTGCCCGATGGAATCATCTTTTGGTATCTCATACATGATATCCAGCATAAATTCCTCAATGATTGCCCGAAGCGCTCTGGCCCCTGTATCCTTCTCCATCGCTTTTCTTGCAATAGCCCTCAATGCGGAATCATCAAATTCCAGCTTCACCTCATCCAGAGCAAGCAATTTCTGATACTGCTTCAAAATCGCATTTTTCGGCTCTTTCAGTATCTTTACATACATATCTTCATCCAGACCCTGCAAAGTAAAGACGATAGGAAGACGCCCGAGAAATTCCGGGATCATACCAAAATTTCTTAAGTCTTCTGTTGTCACTTTTCCAAGGATATTTTTATCATGATCATATTTATCCTTCAGATCTGCATTAAATCCAATGGCAGCCTGTTTTGTAAGACGTTCCTTTATAATATTTTCCAGATCCGGGAAGGCTCCTCCGCATATAAAGAGAATATTCCGGGTATTGACCGTGGTCAGCGGAACCATGGCATTTTTGCTGTTGGCTCCAACCGGAACTTCCACCTCGCTCCCTTCCAGAAGCTTCAGCATTCCCTGCTGTACGGATTCTCCGCTTACATCCCTCTGATTGGTGTTTTTCTTTTTCGCGATCTTATCGATTTCATCGATAAAAATGATTCCCTGTTCTGCTTTCTCCACATCATTGTCCGCCGCTGCCAGAAGCTTTGACACGACACTTTCTATGTCGTCGCCGATATAACCGGCCTCTGTAAGAGATGTGGCATCCGTAATGGCAAGAGGTACATCCAGAAGCCGCGCCAGCGTCTTTACAAGATAGGTTTTTCCGGATCCTGTCGGTCCGATCATCAGCATATTGGACTTCTCAATCTCAATATCATCCATAGTATCTGTAGCTACCCGCTTATAGTGGTTGTATACAGCCACGGACATAACCTTTTTGGCATATTCCTGCCCTACCACATACTCATCAAGTTTTGCTTTGATCTTATGAGGCGCTGGAATGTTGTTAATATCAAGAAGGGGCTTCTTCTCCTCGCCCTCTTTTCTCTTCTTGATCTTCTGCTGTTTTGGCACTGCATTTTCCAGATCAGACATGTTGAAGATCTGAACGCCCGGTATATTCATCAGCTTGCTGTAATCAATCTGCCCGTTTGTCATGGCGTCAAAACTCTTCTGCATACAGTCGGAGCAGACAGAAATATTGTTGGGAAGATCGATCATTTTTCCTGCTGTGCTCTCCGGGCGGTGACAAATGAAACAGATCTTCTCATATTCGTCTTCTTTCTTGGTTTTTTCTACTTCTACTTCTGAGTCATTTACTTTTTCAATCTCATTTTCATTGTTCTGATCTCTTTCTGACATGATGACTCCTTTCTATTTCTTTCTCTCTTCTATCATCTGAAGGAAGGCTTCCTCCGACAAAATCGGAATCCCAAGCTCCCTTGCCTTTTTGTTTTTGGACGATGTGGATGCTGTATCATTGTTGATCAGATATGTCGTTTTAGATGTGACAGATCCGGTCACCTTGCCTCCCATGCTTTCGATCAGTTCCTTTACTTCTCCCCGGTTGGCAAAATGTTCTACGCTTCCGGTGATCACGAAGGTAATTCCCTTAAGGATCTCTCCGTTCTCCTTCTCCTCTTCCTCCGGAAGGATCACCTCTTTTAAAAGCTTTTTATACTGTTCTCTATGCTGCTCATTCTGAAAATAATCCACAAAAGCCCCGGCGATCACTTCCCCAACTCCTGCGATTGAACTTAACTGCTCTTTGTCAAGTTCCAGGATCCGTTCGGGATCATTTCCCACTTCCTGGCATATCATTTTCGCATTTGCCAGACCAATATTGGAAATCCCAAGGCTGTAGATCAGTCTCGGCAAAGTAGTAACTCTTGCCTTCCTGGCACTCTCGATCAGATTGCGGTAAGATTTCTCTCCAAAACCTTCCATATTCCGGATTTCATCCTGATAGCGGTCCAGATGAAAAATATCTGTATATTCGCGGATAAATCCTCTGGCTATAAATTTTTCCAGCGTCGCCTCCGAAAGGCCTTCTATATTCATGGCGTCCCTGCTGACAAACAGGGCGTAGGATTTGATCTGCTTCGCCTGACATTCGGGGTTGGTACAGTAAAGCGCCTTTGCATTGCTGATTTGCCGTATCTCCGTCTTTCCCTGGCATACCGGACAGACCTTGGGAATATCTTTCACCCCGCTTCCGGTCAGATTCCGGGCAATCTGGGGAATGATCATATTTGCTTTATATACTTCAATGGTATCTCCTATCCCCAGCTTCAGTTCTTCCATAATGCTGATATTGTGAACGCTTGCTCTGCTGACCGTGGTACCCTCCAGCTCCACAGGATCAAAAATGGCAACCGGGTTAATAAGACCTGTTCTGGAAGGACTCCATTCGATTTCTTCCAGCACAGTCTCCTTTGTCTCGTCCGCCCATTTAAATGCGAAAGAATCCCGTGGAAATTTAGAAGTTCTCCCTAAAGACTGACCATATCCTATATCATCATATATTAGCACAAGTCCATCTGATGGAAAATCATTTTGACTGATTTTTTCTGAAAATTTAATAACTTCTTCTTCTACTTTTTCCCTGGTTACAACATGGTGTTCTACTACGTCAAATCCCTGCTGTTTCAGCCAGTCCAGCTGGTATGATCTCGAATTATGGAAATCTATTCCGTCCGCCTTTACAAGCGCAAAAGCAAAAAAGTTTACGTTCCTTTTTGCTGTGATTTCATTGTTGAGCTGACGCACTGAACCACTGCAGAGATTACGGGGATTTTTATATTTTGCATCCGCATCGGGAATTTCTTCATTGATCCTCTCAAAATCCCGGTATCCGATGACTGCCTCTCCCCGAAGGATCAGCTCCCCCTGGTAGGCTATCTTTAAAGGAATATTTTTAAAAACTCTGGCATTGTTGGTGATTACTTCCCCCACTTCTCCAGTTCCGCGGGTAACTGCCTTTACAAGTTCCCCGTTCCGGTAAGTGAGCACAACAGTAAGGCCGTCCATTTTCCAGGACATCACCACTTTCTGATCCCCGGCAAACTCTTTCAGTTCCTCAATATCTTTTGTCTTATCGAGGGAAAGCATCGGGCTTTCGTGCCTCTCCTTGGGAAGTTCACTTAACACCTCATATCCCACATTGACAGTGGGACTGTTTGACAATACCATACCAAGCTCTTTTTCCAGCGCTTCAAGCTCGTCATACAGGGCATCATATTCGTAATTGCTCATGATCTCCTCTGCATCCTGATAATACGCCTTTCCGGCCCGGTTAAGAAGATCTGTCAGTTCCTTCAGTCTCTTTTTCTTCTCTGTCTGATGATCTGCCATTTTCCTGCTATTCTCCTATTCCTTTTTTTCTCCGGACTTTGTACTGTGTTCCTCAATCTGACGGTGCAGTCCGGCCAGCTCCTGATCCGT
Organism: Claveliimonas bilis; assembly: GCF_020892095.1. GTDB lineage: Bacteria > Bacillota > Clostridia > Lachnospirales > Lachnospiraceae > Claveliimonas > Claveliimonas bilis. The sequence goes on along the minus strand of NZ_AP024845.1, from coordinate 2,108,325 downwards.
CAAAGGCCTGCTCTGTCCCGGCTTCATATTGCCGAGTTCTATATTCATAATACGGATCCTTTTCAGCATTCTCACCTGATATCCAAGGGCATCGCACATTCTTCGTATCTGACGGTTCAGCCCCTGTGTAAGGATGATCCGAAAAGTATAAGGTCCTTCCTGATATACACGGCAGGGCCTGGTTACAGCGTCAAGATTTTTTTCTTTATCTGTAATATGGACTCCTTCGGACATTTCCCTGATAAATCCTTCTGTAATCCGGCGATCTACCGTTACCTTGTACTCTTTTTCATGGAAATTGGCCGCCCGCATAATACTGTTGATCATATCTCCGTCATTTGTCATGAGAAGAAGACCTTCGGAATCTTTATCCAGCCTGCCGGCATAGGTGATCCGTACCGGATAGTTTAAAAAACGGACAATATTATTCCGTGTCCTTGGATCTTCTGTACAGACAATGCCTACCGGCTTATAAACTGCCAGGACAACCTTTTCTTCTTTACCGCTGATTACTTTTTTTCCAACCTGTACTTTCTGACCTTTTCGTATCTTCATTCCAAGAACTGCCCTCTGGCCGTCCACATAGACCTTTCCGGATTCGATCAGGCGGTCTGCCTCACGGCGGGAACAGATTCCTGCTTCTGTAATATATTTATTTAAACGGATTTCTTCTTTCACATCAATTGCTCCTAGTATAACATCTGTGTTCTGGTTTCGACAACTTTTCGTTTGTAAAAACATCCTGTCTGTATTAAAATGAATTTAGCGTCGGTGTATGCTTGTTAATATACCTGTTGTGCACCGGCGCTATACATCCTTAAAAGAAAGGACTTTTTGTATGATCATTCTGATACCTGAGACAAAGACCTGCATGTCTCATCTGCTGGCTCATGAGACATTCGATCATTTTTCTTTTATAGAAGGTGAAATTATAACCTTTGGGAAATTTACTATGAGCGGCTTTCTCCAAAAGAGTTTTTTTGACGAACCTCCCAAAGAAGAATATGCTCTCTGGAAACTTTTCAGAGACTACTGCTATTCTATTATCCGTGGAAAACGTACCCCTTTGAGCTTTCGCCTGATCTTTTCTCTTGCCCCGGAAGAAATCGGGAGATTTCTCTCTGACAGCAGACTGGATTTTCCTTTGTCTGATGTCCAGGGACTGTATCTGAATTTCCGGTATGACGGTTCCAAACTCACCTGCACTACCGGAACCTCCTTCCGTCAGTTTATCATGGACAAATCTGTGGAGCAGGCGTGGGATAAAAAAGTCCAGGAACTTTTCTTCCAAAACGGGATTCCCTATGAACTGGACAGTTGAAGTAACCTGATACTTATAGCAGGCAAAGCAGGCGGATATCACATCCGCCTGCTTTTTATATCCTCTATTCTTACTTTCCGGCCGCAAGCCTTTTCAGTGTCTGCCGAATTGCTTCCCAGGCCTTTTCAGGGCTCTCAATATCTTTTGTCGCTTCCTCCATGGGACAATTTCCTGTTCCCTGACGATTGCGGATCCTGTCAACCTTTTGCCCGCAGAAGCCGTCAATACCGTAATCAGACAATAGAGCGGCTGCCTTCTCACTCATAACCGACGCGTAGACTTCCTTTACTCCTGCCATCACGTAAAGAAACGCTGCCCCTTTGCCTACTACCTTATCCGCTGCAGAGAACCCTTTCAGATCCTCCCCGGCTTCCAGCCATTCAACTAACGGCAGAACTCCCCGTTTTTCTGTTGTCAGTATCTGTTCCCCTCTGCAGAGAACGCAGGTGTATCTGCTCTTGTCAAGAATTTCTACCGCTCTTCTAAGATCACTGCTCATTTTTTGCCCTGTTATTGATCCAGAATACAAGCAGCGGCAGCAGAGTCCACTGCAGTATCAATCCCGGAAGCCCTGTAACAATGCTGTTCCAGATAACAGGCATCTGGATTCCCTGTACACCCAGCAGAGAAACCCCGGCTACAATTGCAGCTGCACGCACCAGACGTCCTGCAATCTGCACAAGAACTACTTTTGCCAGTACAGGCATACTTACATTTCTAAGAAGACCTGCCGCCAGTCCGTAAACTGCCAGCTCGATCATCATAAACGGAAGCATAGCTGCTCCCGGCATTCCTGACAGCGCAAAGCTTACAAGGGGACCAAACACTCCGGCAACTGCTCCCGCATAAGGTCCTGCCATCAGTCCTGCCAGAATGATCGGAAGATGCATGGGAAGAAATGTCTCTCCAAGTGCTGTACCAAGTCCCGATACCGCTCCCATTACATGAAATAACTGTGGAATTACAACTGCTCCTGCTACCGCTGCAAATGCGGCAAGGGCCTGTGTTTTGAAAGCCAGTTTCGGAAGATCCTTCTGTTTTGTAATAATCGTGTTTGCCATACTTTCTCTCCTTTCCATTTTTGTTCTGTCATCCTCTTCTCTTGTCAAAAGAGTGTCCCATCCGCTTTTATTTTGTCAGCAGCATCATAATGTCATTGCTTCTCTGTACAAAAGCTGTCATCTCTTCCGGGCTTAAAGGCTTATGAGCCAGCATTGCCAGATCATAAAGCTGTTTGCAGATCACCGGAACCTTCTCATTATCTTTGTTTTCAACTACAAACTGGACCAGTGGATGGTTGGCATTCAGAGTCAGCGTACTGTCTGTACCGAACATGGACGGATCCATTCCCGTCATGCCGTACATTTTCATCATTTCCTGCATACGTCTGCTCTGCTCTGACAGAGTGATCATAGAAGCCACCTTGTCATCTTTCAGTTTTTCAACTTTTACATTCAGTTTATCATTATCCAGAGCTTTTTTAAAGACCTCTGTTAAAGTATCCGCTGTTTTCTGGAAGTTTTCTTTTTCTTCTTCCTTCACTTCTTCCTTTGCAGATTCTGTAATGTCAGCATCGATGCGCTGGAACTGTATATTTTGGTTCCTCTGTTCCAGTTGTGTGATAAACGGAGAGTCGATATTGTGGTTCAGGATCACCGCATCCTGGCTCTGGCTGCGGAACATATTGATATACTGGCTCTGCTGCTGTTCATCTGTCACATAATAGATGGTAGTCTTCGGCTCTTCCTTCTTCTCTTCACCCTCTGTCTCTGCTGTCTCCTCTTTCTGATCCTTCGGGTCGATTAAAGTTCCGCCGTTTTCCTCTACACACTCTTTCAGAGTCATATATTTATGGTCGATATTCTTGAAGAGAATGTAATCCATCATCTTGTCACAGAATTTTTCGTCCTTCAGGCAGCCGAATTTAATAAACGGACTGATATCATCCCAGTATTTCTCATAATTTTCCTTGTCAGTCTTGCACATACCGCTCAGTTTATCAGCTACCTTTTTGGAGATATAATCTGCAATCTTTGTCACAAATCCATCGTTCTGAAGCGCGCTTCTTGATACATTCAGCGGAAGATCCGGACAGTCGATCACTCCTTTTAATACCATCAGGAACTCCGGAATCACTTCTTTGATGTTATCAGCAATAAATACCTGGTTGTTATACAGCTTAATGGTTCCCTCAATGGAATCGTACTCTGTGTTGATCTTCGGGAAATAAAGGATACCCTTTAAATTGAAAGGATAATCCATATTTAAATGAATCCAGAAGAGCGGCTCCTTGTAGTCCAGGAACACCTTTCTGTAAAATTCTATATAATCCTCCTTGGAGCATTCATTCGGATGTTTTGTCCAGAGAGGATGGATGTCATTGATCGCAACCGGACGCTTGTTGATCTTTACTTTGTCCTTTGCCGGGGATACTTCTACCATTTCTTTCTCCCCGTTTTCATTTTCCTTCTCTTCCATCTTGGCTTCCTCATGGATCCGTTCTACAACAACGTCATCCTCTTTCAGGTCAGCCTCATCGATCGTCTCATATTCCTGCTCCGCATTGGCTTTGGACAGGAAAATTTCCACCGGCATAAAAGAGCAGTACTTCTCCAGAACTTCTCTTACACGATACTCATTTGCAAATTCCAGGCTGTCATCATTCAGGAAAAGAGTAATTTCCGTTCCGACTCCTTCTTTATTTCCGTCTGACATCTCATATTCTGTCCCGCCATTGCTGACCCAGTGCACCGGCGCGGATCCTTCCTTATAGGAAAGAGTATCGATATGAACTTCATCAGCCACCATAAACGCTGAATAAAATCCAAGTCCGAAATGTCCGATCATGTCATCTTCCGTTGTTTTGTCCTTGTACTTTTCCAAAAATTCTGTTGCTCCTGAAAAGGCGATCTGAGTAATGTACTCTTCCACCTCATCTGCTGTCATACCGATACCATTATCGATAAATTTCAGTGTCTTTTCTTCCGGATTTACGATCACCTGGATCTGCGGTTTATAATCATCCGCCATCTGATATTCTCCCATCATATCAAGCTTTTTCAGCTTTGTGATGGCGTCGCACCCATTTGAGATCATCTCACGGACGAAGATGTCGTGATCAGAATACACCCACTTCTTAATGATTGGGAAAATATTCTCACTGCTGATAGATAAATTTCCTTTTTTTGCTGCCATTTATATCACTCCTTATAAATTCTCTTTTTCTCGTCTAAAAAATATGATAATACCCTCTGTTTTAAATGTCAATAAAAAATTAGCACTCTTTTGACAAGAGTGCTAATAATTCCCTTAAAAATATAAAAATTTCATAAATTTATTCCACGCTCTTTAAGGATTCTACCATATCAATGCGCTTCAGTTTAAAATACATTACCCAGTTTACGAACATGGAAAATCCCAATGTAAAGAGAAGGCTGTACAGATAACTCGGGAAATGGATCACTCTGCCGAACATGATCTCGTCTACCTCCACAGTGACAATAATAAACTGAAGCAGAAGCCGTCCAAGCCCCATTCCCGCAAGGGCTCCTATCAATGTGAGAAGAATATTCTCCCGGTATACATAGGAAGCCACCTCTATGTCATAAAATCCCAGTACTTTGATGGTTGCAAGTTCCCGTTTTCTTTCTGTAATATTAATGGTATTCAGATTATAAAGTACTACAAAAGCCAGCATTCCGGCCGATATGATCAGTACAACAATGACCAGATTTAAACTTTGAAGCATATCATCCAGCCTGCCTTCTATACTGGTAGTGTAACTGATATTCAGCACATTTTCATTGTCCAGAAGACGGCTTCCGATCTGTTCCGCCTGATCTTCTTTTCCATCCTGCAGTTTCACAAGGACTCCATTATATTTTGCCTGTGCTCCAAATAGCTCCTCATAATATTCCGGTGACAGATAAATGTAATGTCCTATATAATTTTCACAGATAGCCTCTACCGTCACTTCCTTTTCACCAAGACCGTTATCTTCCAGCTTCACGGTATCTCCGGTTTTCACGCCAAGGGCTTCCGCCGCTTTTTCTGTCAGGATAGCTCCCTCGCCTTCCAGCGTATAGGATTCTGATGAGGTTCTGCTTCGGAATGTAAGGAAATCCTCAATATGTTCTGTACTTTCCGGTACTGTAAGATAGACATCCAGAGTTTCACTGTCTGATTTCACCTCCAGATTCTGCATCCGGACCTGGAGTTCTCCGTCTACAGCCTTTTCGTCCTTTACCGCATTTACGATCTCATCTTTTTCCTCTGCAGATAATCCATCATCATAGTAAACTGCGGCATCATAATGCTGAATCTCCTGATATTGCAGATCCGGGACCTCAAAAATGCTGTCCTTCAGCCCAAAGCCCACTACCATCAGAGCCATGCAGCCTCCTATACCAAACACTGTCATAAAAAACCGTTTTTTATAGCGGACCAGATTTCGTATAGAAGATTTCCACGTAAAATTCAAATGCCGCCAGATCAGTCCCACTCTCTCCAGAAGAATCCTCTGCCCCTGTTTTGGCGCCGGAGGACGCATCAGCTGGGCCGGAACACTTGCCAGTTCTTTATAACAGGCCATAAGTGTTGCCGCAAGAGTACAGAGCACAGCGATCAAAGTTGCCTGCAATGCATAGCTCATGTGATAGGGCACAAGGATATCGGGAATATGCTGATACATGATCTTATAAGCATATATGATGATCCACGGAAAGATCTTTTCTCCCAAAAGTACACCGACAATGCTTCCGCCCAGAGTAGCTGTCAGAGCATATGTAATATATTTCCCCGCAATAGCCAATTTGCTGTATCCAAGAGCTTTCAGCGTTCCGATCTGGATTCTCTGCTCCTCCACCATTCTTGTCATAGCAGTAAGGCTGATAAGCGCCGCTACCAGAAAGAATACAGCCGGAAATACCTGCCCGATAGCTCTCATCCTGTCGGCGTTGTCCCCGTATCCGTCATACTCCGCCAGTGCGCTGCTCCTGTCCTGCACATACCATTCAGGGTTTTCGATCTTTTCTATTTCTGCTCTGGCATCGGCGATTTCCTGCTTTGCCTCCTCAAGCTGTCTCTCACCGTCCGCAATCTTTGCTTCTCCGTCTGCGATCTGCTGCGCTGCCGCAGCTGCCGCCTTCTCATATTCGGACCATCCGTCCTGAATTTCTTTTTCACCGGATGCCAGTTCGTTTTTCCCTGACTGAAGAGTTTTTTCCTGACCGTTTAGCATCTCCCACGCTGCATCAATCTGGGCCTGCCCGGCATCGATCTGTCTTTTCGATGCATCCAGCTCCTCTCTTGCCTGCTTAAGCTGAGCCTCGCCATCCCGGATCTGGTTCCCGGCTTCTATAAGTGCCTGTTCACCGGATATCAGCTGCTGCTCCTTTTCAAGAAGCTGCTGTTCTCCCGCTGCCAGCTCCTGTTCCTTCTTCTCAAGATCTGCAAGCTGACTTTCCAGAGCCGCGATCATTGTATTGAGAGCCTCTTCACTTTCAATGCCCTGTCCCTGCATCTGTGCGGTCAGAGCATCTTTTTGCTGATTCCATCCGGCAAGGCTTTCTTCCAGTCCGGCCTTTACAGAATCCCACTGTTCCAGAAATTCTGTCTCCTCCTGTGTCCTTTCCTCCTCCGGAATCTTCAGGATTTCTTCATAATGCACCGCGCCTTCTTCCATCTGTCCTGTAACCTGGTCAATATTATCCTGGCAGGTTTGAAGAGCAGCCTGCAGCTGCTTCAACGGTTCCAGAGATGAGTTGATCTCGCCCTTTCCCTGTTCCAGCAATTCTTTTTGCTCATCCAGCTCCTGTTTTTGCCTGGCAATTTCCTGCTTCGCCCCGGTGATCAGAGGCATTTTCTGATTGTATTCTACAAGATAAGCTGCCCTTGCGCTCTGCAGCTCGCTTTCTTTTTGCTCCAGCTGTGCCGCACCGCTTTCATATTGTTGTTTCCCCTCATCCAGCGAAGCCTGTTGGGAAATCAGTTCCTGCTTTCCTGACTTAAGCTGGGCTTCCCCATCTGCAATCTGCTGCCTGGACTGCTCGAGAAGCTCCTGGGAATCCTCCAACTGTTTTCTGGCGTCTGCAAGCTCTTTTGCAGCCGTGCTTTTAGAATCTTCCAGTTCCTTCCTTGCATCCGCAAGGGTTTTTGATTCCTCGTCTACCGTCTGCTGTGCGTCGTCCACTTCTTCGTAGGCCTCATCCATAATATCCTGTCGCCGCACTTCGCACCTGGCGTCGGCAATTTCTTCCAGACGGTCTGCCGTTTCAGAAACAACTGTTTCATATTCGTCGGTAAATGCCGTCTCATCGGCCGCTCCTTCCACCCGGACATAAGCCTCCGAGTAGATATCCATACAAAAACTCTCTTCCGGCACCGCAATAAAACCACTGACTTCGCCGTTTCCTACCGTACTGCTGCCTCTCCCGAAGGAAATATAAAGAGGGCTGTTTCCGATTCCCACAATTTCATAAGTATCTGTTGTGAGAGTATCCGAAAGAGAGTCGTCGCTTCCGGAGGAAACTGTGATGGTATCCCCCACTTTGTACCCTTCGCTGGCTGCAAAGTCCTCATCTAAAAGACACTCTCCCTCTTTTTGAGGGAGCTGCCCTTCCGCTACCTGCACATCATTAAAATTTTCCTGTATAGACATGACATGGACAACCTTTTCCGTATCTCCCACGGAACAGAGCACATCCGTACTGTAGGCTCCTTCTGCCGCCTCAACGCCTTCCGTCTTTTCTATTTCTTCAATATCATCTTCCGTAAGCCCCATCGTTCCCATGACTTTAATGTCCATCAGATGTTCCTTGTCAAAATAGGCATCACCGGAAACTCTCATACTGGGTTCGGAAGATCGGATTCCCGCATAGAAAGCAACTCCCAGCGCTACAATGAAAAAGATAGAAATAAAACGGCCCCGGGACTTTTTGATCTCCATGAAGAAGTCCTTATGTAACATATTCCTTTTTTTCTTCATACAATCCCTACCATTCTATCGTTTCTACCGGAACCGGATGGGGGTTTTCCACGATTTCTTTTGTCTTTCCGTTTTTAATCTTGATCACGCGATCCGCCATAGGCGCAATTGCCGAATTATGCGTGATAAGAATCACTGTCATTCCTCTTTGGCGGCAGGTATCCTGCAGTAATTTTAAAATCGCCTTTCCTGTATTGTAATCCAGAGCACCTGTAGGCTCATCGCACAGCAAAAGTTTGGGATTTTTAGCAAGCGCCCGGGCGATGGAAACTCTCTGCTGTTCTCCTCCGGAAAGCTGCGCCGGAAAATTATCCACCCGCTCTCCTAAGCCTACATGCTGCAGCACTTCTCTTGCATCCAAAGGGTCTTTGCAGATCTGCAGCGCCAGCTCCACATTTTCCAATGCGGTAAGATTGGGGATCAGATTATAAAATTGAAAAACAAATCCAATATCATCTCTTCTATAGGAGATCAGTTCCTTTCCGCTGTATTTTGTAATATCATTTCCGTCGATCCACACCTCGCCCCCGGTGGCTGTATCCATTCCGCCCAGTATGTTCAGCACCGTGGTCTTTCCGGCACCACTTGGTCCAACTACAACTGCAAATTCGCCTTTTTTTATCTGGAAGGAGATCCCATCTGCTGCTGCAATATCTACTTCTCCCATATGGTATATTTTTTTTACGTCTTTCAAAGAGACAAATTCAGGCATAAAGTACCTCCTGTGGATAATGTTCTCCCTAACTGAAATTTTACATTGTATACAATTATTATATCACTTATAATAGAAATTGTAATGTTCTGTATTGGAAGTTTATAAGATTTTAAGAATGGAGTGGTATAATGGAAAAAGTAGAATTTGTGAAAGCACAAAGTGACGAAGACATCCGCCGGGTTGCGGTTCTTGCTGAAGAAATCTGGCATGAACATTTCACAGATATTATCGGAGAAGCACAAGTGAATTATATGGTAGAAAAATTTCAGTCCTATCCGGCACTTAAAGCGCAGATTGCCGACGGGTATGAATATTATCAGATCATGTATGGCGGGCAGCTGGCAGGCTATACCGGGGTACATCCGGAAGATGGCAGACTCTTTTTAAGCAAGCTTTATCTGCACAGAGATTTTCGCGGAAAACATTTAAGTACAAAAGCCTTTCATTTTCTCACAGAACTCTGCCGTAAAAGAAATCTTTCTTCGATTTGGCTCACCTGTAACAAACATAATGATCATACACTAAAAGTATATGACCATCTCGGTTTTCATACTATCCGCTCCGAAAAGAATGACATTGGAAACGGTTTCTATATGGATGACTATATTATGGAATATTCCGTGACAGGATAAATGAAAAATAAATTACTGTGCCTCTCTTCCGATCAGATGATCAAGGCTGATCTCAAAAACATCAGCAATGCGGCACAGCATAAAAATATCCGGAACACGTTTATTATTTTCATAAGATGACAGGGAAGTACGGTCCACACCTATCTTTTCTGCCATCTCTTTTTGTTTCAGACCGTGCTCTGTTCTGAATTTACGGATCCTGTTTCCGATTTTATATGGTTCTGTCATTTTTACTGGTTCCTTTGTCCCTCTTACAGATTTTCTTTCAGATTTGACTTCATATCAGCAATCATCCGGTTAATGATCTTCAATTCCCTTCCGTTGCAATTCTCCAACTGTTCCATGATCTCACTCTGATAAATCTTCGCCGATTCTGTCAGGCTGTCACATAAAAGACAGTCCGTTGTGACCTGGAGTGCATTGGCTGTTTTAACCAGAAAATCTACGCTGAGTTTCCTGCTGCCATTTTCCACATGGCTGATATGGGGAACAGAGTACTCTATCTCATAAGATAATTCCTGCTGTGACATATTCCGCTGCTTCCGCGTTTCTTTGATCCGCTGTCCAAGCTTTGCATAATCCATAGCACTACCTCCGTCAGTCGTATTCTTATTTTATTGGAAAGTCTTCATTTTTAACATGCACTGTAAGGATAATGCTATGCTTATAGTTTAAATATTGTAAAATTTTTTTCGTTTAAAAATTAACGGGAGACGTAGTAAAGTTAAACTTTGCTACGTCCCCCGTTTACGTTTTAACAATCTGTCCAGCAAAAGCAGAAGGGCTGCCGCTGCTGTCACCGCCGCTCCTGCTCTTTTTCCCGGCGCATGATAGATCAGCTCTATCTCATGTTGTCCGGCTGTCACTGTGGCTCCGGTGAATCCTTCATTTACTTTCTGAACAGTTGTTTCTTTGCCGTCTATGCGTATTTCAAAATTTTCGTCATACGGAATGGATGTGATCAGCCATCCGTCTTTCTCTGTATGAAAACTCCCTTTCAGACTGTCGCCGTCCTTTTGAAGCTGTAATCCTGCATCTTTCCACCAGGCCGTATCCTCTTCTTTTGGGCTGGCATACCATGCCCGGATATCAGAAATCTCATGATCTCCCTTGCCTAATTCAATTTCCAGACTGTCGGTCTCCTCTGTCAGACTGCAGGTGTAACAAAATGTTGTATTTCCATTATAATAAACAGCGCTTTTCGCTGTAAGTTTATTTTTCTCACCCTGTACTGTAACCGAAACATCAGAAGACCGGCGGTTATTTTTTACATCAAAAGAAATAAAAAGAAGGCTGTCATTCTTTTCTCTTTCCGTCAGGGGAAGGGTAAGTTTCTCTGTCTTATCTGACTGTATGTGAAAGCTGTCCTGAAATCCTGTCAGATCAGCTTCCCGCATAGTTTCTGCCATTTCTTTTGCATCGGTATCCTCAGACCCCTCTCCTGCCACAGCGCAGTTTTGGAGCGCCATCTGTTTCTCCTGCCAGGAAAGATTGTGAAAGTCCTCTTCTGATATAACCTGGTCTGTTACATAGCCCACCGGAAGCACATCTTCATTTTCATAAATGCAGGTGCCGTTTATAGTATCGATCAGCTGATATCCCTCCGGTTCCTCCGCACCGCTCCCTTCTCTTACGATCAGGTACCGTACTCCCATTATTTTCAAAAATAACGGATTATTTGATAATTCCTGCATAAGAAGATTTCTTGTGGGCCTGCTTAACTGAAGTTCTTCTTCCCGAAATGCCTTGTAATCAGGATTTGTCACCGACGAATAACAAGAAGTTACATTCTGTCCCGGGACCAGGATATCATTGTCCGCCGCCTTATTCTGTTCTGCGGTTCCTCTTGTCTCTGTCCGGTAAAGCCCGTCCTCTTTTTCCAGCACCTTCTTCACTGCTTCTGTCACGTCATCGCTCTCATATTCTTCCATCCACGCTTCTGTCACAAGTTCTTTCTTTGTCAGAGAAATCTGCAAAAAACAGCTGCAGCACATTGTCAGAAGAATCCCGGTACACACAGCCCTTTTCCAGATTTTCCATCCTGCCAGCAGCGCCGCCCCCATCAGGATCATATCCAACAAAAGCACATATATTTCATAAGTATCATATTTTGATGATCTGACATATTGTACGCCTATGATAAGAAAAATTGCCGCCGCCCCGAATCCTGCCGCCAGTTTTCTCGGCGCTATCACTCCTTTTTTGAACCGGACAAGGAAAGATGCTGTCAGATAACTGACCAGTGGAAGGAAGGGAATAAACGCCTTTTCTCTAAGATAGAGAGTACCGTTCAAAATCCAGTCAAAAACCGGAAACAGCAGCAGAACGGTAAGTGACACTGCCATATATTTCTCCCGGCTTCTCCGGTAAAACAGACTTATCGCGATCACGATCACCGCTGCCGCTGTAAGTCCCATTCCGTAAGGATGGTATAGAATCTTGTCCAATTCGATCTCCGGCAGGAAAAGCTCCTTCCAGGATACGCTGCCGCCTTCGCTCCTGCCTGCCAGCATGGCACAACAGGTAGGGACAAGATAAAAAAAGGACAAAAGACCCCCAAAAAACGCCGGATAAAACTGATGCCACAAAGATTTTATCAAAACTGCCGGGGAGGATGCCCACTCCTTTTTCCATCCGCACAGTCCGTAAAGAACCAGAGCGGCTACACCTCCCAGGGCAAAATAAAAATTGTTCAGCACCATCCCCAATACGCCCAGCGTCACAAAGGCATACTTTCCGGTACGGCAGTATCTGTCATATCCAATCAGTGCAAGAAACAAAAAAGGCAGATAACTGACAAACATAAACTGCATGGAGGAATGATAAATAACCGGTCCCGCAAGAACAACTGCAATGGAAGCAAAAAAGCTTTCCTCTTCCTTAAACTGATTCCCCTTCAGCCAGACATAACACAAAATCCCGTCTGCCATCTGTTCCAGAACCGCCAGGATCTGAAGGTAATCTGTCATTTCAATAAAGGGCAGCAGGTAGGACAAAAGATACAATGGGTTATAAAGGCCGTAGTAAGCGAAATTGTAAATATTCTGCCCGCCGCCAAGCTCCATGGAAAAATCCGGAAAAAGATTTCCCGTCTCGTAAAATCTCTGTCGGAAATATTCCGGAAATACACTGTGCTGCGAAAGCCAGTCTACTTTAGATCCGGCCAGGTATCCGCCGTTTATTTTCAGAAGGTATACTATGACTGGTATCGCTGTAAGTATCAAGGGAAATAAGATTTTCCTTTTGTCCCTGCATCTGATCTTCTTCATCACTGGAACTCCTTAATAAATAAATTGGCCGGTGCTTGATCTCCATGTAGGCCCTGGCAAGATATTGACCGATAATTCCCAGGCACAGAAGCTGTATACCCCCGATCAGAAAGATCACGCACATCATAGCCGGCCAGCCTGCCACCGGATCGTGCCAGAACAGGTTCTTGATAACAAGGAATACGATCATAAAAAACGCAATACCGCAGAACAGAATGCCGCCGTAAGACGCCGCTGACAAAGGAAGAGTGGAAAAGCCCAGTATCCCATCCAGGGAATATTTAAACAACTTAAAAATAGACCACTTTGTGTCTCCGGCTGCTCTCTCCACATTGTGATAAGGCAGCCACTTTGTCTTAAATCCCACCCAGCCGAACAATCCTTTTGAGAAGCGGTTGCACTCGCTTAAAGCCAGGACCGCATCCGTCATCTTTCTTGTCATCATACGGAAATCTCTGGCTCCTTCTTCTATTTTTACTTTTGAAATCCGATTGATACATTTATAAAAAGAGGCCGACAAAAAGGAACGGATTTTTTTCTCACCTTTTCTGTCCTCTCTCCGGGTGGCCACACAGTCATACTCCCCTTTTCTCAAAGTCTGATACATTAAGGGAATATATTCCGGCGGATCCTGCAGGTCCGCATCCATCACAGCCACATAATCTCCCCTTGCCGCCTGAAAGCCTGCATACATTGCCGCTTCTTTGCCGAAATTTCTGGAAAAGGACAGGTAGCGCCATTTTTCATTTCTTTTGTGAAATTCCATAAGCAGCGAAAGCGTCCTGTCAGTAGAGCCGTCGTCCACAAAAATAAGCTCTACTTCAGCCCTCTGCATTTTATCTATGATCTTTCCCATTTCTTCTATATAAACAGGAAGCACCTCTTCTTCGTTAAAGCAGGGAACAACGATGCTGATTAAAGGTTTGTTTTCCTCACGCATAAAAAAGACTCCTTTCCATGAATATCTGTTATTAAGTGTACACTTAATTTGTGATAATTAATGAAAAGAAGTCTTAAAAATTTTTAAAGATTTATTTATAAGCTGTTTATAAATTTCAGGAAGGCCTTTCGTCCTTCTTCTGTGCACTTGTAGACGCCCGCATCCTCCAGAACATGAGTAAATACAATGCCAACTTCCTCTTTCAGGATATCCATTACATTGTCTCTGGAAATATTTTCATATTTCGGAAGGAAGGATTTTACCCAATTAGCATGTTTTTCAATCTTCTCATTGCTCTGGATTTCTTTGCCTTCTACAATATACTCTGCCAGAATCTCCAACTCTTCCTTCAGTCTGGACGGAAGGACCGCAAGTCCCATTACCTCAATAAGACCGATATTTTCTTTCTTGATATTATGATACTGTGCATGAGGATGATATACGCCGAGAGGATGCTCCTCTGTGGTAATATTGTTCCTCAATGTCAGATCCAGCTCGAACATCTCCCCATGTTTTCTTGCAATCGGAGTGATCGTATTGTGAGGAGTCCCCTCTGTATGCGCATAGATAAAGGCTTCCTCATCCGTATAATTTCTCCATGCCTGAAGCACATGATCCGCCAGGTCGATCAGGCGTTTCTCATATTTACTGCGGATACGAAGTACGGAAAGAGGCCATTTCACGATCCCGGCCTCCACATCCTCATATCCCGGTATGGAAACCGGTATTTCAATAGGTGCCTTTGCCATTGCGAAAGTATAGTTACCGCCCTGGAAATGGTCGTGGCTTAAAATGGAACCTCCAACGATCGGCAGATCCGCATTCGATCCGAGGAAATAATGAGGAAACTGTTTTACAAAGTCAAACAGTTTGACAAACGCATCCCTGTCTATCTTCATCGGCACATGCTGACCGTTAAATACGATACAGTGCTCATTATAATATACATAAGGAGAATACTGAAATCCCCAGCGGGTTCCGTTGATAGTCAGAGGAATGATGCGGTGTGTCTCCCTTGCCGGATGATCCGCGCGTCCTGCATATCCTTCATTTTCCATACAGAGCTGACATTTCGGATAGCTGACTGCCTTTGCTGCCCCTGCTGCCGCAATTGCCTTTGGATCTTTCTCTGGCTTGGACAGATTGATGGTAATATCGATCTCTCCATAAGGGGAATCCACTTTCCACTTCATATCCTTTTTAACCCGGTATCTCCGTATATAATCACTGTCCTGACTGAATTTGTAGAAAAATTCTGTCGCAGCCTCCGGTGACTTTTCATATTCCTTCCAAAATTCCTGCTGTACCTGTGCCGGTCTTGGAAGCAGGCAGTTCATAATCTTTGTATCAAACAGATCCCGGAAAACAACGCTGTCTTCTACAAGTCCTCTTTCTTTCGCTTCCTCCAGAAGCCCTGCTAAGATTTCTTCCAGATCCAGGTTTTCCATATCTGTTTCCACATCTTCATAATTGTTCTCTCCAAAAAGGTCAAGAAGCAGATTTGTTGTGTAAACTCTCTCACATTCCGGAGTCAGTCCGGTCTTTATTCCATATTCTACTAATTTTTTTATATTCTCATAAAGCATAACTCTTTCCTCCTAAATTGCTCTGCCTCTTCCCTATGACAGGCGGTGTGCGCCATCCCCGATATCTACCACGTAAATTTCTGCGTTTTTATGGCACTTTTCCTGATAGCCTTTCTGCACTTCCTCAATAAAAGTATCCACTGCCTCATTTTTCACGATGCTGACTGTACATCCGCCGAATCCGCCTCCGGTAATACGGGATCCGATCACTCCCGGTATCTTCCACGCCAGCTCTACCAGCACATCGATCTCCTCGCATGAGACTTCGTAATCATCTCTTAAAGAAATATGAGATTCATTCATATATTTTCCAAACTGCTCTACATTTCCTGCTTTCAAAGCTGCTTCTGCATGAATGGTACGCTGATTTTCGTATACCGCATGTTTCGCTCTCCGGCGGCACACATCATCTTTGATCGCTTCCTTATATTTTTCAAATTCTTCCTCTGTCAGATCACCCAGAGCCTGAATGTCTGTCACCTTTTTCAGCTCTTTTAAAGCCCTCTCGCACTCATTTCTCCTGTCGTTATACGCGGAGTCTACCAGGCTGTGCTTTACCTTGCTGTTAGTGATCACGATCTTGGCGTCTTCCAGTTTCACCGGTGCATATTCATATTCCAGTGTGTTGGTATCAAGAAAGATCGCATGGTCTTTCTTTCCCATTGCACTTGCGAACTGATCCATGATTCCGCAGTTGCATCCATTGAAATTGTTTTCGGAATACTGTCCGATCAGCGCAATGTCCGGAAGGGAAACCTCAAATCCATACAGATCCTTCAGCATTACCCCTGTCAGCACCTCCAAAGATGCAGAAGAAGAAAGCCCTGAACCGTTTGGAATATCTCCGTAGATCAACACATCCATCCCGCAGTCCATCTGGTATCCTCTTTCCTTAAAAGCCCACAAAACTCCTTTTGGATAGTTGGTCCATCCTGCTTTTTTATCAGGTACCAGATCGTTCAGGTCTGATTCCACAATCCCTATACTCTCAAAATTCATGGAATAAAACCTCAGTTTACTGTCCTGCCTCTTTCTTGCCACTCCATAGGTTCCCAGTGTCAGGGCACATGGAAATACATGACCTCCATTGTAATCCGTATGCTCTCCAATCAGATTGACACGTCCGGGTGCAAAATACATGCGGATATCTCCGCCGTCTCCATATTTCCCGATAAATGCACTGTACAATTTCTCTTTCATTTTTTCACACACCTCTCTCATTGCTTGGCCCACAATACCCTTGCTTTTACGTTGCTACCATTATAAATTTTTCCCGCCGGAAATACTATAAACATCATGGTCAAAACTATAAAAATATTGCGTTTTTACAGAATAAGCCCATAATGTTTCATTGACTGCCAGATAGCCTCCTCTTCCACTGCAGGCGCAATGTATTCTGCATAGGGATCAAGAACCGGATCATGAACGCCCATGGCAATTCCATGTCCTGCGTACCGGAACATAGCCAGATCATTGCTGCTGTCTCCGAATGCATAGGAATCTTCCCTGCCGATTCCGAATTTTTTTAAGACCACTTCCATGATCGTTGCTTTGGAATACCCTTTCATAATACATTCATAAGTGTGATTCCCCCGGTCCAGGATTTCCAGATAATCTGACAGAAAATCAAAGAACTCTCTGCTGTTGCTGTGCTCATCCTCATAGGCAAAAAGCTTATCGTAAGCACAGCCGCCCTGCTCAATACAGCGTTCCAGACCAAGTCCTCTGTTATTCATATATTTCCTTGTATTTTCCAGGCTGTCAAAGCGGGAGATACGTGAAGAAAAATACACATCGTCCTTTCCTTCATACAAAGCGTCTACCCTGCATTCCTGCGCTTTTTTCACAATCGCATCCGCAGCCTTTCCATCCAGGTGCTTTTCAAAGAAAATCTCCTCTTCAAATTCTCCATAAATCCCGCATCCGCATAAAAATCCGTGCACCGGAAGTCTCTTCAGTTCTTCCGGAATACTGCAGATCGTACGCCCGGTATTAACAAAGATCAAATGCCCCTTTTTCTTTGCCTCCTCCAGTGCGTGTACTGCACTCTCCGGGATCTGGTGCGTCACTTCACTCAACAGAGTTCCATCTATATCAAAAAACAATGCTGCTCTTTTCATCTTGCCTTTTCAGTTCCTTTCTCCCATTTCCACATATCATATCCGGCGGTCCACAGATAAAACTGCTCTGCTATTCCCAAGTGTACCATGACCGCCCTGTATTGACAACCGTATGAAAGCCTGATTATAATATGCGTGAATAAAAGAGACTGAAAAAAAGAGGGGGATTTCATGTCATCTCAAAAGAAAATACTGGAGTTTAATTTTATAAAAGCAATAAGCGCCATCGGCATAGTCATTTTTCATTTTGCTGTTGGAATCGGAAACGTAGAGTTACTCCCTGGAAACTATCCATGGGGAAGCGTTTTTGTCACAATATTTTTTATGGTTTCCGGCGCGCTTTTATACTATAACTATAAGAAACCAGAAAATATAAAATTGTTTTATTACAAAAGATGGAAATCTCTCATACCAGATTTTTATGTGGCCTTTCTTTGTGTATATGCAGTACAGGTATTTCAAAATAGAAGCTTTTTCTATAACGGACACCCGGAAACTCTCTTACTGACCCTAATCGGTCAGGATGGTTATCTATTGGAACTTATTCCCAATTATTATCTTTTGGGAGAATGGTTTCTTGGAGCGATCATCATTTTGTACCTGCTGTACCCATTGCTTGCAAGTCTGATAGAGAAAAAAGAAATTCCCGTTCTTTTTGTTATAACTGCCTTATATACCGTATCACTTTTTATAAATAATCCCTATATCCGCGATTTTCGTTCCGTATTTTCATGTGTATTCAGTTTTGTATTGGGGATTACAATCGAAAAACATAAAATATACGAACACAGATGGTTGGCGATTCCTACATTAATTGGATTTATTGCAGTAAATTTCTTTATTACAGATAGTGAACTCAATCTTACCGCCCATATATGCGGAGCATTACTGTTCTTCCCCTTATTTGCCATAGGCGGGTTGATATACCGCTGTCAGATATTGGGGAAAATCAGCAACTTTTTAAACAGCCTATCATATGATATATTTTTGATACATCATTTACTTATCATATATATGTTAAAAATCGTGACACCTTTTGATAATATCCTGCCAAATATAGTCTATTTGGCAACTGATATCCTGTTAATCATTGTAGCGGCAGCTATCTTTTCAAATATCATGAAATATTTATTGCATACAAAAATCTTTTTAAAATTTGAAGAATGGATTCTCGCGAAAATAGGACAACCCGGCCATACATAAAATGTATGGCCGGGTTGTCCTATTCCTTTAATGCTCGGTATGCAAAAGCATATGCGCCTTATGCGACATCGGTTTTTCCATATATTCATCATACAATTTCTGAATATCCGGATTTTCATGTGAGAAACGTAAATCTGCATTCTTATCAAGTGCATACAGCGTCTTTCCTCTTTCAAATGCCAGCTCTTCACCATCATGGATCGGCTGTCCGCCGCCGCCGACACATCCTCCCGGACATGCCATAACTTCTACAAAGTCATACTTGACTTCTCCCTTTTCCATCTTATCCAGAAGGTTTCTCGTATTTCCAAGCCCGCTGACAACTGCAGTGCGAACTTTTATTCCGTTGATATTCAGCTCTGCTTCCATCACACCGTCATTTGCGTTAAACCCGGAGCTTCTCACTGCCTTAAATGCATCCGCCTCCGGATTTTCTCCGGTAATAATAGCGTAAGCGGTACGAAGAGCAGCCTCCATAACGCCTCCGGTTGCACCGAAGATAACGCCAGCGCCAGTTCCGTCGTGCATTGGTGAATCGCTCTCAATGTCCTGAAGAGTATCCGGACTGATATGAGCAGAGCGCATCATCTTCACAAGCTCTCTTGTAGTAATAACAGTATCTACACCATGTCCTGCATATTCATTATAGAAAAGTTCTTTCTCCCGTTCTGCCTTTTTTGCCACACATGGCATAACGGAAACGGTATAAATCTCCTCCGGAGATTTTCCAATTTTTTCTGCAAAATAAGTCTTCATAACTGCCCCGAACATTTCCTGTGGAGATTTTGCTGTGGACAGATATTTTACAAGATGCGGATACTGGGATTTTGCAAATCTCACCCATCCCGGACAGCAGGATGTAAACATCGGGCAGTCTTTGAGTTCTCCGGACGTAAATCTTTGCACAAACTCGTTGGCTTCCTCCATAATGGTCAGATCAGCGGAAAACACAGTGTCAAATACATAATCTACTCCCATTCTCTTCAAGGAGTCCATAATCTTTCCAATAGTTGCCTCTTCCGGTTTCAGACCGATCTGCTCGCCCCAGGATGTTCTGACAGCCGGAGCCACCTGAACCACAACGGTTTTCTTCTCATCGGCAATGGCATCCCATACTTTCTCTGTATCATCTCTTTCACGAAGCGCGCCCACCGGACAGTGCGTAATACATTGTCCGCACAAAGAACAGGGAGCATCCTCGATCTTTCCATGTCCGGCTACATTTACAGTTGTTCTGGAACCTGTCCCTTCTACATCCCACACGGAAAGTTTCTGTACTTTGTCACAGACCTGAATACATCTCATACATTTAATACATTTTGCAGAGTCTCTGATCAGCGGGAAATCCTGATTCCACGGCTGACGCTCAATCTCCTTTTCAAATGGAATATCCAAAATATTCAGATCATTTGCGATTTTCTGCAGGCTGCAGTTTCCGCTTCTTGCACAGGTCACACACTGACAGTCATGCTGCGACAGGATCAGTTCCACATTCGTTCTCCTGTCTTTACGCACTTTGGGACTGTTTGTGTGGATCACCATCCCTTCCTCTGCCACATTATTGCAGGAGGTGATCAGACGATTTTTCCCTTCCAGTTCCACCACACAAACACGACAGGCTGCAATCTCATTAATCCCTTTCAGGTAGCACAGCTTTGGGATTGGTATCCCATTTTGCCTTGCAGCTTCCATAATCGTTGTATTTTCTTTTACGGAAATCTGTTTTCCATCTATTGTCAGGTTTACCATAATCTCTCACGCCCTCCTTTGAATATTCCATAGCCGAAGTGGTCGCAGCGCAGACAGCGTCCCGCTTCCTGCTTTGCTTCCTTTTCTGTCATGCAGTTTTCCACTCCCTCGAAATCGCATACACGTTCGCATGCTTCCCTCTCTGTCAGGTTTACCCTTCCGCAAGGAGAACGGTCGGAAAGATTGGCCTCCGGGATCTCCACATCACAGGAAATCTCATGGTGATAGCCAAGGTATTCATCAATATTTGCCGCAACAACTTTTGCTGCCGCAATAGCAGTGATTACAGAAGCCGGGCCACTGGCACAGTCGCCTCCTGCAAATACACCAGGCATATTTTCAAAGGTTCCGGTACTCTTCGTACGGATCTTCCCTCTCTCTACCGGGATTCCCGCCTCCTCAAAATGCCGCGTTTCAATATTCTGCCCGATGGCTACGATCAGCACATCGCAAGGGATGTATACATCCGGCTCTCCGGTAGGACGGATACTGGCTCTTCCATCTTTGATGGCGCTTACCATCTGCGGCGTTACATAGATACCTTTTACATGATGGTTTTCATCTACATCGATTGCTGCCGGAGCTTTCAGAGTCTGCAATTCAATTCCCTCTGCCACTGCTCCTTCAATTTCCTGTGGCAGTGCTGTCATGTCTGCCACACGGCGGCGGTAAACAATGCTGACCTTCTTTGCACCAAGGCGTTTTGCAGTACGCACTGCATCCATAGATACATTTCCGCCTCCAATAACAGCAACTTCCTTGCCGGTCAGATCCATGATCATATTTTTGCCCACGTTTCTAAGGAACTGTACTGCAGAGAGAACTCCGTCAGCATCTTCTCCTTCCAGCCCCAGTTTTTTATCCGTACTTGCTCCGATCGTAATCAGCACAGCGTCATACTCTTTACGAAGCTGCTGGATTGTAATATCCTGTCCGATCTTCAGGCCGTATTTTACCTGTACGCCAGTCTTCAAAATGCAGTTGATATCATCTTCCAGTCTTTCTTTCGGCAGACGGTAATTAGGGATTCCATATCGCAGCATACCTCCAAGTTTTGGAAGCATCTCATATACAACTGCCTGATGTCCCATCAGCTGCAGGTAATAAGCGGCACTCAATCCTCCAGGTCCTCCTCCAAGAACCGCTATCTTTTTGCCGGTAGACGGCGCACATTCCGGCGGATCCACCTCTCCTGCAAAGTCTGCTGCCACTCGTTTCAGTCCCCTGATATTAATGGAATCATCCACCATATTTCTCCGGCATCTCGCCTCACATGGATGTTCACAGATAAATCCGCATGTAGTAGGGAATGGATTATCCTTCCGGATCAGCCGTACGGCATCTGCATATCGTCCCTCTCCTACCAGCGCTATGTAACCCGGAACGTCCACGTGAGCCGGACATAAGGCCACACAGGGAACCGGCTGATTGTAGGTGCAGGTACAGCGTCCGTTCTGGATATGTTCAATATAGTCATCCCGGTATCCGATCAGTCCCTTATAAACCATATTGGCTGCCTCATAGCCAATGGCACAGTCTGCTGATTCCATAATGGAGAGTGCTGTCTCTTCCATATAGTCCAGCGTTTTCATTGTTGCTTTTCCGTCCAGCACATCTTTGATAAAACGATTAAGCTGGCCAAGTCCGATTCTGCACGGCACACATTTTCCGCACGTCTGTGCATGGCACAGTTCCAGAAAGGCTCTTGCCATATCTACCGGACATAAGCCCGGAGGACTGGATTCAATTCTTCTTTCCAGATCCTTGTAGAGACCTTCCATGACGATCCGCGCTCTGTTTGGAGATACAATCTCTAATCTGCTCATTTCTTTTCCTTCTTTCCTCTCAATGTTATAGTACCCTGGGGAAGCCCTCCAGCAGCTTCCTGCCACGCCTTGCAAGCTCGAACCCTTCGGGTTCTCCCTCGCGGGCTTCGCCGCCCTCCAGCAGCTTCCTTGCCCGCCTTGCAAGCTCGAACCCTTCGGGTTCTCCCTCGCGGGCTTCGCCCTATAGAAATACAAGATGTCCAAATTGCATGCAAGCATGCATTTGTACCTCTTGTATTTCTGCACGGCTCATTGCCTATGCGCATATTATACCATTCAACTTTCCGGATGTAACCAGCTTTGCCGTAAGTAGATAATTTAACAATACTATTCGGATATATCCTGCATAGAAGCGCGATACTGTGTAGGTGTCATGTGGTAACTTTTTTTAAATACCCGGTTAAAATAAGAAATATTCTGAAATCCCGTATCCAGCGCCACATCTGTCACGCTCTGACTGCTCTCTGCTAATTTTCCGGCAGCGATCTCCATTCGATACTGGTTCAGATATTCAATGCAGGTCATATTCATATATTTTTTGAAGAAACGCATAAAATAATATTCGCTGAAATGGCATATCCCTGCAAGCTCCGATACTGTCACCTGTCTCTGATAGTTCTCTTTTATATACCGGATCACATTTTTCAGCTTTTCCAGCACTTCTTCATTCTCTGATGTGATTCTTTTATGGGGGACATATTTGTACAAGAGATAGAAAAACTGATATAAAAGCGCCTCTGACTCCAGTTCATAGCCCTCTCCCTTTCCAAGGAAACTTTTTTTCAGCTTTTCAAACACCTCTGCCAGGCCGGAGCTTTCCACCGCATCCTTTTTAATAACCGCCGGAAAGCGCACTTCTCCCGCTCTGGCAGGTCCGACGTATTTTACCCCGCATACATCCTTTCCGGTTCCCAGCATTTGAGGATGAAACACAAAACTGTCCGTTTCCAGTTCTCTGACCTGCCCTTCCGGTATACCGTGAAGCATCCCGGAAGCGAAAAACAGAAGATCTCCCTCGCCGGCATGACAGGCTTCCAGGTCAACAAGATAGGTACAGCTCCCTTTCCTGATATATGTGATTTCAAATTCCTCATGCCAGTGAACCGGCAAGGCGGAAAGTCCCGCCGGGTACAGACAGTGATAATATTCTATGGGAAAGAGGGGACTTCCATGATTTGTCTTTTCCAAATATTCTTCTTTTTGTTCCATATTTTCACCTCACAGCAGGATTGTGTTAGAATCTGTTAGAAATATGCAAGAAAATCTCATCTTACAGTTTATATAATATTAGCATAATCAATCGTCAGCTGAAAGGAGAAAACAATGATTCGCAGATATACTTTTGGAAAACCATTTCCTACAGAGGCAGTTGTAAAGGAGCTGCCTTATGAAACTGATGCACTGCCTTTCTTTTCTATAGAGGATAATCGTCTAAGTCTTCCGCTTGAAAATGACATCCCTGTATATGGACTTGGAGAACAGGTAAGGGGCATTAATAAAAGAGGCTGGCTCTATGTCAGCAATGCTACTGATGATCCCAATCATCTGGAACACACTCATTCCCTCTACGGCGCCCACAATTTTCTTCTGATCGGCGCTTCCCACCCCTTCGGTGTGTTTATTGACTATCCCGGTACGCTTACTTTTGACATTGGATATACCCGCCGGGATCAAATGTACATCCAGCCTTCACAGTGGGATCTGGATATCTATATCATAGAATCCCCTGATGACCGCCTTGTCTCCATTGTCCGTCTCTTCCGCCAGCTCATAGGGAAAAGCTATATCCCGCCAAAGTGGGCTTTCGGTTACGGGCAGAGCCGCTGGGGTTATCAAAATGAAGCAGATATCCGCAAAGTTGCAAAGGGACACAGGGAAGCCGGCATTCCTCTGGATGCCATCTATATGGATATCGACTATATGGTCCGCTATGAAGATTTCACTGTGTCCGAAGAGAAGTTTCCAGATCTTCCTGCCCTTGTACAGGATATGAAATCCCAGGACATACACCTTGTCCCCATTATTGATGCAGGCGTAAAGATCGAAGAGGGATACAGCGTCTACGAGGAAGGCGTGCAAAACAACTATTTCTGCAAAGAAGAAGACGGCACGGATTTCGTGGGAGCTGTCTGGCCGGGAAGAGCCCATTTCCCTGACATGCTCAACCCCAAAGCCCGCCGCTGGTTCGGACTGAAGTACAAGTATCTTCTTGATATGGGAATCGACGGCTTCTGGAATGACATGAACGAACCCGCTATTTTTTACTCTGAAAAACGTCTGCAAAAAGTATTGGATCAGGTGGCTGATTTAAAAGGCCAGAATCTTGACCTGAATAA
This sequence comes from Claveliimonas bilis, assembly GCF_020892095.1. Classification (GTDB taxonomy): domain Bacteria; phylum Bacillota; class Clostridia; order Lachnospirales; family Lachnospiraceae; genus Claveliimonas; species Claveliimonas bilis. The sequence continues at coordinate 2,083,643 of NZ_AP024845.1, read as the reverse complement.
AAATAATGAAATGCTGGGACTTGTCAATACTCTTGCCAACAACCCGGAAGACTACAGAAGCTTTTACCATGAACCGGGAAATGGTTGGGAAAAAGTCCGCCATGACAAAGTCCATAACCTGTACGGCTTCAATATGACCCGGGCTGCCGGGGAAGCTTTCGATGAGCTGGAACCGGATAAAAGAATCCTGATGTTTTCCCGTTCTTCCTATATCGGTATGCACCGGTACGGAGGAATCTGGCAGGGAGATAATCTGTCCTGGTGGTCCCATCTCCTTTTGAACATCAAAATGATGCCTTCCCTCAACATGTGCGGATTTCTCTATACCGGCGCAGATCTGGGCGGATTCGGGGCAGACACCACGGAAGATCTCCTGCTTCGCTGGCTGCAGTTCGGAATCTTCACTCCTTTGATGAGAAATCATTCCGCCATGGGAACAAGGGAACAGGAAGCTTACCAGTTTGACAATATGGAAGCACTGAAAAACACCATAAAACTGCGCTACTGCCTTCTTCCTTATCTCTACAGCGAGTATATGAAGGCAGCCCTTACAGACGACATGATGTTCCGGCCCCTGGCCTTTGACTATCCGGAAGATACTTTTGCATCCAAGGTAGAAGACCAGCTCCTTCTGGGCGACGGACTGATGCTTTGTCCCGTATATCAGCAGAATGCTTCCGGGCGTTATGTTTATCTTCCGGAGGACATGCTCCTTATTACCGCCTCCGGCCCGGATGATATCCGTTTCCGGGAAATGAGCGCCGGACATCACTATATAGAAGCTTCTCTGACAGAGGTTGTCTTCTTCCTGCGCCGGGGACATCTTCTTCCGCTTGCACCGGCCGCCGAAAGTGTGAAAGATCTGGATCCTTCTCATCTGACATTGATCGGGTATCTAAACGGTCCATGTACTTACACCCTGTACGATGATGACGGAATCAACAAAGATTTTGACCTGGATAAGCATACAGAGCCAATCACTGTATCCCCGGACGGATCTGTGAAGTACAGCGGCAGCAGACGCCTGACTTTTGATGCAAAAATTTTCAAGACACTTCCTTCTTTATAAAGTTTTTTGTATAATGTCTGTAAAAGAACTTTTGCGGGCGGCGCAGACCGCCATAAGGAGGGACGTTATGCAGCTTGCACTTCGAGGTGACGGCCGGGAAATGAAATCTCACGGAGACTACGGGTTTCCGCTTCTTATCAGCCTGGAACATCTGTCTGCCTATGAGATGAGCAGTTTCGCCTGCCATTGGCATCCGGAGCTTGAATTTACTTTAATCCTGAAAGGTGAGATCCTGTACCAGATCAATGACCACACGTATCACCTGAAAGCCGGAGAAGGCGTGTTCTGCAATTCCAACATGCTCCATACCGGCAGAAGAGCAGGCAGTTCGGACTGTACTTATCTGTCAGTCACTGTCAACCCGTCGCTCCTTTACGGCTATGAAGCCAGCCTTATACAGACAAAATACATTCAGCCGGTTACAAAAAACCCCCTCTTCCCATCTGTCCCCTTTACTGAAGGGGAAGCATGGGAAAAGGAGGTTCTCCTTTACATGCAGCAGATCTGGCAGCTCTATCAGGAGCCGACATCTGACTATGAACTGGAGCTTTTGATCCGTCTGTACCAGATCTGGGCGCTTCTCTACCGCCATCTGGATTTTTCCCAGCAGCCCTCTTTGAATGATGCCAGGGAACTGGAGCGTCTCCGCATGATCATTACATTTATCCATGAACACTACATGGATCACATTACACTGGAGGATATCGCCTCATGCGCCAGCATGTGCAAAAGCGAGTGCTGCCGTCTGTTCAAACGAAACATGAAACAGTCTCTTTTTGACTATCTTCTTCACTACCGGATCCGTCAGAGCCTGCCTCTTTTAACTATGGGAAAAGACAGTATCACTGATATTTCCATACAGTGCGGTTTTTCCAGTCCCTCCTACTATACAAAACTGTTCCGCCGCTTTATGGACTGCACTCCAAGGGAATATATGGCTTCCCACCGATAGGATGCCGGACTGATCGTTTAAAATTCCTTTTTGCTTAAAATTCTTGTGCTGATCCCGGCAGATACGACCAGGGCAGCTACGGCAATCAGGGCGATTACAGCTGCAACCCCTGCCGTTCCCAGCTTCTGACCTGTTTCGATCAGCCGATTCAGATTCATGATATTGGCATCCAATGCCTTTGCCAGTCCATAGACCACTACGAATACTGCCATAAAAACTGCGATCAAGGCGATCCTTCCTTTTTCTGCTCCGAATTTTAGCTGAAAAGGAATCATCAGCGCAAGGAATCCGGCCAGACATGCCGCTCCGCTTCCAAATGTCACAAGCAGCATGGTCCAGTCTGCTGAAATATCCTGAACCCGGAAATAGGCTCCCTCAATAACCAGCATAATAAACATCGTCAAAATTCCCATAGACAGTCCGAAAATATATTTTTCTACTGCATAAGTGCTCCTGCGGAAAGGAAGCGTAAACAGATAGGCATTTCCGTTGTCATATTCATCGTATCCAATGGTGCTCAGTACAAAAAACGAACTGACAAAACCGACATAACAAACAACATAGGAGGCGGAGGCAGCCGCTCCTCCTGTTCCGGAAATCAACAGAAAGATCGCCACAACAAATACAGCAGCAAAAAAATTCTTCTGTCCCATCAAAAGTTTAAAATCCTTGATCAATAATCCTTTCATAACTCTTCCCCCTGAATCATCATCATAATCACATCGTCAATTCCACTGTTCTCAATCACTGCCTTAGGGTAATTCTCGGCATAAAACTGCTTTTGATCTGTCAGAGCGCTGTATCCGAAATTTTCTTTCTTTACCCGGAGAATATATTGTTTATCCATCTGGGCAAACTCCTTGTGATCCACCTTTAAAACGGCATACCTGCTAAGCAGGATATCAGTATCCTCATGAAAAATAATCTTTCCGTCGCTGATCATATACAGATCGTCGCAGATTCCTTCCAGATCTGTGGAAATATGGGAACTGATGAGAATGGAACGATTTTCGTCCTCCTCCATATATTCTCTCAACATATCCAAAAGTTCATCCCTTGCCACCACATCCAGTCCGGCTGTCGGTTCGTCAAGAAGCAAAAGGTCCGTACTGTGGGAAAGAGCGATCAAAAGCTTCAGCTTCGCTTTCATTCCGGTCGAAAACTCCTTGATCTTCTTCTTTTCCGGCAGGCGGCATTTTCTGCAGCTTTCAAGAAATTTTCCCTTGTCAAAATCCGGATAGAATCCTGACAGCATTGCCGCTGTATCTTTGACGGTCAGATAACCGCTTATACCGGAGTTAGACAGAACGACTCCTATTTTCTGTCTATCTTTCATAGTCAGGGAAGCCGCGTCTTTGCCCATAATGGCAATTTTCCCGCCGTCCGGCCGGATCAGTCCGAGAACAGCCTTAAAGGTTGTGCTCTTTCCGGCTCCATTTTGCCCTACCAGTCCGGTAATGCATCCCGGTTCTACATGCAGAGAACAGTTCAGTGTAAAGCGGTCATAATGCTTCGTAACATTTTCCAATTTCAACATAGCCTATTCCTCCAAAATGAGTGTAAATAATTCTTTTAAATCTTCATCCTTCATTCCATATCTTCTGCCTTTCTGAATGGCCAGTTCAAAATCGGCTTCTACTTCCTTTCGCTTTTCTTCCTTCATCAGTTCTGTATTAAATGCGGCAATATAGGTACCTTTTCCGTGTACAGTAACTGTGAATCCTTCCTGCTCCAGGCTGTCATATGCTTTTTTCACCGTCAGGGCGCTGATCTTCAGCTCTTTGGACAAGGTCCGGACGGAAGGAAGCGCTGTGTTTTCTGTCAGTTCTCCTTCCATGATCAAAGCTTTGATCTGCTCGACGATCTGTTCGTAAATAGGAACCATGGATGAATGGTTAATGATGATCTTCATATTCATCCTCCTTGTATAAACAGTATATAACAGTATATTAGTGTTGTCAACTGTTATATGGTGTTTATTTGAGTTGTTCGTATATCTCTTTGATTCTTCGGACGCAAAAAAGCAGATGTACGAAGCTTTGTTGCCTTTCTTCGTATATCTGCTTCCCATTCCATATCTCACCTTATATTACCGACATTTGCAAACCTTTATATGGCTCCCTTTGTCTACAAAAAATGTTCCCTCCCGTCACCTCTACTGTAATCTTTTTCTGCCAGCTTTGAGGAATATAAATAATAATTTTTTTCTTTTTCCCCTTTTCCATATAATGCTGAATAACAAGGTTATTATTAAATCCATCCTGGATTTCGATTGCAACATCTTTCTCGCGGATATAACAGTCTCTTGCTTCCTGTTCTTTCATGACAAAGCTGCTGATATTCCTTGAGTCATTCCTCCATAGTTCTTTTGTAAATCTGGAAATAATATGTTCTATGATTCTGACTTTTGTGTTTGGGGCATCATATAAAGCATCCATTTATTTTCCTCCTGGTATTTTGGCGCAGATCACTGTTCCTGGAATTATATAGCAAAATATTGTTCTGATTTTTTTCAAAATAAACATTCCTACCCTGCAATTCCTAATAACCGCATTTTTCTTCATTGCCCTTCATTGCAGTAATAACTGCAGCGGCTCCGGCAGCTAATGCTAAAATGGCAACAATCAATTTTTTCATGTGACTACCTCCTACTACAATATATTTATGGTTAATACCCCTTACATCCAGTAAGGAATTATCCATCTTGTTGCTTAAGCTGTTAGAATGAGTATGGCAATGGGTCTGGCCTCTACCTCCTAGGACTTAACGTCCGTAAAAAAGTCAGCCAACCAGCACTCATTCGCAGCATTCGTTTTACGCAGGTTGAACTTTCTCGTTCGTGTGATATCCCCAGTAGATTGAATGGGCAATGAGTAAATCTGGTATTGACCATTGCTAATTCATTTCAAAGGAGTCTTTATCATGAACGCTGTTGGTATCGATGTTTCCAAAGGTAAAAGTACTGTCACCATTCGCAGGCCCGGAGATGTGGTCCTTATGCCACCCTGCGATATTCCACACACCCAGTCCGCTATCAACGCTCTTATTGAGCAGATCAAAAACCTTGATGGCGAAACCAAAGCCTGCATGGAACACACCGGAAGATACTATGAACCGGTCGCTAACTGGCTCTCTGACGCAGGCATCTTTGTCAGCACTGTCAATCCCATCCTGATCAGGGATTTCGGGGATGACTCTCTCCGTGCTCCAAAGACAGACAAAGCGGATTCTAAAAAAATCGCCCGTTATGCTCTTGACCGCTGGGCAAAACTGAAGCAATATGGAAGTATGGATAAAACACGCAATCAACTCAAAACAATGAATCGGCAGTTTGGTTTTTATATAGACCAGAAAACTGCTATGAAAAACAATCTCATTTCCCTTCTGGATCAAACCTATCCCGGTGCCAATGACTTCTTTGACAGCCCTGCCCGCAGTGACGGCTCCCAGAAATGGGTAGACTTTGTCTACACCTACTGGCATGTGGATTGTGTACGCTGCAAGTCTCTGCAAGCCTTTACGGAGCATTACCAGAAGTGGTGCAAACGCAACGGTTATAACTTCAGTGCCTCAAAGGCAGAAAAGATCTATCAGAGCTCTTCTGACCTGATCGCCGTATTTCCGAAAGATGACAGCACAAAAACGCTGATACGGCAGGCTGTCACGATGCTGAACACGGCTTCTCAGACAGTGGAGGCTCTCCGCCTTAAGATGGATCAGACCGCCGCCACGCTCCCGGAATATCCGGTTATTATGGCAATGAACGGTGTCGGTCCCTCACTTGGCCCCCAGCTTATGGCTGAGATTGGAGACGTTACCCGTTTCACTCACAGAGAAGCGCTTACCGCTTTCGCCGGTGTCGATCCGGGTAAGAACGATTCCGGCAAACGTAACCAGAAAAGTGTACGCACTTCAAAGAAAGGCTCTCCAAGCCTGCGCAAAACACTATTTCAGATCATGGACGGCTTGATCAAACGCTCTCCGATAGATGATCCGGTCTATGCCTTCATGGATAAAAAACGATCCGAAGGCAAGCCTTATTACGTCTATATGACTGCCGGAGCCAATAAGTTTCTCCGCATTTATTACGGACGGGTAAGGGAATACCTTGCTTCTCTGGAAGAATCCAAAGAAAGCTGATTTCAATCCCATACTTTGTTCCAGGCCAGCGCACTGCGGTGGTCTTGTTGTGATACTCTTTTTTCAACCTGTATAAAATTTTCAAAGTTCATCAATTTCTGCTTGACTCTTTATTTGCAGACTTTTTTTGATGATGTCTATACTTATTTCAAACCTTTACACAATGGGATCAGACAAAGCAGTATGATGATACCGACCATACCGACAATCGCTGTCACCACTGCTTTTCTGCTGATCTTTATTGGCTGCTTATGCTCCATTTTTCGCCATACAAACACAGTGAGCAATGCAAATACAATTCCTACGCACCCCACGATAACTCCCGGTCTGAATGCATTCCACTCCGGGATCATAGCCATACACATTCCCATTGCAAAAAACAGACAGCTGATAACTCCTAAAATCAATGTAACAAAACTACTTTTCTTCATTTTGAAATCCTCCTCTTTTCCTTGTTTGATTACAGAAGGTAGCATATACCTTGTTTGTTTCACTTTTGTTCTATTTTTGTTTTTAAAATATTAAAAACGAGATACAGGATATTCTCCCATATCTCGTTCATTCACCATTTCTCTATTTTTTATTCAAGAGATTATTGGCCCTTAAAACAAGGAAATTGTTTTCATAACCTGTATTACCTCATTCAACTGATTCATGCGGTTATGATTTACAGCATATCCTTTGATTATGTACTCTTTTAATACCGAATTAGCCCAGCGCCGAAATTCCACACCTCGTTTGGATTTCACACGATAACCTACGGAAATAATTACGTCCAGATTATAGTGCTCTACCATACATTTTTTATTATCCGAAGCAGTTGTCGCAAATTTTGCGACAACTGAATTTTGTCCATCTAATTCTTCCTTCAAAGCATTATTAATATGTTTTCCAATCGTTTTTACATCTCTCTCAAACAATGTTGATATCTGATTTCTATTGAGCCAAACCGATTCATTTTCTACGGTAACTGGCATTACAATACTCTTATCTTCTGTTTCAAATAAAACAATTTCTTTTTCATTTCCCATAAGTTTCTTTCCCCATAGTTTTATTCCAGTCCACTGGCGCGATTATTTTCAAACTAATAGCGTAGAATAAATCTCAGATGGCCTATTAACCGAATCATTTACTTTGTTTTTTTGTTCATTGTATATACCTTATGTTATCGCATCCTTTTAATTATGTAAACTATTTTGCACCTCATATTTAAAATAAGTTCCTTCCAATGACTGCAGATTCATTGAAAATTTGTCAAGGGAGAATTTTTTGCCAGATCTATTCTATTTCATCTTGACAAAACCGTCAGTTCTCATTAGTATAAAGGAGAGAAATGGGTTTGTACCAAGTATGATTTTAAAATCTGAACGGGTTGCTCGTTTCTTTTTTTATACCTAAAATATCATACAGATAATATTTCCCATTTTTTGCATGACGGATCAACATGGAAACATGATATACATTATACCGTTCCAACATTCCCTGTTCGTTATAAACAGGCAATGCGAATCTGGAATCATACCGATACCATCCAAAAGCTGCATCTCGCAAATGCTTATTTCCAGAATTCTCTCGGAAATGTTTTCCTTCTGCAATCTCAATCATCTCTGGAATTCCTTGCACAGCATTTGCCTTTGCTTTAGCATTGGCTCCTTTCAAAGAATAAGTGTATTTCGATCCTGCATATTCGTCTGGAAAATCACTCCCAATATAAACTGTATCTTTTGTATCTTCAACCATATAGGAATCACCTACATACTGTCTCAAATACTCTTTTACTTCGTCCCAGCAAATCCACCGTTTCCCTTTAAACAAAATTCTAGAAATTACAACGAGTCTCCTGCCATCTTTGTCTGTAATGATTTTCACGTTTTTTTCCATGGGCTGATCCCTCTTCATTTGATTCCTAATTTTTATCGTATATAGGTTATAATATGGCATCCGATAAAATATGTCAACCAGTTTTCTTTCTCACATTTGCGCCCTATGAATCTCCTATTAAACACAATTTTGAAATTAAAAAATACTTTCTGGCACTTTAAATGGCACATAAAAAGACAGAATGCCATACACCCTGCCCACATTTCTACATATTCTATTCCAGTAATTACAATCCCAGTCCATTCACCCATTCCTGCACATCTGCCTCATCAGCGCCGGAACGGAATCTCTCTCCTTCCTGCCAGTCGCCGGTTCCTGCCATTTCCTCTAACAGCTGTCCGCTGTCTCCTATTCCGGAGGATGCTGACGTACAGAACGGAATAACGGTCTTTCCTGTAAAGTCATTGTTTTCTACAAAGCTGTCAACCGGCCATGCAGCGATGCCCCACCAGATAGGGTATCCGATAAAGACTGTGTCATAGGAATCCCAATTTTCTACATCTGTTGAAACCAGCTCTACATCTCTTAAACTCTCATCTTCATGTTCCTGGGATACTCGGCTGTTGTCATCAGACCAGTTCAGGTCATCGTCTGTGTATGGTTCTACTGGTTCCAGTTCAAAAAGATCTCCTCCTGTAGTATCGGCAATATAGTTTGCAACTTCCTCAGTGTTTCCCGTTGCCGAATAATAAACAACAAGTACATTTCCGGATCCTGAAGAAGAATCCTCATTATCCTCTGCGCTTTCCTGCTCATCTGCCTGTGCAGTATTGTCCGAAGATTCTGTCTGTGCGGCATCCTCACTGTCGGCCTGTGTGTCCGATGTATTAGAGCCGCATCCTGCCAGCAGGCTTACTGATGCTGCTCCAATCAGTATCATAGAGAGTAATTTCTTTGCTTTCATAATCATCACTTTCCTTTCTGTTTTCTTATTGTCATTCTGTCTGTCCCATGTTTCTTTCCCAAAAATCAACTGCATTGTTAATCCAGCCTTCAGCCACCGTTCCTTCTCCCAGTCCGAAGCCATGTTGGAGACCATCGAACACTTCAATCTCAGTATCTGTCCCGTTGTTTTTTATCCGTCTGATGTAGTTTTCCACAGATCGATAGGAAGCAATCCCATCATTGGTCCCCACACATGCATAGGTGGGAGGTTCATTACCTGTGACTTCCGACAGTCCGGTGTACTGCATGATCACTGACGCCGGTGCTGGATAGTCATCTTCTCCAAATGCCGCTGTTCCATATGAGCCAAGCCATGCCGCCATACGTGCTCCGGCCGAGCCGCCCCATAAAGAGTAGTCTGTCATATCAATCTGCAGTTCCTCTGCATTTTCATGAAGAAAGGCAATGGCTCTCGCCAGATCTTCGCATGCAGTATCTGCACCGGGACGATAGATCAGCGCAAAGGCATTATAGCCTTTTTCGGACAGTTCCATAGCCTGGGGAAAACTGTCATGCATAGCAGCTACATAAACAAAGCCGCCGCCTGCATTGAGAACAGCTGTTTTCGCCCCTGGTTCTCCCCGGAAGAAAAAAAGCCCTGTATTCTCTTTTTCCGGATCCTCCGCCTTTTCTTCCTCTGTATAAATATCGTAGAAAATCTGCTCTCCCGATGCCGCCTGATCCTTCAGGTAATTTACAATCTCCACTGTACGGTTCGGATTTACATTATGATACCATACCAGGATTTCTCCAACATCCTGCAGTGTGAGATTATCATCAATCGTCCGGTCTACCGGGAAAATCAGTCTTCCATAGTCTTCAAACACAGGATCGTTTATCACATCTGTTACTTTTGTCTCCAAAGTATAGTATCCTCCGCCTCCTGAAGGCTGTCCTTCGGTCTGAAGATTTTCTTCTTCCTGCCTGCCGCATCCTGAAAGGACCAGGACACAGATGAAAATAAAGAAACAAATAACCGGCAGGATTCCTTTTTCCTTCACATTCAATAGCAGCTCCATCTGAAGTTTCTCCTTATTGCGGATACATTCGCTGGTTTTACTTCTGCTCGTCAACAGGAGGAACCATAGATACATACTGTTTCAGCAGTTCCGGCGTACTGGTATAGTATCTCTTGTTCTGATCCAAAGTGCGGATATCTGCCATCTCTTCTTCTGTCAGAGCAAAATCAAATAAATCAAAATTATCGCGGATATGATCCGGATTCTTGGAACCTGGAATTACAATATTGCCGTCCTGAATATGCCAGCGCAGAATGATCTGGGCCGGACTCTTTTTGTACTTTTCTCCCAGTTTTGCAAATACCGGTTCCTGCAGAAGTGCGGCATCTCCATGTCCCAGAGGATACCATGCCTGGATCACAATATCAGATTTTTCAAGAAATTCTTTCAGCTTTTTCTCCTGATCGTAGGGATGTACTTCTGTCTGAAGAACCGCCGGCTTCACCTCACACATATCCAGGATTTCCTGAATCTGCTCTTCGTTAAAGTTGGAAAGACCAATCGCCTTTACTTTTCCTTCTTTATACGCCTTTTCCATCAAGCGGTATCCTGCTGTATAGTTTCCTGCCGGCTGATGGATTAAAAGCAGGTCAATATAATCTGTATCTAATCTCTCCAGCGTCTTCTCTACGGCGTCCTCCTGCTCATAAAAGGACGGCCACAGTTTTGTCTCCAGGAAGATCTCTCCCCGGTCAACACCGGATTTCTTTATGGCACGTCCTACTGCCTTTTCATTTACATAAGCGTTGGCGGTATCAATCAGACGGTATCCGTCTTTCAGCGCATGTTCAACGGCGCTTTCTGCTTCATCCGGTGTCAGCAGAAATGTACCGATTCCTGTCATTGGCATTTTCACTCCATTATTTAATACTGCATATTCCATGATAATTCCTCCTTATATCGCTTACTTCTTTACAATTTCAGTATAGCCCTTCTTTTTACATACCAGAAGTTCCATTTCGTTAAACAGTATATACCTTTTAGTTTCGATATCTTACTCTACTTTTGACCCGCCGAATACTCCGGACATTGGCAGGATGTCAAGCATCCGGTCAATCTCTTTTACTTCCTCTTTTGTGAGTTCCACATCCGCTGATCTTCCGTTCTCGATCAGCCTGTCATATTTCCTGGTTCCGGGAATCGGTACGATCCACGGCTTCTTTGCCAGCATCCACGCCAGAGAAATCTGCGCCGGTGTTGCATTTTTATTATCTGCCATTTCCTCCAGGTATCGGATCAGTTTTTCATTTTTATCAAATGCGCGGGCAGTAAACTGCGGCATTGCGCTCCGGTAATCTGTCTGTGCATCAAACTTTGAATTTTTATTATATTTTGCAGACAGAAGGCCGTTTGCCAGCGGAGAGAAAGCCACAAATCCGATATTCAGTTCCTCCAGCACCGGAAACAATTTCTCATAGTCCCGATACATCATAGAATAACGATTCTGTACTGCTGTCACCGGGCAGACTGCATGGGCGCGTCTTAACGTATCTTCATCTGCCTCGGAAATCCCCCAATGAGTAATCTTACCCGCCTCAATCAACTCTTTCATGGCTCCTGCAGTCTCCTCGATGGGAACCTTGCGGTCTATCCGATGAATATAATATAGATCCAAATGGTCTGTCTGGAGGCGCTTCAAAGACCCTTCCAGAGATGTCCGGATCGTCTCCGGTCTTCCGTCCGGAATCAACGGTTTATTCACTTCTTTTGACTCCTCGTCAAAACGGATCCCGCACTTGGAGGCCAGAACGACCCGGTTACGGCAAGATTTCAGGGCTTCTCCAAGAAGTTCTTCATTATCATGGGGATTTTCAGCCGTTCCGTAAACCTCTGCTGTATCAAAAAATGTATACCCTTCTTCTACTGCCTTTAAAAGCAGATCTGTCATTTCTTTTTTGTCCGCCGCCGGACCGTAAGCATGGCTCATCCCCATACAGCCAAGACCAATGGCCGATACTTCCAAATCTTTTCCTAAAATACGTGTTTTCATATTTTGTTTCCTCCTTTATATATGATGACCAATTAATATTGGATCATTTTTCCTGTCTCCATTTATCTGTCTGTTTAAAAACACTCCAGAAATATTTTCAGGATTTCATCCGGCATAATTCTTCGGTAGCTTCCAGGAGAATAATGGCAGGAATCCGCAATCTCCTTCAGCTCTTTTTGGTCTTCTATTCCAAGTTCTCTTAAAGTCGTGGGAAGTCCTGTCACTTTGATGAAAGATTCAAGTGCATCGATCCCGTCTTTTGCCAGCTCCGCATCTGTTTTCCCTTGTTCCCGGATTTTCCACACATTCCTGGCAAATCTTGAAAATTTTTCAACACCGTTTCTGTATATATGCCGGTAATAGACCGGATGCAGCACTGCCATCGCCTGTCCGTGGCTGCAGTCCGTATAAGCGCCGATCTGATGAGCCATCAGATGACAGGCAAAATCACACTGTTTTCCTAGTTTAATAAGACGGTTTTCAGATAGGGAAGACTCCCACAGAAGATTGCTCCTGGCCCCATAGTCTTGGGGATCCTTCAGTATCATCCTGATATTTCTTATAATACTTTGCATAAGTGTTTCCGAAATCTCATCGGATACATTCCGTTCATCCGGAGCGCTGAAATATGTTTCCATGACATGGGACAAACTGTCAAAAGCTCCGGATATCATTTGTTCTTTCGGCACGGTAAATGTATAGGTAGGATCCATCAGTGCAAACCGGGGATTACATGCCGGATAATCATATCCTGTCTTTCGCCTTTTTTCTTCATTGGTGATAATGGCTGCTCCATTGCATTCGCTTCCGGTTCCCGCCGCTGTGACAACCACTCCCACAGGAATGGGTTCAAAATGAATGACCCCTTTTCTTTCCCAGTAATTCTCCCACGGATCTCCCTTACAATATGCCACAAGGGCAACCGCCTTACAGCAATCCATAACAGAGCCGCCGCCAATTCCAAGAATGATCTGGGCTCCGCTGCTTCTTGCCAGTCTGGCTCCCTCCATCACTTTTCTATAAGTGGGATTTGGCATGATACCGGAAAATTCCACTACGTTTTTTCCGGATTTTATCAGAATCCCCAGAATCTCGTCGTAGATGCCGTTTTTTTTAACGGATCCCATTCCATAAGCCAGCATCACAGTATCGTAATCTTTTATCAGGCTGACAAGAAATTCTTTTACACATCCCGGTCCAAAATAAACTTTTGTCCTGTTTTCATAGATGAAGTTATTCATGCTCTGAAAAACCTCCCTGCATCCACTTTTTGAATAAATTGTAAAAAAGAAAACCTACTGCCAGATCCAGCACAATCCGTTGTAAAAATATTCCATTGCATACTCTCCGCTGTGAGTGCCTCCTTCCTGCTCTTCGTAACTCATTGATTCATAAGTATCGTACTCCAGCTCCACAAGTGTGCCCGGACGCTCTGACTCTCCGATGCTCTCATCTGTTCCGTCCCGTCCGCAGCCTGTTGTTATCGCTATGACCGTCAGAAATATTGGAAACAGTCTGGATTTTTTCACCATTTTTTACCTCCTATGTATCCGATCTAAACACAGTATAATTGAAAAAAATGAACCGGAGAAGCCATGTATTGGTTGCGGAATATATACCTTAAAGTTTTGACTCTCCTATATAGGACAAAGAATTCCGCTTCGCGCGAGTGCGCATCCTGCGGAGCATTTTATTTAAGGGGAACAAAGTTTCCCCTTAAATAAAAAAGACTGCAGGTTTTCCCTGCAGCCTTTCCGGTCTGTTCACATTATTCAATATTTTCATCATCCAGCCTGTGAAAATCCCGATTCTGTCCAAATACATGGATCAGAGGCAGTACTTTAATAAAACACTCAAAATTCCCTTCTTTTATAAATTCCCGAAGCTGCACATATTCCCGGGAGTTGCACACACAGCTCATTTGTATCTTCGGCTCTTTTGAGTAGCCGCCCATAGCGTCATGATAAATCGTCACACTCTTATGAATCTTGTGAATAATAAAATCTTCAATCTTTTCCATATTTTTCCCGATCATCTGCACATCATACAGTTTGGGGCCCAGATTGAATACAACATAATTCATACTGTTCACATAAATGAGCTGTCCCGCAAATGCATAAGCCAGCTGATCCAGGCTGAATGCCAGAGTCATAATAAGGAGGATCAAAACTTCCTCAAAATAGTAAATCTTCTTCAGCTCTGTTGACTTCCAGATTGTCTTTTTCAATATTTTAGCCACCGTATCATCTCCGCCATAGGAAAATCCGATACGATACGGGATTCCCACTCCAATTCCATAAAGGACAGCGAACGCGGCCAGTGCGATCAGCTTTTCCTCAAAAATAATCTGTATATCAATAAAACTTAACACCCACAATACCATTGGATACAGGATAGACAGGATAACAATATTGGACACATCTCTCTTCCCCAGAGTCATCCATGTAACAATCAAAATAAGGATCGTAATGGCATAGTAAATAAGCGCATAATTAATTCCCGTAAATTTTTCTACAGTCATAGATATACCAGTAATACCGGGCGTAGCCAGTCCGTTGGGAATCATGATCCAGTTGGTTGCAATACTACAGCATAAACAGCCAATAACCAAAAGAAATCCTTTAAAAACCGGTGATTTTTTCATGGTGCTTTCCGCAGGATCTCACATCCTGCTTTCCTCCTCATACAGTTCCTTTTCGTATCCGCTGATACTTCTAACTCCTAGTATAACGAATCAATCTCCGGTCTGCAATATGGCAATTATTTTTTTCTTTCCGCATAGCGGCAGATGACCGCCGGCATTGCCGCGCATAAAATCAGAAGACCTCCCAACACAACCGCTGCCTGGGCTACAGGCCATTGGAATACAAAATAGTCCAGCCTGGACTCCATATAGAAGGACAGCAGCAAAAGTCCCGGTATGCCAGGAACAGCAAGCAAAACCAGCGTCAGAATGAAATAAGCAACTCCTTCATTTACCAACATTCTTCTTTGCTGCCGTTTCGTCATTCCCAGACTTTCCAGAACAGCAAATTCCTTTTGCCTTGTCAGGATTCCTACCGCCATAACATTAAAATAATTCATTATCCCTGCAAGAAGCAAAATTGCTCCAAGCGCTCCGAGAAGCAGCCGGCTGCCATTCACATAGCCTTCCGCCTCCTTTTGCAGTATCTGTTTGCTGATCTGGAAAAGTCCCGTTTCCTGTTTCTCCTCTCTTATCTGGTTTTCTCTGGATAAAATCTGCTGTACTTCCTTTTCTGCCGCTGCCTCTTCCCCTTCCTGTACATTCATTTCCACGGAAAAGGTCTTCTTTTCTGTCTGAAGTTTCTCAAATCCTTTCTCGCTAATTGCAAAGTACAGAAGTCTCGGTCCATGCCATGTCTGTTTCAATTCCGGAAAACCTTCAAGTGTTGTGTCCATATAGCCGCACAGTGTCATTTCTGCCGACTCCTTTTCTCTTTCCTCTTTTGTCTGAAGAGAGGTAAACCAGACCGGCTCTCCCACTGCTTCTTCCGCCTGCTTCTGCTTTTCCTTAGACAGAATATGATCCTGCAGGAGAAGTACGCCAAAGCCCTCCTCCAAAGCTTCCATATCCAGTTTCAGCGACTGTTCTTCCGCAAATGCCTTGAGTTGTTCTATTTCTTTGCCTGTCAGAATTTGAATGGTACATCCACCTGTCTCTATAATCATCTGCTCTGTCTTCGCCTCATCCGGATCATCCACAAGCGGGCGAATGCCTGTTTGAGTAAAACAGACGTACATATAGGCGCCTTCCGTCAGATGCACATTCTCCGGTTTATGATCTGTCACTTTCAGAAGCTGGTTCTTTACTTCTTCAGAGACAGGAGAAAATTCATCATAAGCATTTTCCGATAAAAGTCCGGTCATGCTTCCCTCTGTCAGGAAAGGATCCTCTCCCGGATCTCTTCCAAGATACTCTTTTCCCCACCCCTCTGCTTCTGCCCAGGGGGCAAATCTTCCGGCAATCACAAAATCCGGCATATTATCAAACACGTTGCCGTAATCTGTTCCTTCAGTGATCACCACTGCCCCCATCGTCGTCTCAAGTCCAAGAAACAGTGAAAGAACCGTCCATATCAGCCTGCCGCGGGTCCGAAAAAGATTCTGCCACGCCATACGGCGGATTTCCCGGCGTTCCTTCCATGTATTTTTCTCCGTCTTTTTCTCTGCGTTTTTCTTTCTTCTTTTTTCCGACCTTTCCCCTTTTTTTCTGCCTGTATAGTGCATAGCCTCCAGACAGGACATCTCCACTGCCCGAAATACTACTGCCCCTGCTGCCGCTGCTGTTACAATTCCAACAAAAAGAATCACTCCTGCCAGAAGCAAAATAGAAAATACGGAAAGACCTCTGCTTCCCCCATACTGTGACAGATACTGCCTGCCCAGGACACGGGGCAGCCATGTAGACAAAAATATCCAGGAACTTCCGGCTCCAACTGCTGTCCCCCCTAAAAACACAATCCCTATCTGTCGAAAATAAAAACTTCGAAGCTGTTTTTTTGTTGCTCCAAGTGTATGCAAAAGACCAATCTGCCTGATATCTCCGGTCATGGAAATCCAAAGTACATTAAAAATCAGAAAATAAACTGCAGCCAGAACAAGAAACGCCCCTAACACAGCCATTTCATATCCTCCCAGAAAACGGTTCAGTGCTTCATAAGCGTAGGTATTTCCTCCGGTAAATGTCTGTGCGTCGTCTGTCATCTTCACATCCTCGTACAGTTTTTCCTCTGCAGTATGTCCGTCTATCCGGTCATCCTGGCAGATCAGAATATCACTTTCTTCATCCAGGTTTCCGCCCCATGTTCTCAGTTTCTTTTCTGAAACATACCCCTGCGCCGGGTGGGAGGCGGGATTGGTGTAATCCCGATACCACCCGCTTAAGAGGAAGGTTGCCTCTCTCTGCTCAAAAAGGCCGATCTTCACAGTAAGAGAAATCTTCATCCCTGATCTTGGTTCTGTAATTCCCATCTGTTCCAGGACCCTTATCGGAAGCATTATCTCATTTTCTTCTTCCGGGTAATGTCCCTGGATATCCGTGTATGCAGGTTTCATCATCTCTTCCCATGCAATCTGGTCCAGTACCGCAATCCCACATACCGATTCTGTTCCGTTGTAAGCATATCCGACTGTCTCCATTCGGCCTGCTTTTTCTATATATCCAAGTTCTTTTATTTTTACATACTGCTCTTTGGTGCCATCTTCCAAAATTGTAGCAGCCGCCGTTCCATCCCGACGAACCGCCCGGAGATACTCTGCCTGCATTTTCCCTTTTGCCGTACCAAATACCATGGTAAGTGTAAGGATTCCCAAAGCCACCGCCAAAAACAGTATCATATTCCTTCCACGGCTCCCGGCCGCATTTCTCGCCGCAAGAATCCGTATCACAGAAGGATTTTTTTCTGAAACATGTCCTCTTTGCGCCATCAGAATCTTTCCTCCCATCTTTTCTCTTCGTCAGAATCCGCTGCAAGCCTTCCGTCAGACATACAAATGATCCGATCGGCCATCTGAGCCACCTCCTCCTGATGAGTGACTACAATAACGGTCTGATGAAAACGTGCAGCACATGTTCTAAGAAGTCCCATTACTTCCATCCCGGTCTCTGAATCCAGGCTTCCTGTAGGCTCATCCGCAAGGATAACCGCAGGCTTGGCAAGCAGAGCCCTGGCAATAGCCGCTCTTTGCTGCTGGCCGCCTGATAATGTCTCCGGCATTTGATGCAGCTTTTCTTTTATCTTCAGAATTTTCAGCATTTCCTCCAGAAATGCTTCATCCAGCTTTCCCCCGTCCAGGCGTATCGGAAGCGTAATATTCTCATACACATCCAGCATGGGAACCAGGTTATACTGCTGAAAGATAAATCCGATATTTCGTCTCCGAAAGACAGTCCTTTCCTCTGCCGTCATATCCTTTAAGCTTATGTTTCGTATCCATACTCCTCCTTCTGTAGGCTCATCCAATGCCCCAAGAAGATTCAGAAGTGTAGTTTTTCCGCTTCCCGATGTTCCTACAACCGCAAGAAATTCGCCCTCCTCTACAGAAAGATCAATACCGTCCAGGGCATGTACCTCATAGTCTTCTGTAACAAAATATTTTTTCAGTCCAACTGCCTTTACAATTTTCATCTTTTCTTCCTCCGGTAATTTCCCAGTATATGCTGGTATATTTGCCATAAAAAGAGAATACTATATAAATCTTACAATCCTGTGACAAAAAAGGGACAGGCCGCTTTTTGTCCTGTCCGCTTTTTCGTTCTCGCATTTCTTCCTTTGTCTGCACAGCATCTATTCTTCTGTGGGAAAGAAAATCTCCATCAGCAGTCCTCTTGTTTGTCTCTTTACCCGGATAAAGCCTCCCTGCGCCAGGATGATCTGTCTGGCAAGATAAAGGCCCACCCCAAATCCTTCCTGCACACGGACTTTCTTTCCCCTGTAAAATCTCTGGAATATTCTGTTCTCCTCCCCGGCTTCAATGCCAATTCCGTAATCTCTCACGGAAATTTTAAGAAACATTTCATTTTGCAACGCGCTTACTTCCACATGTCCGCCTTGACCGCTGTACTTTACTGCATTATCCAGCACATTGAAAAAGGCCTCGCCAAGCCAGTTTGGATCGTGCCTAAGTTCCAGATCGGATGGAATCGATACCTGGAAGTCCAGTTTTTTTTCTTCTGCCTGTGCCTGTATCTGTCCCAGGGCATTCAGCAGAGTTCTTCTAATATCTTTCGATTCCTTTCTTATCTGTATCATGTCATGTTCCAATCGTGACATTTTGATGAAACTTTCTGTGAGAAACCGGATTTTCTCTTTAGCTCCCTCTGCCGACTGGATATACTGATATGCCTCTTCATTTCTTCCTTTTGTTTCCCCTTTTGCAAGTTCCAGATAGCTTTGGATATTTGCCAGGGGAGTCCGAAGCTGATGGGCAATTTCCGTAATAAGTTTCTGAAGTTTTTCCCGGCTTTTTTCTGCCTCTTCCTGACGCCCTTTCGCCATCCTGCATATCCGAATCAGCCGGTCTTCTATCTTCGCATAGATTGTCTCTTCCCCGGCTGTTCTGTTGGTAACTTCTTTTTCTTCCAGCACAAGTTCCGTGAGCTCAAGCAATGTTTCCATTTCCCGTCTTCTTTGCTTTCTCTCTATCCAAATAGAGATCGTTCCTCCAGCTGCAATACCTGCTGCAGCTGCCGTCACAAGCCAAATCCACATTTTCTTCCTCCCGCCATTGTACTTTTTTCTCATTCTCCAAACCGGTAGCCCAGACCAAATACGTTTTTGATCAGAGCTTTCTGCACTTTTTGATCTCCTATTTTTCTGCGAAGCCTTCCAATCGTGACACTGACTGTATTTTCCTCTACAAATTGTCCGTCAATCCCCCATACGCTCTCAAGAATCATTTCTCTTGTCAGAACCTGCCCCTGATTTTTGGCAAAAAATTCGAGCAGATTATATTCCCTGGCTGTCAGCATGATTTCTTCTCCGCCCCGGAAGACTCTTCTTTTCTCCGGCCAGACTTCCAGATCATCAAAAATGAATACTTTGTCTTTATCTGTCCTTCTAAGAACAGCCTCTATCCGTTTCAGCAGAACTTTCATCTGAAACGGTTTTACTACATAGTCATCTGCCCCGGCGTCAAAGGCTTCCAGCATTTCTCTTTCCTCATCCCTGGCTGTCAGAAAGATAGCCGGAAGTTCTTTTATTCCGTTTCTTAATATTTCTTCGTATAACCGGATTCCGTTTCCATCCGGCAAGGTCACATCTATCAGCAGCAAGTCTAAATTTTCGCCGTTGTTCAGCATTTGTACAGCTTCTTTGCAATCATAAGCACAAGATGCTGCAAACCCGCCTTTTTGGAGTGCGATTTTCAGAGCCTGATTCAGCATTTTGTCATCCTCTATAATCCCGATCCGTGCCATCGTTTTCCCTTTCTTTCCATTGTTTTTCAAGATAGCGTTGGTGTACAAGAAGTCAATACGCTCCCTTGTACACCAATGCTACATACCTATGTAATCATATCACATTGTACCCGCCATGTAAAAATTCCATTATTTTGTTATAATCTTCTGTAACGAATGAATATGCTCATGCGTCTAATAAGCAAAGAGGGGAGGGATGCCAAAATGAACGCTGACTTTGAAGAGCTTTATGAACGCTTTTTTCATGATGTATATTTATTTATACTTGCTGCAAGCGGAGATCCTTACATTGCTGAAGAAATCACACAGGAAACGTTTTTCAGAGCTCTGAAAGAAATCCGGCATTTTAAGGGAAATTGCTCCGTG
This sequence comes from Claveliimonas bilis, assembly GCF_020892095.1. GTDB lineage: Bacteria > Bacillota > Clostridia > Lachnospirales > Lachnospiraceae > Claveliimonas > Claveliimonas bilis. Next base: position 2,063,342 of record NZ_AP024845.1, on the reverse strand, counting down.
AAATCCTGGCTCTGTCAGATTGCCAAAAATTTATACATCAGCCAGAAGCGAAAAAAGCCTGCCCTTTCCACCGAGGATATCCCTGTAACGGACATATCTACAGAACAAAGCGCGGAAGATCTTTGTATACAAAATCAACAGGCTCTTTCCCTTTACAAAATCCTTCATTATCTGGATGAACCCTATAAGGAAGTCTTTACACTGCGCACGTTGGGTGATCTTTCCTTCAGGGAGATTGGCGAGATTTTCGGAAAACAGGAAAACTGGGCAAGAGTAACCTATTACCGGGCCCGTATGAAGATCCAGAAAAAAATTCAAGAATAATTTTTAAGGAGCGTGAGTTTATGAAAATATCCTGTAATATCATTCGTGATCTTCTCCCGCTTTACCTGGACCAGGTATGCAGCGAAGAAAGCAAAGATATGATAGAAAACCATCTGACTGAATGCGAAAACTGCCGGGAATACTACGATCAAATGTCTGCCGATGTTCCCGACATCAATATTGATCCGGAAGAATCTGCAGACCCTTTAGATGATAAAGCCATGATAAGAAAATTAAGCCGCCGTATTACATCCCGGCAGTTTATGATCACCGGTATTACTTTGATCGTTGTTTTTATCATTGGCTGTTTCCTCAATTCTCCCGACTTTTCCTCTGCCTCTTCTCCATTCATTGACAAAGCGAAGGAAACCGTACTAGAGACCATACCGGTTCTTGACTCAAGAATTTCCACGGATAAAATTACTCCCGGCGATGCCTACCGTCTGGAAGACGGTTCTATCTACTGTTCCTTTACTGTCAATTCTTCTTTTTCTTCTTTCTCGGAATGCTATGTGACGGATCAGGATGGAGAACAGAAACTTCATACAAACTATTTTACAGACTTCAACGCCCTGGCTTTCCAAAAATCTATAGATGATCGCATCAATGAACTTTTTCATATCAACAGCAGCGATGAGGCGACAACATTCTATATGGTTGTACCTGAAAAATCCGGAACCTGGCCCGATGATGTCAAAAATCCTTCTGAAGGCAGGCTTGTCATTCAGGATACCAGCGGCGTATATTGCGTAGGAAAAGGCGGGGAGATTCTCGCTCTGTGGGAAAAAGGTCAGCCTCTTTCACAAGCTCCCCAAGAGATTGAAAAACTAGTCGCCGACGAACGTGCCATGATGGAAGAAGATTATGCACAAATGGAGGAAAATCCAGAAGAGACCGACGCTGACGAAGATGAGAGCACAGTAGAATGGTCAAAAGACTTTAGAAAAAATTTCTGGGGGACTATTTGGGATTCGGAAGAATAGTGCAACAAAGGAGACAGTTGGCAAAACTCCTGTCTCCTCTTTTATCCTATTGAAAAAGTTCCTTTCTCAAAAGCTCCAGCTCATCTTTGTAAATGCAGTTTTTCAAAGTCCCTCTTTCTACCGCTTCCCTGCATTTTTCAAAATCCATCCACATTACTTCTTCTACCTCTTCTTCCTGAAGACTCAGGTTTCTTTCATCTACTTGTTTTTCGTAGAGATAGACAGCGCTAAGCTCATTATCCCGAAAGGGCTTTCCGTAAAATTCATCTTCAAAAGCACTGTACCTCATGCCCGCAAACCGAAGATCGCTTCCTTTTGCATCTATTCCTAATTCTTCTTTTAGTTCCCGCAAAGCTGCCGGGAGATAATCATCTCCTGCTTCCACATGCCCCGCTGATGAAACATCATAACATCCCGGGTTGGAGTCCTTACAGGCACTTCTTTTTTGCAGGAGCAGATCATACCCGCTCTGTTCATTCTTCCGTATGATCCACACGTGAGCAGTAGGATGCAGGCTCCCTTCCAGATGAGCTACTCCTCTTTCTGTAACAATTCCGCTTTTCGATCCATCCTCGTTTAAAATATCAAAAAGCTCCATCGCTCTTCCATCCAATGCTGCCATAAGAAGTGTATCCGTTTCGTCGTACACAAGTTTTAAGGAGAAAAAGGGGTGGTCCTCGTTCATCAGGCGAAAGAAGATCTTATCTCCCTCCCAGATATTCAGATCAAAGACCTTTTCCTTCTCCACCCACTCCAGTTCTCCTTCATCGCAGGGGTGTGGCTCTCCCTCAAATCCGTCGGCGGTATAAAGTGACATGTATTCTGTAACAGAATCCCCATATACAAAGGTGACAATTCCCCTGTATTTCCAGGAGGTCAGTGTGTACCCTGTCTCCTCCCACACTTCCCGCATCAGACATTCCTCCGGGCTTTCACTGTCTTCAAAGTGACCGCCCACTCCGATCCATTTATCCTTATTGACATCATTCTTTTTCACTGTCCGATGGAGCATCAGATATTTTCCGTCTTTTTCAATATAACATAATGTGCTTAATCTTATCATATTCCTTCTCCTTCGTATCCCTGTGTACTTTTATACTACTATATAAATTTTATGATATCTTATCTGACCGATTCCGGCAATATCCTTTACACCGGTATACTGTCTCTTACGCATAGTGCTCCATATCCCACCTGATTATTGGGATAAACTGTGAAACCGGGGAGTTCTGCTGCTCCTTTTCTCAGATATGCCTTTATCTTCTCCCCATACAGATAGGCATCATTTCCCCTGACAATCCCCCATTCCATCAAAAGAGCGGCCGCCCCTGTCACAAAAGGCACTGCAAAAGAAGTTCCTGTTACAGAAACAATTCCCCCTCCCGGAGCCCGGGTTGATATATTTACTCCAGGAGCTGCCAGATCCGGTTTGGTACGATATCCTTCTCCATCTGCACCCCGTCCGGAAAAATCTGCATACGTAAAAGTCAGTGCATTATAGGCCCCTACGGTAATAACCCTGGAAGCTGTTGAGGGGATAGTGAAGGTTCTTTCCTCAATAGGGAAAAGAAAGCCTGTTCCCCGATTGAGAACTTCCTCCGACGGAAGCCACATCTGATAATTTCCGTCCACTACCTTTCCCGCTGTCAGAACAACAGTCCACACTCCTGAAGCAATATAACTGTCCACCGGAAGAAGATCAATAAAAATCTCCTGCACCAGACTATAAGGACTTGGCTCTCCATAATATATCAGAATTTCTGTAGGCCCCACCTGTATTCTCTGTGTACCTATCACCTCGCGGATAGGTTCTGTCCGAACGCCGGAAGGCGTAATAATAGAAAAGCGCACTTCATCAGCGTAAGTCTTCCAGATCTGGATATTTAAAGTAGGCTGGCTTTCCTGGACCGCCAGCTGTACCTTCACTTCTTCTCCGCTTCTGATCTTTCCGGAGGTGTGCCCGGCGCTGTTTCCTTCGTTGCCTGCCCCTACACAGATGCTGGTACGTCCCAGGTTCGCAATGTCATCCATATATCGTTCCAGAAGCGAACTTCCGTCATGTGCCCCATATGTATTACCAAAACTGATATTCATTGCCATAGGCATCTGATATTCCAGAGACTTTCGGACGGCATAATCAATTCCCATCAGCAGCTCTGTTGTCCTCGGGAAGCCGTCTGCCCTTGGAGATGCCAGTTTTACGATCAAAAGGCTGCTCCCCGGAGCCACACCTGCATACCAGTCTCCTCCACTGCCTCCACCTCCGGCTGCGATGGCTGCAACTGCCGTCCCATGACCTGACCGGTCTTCTTCCGGTACTAATCGCCTTCTCTCCCCTTCCGTTTCCGCACGGATAGCGCGATCAATCTGTTCCGCCGGATATTCTGCTCCTATCTGGTAGCCTTCCGGCGGCTTTGCCTCCTCTGTCCCCCGGTCGGCAGACTGGTCCCACATGGCAAGAATGCGTGTCGAACCGTCTTCCCATCTGAAATCCTGCAGCATATAGTCAATGCCGGAATCTATAATGGCTATCAATGTTCCTTTCCCGCTCAAAGAAAAAGGTGTATCCTGCACAGCATTTATGCAGGATACACGCTTTCCGTCATATACCTGGAAAAACAGCCGCTTCGGTTTCTCGATATACTCGATTTCCGGCAGCAAAGACAGCTCGTTTAAGCGGGACTCCAAAATCGTGATCACCGCGTATTCATTCAAAAGCTCTGTCACCTGAACAGCTATCGCTCTGGCTCTTTCAAGGCTTCCGGAATATTTGACAATAACATCCCACTCCCGGTCAATAGGATAATACCCCACATCCAGTTCCAGCGACTTTTCCCTCTCCTCTTCTGTAGCATCCAGCGCAAGGTTCAAAAGATTTTCTACCTTCTGGCTTTTCATCCGGCCACCTCGTTTTCCTTCTGCAGTATCGTCCTGTATTTGGACACTGCATTTTTATTACATCATATGCCCGGAATATAAGAATATAACCTTTCCTAGCACACTGCAATCCCCGAATCTGTGTATGGTGCGATAGAAAGAGGGATAAAAAATCCTCTCTCGTGGCGGCACAAAGGACAGATCTCAGGTACCTTTGACCCGCGGAAGATGTGCCCGCAGTTCAGACACATCCATGCCCCCTCTTCGGCAAATTCAAAATAGGTATTATTTTCCAGAAGTTCTTTGATCGTCCCGAACCTTTTTGCATGTATTTTTTCCACTTCTGCAATCTGGAAAAATGCAGACGCCGCCTCCAGAAATCCTTCTTCTTTTGCCTGATTTCCAAACACCTGATAGACATCTTTATATTCTTCTGTCTCGTTGTGCTCTGCAGCAGCCAAAAGCTCTGTCAGAGAATCAAAGGTATCTACCGGAAAACCGCTGCATATTTCGATGGTCTGCCCCTCTGCCTCTTTTAAAAGTTCATAATAGCGCTGGGCATGAGCCCGCTCCTGCTCTGCCGTAAAAAGGAAAATCTGGCTCACTGCATACATATGATGCTCCCGGGCCATCTCTGCTGCAATGGTGTAGCGGTTTCTTGCCTGACTTTCTCCCGCGAACGCCTTCATCAGATTTTCTTTTGTTTTGCTTCTTTGAAAATCAACTGCCATGATACATACTCCTTTCATTTGCTTTCTATAGTATGTACCATGGCAGTGCCAGATTATTCATTATTTTATTGGAATCCGATCAGTCTCCTTGCAACAGTATACGCCAGAGACGAAATCTTCCGTCCGGATCTTCCCGGAAGATTCATTGTCTGTCCTAAAATCCCATAACGGATCTTAAAGTAAGTTTTTACATCCTTCTTCCTCAAATATAGCCAAAGGTCCTTCTTTTTATCAAGATTTTCCCTCTCCTTAGAGCGGATACACAGAATAGAAGAAACCGTCATCATGATAGCCAGATAGTTTATCATATATTTTTTCAGCTTCTTATTCGTTATCTCCTTCATCTGATACATATCGATCATTTTCTTTGTCACAAAGATCTGCTGGTCTACCCGTTTTATCATAACCTTTTCGTTGACGGATTGATCTTCCCGGCCGATATAATAACGGTAAAAATCTTCATCCATGTAATACATTTTTCTCACATGCGGCAAAGGATAGTATACATATATATTATCAACATAAAATGTATGCTTCGGCAGACGCAGCTGGCAGAGCTGCAAAAGCTCTGTTCGGTAGATAACGGAGTGCATCAGAATATACTGATCCAGATGGAAATGACCGATATCAGACCAGTGAAAAATCTCATCCTGGGGCAGTACATTCCGATAATGGATACACTTTTTATTCTCCATGCCTTCTTTTTCATAAACATAGTTGGCAATCAGCATATCTACCTGCTGTCCCTCTTCTTCAAATCCACGAAGCACCTGAAGGATTCGGTGCAAAGATTCTTCCTTGACCCAGTCATCGCTGTCTACTACTTTAAAATATTTGCCGGACGCTGCTGCCAGTCCGCTGTTGACAGCATCTCCATGCCCTCCGTTCTCTTTATCGATCACCTTAATAATATCCGGATATTTTTCAGCATATTCATGTCCTATTCGTGATGTATTGTCCTTTGATCCATCATTGACAATGATAATCTCTACATCCTCTCCCCCGGGAAGAATACTTTCGATTGCATGAGTCATATACGCCTCTGAATTATAACAGGGAATTGCGAATGAAATGTATTTCATAATTTTTTCCTCCTCGACTTCTTTAGTATTATATAGTATTCCTGCCTTTTTTCCAACTTAAACTTTGCAAAATCTTCTTTGTCTGATTGTAAAAAAACTTTTTTTCCGTTATATTTATAGTAAGTACACACAACGGAGGTAAAAAGGCATGAAAAAAAATATCATTGTGGGACAATCCGGAGGTCCGACTGCTGTCATCAACGGAAGCCTGTACGGAGTTGCTTCAGAGGGCGTCAAAAAAACTTCTGACATTGATACAGTATACGGTATGATCAACGGAATTGAAGGATTTCTCCACGGTAATTATATGGATCTGGGCGCTCTTGACAAAACAAATGAGCTGGAACTGATCCGCACGACTCCCGGAGCTTATCTTGGTTCCTGCCGTTACAAGCTGCCGGAAGATCTTCATGATCCGGTTTATCCGGAACTCTTCCGCCGTTTTGAAGAGCTGAATATCGGCTATTTCTTCTATATCGGCGGAAATGATTCTATGGATACGGTAAGTAAACTGTCACGGTATGCCGGTTTTATGAACAGCGATATCCGCTTTATCGGCGTTCCTAAGACTATTGACAACGACCTGGTAGAAACAGACCACACTCCCGGATATGGGAGCGCTGCAAAATATGTGGCAACCACTGTCCGTGAAATTGCGATCGACGCTTCTGTATATGATAATAAGAAATCTGTCACCATCGTAGAAATCATGGGACGACATGCCGGATGGCTGACTGCCGCCAGTATGCTGGCAAGGAAGTTTAAAGGCGACAACCCGGTTCTTATTTATCTGCCTGAAGTAGCCTTTGATCCCGATGCATTTATTGAAAAAGTCCGCTCTTCTCTTGAGAAAACCCCCAATCTGGTGGTATGTATTTCTGAAGGGATCAACGACGGAAAAGGAACCTTTATCTGTGAATATGCAAGTGAAGTGGGCACAGACAACTTCGGTCACAAAATGCTGACCGGTTCCGGCAAATACCTGGAAAACCTGGTAAAAGAAAAACTGGGCGTTAAAGTACGTTCTGTAGAATTGAATGTATGCCAGCGCTGCTCCTGCGCTCATCTCTCCCGTGTGGATCTTGACGAGGCGGTAAACGCCGGCATTTACGCCGTACAGGCTGCACTTGCCGGAGAAAGCGGTAAAATGATCACCTTTATCCGCAACAAGAGCGTTCCCTATGAATTGTCCTACGGCACAGCAGATGTCAACATTATCTGCAATAAGGAAAAACCGGTTCCCGCGCAGTGGATCATCGGCGAGGGTTCTGATATCAGCGAAGAATTTGTGGACTACGTACGTCCTCTTACTCAGGGACATGTAGAACTTCCCACAAAGAACGGAATCCCGCTCTTTGCTTACAGAAAAGAGAATTAATGACCAAAAGACAGGAGGCATGATCTGCATGCCTCCTGTTTTCCTGTTTAGTCGGAACTCGTTGTCCTACGGGTCGTCTATACGTACTCTAAGATTCCACGGATATCCCGCACAACTGCGTCTGCTCCGGCCTCTTTATATTTCTGCTCCGCCGCCGCAAGTCTTACTTCCTTTTCTTCTTCCGGAAGGGCCTCGAATTCTTCCTTGGAAAGTCCTACAAGAGAACTTCCCTCCAAAATTCCGACCGTAAATACGCCGGCATTTTTTCCTTCCCTGATATCAGAAATGGTATCGCCTGCCTTAATGACCTTATCTACAGAAGTCACTTTTAATGTTTCCATATTTTTAAAGATCATATAAGGATAGGGGCGCCCCATATTTCCGGTGGAGTCCGGGCTGTACCAGCAGTCCGGCTCATATCCCAGTTCCGCTGCTTTTGGCACAACGACTCCCATCATCACATCTGTATATCCTGTTGTAGATCCGATCTTAATTCCCTTTTCTCTGAGAGCTTTCACCGTCTCAAGGACATAGGGCTTTGGATCAGAGTACTGATCCAGTATCTTAAGAAGGGACGCTCATAACTTTCATACATTTTGTCAGCATCCGCATCTTCAGGATCTCTCCCGTATTTCTCTCTCCATGCCGCCTTGATCCTCGGCATCTCCAGCATGGTGCGGATATGATCCCACTTCAGCATACCCATGGGTTCCCGTACTTCCTCCATTGTCGGCTCTACTCCGGCATTTTTAAATACTTCTGTGAAAACCTGCACCGGTGCAAAGCATCCGTAATCTACTGTTGTGCCTGCCCAGTCGAAAATCACTGCTTCTTTTTTACTCATAATATCTGTATCCTTCTTTCGCTTTTGCCTTCCTAGCTTACTTTTTTCTCTTCCATCTGTGCGAAAAATTCTGCAAAAATATCACATAATTTTTCGATATCATCCCGGTAAATCTCCCCGATATTTCCGATACGGAAGGTATCAGCGTCTGTTACCTTTCCCGGATAGATAGCGTATCCTCTGTCTTTGATAAATTCATACATTTCCTGGAAAGAAAAGTTGTGATGTTCCGGATAGAAGAAGGTTGTAATGATCGGTCCCTGATATTCTTCTCCAATATAGGACTGGATTCCCATCTCCTTCATCTTCCGGATCAGCAGACGATTATTGTCATAATAGCGTTTCGCACGGGCCGGGATGCCTCCCTCTTCCTTCAGCTCTTCAATGGCTTTTGCGAATGCCAGCACCGTATGAGTCGGAGAAGTAAATCTCCATTTCCCGTCTTTTTCCATTGTTTTCCACTGATCGTATAAATCCAGTGCAAGGCTTCTTGCTTTTCCTGCGCTCTCGATCAGTTTCTGACGATTACAGATAATAAATGAAAATCCCGGAACTCCCTGAATGCATTTATTTGCGCTGCTGATGATAAAATCTATACCGAGTTCTCCTACCGGAATATCCACGCCGCCAAAACTGGACATGGCGTCCACGATCATAGTCTTTCCGGCGTCTTTTACAACTTTTGTCACAGAAGCAATGTCATTTAAAATTCCGGAAGTTGTCTCACTGTGCACCATTGCCACATGAGTGATGGCCGGATCTTTCTCAAGGATATCTTTTACTTCTTCCGCTGAAGGGATCTGGTCATAGCTCACGCGGTAAAGAACATAATTTACCTTTGCATGCTCTGCAATATCCACCATTCGCTCTCCATAAGCTCCGTTGGCAATGATCAAAAGCTTTTCTTCCTCTCCCACTACACTTGTAATGACAGATTCCACACCAAAGCTTCCGCTTCCCTGCATCAGTACTACTGTGTAATCTCTCTCTGATACATGGGCCAGATCAAGAAGCTCCTTTCGGATCTTCTGTGTGATCTGTTTATAATCATCATCCCATGTGCAGTGGTCAAACATCATTTCTTTTTTTACTGTGTCCGTTGTAGTCAAAGGTCCCGGAGTCAGCAGTTTGTAACTTTTCATTTCCTAATTTCCTCTCTTTATATCTGATTACTATACTTTATCTATATTTGCAGTATTTCTTCTCTATTTGCATTCTTCAGAAAGCGCCTGATGCTGCTCCAGAAGATCTACTGTCAGCGGTTCAGGGAATACCTTCGGATTTGCAGAAAGGTTCTCTGCATCTGTCTCTTCTCCTTCATAAAGGGCAAGCGGATAGTAGGACTGAAGCTCTTCTCTTCCGTTCTCAATGATGCACTGTGCCATTTCCATTGCCTTTGCATTTGTGTCATCGCCCTTGTCAACAACTGCCACTGACTCTGTCAGGCTGAAATTACCTTCTGCCGGATCAATATAGTCGATCGGAAGTCCGTCTGCTTTATCTGCCACTGCCTGCTGACGAAGTCCGAAACCGATAGCAACCTCTCCTGCACGTACTTTTGTCAACGGTGCGGAGCCGGAATCTTCAATATGATCCCCTGCATTATCATAAATACCTGTCAGCACTTCCTTTGCGCCATCCTCTCCATACTCGGAAATAAGCGCCTGGATCAAAAGCCATGCTGTGGAAGAAGATGCAATATCTGTTACGGAAATGAATCCTTTGTATTCCGGATTTGCCAGATCTTTCAATGATGTAGGTGTCGGAAGATTATTTTCTTCCATCATTTCTGTATTGACGATAATGGTTCCCTCCTGGGCAGTGATCGGTGCACAGTAAGATGGAAATTCATCGATCGTATTTACGTCAAATTCCAGATCTTTGAACATACTGTTCTGCTCCTGGGCACTGTCCACATAGAATGTACTCATTGTCACCATATCTGCCTCAATATCTGTTCCCTCTGCCAGAAGTTTTCCTCCAAGCTCGGAAGTACCAAAGGTCTGAATCGTATACTGTCCCTCGAATCCGTTGTCGTCCAGCGCGTGTTCCATAGACTCAATAGCCTCTTCGTCTGCATTGGAATAAATGATAACCTGATCTTCACTGGAGCTGCTTCCGCATGCGGTAAGTCCCAGTGCGCTTACTCCTACTACTCCTGCCATTGCAAAGGATGCTACTCTTTTTAATCCCATTTTTCTGATCTTTTTCATATCTACCTTATTCTCCTTTTTTTGACTTCTGTCTGCCAGCTTCTGGAAAATGAATTTGCCGGCAGCGTTTGTAAATAGAATCAGTAATGACAACACAAAAATTTCGTTGAATTTGTTGAAATACTGTAATTCTTTGATCTTTGTCGTAATAACCATGGTCCTTGTCCCTGCAAGGAAGATCAGAGCACTGATCGTCACCATAGCATTTACGAAGTAATAACTGAATACCTCCAGCAGTGTGGATACTGCATTTGGCGTCACCACCCGGATGATGGTCTTTGTCCAGTTGTCCCCCATCAGCATTGCTGTTGTTTCCCAGGATGCGTTCATCTTGGAGAGGGAATTTTTCATCATAAGATATGGCGTGGAAAAGAAATGTACCATATTACAGATGATGAGGATTGCAAATGTATTTTGAAGGGAGGTACCGGAAAAGCAGAATAAATATGCAAGACCGATCACCATACCCGGAATTGTATTTGTTACAAGAGCAATACTGTCAATCGTACCTTTCAGCCTCTGGCTTACGCTGCTTCTTGCTGTCACAAGAGCCGCACCATATGCCATCAGTGTTCCAACAAGAGCTGTCACAATGGCTACCATTAATGAATTGGTATAAACACCATAGAGCGAGCTGTCCTCAAATACTGTCTGAAAATGTTCCAGCGTAAAAGATGTGCGGTAAGGCCACTCTTCTGTAAAAGGTACAACAAAGATTACTGCAAAGATGGACAGAATCCCCACCATAATAGCCGCGCTTGCCACCGCGCATGTGATGTCTCTCTTTTTGCTTTTTTTCAACTCAATCGGAGAAATCTTATTGTAACGTACATTATATTTTTCCAAAATGTTTAATACCGTAATGCTGACAATAGATGGAATCAGCATAATGATCGCTACAACAGCGCCGTTTCCGAAATCCGGAACGCTTCCCAGCATTTCCTCATAGAGAACGCTTGCAACAACCTCAAATTGTCCTCCGATAGATGCCGGAATACCAAAATCTGTGAAACACAGGAAAAAGGTCTGTATAAAAGAGGCTGCCAGAGTTCCCAAAAGGGGACGGAGTATTGTGATCTTAAACGTCTGGAATGGAGAATCCCCCATCAACCGGGACACGATCATAAAACGTTTGTCAATGTATCCCATGGTATTGTTGATCAACATAAAAGAAATCGGAAGCGTATAGATCACATATCCCAATAAAAGACCGTTAAATCCATAGATGTCAAAGAGCTGACGTCCAAATAACCTTGTTAAAAGTCCCTGCTTTCCAAAGGAATAGATAATTGCAAATCCATAAGTAATGGTAGGGAGCAGCATAGGAAGCACAGCTGCCTTTGCAATAAGGTCTTTATAACGTCTGCCAAGGTTTGTGTAATGCACTGTATAGGCAAGGACAAAAGCAAGAAGCGTTGTTACCAGCGCGCTGCATCCTGCCACCAGGAAACTGTTCCCTACCGCCTGCATAAATCCCTTGCTTGTAAGAACTTCCCTGTAATTTTCCAGACCGATTCCCGCTGTATCCTGCGTCAGTGACTTTACGATCACCTGTACCATCGGCACTGCCAGGAAAGCCAGGAAGAACACAGCCAATACTGTAAAAATAAGTTTGATCTCTTTATTTTTTCTTCTCTGCATGACTGATTCCTCTTTCTATGACACCTGCACAGCAGCCTGAGGCTGTGATGCAAAAAGGGTGAAAATATTATTCTTTTTGATCTCCAGCTGATGCAGGATAAATTTCTGTACAAAATTATTTTCCGGAGTTTTAATAATCTCCTCTGGTTTTGCAAACTGTGCAATCTTTCCTTCATTAATGATCATAACTCTGTCAGAGAGAGTGAGTGCTTCTTCCGGATCATGGGTTACGATGATCGTTGTCAGATGATACTCTTTTGCAATAGCCTTGATCCTATCCTTAATAGACTCCTTGATCACTCCGTCAAGAGCGCTTAAAGGCTCATCCAGAAGAAGGATCTTCGGTTTCATTACCATTGTTCTTGCAAGAGCAACTCTCTGCTTCTGTCCGCCGGACAACTGCCCGATCCTCTTATTCAGATGTTCTTCCAGTCCGAGAAGTTTGATCAGATCCTGTACTTCCTCTTCTGTAGAAATAGAAGGGTTATTGCGAAGGCCGTATGTAATGTTCTGATATACATTCAAATTTGGAAAAAGAGCATAGTCCTGAAAAACAATATTAAATCCTCTTTTTTCCATTGGAACATTTGTCAGATCTTCATCGTTGTAAATAATTTTTCCGCCGTCTGAATCTACAATTCCAAGAATCAGATTTAAAAGCGTTGTCTTTCCGCATCCGGAAAGTCCCAGTATGGAAACGATCTCACCATCTTCAATACTAATGCTGATATCTTCTAAAACCGGTACGCCATCATAGCTTTTTTTCACATTCTTAAGTTCAAGCATAAATACAACTCCTTTTTTCTTTTTTCCCAAACAATAAACTTTTTCTCCTTTGGCGGATTGGTCTTTACCGCTCCAGCCATGACAAATTACAGCAATGGGACCCGGATCCAGCTATCAAATTTCTTTTAAACTCATGTAAAGGAAATGTAAACTTTACATAGTTTTTACTTTATTTACTTTGTAGAAATTCTACGGGTACAGACATGCAGATCAGCGCATATCCTGCGAAGTACTTCTAACCCTTAAAAGCGCGAGCGCACATCCCGCGGAGCGTTTTATTTAGTAGGAAAAATTTTCTATTAAATAGAAAAACAGAACCTCTCCCGCCTGTTTATTTTTGCGTGAGACGTTCTGCCTTTCCACTTTATACTGTATTTCTACCAAAAATAAATATGTATTTTTTCTACAATTTTCCTTGCTTTTTCTTGCTTCTCTTCTTTGTTTTGCCCTTTCCTGTCTGTTCTCTTGCCAGCAAAGTTCTCTTTTGTTAAATGTTCGTAAAAGCTTCCATTTCCTCTTTACTGGTATAGGCCCTTTCCATGACGATATCGCTTGTCTTTCTAAGCTTTCCGGAAAGGTGAGCATAATCTCTGTTCAGTACACCTGCATAGATCATATCTACCAGAGCAAGCTGAGAAATTCTGGAAAAAATGGTATCGCCGTACAGGAACTGCCGATGGCTTGCACATAAAAGGATATCTGCATATTCAGCGATCAGTGCATTTTCAAAATTTGTAAGGACAAGCGTCTTTGCACCTGCCTTTTTTGCCAGGCGCATCATTTCTACTGTATTCTTGGAATATCCGGAATAGGAAATGCCTATGGCAAGATCCTTTGGTGTCATATTCACTGCACTGACATGCTGCAGATAATAGTCACTGTACTGCCTGCAGTTCAGTCCCAGATAAGTCAGCTTCGTCAGGAGGTCATTGGCAGTGCATACTGAATTTTCCACACTGTAGATCACAATGTTCTCTGCCTTCAATATTGCTTCTACGGCCCTCTTATATTCTCTGGTCTGTATGCTCTTTAAGGTTTCCTCCAGCATCTGTATGGAAGTGGTAATAATCTTTCCCGGAATTTCTTCCAATTTGTCCTGGCTGGTAAGCTTAAATCCGTAAAGTTCAATATTTCCATTCTCTTCCCGGTGTTCGCTTAAAAGCTCCTCTTCTATCATAGCATATTTAAAATCTTTAAACCCATTATATCCCAAAGCCTTTACAAAACGGACAATCGTAGGCTGGCTTACCTTGGCATCCCTGGAGAGTTCTTCCATCAGCAAGTCTCCCGGTCTTCCCCGATAAGCCAGGAGATAATCAGCCACTTTTTTCTCCGAAGGGCGAAGTGCGGTATATGCTGTTTGTATTTTTCTCCTGATCTCATTTCCCATTTTTTGTTCTCTCTTTCCTAACAAAGCTTGCTTCCATTGGCAACCAGCTTAAATTTGCATCCCAAATGTTCCGCCGCTCTTTGACACATCATCATACGTTTCAGAAAAATTTCAAAGTAATCCATGACAGTGCAGATGGTATCATCCAACTCCAGATCCATACGTATGATTCTCTTTTCTCTGTCAATCTCTACCTTGGAGGATAAAGCTGCATAATTCACTCTATCGTGGGTATCAAAATTAGACGGCACAGAATTTTGCACCCGGTTTCTCCTCACATCTGTCTTATCCGCAAGAATAAGAGCCGCCGACACTTCGTCTACCGCTGCTCCTGTCCCCTCGTCATGATGACCGATTGCTGACGCTATCGTGAGAACATCTTTAAGGGGCATCTGCCGTTCTTTTAAAATCTGATAAGCCAGAACCGCCCCGCTGTGAGGATGGTCGTGCCTGTTAATGCTGTTTCCGATATCATGCATGTAGCCGGCAATTTTAGCCAGCTCGATCTTGTGCTTGCCGCAGCCTAAGTCTTTCAAAATTTTCCCTGCCATTTCAGCTGTTCTGGCTGCATGCTTTCTGGAATGTTCCGTATATCCCAGCTCACTTAAAATTTTATTTCCTTTTTCGATCAGAAGATTAATTTCTTCATCACTGCGTATCTGTTTATAACTCACTGCCAAATTATATTTCTCCTTTATATATAATGTAGATTTACAGACGGCGCACGGCGTCCATGGCAAGAACCGACCTTTCGCACTCCTCTGCCGTCATGGTGATCTGCCAGCAGAGAGGACTTCCCTTCATATGTTCCGACGCATAACTTAATCCATTTGTCCTCTCGTCAAGAAACGGCCTGTCTATCTGATCCGGATCGCCCAGCAGGATGATCTTTGTATCCTTCCCTGCACGGGTAATGATCCCTTTTATCTGTCCGGGTGTCATATTTTGAGCCTCATCAATGATCATATAGGTTTTTACAATAGACCTTCCCCGGATATAATTCAGAGCTTCTGTCTGTATCAGTCCCCGGGAAAAGATTTCCTCAATCTTCCCCTGCAATTCCTTTTCATCTCTGTATCTTTCTTCCTCACTGGAATCAATAAGCTGCTCCAGATTATCAATCACAGGACGCATAAGCGGTGAGATCTTCTCCTGTTCATCTCCGGGAAGAAAACCGATATCCGAGTCGAACTGTGCATTGGGCCGACATACCAGTATCCTCCTGTATTCGCCGGTAGGATTGTTCAGCACCTTTTCCAGACCCACAGCAAGAGAATAGAATGTTTTACTTGTTCCTGCCATTCCTTTGACAATAACAAGTGGAGCATTTTTGGCAGGCTGCATCAGAGCTTCCTGAAGAAAATACTGTCCGGAGTTTCTTGGATGTATCCCATAAGGGGCTGACTTTTTATATTCCAGCTTTCGTATGCGTTCCCCTTCCACACGTCCCAGATGGGTCTTTCCGGAAGACTGATCTGCTCTCAAGATCACAAACTGATTTTCCGTAAGCTGCACTTCTGTTCTCTTTCCCGCCTCATCCACCTGGTAAACTTCTTCGCAGGGGATCCCTTTTTTCTTAAATTCTTTAAAAATTTCCTCCGGAACATAAACTTCCGTTCTCCCCTTATACTGCTTTTCATGATCAAAAACCTGTTCTGTAGTGAAATCCTCCGCACAGATTCCAAGGATCTGGGCTTTTATTCGAAGAAGGATATCTTTGGTGACAAGGATCACCTGCTCGCTTCTATCCCTGGAAAGTCCCAGACATACTTTCAGGATGCGATTATCCGGCACCTCTGCTGCAAGATCCTCCGGAAGAGACACGTCAACAAAATTTTTTTCTACACGCAAAGTTCCGCCGCCTTCCATTTCTACACCCGAAAGCAGGTTTCCCTTTTGCCGGAACTGTTCCAAGATCCTAACCGCCTGTCTGGCGTTGCTTCCCCTGTCTCCTTCAGCCTTTTTCAATCGATCCAGCTCTTCCAGGACTACCATAGGAAGTATAACCTGATTGTCTTCAAAACATTCTACCGCGTGCGGCGCCTGAATCAGCACATTCGTATCAAGAACGTAAATTTTTACCATATAACAGAATGCTCCTTTCCGGTTCTATTGGTTTGTCCCCAGTATACCGTCCTTTCTTTTTTATCCAATGAAGCGCAGGTAAAATCTACGTAAATTTTTTTCGTTCATAATTTGTTCATTTATCTTTCAAAAAACCTTCATTTCTTGCACACTATTTCTTCACAGCTATGCCGTATACTAAAACCATCAAATGAAGAACAAGACGTTACGTAGTAAAATACTTTTTGAATAAACTTTTTCATAATACATGCCGGGGACTGGTAAAACAGTCACCCGGCATCCTCCCTTTTATGGAGCTTTTACGGCTTTAATGCCACTTTCATTACTCCATCTTCCTTCTTTTCAAATATCTGATACATTCTCATGGCATCCTCAAGGCCGGCTCTATGAGTAATCAGACATTCTCCTTTTAATCTTCCTTTTCTTATCAGCTCCAAAATCTCTTCACAATTGCAGGCATCCACTCCTCCGGTCTTAAAGGTAAGATTTTTTCCATACATTTCCGGAAGAGGAAGAATCTGCTCCTCCTCATACATGGCTTCGATCACTACGATTCCTCCCGGCCTTGCCGCCTGCCACGCCGCCTGGAAGCTTTCCGGGGTTCCTGCTGCTTCAATGACAACATCCGCCCCTCTTCCTTCCGTCAGCTTTTTCATCTCTTCTTCCAACGATACCTCTTTCGGATTATAAAATTTTCCGGCAAGCCTTTGCCTCTTAGCAAAATCCAGCCTTTCCCCTTCAATATCCGCCGCTGCGATGATTGCAGGTTCATAGAGGGCTGCGCACATCATGGTACAAAGCCCTGCCGGCCCGGCTCCGATCACTAACACGGTATCTCCCTTTTGAATTTCTCCGATCTTAGCCGCCCAATAACCAGTTGATAAAAGGTCTCCTGTAAACAGAGCCTGCTCATCTGTTACTTCATCCGGGATAGGAGTCAACGCCTGATCGGCAAAAGGAATACGCACATATTCCGCCTGTCCTCCGTCGATCCTGCAGCCAAGAGCCCATCCTCCGTTTTTATCCTGGCAGTTGTTCACGGAACCTCTTTTACAGAAAAAACACTCTCCACAGAAAGTCTCCACATTGACAGCCACCCTCTGTCCCACACAGACATTTTTTACCTTTGTGCCTGTCTTTTCTACAATCCCGATAAATTCATGTCCCAGTATGGTTCCCGGCACTGCTCTTGGGACTGCTCCGTTTCTAATGTGAAGATCACTGGTGCAAATACTTGTCAGCGTCACTTTAACAAGTGCATCACTTTCTTCCTGAAGCTTCGGTACCGGACGCTCCTCCATACCGATTTTTCCATTTTCCTGATAGACTACTGTTTTCATACTGTATTCCCCCTATCCGCGCCAATGCGCACTTATCCAAAAAGCTTGTCTGACAAACTTCACACAACGTTTCCTGTAAGACAAAAAAAGCCATCGCTCTCCAGCGATGCCTGTCTTATTCAAAACTTTCCTTATAATAATGCAAAAATCGGGGTAACAGGATTCGAACCTGCGACCTCGCGGCCCCCAGCCGCGCGCTCTAACCAAACTGAGCCATACCCCGTCAACAAATCTTATTATACTCGAATTATGTCGGATAATGCAAGCCTTTTTTTACAATTTCTGTATTCTTTTCTGCACTTTAGATTTCATATAGATTTTTGCCTCTTTTTTATAATATATGCTAAAATAATTATAAAATTACATGCGAAAGGAGTCGCTCATATGAAACTTATCGTAATAGGTCCCCGCGGGAAAATGGGAAAGCTGATCACGCAGGTCGCTGCAGAGCGCGAGGATATGGAATTGGTTGCCGGCGTAGCCCCAAGGGGAAGGGACTATATCGGAACAGACCTGGGACAGGTCGCTATGGTAGGACGAAACTTAAATGTCCCTGTTGTTGATGATCTGGAATCTGTAATCGATTCCTGTGACGTCATCATTGATTTTTCTACAAAAGAAATGGCAATGGAAGTGGTAGACTGCGCTGTTCGGCATAAGAAAGCACTGGTATGCGGTACCACCGGATTCTCGGAAGAAGAAAAGAAGAAATTCCAGGATGCTGCTGCCCATATTCCCATGCTCTATGCCGCCAACACTTCCAAACTTGTCAACATCATGAATAAGCTTTTGGAAATCGTCACCTCTTCTGTAGGGGATGAAGCAGATATTGAAATTCTGGAAATGCATGATCAATGGAAAAAAGACGCTCCCAGCGGCACTTCAAAAGAAATGGGGGAAATTATGGCGCAGGCTATGGGAAAAGAACTGGACGACATTGCCGTATACGGACGCCACGGCTCTTCGCCAAGGGAAAAAGGCACCATTGGCTATCACTCGCTGCGGGCCGGTAATATCCCCAGCAGCCACACCGTCTATTTCGGCTTCATGGGTGAGCGCCTGGAAATCACCCACCATTCCTACAACTGGGAATGTTTTGCAAGGGGCGCCTGCGACTGCGCTGCTTATCTGGCAGGTAAGGAGCCGGGATTTTATACTATCAAAGATGTCCTGAATCTTTAGGATACTCCTTCAAAAAATACCGGAAGAAGAACTTCTTTGCTGTTCTTCTTCCGGGTTTTTTCTTTCTGTCAACAAAAAACTCTACAGTTTCTCTGAATCCAAAATAATCGTAAACGGACCATCGTTTGTGAGGCTGACTTTCATATCTGCTCCAAACTGTCCTCTTTCCACTACCGGAACACTTTCCCTGCATTTTTCGATAATATATTCGTACATTTCTTCTGCCATCTTCGGCTCTCCTGCCTCAATAAAGCTTGGACGGTTTCCTTTTTTACAGTTTGCATACAGAGTAAACTGTGAGATCAAAAGCAGGCTTCCTCCTACTGTCTCCAGAGACAGGTTTGTTTTTCCGTTTTCATCTTCAAAGATGCGAAGGCCGATCATTTTCTTTATCATTTTATCTGCAATCTCTTTTGTGTCAGTGTCAGAAACTCCGATCAGAACCATAAATCCTTTCCCAATTTCTCCAAGCGTCTGCCCGTCCACCTTGACATCTGCATTTGTAACGCGCTGTATCACGAATCTCATTTTGCATTTCCTCCTTTTCGCATGTCATAAATTCTCGTATTTTCTATCATCCACGAATCGGAAGAACTTGTCAATATTTATCCTGTAATTTTGTCTTCCATCTTTTCCATAATATAGCGCTCCACATCATTTTTTTCAATTCCCAGAGATACCGCCAGCTCTCCGTACAGATTTTCCCGCGCCGCATGGAGACATCTCTCGTCGCCTGCCGTCACTTTCTTTCCCTGTGCCTGGCGTTTCTGCTTCCTTTCATAAACCGTTTTGATTACCCGGACCCACTGCCTTACATCACAGGTACGCAGTGCCTTTTTCATGATCTCTTCTCGCTGACGCTCATTGGTGATGCCAAGCATGTCTATATCTTTTATCTCACCGATCAATTTCTTAGCTTCCTCTTTTGAGAGCACATACCGCATAATAATCTTTTCACTGTCAGCAGGGACATAGATAACACCGCCTTTTGAGTACAGCGGTGCAAGTGTATAGTAATCCTTTCCTGCCGATGCCTCTGAAAGCCGGATGGGACCTATGCTCTCCACTCTGCATACGCCATGCTGCCCACATATAATGTAGGCTCCCGTTTCAAACATTCCGATTCTCCTTTCTTTTCAATATAATACCATTATTCCCAAAAATCTCCCTGCTCAAAATAATCTCTCGCCTTATACAAAAATCCGCCTATCCAGGAACTGGATTAGACGGATTCTTCTATCTGTCTCTTTTCATTTTATCAGACAAATTAACTTTTTGTAATATTTTTCCAGAAAAAATTTGTTTTTCATCACTTTTGCCTATAAATCAGCATGCTTCCTTTTGTGCAATTTCACTACTCGGTCCGGGAATCTGCGCCAAAATGATTGCCACAAACATTAAGACGCATCCCATACTTTCTCTGACAGATAACTGTTCTCCAAGGATTACCCATCCTGCCAGTACTGAGATACAGGATTCCAGACTTAAGATCAAAGACGCAATGGTCGGATTCATATTTTTCTGTCCTATGATCTGAAGTGTATAGGCGACTCCGCTGGAGAGAACTCCTGCATACAAAAGCGGGATCCAGCTTTTTACAATTCCATCTGCCGTAGTTGTCTCCCAAAACATCATTGGTATCAGAGAGAGAACACCTGCCACAAAAAACTGAATACAGGACATCTTCACCCCATCTGTCTTCGGCGCAAAATGATCGATCACCAGAATATGCAGAGAAAATAGAAGTGCTCCAATGAACACGTATATATCACCTTTTCCTATAGAAAAGGACTCTGTAATGCACAGAAAATACAGCCCCGCCAGAGCGATAGCCACTGCCAGCCATACTTTCCATCCGGTTTTCTGTTTCAGAAAAATTCCAAGTACCGGAACCAATACAATATAGAAAGCAGTGATAAATCCGGCCTTTCCGGCTGTCGTATACTGAAGTCCAAGCTGCTGCATGCTGCTTGCCGCAAACAAGATCACGCCGCAGCTTAATCCCCCGGCGATCAGATCCTTTCTCTTGCCGCTGTTTTCCACATTCCCCTTTTCTCTTTTATTTAATTTTCCTAAAAGATAAATGCAAGGAAGAAGGGCAATTCCTCCGATGAATGATCGGATTCCGTTAAATCCAAAGGGCCCCAGATAATCCATACCTACACTCTGCGCTACAAAAGCTGTTCCCCAGATAAAGGCTGTCAGAAACAGCATACATGCATTTTTCTTTCTCATTCTCTTATCATTCCTTTTTCTTGACTTATTTCTCGCTTGTATATCTGTCCAAAAGAACACGATGCAGTACATTAGTATATCATATTCATGAAATTTTTCAAATGGTGTATAATAATGGAAAAGCTTTACACTCTTCATAAAACATGGCCGGAGGCAATCATGAAAAAATATCACTCTTTTTTCTTTCTATGGGGCATAATTATGCTGGTATCGGAAATCTGGAAGCAATATACACTTACTTTTGTGCTTGGACAGGGACACTATAATCTCTGGTATCTTCCCTTCCAGCTGTGCAGTATTCCGATGTATGTCTGTCTCCTTATACCATGGGTAAAAAACCCCCGCCTTTTGGGGATCCTGGCAGCTTTCCTGACAGACTATGGCCTTCTGGGAGGTATTTTTGCCTTCTTTGACACAAGTGGAATGCACTACGGATACGCTCCTTTGACTGTGCATTCCTATCTGTGGCATATTGTCCTGATTTTTATCGGCCTGACTGCCGCCTGCATTTTTCCTTCTTCATCCAAATGGTCCTGTTTTCTGGGAAGCACCGCTTTGTTTCTCGTCTGCTGCCTTATTGCGCTTATACTGGATCTTACCCTGGATTCCTATGGCACCATCAATATGTTTTATATCAATCCGGACTATCCTATGGCACAGAAAGTATTTTCTTCCATTGCCCTCGCAATTGGAAATACCCCGGGTATTTTAGTCTATATTGGAAGTATTATCTCCGGCGCTGCCCTCTTTCATATCATATGGCGGCAGGCTGCATCCCGTCTGATCGGACCGGAATCATAATTTTGACAACGTAGGTGTCACCCTCGCCTCCTGCAAGATAACTGATCATATCATAGGCATACCCATCTCCGCAGATTTCCAGATTTTCTTTTTTGATAAAATCTATCAGGCATTTCAGCCCCTTCCCAAAAGTGGAGTAATCTCCTTTATGATTGACCTGGGCATAATAGCCTGCCGGTTTCATTCGAATATCTTCTTCGCATGAGCCCGGATTACTTTCTTTTCTTCTCTCATCTGTTCCTCTCCATTTCGTACCTTCTGAGATTTTACTGAAATATCCGTTTTCCTCCTCACAGCCGGCCAGAAGATTGGATCTTGAGATAATCGATCCAAAAACTGCCCTGTTTTTCAGACCATACCGCTCGCATTTTTTCATGTGCTCTCCCATTCTCCTGGCTACACTGTGTATATATTCCCCTTCCGGCGGGATGATCGAAGTAACCAAAAGCAATTCCTCTTCCTCATATTTCAGTTCCGGCTGATCATAGACATCATCCAGCGCATTTTCCGTCATTTTTATTGTATCAGAAAGAAAGCGGCTGATCTCTTCCAATTCCTCTTTTTTTCTTTCTATCTCCTCCTGCTTTTTCCGGAAGATCTCCAGAAAATGCGCCGTATCATAGTGGCTGAAATACCATTTGATATCATTTAAACTGCTGCCGGTATATTTCATCATTCGGATCAGATCATAATCAAAAAACTGTGCCGGTGTGTAATATCTGTATCGGTTTTCTCCGAGCCATGCCGGTTTTAAAATTCCTATCTCATCATAGTGGAATAGTGTCTCTTTCGTCGTTCCGCACAATTCCGCGAACTCTCCGCTTGTGAGAAAATACTCTTTTTTCATACTCTTCTCCTTGACTATAGTCTTACCCTATAGTTTACTATGTCCTGCGAAGGAGGACAATATCCATATGAGCAATACAACAACTTTATATAAAGAACAAAACCGGATCTTTCAGGAAATGGCTCCCTTAAAACTTTTTCTGCGCTGTGCCCTGCCTAATATGATCAGCATGGCAGTTGTTTCACTTTATACCATCGCTGACGGTGTCTTTGTCGGGCATTATATCGGAGCCGAAGCCCTGGCTGCTATCAATCTTGTCATGCCTTTGATCATGATGAGCTTTGCTCTGTCAGATATGGTTGCTGTCGGCTCTTCCGTTCAAATCGCCATATGGCTTGGAAAAGGAGATGAAAAAATGGCAGGAAGCATCTTCTCTTCTTCCTGTCTTTTAATTTTGCTTTCTGCTGTTGTAATGGGCGCTGCTGCATACGCCTTCGCCTGGCCTCTTGTCCGCTTTCTGGGGGCATCCGGTGAGGTAGCTGTCCTGGCTGTCCGGTATATGCGGGTCTATGCAGCATTTTCCATATTCATCATGCACTTTTTTGCTGTAGATAACTATCTTCGCATATGCGGCAAAGTCCACTACAGTATGGCAATGAACGTTGGTATGTCCTTGGCTAATATCTTTTTGGACTGGATTTTTATCGGCATTATGGGATGGGGGATTGAAGCTGCTGCCCTGGCTTCCTGCCTGAGCCTGATGGCTGGAAATCTGATCTGTTTTTATCCGTTCTTCCGGGGAAAATTGCTTTTACGTTTTACTAAAAAGTTGATTCCCCTGAAAATGACCGGCAATATCATTGCGAATGGAAGTTCCGAATTTTTCAACAACATTTCCGGCTCAGTCTGTATGATGATCTTCAATGCAGCGCTTTTATCTTTTGGAGGCTATCTGGCTGTTGCCGCTTTCAGTATTATCATGTATGTAGACAGTGTGGTGAAAGCCCTGATGTTTGGCATGGCTGATTCTCTGCAGCCGGCTATCAGCTACAATTTCGGCGCCGGAAATCCTTCCCGCGTACGAGCGATCGAGAGAATCGGGCAAGCTGCCGCTTTCCTTTTATCCTTAGCTGTATTTCTTCTGATGCAGACTTTAGGCGAAACGCTTATTTCTCTGTTCAGCAGTGAAAATGCAGACCTGATGGCTATGAGCATCCACGGAATGCGGATTTTTGCTTTTTCCTATTTATTCAGCTGGTGTTCCATCCTGTCCGGCTCCTTTTTTACTGCTCTGAACCGTCCGGTATTTTCCCTTATCACTGCTTCCTGCAACACTTTTATCTTCCCGGTTGTATTCCTGCTGCTTTTATCCGGATTGCTGGAACTGGACGGCATATGGCTCTCTTCACCTGCCGCTTCTGCCACAGCTTTTCTTCTTGCACTGATCTTCCTTAAAAATACTTATGACCGGCTGAATGTCAGATCATCCTGACATTCCCGGCATATCATAACAAGCGTTGACTGCGTCCGGCATTTTTATCTGCCAAAGTCTTGATTTTCCCTCCCGGAGTGTTATACTTTCTGTATGGGGTATTAGCGCAGTTGGGAGCGCGCAACATTCGCATTGTTGAGGCCACGGGTTCGAATCCCGTATACTCCATTTCTATTTTTCATCAGTTAAGGAGGTATCGGCGATGGAAAAAAAGAATATGCCGGGCGCATCCCAGGCACCCAAATCACTTGCAACAACAAAAGATACTACAATGGCTATTGAGACAAGAGCCGGTGTATTGAAAGATGCAGAGTCGGAAATACCAAAGTTCAAAGCCAATGTATATCTTCAATATCTGGGAAAAGAGTTCAGTACAAAAGAAATCCTGGTAAAA
Organism: Claveliimonas bilis; assembly: GCF_020892095.1. Classification (GTDB taxonomy): domain Bacteria; phylum Bacillota; class Clostridia; order Lachnospirales; family Lachnospiraceae; genus Claveliimonas; species Claveliimonas bilis. Next base: position 2,038,777 of record NZ_AP024845.1, on the reverse strand, counting down.
GCAAAAAACACCTGGATGAAAGAATCCGGAAAAGGTCCGGAAGATATAAAGAGTATCAATATCTATGTAAAGCCGGAAGAATTTGCAGCATATTATGTCATTAATGATGACGCAACCGGAAAAATTGACCTGTAAATATATTTCTACAGCAAAATTTTTCTTATTTTCCAAAAACAAAACACGCCTCTGCTCTGTCAGAAAAAGACAGATGCAGAGGCTTTTCTTTTCCAATTTATTCGGTATCCCCGGATGCCTCCTCCAAAAGCCGTGCATCCAGCGCTTCTTTCACATCCGCCAGAGTCATGGACTTCAGTTCCTGTTCCATGACATCCTGCACCTTTTTCAGACGATCATCCAGAAGAAAATGGATATTCCGGCCCACCGGGCACTTTGGATTCGGATTTTCATGAAAGTGAAACAGCGAGTTCTCCTCCACGCAGTCTACTGCCCGGTATATATCAAGGAAGGTAATGTCCTCCAGGGGTTTTGCGATACTTGTCCCTCCCGGTCCTCTTTTTACTTCGATCAGTCCCGCTGTTTTCAGCTGTGACAGCAGCTTACGGATAATAACCGGATTGACCTGTATACTCCCCGCCAGAAACTCGCTGGTGATCTTGAATTGCCCCTGAAAGGTATCTATGCAGGCGAGCATATGTACAGCAATTGTAAATCTGCTGGATATCTGCATCTTTTTCCGCTCCCTTCCCTGACACCGGCAGGCTGAAAACACTGCCTGTTTTGTTGTTCTTTTTGTCCGGTATCAGTTGCCATTTAGTATATGCTCCATTCTGCACAGTGTCAACTGCCTTTCGGCATTCCTTCCGTTTCCTTTTCTTAATCTGAAAGCCCCTTACTCACAATTGCCTTCGCCGGACAGTTCACATAGCAGTTGCCGCATTCATCGCAGCGGTTTCCCATGATCCGATACGGCGAACCGGGAACAATGGCATCAAAGGTACAGACTGTTTTACATTTTCCACATCCGATACATTGATCTGTGATCTTAAGTCCGGGAGGCACGATTTCCATACCGCCATAGGAAAATCTCTCTCTTTCCAGCTTATGATCCCGGTGTTCTTTTGCATAATCAAAATCATAGTACTCTCCCTTTGCACGGTAAAGAACAAAAATCCTGGTTGCGGGATATTTTTTCACATCATAGACAGCCACATTAAAGTCTCTGTTATGTTCCGCCTTCTTCTCCATCTCTTCCATGGAAAGCTCCCGGATGTCCCCTCCTATCCTGATGGTATATCCCGGATGGAAGGAAGGCAGGTTCTGCTCATTGTGCATCAGTGCGATTTTCATAAGGCTCATCCTTTCCTCCTTCTTCCGATCATTCTTCTGCTAATATTCAGAAAAACAGCTTTTCTAATGTGACAAGCACGCCGTCCTCCTCATTGGAGGGACAGATATGCTTTGCCGCGCGTTTTACGTCCGGCGCCGCATTTTCCATTGCATAGCTGTAACCGCAGTATTGGAGCATTTCAATATCGTTGCCTCCATCTCCGAACGCCGCACACTGTTCCGGTGAAATTCCCCACCGCTTTACAAGCCTTTTCAGTCCCGACGCCTTGTGACAGCCCGGGAGGATCACATCAATGGAGCCATGTCCGCTTGTTGTGGGCTCCGCCTTTCCCGCAAGCCTTTCCCTAAAAATATCATAATAATAATATGTTTTCTCATCCGGGACAGTAGGGGCAAATTTCAGGATCTGATCTTTCACCTTTTTAAAATCATCCGTCCATTTTAGTCTGTGATAATAGATTTTCGTTTTCTCAAAAAACTCCCCGTCTACTTCCCCTCTCTGGCAATATGCGCTCTCCAGCCCGCACATTACATTCTGTATCTCCGGATATTCCCTGCAAAGGTCAATAATCTCATTCACTGTCTCATCCGGCATTTCCGCCGCAAAAACCAGTTCTGTCCGGTCTTTGACAAAAGCGCCGTTTTCCGCTACAAAAGACAGCTCATCGTAATATCCCGGAAAAAGGTCCCGAAGCTGATAATATTGATTTCCGCTTGCCACTACAAAACGGCAGCCCGCCTCATTCATGCGGGACAAGATCCTGCGGAACCGAGGTTTATCATATGTATAATCGGCGTGGACAAAGGTTCCGTCTATGTCCACTGCCACCATTTTAATGTCCTGACTCATTGTTCTCCTTTCCACAGAAGCGCTTCCTGTTCCAGCTTCTTTACAAACTCTTCCTTTCCATCGCAATACCCTTCTATATCATAAGGGTAAACTTTCGCCAGCTCTGTTTTGAGACAGCCATATTGTTCCGCTGCCTCCCGGTGGGTCCTAAGATAATCTCTCACTGCAAGATGACGGGTGATATCTGCTTTGTTTTTTTCTTCAAAAATGTGTACCTGATGCGTCCTCTCATCTTGGCCTTTGCGCAGATACCTCCTTCCCCTGATGCCAAACTCTCCCAGATATTCATACCCTTCCTTTTCAAATTCAGAGGCCTTTTGATCTGTCTTTTCAAGGCTTCTTACTACAGGCATAATATCAATAATCGGCTTTGCAGCCAATCCCGGCACTGCCGTACTTCCGATATGGTAAATCGCAACGCAGTTCTCTCCCAAAATAGCTTTGATCTTCTCTGACTCTTTTTCATATTCTGCCGGCCACCTGGAATCGTAGTCTGTGACAATAATATGCTGTGCCATGCCCTCTCTCCTTCCGGAAACTTTTAGAATCTATTTTTCAAAGTATAAATCCTTTTATACTGACAGGCAGGAGTGACTTAGGATGTAAAATTCTTCCTGGCATGGAAGCACTTTCTTTTCCATTTTCTCCAGACTGTCATCATAGTCTTTTGCTTCCTTTTCATCAACCTGCATTACAGGGCTGTCGTAATACATCCATTTCCTTCCATCTAAAGTATTTTCCCTCAGCTCCTTTGCCAGCATAGCGGTCGGATAAGAACCATCCGGCAGGCAGATGTGATATCTGCTGCTGCTTTTAAATCCCCGGCTCACGTAATTTCCGGGATCGCCAAATATCACTACTACATCATAGCCCATCTGCCTTGCTTTCTGAAAGGAATGTTCCATGAGTTGTTTTCCATATCCCATCCTCTGATATTCAGGCAGAATGCTGACGGGACCGAATGTCAGGATTGCTTTTTCTTCCCCGGCTTCATCCACCAGTTTCGCCTTTGTATACATGATATTTCCGATCACCTTGCCATCCAGCTCAATAACAAAGTCCAGCTCCTTTATAAAATCTTCGTGGTCCCTCATAATATGGACCAGATAATGTTCCATACATCCCGGGACATAAATATTGTAGAAAGCTTTTCTTGTAATCTCCTCTACTGTCTTGTAATCCTTTTCTGTTTCATTACGAATCACTATCATTTTTTACCGTTCTCCTGTTCTGCATATATTTATATATTGATATCCTGATAGAACTGTCCGTATCCGGCATTTTCCATCAACTGCTTCATACCATCCAGCGCCTCTTCCCTGGAATAATTGTGAAGCTGTAAAAATTCCTCTTCTTTTTCACTTACATACTGATAAAAAACCGCTGCTACTCTCACGCTGTTTCTATCCGAATAGTCTATTCCATCCAGCAGGATATTTTCCGCTTCGTTTACGTTTCCTTCATCCACCATTTCCATATAATCCGGCAGCTTCATTCCGGATACTTCCGTCTTGTTCTGCTTTTCCTCTTCCACAGAAATGTATGACTTTCCCAGCATCAAAGAAAACAGCACTCTCACCATTTCCTTGATCAGCCGCATAATATAGTCTTTTTCGTCCTCGAAATTCATCTTTACTCCCTCTCTTTTACCACAACATGAATGGAATCTCCGTCCTTTTTCCCAAGCTTTGTCCGGATCGCTTTCAGAACTCCGATGATATAACACACATTTCCATCAGCATCCTTCACTCCCATATTGAAAATGCTTCCGTTGTAGGGAATCCCGTCAAACTCTGCATGGACTTTGACTCTGCCCCTGCCGAAGACTTCCTTAATGTTCCAGGGGAAGATCACGTAGGCTCCTCCTTTTTCCGGAATTTCATGGATGATCTCATCATATTCAAATACTTTTTCCATATACTCTTCTCCGCTTTCCTTCTCTTTTCGCCGTCCCAGCTCCAACCCTCCGGGTTCTCGCTGTCGGGCTTTCGCCTCTTCTTCGCCGTCCTGCCCTTTTCGCCGTCCCAGCTCCAACCCTCCGGGTTCTCGCTGTCGGGCTTTCGCCCTATAGAAATACAAAATGCCCAAATTGCCTGCAAGCGGCATTTTGGTCTTTTGTATTTCTGCACGGCTCATTGCCTACGCCATATTATACCATACTCTTATCTCTAGTAACTCCTGGCTTTTTCTTTTGAAATATTTTTTCTGTCTTGGCAAACCTGTAAAATAGCAATTTTTTCAAAATAACAATTGACAAAATACTCCCGGCTGTGATATAAATATCTAGTGACCGATTTAGGTCGGGAACAGGTACAGGGGATTGGTCAAATGGTATGACAGGAGTCTCCAAAACTCTTAGCGGGAGTTCGATTCTCTCATCCCCTGCTAAAAACCGCTGAATTTCAGCGGTTTTTTTCATGTCCGGAATGAACTGGAACACAAGGTAGAACACAATTAGAAAAGAGCCTTTTTCATGCTGTATCAGATAGCTGAAAGGGCTCTTTCTATTTCCTCAATCTTATGTTTTTCACTTTGATTATTGCGAAAATAATACTTCCTGGTTGTCGATATATCCGCATGCCCCATCTGATGAGCAACAAGCGTCTCCGAAACCTGATTGTCAAGAAGAGTCGTTCCGTATGTCTTTCGGATTTTGTGCATTGGTCTAAAAGGAATTTCCAGGTTTTCACAAGTCCGTCTCAATGCTCTGCTAAATCCTTGAATTTTAATCCTTTTCCCATTTTCCTCAAAAAGAAACTCTTTTGGATCAGCATTCAATTCTTGAATACGCCGTAAAATCTGTACCGCAAAGCTGTTAACAATAATCTTTCTATTTCCTGCTTCAGATTTTGCGAACTCTTGAACCCGCACAACGTTTTTTCTCTTTCCCGGTTCTTTTTCCTCGTTATAATGCACTTCCGTCCGACACACATGAATTGTACCGCTGTTTTCTTTCAGACGTATATCCTCCGGCTTTAAAGCCGCAAGCTCTCCGACTCTAAGCCCGGTCACAAACACCAGAAGTATTCCCAGATACCTCAAAGAGTCCTTTTTGAGAAGGTACTCCTTAATAATAGGGATTTCTTCTTCACTGTAAACTTCTTCAGCATCCGTTTTCTTTTCCCGTATGGTAAAAATATTCTTAGAAAGGTCTAATTCATCGAAAAACACAGAGATAATCACATCTGTCAATTTTTTCTTTCGAGCATGCCGGAAAATTCCCTTTATAAGAATTTTCAAACCGTTATAAGTCTTTTTTGTCAGCTTATGCTTTTTGATATTTCCCTTGATAAACATTTCCAGGTCTATCTCTGTAATATCAGCTATATATTTCATACAGATTTCATTATCATCCGGGAAAAATCTTCTAAAATCATTTTCATATCTGGTTCTTGTCTGCTCACTGATTTCTCCATACTTAAATTTTAACGTCAACCAGTCATGGAAAATATCAGAAATCCAAGGTTGCTCTTCAATCGCACGATAATGCTCAATGATTAATTTTTCAAGGGACGCCTTTTCCTTTCGTCTTTTCAAAACGAACCCCCTTTTTACAGAGGGTTCGTCTATATAGGTCATCCACTGATTCGCTTTTTCATCAAACCAGATTTTGTGGTTATGCTTTTCAAGATATTTTTCATTTTCTTTCTTCATTACTATTTTAAGCCCCATGCTTCACTGATAAATATTGCTGTTCACAGTGCAATTATCTGCTTTTTTCAGATTTTACAGCTTCTTTGATAGCATATGCTATAACACAGGCGAACAAAATGAACACTATATAGAGGCACATTTTCCAGTCTGTAATAATATATACTGTCAGAAATGCAAAGATTGCTGCCAAAATGCCAAAGACAACCGAAACCATATGATATTCTGCCTTTTTATCTATTTTTTCTCTTTCTTTTTGAACTGCAAATAAATAGGTATTTGATAAAATCGGTCCCTTTCCTCTTACGGTAAAAGATACATATATGAATAAAGCAATGGAAATAAGCGCTGTAATTACAGCAAAAATAATATCGCTCACTCAGTCCACCCCATTTCGTTAATCATACTTTTCAATGGCAACACTGGCAATGGCAGATTGATTCGGCTCTCCGCTGATAAGATTCTGCGGTGCCGGCACCAGCATCATAAATCCTTCTTTTCCATATCGCTGTGCATATCCTTCTGCATAGTTTTCTTCAACGGAAATGTGCTGCACCTGCCCAATGACCATAGCTGCAATTCCCGCACCGCTTAATTCCTGTATCTCTTTCAGGGTACATTCTATATTGATAAAAGCCTCCTCAATTACCGGAGCTGGAATCGTTTTTGCGTTGGAAAGAGTAAAATCCCCTGCCGCAAATTCGTCTTCTTCCATATCATTGTGGTGAATGGTTTCTACCAATTTATCGTAATAACTTATGGGGAGGAAATTAATACAAAAGCATTTCTCTCTTTGAATATTGGCATAGGTATGCGTATGCTGATACAAATTTCCCATTACAGCAAAGAACGCAGTCTTATCTCCATGGAAACAGCTCCACGAATGAAGACAGACATTGGGTTGCCCGTTTTCTTTCCATGTCGTAATGGCAAACAAAACGGTCGGTATGCCTGCCGTCACTTCAAAATGGGAAAACAGCTCAAATTCCTCCGGATACAAGGGTTTAAAATACTGCGGGAAATCTTTTCCAATCTCTATTTTCATTGACAGCACCTCCCTTAAAAGATCGTTATAGCACTCCATTCATTGATAAAATGAAAAGAATACAGGTTGCAATAATAATAGACGCCAGCAAAACCATGCCCGCATGTCTGCTTCTTATCTCTTTTTCTGAAGCAGCAACATATCCGCTTTTTCTTAAAGCAGTAATAACAGGCTTATACAGCAGAAATGTAACAGATGCATTCAGCCCTCCTTTCAACAAATTAAATGGAAGAAAGACGGGAATCAGCAATTCTGCCACAGCTTCTCTTGGATATCCCATATAAAGCGGCGTTACAAGATAGTTCCACATAAGCATAACAACAATCATCGCAAGGCAGCCGGCTCCCAGTCCAAGAACAGCCCCTGACAGCGTGTGCCTTTTTTTATAAATAACTGCTGCTGTACAGGCAAAAGAAAGCGTTTGAATAATATTCATAATGCATCCCAAAATTCCCGTATCACTTACTGTTATCATTTCAATTGACGCCACAATAACCGACACAATACAGGAAGTCATCGGCCCCCATATCAGTCCGCCCAGAGTAACGATAACATCCGATGGATCATACTTTAAGAATAGCACAACCGGGATCCTGCCTACAACCATTACAACATAAGTGACCGCACACAGCATGGCAATTGTCGTGATTTTTTTCGTTTTACTGTTCATTTTTTGTCCCTCCGTAATCTAAGTAATAAAAATAACACCCGGAAATGTCTTCCAGGTGTTACACTCCAATTAGACCACAAAGCAACAAACACTGCTGTACCTTGCAGAAATCTAATGGTATCTTCTTTCATCCAGACTATACTGTTGGTTTTGGAATCACACCAAATCATGCGATCTACGCTCGCGGACTTTACCGCCAATCGGGAATTTCACCCTGCCCCGAAGACACTTTATTCGGTTGTTGGTTTTTATTATACTCTTTTTATCATTGAATTGATACTGCTTTTTGATAAATTTTACATCTAAATCAAAAATTCCCATACCGTCAAAATGTACCATTAAAACTTATTTCTTCTCATCCAGCAGCTTAACGCCTTCCGGCGGATTTTGATCGATCGCTCCTACAATCCTGTGAGGTACATAGGGCTCTTCCAGAAAAGCAATGTCTTCATTCGTAAGTTTTACGGAAAATGCTCCGGCTGCATCGTCAAAGTGAGCCACTTTTGTCGCTCCGATGATTGGCGATGTCACACCTTTCGCCCATTCCCATGCCAGAGCGATCTGCTGCATTTTCATGCCATATTTTTCTGCCAAAGTGTGAACTCTTCGGACAATTTCCATATCCTGCTCCTGGCTTCTGTCATATTTTCCCATTGCCACCCTGTCTGTTTTACTTCGAAGGGTGTCTGTATTCCATTCCGGACGGGTCAGATGTCCGGCTGCCAACGGACTGTACGGCATAAGAGATACGTTCATCTGCCGGCAGATAGGAATAAGTTCTCTTTCATCCTCTCTGTAAAGAAGATTGTAATGATTTTCCATTGCTGAAAACTGTGCCCAGCCATGATCTCTGGCCGCCAGCTGCATATTATAAAACTGGTATCCGTACATAGCAGAAGCGCCAATAGCACGGACTTTTCCGGATACGACCAGATCGTTCAACGCCTCCATTGTTTCCTCAATCGGCGTCTCGTAATCAAATCTATGAATGATGTACAGGTCGAGATAATCTGTACCGAGACGTTTCAGGCTTCCTTCTATCTCACGATGGATCGCCTCTGCAGAAAGTCTTCCGGGATTAAAATAAACTTTAGACGCGATCACTACTTTATCTCTTGAAACATTTTTCTTAAGCGCCCTGCCAAGATATTCCTCGCTGGTTCCTTCCGAATATCCGTTTGCAGTATCAAAAAAATTAATCCCCAGATCCAGTGCGTGTTTTACAATTTCCTCTGTCGCTGCTTCGTCCACTGTCCAAGCGTGCATTGTTCCGGCCTTTCCGAAACTCATACAGCCTACACAGAGTTTTGATACTTCTATATCTGTATTCCCAAGTTTTGCATATTCCATTCTGATCTCCCCTTTTCTTTCCAAAATCTGCTGTTAATTAAACAGATCGTCCAAGCTCATAGGCTTTATCCGGATATGGACTGTGTTTCGTCATAGACACTGTTCCGCACCCATAGCCCAGCACCACTCCCTGATCATCAAGGTTCAGATAGCGGACCAGGGTTCTGTAATGGCTTTCCAGAGACTCAAATGTCCAGTCATCCGCATTCCACGCTGCCGCAAGAAGCGCTGATTTCATATGTTTTCGGTTAATACTGCTGTTAATAGCGCAGAACCGGTCAACCAGAATCTTCAACTGGGCAGACATGCCATAATAATACAGAGGCGTTACAAACACCATCATATCTGCATTCAATATCTGTTTTCTGAACTGTTCCATATCATCTTTCTGCACACAGGGTCCCTCATAACCACAGTATATACAACCTGTACACGGATGAAGATCCGCATGAGCCGCATCAATAATTTCTACAGTATGGCCTGCTTCTTCCGCTCCCCTGATAAACTGATCCGCCAGAAGATTGGATGATCCATGTTTATTCGGGCTCCCTTCCAGTACAACAATTTTCATAAAATGTGCCTCCTTCTGTTTTTCAAAATCACTTGTCTGTGATTAGCGTCGGTGTACACCAACGCTACTGAAAATTCTGCAAAAGTTTCGTGACAAAGAATTCCGTAATTTCGTAGATAGAATAGTGCACATAGTCTACATGGGCAAGCTCCATAGCCTTTTTCTGTTTGTCTGTGGCTGTCGTATAGGGATATACGCCGAACATAAACGGAAAAAACGCATAAAGAAATTCCTGGATGTCAACAGCAGTCATACGCGGGAAAAACTTTTCCAGGCAACAGATCACGGTCTGCATCGCATTGGAATATATCTTTTTGAATGCTACAAGATTCTCAATCCGGCTGTTTCCTTCCATGTCATAAAGATTCATAGACATCAGTTTCAGCATACATCCCCGCCTCTCCAGCGTATGAGCAAGTTCACCTGCAAACTCTGCGGCAGACAGGCAGCCATACCTGTCGAGAATGCCCCTTAGATCTGCCGCCCATGCTTCATGCTCCCGCCCCAAAAGAGCCAGGAAAATTTCCTCTTTCGTCTGAAAATAATTGTAAATAGACGTTCGGGTAAAAGAAGTCTTTGCTCCAATATCCCGAATTGTTATATCTTTAAAGCCCATCGTTTCATAAAGCGAAGCGCAGGCATTAATGATTTCTTCTTTTCTTGCATTCGTCAATTCTTCCGACCCTTTTGGCATAACTATTATTCCTACCTTTCTAACTGTTCAGGACACGTTTCGCCCAGGCTGCCGCTTTAGAACCGTTCACAAGTTCTCCTTTTTCCCAGGAAGCCGACGGGCAATGATCCCGCAAACTTTTTTCTGCCTTTCTTATTCCGCTTCCGCCGGAAGTGGCAAAAGGAATCACTGTTTTTCCGGAAAAATCATAGCTTTCCAGAAATGTATCCACAATACGAGGCTCGACATACCACCAGATAGGAAATCCCACCAGAACCGTATCATACTGTTCCATATTCTGTACCGGTTCTGCAATGGCCGGACGACAGGCCGGATCATTCATTTCAATCGTACTGCGGCTGTTTTTATCCATCCAGTCCAGATCAGCTGACGTATAAGGCTGCTCAGGGCGAATCTCATACAAATCCGCATGGACAACATCTGCCATTTGTTTTGCCGCGCGGGCAGTTACGCCGCTTGCTGAAAAATATGCAATTAATGTTTTACTCATCTTAAACTCTCCTTTAAAATTTCCACAATTTCATCATGTTCCAGAACTTTGTATCCGCCCGGCATGATAAGAGTGCCGTCTGCGATACCTTCTATCATGTCCTCTGTCGCTCCCAGCTGTGAAATGTTCATTACAAGTCCCAGCTCATTCATCCAGTTCTCCATTGCCTGCAGACCTTCTTCTGCCACCTGTTCATCTGTCTTGCCTGACGGATCAACATCCCATACATTGACGGCAAACCGTTTGAACTTCTGCAGCCCATACGGCAGAATATGACGATAATAAGGAAGCGAAACAGCAGCCAATGTCATGCCGTGAGTCGCATCTGTGTAAGCTCCTACAGACTGACCGAGCATGTGGACCATCCAGTCTGTAGATTTCCCCCTGGAAACCAACGTATTCAACGCCCATGTTGCCGTCCACATAATGTTGCTCCGCGCTTCATAATTCTGTGGGTCTTTATTGGCGATCCGACTGGAGTAAATAACAGAACGCATCAGACCTTCACTGATATAATCGCTTGTGTTATCGTCTTCTCCGGAAAAATACTGCTCACAGATATGATTAAAAATATCGTAAATACCGGATACCATCTGGTAATGAGGAAGGGTCAGTGTATATTTAGGATTCAGAACTGCAAATTTAGGCATAATGTTCTCATCCGCAAAAACATGGCCGATCTTCTGCTTTGTCTTATGATTTGTGATTACAGACCCGGCATTCATTTCCGATCCGGTTCCTACCATAGTCAGCACACACCCTACCGGAAGAGTCTCGCAGTCCGGTTCTTCAAAACGTATATAATATTTCTCCCAGGGATCTTCTTTACAATTAACAGAAACAGAAACTGCTTTCGCATAGTCGCAGACGGATCCCCCGCCAACTGCCAGCAGAAAATCTGCATTATGGTTTCTTGCAGTTTCAATGCCTTCATAGAGTTTATCCACTGTCGGGTTGGGCATAACACCTGAGATTTCCGCTACATTTTTTCCATTCTTTTTCAAAATTTCTACAACTTCATCATAAATCCCGTTTTTCTTAATAGACCCGCCACCATAGATCAGTATAACATTTTTCCCATACTTTGGCAGTTCTATGTTCAGATTATCCAGCGAATCCTCTCCAAAATAAAGTTTTGTCGGGTTACAATACGAAAAATTTCCCAGCATTTGCAGGTCCTCCTTTGATTTTTTATTCTGACACCATGTCAGTACATATACTATAGCTCCATTCTGACATAGTGTCAATATTGTTCGCAAATTTTTTAACTTTTTATTCGCCGTAGTCTAGTTTACCGGCCGCTGACATATAATACATAAAACAGGCCATTTACGAGGAATTTATGCTGACACGTTTCAAATCTTTCCGTCCATTTCGCCCTATTCTCCTTCCCCTTTTATTTGCAGGCGCATTTTTTTTCGGTCATCTGACCGGCTTTATCGTGGAGCAGGTTTTTCCCGCTGCCGCCGAAACATCATCGGAAGGAAACTGGGGACTTAGTTTTCAGGAGGAAGGCGAAGCGCCGATCGGAAACGCCAAAGCCGAAGATCTCAAAGAACTGAACGCCTACTATACAGGTGATACAGGTAAACAGATCATCTATCTTACTTTTGATGCAGGATATGAAAATGGAAATACCGGCGCTTTACTGGATGCTTTGAAAAAACATCACGCCCCTGCCACATTTTTCGTTGTCGGTAATTTCATAGAAGATAATCCTGATCTTATCAAAAGGATGGTAAAAGAAGGGCATACCGTCGGCAACCACACCTACAGCCACCCCGATATGTCGCAGATTTCTACAAAGGAAAGTTTCGAAACCGAACTTGGCAAGGTGGAGCTGCTTTATCAAGAGATAACAGGGAAAGAAATGACAAAGTTTTACCGGCCGCCGCAGGGCAAATACAGCCAGGAAAATTTAAAAATGGCCCAGGAACTTGGCTATCACACCTTTTTCTGGAGCCTGGCTTATGTAGATTGGTACGAAGAGGAGCAGCCTTCCCGCGAGGAAGCCTTTGACAAACTGCTTCCCCGCATCCATCCGGGAGCTATTGTTCTTCTCCACAGCACTTCTTCTACAAACGCCGGCATTCTCGACGAATTATTAACACGCTGGGAGAAAATGGGGTATGAATTTGGGGATTTAAATGATCTTGTCGCCGAAGAAGGATAGAAAGTAATAAACAAAAAAGAATACATAAATTTAAATCGGGACGGGGTTTTTATACTCCCGTCCCAAATGAAATCCATATTAAAGAATGTCAATATATTCCCCGGCAAGGGCTTTATTCATACTGCGCACTGCACAGAATTTTCCGCACATACTGCAAGTGTCGCTGTGATCGTCTTCCGGACTTCTGCTGTCACGGATCGCTTTGGCAGTTTCCGGATCCAGCGCGCACGCAAACTGCGCATCCCAGTCCAGTTTTCTCCTGGCATCCGCCATACGGTCGTCGATATCCCGTGCTCCCGGTACGCCTTTTGCTATATCCGCGGCATGGGCTGCAATTTTAGAAGCAATGATTCCCTGCTTTACATCTTCTACATTAGGAAGCGCCAGGTGTTCTGCCGGGGTTACATAGCACAGAAACGCTGCGCCGCTCATGGCTGCCACTGCTCCTCCTATAGCCGCTGTGATATGGTCATATCCCGGCGCAATATCTGTCACCAAAGGTCCCAGTACATAAAATGGCGCGCCCATGCAGATGCTTTTCTGCACTTCCATATTTGCAGCCACCTGGTCAAGCGGCACATGTCCCGGTCCTTCTACCATAACCTGTACATTGTGATCCCACGCTCTTTTTGTCAGCTCGCCAAGGCGCACCAGCTCTTCAATCTGACACACATCTGTTGCATCCGCCAGACATCCGGGACGGCATGCATCCCCAAGTGAAATTGTCACATCATATTTTTCACAGATGTCTAAAATTTCATCATAGTATTCATAAAACGGATTTTCTTCTCCCGTCATGCTCATCCAGGCAAAGACCAGGCTTCCTCCCCGGCTTACAATATTCATTTTTCTTTTATGTTTCTTAATCTGCTCAATTGTTTTTCGTGTAATTCCGCAGTGCAGCGTAACAAAATCCACGCCGTCCTCTGCATGGAGTCTGATCACATCAATAAAGTCTTTTGCCGACAAAGTTGCCAGATCTCTCTGATAATGAATAACACTGTCATAAACAGGAACCGTTCCGATCATAACCGGACACTCCCTTGTCAGTTTCTGACGGAAGGGCTGAGTATTTCCATGGCTGGACAGATCCATGATCGCCTCTGCGCCAAGGTTTACAGCGCTCATCACCTTTTCCATCTCAATATCATAGTCTTTGCAGTCTCTGGATACTCCCAGATTGACATTAATCTTCGTGCGCAGCATGCTTCCGATTCCTTCCGGGTTAAGGCATGTGTGCTTTTTATTTGCACAGATTGCCACCTTTCCTTCTGCTACAAGCTGCATTAATTTTTCTACCGGCATATTTTCCTTTTTTGCCACGATTTCCATCTGCGGTGTTACAATCCCTTTCCGGGCTGCATCCATTTGTGTTGTGTAATTTTCCATCCGTAGTTTCCTCCTTATCTTTCTGTGTGCTCTGATCTGCCGGTCCTCCAGATTGTTCCGGCTTTTTTCATTTCAGCAGTTCTATCCTGCCACCTTCAGCAGTTTCAGTGCGCCGCCTTTTTCCAGAATCGTAATCAGCAAAAAGGCAAGAATACTGCCTACTACCGTAGAAATCAAAAACGGCACGATATAGACAAACAATCCGGCCGGTTCCATCCCCATCAAGAATTTTGCTGCCGGGTACGCTGCCAAAGCCCCCAGGATGCCTGTCCCAAACACTTCGGCAAAGCAGGTTACGCCAAGTCTTCGGCACACCATATACACGATTCCACAGCACAGGGCACCTGCCATACTGCCCGGGAACGCCAGAATACTCCCGATTCCCATCACATTTCTGAGCAGACTTGCACAAAATGCAATTCCTACTCCCCAGCCTGGTCCAAGGGTTACCGCTGCCAGGATATTTACCATGTGCTGTACCGGCGCACATTTGCTTCCCGCCACCGGGAAACTGATCATACTCCCAACTACAGCCAATGCTGTCAGCACACCAGCCAGCACCAGCTTTCTCGTCGCATTCTTCTGCTTCACAAAAATGTCTCCTTCCTATTTTGCTGCTTCTTCTGCGTTTTCACTTCATTTCGCCTGCTTACACGCAAAAACGCTGCCAGGTACTCTTTTTATAGTTCTTCTTTAGCGTCGGTGTACAAGGGGCTAAAATCTCCCCTTCACCGACCATGTTGCCCCTTGTACACCGACGCTACGGGAAGACGAGAAAATAAAAGAATTTTTTCAGAACGTTTCACGGAAAAAAAATAGAGTTCCACCGACGGAACTCTATCAATTACTCAATATTCATCCCTACGTTGGCATTATCCAAATCAGGTTATGGGTCGAAACAAACCAGTCTCCTCTCAGCCGACTTCAGCCAGCTCCCCGTATCACTATAATTTTGTACTGGGTTTATTATATCCCTGACATCTGGATTTTGCAACTGCTGCGAAGGAATATTTTCAAAATTACACACCATGTTTCGCAGTTTTGCCCACCGCTTACTGCAACTTGACACGTAGTAAAGTTTAAAAGTGTTACGTGTGGAATTAGCAAATTAACGCATCAACCTGCCGCAGACTCCAGGCAATCCTTGCGCTCTCTTCCAGCTCTTCTATCGCATAAAACGCATCCATCATACTTGCAGCTCCTACAACCGGGCCGTGATTTTGCAACAGGTAGCCGTCGCTGCCTTCCATGTATTCTTCAAAGAGCCCGAATAATTCCCGGCTTCCCGGAGGCGCATAGGGAATCAGCCCCACTTTGCCCAGTTTCATTTTCAGATAAGGCGTGTGCTCTGGCATGATATCTATCATGGATTCATGGGGAAGGCAGGACCACAGTGTAGAGTAAAAACTATGTGTGTGTATCACAGCCCCGCTCCCTTTTTTCTGATACATAAGCAGGTGAAGGGGCGCTTCTTTGCTGGGCTTTGGCCCCGCTATATGCTCTCCTTTTAAATCAAGAACCGCAAATTCTTCTTCCTTCAATGTCCCAAAGCAGGTTCCGCTGGCGCTGATGTAAATTTTGTCTTCATGACGAAAGCTGATATTGGCAGTGGAACCGGTTGCTTTTCCTCTGTTAAATAGGGAGTGTGCTACCCAGATCGTCTCCTTTTTCTTCTGATCTACTTCCATTGTTTTTACCGTCCTTATTTTTCTTTTGCTGTCATCTTAAGCGCCCGCAAAAAGAAATCTGGCTGTCCGAAGTTACCGGATTTCAGCACAAGCCTGATCTGCGGATTCTCTGCCGGTATCATGACCGGCACGCCTGGTGCAATACTCTCTCCGATTAAATATGCGTCATATCCCATCTTTTTTGTCACTGCCCCTGATGTCTCTCCTCCTGCCACAATAATCCTTCGAAATCCATCCTTTTCCGCCAGAACAGCAAGATCGGAAATCGCTTTTTCAATGGCGTTCGCCACCTTTTCTTTTCCAATATCCTGCATCTTTTTCACCTGTTCCGGTGTGTCAGAGCTGTAAATGAGGATTTCTTTTCCTTGGCTTTCTTCTAAGACGCAGGGCCAGATACGTTCCGGTGTATCCGTTCCATCTAACAGTTTTACCGGATCGATCTTACAGGAATAATGTCCTGCTTCCTGGAATACGCGGATCTGTTCCAGGGTAGCCTGGGAGCAGCTTCCCGCCAGCACGATTCCCCGTCCCTCTGTTGCGGAAGACGGCATCGCTGCGCCTTCTGCTTTTCCACAGTATTTCTTCCCAAGTTCTGTAAGGATACCTGACCCACCGCTCAATACCTTCATATCTCCAAATACTTCCGCAATTTTTGCAGCATCTTCATCTTTCACATAATCAGGAATCAGGTAAAATTTTTCTTTTCCCTGGCTTTCCTTAGCAATATATTGTTCTATTTCTTCTTTAGAGCCTTTCATGATCTCTTCTGTCACTTTAATACAGGGATATTTGCTTTGAGGCTCCATCAGCTTTCCAAGATCAGACTCCCACATAGGTGTAAGCGGATGATTTTTCATCGGACTTTCATCCAGCGGCACACCATTGACATAGAGTTTCCCCTGGCTGACCGTCCTTCCGTTAACCGGAAGCGCCGGGCAGATAATACTGCTCTTTTCCTTACATTCATCCAGGATCGCATCCAGGATCGGTCCGATATTCCCATCAGGAGTGGAATCAAATGTGGAGCAGTATTTGCTGTAAATATGACAGGCATCCTGTTTCTGAAACCACTTCACCGCTTCCAGAGAATCTTCCACCGCCTTACCGGTCTCTTCCGTCCTCGTCTTCAAAGCAATCACTGCCGCATCCATTTCATAAGACTGTTCCGTTTTAGGAACTCCATTAAAGAGCATGGTTCGCATCCCGGATTTTGCAAGGAAGGAAGCAGCGTCACTTGCACCTGTAAAATCATCTGCCACACAGCCTATTAGTAATTTGTCGCTCATATTTTTACACTTCCTTTATCCATTTTTTCCACTTCTAACTCAACAAATTAGGAAGCAGCAAAGAGATCTGTGGTACGTAGGTTACCAGCAAAAGTACAACGATCAAAGCCAGAATAATCGGAACGATATCTTTGAACGTATCTTTGATGGTCAGCTTTGATATACTGCAGGCCGTGAACAGATTGACTCCAACCGGAGGAGTTACAAGTCCGATCGCCAGGTTTACACACATTAAAATACCAAATGCAACTGTATCATAGCCCATTGCTGTTGCAACCGGAAGCAGGATCGGGATAAAAATGTAAAGCGCTGATGTCGCATCCATCACACATCCTGCGATCAAAAGAATGATATTGGTAATCAGCAGGAATGCCCACAGGTTTCCATTTGTCACATTCATCAGCCAGTTTCCAATGTCCGTAGCAATTCCGTCTACAGATATTACCCAGGCAAATAAAGAAGCTGCAATGATAACATACATTACTACACCTGTCTGACTTCCCGAGGTCACGATCATCTGTCCGATTTCACTGATCTTCAAACGTTTGTATACGAAAATGCCGATGATCAATCCATATACAGCCGAAACAGCAGCAGCCTCTGTAGGTGTGAAAATACCGGAATAAATTCCTCCAAGGATGATAACCGGCATCAAAAGTCCCCATACAGCATCCTTAAAAGCCGCCCACCGCTCTGCAGCGCTGGCCTTCTCTGTCTTTTTCAGGTCAAACTTCCTTGCGCAGAATAACGTGGCAACGATCAAAGCAGCGCCCATCATAAGTCCCGGAATAACGCCTGCCATAAATATCTCAGCAATAGATGCACCGGAACTGGAGCCATATACGATAAATGTAACAGACGGGGGAATGATAACACCGATAGCTCCGCCTGCTGCCATAAGCGCTGTTGCAAAGCTTGCCGGGTATCCTTCCTTTACCATAGAAGGAATCAAAATAACGCCGAGCGCTGCAACGGTTGCCGGACCGGAGCCGGAAATTGCCGCGAAGAAGCAGGAAACAATAACACAGACCAGCGCAACTCCGTTTTTCCTGTGTCCGACACAGGCTTTAGCAAGATTAATCAGCTTCTCCGATATTCCCGCCTTTTCCATAATATTCCCGGCCAATATAAAAAACGGGATCGCCAACAGGGCAAATTTACTGGAAGCGGAATAAACATTGATCGGAAACATTTCAATAGGCAGACCTGTGATAAAAATAGTGACTACACTGGCAATACCAAGAGAGACCGCAATCGGAATGTTGCAGATCAGCAGAATAATAAATATTCCAAACAAGATCAAAGACGTATTAAGCATCTATTCTTCCTCCTTCCACTTTTTCAGCTGACTGACAAGACCGATCACGTACCGGAGTACCAGGATCCCCGCTCCCACCGGAACTGTCATGCCGTAAATCCATTCCGGCCACTGCATCGTTGATGTTACCTGTTCCAGAAACATTTCCTGACGCACCATCAAAACTCCATAGTAAAACATAACGCCGCACATAATAATTGCCAGTATTGTCGCTACAATAGCCAACACTTTCTGAACCTTTCTGGGCATAAACCCAATTACAAAATCCAGTCCAAGATGGGACTGATTGCGGACTGCCACAGATGTCCCTGCCAGAGAAGCAATCACAAACAGCCCAGTTACAATTTCTTCTGTAAATGAAAGCGCCATATGCAGAGCAAATCTGGACACTACATTTACAAAGGTTAAAGTAAGCATAATGACAAATGTCACAATACATACATAATCTTCAATTTTCACAACAATCTTATCTAAGATTTTCACTTCCAGGACCTCCTCCATTTATAAAAGCGGGAACGCCAGACTGTTCCAGCAGCCTGGCGTTCCCGCTATCTGACCTTTCCAGTTTAATACTCAACATTGAACGCTTCCCAAGCCTCTTCCCCATATCGAGTTTTCATCTCTTTGTAGTAATCTCCCAGTTTGTCTTGAAATGCCTGTATTTCCTCATCCGTCAGCTCTACAATCTGGCAGCCATAGTCCTCGATTTCCTGTTTCTGTTGTTCTTCATTGTTTACAACATTTTCACAGCCGATCTTACATACTTTTTCCGCTGTTTCCTGCAAAAGCTGCTGAGTATCTTCATTCAGTTCATTCCAGGTATCGCTGCTGAACACCAGAGCAAACGCGCCATAACTGTAATTCCAGTTTGTCACATAATCCTGTACTTCATAAAACTTATTGGATGTAATCAGGTCAAATCCATTCTCCTGTCCATCTACTGTTCCCTGCTGAAGAGCTGTAAACAGTTCGCTGAAACTCATGGATACAGGATCTGCCCCCAGCGCTGAAAAGAACTCCATAAAAACATCACCGCCAGGAACACGAAGTTTCAGGTTCTCCAGATCCTCCGGTTTCGTCACTTCATGACTGCTGTTTGTCAGCTGACGGAAACCATTGTGAATAAATCCCAGGGTCTCCAGATCTTTCTTCTCAAGGCAGGACCTGATAAATTCTCTGCCCTCCCCATTAAGACACTCTTCTGCTTCTTCATAGGAATCAAAAATCCAGGGGAGGCTCAACGCATACAATCTATTATCCAAAACGGCCATAACATCTACCGGTTCAAACGCGCAGTCAATTGCTCCCTGTGTGAGCATCTCCACGCCTTTCGACATATTTCCTCCAGACAGCTGATCGCTGGAGTAAACCGCTACTTCGATATTGCCGTCAGTCGCCTTATCTATCTCTTCCGCAAACATTTTCGCGACAAGCGTTGCATTTGACTGCTCGCTTACGGTTGTGGACAGCAGAAGTTTCATCTCGGGATATTTCTCATCCGATCCCTCTTCACCGCTTCCTGCTGACCCACATCCCACAAGCAGGAGAGCAACCATCATAAGACAGACAACGCTTCTCCATATCTTTTTTCTCAAAGTCTTTCTCCTCTCACATGCGGCGAAGCAGCTATTTTCTCACTTCAACCCCCGCCAGTTCTTCATATAGTTTGATAATTGCACAGTTGTCATTCATACCATATCCTTTTACTTGCGCTGTCTTAAATAATTCTGCCACAAGGTTGGTAGCATATAATGGAAGATTCATATTTTTCGCCATATCCACTGCCAATTTGATGTCTTTGGTATGCAGATTGATGGTAAATCCAGGATCAAAATTGCCTTTCAGAATCTGAGGCATTCTGTCTTCTACCGCCCAGCATCTTCCTGATCCGCCTTTAATGACATTCATCATGATTTCCGGATCTACTCCAGCTTTCGTTCCTAATGTAAAGGCTTCGGACATACTGATCAGGTTAATCGCAGACATAAGCTGATTGACTACCTTTACAACCTGTCCGGCGCCACATTCTCCACAATGGATAATATTTTTCCCGACTGCCTGGAACAAAGGCATCGCATCCTCTAAATCTTCTGCTTTTCCACCCACCATGATCGTTAATGCACCGTTCATGGCACCGGACTGTCCGCCGCTTACCGGACCATCCAGGAATTTTACTCCCTTTTCCTCCAGCTTCTTTCCAATCTCTTTTGTTACATCAGGAGAAATGCTGCTCATATCAATGACAAAAAGGTCTTCCGGAATCTCGCCGCTTAAAAGTCCCTGCTCTCCTTCCAGTACTTCTAATACATGGGGAGAATTTGGCAGCATCGTGATCACTGTATTTGTATGTTCCAGCACCTCACAGGGATGGTCTACTGCGATCACTTTGTCCTGATCCGGGATCATTTTAATCCTTTCTTTATTTACATCACATGCAACTAATGTGTAGCCTGCTTTTATCAAATTAAGTGCCATGCCGTATCCCATAACACCAAGTCCGATCAATCCTACCTTATCATATTTTCTCATCGCTTGTTCCCTTCTCCTTTGCTGCTTTATTTCTCTTCTACAAATACCTGTGTAAGGTCCGTTTCTTCATCATACTTACGGATCATTTCCACACCTGTAGCTTCCTGGATCACAACGTCAACTGTTGTCAGTACCGGGCACTGTCCTTTTACAATGTGACCTCCGAATACAGTTCCTTCTTTATCACACATTGTTCCGTGGAAATGAAGCTCTGTTACTCCTTTATCTGTCTGTGTGATAATTCCGGTTCCGGAAAGAAATTCAATAGGTCCGTCCTTTTTGATCACATCACCGTAGCCTGCTCCAACCTTTGCATCCATTGGCACTAAATACATATAACCAGCAGCGGAAAAACTTCCGAAGCAGTTTACTGCTCCATATTTCACACCATTTTTATTACAAATTTCTTCTAATCCGGTCAGCAGGTCTGTCCCTGGCAGGATTCTTGCCGCAATCATTTTCCCCGGTGTTCCACATGCATAATTTACTCTTACTTCTGACATTTTTTGTTCCTCCTTAAATTGTGTTTCGTTTGTTTATGGGCCTATTATATGTTTTATTTTTTCACCATTCAATAATTTTACTGTTTTATTTTTGTACGTTTTTACTTATTTTTTATTTTTCTATTGTATGTTATAATATAGACAAAGCTATTATTGTTTATTTTTTAACCATAAGGAGGGTTGAAATTATGAAAAAAGAAAAATACCGTTTGCTGGCAATTGCACCATTTAAAGGCTTTCAGAACTTTTTCCTGCAGGAAATACAGAAAAGAGATGATGTGGAGGCAGATATTTACTCTGCAACCTTATACGAAACCGAGGCCTTACTCAGCACGCTTGACCTCTCCAAATACGAAGCTATTGTATGCCGCGGAAGATCCGGACGTCTCATTCAGGAAATATCTTCCGTTCCGGTTATCAATGTTGACTTTTCCAGCTTCGATATTCTCCGGGCACTGCAGCTTGCCATGCTCACCACGCAGAAACGAATTGCCTTTGTCAGCTACTTTGATCTGTGCGACGACATCCATTTCCTGTGCAAATTGTTAAATTATCAAACAGAAATTCTCGTTCCTCCGGCTCCCAAAACAACTGATGAAATGGAGGAACTTATGAATACACTTTATTATGACGAGCACATCCAGCTCTTCGTAGGGGACGGAGCCTGTGTCCACTGCGCCAAAAAGCTGAACGTGGATTCCGTACTTGTCACAACAGGCCCGGAAAGCATGAGAAAAGCTGTTTCAGACGCAGTTGAATTATGCGAAATGCGCCGCAAGATCCTCCTGGAATCCGGTTTCTATAAAGAAGTAGTGGAAAAATCCTCCCTGTCTCTGGCTATCTTCAACCAAAACAGCGAACTGATTTTCTCCTCGTTATTCACTTCAAACTACAAAGACCGGATCCACGACGATCTCGCTGCGCGGATTCCTAAACTGCATATCCACGACCATATTAAATTTATTATTACTAATTCAGATTCCGCCTGGAAAGCAACCGGAGAGGTATTATACTATGACGATTCTCCTTACTACCTTTTCCATGTTTCAGAATCGATTCCCCTTGTGTTTGCGCAGACGCAATTCTGGAAAGCTATGGATTATGATACCGCAAAGACCTTTCTTCCGCTCATTAAGGGAAATCCGATCCATCGGGATTACTGGGAGAAAAACCAAAGCGTCATGTCCGGCAAAACTCCTGTTGTTGTCTGCGGAAGCCCGGGCAGCGGAAGGACTATTTTCTCCTACGGACTTTACGCCGCCAGCCCCTACACCTCAAATCCGCTTATTGAAGTGGACTGCTACCATTTAAACGCCAAACAATGTGATAAATTATTCAAAGATGAGCGTTCTCCTCTCTTTGAAAATAACTATACCATACTATTTAAAAACCTGAACGCGCTGTCCCCCACACTGCAGAACCTCTTCACCTATTACCTGGAAAATCTGGAACTGACATCCCGCCACAAAGTCATCTGTACTTTTACAGGAGACATGGGGGACCTTATTGCCGCCAACCAGTTTTCACAAAATTTAAGCTATCTGATCTCCGGCTTTACGATCCAGCTTCCTTCTATTAATCACAAGCCGGAACTGATCGTATCTATCGCCCGCTCTTACTTGAACAGCCTGAACCAGGAACTTCCCATCCAAATTGCCGGATTTGAGCCTGAAGCCCTGAAACTTCTGGAAGAACATCACTGGCAGTACGGGATCTCACAATTTCAAACCGTACTGAAACAACTTGTTATCCAGTCCAACAGCCAGTTTATTACCGCCGAAAATGTACAGTCCATCCTCTCTCATCTGGGGCCTTCAAAAAGCAATGCTTCGAGGGATACCCGCCTGAATCTGAACCAGACATTGGATGGCATCACAAAAGATGTGATCGATCTCGTATTGAAAGAAGAAAGCATGAATCAGACAAAAGCCGCCAAACGGCTGGGAATCAGCCGCAGTACACTGTGGAAGAAGTTGAAAATGGAGACGTAACACTTTTAAACTTTACTACGTGCCAACTTGCGGTAAACGGTGTGTAAAACTGCGAGAAGCCCTGTCCTTTTTTGAAAATAATCAAAAAAGGACAGGGCTTCTCGCAGTTGTTTTATGTGGAATTTCAATTTTACACACCGTAGTTGGCAGTTTTACACAGGGTTATACATAAGCTGACACGTAGTTTATATGAAAAGTGTTACGTCACCAATTCGCCAAACCACCGTTCAAACGAAGCACGGGCACACATTTTCACTTCCGCTTCCATAGCACGATACTTCTCCATCAGCGTTTTTCCTTCTGCGGTTATCTCGCATTTTCCTCCGCTTCTGCCTCCCTGATGGCGGATCAGCAGCGGGGTCCCAAGCTCTCTTTCTGCTCGGTTTATGATTTTCCAGCCTTTGCTGTAAGACATTTCCATTTTCTGACAGGCTTCTTTCATAGAACCGCTTTCTTCCAGGTGTTCTAAAAGTTTTATCAGTCCCGGTCCAAACACAGGTTCATCTGTGCAGACCTGCAATTTAACCACAGGCCTGAATTTCCGGCTTTCTTCTTTTTTATCCATTCTTTTCACCTTTTTAATTTTCTTCCAGGAGAAGAAGTCTCTCCGGAGCAATTGTCACAGCCTCCGGAATCCGGCAGCCGCCCCGCTCACTTTTCATCCACAATCCTTTCTCCGCCTGTTGATCCGCCTTAAAAATAATCGTCTGTTCAAAGGGCGTCTCGGACTGCTCCACCGGCAGTACAGGAAAACGGTTGACTTGGTTTTCCCCTTCTGCTCCGCCTTCCCTCGACTTGCCTGCTGCCGGCAGGATATCATGGGCCCGCACTCCGATATACGCTGTTTTTTCCGAAACAGGTTCTGCCGTCCAAAGAGAAATCCCCCAGTCTTTTGCATAGACCTGAAACTGTCCTCTTTTTTCTATCTGTGAGATATTTTTGCATCCGGTCAATCTGGCAGCCACTACTTTCCTGGGATTTTCAAACAGTGCTTTTGTATTGTCAGTGATCACATTTTTCCCTTTTTCCATAATCATCGTATCCGTACACAGCCGATAAATTTCATCTCTGTCATGGCTCACTAAAATGGTGCATCCTGCAAAATTCCGAATCCGCCTTTGCATTTCCAGCTGAAGTTCTTCCTTTAAATAGCTGTCCATAGCGGAAAACGGCTCATCCAAAAGCAGAATATCCGGTTCGCTGGCCAGTATTCTTGCCAAAGCCGTCCTCTGCTGCTGTCCTCCTGAAAGCCGAGTCGGATATTGTTTCTCCAATCCGCTAAGCTGGAACTGTTCCATCAACCCGGCGGCTTTCTGCTCTTTTTCCGCCTTTTTCCCCTGTATGCCGGCCATAATATTTTCTTCTACTGTCATATTGGGAAATAATGCATAATTTTGAAACAGATAGCCTACCTTCCGTTTCTGTGGAGATAGATCGATCTTTTTCTCACTGTCGTAAAACACTGTTTTTTCCGTGGCAATTCTTCCGTGATCCGGACGCACGATCCCGGCTACCGCCTTCAAAGTCATACTTTTCCCGCAGCCGGACGCCCCCAGGATCCCGAGACATCCGCCATTCATGGAAACTTTCATGTCCAGCATGTAATGTTTCAGTTGTTTTTGAAAATTGATCTCCAGCTGTTTCATCTTCAGCCGCTACCTCCGGTTAAATTTCTGGAAAATGTATGTTACATAGTTCATCCCTGTCACAACCAGAAAGGAGATCACCACCAGCACAATTACATACTGATACGCTCCCTCCATGTTTCCGGCTGCCACATCAGAATACACAGCCAGCGGCAGGGTCCTTGTCTTTCCCGCAATATTTCCCGCGATCATTGCCGTGGCACCAAATTCTCCCAGCCCTCTTGCAAACGCCAGGATCCCCCCTGATAAAATTCCGGACAGTGCATTGGGAAACAGGATTTTCCAGAAAATCTTCCATTCCGACATTCCAAGCGTCCGCCCAGCATCAATGAGATCGCCATTGACCTGCTCAAAGGCCCCTCTGGCAGAACGATACATCAAAGGAAAAGAAATCACTACCGCCGCCAGGACTGTCGCTCCCCACGAAAAGGCGATTTTCACCCCGAAAAACTCCAGAAAGAAACGGCCAATAGGCCGTTTCACTCCGAAGAGATAAAGCAGGAAAAAACCGGCTACCGTCGGCGGCAGGACCAGAGGCAGGGTCAAAATTCCGTCCCATATCATTTTCCATTTTTCATGACGGATCCTCACCACGAGAAACGCCGCCAAAATCCCGGCAAAAAACGTGATCACAATGGCAAGAGACGCCGTTTTTGCAGAAATCAGAATTGGTGACCAGTCCATATCCTACCTCTTTATAAATCCGTAATCTTCAAATATCTGGATTGCCTCATCGCTTTTCAAAAATTTCACAAATTTCTCTGCCGCCTCTTTATTTTCGGACGCGGAAACAATTCCTACCGGATAAATAGCCGGTTCTGCCAGACTGTCCTCCGGAGCTTC
Source organism: Claveliimonas bilis (assembly GCF_020892095.1). Lineage (GTDB taxonomy): Bacteria > Bacillota > Clostridia > Lachnospirales > Lachnospiraceae > Claveliimonas > Claveliimonas bilis. Next base: position 2,012,782 of record NZ_AP024845.1, on the reverse strand, counting down.
TGCCACAACTTTTACTTTATCTGTAGTAGCTGCATCTGTTGCATATACAATGCCGGCCTGAGCGCTTCCCTCTGCAACCCAGTTCAGTACTTCCGTCACATTCGTTCCAAGGCTGGCTTTTGCCAGTACCTGATCCCACAGTCCCAGATTTGTCAGAGCTTCCTCTGAATACTGTCCAACCGGTACACTGGCAGGGTCTCCGATGGCAATGGTATCCGCCTTTGTAATATCTTCAAAAGAAGATAATTCCAACTGTGAATCAGCAGATGTGATCAGTACAATTTTATTTTCCAGTAGATCTGTCACAGAATCTTCTTCGATCATTCCTTCTTCCGTCAGGGCATCCATCTGTTTTGTAGCCGCCGACATAAAGACATCCGCTTCCATTCCTTCTTCAATCTGAGTCTGAAGTTTTCCGGAGCTGTCATAGGTTCCGCTCACTGTAATATCCGGATTTTGTTCCTCAAACATAGGAATCAGTTCGTCCTCATATGCATATTCCAGGCTGGCTGATGCCGCAACGAGTATTTCCGTCTTTTCATCTTCTCCGCTTTCTTCCTGACCTTCTTCCTGAGTATCAGCCTCAGTTTCTGACTGACTGCTGTCAGATGCATCTGCATTCTCCTCACTGCTTCCGCATCCTGCTGCCAGAACTGCCGTCATGGCTGATACCAGCAAAAGACTTACGATTTTCCTTTTCATTCTCTTTCCTCCCTGCTTTTTGCAAATATTAATCTTTTTGCAAATATTAATCTTTTTGCAAATATTAATCTTTTTGTAAATATTTATCTTTTCTCAAACTCTCAAATACAGTATACATCAAATTATTTTTAAAAACAATTCGCTTTCCGCAAAAAAATTTGCATCAGAAGCTTCCCATATCCTCTTTCCGGTCAATGTCTTTCAGCTCCCTCTCATCCGCCTCTACAACATAGACCTGCTCCGGGTATTTTCTCATGACAGCCCGGCCTCCTGTGTCGCCTTTTAATTCCAGCAATTCCCTGAAATATTTCTTTGGCCACAGCACCGGATTTCCCGGCTGTCCGTCTTTGCCGGCGCAGATGATCTTTCCCGGCCGTACTGCCGCCGTATTCCAGATTTTCTGAATCGTGGAGACCTTAAGTCCCGGCTGATCACACACTCCAAACAAAACACCCTCTACCTCTGGTTTCTCTCTTAAAACAGCCTGTAATCCAAGCTGCAGAGAATGGGAAATACCAAGGTGAGGCTCCCGATTTACGATTCCGCTGATGCCCCGCTTTTTTGCTTCTTCAAGGATCACAGCGTTTCCCGTCACGACAAAACGCTCTCTTCCGCAAAACGCTTCCAGTCTTTCCATGGAATGCTGATAAAGAGGCTTTCCTGCCAGCACTTCCGAAAGCTTATCTTTTCCATACCTGCTTCCTGTACCCGCCGCAAGCATAACTATGGCAAATCTGCCTTTTACCGTCTCATAACACTGCACCGCTTCCAGAACGCCGCCTCCGATGGCTCTTGCCTTGTCTGAAATCGTCCAGCAATGTTCCTTTTCACACCGTGCGTCAATATCCCCGATCTTCATTCCTTTTACCACTGAAACGCCTTTCTGCAGCATTCCCCGCACCATTCCGGACATTGCGGCATACACCGGCTCCCCTCCTGTATAGGCTGCAATCTGCCCTTTTTCCACCATATCGCCAATGGAAATCAAAGGCTCCATCACTCCGTCACCGGAAGCTTTCAAAAGCCTTTCCGTCGTGTAGCCTCCCACTTCACCCGGCACACCGGTATTGGGAAGCGCCGCTCCATCATAAATTACCTGTCCAAGGGTATGTCCCCGTTTCGTTTCCACCACACAGTGGCAGTCCTGTCCTGCATAAAATCCCGGGCCGACGCCGACCACCAGCGGTGCGTCCGTTATTTTCGTCCCTAAATTCTTCTTTGCCAGGATAGCATCTACTACCACATCGGGACAAAATTCCTTTCGGATTTCTGCTGCCTCATCTACGATCAGCGCAATATTTCCATCCCCCATCACTGCATATGCCTCATCCAGAGAATGGACCAGGCGCGCTTCCATATCCTCTACTTTGGCGCTTCCTTCGTACACCGCTCTGGAAAAAGCCACCGTTCTTCTTACAGTTAAAGGGGCTTCTCTTTCTGTCATAAGAATATTATGTCCGCTGTGGTAAAGCCGGGCAGCAATTCCTGTCGCCAGATCACCGGCTCCTCTTATTAATATTTTCATCTCTTTCTATGCTCTCCTCTTCCCTCAGATGGCAACTCCTGTGTATACCGACGGTCCAGATTCCCCAGACACAGGATAGGATTCTCGTATCCGCATTCCTGAAGAATCTCGCAGATCTCCCGGGCCGCTTCCTTTTTTCCTGGCAAATCTGTTTTATTTAAAATAAGGGCGTATTTCACCGCCTTATTCACTCCTTTTGCCCTGCCTCTCTGGTGCATGGCAAGTCTGGCAATATCCCGTGGAAGAACCGGCTCCGTCATCTCTTTTTCCAAAATCCGAGCTGCCTCTTCCGCCCGAAAACAAACCTCTTCAAGGGGTCTTCCGATTGCATCCATACCATACACATACAAAATGCGTCCTGTCTCTTTCCGAAAGACGGGTTCCTTTTCTCCCGGCACCTTGATCGGCATACGCCGCGCTCCATCCGCCTCTATCAAAACCGGGCAGTTAAGCTGCAGCAATTTTTCCATCCAAACTTCATCCGGCATCTGCATTTTCCCTGCCTCCGCCTTCTTACCCAGAAAAATTTTCCCTTCCCGGTTTAAAATCTGTATCATCTTTTCTTCTGAAGGCTCCAGTAGAAAATAAGGTTTCTCCTCTGCATACATGTGCGTTGTTGTCGTCACCGCTGCCGGAATATTCCGGGCATTATATTCCTCCACAAGAGCTTTGATAAGGGAAGTCTTTCCTCCCGCGCCTGCCACACTGATCCTCTCTGCAGCATCAGGACAGACTCCCAACGCTTCCAAAATGCCAGGAAAAGGGCATAATCTGCCCTTTTCCCACTTTTCCACGATCTTTTTTTCTTCTCTTTGCATTGTTTTTCTGCCATTCACCGCTTTTCTTCTATTCGCCGCAGTGATGTCCGCATCCTTCATGTGCCCCGCCACAGTCATGGCCTTCTTCTTCATGATGATGGCTGCACAGCGTATCCGGATCATAATTCAGTGCACCTGCAAGATAAGCTTCCACCTGTTCATCTGCATTGCCGGAAGCTCCCGGCAAAAGCTCAATGCCTGCTTCCGCAAGAGCTGTCCTTGCTCCGCCGCCGATTCCGCCGCATATCAAAACATCTACTTTCTCCATTTGAAGAAAGCCTGCAAGAGCACCATGTCCTTGCCCGTTTGTATCCACGATATGACTCTCTGTCACCTTTCCGTCGTTTACTTCATAGACTTTGAACTGTTCCGTATGTCCAAAATGCTGAAATACTTCTCCGTTTTCGTAGGTTACTGCTATTTTCATTTTCATCCGCTCCTTTTTAGGCATTTTCTATCCCAGTGGGTCTTTTATTATAGTATCCCATCTGTCTTTTTAATTCAAGATTTTATATTTTTTCCAATGCGACTTCTATGGTTCCTCCGCAGACCATCCCCTCTTCCTCTGCCTGATCTGCTGTCATATCTACCTGAACAAGACGAAAGGCTCCGTCCTTTTCATCCGAGAGCATCTGTCTGCCTTTCTGCAGGATCTCGCTCTCCGCACATCCTCCGCCAATAGTTCCTATCTGCCTGCCATCCTTTAAAATGAGCATTTTCGTACCCACGCTCCTTGGAGCTGATCCCTTTCTGGAAACAATAGTCGCCAGCACAGCTTCCTCTCCGTTTTCCCTCGTTTCCAGGATGCCATCTAAAAGTTCTTCCGGATAGCCTCCTTTTGCCTGCTTTTTATTTTTTACTTCTATGATCTCTCCCAAAATAGATACTGCGATCTCTTCGGGAGTTTCTGCGCCAATGGCAAGGCCGATGGGCGTACATACCTTGCCAACTTTTTCCTGCGAAATTCCCAGCTGAATCATCTGTTCCTTGACAATGGCCGTTCTCCTTCTGCTGCCCATCATGCCTACATAGGCGCACTCTTCTTTCCGGTCAAGAACAGAATACAGGCATGCCGAGTCATAACGATGCCCCCTTGTCACGATCACCACATAAGTATCTTCATCCAGCTTTTCCTCTGCCAGCGCTTTCTCATAAGGGGCGCAGATTACCCGGTCCGCCCCTTCCTTTCTGGCACAGTCTGCAAATTTAGGCCGGTCCTCCAGAACCGTAACCTGGAACCCCACCATTTTCCCAATGGCAATAACAGGCATGGAAACGTGACCGCCTCCGCAAATGATCATTTTAGGCGAACAGCTGACCCGTTCCCGGAAAACACGCACTTCCTTCGGGAAAGATAAAGTTTCTCCATCTCTCACCAGCATCTTCTCGCCTGCCATTTTTCCGGTCAGAATCAGCGCTGTTTCCATTCCCTGCATTCCGTTTTCCAAATTCAGCTGCAATTCTTTGTAAAAATCCATTCCGGCTCCTTTGTTTCAAACATGATCAAACAGAATAAAATTTATTTCCCGAACCCGCAGTTTGGGAAGGTGCATACCGGACAGGAAAGGCAAAGACCGCCCTCTCCCATCTTTGTAAAATCATCTTCTGATAATTTTTCACCTGCCACAATCCTTGGAAGGACAAGATCAAAAATCGTCCGTTTTGCATACATCACACATCCGGGGAGTCCCATAATAGGAATATCCTCCTGTCCTTCTCTGCGGCAGTAAGCCAGCATAAACATGGCTCCCGGAAGAACAGGGGCACCATAAGTTATGACTTCATCTGCTGTCTTTTTAATAGCCAGCGGGGTCCGGTCATCCGGATCCACGCTCATCCCTCCTGTACACACGATCAGATCCGCCCCTTTTTCCATCCACTCCTGCGCCGCCCTGGCAGTCATATCGGCATCGTCACTGCAGACAGTATTTCCCATTACTTCCACACCGTATTCCTCCAATTTCTGTCTGACAACAGGTGTAAATTTATCTTCAATCCGTCCGCGGTAAACCTCATTTCCAGTCGTTACAATTCCTGCTTTCCATTTCCGGAAAGGAAGAATCTGAAAAACAGGAGCCTCTCCGCCGATCTGGCGGATCCTTTCCATTTTTTCCTCCTCGATCACCAGGGGAACAACCCGCATGCCTGCAATCTTATCTCCTTTTTTCACAGGAAAATTTCCATGTCTGGAAGCAATGACGATCTGTCCAAGCCCATTCATCTGATCCAGTTTCCTGGTGTCCACTTTCAGTACACCATCTGCAAGGGCTGTCAACTCAATTTTCCCTTCTTTGACTTCAGAACGTTCCATCCATTCCCCCTGACAGACTTCTCTTAAAATTTCCGCCGCCTCATTTTCATGGAGCATTCCCTCCTGCTTCTCCCATACATACAGGTTTTCTTTTCCCACAGACAGGAGCACAGGTATATCCTCTTCCGTCACAATATGCCCTTTCCGGAACACTGCATCTTTTACTTTTCCCGGAATGATCTGGGTGATGTCATGGCACAGCACACTCCCCACCGCATCCTCTGTACGAATCAGTTTCATTTTTCTCCTCCATTTCCGCATTCTCCGGCTCTTCCTGACAAAATATCCAGTCCATGCTCAAGATAAGGCAGCACGCCTTCCAAATTTTCCCGGACAGCCTTGGGGCTGCCCGGAAGATTGACAATCAATGTCTTCCCCCGGATGACAGACACACCTCGTCCGAGCATGGCCTTTGGCGTGATCTGAAAAGACATCCACCTCATAGCCTCCGCAATGCCCGGCGCATTTCTGTCCGCCACCGCAAGAGTTGCCTCCGGCGTACAGTCTCTTGGAGAAAATCCGGTTCCGCCGGTAGTCAGGATCAGCTCTACCTTTTCTTCATCACAAAGCCAGATCAGTTCCCTTTCTATCTGATTTTGCTCATCCGGCAAAAGGATCACATCTCCTACTTTATATCCGGCCGCTTCCAGCATTGTCTTCACAAGAGGGCCGCTTTTATCTTCCCGCTCCCCTGCATACCCTTTATCGCTTAACGTAATGACTGCTGCCCGCTTCCCATTCTCCGATCTGACGCTTGTTTCTTTTCCCTTTTCCATTACCATATTTGCAGTTCCTTTCCATCTCCCGGCTCCTGCCTTTGCGTTCTTCCTTCGCCGCCTATACGGATTTCTTTCTTTTCATTTCGAAAATCTCCGCTTTTTCCTCCGGTCTTATGAAGCAGATAAATACCTGATATCTCCATGGACTTATCCAGTGCTTTGCACATATCGTATATCGTCAGCAGCGCAGTACTCACACCGGTAAGCGCTTCCATTTCCACCCCTGTCTTGCCGTGTATTTTCACTTTACAATAACAGTAAATCGCACATTCTTCCGGCTGCATTTCAAACGTAATCTTACATCCGGTGATGGGAAGGATATGACACATGGGAATCAGCTCAAACGTCCGTTTTGCCGCCATGATCCCCGCTGTCTGGGCAACCCCGAGAACATCTCCCTTCCCCACAGTTCCTCTCTTGACTGCGTCAAATACCTCTCTGCTCACAAGGATTTTTCCTACCGCTTCTGCTTCTCTTTCCGTTTCCTCCTTGCCGCTGACATCCACCATCACTGCACGGCCGTTCTCCTCAAAATGTGTCAGTTCCATTGCTTTTTCTCCCTTTTCTTTTCAGGGCATACGAAAGCTGCCCGCTCAATCTTCGTTTTGTTCTTATTATATAGGGAACAAACAAAAATAACAAGTTTCCATGTCTTTCTCCTCCGTTCCATGGTATACTTTCATCAGATGGACAAAGGAGGTAAACAAAAATGCTGGAAAAGTTACTGACTCTGCCAGGATTTATTTACGAAGCTGACGGGGCATATTATTATCTGGGAAAATGGATCTGCAAAGAATGTACAAATGTAGACGAAACTGATTGTGTAACGATGTATCAAATGTGCCGTGCGGGAGGCGAAGAAAAGGAAGCATCCTTCTATTTTCAGAAAATCCGGGCTTACAGTGATTTCGCTCTGGACATTCCCTACAATCCGGCACTGATCCGCGAGAACATGGAGAAACTTCTGGCAGGTCTTTCAGAGAACGGACAGAAAAACCTGGAGAAACAGATACATCTGGTAGAAACCGACGCACAGTAGTCTCAGCGCTCGGGAACCGACTGGCAAAATGTAAAATAATCTCACCCAAAAAGAGGCAGGAATATACTGTCTCTTTTTATCTTCCCATCTTGTCCATTTTTGTCATTTTAAATATCACATTTTCATTCTTTTTCGTCGTTAAAAACGACATTTTCACTATTTTATCATATTATATTGACCTTTATTTTCACCTGTGATAACATTTTTGCAGTTGTTACAAAATCATATTCTCATCATCGCAGATATTCAAATACTAGAATTGTCATTTAAAATAACAAAGGAGTTATCACTTATGAAAAAATTATCTCAAAGCCTTCTGGCTTCTACTGTTACTGGTAAGAGAAAAGAAAAGAAAATCACACAGCAGCAGCTTGCTGATCTCACCGGAATCAACCGGGGAATGTTAAGCCGCCTGGAACAGCAGGACTATATTCCTTCTATCGAACAAATAGAAAAACTGGGAGAAGTACTGGACTTTGAAGTAACAGATCTGTTTGTTTCTTCCGAGCCGTCCTCCTCTTCCCTTCCGGTAGAACGCACTTATCGGATCGCTGTTGCCGGAACCGGATATGTAGGTCTTTCCCTGGCTGTTCTTCTTTCCCAGCACCATCATGTTACAGCTGTGGATATTGTTCCGGAAAAAGTTGAAAAAATCAACCATAAGATCAGCCCTATCCAGGATGAATATATTGAAAAATACCTGGCGGAAAAGAAATTAAATCTTACTGCAACTACCAACGGGACCGAGGCATACAAAGATGCTGATTATGTCATTATCGCCGCGCCTACAAACTACGACAGCAAGAAAAATTTCTTTGATACTTCTGCCGTAGAATCGGTCATTGAGCTGGTTATGAGTGTGAACGATCATTGTACGATGATCATCAAATCCACTATTCCGGTTGGCTATACTGCATCCGTGCGTGAAAAATATCATACAGACCGCATTATTTTCAGCCCGGAATTTCTCCGGGAGTCCAAGGCACTGTATGACAATCTCTATCCAAGCAGGATTATCGTCAGCTGTGATGAAAACACCCGCCACGCTGCACAGCAGTTCGCCGCACTCCTTCAGCAAGGGGCTATCAAACAAAATATCGACACTTTATTCATGGGATTTACAGAAGCAGAGGCTGTAAAGCTGTTTGCAAATACCTACCTGGCGCTTCGTGTTTCCTATTTCAACGAACTGGACACCTATGCAGAATCCAAAGGGCTTAACACCCAGGAGATCATCAGCGGCGTCTGCCTGGACCCGCGTATCGGCACACATTACAACAATCCATCTTTTGGATACGGCGGCTACTGCCTCCCCAAAGATACCAAGCAGCTTCTGGCTAATTTTGCAGATGTTCCGGAAAATCTCATTGAGGCCATTGTAGAAAGCAACCGTACCAGAAAGGATTTCATCGCTGACCGCGTGCTCCATATGGCCGGATGTTACTCTTATGAAGACGGAGAATTTAATCCATCCCACGAAAAAATGGCAACCATTGGAGTTTACAGACTGACTATGAAGAGCAATTCCGACAATTTCCGACAGAGTTCTATCCAGGGTGTCATGAAACGAATTAAGGCAAAAGGAGCTTCCGTCATCATCTACGAGCCGACTCTTGAAAATGGCAGCACTTTCTTCGGAAGCAAAGTGGTAAATAATCTGAAAGAATTTAAGAAAAAGTCTGACTGCATTATTGCCAACAGATACGACAGCTGCCTTGATGATGTGGCAGAAAAAGTCTATACAAGAGATTTGTTTAAGAGAGATTAGAAAAAGTTCGATCTTTTCCAAGAATCAAAAGGTGTTCAGGCCCCTTCCATTTTGAAGGGGCTTGAATATTTTATATACCGTCATAATACCGCAAGGCGGTAAACATCTTATTGCAGCGTGTGCATCCTGTCTGCCTATTTCACTGCTGCCATCCCTTCGGCAATCCACTTCTGCACCAAATCCGTACTTTCTTTTACAGCCAGAGCGATTTTGTCAACAGACATCCCCATTTCCAACAATGTCACAGCAGTTTCTTTTTTCGCTTTCATCTCGCCCTGCTTCTTTCCGCGCTTTTCTCCTCTTCTTTCTCCACGCTTTTCCCCAACTTCAATTCCTTCATGATAAATTTCATCCATTTCACGGCACATATTCTCTACTCCTTCCGGCGTTTCCTTTAACTCCCGAACACGCTCTGCTAATATTTCACTATACATCTCATCTGCATTTTTACATTGCAAATCATGCATCAAACGTCCAAGCTTTGTTTTCTCATTTTTCATTTTAACATTAACATAGATAATGTGAGTTTCATCTGGGAAGTCTTCCTTTACTTCTTTAATCCTTCTATCAATGTGATAAATAGGTAAGCCATACCCCAGCACATCTTCCCTTGTAATGAAAATAATATAGCTTCCCGGCAGTTCATTGAACCCCTGTCCGCTCTCTAATATATTCATATCCATCAATGCGCTATGGTATCGCGCCCGTTTGGCAGACGCCCCTTCGCTCTCCTGCTGTATTTCTACATTATATCTCTTTTTCTCCCTATCACAGGCAACGCAGTCCAAAACAGCTGATCTTCCCTGCAGATTCTTGTAGTCTTTCTGCAAAATTTGCTCTTTTATCTGCAGATCATCTCTACCCATAATCACCTGCAGGAGATGTTCTGTACACGCCTGCTTTTTTAACACATTCCGCATGAAAATATCACTCATGATCGTAAGCTCTGCAATAATATTTTTGTATTTCTCATACCGGAGGTCAATCTCCTGCTCTTCTTTTAGCGTCTTAAATTTTGCAGTTCCTTTTGCCGCCTTTCCCATAGGCGCCTCCTTTTTCTAATTTTGCAAAGAGGTGTTTTCTCTGCTGTCCGTTCATTCCCTGTCTATATCTTATTTTCTTTACGATTCAGGAAAGAGACCTCTTTGCTGTATAAACAAGTACAAAAGCATTGAGATATCTCTCCTGATGTGCATTTAGAAAATAAGATACAGGAAACAACACATGCCGTTCCTGCGAAAGACACAAAAGATAATTAAAGATATAATGCTTTGAATACATGTTAACATATGTAACCGGATTTGTCTATGAGTTTGACATAATTATTGTATAGCTTTCATTCAATATTTCTACAAAAAAGGAGCAGAAATATTTTCTGCCCCTTTTTATGCTTCTCCTATTTCATTTTCAAAGATTTCCAACATTTTGTTCCAGCCCTTCTCCAGATCCTCGTCCAGATCAAAAACCCCTGAATATCCCACAATAAACACTTCCGCACCTGCTTTATACAGCTTTTGAAAGCTTTTGGAATTGCATGAACCGTCAACTTGAATCTTATAGCGAAATCCATACTCAGTTTTCCACTGTTTTGCCTGTTTAATCTTCTCTAACATCTCATCTATAAAAGGTTGTCCAGCAAATCCCACATCAACTGTCATAATTGTGAGAAGATCGATTCGATTCAGATAATGCCGAACACTCTCCAAAGTAGTAGCCGGATTTAAAACTACCCCCTTTTTGCACCCTGTTTCCTCTATAAGATTCAAAACTCGATAAGCATTAGTATTGATAGTCTCCGCATGAGGGGATATATAATCCGCACCTGCTTCAGCTACCTTTTTAATCCAATCCAGAGGTTCCGTCATCATTAAATGAACATCAATAGGCTTTTGTGCAATTCCTTTTATCGCCGCCAAAAGATCCGGGGAAAATGCCAGATTCTTGCAATAATGCCCATCCATAATATCCACATGAAGTAAATCGGCTCTGCGGTTCAGCACTTCCATCTGCCGCCTGATTTCAAGAAAATCCATACACATAAGTGACGGGGCAAATTCTACCTTCATCGCATCGCTCCCTTCCGCAACAGATTTTTCCTTTTTACATTCTCTTGTGTCTTTATGGCTCATAATCCGGTAAATACTGCTGAATTGCCGCAGTCGCTTCTTCGGATTTCATATTATCTGGTGTCAGAATAAACACGCCTGTATCTACCTGTTTTTCTACTTCTTCTCCGTCTAAGAGCTTCATGATAGAAGTCACGCCTTCATATCCCATAGTATATGGATTCTGAAGTGCTGCAGCGTCAATGATTCCCTGTTCCATTGCAGAAAGCACGTCTTCACTAACGTCTACTACACACAGTTTCACTTCATCTGTAATTCCTGCCTTACTAAATGCATTTAGCGCTCCTTGAGCTGCTGCATCATTAGTGGCAAAAATCATATCCAAATCCGAATTAGCAGTCAGATAATTAGAGCAAATATTTTCTGCCTCTGCAATATCCGATTTTGCCAACTGGATTCCCAAATATTCCATTCCGTCTTTTTCTGCCATTGCCTGATTAAAACCTTCCGGACGGTCTTTTCCTGCTGCAAATTCGTAGCTATCCCCAATAATTGCATAAGATTCCAATTCATCTCCATATGTATCCAACATATATTCTCCCAGTTCCTTACACCCTGTAATATTATCTGTATAGAAAAAGGACTCTGCTTCATTGGGTTCCACACCACTGTCTACTGTTACCACATGCACCCCTGCATCTATGGCATCTTTTACAGGCTGCAGCAATGCTTCCGGATCAGTTGCTGCTAATACAATCCCATCTGCCTGCGCTGTTACTGCATTGTTCATAATGTCAATCTGTCCGGTAGCATCTCCATTTTCCGGAGGACCATCATATTTGATCGTAATCTCTCCATACTCCTCTTTTAAATCTGCTGCTGCGTCCTCTGCTCCCTGTTTCACTGCCAACCAGTAAGCGGATGCCGTAGACATCGGAATAACCTGAATGGTCGCTCCATCTTTCCCACCTTCCCCACCACCGGAGTTATCTTCTGATGAAGCAGAACTTCCGCATGCTGTAAGTGCTAATACCATTGTCATAGTCAACGTCGCTGATAAAATTTTTTTCTTCATAATATTCTCCCTTCTATCTATTTTACTTATCATTCTTTTATGCTTCTTTTTTGCGTCTCATATTATCAATAAATACTGCGCACACCAAAACAATACCAATCAGAAGCTTCTGCCAGTATGTTGATACACCCATGAGCTGAAGTCCATTAGACAGTACTGTCATAATCAATGCTCCTACCAAGGCTCCTGGTATACTTCCCTCGCCCCCAAACAGGCTGCCTCCGCCAATTACAACTGCTGCAATGGCATTCATTTCATAACCATCCCCGGCCAGCGCAACACCACAGTTCAGTCTGCAAAGCATCAATATTCCAGCAATACCACTTAAAACGCCGCTCATCAGATAAATGATAAAAAGCTTCGTCTTTACTCTAACTCCCGAGAACCTAGCCGCCTCCTCATTACTTCCTATAGCATACGTATATCTTCCAAATCTGGTTTTACTTAACAGAATGTGAGCCACTACTGCCAACACAATAGTAATAACAGTAATGCTGGGCAGGATTTCAAAAACATTCAGATTACTGAAATTTTTGATAGCTTCCGGCAAACTGTAAATATTATTCCCACCGCAGCTTAACAGCGCTACTGCCTCAAATACGTACATTGTTCCCAATGTAGCGATAAAGGCCGGGATTCCCAAAACAGCCACCAAAATCCCATTAATGACTCCAACCAACGCTCCCAACAGAATTGCCAGACAGATTGCTATTGCCAAAGGCATATGAAATTCTGTGATAAACAAGGCTGACATGATACAGGATAATCCCACTGTTGTTCCTACAGACAGATCAATTCCCTTGCTGACAATAACAAAAGTCTCTCCTACAGCCAACAACCCTACAACGGATGCCTGCTGCAACAAATAGTATAAATTTCTCGTAGAAAAGAATCCCGGAGCAATGACAGAAAATACGACCAGCATTAATAAGAGTACAAATAACACTGTAAGAGAATTTAATCTGTCCCGAAGCGCTTCCTTCCTTTTCAGTTCCATAATCTCCACCTCCTCTTATTAACTCTGCTGTGCAAGCATAAGCTCTTCTTCTGTTGCAGTTCTTCCATAGCTTCCCGTTATCCTTCCTTTTGACATCACTGTAATCTTGTCGCATACTCCTTGAAGTTCCGGGTTATAGGAAGAAATAACTAAGATCGCATATCCCTGCTTTGCCAGTTCGCGAATCACTTCATAAACCTTCGCTTTTGCCAGAACATCGATCCCTTTTGTCGGTTCGTCAAAAATTAATATCCTTGCTCCGGAAGCAATCCATTTTCCAATTGATATCTTTTGCTGATTCCCCCCGCTTAAGTTCATAATCTTCTGTTTTGGGGAATTACACTTTACTGCCAGCCGTCCTATAATCCGATCCGCCAAATCTGCAATTCCTTTATCATTGACAAAAGGCTTTTTTACTGTTTCTTCTGTTCCTACTACAAGACTTGGAATGGAAATATTAAACGCAATAGACATAGTCAGATTTAAGCCGCCATTTCTTCGATCTTCGTTAATATATCCAATTCCCAGTTTTATGGCATCATTTTCATTTCGGATTCTCACTTCCTTTTCTTCAATAAAAATCTTTCCGCCTTCCGGCTTTGTCTCTCCAATAATCAAATGTGCCAATTCTGTTCTTCCAGCTCCTATCAATCCGGACAATCCTAGAACCTCTCCGTAATGCAGGGTCAGATCTACCGACTTTACAATCCCTCCGCTTAGTCCTTTTACTTCTAAGGCTACTTTATCTGTCACATAATTTTCATAGACGGGATAAAACTCCGACATTTTCTCTCCTATCATATAACCTACCAGCTGATTTTCTGTAAGTCCGTCCATTCTGTCATAAAAGGCAACTTTTCCATCCCTCATAACAACACACCTGTCTGCCAGGTTAATGGCATCTTCCAGATAGTGAGTAATAAAAAGAATCGTCAGTCCATCCTCTCTCATTTTTTTCATGATCTCAAACAGCTTTTCTTTTTCTTTTACCGTCAAGGAAGTAGTCGGTTCATCCAAGATGACAATTTTAGGATGCCGCGAAATACATTTTGCAATTTCACAGATTTGCTGCTGTGACACGCTCATACTCATGACCTTTCGGTTGGGAGCGATATCCTCTACTCCCAACCTTTTTAACATTTCCGCTGCAATTTCATTCTGCCGTTTCTTATCAATCATGCTATTTTTTACAGGTTCATTTCCAAGCGCTATATTCTCCGCAACTGTCAGGTGGGGAACTACACTGAGTTCTTGATAGACAATGCCTATGCCATTTTTCTTGCTTTCCTCAGCACTTCCAAGGCTTACTTTCTTTCCGTCAATCAAAATCTCACCTTCGTCCTTTTTATAAACACCAGACAGAATCTTCATTAACGTACTTTTCCCAGCCCCGTTTTGTCCCAATAGAGCCAGTATTTCTCCTGGATATGCTTGAAAGCTTACGTTATCCAGCGCCTTGTTAGAAAAAAAGGTTTTTGTTATATTTTTAAACTCCAGCATACCAGCGTATCCACCTCTTCCTTTTATTCCTCATCACTGGTTCCCTGTGCATATTTCGGAGCCATGCAGATATGTCCCAGAATATTGTATCTTCTAGCTTTGCATGCACCAGGTACATTGTTTGCACAATTATGTACAGCAGCATATCCAAGAGTTGCAAACTTCATAGCTTCTTTGAACTGCGGCGGAATCCCAATGGCAAAGGATGTCTCTACCTTAATCTCCGGCAGTTTTTCCTGAATATTTTTTAATAATGTCTCATTATAAGCACCGCCACCGCTCGCATACATAACTTCTGTATCTGTCAAATCTACAAATTCCCGAATACTTGCCACAATCGCCTCTGCTGAAAACATATTATAGGTTGCCATAATATCTTCATCAGAAAGGTGAGCATATTTTTTTCTCATCTTTTCAGAATAAGCGCAGTCAAAATCATCTCTCCATGCTGATCTTGGATAAGGGCGTGTAAGGAAATCTGCTGTCATCAATTCTTTTAGCAGTGTCTCATCACATTTTCCTCTAGCTGCTATTTCTCCATTCTTGTCATACTTTACTCCAAAATACTGTTTTGCAATATAGTCCATCATAATGTTTCCAGGGCCACAGTCGTATCCAAGCATTTTTCTTCTGTCCTTGTAAACTTTATGAACATTGGAAATACCTCCAATATTCAGTGTAAGTGTTGGTTTTTCATTACGAAACAGCACATAATCTACATATTGCATCAGAGGCGCTCCCTGTCCCCCCAATGCATGATCCGCAGGTCTAAACTGTGAAACCGTTGTAATGTCAGTATACGCTGCTACCACATTTCCATCACCAAAACAGAATCCATAGGCGTAAATATCATCCAAGAACAGATCCACATAATTCTTTTCAAACATTTCGTCAGTTACTTCATCTGCCTTTTTCCTATTTGTTTGGTGGAGATATACCTGCTGGCCATCAACTCCAATACATTCAATCTCATCTGCTGTGTGTCCTGTTTCTTTTAAAAGCTGTTTTACTGCCACACCAAAAAATGCACCGATTGCATAATTCAATTTTGCAAGCTGATCCAAACCAAGCTTTAAATCAAAAGCATCCCATATCATTTTATTTAGTCTTTCTGGCCAGTCTACAGAAATGCCTCCCACGTATTTTGGCGGATTAGGCTGTCCATCATCTGCCATAGAAATTTCTGCCAAAACGCAGTCTACTCCATCACAGGAACTTCCACTGTTTAATCCAATTACTAATGCCATATTTTTCACTCCTTTTTTATTTTGTCAAGATCAAAGCAGATACATCAGCCGGCTTTCTTATGGGGATACCAAATGTAATACAGCTTTTTTGACTTTAGAGATTTGCAATATAGGAAAGTTCCGAATCTTCTCTCCATAAGACAAAAAAACGCCAACACAAATAATTGTGTTGGCGTTCATGACCTCTACATTCATTTTAGCAAATCACCCATAAATTTGCTTTTTCTTTCTTAACTTTGATATAACTTTAATATCTTATTTACATTTTGTCAATATATTTTTGACATTTTTGCTAAAAAAAGTTTTCTTCATTGATTATAATTATAATATATGCCCCATTTTCATTAGAAAATTGAATTTCACCTCCAAACTCCTGACATACAATAGATTTTATAATCATCAAACCAATCCCGCTTTGATTCTCAGCGTCAAACCCTTTCGGAAAACCTTTGCCGGAATCACGATAGATGATAACAATTTTATGACTATCCTTGTCTTTTTGTATAGATATACTGATTTTCAATCTCCCATTTCCTGCATGTTTTACACTGTTATTGATTAATTCATTCAATACCAGAGCAAAGGATGTAGCTCTGTTATAAGGGACAAAAATTTTCTGTGTGTCAAAAGCAATTTCAGCAGCATGGTGATAAAACCCTTTGATTGCTTCTATAATTTCTTCCATGGATGTAACTTTTGTAGCGGACACATCATGCGCCAGAATGTCATGAATAGTAGCAATACTTTTAATCCGTCCTATCACATCATCCATCATCTCCGTCACACTCTCGTTTCTTTCTCCTTGGTTCGTGTTTCCGACCATCATTTTTTCCATCTGTAAAAGACTAATAATAATCTGGAGATTATTTTTTATTCTGTGATGACTTTCCTGCAAAAGCACAGAACTTCGCTTCAGCTTAGAATTTTCTACAATCATTATAACTTCTCTGGCTATCAATTCCAGATAAATTTTATCCTTTTCGGAATAAATATAATAATTCTGGTAATACACGCATATCATGCCGATCACTTCGCCATTTAATTCCAGCATAATTCCCAAAACTGCTTCTGCTCTTTTTGCATCATTTTCTTCAAACAATTGATAAAATTTTGTTCTGTCATTTATGCTAAAATAAAATACCCCGCTTTTTTCGCTAATGGTGCGGTAACTTTCTATTTTCAGTTTCGGCATTTCCAATGACTCCTGATTGGAAAATCGAACAAAATTACGGTTCCTTTCATCAATCAGAGAAATCTCACACCAGTTCCCTTTCAACTGTTTTTTGATACGTTTTGCCAGTTCTTTCATCGTGTTTCCGTAATTGTATCCAATTCTTATTTCTGCCAGTCCTTGACTTAAATCCTCAAGAATTTCTGTCTGTTTCTCTGACTCTTCCAGTTTTTCCCCACCCAGCATAATATAGTATATTTGAGCTGGATTTTTTTCTATTTCCTTTACAGAATATTCCCCTGTAGTTTTTCCATGAGCAATTACAGTGACTTTATCTCCAACTTTCACCGTATCCTCCCACTGGCTTGTAAAATATAATATCATTGTTCCCTGTTTTTTTAACATATTGAGAATCCGAAAAAAACAAGCCATACCGTTGTATGACAACTTTCCATGAATTTCGTCAATAATAAGCAGCCTTGGCTTCATCCCCACGGCTCTTAAAATTGAGACTATCATCTGTTCCTCCGGCATCAGTTTCTTTACTTTCTTCCACAGGTCGAGGGGATAATCAATGCTATGCAACAATTGGCTACATTTTTGATAATATTTCTTTTTCTGTATAAAAAAAGGGATTTTTTCATTAGTCATGACTATATTTTCTGCAACTGTTAGATTAGGATAGAGATTATTTTTTCTTGTAACAAACGCAACCTTATCTTCCTGTCTTGCACAATAATAATCCATATCATCCAGAGTCATACTTCCCTGGCTCACCGCATTCTTCTCATGAAGAATATGGACCAACTCATCAATCGTATCAATATTAGGGCAAAGCACAGCCTGTACCTGGGAATCTTCTACAGATAGGCTTACATCATGTACCTGTGTATTTCCTGCTCTTCCTTCAATGTGATTCATGAAAAACATAACAGATCCCTCTTATCTTCCGCCTAATATACTCCTTTTTCTATAATTTCCTCAGCAACAACCGAAATCTTTTTATTGGAATCCCTGCTCTTCTTCTGTAAGCTTTTCATAGCGTCTGACTCCTTCAGTCCAAATTGATCCATAAGGATTCCCTTTGCTCTTTCAACCAATTTTCTTTCTTTTAGTGCACTAGTCAGATTTCCATTCTGTACCATGATATGATGAAATTCCGCATATCTGTTCAACGCAACTTTAATAGCGATTTCCAATTGTTTTTCATCTATTGGTTTGATCAGGTATCCAAAGACTCCTATTTCATTTGCTCGGTCTATAAGTTTATCCGAAAATTCTCCTGAAACAATGATCGCCGGAATAATTTGGTCTTGATTCACCTTCTCCAAAACAGTTAACCCATCTATTCCTGGTAGATTAATATCCATCAAAATAAGATCCGGTGAAATTTCCCGAATCTGTTTTAATGCCTCTTTTCCCCCTGTGGCATATCCAGCTACCAAATAGCCCATCCGCTTTACCATGAGCTTGAAACTCTCTAGGATAATCACTTCATCCTCTGCAATAAATACCTTTAACTTTTCCCTTTCTCCCGCCGTCTTCAAATCGATCAACTCCTTATTTCCAACTTTCTGTCTCCCCTTAAACCAATCTAATGTATACATTATATAACCTGCACATCATTCATGCAAGTATTAGGTTTCTACTATAATGGCAATAAATGGAAAAGGAGATTACTAATGATACGTTTACGGGTCCTCGAAATATTGAGAGAGCAAAATCACACAAAGTACTGGCTCTTTAAACAAATGGATTTAAGTTATCAAAATTTCAACAGGATGATCATGAATAAAACTTCTTCTATTCGTTTTGAAAATATTGAAAAATTAAGCACAATTTTAAACTGTTCTATCGATGATCTTTTTGAAAAAGTAGATTCCACTGAGTATGAGAATGACAATAAATCATAATTCAAGGAAGACAGGTTCACTTCTGTATATTTAGGAAATATGGGATTATTTCTGCTTGCGGCAGGTATCAGCGCTATCTTTTGTCATCGGATTTCTTCCATAATGTATTCATGTTTACACTAATAGACAGATAGAGAAGAAGCGATTATAATATGACTTGAATCTGTGAGGCAATCATAGCTATTCTTTACGGTATTACCGCTCTGATCTTATCAAGATAAACCATACTAAATTAGAGCTTTAATAAATATCAGGAGGACTGAATCATGAAAAAAAGAATACTTTGTTATGGAGATTCCAATACATGGGGATATAACGGTGAAACAGCAACCCGTTTTCCGGAAGATATACGCTGGACAGGACAGCTACAGACACTTCTAGGCGAAGAATGGACGATCATAGAAGAAGGAATGTGTTCCCGTACCACTGTGTTTGATGACCCGATCATAGAAGGAACAAATGGTCTGACATATCTGCATCCCTGTCTGTCTTCTCAGTCTCCTATTGATTATCTTATTATTATGTTAGGAACCAATGACTGTAAGCAGCGATTTGCCCTGACTCCAAAAAATATTGCTGAAGGACTGAAGCTTCTTGTCAAAAAGGCAATGCAGCCCGGTTTCTGGCGAAAGGAGCCTCGTATTCTTCTGATCGCGCCGGCTCCTATTTGTCCGGAATGCGAATCCTCGCCAACCGGAAGAGATACCGGAATCTGCAGCGAGCGTTCGCAGCATCTTGCTTATGAATACGAACTTGTGGCACAGGAATTTGACTGTAAATTTTTAGACGCTGCTCCATATGTCACCATGAACAAGACAGATTATATGCATTACGACGCGGAAAGTCATGGACGTCTGGCGAAAGTTCTCGCTGATTTTTTAAAGAAAGAATTATAAAATTTTCTTGACATTCTCTTCAGAAATGTTATAGTAAAAATACTTATACGACTGACGGAAGTGGAATTGACCACAGGAAGTATAGGAAGAAAGCGCCGACCGTCTGGGCATCACATGTGCCCGGATGGTCGTTTTTGTTTGTACATTTAGCGCTCTTCCGGGCCGGAGATACGGAAACAAGAAATCTTGCGAAGTCATTTCTTCGCCCTGAAAAAAGGAGGAATATCCAATGATACAAATGGAACAGTGGAATGGATTTGAAGGACGGCTCTGGAAAGAAGAAGTCAATGTGCGTGACTTTATCCAGAACAACTATAAACCTTACGACGGAGACGCTTCTTTTCTTGCCGGACCCACAGAATCTACCCGGCTTCTCTGGGAAGAACTTAAGAAACTCCAGAAAGAAGAGCGTGCAAAAAACGGCGTCCTGGATATGGATACCGATGTGGTTTCTACTCTTACTTCCCATGGTCCAGGCTATATCAATGAGTCTTTAAAGGACCGTGAGCAGGTTGTCGGACTGCAGACAGATAAACCTCTGAAGCGCGCTTTCATGCCTTTCGGCGGGATCCGCATGGCAGAGGAAGCCTGCACCTGCAATGGCTATACGCCCAGCCCGGTACTTCACAAATTTTTTACTGAATATCATACTACCCACAATCAGGGGGTATTTGATACCTACACGCCGGAAATCAAGAAAGCCCGCCATAACAAGATCATCACCGGACTTCCGGACACTTACGGCCGTGGACGTATCGTAGGGGATTACCGCCGTGTCGCTCTCTATGGCATTGATTTTCTGATTGCCATGAAGGAGGAGGACTATGACCACTGCGGCTATGGTTCCATGCGTGACGATATTATCCGCCAGAGGGAAGAACTGGCCCAGCAGATCCGCGCCCTGAAGCAGATGAAGGAAATGGCTGCCCTGTATGGTTTTGACATTTCTCATCCTGCAAGAAATGCAAAGGAAGCAGTACAGTGGCTGTATTTTGGTTATCTGGCTGCCATCAAGACCCAGAACGGCGCTGCCATGAGTGTGGGACGTATTTCTACCTTCCTGGATATCTATATCCAGCGTGATCTGGATGCAGGAATCCTTACAGAAGAAGAAGCGCAGGAACTGATCGATCATTTAACCATGAAATTCCGCATGGTTAAATTTGCCCGGATCCCCTCCTACTATCAGCTCTTCTCCGGAGATCCGGTGTGGGCGACTCTGGAAGTGGCAGGCATGGGACAGGACGGGCGTTCCATGGTAACACGGACCGACTACCGGTTCCTTCACACTTTGGAAAATATGGGGCCGTCCCCTGAGCCGAATCTGACTGTGCTTTATTCCTCCCGGCTTCCGAAACAGTTTAAAGACTATGCATCCTATATTTCCATTGAGACCAGTTCCATCCAGTATGAAAATGACGACGTTATGCGCCCCATATGGGGGGATGATTATTCCATCTGCTGCTGTGTCTCCGCAACCCAGACCGGAAAGGAAATGCAGTTTTTCGGAGCAAGGGCAAACCTTGCAAAATGTCTTCTTTACGCTATTAACGGCGGAGTAGATGAAAAGACAAAGGAACAGGTAGGGCCGGAAAGCCGTCCCGTTACTTCCGAATATCTGGACTATGATGAAGTGATGCACAAATTTGACAGTATGATGAGCTGGCTTGCCGGACTCTATGTCAATGCCCTCAACCTGATCCAGTACATGCACGACAAATATTACTACGAAGCAGCCTTAATGGCTCTTATCGATACAGATGTACGGCGTACTTTTGCCACCGGAATTGCCGGATTCTCTCATGTGGTGGATTCTTTGAGCGCTATCAAATACGCAAAGGTAAAGACCATTCGTGATGAAAATGGAGTTGTAGTAGATTACGAAACCATTGGTGACTTCCCCCGCTATGGAAACGATGATGACCGGGCAGATGATATTGCGGTATGGCTCCTTCATACATTTATGAAAAAGCTGAAACAGCACCATACCTATCGAGACGCCGAGCCGACTACTTCCATTCTTACGATCACTTCCAATGTAGTTTACGGCAAAGCAACCGGCTCTCTTCCGGACGGGCGAAAGGCAGGAGAACCGCTCTCTCCGGGAGCAAATCCAAGCTACGGTGCAGAGCAAAATGGACTTCTTGCCTCTCTTAATTCGGTTGCTAAACTTCCTTATGAATGGGCTCTGGACGGTATTTCCAACACCCAGACCATCCATCCTGACGCACTGGGCCATGAAGGTGAAGAACGTATAGAAAATCTGACCCACATTCTGGACGGATATTTCACTCTGGGAGGCCACCACCTGAATGTCAATGTATTCGGCGTGGAAAAGCTGATCGACGCTATGGAACATCCGGAAAAAGAAGAATATGCCAACTTTACGATCCGCGTATCCGGGTATGCGGTAAAGTTTATTGATCTTACAAAGGAGCAGCAGCTGGATGTTATTTCCAGAACCTGCCATGGAAAAATGTAACTCTACAGGCGGACGCAGCATACAGGGACTGGTCCATTCCACAGAAAGCTTTGCTTCTGTGGATGGCCCCGGCGTCCGCTATCTCATTTTTCTCCAGGGCTGCCCCATGCGCTGCCGTTTCTGCCACAACCCGGACACCTGGCAGACAGATCCGCAAAAGGCGCTTTCTGCTTCTTTTCAGGCTCCGGAAGAACTGATCCGAAAAGCACTCCGCTTTCGTCCTTATTGGGGTACAGAAGGCGGAATCACTGTCAGCGGAGGGGAACCGCTTCTGCAGATGGATTTTCTCCTGGAGCTGTTTCAAAGAGCAAAAGCGGCAAATATACACACCTGTCTGGACACCTCCGGAGCACCTTTTACACATGAGGAACCTTTCTACAGTCAGTTTCTGGAGCTGATGAAGTATACGGATCTTGTGCTCCTGGATCTGAAGATGATGGACAGGGAGGGGCACCAGTCTCTCACCGGACGGGATAACGACAACATCCTTGACATGGCCCGTCTCCTTGATAAGCTCCATGTACCTGTCTGGATCCGCCATGTTCTTGTCCCGAGAGTGACAGATGATGAACAGGATCTTCAAGATATGGCTGCATTTATCCAATCCCTTCAAAATGTAAAACGTGTGGAGGTTTTACCCTACCACACGCTTGGCATTTATAAATGGAAAGAACTTGGTCTTTCCTATTCTCTGGAAAATGTAGATCCGCCCTCCTTAGAAGAGGTAAAGAAGGCAAAAGAAATTCTGCACGCTTTTTAGGGTACTGCCGTCCTATAATA
This sequence comes from Claveliimonas bilis, assembly GCF_020892095.1. GTDB lineage: Bacteria > Bacillota > Clostridia > Lachnospirales > Lachnospiraceae > Claveliimonas > Claveliimonas bilis. Next base: position 1,989,713 of record NZ_AP024845.1, on the reverse strand, counting down.
ATCATTTTCAATGATCAGCTCTCCAAGGCGGAGCCTGCATTCCACTAGATATTTCATATTTTCTACATAAATCTTCTGCTCTTCCGCGCTCATAGCGACACTGCCGGAAGGGGTAAAGGTGCCTGTGTATCGGTCATAGGCGCCTTTTTCAGTGAGCCAGGAATTAGAGAAAAAGATGACAACCGGGTCATTTTCGGACATAACATCTGTTCCGGCCAGCATGCGCGAATCATATGTTTCACCCAGCAAATTTAAAAGAGTAGGAAGAATATCTACCTGTGAGCAGGGCTTCTCAACTTTAATCGGCTCTTTTATACTGGCTGACCATAAAATCCATGTATTTTTGTAGACGTCGAAATCCACGTTCTGTTCATCCAGCATTTCCAGAGTATCCGTACCAAAAGACCTGCCTGCCAGCTCTTCCAGGATATCCAGATCCGAATAGGGAATATGATCCGGCGCCATTACAATCAATGTCCGGTCGGCAATTCCTGCTTCCTCCAGTTTTTCTATCAGGCTCGTCATTCCTTTTTCCAGCTCCAGTCCCGCTGCAATATAAGCCTTCGTCTTTTCAGAATAAGGCAGATTCGCCACTGCCTCCTGATTCCTTTTTGACATCTCATTGCTGTCGAATCCATAAGGAAGATGCCCGCTTAAAGTAAGATAATAAATGTTGAATGGCTCTTTATCCACATAGTCGGCAAAAGACTGCTGTATCATATAATCGTCAGACTGCGGCCAGTATTCATGGCCGCTTTCGTCAGTTTCCTTGGTAACGGGCCGCCCACAGGCATCCGCCTGTCTCCACTCATATCCCAGATTTGGATGAGACAAATCCCTGCCATACATATTTTCATTAAAATGATATCCGATCGAGGTATAGCCTTTTTGATTCAGCCGGTTGGCTAATGTAAAGGGAAGGCTTGTCCCCTGTTCTCCAGTCTCGCTCATACTGACCGGAAAGGCTGCTTTCGGATAAAGTCCTGTCAGATTCTGAAATTCACCGCCGGAAGTACTGGTAAAATGCAGTGTAGAATAAAAATTCTCAAACACAAATCCCTCTGCGGAAAGTTTATAGAGCGTAGGAGTCAGCTCCGGATCAATCATGTAGCCGCTGAATCCTTCCGCTGTTATGAAAATGACATTATACCCTTCAAACATTCCCGTATATTCATTCTGCCTTGTAGGGGTCAGACTGCCAAAATACTCGCTTAGCCATGCTGAGTCCTCTGTGGCAGCCGCTGCCTGCAAAGCAGCAAAATCAATGTCCATCTCATTATAGGGATAATCTTCCTCTGCCGGAGTTTCCTGATTCTTCACTGTCTCCTGGGCTTCTTTCTGGATATCAGGCGTATCCTCACCGGAAGTCCCCCATATACTGTGCTTGATATCCAGACGGAGCATGGTAATCATTCCCAGCTGCTCCACCTGATCTTCTGTATGTGTATCCGTCTGATAGAGTTTTTCAGGCGTAAAGTCACCTTTCCACGGATAGAAAAAAATAATGCCAAGCATAGCAAGATGGAGAATTATCGCCGCCGCCATACAGATCCCGGCCATGAGAAATTCCGGTTTCTTTTTATCTTCCTGACTTTTTAGGCAGAAATGCAAAACAGTATAGCAGCCGATTGGAACAACAACCATCAGAAAAAGACCGGGGATATGAACAATCAGGGCATCCCGCACCGCCGCATTGTAATCCAGCAGATGATTCCCCGCCGCTGTTTCCATGCCGCTTATGATTTGGTAATATTGCTGAAGGATCTCCTTACAGAGGCATTCCGCCGCAAAGATAACTGACAGACAGATGACAACAATCATACCGGCAATTTTTGATGCTTTTTCCGGAAGACAGTACAAAATAGCGGTACACACCATTCCAAAAGAAGCGGCAGACAGAAAAAATATGGGAAAATATTTCATATCCAATCCCATATACAAATGAAATATTACTTCAATGAAAGCTGTCAGCCCTGCGACTGACAGCGTAGCTTTTCTTGCTTCTCGTACTTTATCTTTCATTTCTCACACACTTTTCCTAATGGAATTAACCGATTCCGCCAAAAAAAATTCCCAAAACATAGACCGCAAATGTAATGCCGACAAATACATACTTCGTAACCGGCTCCAGCCATTTTCCAACCTTTTTTTCTCTTCCCATCTGAATCTGTTCTCTTGCATAGCCCTTGGGACAGATCCAGAAAAACATCACCGCTGCAATAAGAGCTCCCAACGGAATAATATAAATCGATACCGCATCCATCCACCCTCCTACTGCATCTCCGCTTTCAATAAACACACCCACTGCTGCTGCGATCAGGGCAACAATGCATACAGACGTTCTACGTGACAGTTTCAGTTCGCTTTGCAGCGCCTCAATAGGCGTCTCAAAAAGATTCATAAGCGAGGTTACCGCTGCAAAAATTACCGCAATAAAGAAAATTACTGCGAACAAAGCCCCAAAGGGAATCTGCTGAAATACTGCCGGAAGAGTAATGAACATCAGCGGAGGTCCGCTCCCTACATCCAGTCCAAAGGCAAATACCGCCGGAATAACAACCATTCCTGCAAGAAGGGCTGCACATGTGTCAAAAAGAGCAACATTGCCGGCACAGCTTACCACATCTATATCCTTTTTCAAATAGCTTCCATAAACAATCGTTCCTGATCCGGCAAGAGACAGAGAAAAGAACGCCTGACCCAGCGCATAAACCCATGTCTGAATGTTGCCAAGTTCTTCCCACCTTGGTACAAACATATAACGATAGCCTTCCTCAGCACCCGGAAGCATAACTACACGGATCAAGAGCAAAATGAAAAAAATAAAGAATATCGGCATCATCACTTTATTCATTTTCTCAATCCCCTTGCTGACTCCCATGAGCATAATTGCAAAAGTGAGCAAAAGCCCCAGGAAGTGCCAGCCTATACTTCCAAAATCAACTGCAAGTTCCCCAAAATAAGCTCCCATATCTTCTGCCTGCATCAATTCTCCGGAAATCGTTCCCCAAAGATATTTCAAAAACCATCCCACCACAACAGAATAGCCAATTGCAATTCCCAGAGATCCGAGAACCGGAATCATTCCAATAATCTTTCCCGGAATGCGTCCCTTCGGCCCAAACCTCATCTCCATTGCTTTTGTAAAAGCTCCGATCGGACCGCATTTTACACTTCTTCCGAAAGCCATCTCACCGATGACTCCCGAAAATCCAAGCAGGATAACAAAAATAAAATACGCGATCAAAAATGCTGATCCGCCAAATTCACCAGTCCGATAAGGAAACATCCATATATTTCCCATTCCCACTGCCGAACCAACACAAGCTATGATAAATCCCAGACGAGTCCGAAATTCACCCCTCGCATCTTTTTCCTTCTCTTTCATTTATTTGCCCATTCCTTTACTTCTTCGTTAAATTGTATACACTATATGTTCTGAAATCAGTTTATACAAAGGTATAATAATCGCACCGTGGTTATTATATCACATTTTCCTATAATCGTGCCTGTCAATTTTACACAGGGCTTTTCACAATTTTACACAGGGTTAAATGCAGTTTGGGACGTAACACTTTTTAACTTTACTACGTGTCAGTTTACAATTCCCACACAATTCGTATAAAAAATACGCTTCGCCTATTCAACTCCCCTGCCCCTCAATCATGAGGGGATAGGGGGTTTTCTTTTATTACTTTTTCTTGCATAATAGTCTTATGAACATCTTACAAAGAATCTTTGCAGACCATTATGAAGAAATTAAATATACTCTTCATCCCAGAGAAACTGAGATAGAAAATATCAATAAGATGATCAACTGCGGTGATCCTTCTTTTGGCGGTGCCATGTACTGTTGTCCGCACTGCGGGAACTTCAAATTCGTTCCTTTCCGCTGTCACAGCCGTTTTTGCCCTTCATGTGGCAACAAATATGCTATGGAACGCACCACCAGTATGTCTTCCAAACTCGTTAGTGTCCAACACCGCCATTGTGTTTTTACCATTGATGAAAATCTCCGTTCCTTTTTTCTTCAGGACCGATCTCTCCTGAACTGTCTCTTCCATTCCGTCTCCAGTGTAATATCAAGGATGTTTTTCAATCTGAACCATGCCAAAAATTTTACTCCCGGCTATATCATGGTCCTTCATACTTTTGGCCGCGATCTCAAATGGAATCCCCACATTCACTGTCTCCTTTCCGAAGGCGGCTACAATGACGACGGCTTCTGGCGCCATGTAAAGCACTTTAACTACAACTATCTGCGCAATGCTTTCCGCACGGCTCTTCTCAATGAACTGGAAGACCGGATTGGATCTTCTTTCAAAAAAGTGAAAGCGAAATGTTACACTCAGCATAAACATGGCTTCTATGTTTATGCCAAACCGAATCTCTGCAATCCGAAAGTAGTAGCCAAATACATCGGCCGCTATCTTGGCAGGCCAGTAATCGCCACTTCCAGGATTGATCGGTATGACACAGATACCGTTACTTTCCACTATAACCGTCACGAAGATGAACAGTATGTGGAAGAAACTTTGCCTGTTATGGATTTCATAAAACGTCTCATCCGACACATCCCGGAAAAACATTTTAAAATGATCCGCTATGGCGGTCTGTATGCACGGCACCGTAAGATTGATTCAAAACTGCACCGTGTCATCTCAAAAGAGAAACATAGGATATACCGCAGTTTCACAGGGTGGAGAACTTCTATTTTTCTCTCCTTCGGATATGACCCCCTGTATTGCTCCGAGTGTAATCATAAACTGGAGTTCCTGGAACTCTATTACAACCACAAGCGCGTACCTCTCGAAGAAATGTACGAGAAAGTAATGTCCAAATCTCGTGGAAAGCGTTCCTCCGCATAGAACTGTTATGATATAATCCTCTCAAAGGAGGTTGTTTACCATGAAACCAGATATCGAGGAACTGCGCAAAAAATACATAGAGAATCCCCCCGAAGGAATGACATCCGAGGACATTCGCCATATGAGCGAGGATGACCTTCTGGATATGGATTATTTTCTGAATGAAGGTGACCCTTTTGACGATTTGTTTGGAGAAGAAGGTTTTTATATCTTCTAAATCTAACCATCGTCCTATTGTCATGTCCATTCTCCTGTTGATTTAACATATGTTCGATCAGCAGGGCTTCTTTTCCCCCTTATCCAAAAATCGGAATTTCCTATAAAGCAAAAAAGCAGTGCCGTTTTGGCACTGCTCTCTCATTCCTGCTCAATTATTATGTACCTTCAAAACCACATACAAGAAATCTATCCATCTTCTCACCTTCCGAACCTTCCTTGGTTATGCCCTCGACCGATTAGTAACAGTCAGCTCCATGTGTTACCACACTTCCACCTCTGCCCTATCTACCTCGTCGTCTTCAAGGGGTCTTACTACTTTACGTAGGGATATCTCATCTTGAGGGGGGCTTCACGCTTAGATGCCTTCAGCGTTTATCCCTTCCCGGCTTGGCTACTCTGCCATGGCCTTGGTAAGCCAACAGATACACCAGCGGCCAGTCCATCCCGGTCCTCTCGTACTAAGGACAGCTCCTCTCAAATATCCTACGCCCACGCCGGATAGGGACCGAACTGTCTCACGACGTTCTGAACCCAGCTCGCGTACCGCTTTAATGGGCGAACAGCCCAACCCTTGGGACCTACTTCAGCCCCAGGATGCGATGAGCCGACATCGAGGTGCCAAACCACTCCGTCGATGTGAACTCTTGGGAGTGATAAGCCTGTTATCCCCAGGGTAGCTTTTATCCGTTGAGCGATGGCAATCCCACTTTATACCACCGGATCACTAAGTCCTACTTTCGTACCTGCTCCACCCGTCGGTGTCGCAGTCAAGCTCCCTTCTGCCTTTGCACTCTTCGAATGGTTTCCGACCATTCTGAGGGAACCTTTGAGCGCCTCCGATACCCTTTCGGAGGCGACCGCCCCAGTCAAACTCCCCACCTGACATTGTCCCCCAGCCGGATCACGGCTGCAGGTTAGAAACCCAGCACTGCAAGGGTGGTATCCCAACAGCGGCTCCAAAAAGACTGGCGTCTTCTCTTCCTAGCCTCCCACCTATCCTGTACATGCAATACCGAATCCCAGTATCAAGCTGGAGTAAAGCTCCATGGGGTCTTTCCGTCCTGGCGCAGGTAACCAGCATCTTCACTGGTATTTCAATTTCACCGGGTGCATTGTCGAGACAGTGCCCAAATCATTACGCCTTTCGTGCGGGTCGGAACTTACCCGACAAGGAATTTCGCTACCTTAGGACCGTTATAGTTACGGCCGCCGTTTACTGGGGCTTAAGTTCAAAGCTTCGCTTGCGCTAACCTCTCCCCTTAACCTTCCAGCACCGGGCAGGCGTCAGCCCATATACCTCACCTTTCGGTTTCGCATAGACCTGTGTTTTTGCTAAACAGTTGCTTGGGCCAATTCTCTGCGGCCTGGTCTCCCAGGCACTCCTTCTCCCGAAGTTACGGAGTCATTTTGCCGAGTTCCTTAACAATGCTTCTCCCGTCGGCCTTAGGATTCTCTCCTCATCTACCTGTGTCGGTTTACGGTACGGGTACGATATGAACAATAGCGGCTTTTCTTGGCAGCCAGCTCACACATTTCCCTACTCTTAGTTCGGTATGCATCACGTCTTCAGATTGGCAGGCGGATTTGCCTACCTGCCTCCTACCTCGCTTGCCCCGGTCTCTCCATTCCCGGTAGTGCTCTCTTTCTGCGTCCCCACAGTTCTGTCATATCGTAGTACAGGAATCTCAACCTGTTGTCCATCGGCTACGCCTCTCGGCCTCGCCTTAGGTCCCGACTTACCCAGAGCAGATCAGCTTTACTCTGGAAACCTTGGATATTCGGCCGGAAGGATTCTCACCTTCCTCTCGCTACTCATTCCGGCATTCTCTCTTCCATACAGTCCACAGCTCCTTCCGGTACTGCTTCTTCCCGTATGCAATGCTCCTCTACCAATGTATCAAATACATTCCTGAGCTTCGGTGGTGTGTTTCAGCCCCGGACATTTTCGGCGCAGGACCTCTCGACCAGTGAGCTATTACGCACTCTTTTAATGTATGGCTGCTTCTAAGCCAACATCCTGGTTGTCTTTGAAATCCCACATCCTTTTCCACTTAACACACACTTTGGGACCTTAGCTGCAGGTCTGGGCTCTTTCCCTTTCGACTGTCCAACTTATCTCGTACAGTCTGACTCCCACACACCATCTACACGGCATTCGGAGTTTGATATTCTTCGGTAAGCTTTGACGCCCCCTAGGAAATTCAGTGCTCTACCTCCGTAAGACTTGTGTGAGGCTAGCCCTAAAGCTATTTCGAGGAGAACCAGCTATCTCCGGGTTCGATTGGAATTTCTCCCCTATCCACACCTCATCCCCACCCTTTTCAACGGATGTGGGTTCGGTCCTCCATTGCCTTTTACGGCAACTTCAACCTGGACATGGATAGATCACCCGGTTTCGGGTCTACTCCGACTGACTCATCGCCCTATTAAGACTTGGTTTCCCTTCGGCTCCATCCCTTAAGGACTTAACCTCGCCAGCCAGCGTAACTCGCCGGACCGTTCTACAAAAAGTACGCGGTCGGACCTATATAGTCCTTCCACAGCTTGTAAACACAGGGTTTCAGGTTCTCTTTCACTCCCCTCCCGGGGTCCTTTTCACCTTTCCTTCACAGTACTATGCGCTATCGGTCACTAAGGAGTATTTAGCCTTACGGGGTGGTCCCCGCTCCTTCCTACAAGGTTCCACGTGTCTCGTAGTACTCTGGATCCCGCCTTGTCAACTTATCTTTCGCTTACGGGGCTTTCACCCTCTCTGGCTGGCTTTCCCAAAACCATTCTGCTAGACTTGTTGAATCAATTGTGCGGTCCGAACCCCAGCATGCACGCACGCTGGTTTGGGCTCTTTCCATTTCGCTCGCCGCTACTTTGGAAATCGATGTTTCTTTCTCTTCCTCCGGCTACTTAGATGTTTCAGTTCACCGGGTTCCCCACGCATGGCTATGGATTCACCATACGCTGACGGAGCTTTTCTCCGCCGGGTTTCCCCATTCAGATATCTCCGGATCATTGGATATTTGCTCCTCCCCGAAGCTTTTCGCAGCTTATCACGTCTTTCATCGGCTCTTAGTGCCAAGGCATCCACCCTGTGCTCTTTTCTGCATAACCAACTTGCCAAATAGTTTCGAAAGCATCCTGACGGGACTGATCTTTCGGGAAAGCTTGCTTTCTAAAGAAAGATCTTGTTTCGTCAGTGATATTTGCGAAGCAAATGTCACCGAGAGAATTTCAATTCTCGAGGGGCTTTCAATACTACGGCTCACATGTATAGCGTTACATGTGTTGGTTCTTTCGGCCAATTTTTTACTTTGTTTTCTTCAAAGTGTTGTAATCATCACAACAGTTTCCTGTTCATAACAATTACCTCGGATGTCTTGTTAAGATATTTCATCTTATCTATTTCTTATATGCGGTTTTCAAGGTACATATCTGACTGATGTTTTATCAGTCATTAGAAACCTGAACTTCTTTTCAGCTCTCTAATCACTGGTAAAACCAGTTATCATAACAGCACTGCCCTGCTGATCGGGTTGGCGGCGATAAGTTGTTGCTCATCCTTGCCTGTATCTATGATAAATTTTCTTTTCGGCAGCGGTTCTGCCTTCTTTTCTTTTTTAATCTGGCGGCCACCTACTCTCCCACACCGTCTCCAGTGCAGTACCATCGGCCGCCCGGGTCTTAACCATCGTGTTCGGGATGGGTACGGGTGTTTCCCCCAGGCGCATCGCCACCAGAATCAAGTCATCAGCTTTTGACAGCTTGATCACTCAACAATAGACAACAACTCCCTACTTCTTTTCCCTAGAAAGGAGGTGATCCAGCCGCACCTTCCGATACGGCTACCTTGTTACGACTTCACCCCAGTTACTGGTCCCGCCTTCGGCAGCTCCCTCCTAAAAGGTTGGGTCACTGACTTCGGGCGTTACCAACTCCCATGGTGTGACGGGCGGTGTGTACAAGACCCGGGAACGTATTCACCGCGACATTCTGATTCGCGATTACTAGCGATTCCAGCTTCATGTAGTCGAGTTGCAGACTACAATCCGAACTGAGACGTTATTTTTGAGATTTGCTCCGCTTCACAGCCTCGCCTCTCTTTGTTTACGCCATTGTAGCACGTGTGTAGCCCTGGCCATAAGGGGCATGATGATTTGACGTCATCCCCACCTTCCTCCAGGTTGTCCCTGGCAGTCCCTCCAGAGTCCCCAACTTTACTTGCTGGCTACTGAAGGTAAGGGTTGCGCTCGTTGCGGGACTTAACCCAACATCTCACGACACGAGCTGACGACAACCATGCACCACCTGTCTCGATTGCCCCGAAGGGAAGGTGACATTACTCACCGGTCATTCGGATGTCAAGGCCAGGTAAGGTTCTTCGCGTTGCTTCGAATTAAACCACATGCTCCACCGCTTGTGCGGGTCCCCGTCAATTCCTTTGAGTTTCATTCTTGCGAACGTACTCCCCAGGTGGACTACTTATTGCGTTAGCTGCGGCACCGATAAGCTTTGCTTACCGACACCTAGTAGTCATCGTTTACGGCGTGGACTACCAGGGTATCTAATCCTGTTTGCTCCCCACGCTTTCGAGCCTCAACGTCAGTTACCGTCCAGCAAGCCGCCTTCGCCACTGGTGTTCCTCCTAATATCTACGCATTTCACCGCTACACTAGGAATTCCACTTGCCTCTCCGGTACTCTAGCTCCACAGTTTCCAAAGCAATCCCGGGGTTGAGCCCCGGGTTTTCACTCCAGACTTGCAATGCCGTCTACGCTCCCTTTACACCCAGTAAATCCGGATAACGCTTGCCCCCTACGTATTACCGCGGCTGCTGGCACGTAGTTAGCCGGGGCTTCTTAGTCAGGTACCGTCATTTTCTTCCCTGCTGATAGAAGTTTACATACCGAAATACTTCATCCTTCACGCGGCGTCGCTGCATCAGGGTTTCCCCCATTGTGCAATATTCCCCACTGCTGCCTCCCGTAGGAGTTTGGGCCGTGTCTCAGTCCCAATGTGGCCGGTCACCCTCTCAGGTCGGCTACTGATCGTCGGCTTGGTGCGCCGTTACCGCACCAACTACCTAATCAGACGCGGGCCCATCTCACACCACCGGAGTTTTTACCTCAAAACCATGCGGTTTCGTGGTCTTATGCGGTATTAGCAGTCATTTCTAACTGTTATCCCCCTGTGTGAGGCAGGTTGCCCACGCGTTACTCACCCGTCCGCCGCTCAGTCACAAACCTCGTCATTCCGAAGAAATCCAAAGTAGGTGCTTCGCTCGACTTGCATGTGTTAAGCACGCCGCCAGCGTTCATCCTGAGCCAGGATCAAACTCTCGTTAAAAAAGTTCTCTCTCGGTCAGGAAAACTACTAGCTTTCCTATCCCGTTATTTACTGTTGGCACCAGGCTTCCATCTCTTGATTTCCGCCTGATTTCCGTTCTGAATATTTCTCTTAGAAATTTTCAGGGTCGTTGTCTATTGTTCAGTTATCAAGGTGCTTTCTGCTTGTTTCGCTCATCAGCGACAACTTCTATAGTTTATCATGTCGCTTGATGTTTGTCAACAACTTTTTTCATTTTTTCTTTTTCCGTATTCTCCCGAATCAGAAAGAAGAAGAGATGAGATGAAGTTGTTTTGCGCCGTCTCACGCGACAGCTTTGATATAATATCACTTCTATTTTTCAAAGTCAACCTTTTTTTCTATTTTTCTTTTACTTTTTTATTTTTCGCAAAATCCGCCTTCTACAAGCTGTAAAATTTTGTTTGTTGCTGTCAGTAATTAAAACATGCAATTCTCCGTCATCGATCTGGGCATCTAATTCCAAATCCAGCTGCCCGCTTTTCGGTACAGTAAAGTATGCGTTGGCGACATTTATCGTAGGTTCACTAACTTGATAAGTCTTAGAATCTGACATTGTAAAATTTACATCATCTTTTCTAAACTCAGATCGCATTTCCAAATCGGGATAACTTTTTTCATTTTCTCAATTGGAAGCCGTTTGTCTTGAACCCTTTAGCACATTGGCAAATTCATCCTGGCTCAATCCTTTTTGCTTACGCTGACGATTGATCTGTTCTCCTATATTCACTTCAAACCTATCCTTCTTCCGCACAATATCATCTCATGTCAGGCAGAAACAATCTATCAAACGCCTTTTACACGGCCGCCATCTTTACAACAGCTGAATCGCCTCACTGACACTTCTCACCCCGATCACCCGGATCCCTTCTATATTTTTCACTGCATTTTCAGATACCGATGGGATCACACATGTCTTAAATCCCAGCTTCTTTGCTTCGGACACTCTCTGCTCCGGCATACTCACTGCGCGGACTTCGCCGCTTAATCCCACTTCGCCGAAGACGATCATATCCTCCGGCACCGGGCGGTTTTTATAACTTGAGAAAATCGCCATGACAATACCCAGATCCACTGCCGGTTCATTCATCCTGATCCCTCCGGCAATATTGACATAGGCATCATAGTTGGAAAGCGGAAGTCCCATGCGCTTTTCCAGTACCGCCATAAGGAGATTCACTCTGTTGTAGTCTGTCCCTGCTGCCGTTCTTCTCGGGAAACCGAAATTGCTGGCACAGACCAGAGCCTGTATTTCCATCAAAATAGGCCTTGTCCCTTCCATAGAACATGCCACCACAGATCCCGAAGCATTTTCCGGCTTTCCACTCAGCATAAATTCCGACGGGTTCGCTACTTCTTCCAGCCCTGTCTGACGCATTTCAAACACACCGATCTCATTGGTGGAGCCAAAACGGTTTTTCACTCCCCGCAAAATCCGGTAGGAAGCATGCCGATCTCCCTCAAAATACAGCACTGTATCTACCATATGCTCCAATACCCTGGGGCCGGCCACTGTTCCTTCTTTTGTCACATGACCTACTATAAAAATAGAAATCCCCAGTCCCTTGGCAAGCTGCATAAACGTATTCGTTGCCTCTCTTACCTGGGAAACACTTCCCGGAGCAGAGCCTATCTCTTCGCTGTACATTGTCTGTATAGAATCAATGATCGCAAGATGGGGCTTCTGCCTCTCAATGGTCTGCCGGATCGTTTCCAGATTCGTCTCACACAGAAGAAGCAGATCTTCTGAAAATTTCCCCATGCGGTCAGCTCTAAGTTTTATCTGCTTCAGCGACTCTTCCCCGGAAATATAAAGTACGCTTTCTTTTTTTCCGGACAGTTTTTGGCATACCTGAAGGAGAAGGGTTGATTTACCGATTCCCGGATCTCCTCCTACCAACACGAGAGAACCGGGGACAATTCCCCCTCCCAGCACACGATCCAGTTCCTGTATGTCTGTCTTTATCCTCTCTTCACCGTCGGTTCTCACACTGGAAAGAGTGACTACTTCCCCTTCCCTTACACTTTTCCCTGCTGCCGCGCCTTTTACCGGCGTGATCTTTTCCTCTACAAATGTATTCCACTCCCGACATGCCGGACACTGTCCCAGCCATTTGCTCTCTTCATGTCCGCAGTTCTGGCAGAAAAAAATTGTCTTTTTCGCTTTTGCCACAATATTTCTCCCTTCTTACTAAGAAAATATATCCCTATCTCGTACCAGCCCTAGCCTTTTCCATAATAAATAAGCATGCTCAACTGGGCTGTCTTTTTCCCCGGATTATGGTATCTGTGCTCTGTATCGGAACGAAAATGAATGGAATCGCCTTCTTTAAGCTCATATTCATTTCCTCCAGCCGTAATCTTCACATTCCCTTGAAATACTGTAATGTATTCTTCTGTCCCCAGAATATGCGGCTGAGCATCCAAACATCCGCCCGGCTCAATCACGATCCGGTACATTTCAAAGAGTTTCTTCTCATCAAAAGGAAAAATCGGATAATTAATATATCGTCCGTCTCCCTCGGTAACCGGCTGCACAGATTCACTGCGGATAACTGTGGCGTCCTCTAAAGCTGCCTCTGTCAATGCTGTAAATGACACCTTAAATCCATTTGCAATCTTCCACAAAACCGTAATGGTCGGATTGGCATCTCCCCGCTCAATCTGTGACAGCATGCTCCTGGATACTCCCGTAGCTGCTGCCGCCGCATCCAGTGTCAGATGCTTGCTTTCTCGTATTCTTTTTATGTTTTTTGCCGTTGTTTTTGAAATATCCAATTTCATCCTCCGTTTCTCATCATTGATAAAGGCAGACTGCTGCATTTTGTTCTAATATATAAGATTTATTTCCAATATACTGTTGACTCCGATCCAAAACTATCTTATACTTTTTTAACAAGATAGTGTATTTTTAGTACATTATATCGCACGGGCTCAAAAAGTCAACAGGAGGAAATACTCATGGAACTGAAAATTGCAAAAGCAGATCATCTGCAGCGGATCATGGAACTGATCAATGATGCAAAGGCTTATCTGAAATCCTGTGGTGTAGACCAGTGGCAGAATGGCTATCCGGATCAGCATTCCATAGAAAATGATATCCGGAAGGGAACCGGATACCTTTGTATTGCCGATGAAAAAATCGTCGGATATGTGTGTATTGATTTTGAAGGCGAACCGGCTTACGAAACTCTCTGCGGAAAATGGCTTAGCACACAGCCCTATGTTGTTGTCCACCGTCTGGCATTGGATCGGCACAGCAGAGGGAAGGGCCTGGCTTCCCAGGTTTTCGCTCTCGTCGAGGAGCTTGCACAAAAAAGGAATATCCACAGTTTTAAAGTGGACACAGACAACGATAATGAAATCATGAAACATCTGATAGAGAAAAACGGATTCCAATACTGCGGTACGATCTGTTTTGACAACAGCGAAAAAATAGCCTATGAAAAACTGATCTGATCCGCCTCTTCCCGTTCATCAGACGCAACAAAAGGCCGCAGTGTAAAACTGCAGCCTTTCGCTCTCTTTATGATTGATCTCTATTTTTTCTCGATTTTTACTTCTACCGTTTTCCCTTCATCCATCTCTGCGCTGACACTTAATTTTCCGCTAAGATTGGTCTTCATGTCGCCCATATTCACTCCGTCCATATATACGACATATTCACTGTCTGCTTCCAGCTCAAGGGTAAACTGTACATCTTTTGGCGCAGAAACTTTAAATGATACGGTTCCGTCCTCTGCCTTAAAGTTCTCCACCGCTGTCCCCGGAACGGATTCATACACAAACATACCATTTTTTTCCAATTTGGTAATTTCAGCGAAGGTCTTTACCTTATAGAGATTGCCCTGAAACTCAAAATCCTCCAGTTTTGTCTTGGATGCAAGAGTGTAATCTCCAAAACTTAATGTTCCATCGCTTTCCGTTCTTAACAGCTCTTTTACTACTGCCATCTCAAATGTCCTCCTAATGGTTCTTCTTTTGTATCTCACATTATATCTCAAAAAATTTTCAATTTGTAGTCTTTAAAATAAATTTTATTTCTTTTTTAGAGATACCGGCTTCCACAACATCGCCGCTTTTTATCTCCCCGTCCAACAGGGCCTCTGCCAGCTTATCTTCCAGCATATTCTGGACTGCCCGGCGAAGCGGCCGTGCTCCGTATTTCTGATCCGTTCCGGTCTCAACGATGTGCTTCTTCACAGATTCTCTGACATGAAGCGTAATACCAAGCTGGGACTTGGCTCTGTCGCACACCTCTTTGCACATCATTCCCACGATCTTTTTCATTTCATTGGATGTCAGCGCATGGAAGACAATGATCTCATCAATACGATTTAAAAATTCCGGACGGAAGATGAGCTTGATCTCATTCATAACATTGGACTTCATCCTCTTATAATCTCCGGATGCGTCCTCCTTCGTGACAAATCCAAGACGTTTGGGATCTATGATCGCCTGGGCTCCGGCATTGGACGTCATAATGATCACTGTATTCCGAAAATCCACCTTGCGCCCCTGGGAATCTGTAATATGTCCGTCATCCAGCACCTGCAGAAGGATGTTGAACACATCCGGGTGCGCCTTTTCGATCTCATCAAAGAGCACGACCGAATAGGGATGCCTGCGCACCTGCTCGCTTAACTGTCCGCCGTCATCATGTCCCACATATCCCGGAGGAGAACCGATCATTTTTGACACACTGTGTTTTTCCATATACTCGGACATATCTACACGTATCATAGACTCTTCATTTCCAAACAGTGCCTCTGCCAGCGCTTTGGAAAGTTCTGTTTTCCCGACTCCGGTTGGTCCAAGGAACAGGAAGGAACCAATGGGACGTCCCGGATCTTTCAGCCCTACCCGGCCTCTTCTTACAGCCTTAGCAACCGCTGTGACTGCTTCTTCCTGCCCTACAACTCTTTTGTGAAGAGTCTGTTCCAGCTTTTTCAGTCTGGCGCTTTCTGACTCCGCCAGTTTCTGCACCGGGATCCTGGTCCACTGGGATACTACATCTGCAATGTCCTCTTCCTTTACTGTAACCTGTTTCTGACTGTTCCTTCTCTGCAGACGTTTTTTCTGCTGCTCCAGTTTCTTTCGCAGTTCTTCCTGCTCATGATGGAGCAAAGATGCGCCCTTCATATCGCCGTTTCGTATCGCATCCTCTTTCTCTGTTCCCAGATTTTCAATCAGCCTTTCCATTTTTTCCACATTTTCCGGCACTTTAAAGCCTCTAAGCCGCACTTTGGAGCAAGCCTCGTCCAGTACGTCAATGGCTTTATCCGGAAGGAATCTGTCGCTGATATATCTGCTGGACAGTTTAACTGCTGACTCCAAAGCTCCCTGCTCGATCGCAACCTTGTGGTGCTGTTCATATTTTTCCCGAAGTCCTTCCAGAATCTTCAGACACTCTTCCTCGCTTGGCTCTTCCACCATAACCGGCTGAAAACGCCGCTCCAGGGCAGCATCCTTCTCAATATATTTCCGATACTCCGCCAGAGTTGTAGCTCCAATGAGCTGCAGCTCTCCTCTGGCAAGAGAAGGTTTCAATATATTGGAAGCATCCATCGCACCTTCCGCGCCGCCTGCTCCGATAATCGTGTGCACCTCATCGAGAAATAAGATCACATTTCCCGATGCCTTCACTTCCTGGATCAGCCGTTTCATCCGCTCTTCAAATTCTCCGCGATATTTTGATCCGGCGATCATTCCGGCAAGATCTACTGTGACGATCCTCCTGCCCTTCATGGTATCCGGCACTGTTCCTTTCGCCACACGGTCTGAAAGTCCTTCCAGCACGGCTGTCTTTCCAACTCCCGGTTCCCCCACCAGACAGGGATTGTTTTTCGTCCGACGGCTCAAGATCTGCATGAGTCTTTCAATCTCTTTTTCTCTGCCGATGACAGGATCCAGTTTTCCTTCCAAAGCCTGCATTGTCAGATCTGTTCCATACTGCTCCAACACAGAATTTTTCCTTTTGCCTTCATCCTGCATTTCTTCCATATATTCCTTGGGGTCCACTCCCACTGTCAGAAAGACGTCCTGGCAGATCTTCTGAATATTAATATTCAGCGTCAGAAGAATCCTTGCCGCAACACAATCCACATCTTTCAGCAATGCCAGCAGCATATGCTCTGTCCCTGTTTTCTCTGACCGAAGAGACGCTGCCTCTGCTTCCGCCTCCTCCAGAATATACTCCAGTCTCGGACTGATTTCCGGATCCTTACAGATAGTGCTTCCCTCTCCGGGAGAGACAAGTTCATTCATGATCTTTAGAATATTTTCCTCGCTGACTCCATTCATAGCCAGAACCTGTCCCGCCACACCTGTATACACCTTCTTCAGTCCCACCAGAAGATGCTCTGTTCCAATATATGGATGCTTCAGCTCTTTTGCAGCTGATTTTGCAATTTTTAATACTTCTTTTGCCTGTTCCGTATAATTCATGTTGTCTTTTCTTCCGGTATGCGCCCGGGCATACTCAGATTTTACTCCTTTCCTTTTTCTGCGTCCGCCGGAAGCGTTCTAAGAGTACTCTTCAAAAATTTCATCTACCAGTGCGTGAACTTCTTCTCTGGAAATATTCTTACAGCATCCCCTTGCCAGTATAATGCGAAGTTGCTGACGCATTTCCTCCACCGCCTCGATCTTGTCGATGTCCAGCGCGATCACAGCTCCTTTTCTCCGATCCAGCTGGATAAAGCCCTCCTGCCTTAGAAGACTGTAGGCCTTATTTACAGTATGCATATTTATTCCCACCGCCTGCGCCAGCTGCCGAACAGAGGGCAGCGCATCGCCTTCCCGGATTTCAGAAGTCGCAATCCCCATGATGATCTGGTTGCGCACCTGCATATAAATCGCTTCATCACTGTTGAAATCAATCTTTATCAACATAGTATCACCATTTCCTTTTCAGGTTTTCTTTTGTTATATATAACTTAGCACACATACCGCAGACTCTGCAAGAAAAAGAAATGCTATCTGATGACAATATTTCCCTGTTTCCTCGGAGCTGTCCTTTTATAAGACACTGCCGGATATCCGATCAGCATACAGCAGGCAACGGTCCGGCTGCCGATTCCCAGCCATTCCCGGAGCGTCTTGCTTGCGTCTATGACCGCTCTTGTGTATCCGCTGTACAGCACGCCGGCCCCTTCGGCTACAGCCATGTTCTCAATGTTCGCTGCCGCAAGACCTGCATCCAGCACATTTTTAGCCGTGATCACAAGAAAGGCAGGCGTATTAAAGAAAAAGCTGTCCTCTTTAGGATTCTCCTGATGTTTTTTATAGAAAGAACGGAACACCCTCGCATAGAGCGGAGCTTCCTCCTCCAGGACATCCAGGATTCCCGGCAGCTCTTTCCAGAAAAGTTCTTTAAATTCGGCAAGCTCTTTCTGGATCAGTGTAAACCTGCAGCCCTGTTCATTCTTGGCCGTGGCTGTATACCGTCCAGCGCTTAGTATACGCTCCAGTTTTTCCTGCTCTACCGGAGCGCCGCGGAACTGTCGGATACTTCTTCTGAATTTCACTGCGTGGAGATAGGTTCCGGGATCCAGAACAAAACTGTCTTTATCAAACTCTTCTACCTCTGCCATATCATAATCCGGAATGGACACCGCATTCACCGGACAGATGGCCACACAGTGCCCGCACTGGATACATTTACGGATATATTCCGCCTTCTTGTCCTTCAGCTCCAGAGCTTTTCCCGGGCAATCCTTTACACATGCTCCACAGCCGATACATTTTTCCTTGTTTATCTCTATCATATTTGCAACCGCCTTTCTCTCCCGATATATTCCATCACAGATAAGATACACTCAAATTCATGTCTATCATACTTGCTTCCCGGCTTTTTTGCAAGAGCGGGCGTCCTGCCTTAGCCCCGGACATGCATACATAACATATTTTTCTTAATATCAGAAAAAGGCTGCCACCCGGAGGAGATTCTTCGGGATAGCAGCCTTTTTTACAGGCAAACTACTTTATCATAGGACTCATGGCACTATTTGCAGATTTCTCTAACATCTACATATTCATAGCAGTCAAAGCTGTCTGCTACGTTCTTGCATGTCAGTTTTCCATCATAGGTATTGATTGCAGAGTAAATTACCTCATTGTCTACACATGCTTTCTCCAGACCTTTGTTTGCAATCTGAAGACCATAATTTAAAGTAGCGTTTGTCAGTGCGATGGTTGATGTTCTCGGAACAGCACCTGGCATATTTCCTACACAGTAATGAACAACTCCGTCCTCAACAAAGATCGGGTCATCATGATAGGTTACTTTTGTTGTCTCGCCGCATCCGCCCTGGTCTACAGCAACGTCTACAAATACAGCGCCCGGTTTCATCTCTTTGAGATATTTCTTCTTAAAGATCTTCGGAGCAGCTTTTCCAGGAATCAGTACGCTTCCGATTACCAGGTCAGCTTCTTTTACTGCTTTTTCAATATTTGCATCATTGGATACCAGTGTCTGGATACGTGCTCCAAACAGATCATCCAGATAAGCCAGTCTTGGAAGACTGATATCAAGAATTGTTACGTTAGCTCCCATTCCGACAGCAATCTTACATGCATTTGTTCCTACATTACCTCCTCCGAGGATAACGATGTTTGCTTTTGGAGTTCCCGGTACACCTGCAAGAAGAACGCCTTCTCCGCCAAATGTCTGCTCCAGATATTTAGCACCTTCCTGGATACTTAAACGTCCGGCAATCTGGCTCATAGGAGCAAGAAGCGGAAGTCCGCCCTGTTTTGGATCAAACAATGTTTCATAAGCAACGCCCTTTACTTTTCCGTTCAAAAGAGCATCTGTCTGCGGCTTGTCAGCTGCCAGGTGAAGATATGTATAAAGGATCAGCCCTTCATGGAATAAGGGATATTCTTCCGGAAGCGGCTCTTTTACTTTGATCATCATTTCAACAGTATCCCATACATCTTTTGCAGCGTCGATCATTTTTGCGCCTGCTGCTTCATATTCATCATCTTTGAACCCTGAGCCTACACCAGCACCTTTTTCAATATAAACTTCATGTCCTGCTGCTACATAGCTCTTTACGTTGTCCGGTGTCATACCTACACGAAATTCATTGTTTTTGATTTCCTTTACGCATCCTACTTTCACTTTCAAACCCTCCTAAATCGTTATAAATAGTGCTTGTTTTTCCAAATCCGCCTGCACCGGATCCGGATGAAAAATATTTTTCAAAAAAAATATTTTTTGAAGAATATTATTCATTTGTCTTTAAAATAATCTTAGCACAATGTTTTATAATGTTCAATAAAAGTTATTTTTTTCACGATTTCTCTTAATTGTCGTTTAAAAACTTCAATTGTAAATACAATTTACTTGCATATTTCCCTGATTCATGTTTAAATACTATTATAAGATGAACAGAATAAGCGTGCAAAATAAACGGAGGACGGATTTTATGAAAGAATTGCGGACAATGATCAATAATACTTCACTAACCAAAACTCAAAAGATGATCGCAAAATATGTTTTGGACAATTCTGCGGATGCCTGTTTTATGACTTCCACAGAAATCGCTATGAAACTTGGAGTAAGCGAATCCTCTGTGATCCGTTTCAGCCGTTCTCTGGGCTATGACGGATTCATGGATTTCCAGAAAAATCTGAGAAAAGATTATCAGGATAAGGTGCTTAGTATTTCCAGCTCTATCACCGTTCCTTCACAGCGCATTGCAAAACGGGCAAAGCTTACAAATACCGCCGATTACATCAACCGCCATTTTAAAAACGCCGCCAAAAATCTGGAAAACGCACTGACTTCCAACAGTAGTACCGCCTTTGAGGAAGCCGCCGATATCATCGTGGCAAGCAGGCATAAATACATCACCGCCTCCCGCGGGAACTCCTCTCTTGGGGACTATTTTCTTCTGTATCTGAAGCACATGGTTCCCAATGTGGAATCTACAAGTTCTGCCGCTATCAG
The DNA here is from genome assembly GCF_020892095.1 of Claveliimonas bilis. GTDB lineage: Bacteria > Bacillota > Clostridia > Lachnospirales > Lachnospiraceae > Claveliimonas > Claveliimonas bilis. Next base: position 1,969,313 of record NZ_AP024845.1, on the reverse strand, counting down.
CCCCATAGATCATCTGTGCAACATTTCCAAAGATGACTGTCTGATCGTATTCAGCTTTCCCCGGTATTCTTCAGAAGATAAGATCTGTGCTCAAATGGCGCGTGAAGCAGACGCCAAGATCATCGTTGTAGCCGATAAGCCCAGCGCCCTTCTGGCGGAATACGCCACCGTTCTTCTGACTGCCCCGGTAGACAGCAACGCCTTTTTCAACTGTATGACAGCTCCGCAGTTTGTAACAGAGGCGCTTCTGGAAACCGTCAGCCATAAGGCCAGAGGAATCGAGAAACGCCTCAAGAAAATTGACAAATATCTCGGAGAGCTTGGAAACTACTAGGAGACTCTCCGGCCAAAAATACCGGGATCCGTCCCTTATTATGCCATCCGCAGTTCGTCAATAATATTAAATTTTCGTATTTTCCTCATGGTGTAGATCATAGTCACAAGAACGATCGCCAGCACGCCTGCTGCCGCTGTCAGGAAATAACTCCACGGGAATATCAGTTCCTGTCCGCTGGCCTGGCTGGTAAATTTCCAGAATAGAATGCTGACAGCAGAAGAAAGGATACATCCGTATAAAACAGATCGCGTCCCATAGACCAGGCATTCGTAAAGCATCATTTTCCGGAATCCTTTTCCTGTCATGCCTACGGAACGCAGCATGGCAAATTCTTTTCGTCTGAGCATCAGATTGGTAGAGATCGTATTAAACACATTCGCCACTGCGATCATGGACAGCAGCACAATAAATCCATAGCACAGCACCCGGATCGCCGTCACCGCCTGCCTGCTCATTGCCGCATCCTCTGCCGGCGTGTAAAGGCTTCCCTGCTGTTCTTCCGGCATATTCTGAATCTCTTCTTCTAGGTTTTCCGCCGCTTCTATATAATTTTCCGCGTGGATCTGAAAATAAGCGATATACAACTCTTCTTCCGCTTCCCATCCCTCTTTTACCGGCTGATCGATATACTCTGCATACTGCTTTGCCTGTTCCTCTGAAAGGATCAAAACGGGTTTGAAAACATTTTCCGTTCCGCACTGCAGCGGAAGTTCTCTGGCCTCCTGCGCCAGTTCCACTTGAAAAAGCTGCTCATATTCTCCGGCGTCTCCTGTCTTTTCCTTTTCATCCTTCCTGTGTAAAACTCGCCCGGCTCCCAGTTCCCGGCGCTTTACATTCTCCGTCAGTGCCGGCACCTTATCATAACTCTGCGTTTCCTCATTATAACTTTGTACCTGATCATAATAAATGGCATAAATGACGCCGCTGCCGCTCTTTGGCTTTTCAAGTCTTTGCTCTTTCAGGTAAGTTTCATAATCCTTATCCTGCAAAACAACAGCACTGCAATGGAATGGTATGCTTCCGTCCGCCAGCTCTTCCCAGTAATTTTCCGACCGGTAAGCCTCGCTTACATCTTCCTGCCGCATCGGGATCAAGATGGAAAATTCTTTATAACTTTCGTAGGAATCTACAAGTTCTTCCTCATCCAGCATGGCCTTAGTACGGATCAGAGCGTTTTTATCATCCTCGCTTTCGTTCCATCCTAATATTTTCTGGTACTGCAATTCATAGGAAGGAGGATTCAAAATCGTGCTCCCCGCCTCTTCCATGTACAGGAAAAACAAAGAAGCTGTCACAAACAGCACAATACTCATGGTAAGCGAAATCACGGTACTTCTGTATTTTTTCCGGTCCCTTCTGTAATTTTTCCCCGCGAGCATTCCCTCCAGTCCGAACAGACGACCGGTTAATTTTGCAGATTTGACTTCCCGAGGGCGAATCCGGATATCCTGCAGGGACCGTACAGCCTCCATAGGCGATACCTTCCCTGCCCGCGCTGCCGGTATCCACACCGACAAAAGCACCGTCAGAAACGCCAGCACAGCCGAGCCTGCCAACACTGCCGGAGGACAGGACATCTCTACAGTACCTTTCTCTCCATAGATAAAACTTGTCAGCCCCGCTCCGATAAAATGAAGTGTCACGGCACTTCCGGCTGCTCCTGCCAGAAGCCCAAGTGGAATCCCCACAGCGCTGACAACAAATGCTTCAAATCTTAAAGACCGGCGAAGCTGCTTTTTCGTCGCCCCCACAGAAGCCAAAAGTCCAAACTGTACCGTTCTCTCTCTTAAGGAAATGGAGAAAGAATTGTAGATCAGAAGTACCGATCCCGCCATTATGACTGCCAGAAGTGTTCCCAGCGCTCCGCCTATCATGTACGTATATCTGTCGTTGCGGAAAACTCCCTGCCACCGAAGCAGGCTGTCGTGTCTGCTCCAGGAAACATAGGATCCATATTCTTTCCCCTCCAGCCAGTCCTCTATAAATGCATCTGCATCCTTTGGATTTTTCATCTCAATATAGACATCGCAATAACTGTGTTCCGGCAATGTTCCGTAAGGCCCTGCAATCAGCATATATCCGAAAAAGCCGGCTGCCGCTCTGGCCTGCTGCACATCGTGATAGACGCCCACCACCTGATACGTACCGCTTTCATTTTCCTGAAATGAGACCGAACTGTTTTCCGCTCCCTCTGCCGCCTCTTCTTCCCCGTCAGCTGACAAAGAGGCAGCCTGATCGGATACCATATGTCTGCCGTCCATAAAAAACTGTCCTGATTTTAAGGTCACTGTGTCGCCCACAGACGCCTTCTTGCCTTCCAGCTCAATCCCTTCATAAGGGATCAGAATCTCCCTTTCATTTTCAGGGATCCGTCCTTTTTCAATCTCCAGCGGAAGATTCTCCCACGCACTTTTATCCCGGCTGAAAATCCTGATATAGTCCCCGTCCGCTTCAGATCCTCTCAGATAACCGATTTCTCTTTGTATGGATAGGGATTTGATCCGTTTGTCCTTTCTGATTTCCTGAAGTTCTTTTTCTGTAAATCCCTCTGCCGCTACATGCCAGCTTCCTTCTTTCTCCACCGTCTTTGTTTCAATATAATTCAGGACGCTGATGCCGAACACAGCAACTGCCGTCAGCATTGCCGCCGAGAGAATAACGCCCAGTATGGTTACAATTGTTCTCGTCCGGTTCAGCCCCATTGTTCTTGCCGTGATCTTATAGAAAATATTTTTCATCCCCGGATCACCTCATCTCTGATGATTCTTCCATCTGCAAGCTCAATGAGCCGATCCGCCTGAAGCGCAATATCTTCATCGTGGGTGATCATGATCATAGTCTGATCATAAATCCTGTTGGAATACTTCAAAAGCTCTACAATCTCCCGACTGTTTCCCGAATCAAGATTCCCGGTGGGTTCGTCTGCAAGAACCACTGCCGGAGCATTCATAAGGGCGCGCCCAATAGATACTCTCTGCTGCTGGCCTCCTGAAAGCTGTCCGGGAAGATACCCTCTTCTGTCTTTCAGTTTCAGGATATCCAAAAGCTCTTCCACTCTTTTTTGATTGACCGACCGTCCGTCCATCAATACAGGAAGCGTCATATTTTCCTCCACTGTCAGCACCGGGATCAGATTGTAAAACTGATAGATCAGTCCCACCTGACGGCGGCGGAAAATAGCAAGCGCATCCTCCTTCTGACTGTAGACATCTGTGCCATTTACATATACTTTCCCTTCTGTAGGACGATCCACACCTCCGATCAGATGAAGCAGCGTAGATTTTCCCGATCCCGATGCTCCGATCACGGACACAAACTCCCCTTTCCGCACGGAAAAAGACACATGATCCAGCGCGCACACTTCATTTTCACCCTGTCCATATATTCTGGAAAGATTTTCTACCCGTAAAATATCCTCATGCATTTTCATAAGTCCCTCCTATCTTTTTCACAAGTATAGCATCTCCACATGACAGGGCCGTGACAGTGAGGTGACAGTTCTGTCACTATTTATAAAACCGCAGGATAAAACATCCTCCCCGGTCTTTGGAATTTTCTGCCAGTATCACGGCGTTTTCAAGAGAAAGGACAGCTCTTGAAAGGGAAAGGCCAATTCCAAAGCTGTCTTTTCCGGCAGTTTTTCCCCGGTAAAACCGCTCAAAAAGATGGGGGATATCTTCTTTGGGAATCCCCGGTCCGGAATCAATGACACTCATCTGTACATAAAGCACTGTATCTTTTATCTCAATCCATATTTTCCCGCCCTCCGGCGTATGCTCCAGCGCATTTTTCATCACATTCTGCAGCGCTTCCAATGTCCATGTGTAATCTCCTGAAATACAGATATCTTCCGACTCATCTGCAATGCAGGTCTGTCCATGAAGTTCCATGGAAACTGCAAACGTCCGCAGGGCGTCTTCTATCAGGCTGCTTACCGGAAATTTTTCTTGTTTCAATGTCACAGTTCCTGCATCCAGCCGGGAAAGTTTCAAAAGGGTGTCCACAAGCCATCCGATACGCCCCAGCATATGGGACATTTCCCTAAGCAGCTTCCGCCATTCCCCCTCGGAAATGTCCGGCCTTCTCATCCGCTCCGCCATCAGATTCACAGAAGTTAACGGAGTGCGGATCTGATGAGAAATATCGGCAAGCGCTCTGGAAAGCTGTTCCTTATCATCCGCAAGTCTCCGGGACTGTTGATTTAATGTCCATGTCATTTTGGCAATTTCGTCCCGAAGGATTTCCAGATCTCCTTCCCGGAAATGTGAAATCTCAAGTCCTTCTTCGCCATGAAGGATCCGGTCCAATTCTTCCGAAAGCTTCCGTATGGACTTTTCCCTGAAAAACGCCGTCCCCATAAAGAGAGCAAAGAGACATATTCCCATAAATGCAGCAGCTCCTGCCGCTTCAGGAGAAAGGATGACCGCTGCAGCCAGTGTCACTGCCAGTATGATTGCTGCGCTGACGGATGCCGGGATCCAGATATCCCTGTTTTTCCACATTCCCATACTCTCCTCCTTTTATTCCATTTTGTATCCCATCCCTCTGACGGTCTTTACGATCACAGGGTTTTGGGGATCCTTTTCTATTTTTTCCCGCAGCCTTTTGATATACACCGTAAGTGTATTGTCATTGACATACTCTCCGGTAATATCCCACAGTTCCTCCATCAGGGCAGAACGCGTCATGATTTTCCCCCTGTGGTTCAAAAAGACAAGAAGAAGCCGGTATTCCAAAGCAGAGAGGAAAATTTCCCTGCTATCTCTCTTCACCACTCCCTTTTCTACATCAACTGAAATATCCTGCACCGTCACGATCTGGCTGCTTCTTAAATATCGGCGCAGTACTGATTTCATTCTGGATACAAGCTCCCTTGGACGGAAGGGCTTGCTGATATAATCATCCGCCCCCATGTCAAGTCCTGCCACCACAGAGTATTCATCGCTCATTGCCGTGAGAAAGATCACAGGAATCTGATATTCCGCCTTGATCCTGGCGCATATGCTGAACCCGCTTCCGGAAGCAAGAGTAATATCCAAAAGAGCCAGATCAAACTTCTGCTCCTCTAAGAGGCGCAGCGCTTCCTCCTGCCTCCCGGTACTTTTCACCGAAAATCCCTCTTCTTTTAAAAATCCTGTCAGATTTTCCACAATGGTTCTGTCGTCTTCCACAAGCAAAACAGATACTAAGTCCATACTCCATCCTCCATAAAAAATCCCCGCGCCGGATCTGCCCTGTTTCAAACAGACAGTCGGTGCGGGGACATGCAAAAATCCGTCTTTTTACGCCTCGTCTATGGCTTTTCCAATATCATGGCGCATATATTTGTTGTCAAATGACACCCACTCGGTAGCCGCATAGGCATTGGCTCTTGCTTCCTTCAGGTCTTTTCCCTTCGCTGTTATGCCAAGCACACGTCCGCCGCTTGTCACAATCTGATCGCCGTCAAATTTTGTGCCTGCATGGAAGCAGTAATATCCCTCATGCTTCTTAAACTCATCAAGTCCGTGGATCGGAAGCCCTTTCTCATAAGCCAGCGGATAGCCGTCTGATGCAAGGACAACACATACAGCGGCATTATCCTCAAACTGCAGATCGATCTGATCCAAAGTGCCGTCAATACATGCTTCCACTACTTCAATGATGTCATTTTTCATACGGGGCAGCACCACCTGTGCCTCCGGATCCCCGAAACGGGCATTGTATTCCAATACTTTCGGTCCGTCCTCTGTCAGCATCAGTCCAAAGAAGATTACTCCCTTGAAAGGACGGCCTTCTGCCTTCATGGCGTCTACGGTAGCCTGATAGATATACTTCTCACAAAATTCTTCCACTTCTCTTGTATAGAAAGGACTTGGAGAGAAAGTTCCCATTCCTCCGGTGTTCAGTCCAGTATCGCCGTCTCCCGCTCTTTTGTGATCCTGAGCGCTTGTCATTGTGCGGATGGTATTTCCATCCACAAAGGACAGCACGGACACCTCACGGCCGGTCATAAACTCTTCGATCACCATTGTATTTCCGGAAGCGCCGAATTTTTTATCCAGCATAATGGTCTTTACGCCCTCTTTTGCTTCCTCCAGCGTATTGCAGATCAGCACGCCTTTTCCAAGGGCAAGCCCGTCCGCCTTCAAAACGATCGGAAACTTCGCTTCTGTTTCCAGATAATGAATTGCCTCATCCGCATCGTCAAAATTTTCATAAGCCGCAGTAGGAATATGATACTTTTTCATCAGATCTTTGGAAAAAGCTTTGGATCCTTCCAGGATCGCTGCATTTTTCTTTGGTCCGAACGCCCGGATACCAGCTGCTTCCAGTTCATCCACCAGACCGCCCACCAGCGGATCATCCATACCTACAATGACAAGGTCGATCTTCTTTTCTTTTGCAAATGCTGTGATCTTATCAAATTCCATAGGGCCGATGGGTTCGCATACCGCATACTCTGCAATTCCCGCATTTCCCGGCGTGCAGTAGATCTCATCCACTTTACTGCTCTTTGCCACGCAGTATGCGATGGCATGTTCTCTTCCTCCGCTTCCTACAATTAATACCTTCATTGGCTTCCTCCTACCTGCTGATCTTCACCTGATTTCCTTCCACTGTGATCCGGTTGTTTGCAATCAGATCAATGGCTTGGGGAAGGATCTTCCACTCTGCCTGCTCCATCACACGTCTCTGGAGCTTCTCCGGGGTATCATCTGCCTCCACTTCTACAGCCTTCTGCAAAATGATGGGCCCGGTATCTGTCCCCTCATCTACGAAATGCACCGTTGCTCCTGTCACTTTGACTCCTCTTGCAAGAGCCGCTTCATGCACCTTCAGTCCGTAAAAGCCGGTTCCGCAAAAAGAAGGGATCAATGAGGGATGGATATTGATGATCCGGTTCCGGTATCTCTCGATCATTTTTGCCGGGATCACCACAAGAAATCCCGCCAGTACGATCAGATCCGGCGTCAGGGCATCCACTGCCTCCAAAAACTTCTCGTTAAACTCTTCTCTTGTCTCATAATCCTTCGGAGAAATGCACTGTGCCGGTATACCGTGATCTTCCGCACGTTTCAGGGCATAGGCATTTTTGTTGTTGCTGATAACGCCGCACACGCCGGCATTCGTGATCCTGCCCGCATCTATCGCGTCCAGAACAGCCTGCAGATTGGTACCCCCTCCGGAAACAAGCACTGCAACTTTTAACATAAAGTAACTCCTTTTTCTCCCGCTTTGATCTGTCCGATCACATAAGGCGTATCTCCAGCCTGACGCATTGCTTCCATGGCTTTGTCCACATCCCCCGCGTCTACTGCTACTATCATTCCGATTCCCATATTAAAAGTATTGTACATCATCTTTTCTTCCACCTGGCCTTCTCTTGCCAGCATGCCGAAAACAGGCGGGACCGGATAGCTGTCCTTCTCAATAACGGCATGGGTGTGTTCGCTTAACATTCTCGGAACATTCTCATAGAATCCGCCGCCTGTAATGTGGCTGCATGCTTTGATCTTCACGCCGGCATTCTTCACATTTTTCAGCGCTTTTACATAAATTCTTGTAGGCGCTAAGAGAGCTTCTCCAAGTGTAGTTCCCAGTTCTTCATAATAAGTCTCCAAAGACTCTTTCGTCATTTCAAACACCTTGCGCACAAGGGAAAATCCATTGCTGTGCACACCGGTAGATGCCATTCCGATGAGGACATCTCCTTCTTTCAGATCCTCTCCGGTGATCATATCTTTTTTATCGCAGACACCTACTGCAAATCCGGCCAGATCGTACTCATCCTCCGGCATAAGTCCCGGATGCTCCGCTGTCTCGCCGCCCACTAAAGCAGCCTCTGACTGAAGGCATCCTTCTGCCACGCCGCTCACAATACTTGCGATCTTCTCCGGGTAGTTCTTACCGCAGGCAATATAATCCAGGAAAAACAGCGGCTCTCCGCCTGCGCACGCAATATCATTGACACACATTGCAACAGCGTCAATACCGATCGTATCGTGTTTGTCCAGGATCATGGCAAGCTTTACTTTTGTTCCGCATCCGTCTGTTCCGGACAGTAAAACCGGTTCTTCCATGTCTTTGATCTTACTTAAAGAAAATGCCCCTGAAAATCCTCCCAGGCCGCCCAGAACTTCCGGACGCATTGTCTTTTTCACATGTTCTTTCATCAGTTCCACTGACTTGTAACCTGCTTCAATATCTACACCAGCATTTTTATAATCCATACCGTATCTCCTTTATTACATCTGCTTCATGTATTCTTTATAGCCAAGTTCATCCAGCTTCTTTGCCTTTGCCTGAACAGTTTCCTTCATTTCCTGAGTATAGGCTTTCAGTCTCTTAAGAAGCTTGGGATCGGAAGTTGCAAGGATTCTGGCTGCAAGGATAGCTGCGTTCATTCCTCCATCGATGGCAACTGTTGCAACCGGGATTCCCGGCGGCATCTGTACGATAGAGTAAAGTGCGTCCTGTCCATCCAGATTCTTTCCGGACATAGGCACGCCGATAACCGGCATTGGGAAAATTGCTGCGCACATTCCCGGAAGGTGTGCAGCCATTCCCGCGCCTGCGATAATGACTTTATAATCCTTTTCTTCCGCTGATTTTGCATATTCAAAAAATACATCCGGTTCTCTGTGGGCAGAGATGATCGTCATTTCATACTCAATTCCCAGTTTTTCCAACATGTCAGCAGCCTTGCTCATGACCTTCATGTCAGAGTCGCTTCCCATTACAATTCCTACTTTTGGCATAGTTTTCATCCTTTCTCACTTATTTATAAGCTTTGCAGATAAATAATAGCTTATTTATTCGTATTTTTCAATGGTTCATTTAAAATCTCTGTGCCCGGGAGGACAAATTCGCCCTGTTCCAAAATAACAATCTCCCTGCCGTCCCCGGTCACAACAGCAATTTTCTCCAGTTCTTCATAGGGGATGGTAATATCAGTATGACAGTGAAAATATGCCTTGGACACATCCTCTTTTCTTTTTACAGACACGGAATTATCTCTTGCCATGATCTCTTTGCCGTTAGGGTTATAGACCTTAATATCCTCGCTCCAGCTGTAGCAGGTATCTCCCACCGCAAAATGAGGTCCCATCTTCTCCGCGATCAGAATCGGCAGCTTATCCTCGATTTTATATTTCTTTGCCGCTGCATAGGCAGTCGTGTTTGTTCCAATGGCAAACTCTCCCAGAGGAAGGGACGGATGTTTATGGAGGATATTATCGTGGATATATTTTTTTCCCTCCTCCTCATTTTCAAAGTTGCCGCACCGGTAACCTGTGACCATTCCATCAGCAAAGGTAAGTTCCAGATCCTGATACTGCAGTTCATTCAAGTATACCCTGCTGACATGGAGCGTTCCTTCTGTTCCTTCCAATACAGGAGAGGTGAATACTTCTCCCACCGGAATATTTACATCAGCCACACAGTTTTCAAAGATCGTTTCTCTTTCCGGATCCTTAAGCGGGAAAAGCTGCACCTTCATGTCTGTCCGGTTCCCGTTTCCTCCGATCACCCGGACGTATTTTCCCTGGTCGAGAGCGTCTATGATCGTCTGCTGTACTTTTGTATAAAGTTTCGCGTCCAGGGTATTGATCTTCACAACCTCGTCGAAGATCTCTTCATATTTCTCCCCGATCTCCGGAACAGGATAAGCAATAATCGTAAAGCTTCTCTCCTCTCCTTTGATATACTGATTGGTCAGCTGGCCTGATCTGGAGTCAAATAAAAGCTGCTGCTCCTCCTGCTTCTCTGTCAGAGATATGGCTTCCTCTTTCGGCTCCGGGCTAAAAGGCTTTTCTCCGAAGGTTTCCATGACAGCCGGTCCCGCCAGACCTGCTGCCAGATCCTTATGCCTTTCATAGACCGTCTTTATCACTTCTAATTTCCGCTCTGTAAAACGTTTATTCAAAAACAGGCCCTGATCATTTCTGTGGTCGTAATCATACTGCTTATTAGGATTGCCTCCACAGTAACCTACTTTCGCCGTTCCCCGCTTTGTCAGCCCACTGACAGCAGCCCGGTAGACGATCGGCCTTAGTCCCATCTTTGCAAAATTTTCTATCGCCGCTTTTATCACACGTTCAAATCCCAGCACATAGCGGATATTCACTGTACTCTTCTTGGACAGGTCTTTTCCGGTATTGACAAAACCGATCCGGTAACCTTCCGTGTACACATCCGCCATTTTCTGAATCTTTTCTTCCGGGAGGGACATAAGATGCTTTGCTGTACGGATCTCATTTTCGCTGATATATTCTCCGAAATAGTAAAGATATCTGTAATCGGAAAGATCGCTGTTCTCTATGATATCTACCGCAAACCGTTCCGACGGATCGATCTGCTCAAGAATCCGGTCCGCCACAAACACATCGCAGTAGTCGCTGGCATACCAGTAAATAATTTTCTTCAGCTCGCCTTCATCCGGAGATCCCTCATCCTCAAAGCAGTTATAAATCTCCACAAAAAGCTCATACAGAATATCCAGATATTCTGTGTGCTGCTCAAACACCCAGACGATTCCCCCTCGAAGTTCCGTATAGAGGAAACTTAATATCTGTCCGTACTCCTCTCCCAGCTTCTCTTGTGCATAAGCCGGATTCGCATAGCTTGTCTCATAATGTTCCGGCAGAATATCCTCATACAGCTTTTGATTCCACTGCTCCAGATCTTCCAGAGACAGTTTCCTGTATGCTCCGGAATCTATATTTTCTTTTAACCGATCCAATAAAAGAATAAATTCCGCAGTCTTCCGAAAATACGGGCGAAACTTTTCCGCCGCCGTATTTTCACCCGGAATCTGCGAAATTCTCTCCATCACAAGTTGATATCGCTCTTCAATCATCTAAAAAAGCCCCCTTACAAAAATTCCAGCCATACCCAGAAGAAAGACTCCATTCAGTGCAATCCCCACTTTACAGGTAATATAATTTTTTTCCCGTTCTTTCAGTCCCTGTATTCCGGCCTTTAATCCAGATACCGCAAGGACGACCACAAGGATTCCGCAAAGCCCTATCAGGATGCCTACATCTCCTCTGGTTATGTAAGAAACTGAAAAGATCAAAACAAGAATAAAGAGGGCGCATACAGCTAAAAAACAGGACTTTATTCCCCGGCGGGAATGTTTCAGCTGCGCCTGCCCGTATTTCCGGCTTCTCCTTTTCATTTTTTCTTTTTCTATCTTTCTTTTTTTTCGCTCTTCCGCCCTGTCATCCGCGGCTTCTTTCAGACTTCTTAGAAACATGCCTTCTCCTTATCGCTGCGCAGACAACAAATACAAGGTACCCTGCTGCGCCTCCTACTGTATTTAAAAGCAGATCATCCACATCAAAACTTCCTACCATAGTAAGAAGCTGGAATGTCTCCACGCATAAACTCAAACTGAAACTGTAAAAAACTGCCGAGAAAAAATTTCTGTATGTACTGGCCATAGGCAGAAAAAAGCCAAACGGAACAAAAATCAGGACATTTCCCAGCAGATTAGATGCAACTGCATAAAATCCCAGCTGTTCCCGATATTGCCAGAATCTCTTTATTTCCTTAAAAAGGACGAGGTTGTAACTATACTGTGTCCTTACCCCCGTCCTTCCATAGAGATCTGAAAACAGAAGAAAATATACAATAAATGCAATATACAGAATAAATAGGATTTTTCCAAATATACGCAGCCGCCTGTTTTTTTTATGACTCAATCCTTCACCTTCTGACACTTTTTAAAAAATCAATCCATTCTTTTCCTTCAGAAGGCGAGCGCCGCTTACGATGGAAATTACGCCGGCTGCAACACCGACAACGATCATGATCACGCCGATAACAATACTTCCAGCCCCGGCGCTTCCCATTGCTTTGTATGCCTTTTCACTCATAAAAATCCCTCCTGTTTATTTTACTCCGTAGGTTTCATAGTATGCATCGATCGCCGCTTTTAACGCATCGTCAATAATAACTTCTCCGTTGCACTCCTGATTATACAGGCATTCTACCACCTCGTCCATGGTAACGATCGCTGCCGTGTCAAATCCGTACAGATCCTTAATCTCTTCGAGAGCGCGCTTTTTGCCGCCTTTCCCTACTTCCATACGGTCCAGAGACACCATAAGACCCACAATAGTCACATCTGCCGCTCCTCTGACTTTCGGTACTGTCTCCTCCATGGATTTACCGGATGTTGTCACATCCTCGATCATGATGACTCTGTCGCCGTCTTTCAAACTGCTGCCAAGGAAGCTTCCCTTATCAGCGCCGTGATCCTTCTCTTCCTTACGGTCGGAGCAGTAACGCACTTCTTTTCCATACAGTTCACTGTATGCGATCGCTGTCACAACTCCCAGCGGGATTCCCTTGTAAGCAGGTCCGAACAGTACGTCAAAATCATCACCATACCTGTCATGGATCGCTTTCGCATAATATTCACCAAGCTTCTTTAACTGTGAACCGGTTACATAGGCGCCTGCATTCATAAAAAACGGGGACTTCCTTCCGCTCTTCAATGTGAAATCTCCGAATTTGAGCACCTGACTTTCTACCATAAACTGTATAAATTCCTGTTTGTAGCTTTCCATCTTTCTTAAAACCTCCGCATTTATAGGGTTCAAATTCTTTACAATTTTACCATACCCTATAAATATTTTCAATTCAGGAAGTGACACAATACCAATTTTATAAATCCTTTTATTTTGAAAACAGTAAAAAGGAGACTGCCATATCTTCCAACAGTCTCCGGTAAAGTTTCTTAATATATTTTATTTCTTCCTAAGTTTTTAAGCTGTGAAAATACGTTTTCATGCTCTACCTGCCTTAAATGTTCCCGGCAGGATCCGTCTTTGTTCAGCTCGTATTTTCTCGTCATGAATACATTCAGTACCTGGAAAATCATAACCTTATGCATTATCATTCTCATTTTGTCAATTCTAACTATTTCACAAATTCTTTCTCATCTTTTTATGCATTTTTTTGTTTTTCTCGCGCCTTGCATTGGATATAATATACGACTATTTTCTGATCCATTTTTTCAGCCTTGATTCACTCCTGCACCACTCCTCTTTCTTTTGGTTCCAGTACCGTTCCATTTGTTTGTCATCCAGTCCTTCTACAAACTGCTTCTTAAAAATCAGAAACTCTTCAAGATCCATCAGGATATGATACAACACTGCCCTTCCCTCAAATTCCTCCCGAGTCACGGGAAGCGGTTCCTTCTTCATCTCACTGAAGATTCTTTCCAGTCTGCTAATTTGCTCGTCCGGAAAATTAACCTCTACCACGAAAGGAGTCAGATAAAGAATATATTCCGCAATGATCATGGCCTGCCGGGGAATTTCCCGAATCTTCTTAATCTCATAATGAAGGTTGTGAAGGATACCCACCTGTTTCATACGCATCTCAAAGTAATCTATATAATATCCCGGATAGGAGTGAAAAGTATTGTCCTGATACTCACACGCATCCCGGATAAACATATCCAGATCACACTCCAGCAACCTGATTTCCTCCCATACATTTACCTGTATATCCTTTCCAGCGAGATATGCTGCCAAGCTCCCGAGGATTTTCTGCAGACGGTTCTCCGTGTCCCGCATACTGTTGATCAACCCGTTTTTCTGATTTTTATAGTCATAGAACAGGTTGAGGATAAAAGCGATGGCGATACCAATTACAACAAGTAGAAACTCATTTATAACAAAGTAATATCCGAAATCTTTTGTCATAAGAAAATGAGTTCCTATTACCGAATTTACAGACATGGTGGCTTGCCATCCCAGCGCATGACAGACTGTCATGACTACAAACATAAAGATGCCGTAGGCGATCCACTCACTTTTCATCTGCCCGATTGTAAGCTCTGCCAACAAAACAGTGAAAAAGAAAGAAAGCAGTCTGTACACAGATAGTTTTACTGTTTCCCATTTTGTCGTCACAAGAGTAAGCAGCGCAATACCTCCCGCCGATGCAGCATACTCAAGTCCCATCCGCTCTGCAATATAGATGGCTGCGCTGCTCCCCACCGCTATCTTCACTGCCCGGAGCAATATTTTTTTCCACTCCTTTTTTCTGTCCACATCATTCTTCCTTTCCTTATAATTATCCGATCTGTTTGATAAATTAAATATCTCTTTCCTTTTACAGCTCAAAAGACAGAAAAGCCATACAAAGATCATAGCAGAAACTCTTTGTATGGCTCATTGGCAAAAATTTAGGTTTGGCTTTCAGCTGTCTGCTGTTTGCTGATCTGCTTCACAGGGTCTAAAACTTCTCTATCCCCGCGTTATTTGATAAAGCTTACATGTTTACAGATTTCTTCAACGGCTTTATCCTTTTTCTCGTTGAAGATAACCTTATTCTCCTCGAACAGGTTTCCCCCGTGGGTGTCAATGGACACGATCAACGGCCCGAATTCTTGCACTCTGCAGGTCCACAGCGTCTCCGGCATACCAAGATCCTTCCAGTTGGCATCCTCGATCTCTTCTACTGTCGCCGCTGCGACTACTGCGCATCCCGCTGGGAATACACAGTGCAGTGCTTTGAATTCCTTGCAGCCCTTCATGGTTCCTTCTTTCATTCCTCCTTTCCCGACAATCAGTTTCACGCCTGTTTCGCGGATGAACTCATACTCAAATTTTTCCATTCGCATACTGGTCGTAGGTCCTACAGATACCATCTCATACTTGTCTTCCTCCCCTTTTACCGGGCGGACGATAGGCCCCGCATGGAAGATAGCGCCTCCCTCCAGATTCACAGGCAGTTTTCTTCCTCCTTCGATCAGACGTCTATGGGCTACATCACGGCATGTGGTAATATGTCCGTTCAGATAAATGATATCTCCGATATGGATATCCTCTAAATCCTCTGCTTTGATAGGTGTTGTAAGTATTTTCTTTGCCATTATAATTCTACCTCCTTATGAGAAGTGATCGTATAATTCAGGTCCTTATCAAACTCAATATGTCCTCTTCTGTGTGACCAGCATCCTACATTAACAGCTACACCGATAGTGGAAGGATGTCTCGCCGTATTCTCGATATGTACACCCATGACGGAATAGTTTCCGGACATTCCCTGAGGACCCAGGCCAATTGCATTGATCCCGTCCTCCAGCAGCTTCTCCATCTCAGCGGCGCGGGCGTTGGGATTATGCGTTCCCAGAGGACGCATGAGCGCCTTCTTGGAAAGGAGAGCGGCAGTCTCAACAGATGTGGCCACTCCCACGCCTACAAGCAAAGGCGGACATGCATTCAGTCCATAGCTTGTCATGACATCCATCACAAATTTTGTCACTCCCTCATAACCTTCCCCGGGCATCAGTACCATGGCTTTTCCCGGAAGAGTACATCCGCCGCCAGCCATGTAAGTGTCGATAACACACTGATCATTGTCCGGCACAATCTCCCAGAATACAGTGGGCGTTCCTTTGCCCACGTTTTTCCCGGTATTATATTCATCAAATGTCTCTACACTGTTGTGGCGGAGCGGCGCATCAATAGTCGCCTGGATCACCGCTTCTTTCAGGAGAGCTTCTACTTCCCCGATCAGCGGAAAGTTTACGCCGCATTTTACGAAGAACTGCAGCACTCCGGTATCCTGGCAGCTGGGACGGTCCAGTGTCTTCGCCAGCTCCTGGTTCTTAAACATGGCGTCATAAATGGTCTTCGCCAGTTCACCTGTCTCCTTTTCCCTCAGCTCTGCCAGCTTGGTACGAACGTCATCGGGAAGGACTTTCCCTGTATAGGCGACGAATTTTGCCATAACGTCCGTCATTTTCTTTACTGACTGCTCCTTACTCATTTTTAACTTCCTCCTTTTCATTTCTTCTCATTTTCTAAGACTCGGCACTTATGCCGCTTTCATACATCTTCCGTTCATGTTATCCCGAAGCCCTCTTCACCCTTTTTTATGTACTCTACATTTTACGGATAGAATGGGAAAAAGACAGGCAGAAGAATAAGGCTTACTACTGTGGAGACCAGAATCAACGGCAACCCCGCTTTTACATAGTCTGTAAACTTATATCCCCCGGGAGCCAGTACCATGGTGTTAGCCGGCATTCCAATGGGGGTAGCATATGCGCAGGAGCCTCCAATGACCGTTGCCATCACTACCGCACTGGGGTCGGCTCCCATTCCCTGAGCGATCGAGATACTGATAGGCACCAGGAGCGCTGTTGTAGCTGTATTGGACATGAAATTGGTCATCACGCAGGCAAGGACAAATACCACGACCAGCAATAGAAACGGAGAGGCGTTATCTCCGATCATACCAATAACTACCTCCGCTATCTTCTCTCCTGCTCCAGTGACCTCAAGTGCCTTTGCCAGCGACAGAGTCCCTCCGAACAGGAAGATGGTCTGCATATCGATTGACCTGATGGCCTGTTTCTCGGAGATAACCCCGGTCAGGATCAGCAGGATCGCTCCGATACCTCCTGAAATAGCCAGGTTGATCCCGATGACATCTTCGAAGATCATAGCCAGGATGGTGAGCACCAGGATGACCAGTGCCAGATACTGCTTCCAGGCCGGTACATTGCTGTAATCCACTTCCTCGTCAAATGTAGTCTCTGTCTTCACGCTGGGCTTATCCGGCAAAAGCTTATACCCGATAGTAGCAAAGAACAGGATACCCGCGACCAGCATGGGGAGGCCGATCTTGCCGTAATCAAAGAACGCGAAGTTCAGTCCTATGTCCTGCAGCGCCGCCTGTGCAATCAGATTGCCTGGCGCTCCGATGAGGGAAATATTGCCACCCATGGCCGCCGCAAATACGAGCGGCATCAGCAGCTTCGACCGGGAATAGCCGGACTTTGCGGCGATTCCGATCACTACCGGTATCAACACGGCTGCGGTCCCTGTGTTTGACAGGAATCCGGACATCGCACCTACCACGACCATGATCGTAACGATCAGCTGTCTCTCAGTCTTGGCAAACTTCGTTACGATACCTCCCAGTTTGTTTGCCATACCTGTCTCAAAGAGCGCTCCTCCTACAATAAACATCGCCACGAACAGGATCACGTTTGTATCGATAAACCCCTCAAATGCCTCCTCGATGGAGAGCACGCCCGTTACCACCAGCGCAATACAGACGATCATGGAAGTAAGTGCAAGCGGTATCTTCTCCAGCACGAACATGACGATCGCAAACGCCAGCAGAATCAGTGTGATTATCATTGGATCCATCTCTCATTCCTCCTTATCGTTGATATTTGATAATGTATCCATTTCTTGATTAAACAATAATATGAAACAGCCCTCACGTCAACACTTTTTTCACTTTTCGTGCTTTTCCATGAAAACAGAGTTGTTTTTTTGTGCAAAACAGACAGAGCAGAACAATGACTGCAGCCACTGCCCTGCTCTGTATCATTTTCTGTTTCCTTCTTTTTTGTACTATACGGAAAATCTCGTCAGGATATTCTCCATGCTACGGATAATATGATCGTACATCCTGCTCCGCGCCTTCTGCTCATCATTAGCCTTAATGGCCTCCAGGATCCGGCGGTGCTCGTACATGGATATCTTGGCATAATCCTCCTCTGTCACCTTATGTCCCATGGAAAGCCCGTTCCAAAGCGATGAGAGAAAGGACTTCATCTTCTCGTTGTCCGCCGCAGTCCAGATTGCCATATGAAATGCCTGGTTCCCGTCACTGTATGTGCCGAAATCATTCTCATCCAGTGCCTTCTCCGTGGTCTCATAGGCGTATACGATATCAGAAATATCTGTTCCCGGCCTGCTGGCCCGTGCCGCCGCCTCGCTCTCCAAGAGTGCCCTGGTCTCGTAGTGATCCCGGATCGTCTTCTCGTTCACTCCCAAGACGATGGCCCCTTTGTTGGGTCTGAGGCGTATCAGGCCGTCGGATGCCAGAATCTGGAACGCCTCGCGGACCGGTGTACTAGATACCCCCAGAGCCTGTGCCGTTCCCTCCAGGGTCAGCTCCTCTCCCTCCTTCATCTCCCTCTTCAGAATTGCCTCCCGGAGCGCGGAAGCCACCTGTTCTCTGGCCGGGAGCAACTGGATCTTCTTCATGTTTCTCATTGCCGCCTCCACCTTTCTGTGAATCTGTCTGCATAGTACATATAATATTCCTTCAGCGCTGCGCCTGCTGCCCCGGCATCCCTCTTTTCCACCGCCTCTGCTGCCTCCTGGAGCATATGCAGCACCTGCCCCTTTTCCGTCAGATTACTTATCGCATAGGACACATACCCGTCCATGACTTTGTTCTGCAGTTGTTCCAGATAGGGATTATCTGCCATATGGATCAGACATTCGTGAAATTCCATTTCATATTGGATCTTATGATCCGGGTCAGATACTTCTTCCATAAACTGCAGGATCTTTCTTAGTTCTCTGCCTATACCGGACAGATCCGAGGTCACATTCTCCCCGTCCTTTCTCTGTTTTTCCAGTATCAACGCCACGAGCTCTGCCTCTATGGTTCCTGCGATCCAAAATACAGCATGGATCTGCTGACTGTCAAGAACCACTGCCTGAATATGCCGATTCGGCATCCTTCTGGCGAATCCATCCTGCACCAACGTTTGCAGAGCTTCCCGCACAGGCATCCGGGATACTCCCAGCATCTCTGCCAGCGCCTCCTGCGCCAGTTCCTCACCTGGCTTCATATGCCCGCTTAATATTTCATCCCGAATGGACTGCGCAATCCGGTCCTTTGTCTGAATATTTCTTAATGTTTTCATACCCTTCCCCTTGTCTACTTGTTTCTGCCCCTCCGCATCAGATATCTAATATTGTATCCAATACACCGTGACATATTAGGGGCAAACGGTATTAACCGACAGCCCCATCGCCTTTTTCATAAACTTATTCCACGATTCCGACCATCTCTTCTACTGTCGCAAATCCATATCGTTCCATATATTTTTCAATTCCATCGATCACTTCCATGGTAACAGCCGGATTATGGAAGTTTGCCGTTCCTACCGACACCGCCGATGCGCCTGCCAGAATAAATTCTATGGCATCCTCTGCGCTCTGGATGCCTCCCATTCCGATCACCGGGATCTTTACTGCATGGGATGCCTGATAAACCATGCGCACGGCAACGGGATGTACCGCCGGACCGGACATGCCTCCTGTTTTATTAGCCAGGGCAAAGGCACGCTTATGAACATCAATCTTCATTCCTGTCAGGGTATTAATGAGAGAAACGGCGTCAGCGCCTCCTGCCTCTGCCGCTTTTGCAATCTCTGTAATATCGGTTACATTGGGCGTCAGCTTCATAATAATGGGCTGTTTTGCAATGTTCTTAATTTGAGCTGTCAGCTCTTCCACATGGCGGGCATCCTGTCCGAACGCCAGAAATCCGGCATTAACGTTGGGACAGGAAATATTAATTTCCAGCATATCTGCCGGCTCATCGGCAAGACGCTCTACAACAGCCAGATATTCTTCAGGTGCGTGGCCGCACACATTGACAATGATCTTTGTATCATACTGCTTGAGATAAGGAATATCTCTTTTGCAGAACAATTCAATCCCCGGATTCTGCAGACCAATGGCATTTAACATGCCTCCATATACTTCCGCCACCCTTGGCGTGGGATTTCCTGTCCACGGCACGTTGGCAACGCCCTTAGTCGTCACTGCTCCTAACTTATTCAAGTCTACAAAATCAGCAAATTCTTCCCCGGATCCGAATGTTCCGGAGGCCACAGTAACCGGATTTTTCCATTCCACTCCTGCAATGGTTACTCTTGTATCAGCCATTATAACTCCACCTCCGTCGATAAGAATACCGGCCCGTCTTTGCAGACCCTTTTGTTATTGACGTTACTGTGGGCATCCTTTTCTTTGGTTCGGCACACACAGCCAAGGCAGGCGCCGATACCGCAGGCCATTCTCTCTTCCAGAGAGATATAACACTCAATACCCTTTTCTTCCGCATAGTTTTTAATGGCTCTCAGCATAGGTGTGGGGCCGCAGGCATAGATCACATCCGCTTCCAGTGCCTTTTCCTCCACTACATTCATCACGTTTCCCCTGGTTCCCACGCTTCCGTCTTCTGTAGAAATATAGACTTCGCCGCATGCTTCAAACTCTTCCTTCAGGAAAGTCTGCCTGTCTCTGTAACCTACAATGATCTGCTTCTTTTCACAGCTCATCTGCTTTGCCAGCTCCAGGATCGGCGGAACTCCGATTCCTCCGCCCATAAGAAATACTCTTTTCCCTTTTGCTCTCTCAAGGGGAAATCCATTGCCAAGGGGACCGATAATGGACAGCTGTTCTCCTGCCTGCATCTGTGAGAACTGTTCTGTCCCGGTATGCTCTCCGGTCACGCGGTATACCACCCGCAGAGCGGATTTTTCTTTATCAATCTCACAGATACTGATGGGACGGGGAAGCAGCTTCGTCCCGTCACTTGTATACATGGAAATAAACTGTCCCGGCCTTGCGCTTTTTGCCGCCTCTGTACGGATCCACATGCTGAAGATCCCATCTGCCAAAGAAGCCTGCGATATCACCTGGACCTGTTCTTTTTTCTTTGTCATTTTCTCTTTTCTCCTGCTTTTTATCAGCTTTGATTTTTGACCGTCAGCACAATACACCTTTCGGTTCCTAACGGTTCTCCAGTGCGCCCCTGATGTCGGCGATCATATCTTCTACTGCCGCCCTGGATGCGTCTCCAAACGCTTCCGGACCAAAGGAAGCATATTTTTCCTGCTTATAAGCTGCTATGATGCCTCTGGAGGAATTAACGATCGCACCAAGTCCATCCTCGTTGAAGAAATGTACAAGATCTTTTCCCTGGCCTCCCTGTGCGCCATATCCTGGAACAAGGATGTAAGCCTTCGGCATGATCTTACGAAGGACTTTTCCCATTTCAGGATAAGTTGCGCCTACAACAGCGCCAATGTAGCTGTAGGAACATCCCATACATTCCTGTCCCCACTCATTTACCTTTTCGCCTACCAGTTCATACAGCGGGCGCCCGTCGATGAGACGGTCCTGGAACTCACCGCTGGAAGGATTGGAAGTCTTCACCAGGATAAAAAGTCCCTTCTGCTCTTTTTTGCATACATCGATAAAAGGCTTTACTCCGTCAGAGCCAAGATAAGGATTGACCGTTACAAAATCCTCGTCAAAGGGCGCATAAGTCTTGCTGCCCACCTCAACCTTTCCGATATGCCCTGTTGCATAAGCCGCGGAAGTGGAGCCGATATCTCCCCGCTTAATATCTCCAATGACTACCAGACCTTTTTCTTTGCAGTAATCTACTGTCTTTTTAAAAGCCATCAGTCCCGGAATACCGAACTGTTCATACATGGCAATCTGCGGCTTTACAGCCGGAATAAGATCCCATGTCTTGTCCACGATCTCTTTGTTAAACTGCCAGATCGCCTCTGCAGCGCCTTCCAGCGTCTCGCCAAATTCCACGAAAGCTTTTGTTTTCACCTGTTCCGGAATATATCCAAGCATGGGATCCAAGCCTACTACAATAGGCGCTCCTGTTTCTTTTATTTTTCTTACCAATTCATTAATCAATGATTTTTCCTCCTTCGTATACGATTCTTCCACCGGCAATGGTACAAACAACCTCGCCTTTTACCTTGCGCCCGTGAAACGGCGTATTCTTTCCTTTTGACAAAAATGTATTTTTATCGATCGTATATTCTTTTTCCGGATCAAAGATCACGACATCCGCAATCTTTCCTTCCGACACGGATCCCCGGTCATGAAGTCCCAGTATCTTCGCCGGATTCCAGCTCATTTTTTCCGCCATCTGCATAGGGGTAATAATTCCTGTTTCTACAAGTTCTGTGTACGTAAGAGCCGCTGAAGTCTCAAGTCCTACAATACCAAATGCAGCCAGCTTCATGGAACGGTTTTTTTCCGCCTCCGCATGGGGAGCGTGATCCGTTGCGATCACATCCACCGTACCATTCCTTAATCCTTCTTTGATAGCTTCCACATCTTCTTTGCTGCGAAGAGGAGGATTCATCTTATAGTTTCCGTCATCTTTCGTAATATCATCTGTTGACAAAATAAAATGATGCGGGCATACCTCTCCTGTAACATCCAGCCCTTCCTCTTTTGCAAGCCCCAGCATTTTAATACTGTCCTTGGTAGAACAATGGCAGAGATGAAGGCGCACGCCTGTCTCCTTAGCCAGCAGGATATCCCTTGCCACGATCACATCCTCCACAGCGTTGGTGATGCCTTTCAGCCCCAGTTTCTCCGCCTTTTTATCGGCATTCATCACGCCGCCTTCCACCATGGTGATATCCTCACAGTGTGCAAAGACAGCAAGGCCTTCTTCTTTTGCCAGGTTCATCCCTTTTCGGTACAGGGATGCGTTCATAACGGATTTTCCATCCTCGCTGATGGCGTGGCAGCCGTTTTTCGCCATTCCCCGGATATCTGCCAGTTCTTTTCCCTCCTGACCGACTGTGACAGCGCCAAGCTGGATCACATTGGTAAGAGATTCCCTCTTGGCGCGCTCCATCACTTCTTTTACCTTTACGCCGTTATCGATCACCGGTTTTGTGTTGGGCATAGCACACACAGTAGTCACGCCGCCTTTTACCGCCGCCCGGCCTCCTGTCGTCAACGTTTCCTTATACTCCAGCCCCGGATCTCTGAAATGTACATGCAGATCGATAAACCCCGGCATGACGTAACACCCCTTTGCATTGATGACCCGCTCTGCTTCTGTCTCTATCCCGCTGTCTACTCTGGTAATTCTGTCACCATCGATCAATACATCACAGATTTCATCCCTCTTTGTTTCCGGATCCAGGACACGCCCCTCTTTGATTAAGATTGTCATAGATTTCCTATCCTTTCTAAAAAACTACATACTTATGATTAGTTTAACATATGCCCGGTGGAAATGGAATGACTAAATATTTTTCACTGTCTCTATCGCCTTTTCAAGTTGATTGTCTCTGTCGGGATTATTCTCATCGTACACATATTCAATCTCAACATCCGGTGCAATCCCTGTTCCGTTTATATTTCGTCCTTTAGGAGTAAAATATTCCGCAATCGTCAGTTTCACGCTTGTTCCGTCCTGCAGGTCGAAAATCTGCTGGACCAGGCCTTTTCCGTAAGACTGTGTTCCTACGATCTCCCCTGTGCCGTAATCCTGAATAGCCCCTCCGAATATTTCCGAAGCGCTGGCGCTGTTTCCATTCATCAGGACAACAAGCGGCTTTTCAAAGACATGCTCTGCATCAGAAGTATATTCCTCTTTCTCTCCATTCTTATCCTCTGTATAGACGATCAGTCCTTCCGGCAGCATCAGATCCAGAATCTGACATACAGTCTTCAGATTCCCTCCCGGATTATTTCTAAGATCCACGATCAGTCTCTCCATACCCTGCTCTTCCAGCGAATCCATCGCCTCTTTATACTGATCGTAAGTAACAGAAGCAAATTCTGTGATGCGGATATAACCGATCCCCTCTTCTGCCATCTTACTTTCAACCGTCTGCTCTACTATGGTGTCTCTTTTAACAGCAAACTCTTTCTCTTCCCTGTTATCCCCTCGCAGCATAGTCAGCTGAACAGTTGTACCAATCTCTCCTTTGATTTTTTTCACAACCGCATTGATATCCTGCCCGGTGATATCTTCCCCCTCTATTTTGTAAAAGATATCGCCTTCTTTTATACCTGCATTATCAGCCGGGGAATCTTCGTATACCTGCATAACCCGGATCGTCTGTGTCTCCTTATCCTGAGTAACTACCACCCCGATCCCGCCAAATTCCCCTGTTGTCATTTCTGTCATTTTTGCTGTCTCGTCTTGATCATAATAAGCAGAATAAGGATCTTCCAGTCCTTCTATATAGCCCTTATAAATGCCTGTTTCCAGCTTCTCCTCATCTACCTCTCCCGTATAATACTCATCGATCAGAGCATTCAAAAGCTCCATTTTATCACTGTCTGCTTCCGCTGCATTCCCAGCTTTCCCGAGGCTGCAGGAAACCGCACTTATTCCTAATAATACAACGAGGGCGCCAAAAAGCGCCCCCTTAAAAAAACTTTTTTTATGTTTCATACAACAAAAACCAACCTTTTATGTTCCTGTCTACAAATAAAGTCTCGGATCAACCGGCGTACGGTTTACCCACACCTCAAAATGAAGATGCGGTCCGGTAGACGCTCCTGTCGAGCCTACCAACGCAATGTTCTGTCCTGTACTTACAGACTGACCGGAACTTACCAGAATACGGCTGCAGTGCTGATACAATGTAGCAAGATCGCCGTGATTGATGATCACGTAATTACCTCTTGCACCGTTATATCCCACTTCGATTACCGATCCGGATGCCGCCGCGTAAATCGGACTTCCCGTACTTGCCGCATAGTCGCGTCCCTTATGGTTCGTACTTCCGATACCTCCCGGTGACGCCCTGCCTCCAAACTCACTGCTGATATATGCGGATGGACACGGATTCTGAAGTCTGCCGCTGCCACCTCCGGTGTAAGGCGGTGCAGGAGTAACGGTTGTACCGCCGCCACCGCTTGTTCCTCCAGAGCTGCCGGACGCCGCTGCCTGTGCTTCCTGCTGCATCCTTGCCTGACGTTCCGCTTCTGCTTTCAACGAAGCGATCTTTTCATTTACTTCGCCAAGCTCACTGCTTAAGCTGCTGATCTCTTCGCTCTTGCTTTCGATCAGACTTTCCATCTCCGTCTGTTGTTCCTGAAGACTGGTCTGCATTTCTTCCAGTTTCTTGTTTTCTTCTTCCAGGTCTTTCTTCTGATCCTCTACCTCTGTAACAATATCCTGAAATTCCACCAGCATATTTCTATCATATTCAGAAATCTGTGCAATATACTCTGCATTACTTAAAAATTCCGCAATACTCTTTGATTCCAGCAGTGTTTCCAGAAATTGACCGTTTCCGTTCTCATACATGTACTGGATCCGGAGTTTCATGCTGTTATACTGGTTATTCTCATCAATCTGAGCAGCGATGAGTTCATCTGTCTTTGCAGCGATCTCTTCCTGTTTTTTCTCAATGTCTGATTTGGTCTTATCCATATCATCCACGATCTTTTCCAGCTGTGCAGCAAGATTATCCTTCTCTGCCTGCGCCGCTGCCTTCTTATCCTGCAGCTCACTGGCCTGATTCTGTGCATCCTGGAGATCATCTGCCTTTACCTGCACTGCACTTCCGAATGTAAGCGCCCCGACTAACAGCACACTGACTAATCTCTTTTTTTGCATTTCTTCTCTCCCTTTACTTTTAACCCCTTGTTTCTACTCCCTTACGGGTTTTTTCCTGCTATTTTTTATCATAGCACATTTTTTTTGGTTTTTCCAGTATAACAGGAAATTTTCCCTTCTATATCCTTACTTTCATTGCTTATACTTTCAAATGCTTACGGATTGTAAAGAAGCTTCCCAGGAAACCGATTCCAACACCGAGAGCCAATCCCACCGGAAGAAGAGTACGGTATACTTCTGTTACCGGAAGGAAATCCAGAATATTATTTAATAAATTAAATCTCTGAAGGATGTATGAAACTGCCTTGTCATACATAAAATATAACATTACCAAAGGTATCAACGCCCCAATGATACCGATAACAAGACCCTCTATAACAAACGGCGCCCGGACAAATCCGTCCTTCGCTCCAATATATTTCATGATTGCGATCTCCTCCCGCCGCACGGTAATACCCATGGTTACCGTATTGTTGATCAGGAAGATCGACACTGCAAGCAGAATAGCAATGATCGCAATGGAAACATAGGTAATGAGTCTGTTAACGCTGCCCAGCGTATCCGCCACTACGTCCGATTTATTTACCTTACGTACCCCATCCAGACCTTCCGCAAAAGCTACTACGTCGTCCTGTTTGGTAACATCTTCCATATACACGGAGTAATTGTTGGAATTTGCCAGCGGATTATCATCCTTAAATCCTTCTGCAAGTGAGGAATCTTCTCCGAAATACTCGCTCTGGAAAGATTCCCATGCCTGATCTGCGGACACATATTCCACATCATGGACCCCTTCACAGCCTGCCAGCTGCTCTCCAATCTCGTCTATCTGGTCTTCTGTGATATCCTCTTCAAAAAATACTGTAATGGCCACACCCTCTTCGGCCTTCTGTACAATATAATTAAAATTCATTACGATCGCAAAAAACAGACCGAACACAAAGATACACGCTGCCATTGTAGCAATGGACGCAATGGAAAACATCTTATTTCGGCCAATATTTTTAAATCCCTGTTTCGTCGAATATCCGACTGTACTAATCCTCATTTCTATACCCACCTTTTTGCTCGTCGCTGACAATGACACCCTTTTTCATTGTAACGACACGTTTCTTCATCTCGTTTACAATTTCCTGATTATGCGTAACTACCAAAACGGTCGTACCCCTGTCATTCGCTTCTTCCAGAAGCTTCATGATCTCCCATGAATTAGTCGGGTCCAGGTTTCCTGTCGGCTCGTCCGCCAGAAGAATAGCCGGCTCATTGACAATAGCTCTCGCAATGGCCACTCTCTGCTGCTCTCCTCCGGACAACTCCTTTGGATAGGATTTATACTTCTGTGCAAGACCAACCAGAGACAGCGCAGCAGGAACCTTTTTCTTGATGATCCTGGTAGGTGTCTCTACAACACGCTGAGCAAAAGCGATATTTTCATATATATTCCGGTCCTTTAAAAGACGGAAATCCTGAAACACAACCCCAAGCCCTCTGCGGTACATGGGAATCTGTCTGTGTTTCAGCCTTTCCAGGTTCTGACCGTTTACAACGATCGTACCGGAAGTCGGCTCCAGTTCCTTCATGATCAAACGGATCAGCGTCGATTTTCCGGAACCGCTGTCGCCTACGATAAAGACAAATTCACCCTGATCGACTTTCAGGTTTACGCCGTTCAGAGCAGCAACCCCTTTTGAGTATTCTTTCGTTACCTCATTTAATTCAATCATACTTTCCTCCTAATTATCAATACTCCAATGACTCCATGTATTTCATATACTTGACTACCATCAGTGCAATCTTAAATGTGATGGCATCCTCAAACACACGAAGATCAAGCCCCGTACTTTTCTGGAGTTTATCCAGACGGTAAACGAGTGTATTACGATGGATGTAAAGCTGTCTTGATGTCTCTGACACATTCAGACTGTTCTCAAAGAACTTATTGATCGTCGTCAGTGTTTCCTCATCAAATTCGTCCGGGGATTTCCCCTCAAAAATCTCGCGGATAAACATTTTACACAACGGAATTGGGAGCTGATAGATCAGACGTCCGATTCCCAGAGTGCTGTAAGCAATCACTTTTCTGTCGTCAAAAAAGATTTTTCCCACATCCAGAGCGAGCTTAGCCTCTTTATAGGATTTCGAAACTTCTTTAATATCTCCTACTATGGTGCCGTATGCGATCCGTATATCCTCTTCTCCCTCTCCCTGAAGAAGCTCCAATATGGATTCCGCCATTTTTTCCAGCTCCGCGTGCCCATCGGAAGAACTCAGTTCTTTTACAATAATAATATCCTTTTCATCAACTGCCGTGACAAAATCTTTGGACTTATTTCCCAGCAGACTGCGGACATGATCCACCATACTGCTGTCTTTTTCATGGGCAGTCTCCACTATAAAGATAACACGTCTCACTTCAGTGTCAATATGTAATTTCTTTGCACGATTGTAAATATCTACCAGAAGCAGATTGTCAAGCAGCAGGTTCTTGATAAAATTGTCTTTGTCGAACCGCTCCTTGTATGCGATCAGAAGATTCTGTATCTGGAATGCCGCAATCTTTCCAACCATATACACATCATCGCTGCCGCCGTTAGCCAAAAGGATATATTCCAGCTGATGTTCATCAAAAATTTTGAAAAACTGATATCCCTGTATAACCTGGCTGTCTGCCGGTGAATCTACAAAAGACAGCACAGACGCCTCATAATTCTCCTGTTCGGCAAATGTGCTTGCAAGAGATTTGCCATCCGTGTCCATCACGCAAAGATCAATCCGGGTAATTCCCTTTAATCCATCGATGGTATTTTGTAGTATTTGATTAGATATCATATTCTATCTCCTCCACTAATTTCAATATGCATTTTCCACAATGTATTTTCTGCACATTTACCCATTTATACATATTACTTTTTTTATACTAATATAAATCCACAAAAAAAGAAAGAGGAAATCACAAATTTTTGTTAATTTCCTCAATTTTCTCCCGGTATTTTCCTGATTTTCGGCATATACATACTATACAAAATCACGTGCGCTCTCAATGGGCATTCACAGCCGTTTCCATTTCTTTTTTCCGCTTTTTTTCAATCTCGCGTTTAAAAATTTTGTGGTTGATAAACTGCACCATTTTCTGCATACGGCTCCGACTGCGGTAAATGGGGTTTTCACCCTTTCCGATCCCAAGCCAGACTCTTGCATTCAGAATACTTCTGTTTCTTACAATAAATTCCTGCTCTGCCGGCGCAGAAAGAGCTGCGATCACACAGTCTGTCTCTGCACCGTTTACGGCATTTACAACAAGGTCATCCGCCGAATCGGTAGGCGATACTTTCGCCATTCCCGCCACCTGTATCCCGCTGTATCTCTCCTCCAGGTATTGATAGAAGGCTTCCGCCTCCTCCTCTGTCTCCACCAAAAGAAATACTCTGAAGTGGTTTTTGTGAAGATAGCGCAGAAACATTCTAAGATATGTGCGCTGCTCCACTTCCTGAAGATGCCGTTTCTCTGTTATATCTGCCCCTTCCAGAATCTCCTTCTCTCCCGGCAGCACAAGATCCACACACTCAATGCTCTCCCGAAGCTTCGGTTCCTCCGAGGCATACATTACAGTATCCACCGTAACAAGCTCTATCACGCTGACAGGCTCTGTACCCATATATTCTACTGTCTGCTTCATGGCTTCTTTGGCTGTACAGTCATCAATTCCAATATTCAGCACTTGAATCTTTTCGTTCATTACAATCACCCGCTATTCCTTCTAGCTGTTCGATTATAGCAAAACGACTTTTCCTTTTCAACCTTTGACACCAAATATTCATACTTCGTAATACTTTTGTTACAGTTCAGCCTTCAGCGTATTCCCTGTTCTTTTTTCTTTTTGTTGATCAGACCTCCGATGCGTCCCGTCTCTTTTGAAGAGAGGGATTTCCACCCCTGCTCCATGACTTTGTCCAGCAGACCAAGCTCTTCCGCTATTTCGTATTTCATTTTTTCTTCTTTTGTCAGTTCGCTTAATACGATCGGTTTTTCTTTTTTCCTGCTCATGCTGATACCCCTTTCCTATATGCAAGTATTAACATGATGCAGGATTTTATACAGCCAAAACCGATTTATTCCTGACTGCTCCGGTCCTTAATTAGGGTCGTCCGGCATAACGATCGCCGCAATGATATATGCCAGCACTCCGCTTCCGGCGCAGAAAACAAACAAAAGGAAAGCAAGCCTTACTATCGTCGGATCGATATTAAAATATTCTGCCACTCCTCCGCATACTCCGCAGACCAGACGTTCTCTTCTTGATCTGTATAATCTTTTTGATTCCATATACACTCCTTCTTTCTGTAATTTCTGTTATCTTACTTCCGCTGCTCCTTCAAAAGAAACATTCACTGAACCGATACCGCACTGGATCTTCATATCCTTGCCGGCGTTGTTATCAATATTTTTATTTACTGCAACTCCGGAATAACTTTCATTTTCCAGATTCAGCTCACCGATTCCACATTCAATGAAATAATTGAAGTCTTCCTTCGTCCCTTCTGCAGTATAATTTAATTCTCCTACTCCGCATTCTATATCCACTTTTTTTCCAGCCTCGCCCACTGCAGTCAGACTTCCGGCGCCTACCATAAATTCCGCCGTGTCGGCTGTAAAAGAATTGATATTTCCTGCTCCCGCCCCAACTTCCAGATTCAGATCTTTGGCCTTTATCTCTTCTACGTCAAGTTCTCCATATCCCACCTGAAGATCTGCTTCTCCAAATTCCAAATAGTAAGGAACCTGTATCGTCACTTCTCCGGCTACTTCCTGATTCAAAAGTTTCCAGGGATAATGTTCGGCAGTGGTTTCCACTTTCAATTCTCCCTGTTCTTCCTTAATCTGAAGCTTCAGTCTGGAATTTACATTATAGGTTTCTACTCTGACGTTATTCTCTTCACACGGTACAATATTCACGAACAGTCCTTCTGTATCAACCTTCAGGTTTTTAACATTTGAAAAAAGTTCAACCTGATCGCTGTCCACACTGGTACTTCCTGATTTCCAGAAGAACTGCGGCATATAGTTATCAACTAATACACCTGTCGCTCCCATTGCTTTGCCCGTCACAGCGCATACACAGCCCACCGCTGCCGTAACTCCGCAGAACACCCAAAATCGTTTCCATCCTTTTTTCATTTATGCCACCGCCTTTCTCCTGTGAAACGGTCTTCGGATTAAGTTGATGATCCCCCGGAAGAATCCGGGAAGTACGATCATACATGCCCTCACCGACGCCACCGTCATAATAAGTCCGATCACAAATGTGATCAGGCCGCCGCCGATCAGCACAAGTCCTGCCGACGCTTCCGGTATCAGGCAGGCTATTCCTGCTCCCACGAGCGTCACACCAAGCAAAACTACCATCACGGAAGCAAAAGCCAGACCGGCAAACAACGCCACAACTGCCACAACTACCGCTACCGCCGCACAGATCAGCGCTATACCTGCCGGAACAATGACGGGAAGCCCCACCAGGATCACCAATATGATCAGCACTATTTTAAGTCCGGTATTTTTCTGTTTTGTCTGCTCACTTCCGGTGTCCCAGTTGTTGTTTGATCTCTGTTCTTCCCGGGTGTATTTCTCCTGCTGTTTTTCCGTTCCGCCGCCTGCCTCATCCGAATCTTTTTCCTGCCCCGGATACGCCGGCGCTTCTTTCTGCTCGAATCTCGTATCGGTATAACCGGTCTCCCGAAATTCGCCTGCATCCGACGAAGCCTCTCCAAGTCCTGCTTTCACCTCTGCAGCAACTTTTGCCGGGCTTCCAAGTTCCCGAACGATCTCTTCTTCATTCTCTTCTCCCGCTTCATCGAAATAATCATTATAATACTTCATCGCCTCTACACGTTCTTCCACGGATATATCCTGAAGAAGCGCTGCCAGTTCTGTCATAAACTGTATACGATTCATGAAATAGCACCTCCCTCAAATAATTCGCTGATCTTACTCGAATAGACTTTCCATTCGCCCCTGTATAAGTTAAGCTGCGCGGATCCTTTCGGTGTAATCTTATAGTATCTCCTGTTCCTTCCATCATACTGCATATCATAAACTTCCAGGCATTCGTCCTTTTGAAGTCTTCGCAGTACCGGATATAAAGTGGACTCTGATACTTCAATTGCTTTTCTTACATCCTGGGTGATCTTATATCCGTAAGTCCCTTCACTCTCCCGCGAAACAACCGCAAGGACGATCGCATCAAGAAGAGCTGCTCCGGTGTTAAATACCATCCAATCACTTCCTTTGTTATCATGTCTGCCTGCAGCCTCGGTGTACTCCGCCGCTGCTCTGCACACAGAATTAGTTGCAAAACAATATTATTTATCTATCTATATTATTTTTATGATCATATTATATGTCATATAATATTGTTTGTCAATATATGCAGAACAAGTTTCCTATTGAACAAAAAAATCCATCGATGCTTTTTTCGCACCGATGGATCAATTCTCCAAACATCTTAGCGTCTGTGTACAAGGGGACAATACGCTCCGTGTTGCCCCTTGTACACAGACGCTATTATTACAGCAAGATCCGCTCCTGAAGCGTAAAGGAATAAATAATTTTTTCTTTCACCCGTTTCCCGGTGAGCTGTTCCAACGCCTTTGCATAATAGGCCAGCTGTGCATGATATTTTTCTGCAAGTTCCTCTGGTTTTCGCACTTTATCCGTCTTGTAGTCCAGCACCACAAGCTCTCCGTCCTCCTCAAAGAAAACGTCAATAATTCCCTGAACCAGTATGGTTTCCCCTTCTCCTGATCCGGGGTAGATTTCTTCTGCATCTACGCCCAGAACAAAAGGCTGTTCCTTCCAAAGCTTTCCTTTTTCTGCCGCTTCTTTCATCCGTCTTCCGTCCGCACCGGAAACAAATGCAAGAATTTCTTTCGTCCGAACACTCTGCGCCATATCTTTCCGGATCTTTCCGCTGTTTTTCATCTCTTCGACCGCCATAGCCATGGATTCCAGACTGTAATCTTCCTTAAAATCCAAAAGCTCCAGAACACGGTGGTAAGCGCTTCCCCGGGAAGCTCCCGTCAGTTCTTCTTCCTCCATACGGAAACGCGGGATCAGCGGAATGACCTCCGGCTCTTCATAGGCCATCTCTCCCAGTTCTGTTCCTTCCTCACCATACACTTCCTTCATATATTCTCGCTTCTTCAGCTCCGAGACCGTAAACTTCAGCTTCCGTCCAAACGTATCCGGCCAGGGATAAGAGTATCCAAACTGCTCTTTCAGTCTGTCTTTCATTTCTTTATCATATGTTTCTTGTGTATTCCAGTCTTTCAGCGCCTGCTTGGTAAATATTTTCTCTGTCTTTTCCTCTTCTTCTGCACGGACAAAATCTTCCAGTCTCTTTATCCATACCTGAAGAGGCATCTCTTTCCCTCCGCCTGCAATGGCCGGAAGGATCCAGCTCAAACAGGAGGAAGCCGATGACAGCACCCCAAAAGAGAGTTCTTCTTCCCCGCCTTTTACCGCTCGCAGAGATTCCAGCTTCTCCCCGGGATTTTTCATGGTTCCTGTGAGGATCAATTTTTCTTTTGCCCTTGTAAGAGCTACGTATAAAACCCGAAGTTCCTCAGCCAGGTTCTCCAGGATTTCCTCCCTTTGCATCACCCTCTTAAAAAAGGATACACTTTTGGTGCCCTCGTCCAGATCAACAGCATCCAGACCTACTCCCAAAGAGGCATGAACGATCACACTGCTTCTGGCATCCTGCTGGTTAAACCGTTTTCCCATGCCGGCTGCGATCACCACCGGAAATTCCAGCCCCTTGCTCTTATGAATACTCATGATCCGCACCGTATCTGACTGTTCATCACTAAGACTTGCCTCTCCGTAATCCACATCATATTTCCGAAGCTGCTCGATATAGCGCACAAAATTAAACAGCCCTTTATAGCTGGTGCTTTCAAATGTCATGGCCTTTTCTGCCAGCATATCCAGATTTGCCTTCCGCTGCTCTCCTGCCGGAAGAGCGGCTGTGTAATCTCCATAGCCTGTCTCGTCCAGGATCTGCCAGAGCAGTTCATGGATCGCCGTATAGGGAACTCTCCGGCGGAAACGTTCCATCTGTCCCAGGCAGGATTCCAGTTTCCCCCGGATCTTTTCATCTTCTCCTTCCGTCCGGTAATGCTCCACCGCATCATAGAAGCGCTCCTTAGGATAAGCCGCCTTGATCCTGGCAAGCTCATCATCATTCATTTTTCCGAAATAGGAAGAAAGAACTGCTGCCAGCGGAATATCCTGTTTCCGATTATTTAAAACACGGAAGTAATCCAGAAGAGTTCCGATCTCCCGTGTCTCAAAATAGCCTTCCTTCGTCCCTGCATATGCCGGTATCCCTTCTTCCGACAACACTTCCAGGAACACATCGCTCCACCCTTTTATGCTTCGGGTCAGGATCACAATATCCGAATAGCGTACCGGGCGCAGTGTTCCGTCTTTTTTGTCTGTCACCACAGCCTGACTCATCAGCTCCCGGATCCGGCCTGCCACTGCCTTTGCCTCCAGGCGGCGGGCATTGAGGGTGTTTTCTCCCTCCCCGGCCATATCCAGGATTTCTTCCTCGATCTGTGATTCGATCAGCAGGATCTCCGGCTGATTTCCCGGCTGCTCCTCAAAGGAAGCGCCGGGATGAAGGGCCGCCCGGTCGTCATAGACAATTCCTCCAAGAGGCTCTGTCATGATCTGCCGGAACAGATAATTCACTCCCTCCAGCACTTCTTTTCTGCTTCGGAAATTGCGGTAAAGGTCAATCCTCTGCTTCTCGCTGTCGGTCCCCTCCCCTTCATAAAGACGGTACGTATTGAATTTCTCCATGAAAAGCTCAGGCCTTGACAGCCGGAACCGATAGATACTCTGCTTCACATCTCCTACCATGAAAACATTGTACCTTCCCCGGGAAATCCCGGAAACGCTGGTAAGGATCGCTTCCTGGATCAGATTGCTGTCCTGATATTCGTCGATCATAACCTCCCGGAACATTTCCTGGTATTCACGGGCCGCGGCAGAAGGTTTCCATCCATCCCCTTCTTTTTCTGTCAATATACGCAGGGCATACTGCTCCATATCGCTGAAGTCGATCATATTGCGGCTTCTTTTTCGTTCCTCAAAAGCTTTGGCAAAGGCGCCCGTCAGATCTGCAAGCACTTTCATCATAGGGAAACAAAGGGCTGCCTGGCGGAGCACTTCTTCGATATTATCTTTAAAATAATGACCGGCTGAATTTTTCAGGATCCCCTTCATTTCCTCCCGCAGTGCTTTTACCTGCTCTGCCTTTTCCTTTGACACTGTTTTATCCCGGTTAGCCGCCAGCTTCTTCCAGGAAATCTTCTGAAACGCCTCATAATAATCCGAATAAGTTACAGCCTTCTCAAACCGTTCAATATTTTCCAGATCACTTTCCAGCGTTTCCCCGTACATATAAGGCCCGTCCGGCTCTAAACACAGCTTTTCCGCTTGTCTTTGCAGTTTTGCAGCACTTTGGACATAGCAGTCCATCCGCTGTTTTGCCGCCTGAAAAGCAGAGGTCTTTAACAGTTCTTCTTCCGACGTCACCTGATAAAGGCGCACACAGGAGCCCAGCCATTCCTCCGGCGCCGGATAGCTTCTGGAAAATTCATAGAGCTTCAGGATCAGCTCTTCCATCTTGCGGTCATCCCTGCCCCGGGCATAACTCTCTGCAAATTCCAGGAACCGGGCATTACCCTCCTGATATTTTTTCTCGAGAAGCTCCTCCAGGACATCCTGGCGCATCAGCCGAAGCTCTCCCTCCTCTCCGATACGGAAAGACGGATCCAGGTCAATGCTGTGAAAATGTTCCCGTATAACAGAGAGACAAAAGCTATGGATGGTGGTAATCCTGGCGCTGTGTATCAGCGTAGCCTGCTGCTTCAGATGTTCATCATCCGGTCTCTCCGCCAGCTTCTTCTCAACGGCTCCCCGGATCCTCTCCTTCATCTCTGCCGCCGCTGCCTCTGTAAACGTCACGATCAAAAGCTGATCCACATCCACCGGATCTTCTTCTCTTGTCAGCATGGTGATGATCCGTTCCACAAGAACAGCGGTCTTTCCGGAGCCGGCTGCTGCCGACACAAGAATATTGCGGTCCTGCAGATCAATTACATTTTGCTGTTCTTTTGTCCATTTCACGCTCACAGATCATTCTCTCCTTTTCCCGTACTTTTTTCTGTACTTTCTTCTATCTGTTTTCCCATCCGCTCTATGGCTTCCTGTCTGTCGAGTTTTTCAATGTCACGGTAATGGTAGCCCGGAATCTTTGTATCGAATCCGCATATATGCCGGTAGGCACAGTAATCGCATCCGGTCCGGGTTCCCTGCCGGTAGGGACTGATCTTTGCCTCGCCGGACGCAATCCTTTCATGCAGCTCTTTTACCTTTTCCCCGGCGTATCTGGAAAGGACGGCAAAATCACTTCCATCTACTGCTTTTGATGAAGCAGCAAGACTTCCGTCCTTTTTAAATTTCACCGGCACAGCCAAAGATTCCCCTTCTCTTCCATGCTCCAGATGCGCAAGAGAATTTTTTTCCAGGCTGATCAGGCCGTCCGGGCGGAGTTCTTTCAATAGTTTTTCCTTTACTGTTTCCTTGTCATCCCCTTTCTCCACAAGGGGATCCTGGATGCGATAGTAAAAAATCCCGGACGGCACCGCCTCCTTGTCAGGATACCTCCGCTTTACCAGCCCCAGCGCCTGGTTCATATAAACCATCAGCTGAAGCTGCAGCCCATGATACAGCAGAGAAAAATCAAAAGCAGTGTGGCCGGTCTTGTAATCCACCACTTTTACATACACCGTATCATCTTCCAGACAGGTATCTACCCGGTCAATCTTTCCGCTTCCAAAACTCAGCTCACTGGCTTCCGGCTGGAAATCTCCCCGGCGGAGCTGCTCGGTCAAGGCCCACACCGTACGGTTCATCATATGTTTCATCCGTGTGACCATATACTGATTTCTCGATGTACTGTAAAGCACAGAATTTCCATAGTCTGTAACCGCTTCATCCACACATTGGTCTGAGAGTTCTTTTTGCTCTTCCAGAGTCAGAGAAATCCAGCTTCTTTTGCTCTCCGAAAGTTTTCCCGCGTATTTTTCCACTGCACTGTGGAAAACATTGCCCATATCCGCAGCCCGAAATTCATATTCCTGCCTTTCTTTTAAAGCCAGGCCATAAGTAAGGAAATGAGAAAAAGCACAGGAAGAAAACCGTTCCATTCTCGTAATGCTGGCTCTGAAATCATCTCCGTAAATCTTTTTTGCCACCGCTTCGCTGACCGCATCCGACGGGCGGACATAATAAGCCGCGTCCAGAAGATCTGACAGCTTGCCCTGCCATTTTTCCTCTCCTTTATACCAGCTGTAAAGCTCCATCCAGGCGCTTCCGGAAGCATCATCCCTCCCCTGCAGCCCTTTTGTGAGTTCCGTGATTCCCGACTCCGGCGTCATCTCTTTTTCCTTCAGCGCCTTTTCTTCCTCATCCTCCACAGAAATTTCAGGAAAAAGACGGCGGATTTCCTGAATCAGATAAGACGGCCTGACGCTCTTTCCATCCGCTGACACCTTACTGTAAAATACGCAGAGTTTCTCTGTCGGTTTCGTCAGATTCAGGTACAGATAATATTTCTGCACATAGGCCTGTTCCTTTGCTCCAGGCGTCAAAGCAATCTTTTCCCGGGCAAATTTTGTCCTGTCTCCTTCTGAAAGAAGTCCTGCCTGCATCAGATTTCCCGGAAGGAAGCTGTCATTTGCCCCCAGAAAGAGCAGCGCCTTAATGTCTTTCAGTCTGGTTCTTTGCATGTCACCGATCACAACCTGGTCGATGCCGGGCGGAATCACACCTACCTTGGCCTCCGTCAGACCTGCATCCAAAAGGCTGCAGTACTCCTCCAAAGTGACGGTCTCGTCCCCAAGCAGCTGCACAAACTTATCAAAAAGATCCAGAACAATCCCGTAAATCTGAGCATACTCTCTTGCAAGCGCCATCTCTCCTTCCGCCTGGAACTGCTCTTCCTGTTCTTTTAAAACGAGCTGCATTTTTTCCCGGACAAGAAAATCATAGAGCGCTTCTGTAATATCCCTCACTGTTTTCTTTTTCTGCTTCAGCACAAATACGAGATCATCCACCAGCTCCACCAACATCACCCGTAAATGATTGACCCGCTCAAGTTCCTCCTCGGTCATATCCCTGGAACGCCGGATCCACCGCTCCTGCCATTTTGCAAATCCTTTTACGCCAAGGGCCAGGCAGTAATTTTCCAGCTCGTCTATCTCCTCCGCTTCAAATCCTGCATACCCCGTACGAAGGAAGCGGAAGACACTCTCAAATGAAAAATTCTGCTCCGCCATGGTAAGGAGACTTCTTATATATTCCACAAAAGAGTTTAAAAGGATACTCCTTTTCTGATCCATAAAGACCGGGATCTCATAGCGTCCAAAGGCCCTCTTAAGACTGTTTCCGTATGTGTCCATATCACTGACGATAATGCCGATCTCCCGATAGCGGTATCCTTCCGTCCGGATCATACGGCGTACTCTTTCCGCTGCCGCCCACGCCTCATCCATGGGATTTCTGGCTACATGAAGTTCCACTGCGCTTTGCTGCCCTGTATATGTTTTTCCTGAATAACGGAAGATTTCTCTTTCCAGGAACCCGATAGCAGGACAATTTTCAAACCTGGGAGCAGGCTGCCTTTTCAAAACAACGGGGTCCTTGACAGGAATCTGCATCTTCTTCGCTGTTTCCAAAAGAGAAGCTACTGTCTGCTTGCTCATGGCAAAAAGTTGGTAAGGATGACGAAAGGTATAGGGATCTTCCCGTTCATCAATAGTTACCGTCACGATCACATCCCTGCATATTTTCATCAACTCTCCCAGAAGACGGCCCTGCACCGGGGTGAATCCGGTAAATCCATCCAGAACTACTGTGCTTTTTCTCAGAATCTCCGATTCACAGGCCACTCTGGACAGTACATCCAAAAGTTCTTCCTTGGTGATAAACTTTTCCCGGAGATAATCCTGGAAGCCCTGGTACAAAAGAGCAATATCCGACAGTTTATAATACAAATAAGAATCCTCCCCTGAGGATTCCATCACTTTGCGGATCTCATCCATCCCCACGTCGTACTGTATAAATTCCGACAGAACGGATTTCACTTCGCTGACATACCCCAGCTTCCGCATATTTCCTTTCAGCACCTTCAGGCGGGGCTCAAGCTCCCCTCCTATCTTCCTAAGCACCAGATTCTTCCCCTCATCGTCCAATACCGGGAAGCCTCCCTTGCCCGTCTCCTCAAAAATACGGTGAGCCAGGCGCACAAAGCTTAGGACATCAATATTCATGATTCCCTTCCTGCTGCCGTGCATAACAAGGTCTTTCTGAGTCTGCATGGTAAACTGC
The DNA here is from genome assembly GCF_020892095.1 of Claveliimonas bilis. Classification (GTDB taxonomy): domain Bacteria; phylum Bacillota; class Clostridia; order Lachnospirales; family Lachnospiraceae; genus Claveliimonas; species Claveliimonas bilis. The sequence goes on along the minus strand of NZ_AP024845.1, from coordinate 1,930,336 downwards.
TCCGGTACAAGGACAAGGTAAGAAAGGGAGGGATTCTCCTCCGCTTCTTTTGTAATATTCTGATAAAGATAATGGGACTTCCCTGAACCGGAACCCCCAAAAACAAACTGCAGCGCCATATTTTTTCCTTTCTGTTGTCGTCACCTTTGCCTGATCAGCATATCCTGCCGTATATAAACGCCGGCACATACGCTTTCACATAAATGCCTTCCTCGCGGTACTCTTCTTTGGACAACTCCCCATACTGGCGTATGATCTGAATCTTTCCCGCCTCATTGTAAAGATAAAGCTTCTCCACCTCGATCTTCTGCTCCCGAAGAATATCTTCCACAGCGCTTAGAAGTTCTTCCGTCCCTTCTCCTGTCTTTGCGGAAATACAGACCGTTCTGTCCGCCTGGAAATCTCTTGGAACATATTCGCACCGGGCTGTATCGATTTTATTGAACGCTGTGATCACAGGCTTATCAAGCGCCTGAAGTTCCCTCAGCGTCTCATAGACAATATGCATCTGCTCATCCATCTGGGGACTGGACACATCTGCCACATGGATCAAAATATCTGCATACCGGGCTTCCTCCAAAGTACTTTTAAAAGCCTCGACCAAGTGATGGGGAAGCTTCCGTATAAATCCCACCGTATCCGTCAGGAGAATTTTCTGTCCTCCCGGCAGCTTTTTTACTCTCGTGGTCGGATCCAGTGTTGCAAATAATTTATCCTCCGCCAGGATCCCGGCATCTGTCAGATAATTAAGAAGCGTGGACTTTCCCGCATTGGTATAACCGACAATGGCAGCAACCGGAATATTTTCTCTGTTTCTGTGCTCCCTTGTCACTTCCCGATGTCTCTTGACCTCCTTAAGCTCCTGATTCAGTCTGGAAATTCTGCTCTTGATCAGCCTTCGGTCCATTTCCAGCTTTTTCTCTCCGGGTCCTCTTGTCCCGATTCCTCCTCCCAGTCTGGAAAGAGAAGTGCCAAGCCCTGTAAGGCGGGACTGCCGGTATTTCAGCTGTGCAAGCTCCACCTGGATTTTCCCTTCGCTTGTAGAAGCACGAGCCGCAAAGATGTCCAGGATCAAAAGGGTACGGTCCATGATCTTTGTGTCCAGCTCTGCCTTCAAATTGCTGATCTGCGCCGGGGACAGCTCATCATCGCATATGATCCCGTCAGCTTCTGTCTCCCACAAAAGGTCCTTAAGCTCCATGATCTTGCCTTTTCCCAGATAGGAAGTGGGATGGATCTGTTCCCTCTTCTGGATCAGGCGTCCCACGCACACCGCTCCGGCCGTCTTGGCAAGATCCTCCAGCTCATCTAAGGAAGACGATACATCGTCATAATCCGAAACACTCACCCCTACCAGGATGACTCTTTCTTTCCTTTCCTTCGTCTCAAACATGCTCTTTTCCCTTCTGCTTTTATCTTGTCTCCAGAAATTCCGCTTCTTTTGCAGCCCTCTCATCGTCAGGATAATCCTGAATATAGGACTTCAGCTTTGACTTGGCGCTCTCCATGTCTCCCGACATCTCATAGGCAGCGATCTCATTCAGCCGCATCTCCTGCTTCAGTTCATCGCTTGCATCCTCTTCTTCCAGTCCCAGGCGGTAGTAATTCAGCGCTTGTTTCGCCTGATCCAGTTTCATACAGCAGTTTCCCATCAGATTATAAATCTCTGCGGTCTTGTCCCCTCCGTTTTCCAGCGCACTTTCAAAGGCTGACAGCGCTCCTTCGTAATCCTCAAGTTCCCACTTGGCAATGCCAAGCCCTCTCTGTGCCTCTGCGTCTTCCTCATCCTTTTCTACAGCCTGCTCAAACAATTCCGCCGCTCCCTTGTAGTCCTGCTCTTCCAGAAGGCTTACCCCTTCCTCTACTGTTTTGTCGCCGCACCCTGTCAGCATGAATCCGGCCAGGGCCAGAGCCGCCAGTGTTCCTATATAACGTTTCATCCCAAATCTATCCTCCCGCTGTGTTTCAGGCAGTTTTACTGCCAATATTTTACCACTCCGGACGCATTGATAATAGACAGAATCATTACGCCCACATCAGTGAATACCGCTTCCCACATGGAAATGTACCCAACAGCTGCCAGAACCAGCACGATAAATTTCATTACAAGCGCAAAATTGATATTCTGCCCTACCACCCGCACGGTTTCTTTCGCTATGCTTACTGCATCCACGATCTTGGGAAGCTCATCTTCCATCAAAACAATATCTGCCGCCTCGATCGCCGCGTCAGCTCCCAGAGCGCCCATAGCGATTCCCACGTCCGCTCTGGCAAGAACAGGTGCATCATTGATGCCGTCACCGACACACACAACCCGTTCCGCCTCGTACTGACACTGCATAAATTCTTCCATCTGTTCCAGTTTATCTTCCGGCATCAGTTCTGTATAAGCATAATCCATATGCAGTTCTTTTGCAACGGCGTTTCCGGCTTCCCGGCTGTCTCCGGTCAGCATAACCAATACTGCATGGTATTTTTCGCGAAGCGTCCGCATGGTCCATTTGGCATCTTCCTTGAGCCGGTCTCCTACCACAATATATCCGCCGTATTCGCTTTCTACAAGAACGTAAATTACCGTGTCCTCTGTCTCTATTTCATCCACTTCCACACCGTAAAGCCCGGCCATTCGGCTGTTGCCGATATGGATATTCTTCCCTTCATACCTGGCGCTGATGCCATATCCGGGCTGCTCTTCTACCTGGGTTACCCTGGAAGCATCATATTCTCCGCCGTAGGCGTTCATAAGAGACTGCGCAATGGGATGGTTGGAGTAATTCTCCACATGAGCCGTAATCTCCAGAAGTTCACTCTCTGTCAAAGATTCCGCATAGACTTCAAGCACTTCAAACACGCCTTCCGTCAGAGTTCCGGTCTTATCGAAAACAAAGGTGTCCGCCTTAGCCAGCATTTCAAGATAATTTCCGCCCTTTACCACAATACCCTGACGGGCCGCCGCTGCAATCCCGCCAAGAAAAGCTACCGGCACCGACAGGATCAGTCCCGCCGGACAGGCGGCGATCAGCACGATCATAGCACGGTAAATCCAGGTACTCCACTGGGCTCCGGGTAAAAACACAGGCGGAACTACCATGATCAATATGGCCGCTGCTGTTACCGCTGGCGTATAAAACTTCGTAAACCGCTGAACAAAACTCTCCGTATCAGCCTTTCTTTTCTGTGCGTTCTCGACCAGCTCCATTACTCTGGATACGGTGGAGTCTTTGTACAATTTCTTTACCTCTGCCTCTACTACACCGGTTGTATTGATGCTCCCGCTGTAGATCCTGTCTCCTACCCCCACCGTCTGGGGAACGGTCTCTCCAGTGAGCGCCTTGGTATCCATAGCTGTGATGCCGCTTGTGACCACAGCATCCACCGGAACTCTTTCTCCGGGCTTTATGACAATAACATCCCCGATCTGCAGGCTGGATGGCTCCACCTGCACTTCCTGTTCCCCTTCTTTTCGTATTGCATACATGGGGCGGATATCTATATATTTCGCTATGGTACGCTTTGTCCTGTCCACAGAAACAGCCTCCAAAGATCCTCCGATCTGGAACAACAGCATAGCTGCCACACCCTCCTCATAATGTCCTACTGCAAGAGCCCCTACAGTAGCCGCGATCATCAGAAAGTGCTCATCTAAAATTTTTTTCTGCATGACATTTTCCTGAAATCCCCGGAAGGACTCAAATCCTGCCACCAAATATATAGCAAGAAAAATCCAAAACTTAACTTCATTGTCAAAGGCAGTGAGCCTGACCAGTGCCACTGCACCTGCATAAAGCGCGATTCCTGCCGCCAGAATTATCCACCTTATTTTCAGTTCTTTTGCCATCCTTTTATCCTCTTCATCCCATTTATATGAGCTCTATTCGCTAATATGCTCCATACCCTGGCTGATGATCGTCTGAATATGTCCATCCGCCAGGGAATAAAAAACGGTTTTTCCTTCTCTTCTGTTTTTTACCAGCTTCATCTGCTTCAGCACTCTGAGCTGATGGGAGATTGCCGACTGGGTCATTCCGAGTATCTCCGCCAGATCGCAGACACATACCTCTGCCTGGAGAAGAACGCACAAAATACGGATTCTCGTGGCATCTCCAAATACTTTATAAAAATCCGCCAGATCATGGATCATTCCATCTCCCGGCATCTTTTTCTTCACTTCTTCTACTGTACCTGTGTGGGTCATCACAACATCGCAGCATTCTGCTTCTGTTCTTTTCATGTTCTACCGTCCTTCCTGACTTTCCACAGCTATCATGTGAATACTGGTTCATTTGTTAATTATGCCAAAATACCCCCGATATTTCAACTATTTCGCTGAAATCCGGGGGAACTTAACAATTTTGTAATGTGTTTTTAAAATTTTCTATACAATATACGGATGGAATTGAGCACACAGAGCATCGCTACTCCTGTGTCGGCAAATACTGCCATCCACATATTGGCAGCTCCAAAAAATCCGAGAAGCATAACCAGCGCCTTGATCGCAAGGGCAAACACTACGTTCTGCATCGCAATCTTTCCGGTAACCCGAGCAATGCGGATGGAATCGGGGATTGCTTCTACGGAAGAGGTCATAAATACAACATCAGCCGCCTCAATAGCAGCGTCCGCTCCACTGCCCATGGCAGCGCCTACATCTGCTCCCGCAAGAACCGGCGCATCATTGATGCCGTCTCCGACAAACATCACCGGCCCATATTTCTTCCGGATCATCTGCAGATGTTCCAATTTCTCCTGCGGAAGCAGCTGTGCATAAATCTCCTGGATCCCTACAGCATCTGCCACTGCCCTGGCGCTGTCCCTGGCATCTCCTGTCAGCATTGCTGCCGCCAGATGTTCTTTTTTCAATGTTTCAACAGCTCTGACCGCTTCTTCCTTCAAGGCATCCGCAATCACAATATATCCGGAAAGCTCTCCGTTTACTGCAATCAAAACTTCCGTACCGTATTCTGTATATTCAAAACTCCTGGTATCAACCTGATACTTCTCCATCAGCGCCCGGTTTCCGCAAAGCACCTCTTGCTCTTCTATCACTGCACGAATGCCTTTTCCCGAAATTTCTTCCGCTTCTTTTGGCCGTACCAGGGTAAGACCTTTTTCTCTTGCCGCTTCCACAATGCTGGTTCCAATGGGATGCGTCGAACCCAGTTCACATTCAGCCGCTTTTCTTAGCAGCTCTTCCATCCCGATCCTTCCTTTTGGCACCACACTCTGCACCTGAAACTCTCCCTTAGTGATCGTTCCTGTCTTATCCATAACAACAGCTTTCACATCTTTTAAAGCCTCAATAGACACGCCTCCCTTAAAGAGGATTCCTCTTTTAGAACCTGCCCCGATACCGGAAAAGAACGCCAGCGGAACACTCAGCACAAGCGCGCATGGGCAGCTGATAACAAGGAACGTGATAGCCGTATAAATCCAGTGGTTCCAGTCTCCAGTAATCATTGACGGGATAATCGCTGTCAAAACAGCTGCCAGAACAACGATGGGAGTGTAAACTCTCGCAAATCTGGTAATGAAGCGGTCCAGTTTTGGTTTACTTGCAGCTGCATTCTCTACCGAATCGAGAATTTTAGTAACCATAGATTCACTTAATTTTTTCTCCACTCTCATCTTCAGAACGCCCTGCTCGTTGACACATCCGGAGACAAGAGAAGATCCCGGTGAAACCGCTACCGGCACCGGCTCTCCGGTTACCGGAGAGGTATCGATCCTGCTTGTTCCTTCTGCCACTGTTCCATCCAGAGGGATTCGATCTCCGGGACGGATAAGGAGAATATCTCCCACTTCCGCTGATTTTGCAGGAATCTCATAAACATTGCTGCCTTCCACCCTGTTTACAACTTCCGGCCGCATATCCACTGCTTCCATGATCTGGGACCGGCTTCTGTCAACAGCAATATCTTCAAACAGTTCTCCTATCCGGTAAAAAAGCATAACTCCCACAGCTTCTGCGAAATCGCCAATGGCAAATGCCGCCAGTGTTGCTACACTCATAAGAAAATTTTCGTCAAATACATGACCCTTCGTCAGATTTTTCAGCGCTGACCATACGATTTCCCAGCCAAGAAGTACATATGCCACTATAAATCCTATAGCGGGATACAGGGGAGTTATTCCCATATGCTCACTGATCGTTCCCGCCGCAAAAAGAATCGCACCTGCCGCAATTATCAAAATTTCCTTTTTGTTTTCTTCAAAAATACTTTTCTTCACTTTGGGAAGAGGCTTTTCCTCTTCTTTTGGTACAACAGTCACTTCACTTTCAATAGATGAGCATATCTCCTGTAATTTAGGAAGCAGTGCCTCCTGATGATTCGCCGCCACCTTAAGCTGTTTGGTAGCATAAGTAAGAACCGCCATCTCCACCTCCGGAAGCGCACAGATCTGCCGTTCCATTTTCGCTGCGCAGTTAGCGCATCCCAGCCCTTCCAGAATGTAGATTCTCTGCTCCGTCTTTTTATCTATATGGTCAAACTCATGTCCTGTGTGTATTACTTCTGTATGATGATGATCTCCATGAGCATGGCTGTGTCCTTCATGGCTATGGGAATGCTCCTCATGGTCATGGGAATGATGATTTCCTTCATGGCTGCATTTTCCTTCACAATGGCAGTGTTCCTGTTCTGCCTGCATTTTTTCTTCCGACATGCGAATCCCTCCTCTGACTGACTTCAAATTTATCTTTATATGAATGATTGTTCATATGTTCATGCTTTAATATAAACACATTTTCTCCCTGTTGTCAATAGAGGAATGACTTTATTTTCACACAAGAAACCGCTGCACCCGACTATCGGGTAACAGCGGCCTTTCTGCTGTCCTCCACAGCACATGAAATTGCCTCATTGAATGTAGGATGGGCACGCATTGCATACATAAGCTGGGAGCTTGTCAGACCGTTGGCAAGAGCCGTGGCAAGCTCTCCGATCATATCCGTTGCCCTGGGGCACATCATCTGCGCTCCCAAAAGCTCATCGCTGTCCGCTGCAAAGAGCACTTTGATAAATCCGCCCTCTCCGCCTGCAATAATAGACTGTCCGTTTCCATCCATGATATATTTCCCGCACCTTACCGGCACTCCCTTTCTCTTCGCTTCCTCTTCCGTCAGCCCCACAGAAGCGATTTCCGGGTCTGTATAAAGACAGCTTGGCACGATCGAAACTGAAGTAAACAAGCCACCCGGAACCATGGAAAGAATCACTGACGCTCTTTTATCATTCATTCTCTCCACTACATATGTAGCCTCTGCAGAAGCCACGTGGGCCAGCTGTATTCCTCCGGTCACATCACCTACCGCATAGACTCCCGGCATGCTGGTACGGTAAAATTCATCCACCACAACTTTCCCATTTTCCAGTTTGATAGGAACATCCGCTTCAAAAAGACCCTCTGTGGCCGGCGCGCGTCCCACAGACACAAGTACCACATCCACCGACTCTTCTTTGTTCTTTCCGTCATGCACAAATCGACATCCCAGAAGATCTCCCTTTTTTTCCACCCGCTCGAGAATGCTTTCTTTATAAATCCGGATTCCTCTTTTTGTCAAAATCTGTTCCAGCGCATCTGAAAATTCTCGGTCCATATTAGGGAGCAGCCGGTCGGAGATTTCTATTACGGTCACATTTGTACCAAGCGCCTGGAATACAGTGGCAAGTTCCAGACCGATCACGCCCCCTCCCAGGATAAGCATATTTTCGTATTTATGGGCCTTGCTGACAAGCAGTTCTTCACTTGTAACCACTCCCGGAAGCTCCATCCCCGGGATATCTGCCAGCTTCGCTTTGGCCCCGGCAGCAATGAGGATCTTATCTCCGGCAAGGAGAAGGCTGCTTCCGTCCTCCCTGGCAACCTTCACAGTTTTATTCTTTTGAAGCACGGCATTTCCATAGATCATATCAATGCCCAGGCGTTCAAAATCCTTTTCCAGTTCTGACCGCATCTGTTCCGATGCCCAATCTTTATACTCATATATTTTCTGAAGATCAAAACTGATATTTTCCGCATGAAGTCCGAACTTCTCACACTCTCTCATTTCCCGGTACAAAGTTGCGGCATGAAGAAGCGCTTTTGCCGGAATACATCCTCTGTTCATGCAGGTTCCTCCTGCAGGCCCCCTGTCGATCACGGCTGTTTTCATTCCCAGTTCTGCTGCCTTTTTAGCGGCCACATATCCTCCAGGTCCTGCCCCAATAATTACCAGATCATATCTGTTCTCTTCCATATTTCCCCCTGTCCTGCCAGATATATCACTCTCTGGCATTTCTTTATTACTCTATCTGCCAGTCAATGGGCTCCATTCCGTTCTTTTCCAGAAAGGCATTAGTCTGACTGAACGGTCTGCTTCCAAAAAATCCTCTGTATGCAGACAACGGGCTGGGATGAGGCGCTTCCAGAATCAGATGCTTCGGATTGTGGAGCATTGCCTTTTTCCTCTGTGCCGGCGCCCCCCACAAGATGAACACAATAGGTCTGTCTTCCTGATCCAACACCCGAATCGCCGCATCTGTAAATTCCTCCCAACCGATTCCCCGATGAGAATTTGCCCGATGAGCCCGTACAGTCAAAACAGTATTCAGCATCAGCACCCCCTGCCTGGCCCACTTTTCAAGACAGCCATGATCCGGAATCGTGCAGCCCAGATCATCGTGAAGCTCCTGATAAATGTTCACAAGAGAAGGGGGAATATCCACACCTTTTTTCACCGAAAAACAAAGCCCATGGGCCTGCCCCACATTATGATAGGGATCCTGTCCCAGAATAACCGCTTTCACCTCTTTAAGCGGCGTCAAATGAAACGCATTAAAAATATCGTCAGATGGGGGAAAGATTAAATGAGTTGCATACTCCTTTTTTACAGTCTCGAATAATTGCCTGTAATAGGCTTTGCCAAATTCTCCTTTTAATGCTTCCAGCCAGTCGTTTGATATTGCAGCCATCGTATCCTCCTTCTCTTTCGTCCGTTTTGATGCCTTTACAGGCGCACCGAAATCCCTTCTTTTTTCAAATATTCTTTTACTTCCCGTATCTCCAGTTCTTTATAATGGAACAGGGAAGCCGCAAGCACCGCATCCGCGCCCCCTTCCGTCAGAGCTTCTTTGAAGTGCTCCAGTGTACCGGCGCCGCCGGATGCGATCACCGGAATACGCACTGCGTCCGCAATAGCTCTTGTCAGCTCCAGGTCATATCCCGCTTTCGTCCCATCACAGTCCATACTGGTAAGGAGAATTTCTCCTGCCCCCAGTTTTTCCGCTTTCAACGCCCATTCTACAGCGTCAATCCCCACATCAATACGCCCGCCGTTCTTGTAGATATTCCAGCCGCTGCCGTCCGCTCTCTTTTTGGCATCTATAGCGACAACAACGCATTGGCTGCCGAATTTATCTGCCGCTGCCGAGATCAGTTCCGGCGTCTGGATTGCCGAAGAATTGATAGAGATCTTATCCGCTCCCTCCCGCAGGATCGCGCGGAAGTCCTCCACAGTCCGGATCCCGCCTCCTACGGTAAAGGGGATAAATACTGTTTCTGCCACTTTGCGCACCATATCCACCACAGTAGCTCTTCGGTCTGAAGACGCGGTAATGTCAAGAAATACCAGTTCATCTGCCCCTGCCTGGTCGTAAGCTTTTCCAATCTCCACCGGATCCCCTGCGTCCTTCAGATCCACAAAATTCACACCTTTGACTACCCGCCCGCCATGAACATCCAGACAGGGAATGATTCGTTTTGTATGCATGCTTCTCTCCTCCGTTTTATAACTCTACAAAATTCTTCAAAATGGCAAGTCCTGTGCTGCTGCTTTTTTCCGGATGGAACTGACAGGCAAACACATTATTTTTTTCCACAGAAGCATGAATCCTGATACCGTAATCCGTTACTGCCGTTACGATCTCTTCTTCTGCCGCCTGCAGATAATAAGAATGGACAAAATAGACATAAGGATCCTCCGGAAGGCCTCGAAAAAGTCTGCCGTTTCCCTGGAGCTTCAGAGTATTCCATCCCATATGGGGAATCTTCAGCCCTTCCGTTTCCGGAATCTTCAGTATCCGCCCCTTCAGTATGCCAAGTCCCTGAACGCCGGGGCTTTCCTCGCTGCTCTCAAAAAGCAGCTGAAGTCCCAGGCAAATGCCGAGAAACGGAGTTCCGTTTTCTGCAACTTGACGGATCACTTTCTCCAGGCCATACTGACGTATTTTATCCATGGCATCACCGAAAGATCCTACGCCCGGCAAAATGACCTTATCTGCTCCCAGAATCTGCTCCTTCTTCCTCGTAACTATCGCTTCCTGTCCAAGGAAGTTCAGCGCTTTTTCCACACTTCTGATATTCCCCGCATCATAATCAATTATCGCTATCATTCTCTTTCCTGTCCTTTCTATTTCCGGCGCTGTATAAGCATGCTATGACTGCACCGGTTATTTTCTGTCCAGCTCAAACCAAAACTCCACGCCATTATCATAATTATTGACTCCGTATTCCTGATGAAAGGAATCCATGATCGCTTTTACAATAGAAAGCCCTATACCATTTCCGCCATATTCTCTTGTATGAGCCTTGTCCACTTTATAAAATTTCTCCCATATATGGGGAAGATCATCTTCCGGAATCGGAATGCCTGTATTGAATACCGTTACTTTTGCCTTCTCATCATGACAGAGAATTTTTATATCAATCACCTTATCCCCATCCAGGTGGTTGAGCGCATTATTGACGTAATTACGAAGCACCTGCTCCGCCTTAAATTCATCCGCCCATACATAGACCGGCTCCTTGGTTCTGAACTGGATCTTCGCATCCTTTTGCTGGATCAGTATTTCCATACTTTGCAGCACGCCTTTAATAAGCTCTGTCAGATCAAATCTCTCAAACTGGATATCCTGATCTCCAAACTCCAGCTGATTCAATGTCATGAGATTTTTTACCATCTGATTCATTTTGTCTGCTTCGTCTATGATTACATCACAATAAAACTGCATGCTCTCCGGATCATCACTGACCCCTTCCTTCAGCCCTTCCGCATATCCTTGTATAAGGGCAATCGGGGTTTTAAGCTCATGGGAAACATTTCCCATGAAATCTGTTCTCATTTTCTCCAGCTTTTCCTTTTTTTCGATATCCTGCTGCAGACGGTAATTGGCGCTTTTCAATTCAGAAACCGCCTCTTCCAGCTTCTGTGACATCACATTAAAATTCTCTCCCAGAACACCGATCTCATTTTTACCGCCGCTTGTATATTTGGCATCAAAATCAAGGTCCGCCATCCTGACCGACAGTGCGGTAAGTTCCATCAAGGGCTCTGTCAGCCTTCTGGAAAAGTACCACACAAATAGAATGCCTGCCACAATCACGCTTGTCCCCACTAAAAGAAGAAAACGGTCAAAGAGCATAATGCTTTCCCTGATACTTTCAATAGGGCTCCGGATGAAAATATTATATCCGTTTCCCATTTCTCCCCAGAGAGCCAGGTACTCTGAACCGCTGTCCACATCATTGAATCGTATGATCTGATAAGAGTCCGTCTTCTCCAGCATCTGGCTTCCCGGCTGATTCAGAAGAACTCCTGTCAGCTGCTGCAGCAGTTTTTCTGTATCCCTGACATTGGAATAGCCCTGACGCTCCGCAAAATTATATACCATATAGGAAAAATTATATCGTTCCGCTGTATAGGCCAATGTGTTCCTGACAGAATCATTCTGGATATTCCCATCGTCCATAACTTTTCCGATATCATCGTACATTTTAACAAAACTTTCTTTTTTGTTTTCTACATAATAGGGCTGCAGGAAAAAAGCATTGATAACAAAAAGACCGATTATCATACAGACAATAAGGCCCACAAAAATCCCTATCATCTGCTTGCGAATTGAATACTTCATCTAGTCCACCTCGAATTTATATCCCATGCCCCACACAGTCTTAATATAATCTCCTTTGTCTCCCAGCTTGCTTCTAAGCTTCTTTACATGAGTATCTATGGTTCTGGCATCTCCAAAATAATCGTAATCCCAAACATTGTTCAAAATCTTTTCTCTGGAAAGAGCCACTCCTTTATTCTCCATGAAATAGGCAAGAAGCTCAAATTCCTTATAGCTTAAGTCCACATTCTCTCCATCTATGGTGACAATATGGGCTGTCTTATCAACCCGGATCCCGCCTGCTTCCAATGCATCTTCCTCTGCCGCGCTGCAGGTACGTCTAAGAATTGCTTCTACACGGGCAACCAGGATCTTCGGGCTGAAAGGTTTTGATATATACTCGTCTACTCCCAGATCAAAGCCCTGGAGTTCATCTCTTTCTTCAGAACGTGCCGTGAGCATAATGATCGGTACCTTAGAAGACTGCCGTATCTCTCTGCACACCTGCCAGCCATCCATCTTCGGCATCATAACATCCAAAATAATAAGACAGACATCCTTATTTTCATAAAATATATCCATAGCCTCTATACCGTCGCCTGCCTCCAGGACCTTATATCCTTCCCGCTCAAGGAAATCCCGGACAAGCTTGCGCATACGGCTTTCATCATCCACTACTAAAACTTTTATCTGATCCACAAAAGCCACCTCCTCTGTTATTATCTATTATCTGCAATATTTCAGGTAATTGCAACCGGATTTCTCTATTCACCGTATAGAAATCCAAAAGAGCCCACTTACCTTCAAGTACAGTATACCAGTAATTTATGTTTCTTTTGTGAAAATCTTTCCAACTTGTGCTATACTGTTTTCCGTGAGGAGGTTTTGAAAATGAATTGTCCAAAATGTGGAAATCCCTTAAGGATGAGCAAAAAGTCTCCAGGCTATGCTCTTTGCGATACATGCCGTAAAAAGTTCCGCCTGCCGGACTCTGCTCCTAAGCAGGAAAAAAACGAAGATGAGGAAGAGCATTATCCCAAATATGCCAATATCCCTCCAAAACATGTCCGGGAAAAACGAGAACGGGAAATGCGCCGGGCGTACGACGAACTCCTGGCAATCGGTGAGGAAGAACGGCGGTCACGCTTTTCTTTTTTCAGGAAGAAAAAATAGATTTTCTCCCTTTTCCAATCCGTCCAGACGTGTTATAATATTCCTGCTGTTATGCCAGAGAATGCATTCCCTGACCTGACAGCATGAACGAGGAGACGTACCGAAGTGGCCGTAACGGGGCTGACTCGAAATCAGTTTATCGGTTTTATCGCCGGTACGAGGGTTCGAATCCCTCCGTCTCCGTTCTATTAAAGCATCAGGAGAAAACCCCTTAAAACAGAGGTTTTCTCCTGATTTATTTTGTTGCCAGACGGTAACTTCTGTCGATTCTGTTGTATATCTCCTCTTCCGGTACTGAACCGTCCAAAATTATGGTATACCAGCTTCTTTTATTCATATGCCAGCCGGGAAAATACTTTTTATTATCCACAGTCGCTTCCATCTGTTCCGGTTCGATCCGCAGATCGATGATCTCAGCCATTTCATCAGAAGGAAGTCCCAGCTTGCTGCGGGAAATTGTAAGGACTGCGGCATACCATTTCTGTGTATCTTTCCGGCGCCAGATAGCATTATCAGGCGTTTTCGCCCAAAGAAATTCCAGTTCATCTCCATAAGTTTCTCTGACATAAGCGATTATCGCTTTTGTCTGTATGCCCTTAAAAACATCCGGCTCAAAGCAGTGTTCTGCAATATCAGTGAGCACCTGTTCATAGTCCATTTTCACTCCTGTGATAAAACTGCCCGATGCGCTGTCAGTAAGATGCAAAGTGTAGGGTTCATTTGTTTCTGCGTCAATTACGGTCGCTTTCACCAAACCCTTCCCGGTAATTTCCACCTCCATCGAAAACCCGCTGCCCGGCAGCACCGTATGATAGAAATATCTGCCCTCATTTTCTGAAAATCCATAAGCAGGCAGCCTGGTCAGATTGACTTTCCTTCTCCTGAATATATTGTTTATGATATCCTTCATCGCTCCTCCTGCTTACTTTTGCCGCAGTAAAAGTTGTTTTGTATTTCTTATTTTCCATTTTCATTATAGCATAGAAGTCCGGGCGTAACCTCTATCTTTTCATGCGTATCTGAAACGCCTCCATTGCAAGCGCCTGCCCCACCGTTCCCAGTGTTGCAATACCATCTGCCAAAGTCCAGTCTGTCCAGCCGCTGTGAGCAAGATGCGCCCGCCATTCAAAGGGACCTTCAAAGCACAGACATTCCAGCCGCTTTTTCTCATTTACTGTACCGATCACTGTATTTTTGCTGATGATGCCATAATCCACCCAGCCCTCTGACTGAATATGGGCCTTCGCCCTGATTTCGTTCTCAAAAGGATCCAGCCGGAATGCTTCCAGCCGAAGGGATTTACCTGTAGTTCCCGTGATCTCACCATCCGGAACTTTCGGCAGCCAGCCTTCGCTTTGCACATGAACCTCCAGGACCAGATGGGCAATCCGGATCCTCACTGCTTCCATCTGAAGAGATCCTCCTCTTTCTCCTGCCCATTCCCCATCAAATTTCCAGTCTGTCCATCCTTTGCTTTTCTGGTGTACCTGATAGGCATAATGAAGCTCCTCCTCTTTTGTACTGCCTTCTATGGCAATGGCTTCTATCCGTCTCTTTTCTTCCGTTGTTCCAAGGATCGTATTTTTCGTAATATCCCGATACTCTCTGTCCCCGGTTCCCCTCATATGGATCTTTACATCAGTCTTTCCGGGAGGCACGATCCGAAACGCTTCAATCCGCCGGTTCTGTCCGGTTGTCCCGGCCATTTCCCCGTCGCATTTCCAGGAAAGCCACCCTTGTCTCCTCACATGTACCTGGTAGGATACTTCGCCCTTCTGCGATTGATCTCCCTGCATTTCTCCTCCATTTCTTATCGCTCCATCCGGATCATTTATGACATTTGAAACTCCCGCATATTTGTCCCAGGCCTCCCTGCTGCCGTAAAATACATTCAGGTCAAGATTGCCGCTCCACCCCGGCAGCCTTCCCGACGAAGTGTACTGATACATAGCACAGGTTTTCCACGCCCCCAGGCTGCCGTAAACAGGAGCATCCGGCGTATAGCCCATTGTCTGATCCCCCGCAAAATATCCGGCATTCCACAGACCATAATCTGCCTGTACAACCTTTGTCCAGTCATAACTGTTTACTACACTGTTGCTCATATAAATGAGCGGCTTTACTCCTGTCAATTCATAAATCCGGTCCAGAAACGCTTTGGCATACCCCGGACCTTTTTCTATTGCTTTTCCTTCCCAGTCAAAAACAAGTACCGACTGTTTGATATACCCCCGAATATTTTTATAAAAAAAATCCGCTTCTTCTTTTCCTGTACTTTTTCCTGTGGCATAATGGTAAACTCCTGTTTTTCTTCCAAGGCTTTTTGCCCTCTGAATAAATCCGTTACAGTATGGATCCACAAAACCGGTTCCTTCTGTAGCCTTACATATCACAAAGTCAGCAGAAACTTTCGCAAGGTCAAGCCCTGCCTGATGATTGCTGATATCAATGCCATTTAAACTCATATTTCGCTGCCTCCTGTCAATTTTTGCAGAATTTCAATATTAACTTATGCGAAAATATCGAAATTGCCACTTGAGGCATATTCCATGAATGGATGAGTGATCATCCAGAAAGGCAGGACAGAAAATCAGGATTCTTTTTGATCTTTCACACAAAAATATGGGAATTTGTATTTGGGCAAAGAAGTGGTGCCGGAACTAAGCTCCCGCACCAACTTTGTCTACAGTCTGAGAGGATGTCGGTACCGACATCCCCTCTCTTAAAATTATGCAATCTTACTCCATCTGCAGCAGCCGATACAGTGCCTGCGCATATAGTCTTGCACACTGTACCAGCTCATCCAGATCAACAAATTCATCTGCCTCGTGAGCCAGCTCCGGTTCACCCGGAAATACCGGACCAAAAGAAACAAAGTTCTCTACATCACGGCAGTAGGTTCCGCCCCCGATAGTGATGGCCTCTTCTCTTGTCCCAGTCACATCTTCGTACACATCCAGCAGAATCTGCACAAGCTGTGCATCTTTAGGTACATAGAGCGGCGGCCGTTTCTGCCAGTATTCCGGTTGGAATCCATGTTTCTCACAGGTCAGACGGATTGTCTTCCAGACTGTGTCCAGATCAACATGGACAGGACAACGGATATCTACCTTCAGTTCACTGTGTTCTTTCTCCACATTCAGGATCCCCAGATTCATACTGAGTTTTCCTGAAAGCTGATCCTCACAGGCAATTCCCAGGCCTCTTCCTTCCCAGCCGTCTTCAAACAGAGCAGCCAGAGCTTTGAAATATTCCCTGGTCTTGTAATCCGCAAACGGCAGATCCTTTAGGAACCGGATCATGGACAGGATCGCATTTTCTCCCAGCCAAGGCTGCATAGCGTGGGCGCTGACTCCGGTAAACGCAAGATAAAGATTTCCCTCTCTTATCTGTGCAGTTCCCTTGGAAATCTTTTCCTGGAACTCCCTAAGAATCTCTTCCAGCTGCTCCTTTGGGCCGCCAATCCACACCTCCGCAATGTTAGGTACTGCATTTACAACTGTTCCCCCTTTGATCCGGATCACGCAAAGTTCCTTTGTGTTTGGAAGCTCTCGTTCCTTCTGGATCTGGAACCGCAGGATCCCTTTCTCCGCATGGATGACAGAAAACATACCATCTGGAGAAAATCCAAGATCCGGGCCTTTTTCCTTGGTCAGATAATACTTGATACAACGGTGGCCTGTCTCTTCATCACAGCCGATGATGTGCCGTACATGGTTCTTAATGGGCAGGCCGCTTTCCCTCACAGCTTTCATTGCATAAAGCGCGGCAACCAACGGTCCTTTGTCATCAATCGTGCCCCTTCCGTACATTTTCCCGTTCTCAATTTCCGGGACAAAGGGCTGCTTTGACCAGCCGTTCCCCGGCGGAACCACATCAATGTGGGACAAGATCCCTATCTCCCTGCCTTCTGCTCCAAAATCCACTGCAGCCGCGTAGCCGTCATAATCCCGCACTTCGAATCCAAGCGTCTTGGCCAGCTCCATAAGCGCATCCAGGGCGCTTCGGATTTCCTGACCAAACGGGGCGCCTTCTCCGGCGCTTTCCAGATTGATCACGCTGGGAATCTTAACCAGTTCTTCTAGAGACTGGATCATATCATTACGGTATGATTTCACAAGTTCATCGATTTTCTGTTCCATTTTACTGTCTTCCTTTCTGATTCTATGCATTTAGATAAACATTTTGATAAGACTCGAGAAAAAGCTGTATAATCCATCCCCTGCAATCAAACCAGCATCACGGCAGTTCATAAATTCATCCCCGATAATCTTTCGGATAATAACAGCTACAACAACACCTATTCCATAAATTGGATTATTGATCAAAAGCCCGGTCGCCAAAAGGACGCCAAACATATACTTTCTTCCGATTATCTGAATGATCGCTCCCGGAATCGCCCAGATGGCCAGCTCCTTCATAAGCGCCATATCGCTCCCCATCTCTACGGTAGTCGCAAATACTGTACTTGTAGCCGGAATCAATCCGTCTTTTAATGTCATGTCCGCAAAAAAGATGACAACAATAATTCCGATCAAAGCTCCCAGCATTTCTATCCAAACCTGTTGTTTTCTTCCATACAATTCATATTCCGGATTTTTTGCTTTTCCACGGATCAGCCAGCCTGTTTTTAAATCATATCCCATATCCGCAAAACATGGACCTACAGAGCTGATATAACCAGTCAAAACCGCAACAGCAAGAGGATGGAAGCCCATAACGACACCGATGGTCATGAAAATCGTAGTGACCGCAAATCCTGGAAACCACCCGGAATACATTGCAGCTTTCCCTATAATAATCATCGAAGCAACAGAGGCAAACGCAGTCCAGAGTACCCATAAGGCCATTTCACCAGCAGACATCCCAGTAAATATTCCACAGATCACTCCTACAAATACGCCGCCAGCCAAATGGGTGAGCAACGCAATGATCAGCGTCCACTTAGTCTTTCCCGCAGAAACAGTCAGTCCCTCTTCCACATCATCTCCCTCTGATTTCTTTGCTCTTTTTGCAGAGCCCTGATAGATTGATACAACCGACTGGATCAATGCGATAATACCTGCTCCAACCATAAAGCCCTGAGGGATACTCGTCGCCCCAAGATCAAACCCTGTCAGCGGGGCACAGTATCCCCGGATCAGCAGACCTATCCCCAACGCCAGCATAGATACAATGTTTGCAATGAATACGATACCTACGGCGCCTACCGGTAATTTTACGATACTTCCCAGGATTCCTACAACAATACCCTGGATAACACGTTTAGCTTTATCCCCGCCCTCATCTCCAGCCTCCAGGACCTCCGCAGTAGCCACTCCCGGCGCCCAGGCTTCTTTGGCAGGAAACAAAGGAGAATCAAACAACGCCCCTACCGTATAAACGGAAATCAATGTTCCGAAAATACATCCCAGCGCCATTGGCAAAATAGCGTCAAATTCACCCATCACAAACAGGATAGCTACTGCCACAAAGGCACAGTTTGCTGCGGAAAAACCTGCGCCAGACACAATCGTCTGGATATAATTCTGTCTTTCCACACTTTTAAATTTCCCAAATACTGTCATCGGAATCCTTGCGACAAGCATCGCAAAAATCGCGCCTAATATAGATGTATTAGCCGAAACTCCGACCTTTCCCATGATCTGCATACATATTATGCCTGACAATACCGCGAGAACCGATCCAAAAATAATCGTCATCGGCTCTGAACATCGTATTTTCTCAAATGTATCCGCTGCTTTAGATTTCTGATTATCTTGCATTCTTTTTTTCCTCCTCTCCTGTTCCTTTACATGACGGTATCAAAAAAGCGCCTGAGTCGCAGAAACGTTCAGGCGCCTATCCTCTTATGTTTCTTTAGTATCCTGCTGCACCCATTTTTTTACAGATTTCTATGAGTTCCGGATCAACGTATTTTCCATCTTCTTCCATAGTGACGCCATCCAAAATAATGGTTGGTTTGGAAACAACTCCATCTGTATGGGATGCCGCTGTCCAATAACTTCCGCGAATCATCTTTCCCTGACTTCCGATTCCAAACTCCATGCAGCCAAAAATTCTTTCGTCTTCTACAATCCGCCCTGTTGCCTCTGTAACACCCGGGTTAAATCCAAGTGAATAGTGAGCAAGGCGGAACATATTCGGATCGTCGAAGGATTCCAGCCATGCTTTAAATCTTTCTGCATCCTTTCCTCCTTCAATCTTTGTAACTCTGCCCTCTTCCAGAGTCAGCTCTACATTGCCCGAAAGGATTCCCATATCCGTCGGCGGGAAAATAGCCGCATCAAACACGAGTTTTCCATTAATGGTCTCTTCAATAGGACACCAGCTGATCTGTCCGCACATCATAAATGGGTAACCTTTAAAGGTAGCAAGCTGTCCGGAATGTCTTACAGGCCGTCCCTCATTTTTAGCTGTCAGATAGGTTCCATTTCCGTCTTTAATAATAATCTCATTTGCAGCTTCCATCTTAGCTTTCAATGTCTCTCCCAATTCTACAACGCTTGCGACATCTACTCTGCCGATACATTTTACAATCATCGTCACATCCATTCCTGTCAGATTGATATAACGACATCCAAAATCGATTGCTTTTCTCCATGACTCACAGAGCATGATAGACGAATAAGACAGCTCGATCCATACATCTGCAACCGCAACCGCATTACCAAGAGGTGCTATCGGTTCCGCATACGCCTTCTCATTCGTAGGAACATAGACCAGCACGGGGTTCGCTCCTACGATATATGCCGCGTTCATAATCGCGTCAAGTACTCTTTTATCTGTAGACGTATCTCCTGTAACAACTACATTTTCCCCCGGCTCGACAAGCATAACCTCTTTGACAAGCTTATAGGCAGCTTTACTTACCTCATAAGACAAATAATCTGGTGACATCTCAATTCCAATTGGGTATTCCATTTTCCTTCCTCCTTTAGTTTAATCTGCGGTTAATTCACCGTCCAACATTTCTCTTACAACACGTGCCATAGTGGTTCTGCAGAGCAGAACAGGTTTCCCGGTGATTGTTGCTACAATTCTTCTCGCTTCTCTGGTAAAACCGATACAATCCATCACGATAAGATCCGCTGTGGCATCCTTTGCCAATTCTGCCGCTTTGTACACCTCATTGATGTCTCCATACGGATTTGCCGGTATTGGCGTTACCTTTTTCATAATTGGCCCCCACTGCTCGTAGGCCTGCTGGATCTGCTGTTCGTCCGGAGTGATCACAATAATATTTGACTCCTTACTCAGAGCTTTTGCCAGCCCGTTTAAAATTTTTGCCGGATATACCAATGGCACGCGCGATTGAAAAACATCCGGGAAAGATCCTGCGCAGAAAATCATGATCAGTGAAACGCCCTGTTCTTCCAGCTTAGATATACAATTCTGCATTCTTTCCAGGATAAAACTTTCCCCAAATTTTGCAAAACTTCCATCATTCAGCCTGGAAACCAGCACGTAGTCCTCCGGACCCGGCGCCATGTCTTCTATCTCTTCCCGGCTCAATCCATCCAACGCTCCCGCCTGAAGCAACTCAATCTTATCACCCAAAATAGGCAAAATATCTGGCGTTACATCGACACGAGGAGACTGTCCTATAGTTACTGCTCCAATTTTCATTTGCAATCCTCCTCCCTCTTTTTTGATATCCGGAATATCTTTACCTTGATTCTATCACTAATAACTAGTAAAATGAAATTATATTATCTTATAGGCCGATAACTTGTCGTTATACCTAAATTTATCTGAATATTTACACAGGGAGGGATTTTATGTTAGACGTCAGAATAGATACTTTTCTTAGCCTTTGCGAAACCAGAAGTTATACCCAGACAGCCAGTCTCCTGAATATAACGCAGCCGGCCGTTACTCAACATATTAAACATCTGGAAAACCAATACTCCACAAAACTGTTCTATTATGATGAAAAACGCAGACTGCATCTGACTGAGCACGGCAAGCTTCTCCACCGCTTCGCACAGACTGTAAAGGCAGACTCCGTTCAAATCACAGAGTATCTGAAAACTCCTGAAAAAGAACCGGAAGAAATTAAAATCGGTTCTATCGTTACAATCGGAGAATCTCTGGTTCCACTAATCCTTGCTGAATATCTCCGAAAATACCCTGATAAAAAAGTTTATATGTATCTGGATGAAGCGGATACCCTTTTAGAACAGTTAAAAAACGGAAACATACATTTCTGCGTATCTGATATCTACTGCCCGCACACAGAATATGAAAGCCGGGAGTTATTTGAATGTGAAACAATCTGTGTCTGTTCGCCAAAGCATCCTTTGGCAGAAAAGACCGTAAATTTTGAAGAACTGAACAGTTCCAGACTGATTTTTCGTGAAAGCGCAACCAATTCCAAACGCAATCTGATAAAAATCCTTCACGAGTATAATCAGGATATCACCAATTTCCGTTCTTATGTAGAAATAGGCACGATCAACGCTGTTAAGAAACTGGTCATGGAAAATACAGGGATTTCCTTTATTTACCGTTTTGTTGTACAAGACGAGCTGGACGATGGTCTTCTCAGCCAGATATATATTAAAAATTTCTTATCAAAATCGCGTATTAACCTTGCCTGGATGAAAAATAGTTTTTTCACGCCACTTTGCCTTCAATTTTATGATATTTGCAGACAGGTGCTCTCTTCTCCTGATTTCTCCCAAAAATCAATTATCAAAAGTATAAGAGGCTGTCAGGAAACAGATTGTTCAAATCGGGAGATTTTTGTACCCTAAATACGAGAAAAAAAGAAGAGACAATCCGACAGAAGATCCGGTTCTTAAAAAACGAATCCTCTGGGATTGTCCCTTCCTTGCATGCCAGGGGGTAAAATCCGATATTAACCGACACCCCCTTTAGGATGGACCTGGCGGGAATCGAACCCGCGTCCGAAAGCCTTTCCATCAGGGCATCTCCCATCACAGTCATTACTTTTTCATTCCCTCTGCCGGACGCTTAATGACAAGCTTCCGGTTTCAGTAGCTTCATAAATTCTTCCATTTCCTCAAAGCTTTGGAAACGAAGTGCTCCGCCTTATTGAAGCCGGGATCTTAAGCAGCGGATGACCTAAGGCCGACTGCCGCCGAAATTAGGCAGCGTACGCTAATTCTCTATTGTCTGCGTTTATATTTAATTGGAACTTTTAACGTAGTGTCCCGCTACGGATGGCTTCCCCAACTTCCAAACCCCCGTCGAAACCAGTACAAGCCCTGATTGCTGCCTTTCTGGTCCGCAGACGTCTTCTGTTGGCGCTTATTTATTATAGTAAACCGGCTGCATAATGTCAAGGAAGGACTGCTCTGTATTTCAGCTTTTTCTGTGCAGTTTTTCCAACGCTTCCTCCATCTGATCCATCGCCTGTTTCAGTTCTGCTTGCGAGGCCGCATAGGTGATCCTCAGGTGTCCCGGCGCATAGAACGCACTCCCCGGAACAACAGCAATATGCGCCTCCTGCAGAAGGTATTCCGCCATGACAATATCATCCTTTATTTCCCATTCTCCATAGGAAGCTCCATAATAGGCGCGTATATCAGGCAAAAGGTAAAAAGCCCCCTCTCCCAGACGACAGTTTACTCCTTCCATGCTCTCAAGGCGGCTATACACATATCTGCGCCTTTTTTCATATTCCGCCACCATATCAGCCACTGAATCCTGGCTTCCGTTCAATGCCGCAATTCCCGCTTTCTGTGAAAGGGAATGGATGGAGGACACCATCTGGCTCTGAAGCTTATTGACCGCCCCGATCACTTCCAGAGAGGCCGCCAGATACCCGAGACGCCATCCTGTCATTGCGTAGGTCTTGGAAAAACTGTTGATCAAAATAATATGGTCTTTCCACTCTTCTGATTCCGACAGGGAAGCGATACTCACATGCTCTGCTCCGTCATATACCATGGCCTCATACACTTCATCCGCCAGGATATAGAAATCTTTTTGCACCGCAAGCTGTCCCAGTTCCTTCAGCGCCTCTCCGGAATAGACTGCTCCTGTAGGATTATTGGGAGTGTTGATCAGGATTCCTCTTGTCTTATCTGTAACAGCGTTTCTGATCGCTTCCGCATCAAGGCTGAAATCTTCTCTGCAGGGCACAAGAACCGGAGTTCCTCCGGCCATCTTTACCATTTCAGTATAGCTGACCCAGCACGGGTATGGAATGATGATCTCCTCGCCGGGATTACAGACCGCCATCAGAGCAGCATAAATGCATTGCTTTGCCCCTGCTCCAATGGTAATCTGATCCGGAGTATAACAGACATGATTTTCCCTTTCCAGTTTCCGGCAGATTGCCTCCCTAAGAGGCAGGATACCCATTACCGGCGTGTATTTCGTGAACCCCTCTTTCAGCGCCTGATTTGCCGCTGCACAGATATGGGGCGGAGTGACAAAATCCGGCTCCCCCACATTCAGGCCGATCACTTTTTCCCCTTGCCGTTTCAGCTCTGCAATGCGTGCTGTCAGCTCCACTGTTTTGGAAGGTTCGATATGCTTTACCCTTTCTGCTGTCACTTTTTTCTCTCCCTTTTATATCTTAAAACTGATAACAAATTATGTTTACTGGAATATGCGGATGCTTCCCACCACCGGCAAAGGATTTTTCGTTCCTTTACATGCACTCACGATCCCTGCAATCGCAAGGATAAAAAGGGCCAGAGAAAGCACGCCGCCCACAAGAGAAAGTCCCCATGAATAATGATAAAATATCTGATAACCCAGCAAGGAACCATTGGTGATCAGATTCAGGATCAGAGAGGTGATCCAAAGCACAATCCCCTGATTCAGATGATGACGGAGATATGGCGAAGATTTATTTCCGGCCAGAAGGGGCACAAGAACCAGAATCCCGATATAAGACAGCACTCCCATCACTTTATTTCTCTGTACATCTTCTTTTTCAAATTTTTCTTCCTTATATTGATAATGCTGCTGATTTCCGCCCGGGCCGCTGTGCTGATATCCGTTTTGCTGTTCCTTTTGATATCCTCCGCCCTGGTAACTGTAATTCCAGGTATCCTGGTTTGTATAAGTATACTGCTCTCTATCTTTATTTTCCGCCTGCCCCTCCGGAATACTTGCTCCGCATTCCGGGCAGAACTTTGCTCCATCCTGTACTTTCGCTCCGCATTTTACACAGTAAGCCATTTTATCTCCCTCCTATGTGTACCGGTTGTTTCTCGTCTTCCAGCCCAAGAATTTCCGCCAGGACTTCTATAATAATCTCATTAGTACATGATTTGATATACCCCATCATATGAAGAGAAATCTCGTCCTGTTTCTGCGCTTCTGTCAGATCTTCTTTTCTGTTAGTCTCCTGGATCAGCTGAACCAGCTGTGGGGTCAGCTCTTCGTAAGTTTCTATGGTTGTCTGTGATACCAGATCTCTTAGCTGTTTTTTATTGGTCGGAATCATACCCGTTTCTCCTTATCTGAAATTCCTTACTTTAAATTCTCTGCTTGCTTCTCTTTGCTGATCTTTTTTTGCGATATCCTGCCTCTTGTCATACAGTTTTTTACCCTTCGCAAGGCCGATCTCCACTTTGACAAGACTACCTTTAAAATATACCTTTAGCGGTACAATTGCAATCCCTTTTTCCTTCATTTTCCCGGCCATTTTATTGATCTCGGATTTATGAAGAAGAAGCTTTCTTATGCGAAGGGGATCTTTGTTGAAAATATTTCCTTTTTCATATGGGCTGATATGCATGCCATAAATATAAACCTCTCCATTCTCGATACGGATAAATGATTCTTTAATGCTGCATTTTCCCATACGCAGAGATTTCACTTCCGTTCCAGCCAGAGAAATTCCAGCCTCATATTTTTCCAGTATAAAATAATCATGATATGCTTTTTTATTATTGGCTATCATTTTTTCACTGGTCTTTGCCATTTTCAAAGTCTCCTTTTTCTGCAATCTCAAAATCTACTGTTCTTGTAAGACGATCCGCCGCAGACACACGGACATATACTTTTTCTCCCAAACGATATGTTCTGCCCGTATGAAGCCCCGCCATCTCACTGCGCTCTTCATAATACTCATAATGGTCGTCACGCATGGAGGCTACATGGACCAGTCCTTCTATTGTATTCTCAAGCTCCACATACATGCCCCATTTTGTCATTCCCGAAATAATGCCCTCGTATATCTCTCCAATATGGGCCTGCATGTATTCCGCCTTTTTCAGCTTCACAGTCTCCCGCTCCGCCTCCTCTGCCTTTCTCTCCGTTTCGCTGGAGTGTTTCGCCACTTCCGGAAGGATCGACTCGTAATGTTCTATTTTCTTGTCGTTCATCCGCCCTCTCAAGTTATCCTTAATGATCCGGTGGATCTGAAGATCCGGATAACGGCGGATCGGTGAAGTAAAATGCGTGTAATAGGGCGCTGCCAGACCGAAATGTCCGGTATTTTCCGGTGAATATCTTGCCTGTCTCATAGATCTTAGGGCAAGCCGGCTGATCAGATCCTCCTCCGGTTTTCCTTCCAGCCTCTCCAAAAGTTTCTGCATCTCTTTCGGATGGACCTCCCCTTGCCCCACATGCATGGAATAACCGAAATTATTGATAAATATGGCAAATTTCCGGATTTTTTCCTCATCAGGAGCCTCGTGGGTCCGATATACAAACGGCAGCTCCTGCCAATAGTAATCCTCCGCCACTGTCTCATTGGCAAGAAGCATAAAGTCCTCGATCATCTTTGTGGCCGCATTCCGGTCATAGGGCTGGATCTCTATCGGTTTTCCCTGCTCATCCAGCCGGATCTTTGCCTCCGGAAAATCAAAGTCAATGGCTCCTCTTTTATGACGTTTTTTCCTCAAAATTTCCGAAAGCACTGCCATCTGTCTCAGCATAGGTACCAGAGTTTCCTGCTCCTTTGCCTCCTCGCCGTCAGGATCGGAAAGGATCTGCTTAACTCCCGTATAGGACATCCTTTTATCTACGCGGATCACCGTTTCAGCAATCTCATGATCGATCACATTTCCCTGCCTGTCAATCGTCATAATACAGCTCAACGCAAGGCGGTCCACACCTTCATTCAAAGAACATATCCCATTAGACAGCCGGTGAGGCAGCATGGGGATCACCCGGTCTGCAAGATAGACGCTGGTTCCTCTCTTCAGTGCCTCCCGGTCCAAAGCGCTTCTTTCCTGCACATAGTTGGACACATCCGCAATGTGGACTCCCAGCGTAAAGTGATCGTCAGTCCAGGTAAGAGAAACTGCGTCATCCAGATCTTTGGCGTCTTCCCCGTCAATGGTAACCATCTGCCATTCACGGATATCTTTTCTGCCCTGCATATCCGCCTCGCTGATCTCCTCCGGCACTTTTCCCGCCTGATTCAGCACTTTCTCCGGAAATTCCACCGGCAGATCATATCCTTTTACAATGGATAAAATATCGGTTCCCGGATCATTTTTATGCCCGAGGATCTCTTCTATTTTCCCCTCCGGTTTTCTGTTTTCATCTCCATAGCTTAAAAGACGCACCACAACCTTGTGTCCGTCCATTGCCCCTTTGCTGTTTTCTTCTGCCACAAAAATATCCTGAAGGAACCTGGCATTGTCCGGGCGTACAAAACCATATCCCTTATTTTTCCTCTTCTCATACAACCCTACAATACGGGTTGTCCCACGGGAGAGGATTTCCACGATTTTTCCCTCTTTTCTTTTTCCTTCCGGCGTCCGAAGAAGCACAACCGCAACGGTGTCTCCCTGCATGGCTCCGCACCGCTCTGCCTCGCCGATGAAAATATCTTCCTCCTCACCTTCTACACTCACAAACCCAAAGCCTTTTGGATGGGCCTGATATACTCCGGTAAGCCTGCCCGCTTCTCCCCTCAAGTATTTCCCCTTTTGAGAGAGACGGATCTTGCCGTCTGTGATCAGACTGTCCAACACCTCCTTCAGCTCTGTGCGCTGTTCTTTGGGTACCTGAAGGATAACGGCAATCTCTTTTAATTTCATTGGCACATACAGGTCATCGCAGATAAAATCATAGATAACCTTTTTTCTTTTTTCAAAATTATCATCCATTTTCTGTCACCTTCTATATTGTATACGTAAAAAGACACTCTTATCCGCAAACAAGAGTGTCTCGACATTTTTATCTTAATGATCAGGCAAATATTTTCATATTCAGCACTGCTGCCAGTACAATGAAAAGTACAGCAAGAACTCTGGTGATCTTGACAAGCGCTCCTTCCATAGAACGTCCTTTATTCTGTCCCCAGTAAGTATCCGCCATGCCTCCGATCGTTCCAAGGCCTGCCTGTTTTCCTTCCTGCATCAATACGATAATTGTCAATGCGATACAGTCTATAGCAAATATAATCATTAATACCATCTTCAAAATTTCCACTTTTTCACACCTCCTGTGGATAAACCAAATATATTCTATCATACTGTTCCCCGGATAGCAAGGTTTTTTTATGTAGCATTTGTCATCTGGCAGAGCAGTTCTTTATACTGCTGTGAAAAAATGCTGTTCTTCCGCCAGATAAAAGTAAAATCATGGTATTTGGGAAAGCCTTCCACAGGAAGTTCCACAAGACTTCCTTCTCCAATCTCCTTCTTCACCGCCGCTTCATACAGGAAAGATATTCCTCCTCCGCCCATTACAATAGATTTGATAGCGTTCATATTGCTGATTTCCACCACATTGTCAAAATCACCAATCTGATAGCCGTCTTCCCTAAGCGCCCTCTCCAACACTTCCCTCGTGCCGGAACCCTGCTCCCGGACGATCAATGTCTCTCCGAAAATCCGGGGCCACCCGCATTTTTCCCCGCTCATTTTTACCTTGGCGCCGTAGGGACTCGCTACTCCTATGTAACGTTCTTTTCGGAAAAGCTGAAAATCATAGTCGCTTTTTTCAAAATATCCTTCTACTACAGCAAAATCAATTTCTCCTTCATCCAGCTTCTTCAAAAGTCCCTCCGTATTGGCAATGGTAAGCCTGATCTGCGTATGAGGGTGCTTTTTCATATATCCGGCAAGATAATCACCTATCACATATTCTCCGATCGTCAGCGTCACCCCAAAGATCAGATGGCGCTGCCCGGCAGCGTTTTCCTGAAATTTTCTCCGAAGAGCCTGGTCATCATGCTGCCAGGTCACAGCCATATTCAGAAGCGCTCTCCCATCCTTTGTCAAAAACAGTTTTTTCCCCTGAAATTCAAACAGTTTCACCCCATATTCTTCTTCTATATGGCGCATGTGCTGGGACACAGCCGGCTGCGTAATATGCAGGGCGTTGGCAGCCTTTGTATAATTCATATATTTGCATACAGTAACAAATGTCTCCATCCGAAAATCCAGCATATTTCCCCTCCTTATATAAATTGTTTTTATCATATCATAATTTATTATAATTTTACATTATTATTTTTCTGTGATAAATTAAAAGCATCGGTTCAGACCGAAACTACTGTTGAAACTCAAAAAGAGAAAGAAAAGAGGTAAACTATGGAAGTTGTCACTAAAAATATGAAAGGGCTTCTGCTGTGCCTTCTCATTGCAGTTCCCGCATGGTTTCTCGGAACAGCATTCCCTATCATCGGAGGTCCTGTGATCGCCATCATTCTTGGAATGATCGTTACACTATTTATAAAAGATAAATCTTCTGTTCAGGACGGTATTAATTATTCCGCCAAGAAAATTCTGCAGTACGCGGTTATTCTCCTTGGATTCGGACTGAATCTTTCCG
Source organism: Claveliimonas bilis (assembly GCF_020892095.1). Classification (GTDB taxonomy): domain Bacteria; phylum Bacillota; class Clostridia; order Lachnospirales; family Lachnospiraceae; genus Claveliimonas; species Claveliimonas bilis. The sequence goes on along the minus strand of NZ_AP024845.1, from coordinate 1,901,573 downwards.
TTATCCTGGATACAGGAAAGCAATCCCTTCCTATCATTATCTGCACCATTGCCACTTCACTTATCCTGGCATACTTTTTAAGCAAAGTTATGCATATTCCGGCACGTATTGCCACTTTAGTGGGCGTCGGCTCCTCCATATGCGGCGGTTCCGCCATTGCCGCCACGGCTCCTGTTATTGATGCGGATGACGAAGAAGTCGCCCAGGCTATTTCCGTTATTTTCTTCTTCAATGTGCTGGCTGCAGTAATCTTCCCACATTTTGGAAATTTCCTGGGATTTGACCAGACAAGCGGCGAAGCTTTCGGTATTTTTGCCGGTACAGCCATCAATGACACTTCATCCGTTACAGCTGCAGCTTCTACCTGGGACAACATGTTTGCGCTTGGATCTGCCACCCTGGATAAAGCCGTCACCGTAAAACTCACCCGGACGCTGGCCATCATCCCGATCACGCTGGTGCTTGCTCTTTATCGCACAAAAAAGGAAAAATCTTCTTCCGGAAGCTCCGTCAGCCTGAAAAAGATTTTCCCCTTCTTTATTATCTATTTTATTGTCGCTTCCATCATCACAACAGTGGCGACAAATGTATTCGGTGTATCTTCAGAATTTTTTGCTCCCATCAAAGAACTGAGCAAATTTTTCATTGTTGTTGCCATGGCTGCCATCGGACTGAATACCAACATTATGAAACTGGTAAAAACAGGAGGCAAACCTATTATCCTCGGCCTTTGCTGCTGGGTTGGCATTACTGCCGTCAGCCTGATCCTCCAGCATGTGCTTGGTATCTGGTAAACCTTTTAAAATCCATAACGGGCGGTATCGCCCAATCGTTCTTCTATCCGAAGAAGCTGATTATATTTTGAGGTGCGCTCTGCTCTGCAGGGTGCGCCTGTTTTTATCTGTCCGGCGTTAAAGGCCACTGCAATATCCGCTATAACCGCGTCTTCCGTCTCTCCGGACCGATGGGAAATGATCGCCTGGTATCCTGCTTTTTTTGCTGTCTCTATGGCGTCAAACGCCTCTGTCAACGTTCCGATCTGGTTAACTTTAATAAGAATTGCATTTGCCACACTTCGTTCAATACCTTTTCGCAGCCTTCTTACATTTGTCACAAAAAGGTCATCTCCTACAAGCTGGATATCCCGTTCCAGTCTGGCTGTCAGAAGTTCCCATCCCTCCCAGTCCTCTTCGTCGAGAGGGTCTTCAATGGAAACAACAGGAAACTCGGATGCAAGTTCTTCATAGTAGTCTATCAGTTCCTCCACTGATCGTGTCACTTTAAATCCATGCATACGGCTCTCCCCCGCAAACACGTACTTTTTCAGTTTACTGTCATATAGTTCTGACGCCGCCACATCCAGTGCGATCCGTATATCCTCTCCCGGTTCATATCCGGCTGCCTGTACTGCTTCCATAATGAAGGAAAGGGCTTCCTTTGCATCCTTCAGATTGGGGGCAAAGCCGCCCTCATCCCCTACTCCTGTACTGTATCCCTGTTTTTTCAGAAGCGCTTTCAGGTGATGGTATATTTCCGAACACATGCGCAGTCCTTCTTTGAAACAGCACGCTCCGGATGGCATGATCATAAATTCCTGAATATCAATGGTGTTGTCTGCATGCTGTCCGCCGTTCATAATATTCATCATTGGAATGGGCATCGTCTTCGCATTAACCCCTCCCAGATAAGAATAAAGCGGAAGCCTTAACGCCGCTGCTGCTGCCCTGGCCGCCGCCATGGAAACCCCCAGCGTCGCATTAGCACCCATATTCCTTTTGTTGGGCGTCCCGTCCAGCTTTATCAGCAGTTCGTCTAAGGCCACCTGATCCCGTACATTTTTTCCGATGATCTCCGAAGCAATCTTTGTATTGACATTTTCCGCCGCCTGCTGTACCCCTTTCCCTCCGTAACGTTCCTCTCCATCCCTTAATTCCACAGCCTCATACTGTCCTGTGGAAGCTCCGGATGGAACGCTGGCTCTTCCAAGGTATTTATCTGCAGCAAGCACTTCCACTTCTATCGTTGGATTTCCCCGGGAATCAATGATTTCTCTTGCGTATACATCTGTAATCGGTAAATACTGATACATACTGACTCCTCCTTCTTAAACCGTTTTGCCGGCTCCAGGAATTAGTATGTCCCTTTTCCTCATCAAAATACCCCGCAGAATACTGCGGGGCAATGATTTTTCACTCTATGTTCTTATGCTTCGGCAACCAGATTTTCCTTATATATAACCTCGACTACCTGATCCACATATTTGCTGCACAGCTCGTCAGTAGCAGCCTCCACCATAACACGGATCACAGGTTCTGTTCCGCTTTCTCTTACCAGAATACGTCCGTCATCACCAAGGGCCGCTGTTACTTCCTCTACCGCTTTTACAACAGCCGGATTTTCTCTTGCTGTCTTTTTGTCAGTTACACGCACATTTTTCAGAAGCTGCGGATAAATCTTGACTTCCTCTGTCAGTTTGCCAAGGCTTAACTTCTTCTCCAGCATAACTTCCATAACCATAAGGGAGGTCAAGATGCCGTCTCCGGTTGTAGCATGTTTGCTGAAAATAATATGTCCGGACTGTTCCCCGCCCAGGGAGAAATTGTTTTTCACCATGTTTTCATAGACATATTTATCTCCAACTGCCGTCTTTTCATACTTCAGTCCCACTTTATCACAGGCTTTGTAAAGTCCCAGATTGGACATGATTGTTGTAACAATGGTATCTCCATTGAGACGTCCGTTTTCTTTCATGTATTTTCCGCAGACATACATGATCATATCGCCGTCCACTACATTTCCGTTTTCATCTACTGCGATGCAGCGGTCTGCATCACCATCGTAGGCGAACGCAATATCCAGGCCCTCTTCTTTGACATACTGCTGCAGTACTTCTATATGAGTGGAGCCGCAGTTTAAGTTAATATTTGTACCATTTGGCTCGTTATTGATGACGTATGTTTTAGCTCCAAGAGCATCATACACGCTTTTGGCGATCATAAACGCGCTTCCGTTGGAACAGTCAAGTCCTACTTTAATTCCTTCAAAAGAACGGGTCGCAAGAGAAATCAGATATCCTACATACCGGTTTCTTCCTGCCACATAGTCTGTTGTCCGCCCGATATTGTCTTTCTTTGCAAGGGGCAGTTCTCCTATCTCGCCGTCAATATAGGCCTCGATTTTCTCTTCTACCTCTGCCTCCAGTTTATGCCCTTTTCCGTTGATCACCTTAATTCCATTGTCATAGAACGGGTTATGGCTTGCAGAGATCATAATACCACAGTCAAAGTTTTCTGTTCTTGTTACATAGGACACGCTGGGAGTTGTTGTTACGTGAAGAAGGAACGCATCCGCACCTGATGCGGTCAGACCTGCAACAAGCGCATACTCAAACATATAACTGCTTCTTCTTGTATCTTTTCCGATCACTACTCTCGCCTTATGCTCCTGTCCATAATACCATCCCAGAAACCGGCCTACTTTAAAAGCATGTTCTACTGTCAATACTTCATTGGCTTCTCCCCGAAAGCCATCTGTACCGAAATATTTTCCCATCTTACTAATTCTCCTTTTACCGCATATTTTTGACCGATTGTCCGTTTTTTTTGCACAATCAGTCTCACACAAAACTATTATAATCGTTTTGCGTCAAATATACAACAAATTTTAATGATGGAAAAGGCGGATTCCCGTAAATGACATCACTATGCCGTATTTATTGCACACTTCGATGACATTATCGTCTCTCACAGAACCGCCCGGCTGAGCGATATATTTCACTCCGCTTCTGTGGGCGCGCTCAATATTGTCCCCAAATGGGAAGAAAGCATCAGAGCCAAGAGCAACGTCTGTCATCTGATCCAGCCATGCTCTTTTTTCTTCTCTTGTAAAGACTTCCGGCTTCCTTACAAAAATTTTCTGCCATTCTCCTTCTGCCAGCACATCCATGTAGTCTTCTCCGATATACAGGTCAATAGCATTGTCCCTGTCTGCTCTTCCGATAGACGGAAGGAACTCAAGTCCCATTACCTTGGGTGACTGGCGAAGGTACCAATTGTCTGCCTTCTGACCTGCCAGCCTTGTACAGTGGATCCTGGACTGCTGTCCTGCTCCGATTCCGATTGCCTGTCCGCCTTTCACATAGCACACGGAATTAGACTGGGTATATTTCAGTGTGATCATAGAGATAGCAAGATCGATCTTAGCCTCTTTGGTAAGCTCCTTGTTCTCTGTCACGATATTGTCGAAGAAATCTTCACCGATATTCAGCTCATTTCTTCCCTGCTCAAATGTGATTCCATAAACCTCTTTATGTTCCAGAGCTGCCGGAGTATAATCCTCATCGATCTGAATGATATTGTAGTTTCCTTTTTTCTTCTGCTTCAGGATTTCCAGCGCTTCCGGCTCATAACCCGGCGCGATCACTCCGTCGGATACTTCCCTCTTGATCAGTCTTGCTGTATCTGTATCACAAACATCAGACAGAGCAATGAAATCTCCGAAGGAAGACATTCTGTCGGCTCCCCTGGCTCTTGCGTAAGCGCTGGCAAGCAAAGAAAGCTCTCCCAGGTCATCTACCCAGTAAATCTTGGCAAGGGTTTCGCTTAATGGAAGGCCGATCGCAGCCCCTGCCGGGGATACATGCTTAAAGGAAGTGGCTGCCGGATATCCGGTGGCTTTCTTCAGTTCTTTTACAAGCTGCCATCCATTGAAGGCATCCATAAAATTGATATATCCCGGTTTCCCGTTCAGCACCTGGATCGGGAGATCGCTTCCGTCTGCCACATAGATCCTGGATGGTTTCTGATTAGGGTTGCATCCATATTTCAACTGTAATTCTTTCATTTTTATCCGTTCCTTTCTTTTGTTTTTTCTCTTCAAAAAACTACTGATTTTTATTGATGATACGTGTCTGCCACTTTCCCGTTTCTATATCAATATAACGCACAAACAAGGAGACCTTATTTTCCTCATTCAGACTGCTCCAGAGACTTTCTGCAAAAGCATCCATATCATCCGGAATCCCGATCAGCTTCGGTTCACCTTCAAAACTTGGCAGAGGATTGCCGTCATGCATATATGTATGGATAAAATGTCCCTCTCCCGGAGCTGCATTCTCATAGGCAAATGTAAAACGATTACAGCTTTCAGGGCTTCCGTTATTGCTCTTTAAAATAGACATTGCATAGCTGTATTTTCTGCCTTCTATATGCATGATACCGGAAATGCGAGGTGTATAATTAGGACCGTCCGGCTCAAATTCTCTGCAGCGAAGAGATTGTTCAAATGTCATCTGCTTGTCCATACCTTCATAGATCGTGTCTGTCTGATCTCCGTTTGTCACGATCGTCTTATTTCCCAGCACGCGCACCGGTGCATAGATGATCAGGCTTGGGTCCGTCAACTTAGAAGGATCAAATGCCTGAGTACGGATTCCGTCACCGTCTTCTACGAAAATGCGGTTGCGGCTGTTTTCACTTCTTCCCATAATAAAATATGCTGTCACTGCATTTTTCCCATCTGCACTTCTTCCAATAATGATTCCTCTGCCCGGATAAGAATTTCCCTGTAATTCTTTTTCAATTGATAACATTTCCATGTATCCCTCTCCTTTTCATGCCATTTGCTGGTTTATCTGTCCCCGGCTGCAGGTACACATTCTTTGCCAGCCGAGGTTTTCCTCTATCATTATATAAGAATTACCAATAACTTTCCACTATTAATTAGCATTATTTATAAGAAAACCCTTGTCTCCCTCCCCAAAAAGGAGTAAGATATCTTCTGCGAAATTCGGCAGTTCTTTGCAGAAACACAGATGTTTCTGTATGCCGCTGCATTTTAGCAAGGGGGATTCCAATGGATACAACAACCGCAAAGCGTGATTTTCTTTTTGACAATTATAAAGCTATCTTGATCGTCCTTGTCATTATGGGACACTTTACAGACTTAAACTATGGAAATAATGCTTTTTTATACAATTTAAAATGGCTGATCTCATCTTTTCATATGCCGGCTTTTATCTACATATCAGGATATTTTTCCAAACGCCGGCATTCTTTGACAGAGCTGATCCAAAAGCTCCTCATTCCATATCTCGTATATGAATGTGTTTATTATGCCCTGTACACCTTCATCCTGCACAGGCCCACAGGACTCTATCTTCTCTATCCGAAATTTTCTCTGTGGTATATTCTGGCTCTTTTTGCATGGAGATTGGCAACTCCCTACTTCAAAAAGCTGCCGGGACATATGATCCTTGCAGTTGCGGCAGGACTCCTGATCGGGCTGTCCGGAATGAAAGACAACTTCCTCTCCATTCCAAGGATCCTGGTCTTCTATCCTTACTTCCTGGCAGGCTATCATATGAACCGGGAATTTTTCACAAGGATGCGTACCCGCCGGATACGTATTCTTTCAGCTGCAGGACTGATCTTTGCCGCCGTTTTCCTTGTCGCTGATCCGATCCACAAAGGCTATGATCCTAAGATATGCTACGGAAGATACAATTATCATTACCTGGGACAGGCTCCTCTGGAAGGAATGCTGGTGCGCCTGATCTGCTATGGTGCAGGATTTGCTCTGACTTTCCTGATCGCCTTTATCATAACGGAGAAACGCACATTTTTCTCTTACCTGGGCAGTCGGACCATGCCGATCTACATCTTTCACGGGCTTGTATACTCTTGCTTCAAATACGGTTCCCATATCCTGCAGAATATAAATACTATTCCGGAGACCACCCTTTTGCTTGCTTTCTGCACAAGCCTTGCTTTCATCGGTTCTTCCGATATCCTGGTCAGAATTACAGATCGGATTTCCCATCTGATTCCTCCTTCCGGCAACAGACCTTCTTTCGGGAAATCTTATCGTGAAAACAAAAATGTAAATTAAAAAGGGAGGCCGCCTGTTCATCCATCGCTGATGATCTGCGGCTCTCCCTCATTTTTTCATTTTAAATACTTCTATGCAACGACATACTTCCCGATCGCATTTACAACTTCACTGCAGTCTTCGTCGGAATAAATACACAGCTCCAGGTTATTTTCCAGTCCGAGAGCAAGAATACCAAGCAGCGATTTTGCGTCAACAACTTTTCTGCTGCTTTTCTTCAGATCCATGTTGTAATCATACTTTGAAACAACATTTGTAAAATCCATAACTTCTTCCGGCGTTTTGAATTGTACTTTTACCTGACTCATACGTCTTCCCCTTTTCCTAAAATTTTCTTAAAACTATATATTCTTGTCTGTCTTATTATGTTCCATTTTTTTTCAAGTCAAGACTATCATATATCATTATTGCCAAAAAAACAGGCTCATATTTTTAAAAAAGGAGTAATTTTTTAATCTTTTTCGTGTATTTTCCCCGTATCCTCTGTATCGTTCCCTCCTACAAATGTGTTTTCCGGTATTCTGAAGGAAGCATTCCTGTCTCTTCCCTGAAAATCCTGCTCATGTATTTCGGATCACTGTAGCCTGCCTGGTCTGCGATCTGGTTCAGCTTTAAACTGGTAGACACAAGGAGTTCTTTGATACGCTCTATTCTGACTTTTTTCATTGTCTCCGTAAATGTCATGCCGGTTTCTTTTTTCAGCCGCGTACTCAAATATTCTCCCGACACCCCCAGCTTATCCGCAATCTCTTCCAATGTAATTCCCTGATTATAATAATCTCCAATCAGAATACGTGCCTTTCTCACAAGAAGACTTTCATCCTGCTCCTCATTCTCTCCTTCAATCTGACTCATACAGTCAGAAAATACATCTCTGATCTGCTGCCATGTCACAGCTTCCATCATCTCCTGCATCCGCCGGGCCACGGGAAGATCTGTCTGATAGATCCTTCCGTACTCCCGCGCCGCATGGAAAACCACACTGAAATAGCGGAAACAGCCTTCTTTAACTGCTGCCGGATGGAAATCTCCCGCCTTGCAGTAAGCGATAAACTTATCCACACACCTGGATATTTCGGTACTGTTCTTCCCTGCAACTGCCTGTTTTACTCTTGTTTCCAGCTCCAGCGGATATTTGAACGGCTCCTTCCCCATTTCCAGGATCTTGTCATAATATATAAGCTCCCGTCCCCCTCCGGTCAGAGAATAATCGAGTACGCCAAAAAGACCCGCCGCTGCCTCTGACAGCCCCTTAAGCCCATGGCAAAAATGAAGCCCCATGACCGCCCGGCCTCCTGTCTGCCCCGAAATCACAGAAGCAAGCTTTGTTTCTATGTATGCCGCCGCTTCTTCCTGACCCGGCATCCGATACAGTACTGCCATCACAAGGTCTCTCTTTTCTCTTTTGAGAGCACAGGAAGAAAAAATCCCACTGTTCCTGCCTGCCTCCTTAAGGCTGCTGTAAATCTCCTCTGCATAATCCTGAAACCGCTCTCCCAGCCACACGAAGAAAATGCCCAAATTTCCATCTGCGTCAAATCCATACTTCTCCATCAGCTGTTCTTTCATATAGGTATCTGTTTCCGGCGTCTCTGCCAAAGCCAGGGTTAAAGCCGACTCCAATGAATATTTTTTCTTTTGTTCTTTTTCCTCATTGATCCTTTTTTCGGCAAGCTTTAAAGTCTCTTCCAGTTCCTTAAGCTTTACCGGTTTAAGAAGATAATTTTCAATTCCTAGTTCAATTGCTGTTTTCGCATAGTCAAAATCAGAATAGGCCGTCAAAACCACTGCCCTGCAGCCATTGTTCTCCTGTCTGAGTACTTTCAGCATCTCAAGGCCGTCCATATCGGGCATACGGATATCCAGGATCACCAGATCCGGCTTCTCTTTCCGGATCATTTCCAATCCTTCTATCCCGTTTGACGCTTTTCCCACAAGCTCATATGCCGGATTCAGCTTTTTCAGTATATTTCCCATTCCATTTCGTATTGCCGCTTCATCTTCTACAATCACGATTTTCATCTATATCGCCGCCTTTTTCTGTAGGAATATACATATGTACTCTTGTAAATTCTCCCGGAACACTTTCAAATTCCAGGGATGCTCTGCTGGAATAATACAACTGAAGCCTCTTCCTTACATTTTCTATTCCTACGTGCCCGTTTTCTGGTTCCTTCTGCCTGATCTTTTCCAGTTCCCGTTCCCCAATCCCTTTTCCATTGTCTTCTATGACAATATGAAGCAGACCTTCCTCCTGTGCCATGCGTATCAGGAGCCTGCATTCTCCTTGCTGATCGCGGAACCCGTGCCGGATACTGTTTTCCGCAAAAGGCTGAAGCAGCAGTTTATGGAGCTTTCTATTTTTTATATCTTCCGGCACATCTTCCTCTATGAGAATTTCCTTCCCGATTCTTTCCTGCTGCAGCCTGACATATTGACGAAGCCAGTAAAGCTCCCCTCTTACCGTTGTTTCTTCACCGGCGTTCATCACAGAGTAACGAAGGATATCAGCAAGATCTCCTAACATCTGGCTGATTTCCAGTTCCCCCTTTTCAATTGCTTTCCAGTTAATCGCATCCAGTGTATTGTAGAGAAAATGAGGGTCTATCTGCGCTTCAAGAGCCTGGAGTTCTGCATTCCTTTGTTCCTCTGCTGCCGCCCTGCCCTGCTTATCCAGAATATCGATCTGACGCATCATGTCATTAAACCCTTCTGAAATCCGATTCAGTTCGTAAGGCATCTTCTTATCTGCCGTCAGTCTCACAGAAAAGTCCCCGCTTCTTGCGGCATTCATAGCTGTCACAATCCGCCCCACCTGCCGCACCAGAGGCGCTGACATAAAATAGGCTACAACTACCAGAATAACAATAACAGCGACAGCAATCATCAATTCAAATATCACCTGCCCCCAGAGAGTCCGCGCATACAGACTAAGAGAGTAATGCTCCTCAATCTTCCATCCTGTATCCTTCATTGTTCTTGTCTCCACATAAGAACTGTCATCACTTAGCTCTTTTGTAGAAATGCCGATAGCGGAAGAGTCTGATGAGCTGATCACCCTGCCTTTATCGATGATAAAAGTCGTTGTATTGGAGCCGTTTTGAATAGTTTCTCTGATCACGCTTTCATTCAGGCTCATTACTACCTGACCTATTGCATTTTCTTCCTCATCTTTTATAAGACCGATAATATGAAAGAGATACTGCTCCCCTGATTTCGTAAACACAGGTGCAGTATCTGTATGGTAAGTAATCTCCTGATCTGTTTCCACAAAAAGGCTCTCATCCATCCAGCTGTCAGACTTTGAGGCTTCTTCCTCTCTTTCATAGAAGAGCGAAGTCCCCCTCGGTCCCAGCAGGCTCATCCCTTCTATACCGGTGTTTCTCCGGCAAATATATGCAAAGTCCTGCTGTATACTTTCTCCGGCTGCTTTTCCCTTCCCCTGTTCTTCTCCAAGATTCCGGACGTTTTCCTGAAATTCTTCATCTGTTGATAATTCGTGCAGAATAGAAGTATATTTGTCCAGAGTAACATCAAGCATTCTTACTGACTGCTGCAGATCGTTTTTTACCTGTTCCTGATAGCGGTCAGTAAGAGTTTCTTCCAGGCTGACGATTGCCATAACAGAAAGAATCACAACCGGTATGGCTGCCAGCGCCAGAATAAGCGGCAGCAGCTTTTCCCGGAAGGTTTTTTCTTTTCTCATCTAATCTTCATCCTTTTCATGAGCATAGAGCTGATTTTCATCCTTAATCATGGCCGTCCCTACTCCTGCTACACTGAAAAATTCCAAAAGGAGGGCATGCTGCATCCTTCCATCCAGGAGATGTACACGGTTTACTCCCTTCTCGATTGCCGTAAGTCCCCGTTCCACTCTGGACATAACGCCCTCAGTCACTTTTCCCTCTTCTTTCATCTTCTGGATCTTCTCTACCGTCAGATGAGGATAAACTGCGGTCCTTTTCTCATCCTTCCATATTCCCCTGTGGGAAGAAAGATAGATCAGCTTGTCCGCATGAAGGACCACCGCCGTTTCAAGCGCAGCATCCTTGGAATCAATCACTACGTTTTCATTGTCAATATCATTGGGCATGATAACCGGAATATAATCATTGTCCAGCATCATGTGAAGGGTATGGGAATCGATGCCGCACACGCCGATCGCCTTCGTGCCGCATAATTCCAAAAGCTTGGCAATACGCTTATTCTCCCTGAATTTATCTACTCCCATTGGAGCATCATGGACAACTACCGGTTTCATTCCTACTGTTTTTAAAAGAGCAATATCCTGCATCAGATCCTGTTCTGCTACAGGACTTAAATACTTACGGCACCCATATTCAATGACCGCCACCTGCCTGTTGAAATCTCTGATATAGGGAAGCGCCCTGATCAGAATTTCTGCTTTACGTTCAATCTCCTCAAATACTTTCTGTTCCATTTTCCCTTCTCCTTCCTCCCCTCTAATACCGACGGATCTCATCCTCGTCCTCGCCTTCTGTGCTTTCCACAGAACGGATCACAACATAGTACCCGGCATTTTCATTTATTTTTACATAAACCCTGTCACCGGCCTTATGCTTCAAAATTGCTTTTCCAATGGGGGATTCAATGCTGATCTTTCCATTTAAAGAACTTCCCCTCACAGAAGTGACGAGCTTAAATACTTCTGTCTCATCATCGTCTTCAAAATAGACCTCTACTTTCTTGTCTATACCCACCTCGTCGGCTGCAGAGTCATCCTGAACGATTTTCGCCGTTTTCAGCATCCGCTCCAGATACCGGATCCGGCTCTCATTTTGATTCTTATCTTTTTTAGCAGCATGGTACTCAAAATTCTCACTGAGATCGCCATGGGCTCTTGCCTCTTTTACTGCCTCAATTGCATTTTTTCTTACAACCAGCTTCCGGTACTCAATTTCTTTCTGTATTTTTTCCACATCCTGCTTCGTCAGCTGTTCCCGCAATTTTAACACCTCTTTATTTCTTCATCTTCTTATTCACTATAGCATAAATCGTCTACCTGGAAAAGGGATTCTTCCTGCGCCGGACAAAAAACACAGACAAGAGAAGGGTCGTTGCCTCTGTTGCCGGAAATGCCGCCCATATGCCGGTCATGCCGAACAATTTTGAAAGGACTGCCGCGTAGATCACAATACAGATCAGCCCTCTCATTACCGAAATGAGGAAGGATTCTCCTGCCTGCTCCAATGCTCCTTTGCACGCGGCTGTCACAATATTCACACCTGCCGCCAGAAATCCCAGGAAGTAGATACGAAGACCTGTATGAGCGATACGGGCAAGCTCCTTATTCCCCTCGCTGTTAAATACAGCGATCAAAGAATCCGTGGCAAAAAATGCGGTCAGTACAAGAAAAACACCTACTGCCAAAGCCAATATCACCATATAACGATATATTTCCCGCACTTTTGCACCGTTTCCCTCCCCATAATATTTGCTCAAAAGAGGCTGGCTTCCCTGTGAGATACCGGTAAAAATCGAAAGAGCCACCAGGGCAAGGTTTGCGATCACCCCATAAGCCGCAACTCCCGTATTTCCGCTGATCCCCAGGATCAAAAGATTCAGAACGATCAGTACGACGCCGGAAGAGACTTCATTGATAAAGGATGAAGCTCCCAGACCAGGGATCCCTTTTGCATAGCGCCAGAAGGATCCGTCTGTCTGCAAATGAAAGCCATTCTTTCCGGAAAACTTGTGCCGGGAAAGGATCAGCATACTGATAACAGGAGCAAGCCCTGTCGCAAACGCTGCTCCGAACATTCCCATATCCGCCGGGAAAATAAAAATATAGTCTAAAACAACATTGGAAAAACTTCCCACAAGCATCCCGATCATAGAAAGCCGGGGATTGCCGTCATTTCTCACAAAGGCAAGAAAAATGTTGTTGCATATAAAACAGGGGGAAAAACATAAAATTGTCCGCAGGTAAACCGTAGTCATCTCTATGATCTTTCCCTCCGCTCCAAGAAGGATCGATAGCGGCCGAGCCGCAAAAATTCCCACTGCAAATAAAATGATTCCGATCAAAAATCCCATTGCAAGGGCCGCCGTAAATACACGGTTTCCCTTTTCCTCTTCTCTTCTGGAACGATAAATAGAGTACTTTGTTCCGCCTCCGATCCCGATCATCAGCCCTGTTCCATTGATAAAACTGTAAATAGAAATGGCAAGATTAAGGGCTGTCAGACCGTCGGCCCCCATCTTTGCTGAAACAAAAAATGTATCCGCCAGAATATAACAGGACAGCCCCAGCATTCCAAAAATATTCAAAGATACATATTTGCCAAATTCTCTCTTCATGTCTTATTTCCTCCTTGCTCCTCTTTCTGCCAGGTCACTTACTTTTTGCGATACCCGAAAGACTGTTATCTGATCCGAGAACAAAGTTTCCTGACAAACAAAAATATCCAGCCGTATTCCTTCTAAGACCTACCGGAATACGGCTGGACACTTTTCTCCATCTACCCGGTGGCAGATGGGGCCCTTTCTCTTGCTTGTGTCTACTTATATCACAGTCAGATATGCGAAGTCAAGCATTTTTTCCTGCATTTTCTTTTCCTGCATTTCTTTTTCAAAGTCATCATTCCCCGGAGTTCAAAACATCATCCGGCATGATCTCGGACAAATACGCTTTTCCGGAAACAGAGCGGTCCATATGCTGCAGGCGCATTTCTTTCCCTGTATCCTTTATTTCCCGAAGAAGCCCCTGTGCAGACAGTCTTCTTGCCCCCTGTCCCATTATGATGATCTGCTCCAGACCGTCCGAGGTAGCGACCATCACCTGATGCTCTTTTGAGATCTCATGCACAGTCTTCTCAATATATTGATCCGCCGTCTCTGCCTCCTTGGTGTAAACAACATAAATATTATGATATTTCTGCACTTCCCCTGTGTATCCCGGCACTTTATATGCGTCAAATACAAGGATCAGCGTCATTTTGCGATAACCCTGATAATTGCAGAGAACATCCATCAGCTTCCCTCTGGCTGCCTCAATATTCTCCTTAGCCAGTTCTTTCAGATCTTCCCATGCAAAAATAATATTGTATCCATCCACCAAAAGGTATTCTTTTCCTTTTTTCTTCTTCTCTCCTCTATAGGTGCCGCTGCTTTCCGAATGCACGGTGCGCTTCCATGCAGTGCGCTTTTCTCCGGAACCATACGTTCGCGCAAAAATCGCCTTCAGCTCCTCTTCATCTGCCATGGCAGTGTGAACTCTATGCCTTCGATCCTCCAGCTCCGATACTTCCTCCGCCTCTTCTCTCTTTCGGATCCCTTCCACATGCATATAATCTTCCACCTGATCCCAGCTGACGGTAAATCCCGCTCCATGAGCGCAGAATACGGATCCTGTCGGATTATCAGTATCCGCCTCCGGATCATATCCCATCTTTTCTACGATTTCTTCCTGGTTGTGGCAGGGCTCATATCCTTTCAGCGTGCAGAAAAACCGCCCTCTTCCGCCGGTAAAGGACAGAAGTTCTGTCTGATATCCTCTCATACAGACTACCGGGGCGCTTCCGGTTAAGATCATCCGATCCCCTTCTGCAACGGGAGGCTCAAAACTGCCGCTCATTCGCTGCACATCTGCAAGCACACGCCCGATCTGCTCCTGGGGAACCTCGATCCGAAATTCATACACCGGTTCCAGAAGAACACTTTCCGCTTTCCGAAGTCCCTGGCGCACTGCCCGGTATGTAGCCTGGCGGAAGTCTCCGCCTTCGGTATGCTTCTGGTGGGCCCGTCCTGCAATGAGTGTGATCTTCATATCTGTAATCTCAGAACCGGTCAGCACTCCTCTGTGCTTTTTCTCTTCCAGATGGGTCAATATCAGTCTCTGCCAGTTTACATCCAGCATATTCTCACTGCATTCCGCTGCAAACTGCAGTCCCTCTCCTCTCTCCCCCGGTTCCAGGAGAAGATGGACTTCCGCATAATGCCTAAGAGGCTCAAAATGTCCCACTCCCTCCACCGGGGCGGCAATCGTCTCCTTATATACAATGCTTCCCTCCCCAAAGGAAACCGGCACTCCAAACCGCTCCAGAATGAGAGCTTTTAAAATATCCATCTGCACTTCACCCATGATCTGTATATGGATTTCCGACAGTTCCTCCTGCCATACGATGTGCATTTCCGGAATCTCTTCCTCCAATTGCCGAAGCTTCAGGCAAAGACTGTGCATGTCGCAATCCACCTGCGGCTGCAGCCGGTAAGTCAGCACCGGCTCCAGAATCGGCGCTTCAGACTGTTTCTCTATGCCCAGTCCCTGCCCCGCATAACTGGTCCGCGGTCCGATCAGGGCGCAGATTGTTCCGGGTCCGGCCTCTGTTACATTCTGAAAACCTGTCCCGGAATAAATGCGGATCTGTTCCGCCTTATCCTCGCTCGTCTCATCCAGACGCATTTTCACTTTCAACGTTCCGCCCGTCACTTTCAGATGGGTCAGTCTCATACCTGAACTGTCTCTTGAAATTTTATAGACTCTGGCGCCAAATTCCCGGGGATAGACAGGATATTCCATGTACCGGTCCAGACCATCCAAAAACTGCTGTACCCCCTCCATCTTAAGGGCCGAACCGTAAAAGCAGGGAAACAGCTTCCTTTCTTTTACCAGGCCTGCAATGTCTTCCCTCCCCGGCATATTTCCTTCAAGATACTCTTCCAGAAGGGTTTCGTCATGGAGGGCGATCCTTTCACAAAACTCCTCATCAACCTGTTCACCGTCCCGCATAAAATCCTCACAGTCATCAGAAAGCCGTTCCTTCAGCTCTTCCATAAGCTGCTCCCTGTCTGTTCCTTCCAGGTCCATTTTATTGACAAACAAAAACGTTGGTATATCATAACACTTCAGCAGGTGCCACAGCGTTTCCACATGGCCTTGCACCCCGTCCGATCCGCTGATCACAAGGACCGCATAGTCCAACACCTGCAGCGTCCGCTCCATCTCTGCGGAAAAATCCACATGTCCCGGCGTATCAAGAAGCGTCACTTCTTTCTCTCCAATGATAAGTTCTGCCTGCTTGGAAAAGATGGTGATCCCCCTCTCCTTCTCCATTGCATGGGTATCAAGAAACGCATCTTTATGATCCACCCGGCCCAATTTACGGATCTGTCCGGTCTGGTATAATATGCCTTCCGCCAATGTCGTTTTCCCCGCATCTACATGGGCCAGAATACCGACACAGATGTGCTCCGCCCGTTTTCCGGGCGCGTTTTTCTCTCTATTTTTGGATGTATTTTCCATGAAAAAACCCCTTTTTGCGCTGTAATAATGACTGTATTATCATAGCACAAAAAGGGGGATAAGTCGATAAAGCATTGTCTGTCCTGTATCGTTTAAGGAGCGGAAAGCTTTATCTATTTGATTTTGTATCTGCGCCCTTTGTTCTTTCCGATCGCTTTTATCTTATTTCGCTTTACAAGTTCATTTACCAAAACTCTGGCTCTTGACTCTTTCACTCCGATGACTTCTGCTATCTCACTTGTTTTATATTCTTTGTCCGGAAGCATGTATTCCAAAACAGTCTCCATCTGTCGTTCTGTCTTTTTTGTCACTTTCTTTTTATCACCGCTTTTTATCGCCACTTTTTTATCGCCATTTTTTATCGCCACTTTTTTTACAAATGATAATTTTAAAATGGTTCTGTCTGGTCCATATTCTTCTATGACCTCCGGCTGCTCCCACCCCTGCCGCTCCCAGACACTATATATATCCGGCACACCGCTTCCTGCTCTTTCTCCAATCCCAATCAAATTAAACATCTTCATCAAAGCTTTATTCCTGGGATCCGATATACCTCCTTTCAGCATCTGCTCTTTTCCAGTTCTGATACTTCCCGGATTTTCCATTACGATAGTCTTTTCATCTTTCCGAATCACAATTCCTCTTGGAACGTAAAAATCTGTATTTACCAAACAATTCGCCAAGGCTTCTCTCAACGCTTTATGCACAGGCGTATCATCTACTCTGGTTATCCCTTCCAGTTTAAAAGGAATTTTCAAATCTTTCACAACTTTCCCATAAACTCGAAAAAAGAAATCGAATAAATTCCCTGTCCAGTCACCGGAACTAGATTGCAATCTGTCCGTCCACCGGATACTAGGATCAAGAATTTCCCGATAATCCAGGAAATATTCCGGAAATTCATACAAAATCCTATATTCCTCTCCAAACATCAGCAATCCTGCAACAGTAGGATGCAACATGTGATCCCTAGCAGACAACTTTGCAGCGCCTATTCTCTCCAAATATTCTTCATCGTTTAGCCTCTCCCATACATGTTCCGTTCTATAAGCCATATGCCGATTACGATAAGCACGTACAGTTTCTGAATTAAGCACTTCAAGAGACATATCCTGCAAAATTTTCATATCAGCGGTTTCTTCTGGCTGATCTCGAAGCATTGCAAGCACCTCACTGTGATCACAATGATAGTCTCCCTCCCAATTTCTGCGAAAAGTACCATTAAACATGTCGTCGTTAATATATACCGGCTTCTGTTCCCTCCTTGCCTTAGGGACACGAATAACCATGATAGCATTATTGTTTTCTTCATATATCTCCACATCATTATCCGTCAGCAAGTTTACCGAAACCTTATTTTTATTATTAATCATATCCCAGAAGTCTTTTCGCAGCTTAGCCGCATTATCTAATCCGGTCATATGCCAGCTTCCATCTTCATTCTCTTTTACCCCCAGGATAATAACTCCGCCATAACAGTTAGCAAATGCAGAATACGTTTCCCACAATGAAACCGGAAGTCCGCCTTTCGCCCTTTTAACCTCTCGTCGGTTATCTTCACGGTAGGAATCAAATTGAGACATATCAAAATTCACAGATTTCACCTCTCTTCACATACATTTATCAAATTACATTTCTGTCAGTTTTTCTGTTAAATCACGGGTAATGCCAAGCCTGTTTTCAAACATCAAATCCCATATATCCAGACATTGTGCCTCATACTCTTTTTTTTTTCAATGTCAGTATTACAGACTTCATCATAAAGAGCAATCATCAACTTAGACAAATTATATTCGATAAGATAATCTGCATCCAAAACTTTTTTCTGGTCTTGGAACATACTTTTTCCTGTATCTATTATTATTTCTGCATAATCATATAATTTTTGTCCCTTTTTAAAATAATCCATAAATACATACAGTAATTTACCGCCTACATCGGACGACATTAATTTCTTCAAGAATTCCTTATCTCTTTTCAATTCAATTCTTTCATCATAGAAAATGCGCGCCCATGTGTGATCCAGTTCCATACTAATCCCTAGCTCAATAACCTTGTATAAAATAGCTTTTACTTTGGAATTGTATTCTTCAAGTCCCAGATATACAATAAACATTTCCAATAATGCATCTGCCTGCTCTTTATTCAGACTGGCGATTTGATTTAGTATATTTTCAAAAGCATCATATCGTAAATATATTTCTGCTATAGCATATCCAGAAATCTGTATCAGTCTTTTATCACTTGAAAAAAATGCCTTTTTCAAAAGCCTTTTCATTTTCCTTTTATGCCTTTCATACTCACATACAAATAGGCACTTACTTCCTCGACATCCGATTGTTCTGTTATCACTCTTAAAGACAGATAAAACATTAGATACTGTCCAAGCTTTATCAACATTATAGATTGGCCATAGTGCATCAAGGCTGGCAAAACGAACCGCTGTATTCTCATCCTGCATTAATTTTATAATCGTTGGCTTGAATTTTTCAAATAATTCTTTTCGCTCCCACAGCAGATGACCAATCGCGCTTGCCGCAACGCCTCGTGTACAATTAATCGCGTCTGTTTCTAAAGTCTCTACAGAATTCTTTGTTTTCGTATCATTGGATGCAATACAACTTTCTCCCGGTTTAGGATTCTTATGGTTTCCGGCTATATCAATTAGCATTTCTATTACAGCATCTGACCATGATACATCTTTCCGCTTTTCAATGATACGGCAAATTATCTGCGCTCTCTCTTTTTCATAATCATATTCATATTTTTCAAACATTTTCTCAAGAAGCGTAATATCAATCTCATCCAGATGTTCGCTATAAGCAATGCCATCAAACAAAGCATTCACATACTCTTCAACAACCTCACCGTCAAAATCAAGCATATTCTGCAAGAACTCTGTTGGATCCTCTGAAACCCTTCCTCTAAAATCGGATGCAAATTCAAATACTGTACTTTCTATAAAACCACCTTTCACTTCTTTCCAATGATTCGTTCTTTCCTTCGGGATTTTCTTGTTTGTTATTATTCCTTTCCAATTTCGAAAAAATAATTTTTTACGGGCAACGGGTGACCACACGCTGCCACCGTGGCCATCATTATAATGATAAGGGGAATATTCCCCGGGGATTGAACGTTGTAAAACACTTAACAAATTGCGTGCCTCTCCACTTATTCTATACCCGGGTAAAATCCCCAGCATCTCTTTCTGAAAGAATCCCCAAAACCGCCAAGTAACAATTCCACCGTTTTTTTGTTTTTCCCTATTAAATTCAATACGTCCTTTAAGGGTTCTTTTTGCATTTGCAGGAATGAAATGAATAATTCCATATTCTATTTTTTTATAACTCTCTTCACTGCATCTTGCTGTAATGTCCCCTACCAATCCCTTACTTAACAAAAGGGCATCTTTATTTCCACTTGTGTCTTCTATCATCGTTCGTTCGAGTCCAGTGCATAGGTAGTCCGCTATATAATCCGCATACTGGTTTGGCAAATATTTCAGTGCATCTAAAACAATTTCATTATGCAAATGCATGCCTGTTCCCATATATGTTTTAAGAATTTCCATAAATTCCTCAGGTTGGTTTTGCGCATATTTTCGATTCGCTTTTTTCAAAATTTCTATACATGTTCTCTCAAGTGCATATTTACTCATATATCGTGCAGACCAAGCATATATCTTCGTTAAATCAGATCCATTTAACGGAACATGGGGCAACAATATCGAGACAACCTCCCTGTATGATGAATTAAATAATTCTACATCTTCTGAAACTAGTTTTTCCTCATACCGATAAAGCGTTTCCCCATTTCTTTTTTTCTGTTTTTCTAACATAAGTGCCAGAATACGCACCGTGCGTATCTGACATACTTTAAGCATCGATATAATATCTACGTTGTACTCTAATAAATCAGGATATTTATCATACACCTTTAAACGTAATTCAAACAGCTCATCGCTGTCTTCGTCTATATTTCTTAAAAAACAGTTTCCCCATTTTATATTTTCCTTCTCTTTCAAGGCGTATTTTTCTATAAATCCTATATCAGCATTATCAAAATCAGGTGAAATGCTGGCATACAATCGAATCACCTGATCTTGCAATTCCTCGCTTTCCATCCATGTATCTAAGACACCTACATCTCTTAAAAATATCAAATATTGTTTCTTGCCCAATACGACTCCATCAAGAAAATGAATCTGCCACTCTGGATTTTGTATGTATTTTTTTACAAGCAAAAATATATCCTGATCAGGCTGTTCTATCTGGGATAATATTTCTATAAACACATATTTTAAATTGAATCTGATACTCTCTGAATTTAGCAGCATTTCTCCCATGCCAAGAAATTTTTCAGCCCATATTTCCTGTAACTGCTGAAAAAGCATCTGAACCTGATATCTGCGTCCGGGTGTCTGTTTTTCTTTTCCCCCGATAATTTCTTCAATACTACAATCTTTACAGACTTTTTCCAGCATATTCTGTACCAGAAAATAATCTAAAATTGATTGATGAGCCAATGAAACCACATTATCGTTCACGACAAAAAATCTATTCGTCTGCAGGAAGTCACAAGAATCACTCGACACATTCAACAATGCTCGTGGAACTGTTATTTTTCCATATTTATCACAAATATTTGCAAATCTATCTTTTACTTCATTTAGCTTTTCTTCTTGAATCCCAGCCTTTTCCGCTTTACTGTGCAGTTCCTCCCACCATCTTTGAATCAACTGCTGTGTCGTCTGGATCTCAGAATAGTTTTTCGATTTATCTAATTGTTCCCATATATAAAGATTGCTCGCTGTCTGCAGCAAACTTTTCAATTTTGCATGCAGAAGATTATATGTATTTCCTACAATCTTTTTTACTTCATCAGCACTCAGTTTACCTACAGCAATCTTTTCCCATTCTAAAGAAACACTCCCTTCCTCATGCATAAATAACCCGTTAATATTTCGATCATTTTCAAGATCATATGTCCGGCAAACCATAACAACAGAAATTTTCTTTTCACGTTCCAGATTAATGTTTGCCACTTCATGGATAATTTCCATGCACACTGATAGAGCTTCGCCAGAATGTGACTGTGTCCATCTCAGTGCATCCAACTGATCTAATATAAGTACACCGCTTCTATCTTTCGCGACTGCATCCAGACAATACGAAATCGAATCCGGTAATCCTATTTTCTTTCCCCAATTGCTCGAAGTCCCCTCCGGCACTCTATGATCAAGTTTTATCGCCAGATATGGTATACTTAAGTCCTCAAGGATATAAATAAGATTTTGCACACATCCGCTTTTACCTTCTCCTGCTTTCCCATGTAATACGACTGACTTGCCCTCTAATATCGCCTTTTGGCAATATTCTGCCTGACTGCGGGGCAGAAGTCCCTTTGAAAAGCCGAAAAAGGTATTACAATATTCTTTATTTAACTTGTCAATACGCGGCAGGATAGTATCATCTCTTGACAAATCTCTGTAAATAATACCGGTATCATCGCAAAATTTCTTGATTCGCAACGCGTCTATTCGCTGCCCATAGGTATCCTCTGTCAATATAAATCTCAAAAATTTAGCATAGATATCTTCAGGATTTCCAACATATCTCATGCTTATCTTATCGAGAATCATTTCTTTTAACTGAGCATCAGGGATCTGACGGTAATGGCTTCGGGACAGGTAATTTATCGCAAGTTGTATATCTTCATCCTTTTTTTCATCCAGTCCCATCACTTTACAATACTTATCAAAAAAATCTTTTGTATTTTTTCCTGCTTGTTTAATCTGATATTCATAAAAATCTTTTGGCTTAGAATTGTCAGTATCCTTTGCTTTCTGTAACAGATCTTCAAATACGGTAAATGACAATGGAGAAACTAATGCAATATGATTCTGTGGGGAAAGTTCTAACTGTTTCTTCCAATTTGCAAATATTCCTTTTGCATTGACCATACCATATGTCCATTGATCTTCATCTCCATATCGCCCTTTACACTGCTGCCCTTCACGTGTACCGTCTACATTTCCAATCCAAAGGTCTACACCTTTTTCATCTTCACCTATAGCTTCGATCATAACATATGAAATTTTTTCCTTCACTACATCTAGCAGATTATAGATAATCCAATTATACTCAAAGCGATTTCCATATTTATCTGCCCTTCCGCCTTTTTCATATGCCATAAATCTTCCTCCTAAGTTATTCCTTAAAACTAACTTGTCCGTTCATTAACAGTGGAAGTAAAAACTCTCGGAGAGATATTAATTCCTGATTTTCTCTTTTAGTTAATTCAATTTTTTTATATATTTCATCAAAAACTCTAGAAAAACTGCTCATATTATCTGCAACAGGAACTCTCATGTTTTCGATAAATTTTTTATTTGCGTGTGGTACTGTTGACCCCGTATTCACTTTCTTATATACGTTTTTCCGGCTACTAAGAATAACATATATTAAAGCGTCAGAAATATCTTCACTTTTTTTCTTCAACATAGCAAACGTAGATCCCAATACTCCTCTATTACCAATATAAATATCTCCACTTGCCGCTCCATCCATAACCATTATTACTTCTCCATTACAAACAGGCATATCATCTAAAAAGCAATATTGGCTTTTCCCACCATTGGCGACATCGATAGTTATATAGGGATATGCCCCTTCCATACTATTATCAAACGTTATGCTTGGTGTTTTCCCCTTCACAAACGAAAAAACATCTTGTAGTTTAATAGCTTTCCACCCTTCTGGAATTTCTCTTTTCATCTTTTCGTTCCATATCATCTTACCGCCCGATGATTTATAAGGTTTTCCTTTTTCATTAGGAAATTCAAATTGCAAAAACCAGTAATCGTAAATTACTTTTCCCATTGTTTCAAGCTCAGAATTTATTTTATTGTTAATTGCAATTTTATTATCAATACAAGAGAGTATTTGTGCAACTTTATTTTGTCTATTGATATTTGGAAGTTGAAGTTGTATACTTGCCAAATTTTCTTGGTTCAATTTAGGTTGTGCTGATCCGGTAATATATCCCCGCAAATCTAAGATACTCAGCAAATAATATATGTATCGCAAATTGTACCCTTTTTTCTCACCTAAAATGTGTGCATGATTATTAACCCAGAACTTTCCTTCTACCCATGTTGCAATATTTTGCTGCAAAGATTTTAAATTATTTCCGTCCTCCGCAATTAGGATATATTCACCGTCAAAAATATAGTTTTCTACATAATCTATAATACCTTGTGCTCCATAATATGGATATATTTTCTTTAATCGCTTTCTTTCCAAGGCGGATAGCGGAATTCTTTTTGAATCTAAAATTTCAACACATTCTTTAAGTTCTATCATATTTTAGCTCTCCTAGCCGTTCCTCGATTTCTTCTTCCAGCCTTTTCCCCTCTGCAAAATACTTCTCCAGCCGGAAAGAATACGCCGCCATCCTCTGATTAAATTCTTCCGGACTCAGCTCCACATACTCGATCTTGACTTCAAAATACTGCCCTGCCGATAAGGAATAATTCCTCTCCTGAATCTCTTCATAAGACACCTGCACACTGAAATCTTCTACAACTTCCTGATTAATAAAGGTATTCTCTATTTTTTCAACTTCCTTTTCACTTAAAACTGTTCTTTGGTTCTTTCCCTCTTTTCTTTTTTCACCAAGCTTAGAAGCATCCACAAGCATAATCTTTCCGTCTTGATTAGACTTATCTATAAAAAGCACCGAGACATTCGTTCCTGTATTTGCAAAAATATTGGATGGCATCGAAATCACGCCTTTCAGCCAATGCTCGTCTACTATCTTCTGGCGCACTTTCTTTTCAATTCCTGACTGTGCCGTAATAAATCCAGTTGGAACTACAATCGCTGCCTTCCCGTCATCTTTTAAACTCCAGAGAATATGCTGGATAAAACAGAGATAGATTGCCATTGACTCTTTCTTTTTATTTGGAATTTTCGGCACACCTGCGAAAAATCTGTCAGTATCCGACCACTTCTGTTCTATCATATCCCGTGTAGCAGAAAAATCCATTTTAAACGGTGGATTAGAAGTAATATAATCAAATTTCTTTACTCCAGATCCTGGATCATGAGGGATATTATAATGCGCCGGAGCGTCCAATGTATCGCCTTCAATAATATTGTCCAAAGAATTTGTCAGTCCGTTCAGCAGCATATTGATCCTAAGGAAACGTGAAGACTTTCCTGAGATATCCTGCGTATATACCTGCGCCCTGTCGCCAAAAACCCCCTCTCCCAATTCATTTGCAAGATGAAGAACTAAAGAGCCCGATCCTGCTGACGGATCATATATTTCATAAATCTTATCCTCTACCGGAGTCATATTCACCAGTATTTTCGCAATGATACTGGAAATCGCCTGTGGAGTAAAATATTCTGCATAGACCCCGCTGGCAACATTATAGTCTTTGATCAGATATTCAAAGATTGCACTGTAAAAATCAAAATTATTCTTAAAGGCTTCGCCAAAATCAAACTTGTCCTGACTTATAATCCCAAATATATTCTTAGCAAAATTATTCCGCTTGGATACCTCTACATTTTCTGTAATCCTTGTAAACAATGGCTTTCTTCCGCCATCCGCTGTATCAATACTAAACTCTTCGTTCCGTGGATAATTAGATATGCGTTCCAAAGCATCATCAAAAAGGCGATAAAAATCATCATTCCCTACCTCATTAATTAAACACTCAATTGTATCTTCATACCTAAACGCCACATCCCGGGGATAGGAATCATAAAAACCTGATAACTCATCTTCCTTATCATTAAGGACTTCTTCACTACTAAGCCCTATTTCATTAGCAAAATCTTTCAGATTTGCCATGAATTTATCGTTCAAGAATTTATAAAGAAACACAGATGTAATAACTACCTCTTCACTTGCCTGATTAGAGAGACCATTCGTCTGGCAGAGTCCTTTCAATTCATCAATCATCTGTTTTATCTTTGTTTCCAACGTAAATATATCCGGCATTATTTCGTCTCCTTTGTCATTTAAACAGTTGAATATTTGTATATAAGTCATTCAACAGTTGTGTATAAAATCCTTTTATCTTGCCATATAATTTTTCTTTAAGCAGAGTCTTAGTCACTTTTGTTTTCACAGAATCAGCGAAATTCTTTCGTCCCTGTACAATAATGACTTCTTTATCAATCACATCTTCTATGGCATTGTATACGAGAACCAATGTCCTTTCAATTTCCGACTTATCAGCAGGATATGTCTCTATAGCATCCTGATATGTTTTTACAAATGCATAATTTCCACCATAAATTTTTGACAATCGTTCATTTTCATAATTGATATTTCTTGCCCGCTCCAATGCCTCCAGCAGCTCATCTGTGATGGAATCCAAATCATTCAGATCTGATATGGAAAGATCATTAAAAATCTTCTGCAGCAGCTCATCAAGTTTCCGTATCTTGATATCGCCTTTATTTTTGTTCTTCTTAATCTCGTTCTGTATACTTCTGACCACATCTGAAAAGCGCTTAAATTTCGGATTATCCTGCGTTATCTGCCCCAAGTCCATGATAATAACTTTAACTTTAATAAACTCATATAAGATTTCTACAACTTCGTCATTAGAAATCACGTCCATCATACTAACCGTGTTTGTGGACAGATTTATAAAATCGATTCTCTCCTGTGTTGCTTTCAAAAGTTTCTTGACCTTCTGCGAATCAATATTCGTGGCATAATCCATAGCTCTGGAAAGAATAAATTCTGTATGGCACTCTTTAATACCATTTAAAAGGCGTCTTATTTTGAGCAGCGTTTCTTTGTTATAATAAGTAAGCTGTTTAGAAAATCTTTCCAGATTATCCGTTGAAATAATATCTTCCAGATCATTCATATACTTATGATATTTTCTGTTGATATCTTCTTTGTCTATAACAAGTCCGTTTAAGGAGCCTTCATTTTCTCCATTATCATTCAGGTCCGCTTCTAGTTCTTTAATGTACGCTTCTATCGTCTTATCATATTCCTGCTCAATATCCACAAAGTCTACGATATACCCATATTTATACACTTTCCCATTTTGTGATTTATAAGGTCTGTTTACTCTGGAGATTGTCTGAAGAAGCGACTGGGCATGAGGACCTCTCAAAAGATACATTTTCTTGAGACGCTTTACATCATATCCTGTCGTCAGCATCAGATTTACAATCAACATATCCGGAGTAAATGTCTCTCTGAAATCAAGCTGATTATTCTTATTGATCTGTTTCTGCTTCGGATCGTTCGTATCAGTAATAACAAGTCCCGTAACAAGTTTTGAATTTGCTTGAAACCATTCGTGTACTTTTTTTGCCTGAGGATTGGTCCGGCAGACGATCATTCCGCCAATAGTCGGGTCTGAATTCTGAAGGCGAAAATTCACAAAATCTTTTTCGATGAATCTCCCGAGAGCATCCACATACGCATCCGATTCATATACGTCTTTGTCTTCTAGTCCGTTATCTTCTATTTCTAGATTCTTTTTAATTTCTGATTTTGCAACAGTATCTATATTTTCTTTTTTAATTCTAAGTGTGTAGCCATCGGCAATAGACTTATCATAAAAGTATTTATGGATATAGTCTCCGAATTTCAAATTAGACCGTTCTTTTTTTGACAACAATGGCGTGCCTGTAAGAGCAATATACACACCCTCCAAATCACACGTCATTAGATTCTTAAAGAATTCTCCTGTAGTCGAATAGCTTCTGTGCGCTTCATCGATAAAGAAAACTCTCTGGACTTTCGCCTTATATTCATTCTTGGCTTCCGGCATCTTCCCTTCAAATTTCTGAATGTTTACGACGCAGATTTCTCCTATGGATTTTGTTCCTACATTTGTAGATAGGGATTTGTTCAATTCCTTTGTAAATCCTGCCTTGTCCTCGCAGTTTACTACCTTTAATCCTCTGTTTGTAAATTCTACACTTGCCTGCGTCAACAGATCCAAACGGTCGACCACAAAGAAAAATCTTGTACTCACCTTCTTTTCTGCATAGTAATCACGAACCACACGGTTAGAAAACGCTGCAAGCGCAGTTTTTCCGGATCCCTGTGTATGCCAAATAATCCCGCCTTTTCCGCCGGATTCCAGCCGTTCTATTATTTTTCTTGTAGCAAAGAACTGCGGATACCGCATAATATGTTTTTGCGGAACTTTTTCATTTATGTACATAATTCCATATTGCACAAAGTACAGAAATCGTTCTTTATCAAATACAGAGGTAATAAATCTGTTACACGGAGTCATTAGCTTCAGATTTTCTTGAAATTCTACCGTATCTGTTTCAGCAGGATTGTAGCTACAATCTTTCATCACAAATTTAACAGTATCATCTGTCACTTCTTGATATTGGTAATTTGTATGATACAGCTCGTCATCTTCTCTAAAAAATGAAAAGTTTGTATTATTTCCGTTTGGTGTTGTATAAAATGACCCAGCCTTAACATCCTCTGCGTCGTCATCTTCCTCATATTCCATATTATTGGAAAAAGAGACCAGCTGAATCAAATTAAAAAACTTCTTGTAATCTGGATTCTTCAGGCGTTTATTAATCATTCTGTCAAACTCAGCCTGTATACCACCTTCATTATTCGGTTTCTTTACTTCTAGAAAAGCCAATGGCATTCCGTTGATTAACACAGTAATATCTGGCCTAAATGAACCTTCTTCGGTTCCCTCAACTACACTGAAAGGCAACTCATCCACAACAGCAAAATCGTTATTATCTACATTTGAAAAATCGATAAGTTTCACTCTGTCCAATGGGTCGATAATCCATTTATAAAATTCCTTACCCAAATCATTATTTTTAATCAGATTGTGAATATTTACAAGAATCTCCTTAATCTCATCATAAGTAAATTTTCTGCCATTAATCTTCTCCAAAGCAGGCTTAAATCTGTTTACGAAAATTTTTGTGTTAAAATCAATATCAATATCATCCTCTTTTAAAGACTGATAATGATAACCTAATCTTAAATATTGAATTGTGGCAGGAATTTTTACTCTCGTATCTTCGTTAAATACCGGCATTTTATCTTCTCCTCAATCATT
Source organism: Claveliimonas bilis (assembly GCF_020892095.1). Lineage (GTDB taxonomy): Bacteria > Bacillota > Clostridia > Lachnospirales > Lachnospiraceae > Claveliimonas > Claveliimonas bilis. The sequence goes on along the minus strand of NZ_AP024845.1, from coordinate 1,873,320 downwards.
CCAATACTAGTACTCTATTTTATATTTGTTCAATTTTTATTATTTTATCACACTTAATATCTTTGATATATATATAATTGAGGATGTTAGAGATTAATCTAACATCCACCACATAACTATTATCAATAATAAGTCGTCCATCTTTCTGTTAGAACTCTCTGTTTGCATCTACATGAGCCAGAATACCGACACAGATGTGCTCCGCCTGTTTTTGGGATGCGTTTTTCTCTCTATTTTTGGATGTATTTTCCATGAAAAAACCCCTTTTTGCGCTGTAATAATGACTGTATTATCATAGCACAAAAAGGGGGATAAGTCGATAAAGCATTGTCTGTCCTGTGTTCTTTGAGGGGCAAACTTTATGTTGCCTGCAGTATATGCCATATACATTTCTTCCGCACGAAATAGAAACATACCGCCTGCATAAGGATCGTAATGATCCAGGAAGCCGGATAAGAAATGAACAGAAAATAAAGCGACCTGTGATTCGGAAACAACGCGTAAATCCAGACAATCCTTGTTCCTACTGTTCCTATCACCGACAGGACCATGGGAACTGCCGAATGTCCCATTCCCCGCAGTGCGCCCGGTATCAGATCCATAATGCCGCACAGGAAATAAGGAACTGTCGTAATAGACAGGATTTCCAGCCCACAGCGTATTACGTCTTCCTCCGTCGTATATATCTGCAGGATCGTTCCTCCGAACACATAGCTCCCAACTCCCAGAACAGCTCCTGTCCCTACTGATAATATCATACAGTTCATCAGTACTCTGTCCATACGTTTGTGCTTCCCCACACTGTAATTCTGGCTTGTAAAGCTCATGCATGCCTGTGTTACTGCATTGATAGCCACATATAAAAATCCAAGGATATTGTTGGCCGCCGCATATCCGGCCATGGCTATGGAGCCAAAAGAATTAACTGACGACTGCAGAAGTGCATTGGAAAAATTGATCACCACACTCTGGATTCCTGCCGGAATCCCCACCTGAAAAATCTGTTTCAGATGAACCGTTTTGATTTTAAGCTGTGAAAACTTAAGCTGATAACTGCCTTCTGTTTTACACAAACAGCGCACCACAAGAATAGAAGAAACACACTGTGATGCCACTGTACCGACAGCCACGCCGGCCACTCCGAGCGGTATGACAATAACCAGCAAAAGATCCAGCGCCACATTTGCCATCCCGGCCAGGCTCAGAAAGAGCAGTGGTCGTTTTGTATCACCCACTGCACGCAGAATTGCAGATCCATAATTGTAAAGCATGAAAAAAGGCATCCCCATAAAGTAGATCCTCATATAGCGCACAGACTGCCCGATCACATCCGACGGGGTCCCCATCAGCTGTAACACGGGATATGCGGCATACATGCCGACAAAGGCCATCACAATTCCGGAAATCAGGGCAAATGTAATTGCCGTATGTACTGTCTCTGACATTTCCTTGTCCCGCCCTGCTGCATAATGTCTGGCAGCCAGCACATTGGCTCCCAGGGAAATCCCAACAAACAGATTGGTAAAAATATGGATCAAAGATGTTGTAGACCCTACTGCCGCCAGAGCCGAACTGCTGTCAAACCTCCCTACGACAATAATATCCACTGCATTGAACATAAGCTGGAGAATACTGGTCAGCATAAGCGGCAGAGAAAAGGAAATCAGTTTATCCATGATCGAACCATTGCACATATCGATCTCATATCTTTTGTTTTTCAAGAGAATCCCCCCATACAACTTTTTTACCACAGATTATCTTACTTCGTTCTCATTTTTTCGTCAATGGTTCTTTCATGAATCAGTTATTTTCCCACCAGTCCGGTAATCAGATTCTCAAATTTTTCTTTTGCCTGATCCGCGCTCTTTTGCACCTCCCGGTGATCCAGAGGCTGATCCAAAATTCCGGCGGCCATATTCGTAATACAGGAAATCCCGCATACTTTCATTCCCATATGACGGGCGGCAATCGCCTCACAGACAGTACTCATGCCTACCGCATCTGCACCCAGCGCACCCAGCATCCTTATTTCCGCCGGCGTCTCATAACTGGGACCGCTGCACTGCACATAAATCCCTTCTCTAAGGGAAATACCCTGGCGCGCCGCCGCTTCTTTCGCCGCCTCCTGAAGCCCTGGATCATAGACATGGCTCATATCCGGAAAACGAGTTCCCAGCTCATCTATATTTTCTCCTCTGAGGGGATTCGGAACCGCTATAGAAATATGATCCGTGATCAGCATCAGATCCCCCGCCTGGAACGTCCTGTTGATCCCACCTGCCGCATTGGTAAGGATAACCGTATCTGCTCCCAAAAGTCCCATCAGACGCACCGGGAGCACCACATCTTCCATGGGATATCCCTCATAGTAATGCACTCTTCCTTTCATCAAAATAACGGGAGTGTTTTTTACGTAGCCAAACAAAAACTTCCCGTCGTGACCCTGTACAGTGGACACAGGAAATCCCGGAATTTCACGGTATGGAATTTCACAGGATATTTCCATATTATCGGCATATCCCCCAAGCCCGGATCCAAGCACAATTCCCACCTGGGGCCTGAAGTCTGTCCTTTTTCGTATTTCCTCCCGGCATTTCAGCAATCTTTCATATGGACGCATATTTCTTTCCTCCTTTTTCCATCACTGGACAATAACCTTATATTTCATATAGACGAAGCAGACGGTTTTTCACTGCTTCATCAGCAAAAGATACTTCCACTGCATTTCTCATCATCCTAAAAATTTCTTCGTCTTTTATTCCATAATTTTTCTGAATAAACTTTAGCTCATCCGTAACCGTTGTTCCGCTCACGGTCCGGTTATCTGTATTCACCGTTACCAAAAGCCCTTCTCCTAAAAACAGATTCATGGGATACTCCCGGCGGTCCGGCACCGCTTTCGTCTGCAGATTGCTGACCGGGCACATTTCGATCCCAATCTGTCTTTCCCTGCAAAGGCAGCGGGCTTCCGGATCTTCCCTCATAGCAATCCCGTGTCCGATCCTCGAAGCTCCCACCTCTACAGCCTCTTTGATATTCTTCGCACTTCCGCATTCCCCGGCATGGATCGTAAATGGCATATCCATTTTCTTCACTTCCCCAAAGAGTTCCAGGAATCCCTCCATCGGATAGGCTGCCTCATCTCCTGCCAGGTCGGCGGCGCACACGCCTTCTCCAAGAAATTCTCTCGCATGCCGGATCATGTGCAGATTATCCTCCAGGCTGTGATGCCTCATGGCACAGACGATCACATTGTACTCTACTTGAAATTCTTTTTTCCCCTGCTCCAGTCCCTGCAGAACGCTCTCTATCACCTGTTTTGTCCCCAGATTTTCGTGTACAGAAAGCAAAGGGGCAAACCGAACCTCTATATACTTCACATTTTCCTTTGACACCGAACGGATCAAGTCATAGCCGGCTCCCTTTAAGCCTTCCTCATTCTGCAGCGCCAAAAGTGGCAGATCAAATTTCTGCAAATATTCCGCCAGATTTTTACACTCCCATCCAGCCTGGATCTGCGACAAAGAAATATCCTGTCTTAGCCTTTCTTTTAAAAATTCTAAAGACAAGGAGCCATCTAAATGACAATGAAGCTCCAGCTTGGGCAAATTCCGCAGCAATTCGTAATCCATATCCTCCCCCGCCTTTCTACCATGTCAACTACTTTTTGTATACAATTTTGTGTAAGCAAATTGTACCATAATTTCCGAAAGAAACAAATATAAATGTGACCAAATCACTGTTAATACGTTTTTTACCGGACTATAATATAAAATAACAGAAAACACCGGAAAGGAGAATTACTTATGAGACTAAAAGACAAAGTGGCTGTTGTAACAGCATCTACCAGAGGAATCGGAGCTGCTATTGCAGAAACATTCGCACAGGAAGGAGCCAAAGTTTATCTGGCTGCCCGCAATCCCGAACGTGCTCAGGCTATGATCGACCGCCTGACGAAAGAAGGATGTTCTGTTTCCTATGTATATAATGATGCCTATAAGCAGGAGACTTATAAAAGCATGATCGAAGAGACTGTTGAAAAGGAAGGACGAATCGATATCCTTGTCAATAACTTCGGTACTTCTGATCCAAGGAAAGATCTGGATATTAAATCCACGGAATATGATGAATTTCTAAGAACCCTGAATGCAAACATCGGAAGCGTATTCCTTGCTTCCCAGGCTGCTATTTCACATATGACAAAAAATGGCGGCGGAAGCATTATCAATATTTCTTCTATCGGCGGTTCTGTACCGGACATTTCACAGATCGGTTATGGTACCAGCAAAGCTGCCATCAACTATCTCACTAAACTGATCGCCACCCAGGCTGCCAGAGATAACATCCGCTGCAATGCCGTACTCCCGGGCATGACTGCAACTGATGCCGTTATGCAGAACCTGACCCAGGATTTCCAGGATTTCTTCCTGAAGCACACGCCGATCAAACGGATGGGAACTCCGGAAAACATTGCGCAGGCTGTATTGTATTTTGCAAGCGATGAGTCTTCCTACACAACAGGTCAGATCCTGGAAGTATCAGGAGGCTTCGGAATGCCTACACCGGTTTTCGGAGATATGATCGAGATGAAGAATAGGAGATAATTTACAGGATCCGATCTTTTATCAGACAGCTCCAGGCAAAAAGCAACCCCCGGAAGCATATAGTTTCCGAGGGTTGTTTGCTTTGCAATATTCTCTTTAGATGACCGTTTCTCCAGTCGGAATTAACGTTTGGAGAACTGCGGAGCTCTACGAGCTGCTTTGAGTCCGTATTTCTTACGCTCTTTCATACGTGGGTCACGTGTCAGGTATCCTGCTTTCTTAAGGATCGGTCTGTAATCAGCATCTGCCTCAAGAAGAGCTCTGGAAATTCCGTGGCGGATTGCTCCTGCCTGTCCTGTGTAACCGCCGCCTTTTACGTTAACGATCACATCAAATTTTCCTTCTGTCTCTGTCGCAACAAGCGGCTGACGAACGATAACTTTCAGTGTTTCCAGTCCAAGATACTCATCGATATCTCTTTTATTTATTGTAATTTTTCCTGTTCCAGGTACTAAATATACTCTTGCGATTGATTTTTTTCTTCTTCCTGTTCCGTAGAATTTTCCGTTAGCCATTTCTTAATATCCTCCTTTCGACCTCTGATTAAAATTTCAGTTCTTCTGGTTTCTGAGCCTGATGTGCATGCTCTGGTCCAGCGTATACATGAAGTTTCTTAATCATGCTTCTTCCTAAAGGTCCCTTCGGAAGCATTCCTTTTACAGCCAGCTCAATTACTTTTTCCGGTTTCTTATCCATCATCTCTGCCAGTGTAGTTTCTTTCATTCCGCCTACATAATCAGAGTGATTGTAGTAAATTTTCTGAAGCATTTTCTTTCCGGTTACTTTTACGTCTTTTGCATTGATCACGATCACGTAATCACCTGTGTCAATATGCGGTGTAAATTCCGGTTTGTTCTTTCCTCTCAAAACCTTAGCCACTTCTGATGCTAAACGTCCTAATGTATATCCTGCAGCGTCAACTACATACCATTTTCTTTCAATCTTGTCTGGACTAGCCATATAAGTTTTCATTGGTTTACCTCCTATGAATCGTTGCATTCTATGCGTTTACTTATAGATATTATATCGAAATCAGCCAGGTTCCGGGGCTTTGGTGCCTGCTGTTTCTCCTTTTGTCATACTGCATTATTATATTATACGCTTCCACGCGTGTCAACTGTTTTTATGGATTTTTTGCGGTATTTCTTCAGTATTTTTACCTTATTTTATTTGGCAAAAATCTGGAATAAATATTTCCGGACTAATCTTTGTTTATAGATTGACAATTTTCTTCTTTTAGCCTATAATCGTCTTAAAAATAACAGTAATAGTTATTATTACCTTTTAGGTATGTGTTCCGGACATCAGAAAGATTTATCATCCAAAAAACAAACAGTACGGATATACGGCTGTTTTATTTATAAAAAGTAAAATCCTATCAAAAACTATTTATCAAAGGAGGAACAACTATGAAAACTGTAATTATTGGAGCAAATCATGCTGGAATTGCTGCAGCCAACACTCTCTTGGACAACTATCCTGATCAGAAGGTCGTTATGCTTGACCAGAACACTAACTTAAGCTATCTTGGATGCGGAACTGCACTGTGGGTCGGACGCCAGATTGATTCTTATGAAAATCTTTTCTATACCGATAAAAGTGCTTTCGAAGCAAAGGGCGCTGTTATCCGCATGGAAACAACGGTAGAAAAGGTAGATTTTGAAAAGAAGATTGTTTTCTGCAGAACAAAAGATGGCTCTTCTTTTGAAGAGAATTATGACAAGCTGATCCTTGCTACAGGTTCTCTTCCAATTGCGCCGACACTTCCCGGCAGTGATTTAAAAGGGATCAGTTTCCTGAAACTTTTCCAGGACGGCCAGAATGTAGACCGCCAGATCAGCGATCCAGACGTCAAAGATGTGGCTGTCATCGGAGCCGGATACATCGGTGTGGAAATTGCTGAAGCAGCGAAACGCCGGGGCAAAAATGTCCGCCTTTTCGATGTAGCTCCCACTTCCCTTGCCAGCTATTATGATCCGTGGTTTGCAGAAGATATGGACAAAAATCTCGCTGCACATGGAATCGAGCTTCATTATGGCGAGCGCGCTACTGCCTACAAAGGCACAGAACATGTAGAAGCAGTTGTGACAGATAAAGGAGAATATAAGACAGATCTTGTCATCAACGCAATTGGCTTTCTTCCAAACAACGCTCTTGGAAAAGATCATCTGGAGTGTTTCCGGAACGGAGCATATAAAGTAGATAAACATCAAAAGACAAGCGATCCGGATGTATACGCCGTAGGCGACTGCGCCACAATCTACTCCAACGCGCTTCGGGCTGAGACTTATATCGCACTTGCCACCAATGCAGTCCGCACAGGAATTATTGCCGCTCACAACATTGGCGGAACCACCCTTGACGCTATTGGAGTACAGGGTTCCAACGGCATTTCCATCTTTGGCTACAATATGGTTTCCACCGGATTGTCCGTTGCCGCTGCACAGAAAAACAATATGAGTGTGGAATATACTGACTATGAAGACCTGCAAAGACCGGGATTTATGAAGGAAAACGCAAAAGTTAAAATCCGTATCGTATACGAATCAGATTCCCGCCGCATTGTAGGTGCACAAATGGCTTCAACAGAAGATATTTCCATGGGAATCCATATGTTCTCCCTTGCAATCGAAGAGGGCGTAACTATTGATAAACTGAAACTTTTGGACATTTTCTTCCTTCCTCATTTCAATCAGCCGTATAACTACATTACTATGGCTGCACTTAGCGCAAAATAAAAATCCGCCTGCAAGAGGCAGACAAAAATAAGAAAGGCCCTCTATCCCTTCCATTTCCTTATAGGAAGGGATAGAAGGTCTTTCCTATTTTTTCATGCAGCTATACTGACCGCGGTTATTTCGCTTTATCTATCGTGTAAGATTGCAGACTTTTTTGACATCCGTTCTTTTCATAAAATCCTTCCACTCCCGGCTGCGCGCCAAAATATAACATAGTAGGAGTGTTCTCCTTTGCAAGTTCAAGAAGCTTACTGCCTACCCCTTGCCTTTGATATTCCGGAAGAACAAGTAATTCTGTAATCGTTCCAAAAAAATATCCGTCTGTAAGAATGCGCAGACACCCTACAGGCATTTCATTATCATACGCCGTAATATTCAGTGTCTTAGATAATGCAATTTGAGTCCGCTCTATATCATAATCGCCTTGCCATATTTGATTGACAAAGGGCAGGAAAACCGAAGCCGCGAGCTCTGTATCGTTTACTTTATATTCTGCTTTCAGTGCAGCGGATGTTCCTTTAACCTCAATTCGCTCATTTGATTCTTGCCTTCCCTCCTGTGCAAAGAGTATAATATGTTGGCATTAGATTTTTTTACTTTAGCGTCGGTGTACAAGGGGACAAAATCTACCCTTCACCAACCGTGTTGCCCCTTGTACACCGACGCTATCATCCTTTAATGAAAGAACACTCTGGAGGAATCATCTATGAGAAAAAATATTGACCTCGTAAACGGCCCTGTGCTGAAATCTCTGACACAGCTCGCCGTTCCCATTATGGCCACCTCTTTGATACAAACCGCCTACAACCTTACGGATATGCTCTGGATTGGAAGAGTCGGCAGCAATGCTGTCGCGTCAGTGGGGGCTGCCGGAATGTACATGTGGCTCTCCAATGGTCTTGCTGCTCTGCCAAAAATGGGCGGTCAGGTAAATGTGGGGCATGTGCTGGGAGCTGGCCGTCCCAAGGATGCAGCCAACTACGCAACAGCCGCACTTCATATTTCTATAATTTTCGGCCTCGTTTTCGGACTGGTCTGTATCTTGTTTTCCAATCCGCTGATCGGATTTTTTAACCTGACCGGACATCAGGTCATCGCCGACGCTCGCATTTACCTGAAAATCACCTGCGGATGTGTCATTTTTTCTTTTTTAAACCAGACACTTACCGGAATATTTACTGCAGCCGGCAATAGCCGCTCCTCTTTTATGGCAACTTTAACCGGCCTTCTTATCAATATGATATTGGATCCGGTACTTATCTTCGGACTTGGACCATTTCCTGTCATGGGTGTGGCCGGAGCGGCTATCGCAACTGTACTGGCACAGGCGACAGTAACCCTTATCTTCTTTGTCTTTGCCAAAAAAGACAACATTATTTTTTGCCATATAAAACTATTTCGAATCCCGGACAGAAGTCATTTTTCTTCTATTGTCAGAATCGGATTCCCAACTTGCATACAAAATATGATTTTTACAGGTATTTCCATGATCATTGCCCGGCTCGTTGCAGGATATGGAGATGCCGCTGTTGCAGTGCAAAAAGTTGGTTCACAGATTGAATCCATCTCCTGGATGACTGCAGATGGATTTGCCGCTGCTGTAAACTCTTTTCTTGCTCAAAATCATGGTGCCGGAAAATACAGCCGGATCCCAAAAGGATATTACAGCGCAATGAAAGTTGTTCTTGTATGGGGACTTTTCTGTACACTACTGCTAATTTTCCTCCCTGCCCCTGTATTCCGCCTTTTTATTACAGAAGCAGACATTCTCCCCATGGGAGTAGATTATCTCATGATACTTGGCGTGTCCCAGCTCTTCATGAGTGTTGAGATCACCACCGCCGGTGCATTTGCAGGGCTTGGCAGAACTTTGCCCCCTTCTGTAACCAGCATCGTTTTGACAGGTATGCGCATCCCGTTTGCTATGCTCCTGATCCATACGCCACTTGGACTGAATGGAATCTGGTGGAGTATTACTATTTCCAGTATTTTCAAAGGAATTATCTTATTTATATGGTTCCGTCATCTGCTCGCTCACAGGAAAAACTATGTTGATATATCAGACAGTGGGAAAATGTATACAGAATCTTCTAAATGTAGTAAAATATAAACACAATTTCGTACGTACTGATCAGGAGCAGCTCCTGTCAGGACTGTAAATGATCCAGTCTAATATAATAATCAATAATAATGACAAAGAGAGGTTAAAACTATGTGGGCTTACAATAGCATTTTTTATCAAATATATCCTATCGGCTTTTGCGGGGCTCCGGTTCATAATGACGGGGAATGTGTACCGCGTATACGTAAAATTATGGAGTGGAGTGAATATCTGGAAAAACTCGGTGTAGATTCTATTTTACTGAACCCGATTTTTGAATCCGACAATCATGGTTATGATACCCGCGATTTCAAAACCATCGACTGCCGTCTGGGGACAAACGAAGACTTTGCCGACGTCTGCCAGGATCTTCACAATCACAATGTAAAAATTGTGTTGGATGGCGTATTTAACCATGTCGGCAGAGGATTCTGGGCTTTTAAAGATGTCTGTGAGAAGAAATGGGATTCTCCATACAAGGACTGGTTCCACATCAATTTTGACGGCAACAGCTGCTACAATGACGGCTTCTGGTATGAAGGATGGGAAGGCCATTTTGAACTGGTAAAGCTGAACCTGCAAAATCCCGCTGTGACGGATTATCTTCTGGAATGTGTCAAATTCTGGGTGGATACTTTTGATATCGACGGCCTGCGCCTGGATGTGGCCTACTGCCTGGATCCTGATTTTATGCGCCGTCTGCGTTCCTATACCCAGGAACTGAAAGAAGACTTTGTCCTGATCGGGGAAGTTCTTTTCGGAGACTACAATCGTATTGTCAACGATGAAATGCTCCACAGCTGTACAAATTACGAATGTTATAAAGGAATTTATTCCAGTTTTAATTCCATGAATATGTTTGAGATTGCCCATTCACTTCAGCGTCAGTACGGCCCGGAACAATGGTGCCTGTACCGCGGAAAACATCTGATGACCTTCGTAGATAATCACGATGTCACCAGGATCGCAAGCATTCTCACAAACAAAAACCACCTTCCCCTGACTTACGGGATTCTTCTTGGAATGCCGGGCATTCCCTGCATTTACTATGGAAGCGAATGGGGAACATTAGGTGAAAAAGCGCCCGACAACGATTATGCACTTCGCCCCTGCTTCGAACAACCCAGCCCCAATGAACTTACAGAACTCATCCACAAGTTAATCCGAATCCGCCAGCAAAGCGATGCACTGTGCAGCGGTTCTTACCGCAATGTCGTACTTACGAACCATCAGCTCATTTTCGAGCGCGCATCCGAAAAAGAACGCATGTTGGTGGCGATCAACGCCTCCGACACTGACTACACCGCATACCACGGCGATCTCCAGGGAAATGCCCGTGAACTGATAAATGAAAAAATTTTTAGCCTTGACGGAAAACTGGAAATGCCGGCCTACAGCATACAATATCTTGTGTTTTAAGCAATTTTGCACAGGGTGTTTCGCAGTTTTGCACGGGGTATATTGCAGATGGGGACGTAACACTTTTAAGCTTCAATGTCATTAAGTTTAGAAATTAGGATTCAAAAAAGCATGGAACGAAAAATTCCATGCTTTTTTATAAAAAACACTTGACAAATCATACAAAATCTGAGGCGAAGCCATTTGAATATATTCTTTTTTTTGGAGGTTTCAAATGGCTGATTATTCTCTTATTACAAAACACAAATTATTGCATATGATGAAAAAAATGTCCCGCAACTCTGATTCTTATGTAAAACGTCCCGGAAAAGATTTTTCCCGTTCCAGAAAAATTTCCTTTTTTGATACCTTACGTTTCCTTCTTTCTTTAGGCGCTAAGTCTTTGGATAAGGAACTTTTGGACTTTTTCTCCTATCGCCCGGATCTTCCTACCTCTTCCGCCATGCTGCAACAGCGCGGCAAACTCAAGCCCAATACTATGAAAGTCCTCTTTTCTGTTTTTACGGCCTCTCTCCCCAAACATTCCAACTTCCATGGCTATCATCTTCTTGCTGCTGACGGTTCAGAGCTCTCCTTCCCGGAAAATAAAAAAGAACCTCTCTGCCATCGAAAGATCCCTAACACACAAAAAGGGAAAAACGCAATCCATCTAAACGCTTTATACCATCTAAACAGCGGTATTTTTGATCAGGTCCTGTTTCAGCCTGTCCATGAAAAAGATGAACACTCCGCCCTTATTACCATGCTGGCACAAACGGAAATTTCCAGCAAAGTCATCCTTACTGCCGACCGGGGATATGAAAGTTATAATACCTTTGCACATATCTTGGAAAAAGGATGGAATTTTGTGATCCGGGGACGGCAGGGAGACAGGGGGATCCTTTCCAGTTTAGCCATTCCCGATCAGGAACAATTCGATGTGGAATGTCCTGTCGTCATCTGTAAAAAACACTGCCGTGGCACCAAAGAACAGCCGGAACTCTACAAACGGATCCGATCCGGTGCAAAGTTTGACTTTTTTACGGAAGAGCAAACGGAATATCCGATGAAACTACGAGTGATAAAGTTGAAAGTAAACGAAGATCTTTCCGAGATCCTTTTTACGAATCTGTCCAAAGAAGAAATGCCCGTTGGAATGCTCCAGGAACTCTACCGTATGCGTTGGATGATAGAGACAGCATTTTCCCAGCTAAAATATAATCTTGGGGCCAGTGCGCTTCATTCAAAAAGAATAGAGTATGTCCTGCAGGAACTGTATGCAAAAGTCATCATGTTCAATTATTGTAAAAGCATCCTGTTTCACATCTCGCTTCCCCAAAAAACATCTTGGAAATATGATTATCAGATCAGCCTGAGTACAGCAGTAGATATCTGCTTAAAATCATGGCGCTGTCCAAATGGGACAGCGCCGCCAGATGTTGAAATATTACTGCTTAAATATAAAGTCCCAATAAGAAGGGAAAGAAGTTTTCCCAGAACACCTTCCCCAAAAGCAGTGATCTATTTCACTTATAGGATAGCATAAAAGGGGAAAATACGGAACAGGAATTTGAAGCAGACAGCGGTCTGCTTTATCGGTCTGCATAAAAGAAAGACAGCGTAGATTAGGATACCAACACTGTCTTTCTTTTGAGGACTCATTTTCTAAACTTAATGACATTGCTTTTAAGCTTTGTTACGTCCCCATCTGCAGAAAGGAGCCAATATGAACCATCCTATCTTTATCATTGTCGGAGCCGCTATCATGGATGTCCTTGCCCGTCCGGTCGATCCTTCTGTCTTTCGGACCGGTTCCATACCGGCGAAGGGGATTACGATGCGCACCGGAGGCGATGCCATGAATGAGGCCAAGGCACTCTCTTCTCTTGGCAATCCGGTCCGTCTGATCAGCAAGCTTGGCCGGGACACCGCCGGGGATACGATCATGGCGGAATGCGCCATGTCCCACATTGACACGAGCTGCATCCGCCGTTCCGGTGATATCCCTACAAGTGTGAATATTGTTCTTGTGGACGGTCAGGGAGAACGTCATTTCATCACTTCACCCCGGGGCACCCTTCGGAATCTGTACCCGGAAGACATTCCTGACAGTGCTTTGGAAGGAGGTAAATTTTTCTGTTTTGCCAGTATTTTTGTATCTCCTTTTTTTGACAACGCCGCCCTCACGGATCTGTTCCGAAGAGTCAAAGATCAGAAAATGACCTTATGTGCCGATATGACCAAGTGTAAAAACAAGGAGACACTTGCAGATATGAAGGAGTGCCTCTCTCTTCTTGACTATGTCTTTCCCAACTATGAGGAAGCCGCACTTCTTACCGGCGAGACGGACCTTGACGATATTGCGGATGCTTTTCTTCAATGCGGAGTGAAACATGTTGTTATTAAAAACGGTTCCCGGGGCTGTTTTATCAAAACCAATCAGGAACGCTGGGAAATACCGGCATATTCCGGTGCGAAATGCATTGATACAACCGGAGCCGGCGATACATTTACCGCATGTTTTCTCCATGCATTAGGCAAAAATTTTTCTCTTCCCGACTGCGGCCGATTTGCAAATGCCGGAGCTTCCATCTGCATTGAAAACCTGGGAGCCTGCGGCGCCGGGAACGATATAAACGTTATTTTAAAAAGAGCAGGACTTGAGGAATGATTCCCAGGTCCTGCCCTTCTATTACCGCCTTTATTCTCTTACAAGAACTTTCTCGATTTCTGCCATATACATCACATGATAGTCTTTCTGCTGATACCAGGTTTCTTTGCTTTTTTCGTCCACAAAACACTCCGGAAGCATTTCCTGCACATAGAGTTTTCTGCAGACAAAGATCATTTCCGCCTCGGAAACAGCAACTGCTTTTCCGCCTTCTACTTCGACACAGCAGGGCATAAGACCCGCCGTCTCCCATTTATCTGCCACATCTCTTCCAGAAACAGAACCGCAGATTTTAAGAGCCTCTCTTTTCTCTTCCGTCAAAAAGGAAAGGGTGAATCTGTCATTTGTATCTACAAATTCTTTTGTGTATCTCTGGGGGCGGATATAGGCAGTTGCAACCGGTTTCCCCCACATAAATCCAACGCCTCCCCAGCTTGCTGTCATTGTATTGGATTTCTCCTGTTCTCCTGCTGTGATCAGCATCCACTGTTTGCTGATCTTATCAAAGGGGTTAAACTGCAGCGTATGGATATCTACTTCTTTAAAGGCCATATTTTTTCCTCCTCTTTGTCTCTGTTTCTCTTAGTACCAGCGCACCATTGGGAAATCATTGTCAATTCCATTTGTCGACACAATCTGGTGCAGGTCAATCATTCCATTTATGAGGATTATTTTTTATTTTCCCGATAAAAAATCTCTTATTTCATCACAATTTTACGGAAGTTTTTCTTTCCCTTTTTCAGCACAATACCTGCTTTAAATGCATCCTCTGTGAACACTTCATGGATGTTTTCCACTTTTTCGCCATCCACGGAAACGCCGCCTTGCTGCACTGCACGTCTTGCCTCTGATTTAGAAGGAACCAGCCCGCTCTTTACAAGCATTGTGAGGATATCGATGCATCCGTCTTCCATATCCTCTTCCGTAAGCTCTGTAGTCGGCATCTGTGCCGCTGCACCCTGGCTGAACAAAGCTCTTGCAGACGCCTGTGCTTTTTCTGCTTCTTCCTCGCCATGCACCAGTTTGGTAAGCTCGTAAGCAAGGATCTCTTTTGCAGTATTTAACTGTGCGCCTTCCCAGGAATCCATCTTGTCAATCTCTTCCAGCGGAAGGAATGTCAGCATACGGATACATTTCAGTACGTCTGCATCTGCCACATTTCTCCAGTACTGATAGAAATCAAACGGAGAGGTCTTTTCCGGATCAAGCCATACTGCGCCGCTCTGTGTTTTTCCCATCTTCTTTCCCTCGGAGTTCAGAAGAAGTGTAATGGTCATAGCGCATGCATTTTTACCCAGCTTACGGCGGATCAATTCAGTTCCTCCCAGCATGTTGCTCCACTGGTCGTCCCCGCCGAACTGCATGTTGCAGCCGTATTTCTGGAACAGTTCATAGAAATCATAGCTCTGCATGATCATATAGTTAAACTCCAGGAAACTTAATCCCTTTTCCATTCTCTGTTTATAACATTCTGCCGCAAGCATACGGTTTACGGAAAAATGCGGTCCCACTTCCCTGAGAAGATCAATATAATTCAGATCCAGAAGCCAGTCTGCATTGTTTACCATCAAAGCCTTTCCGTCAGAGAAATCAATGAAACGGCTCATCTGCTTCTTAAAGCAGTCGCAGTTGTGCTGGATCTGCTCCGGCGTCATCATGGAGCGCATATCGGATCTTCCCGAAGGATCGCCAATGTAGCCTGTTCCTCCTCCGATCAGGGCGATCGGTCTGTTTCCAGCTTCCTGGAGACGTTTCATCAGACAAAGCGCCATAAAATGTCCTACGTGGAGGCTGTCTGCTGTAGGGTCAAATCCAATATAAAAGGTTGCTTTTCCATTGTTGATCAGTTCTCTTATCTCTTCTTCATCTGTCACCTGGGCAATCAGTCCTCTTGCCTGCAGTTCTTCATAAATTCCCATTTTTCTTCTCCTTTTTTCTGATTCTTTTTTGACTCATTCTGCTTTGATCTCTGATACATGAAAGGCCTGCGCATTCTGTCCGGAGCGTTTTATTCAGTAGGGAACGAAGATTCCTATTAAATAAAAAAGCCCCTACTGTTTTTCAACAGTAAGGGCGAATTGCTCGCGGTACCACCTTATTTCACCGCTGCCTCACAGCAGACGGCCTTTCAAGGCTGCGTTCTCTTTTACAGCCTGTGCATGATAACGTATGCCACTTACGTCGCATCCTACTTTCTTTTGACCTTTCCTTTGGCCTTTTCCGATTTCAGTGCGAAGCTCCAAGATGTATTCACATCCGACTCCTTCATGCGCCTCTCATCCGCCGGCAGCTTTCTGTCTGGGTGTTTCGAATGCTACTTCTTCTTTTCAAAGCCTTTTTATATTTGTCGTTTCTCTGTCTGCAATCCTAACGTATTTGTATATATTTGTCAAGCACAATATGAAGTAAAATCTCCTTTACCTGTGATACGGACAGGCCTTTTTCAGGCACTGCTGATTTTCCTCCGAAAAAGTGCAGACGATTTCTGCCGGGCAGTCCATTTCCACCCCAAGTTCCTTTGCCGTCATCTCCGCCGCTTTTCGGATCGCCGTAAATGTATCCCGCTTGCAGCACCTGGGGCCTCCAAGCTCCCCGATGGCCTCCAGCGCCTTGGCCGTTGTCCGGTTTGCCAGCCCCCAGGAGCGTCCCGCAAGAGGCGTGGCTCCCGTTACAATACTCATATAGATCCCTGTGCTGACTCCTGCTCCGCAGCATCCCCAGAACCCGCACACGCCTCCCGGTATCTGGCTGCCTCTTTCTTTCATCTCTTCCAGGGCCTCTTTTAAGTCGATATCTCCGCCGCTGTTGCGGTATGCCGTAAGAAGAACCGCTCCCACCATGACATGATGTTCCGGCCCATGCATGTAAATATAAGGATCTTCCATGATCCTCCGGGCAATTTCCACCGGATTTTTCGAATCCGTCTTTTGGCAGATTTCCATAATGACCTCAATGCCTTTTTTAGCATGGCAGGCATCGCATACATAGTGTCCCTTCTCACAGGAAGCATGGGAGAGTTCCTTTTTTCCACAGAAAACACATTCCATCTCCACTGCTTTCGGATAATAAGTCAGATTTTCTCCGCATACCAGACAGGCGCCTCTTTTTCTCTCACTCATTGTCGTATTCCCTCTTTTTCGCTTTTATTACACAGCTTGCCTTTCTAACATTTTCCCGTCTTTTATAACTGCTTTCAGATTCAGATCCTGATCAAGGAGCAGCATATTGGCCTTTTTCCCCACGGAAATAGATCCGTATTTATCATAGACTCCAAGGCTTTTGGCCGGATTTACTGTGGCGCATCCGATAGCTGTCTCCAGAGGAATCTCCATCTTTTTAACTGCCGTCCGCACACAGTCCATCAGATTAGTGGCAGATCCTGCCAGAGATCCATCCGATACAAGGGTTGCGCGGTTCCCCTTCACATCCACGTCCAACCCTCCCAGTGTGTATCTGCCGTCCGGCATACCGGTGGCTCTCATACTGTCGCTGATGAAAATGATCCGTTCTTCTCCAAGCATTTTAAAGGTTGTACGCACCACTGCCGGGTGAATATGCACCCCGTCGCAGATCAGTTCCGCCATCACATGAGAGCTGTCCGCCACAGCCCCTACAACGCCCGGCGCCCGGTGAGAAAAGGCCGGCATGGCATTGTACAGATGAACCGCATGACATGCCCCTTTGTCGTACGCTGCCTTTGCAGAGTCATAATCCGCATTGGTATGAGCCAGGGAAACATGGACTTCGTCTTTTACCTCTTCCACAAATTCCAGCGCTCCTTCTTTTTCCGGCGCGATCCCGATATATTTCACAAGTCCTTCTGCCGCATTCTGGAAACGCCGGAACATGCCGGCATCACACCTGCAAATATTCCTTGCATCCTGGGCCCCTTTCTTTTCTTCACTGATAAACGGTCCTTCCATATTCACGCCCAAGAGGTCGGCCCCTCCATGAGCGCCTTTCCGATATCCTGCCGCTGTGGCAAGAATGTGCTCCAGCTCCTCTGCCGGAAGCGTCATAGTGGCCGGGCAAATGGCCGTCACACCTACAGACGCCTCGTATTCCGCGATCTTCTCTATTGCCTCTATTGTGCCGTCACAGAAATCATAGCCTTTGCAGCCGTGGAAATGGATGTCAATGAATCCGGGAACCGCAAAGCAGCCCTCTCCATCTATCACTTTCCCTTCCGGCAAATTTTCGCCTTCCGCAAAAATCCCTCTGTCTTCATCTATAAAAATTTCTCCTTCTTCAAATCGTTTGTCTTCTCCGTATACTTTTACATTTTTAATGTGCATGATCTTTTTCGCTCCTTTCCCTGCTCTTCCCGGACAAATTCCCTTTCCGGGGCGGACAATGCTTTATGCAAAGATTGTAACATTTACCGTCAACAAAAGCAATTTCCAGCATTGTGGATTGTTATGCTTTTTGTTATAGTAAAGTTGTAATCATACAAATCGGAGGAAACAATGAACGGGGAAATTTATAATAATTACGTAGAAATTTTAAGAACAGAACTCATACCTGCTCTTGGATGTACGGAGCCGATCGCTCTTGCCTATGCTTCCGCAAAGGCAGTAGAAGTCCTTGGAGATTTTCCGGAAAGTATAAAGGCTCTGTGCAGCGGTAATATCATCAAGAATGTAAAAGGAGTAAAGGTTCCCAATTCCGGAGGGTTAAAAGGGGTAGAAGCCGCCGTCATCCTGGGAGCGCTGGGCGGAGATGCAGGTCGTAAACTGGAAGTGCTGGAAACCGTTTCTGAAACAGACCGCATAAAGACAAAGGAACTTCTGAAATCTCATTTCTGTACCTGTCTCTTGAAAGAAGGGGTGCCCAACCTTTTCATCGAGATCCAAGCTCTCAAAGGAACAGACAGGTCAGTTGTACGTATAGAAAACAGCCACACCTGCATTACTTTGATCGAACGGAACGGAGAAGTGATCTATCAGGGAGACGCCGATCCTGTGAAAGCACAGGTGGACAAGTCTCTTTTAAACCTAAAAGACATTATTGCTTTTGCGAAAGAAGTAGATCTGGGTGAAGTCCGGGAAGTTCTGGAACGGCAGATTGCGTATAATACAGCCATTTCGGATGAAGGTCTGGAACATGAGTGGGGCGCCGGGATCGGCCGTATGATCCTTGAAGAGTTCGGAGACGACGTCAAATGGAGATCCATTTCGCGGGCTGCCGCCGGATCTGACGCCAGAATGAGCGGCTGCTCCCTTCCTGTTATTATTATCTCAGGTTCCGGCAATCAGGGAATGACCTGTTCCCTTCCTGTGATCGAATACGCGAAGGGCACCGGAAAATCTCAGGAGCAGCTCCTTCGCGCTCTTTGCATTTCCAACCTGGTTGCCCAGGATCAGAAACGTTATATCGGTCCTCTTTCCGCCTACTGTGGCGCTGTCTGTGCGGCTGCCGGAGCAGGGGCAGGCATCACCTATCTGTGCGGCGGTACACAGGAACAAATTGAAAATACAGTGATCAATACCATCGTAAATGTGGGAGGGATCACCTGCGACGGCGCAAAACCAAGCTGTGCCGCTAAAATTTCCTCCTCTCTTCAGGCAGCGTTTCTCGGTCACAAAATGGCAATGAAAGGCATCCGCTTTGAAGCAGGCGAAGGTCTTGCCATGGAAACGGCAGAGGACACCGTAAAGGCCATCGGATATATGGGACGGGAAGGCATGCGTCAGACCGATGTGGAAATCCTGAATCTCATGATCGGAAAAACTGATCTTTCCTGTATTTAAAAATCACAATTACAATGAAGAGAGCAGGTCACCTAAAAACCTGCTCTCTTATATTTTCTGCTTCTTCCGGCACATAGATGCCTTTTACGCAGATGCTTTTTACGGCACGGTTACGGTGCGCACCGCCACCTGTCTGACAAAGTCATAATCGTGCTCCACCAGCAGCATTGTTGGATGATATTTTCTGATCAGTTCTATGATCTGCTGCCGGGAAAAAATATCAATATAGTTCATTGGTTCATCCCAAATATAAAGATGGGCCTGCTCACATAAACTTTTTGCAATAAGAACCTTCTTTTTCTGTCCCATGCTGTAATCTTCCAGTCTTTTTTCAAACTGCATTCTTGAAAAATCCATCTTCCGAAGCAGCGCAAGAAAAGTAGATTCGGGAAGATCATATCTGTCCGCGTATTCCTTTAAGGTTCCTTCCAGTCCTGACGGCGTCTGGGGAACATAGGAAATAATAAGTCCTGCCGCTGTTTCTATTTTCCCTTCCTTCTTCAGCTCATCCCGGCTTTCTTCCTTCTCTTGTCCTTTCAAGCCGGCGTCTTCTTTCCATCCTGTAGCCTCCAGCACTGCCTTTAAAATACTGGATTTCCCGCATCCGTTAGGCCCCTGCAGGAGAATCCGCTCATTCTGGCAGATCTTTAAATCCCATCCTCTGCACACTTCATGGTTCCCATAGGCCAGAGTCACATCTTCCATGGCAACAAGACATTGCTTATGATGGGTGAGAGGATAAAGCTTCAGCTCTTCTGTATGCTCCACATTTTTCAGGAGCTTTTTCTTTTCCTCTGCCGCAGCATTTCTCCGGTTTTCTATACTTTTTGAACGTTTCATCATTTTTGCCGCCTTATGTCCGATCGCTCCCCGGTCAGGGCGCAGTCCCGCTATTTTGCTGCCTGTCTTTGTCCGCTCCACCGCATCTGACCAGCCTTCCGTCCGTCTGGCCGCCTCCTCCAGGCGTCGGATATCCTTTTTCAATTTTTCATTTTCTGCCTGCTGGGAAACGTCTCTTTTCTCTTTCTCTGACTGCCATGTAGAAAAATTCCCACGGGTTATTTCTATATTTTCCGGGTTAATGGCAAGAATGTGATCCACACATCCGTCCAGGAAATGTCTGTCGTGAGACACCAGGATAAATCCCTTTTTTCTCTTTAAATACTGCATGACCTGCTCTCTTGCCCCCATATCCAGATGATTGGTAGGTTCATCGATCAAAAGAAAATGATTATCCCTTGAAAACAGAACTGCCAGCATGACCTTCGTCTGTTCTCCGCCACTCAGCGAATCAAACGGACGGTACAGCACTTCACTGTCCACATCGAGAAAGGACAGTTCCCGGCATATTTTCCAAAGCTCATAGTACGGATCCAGCTCCTTGGCTATCACGATCGTATCCTGCCCTGGATCCGTGATCTCAAAAGGAAAATAATCCATTCCCCCGGCTCCTGTTATGGTTCCTGTATATTCGTATTTTCCCTCTAATATGTGAAGAAGCGTTGTTTTACCCCTTCCATTCCTGCCGGTCAGTCCCAGCTTCCAGTTTGTATCGATCTGGAAGGAGACGTCTTCAAAGACCGGCTCTATCCCTCCCTCATAGCAAAAGGAAAGATGATTTACACTTATCAAAGACATATCCGCATTCCTCCTTTTTCCAGGTGCATGACAGCAGAAAAAATACCGGGAACAAAGTTTCCTGTCAAATAAAAAAAGACACGGAACAATTTCCATGTCTTCCTTCTTTTCCATTTGCCTTTTTATGCTGCGCCGTATCATTCCATACGCAGTTTCTTTTCCGGATTCCAGGATCTTCTTCTCTGCATGCACACACCATTTATCATTGCGATCATTGTGCGCCAAATATGAAATTCATATTTATCTGCAGAAATTCTTCATCCTTTCATCTCCTCTTCTATATCAGATTCATTCCTTTTACATGATCGACTGCATCTTTGCAGCCAACTGCTGTCTCTATTAACCTACCACAGTATCCGGAGCATGTCAATCTGTATTCTTATTCTCTAATTCTTCACTACCCGGCTGTTTCTGTAAACGGACAGAAGAAGTCCTGTGTAAATGTAGGTCACTGTCATATTAGTCCCTCCGATCGTACAAAACGGCATATAACCCTGACCTGACGGCAAAAGCCCCAGATTGCTTCCCAGATACCAGATGATCTGAACCGCAACAAAGCTTACGCATCCCAGCCCTATCAGAAATCCCAGACGATTTTTTTGCCGGAAAACCGCCAGAAAGAGAAAGACAAGAAAAAGGACTGCCAAAACAGTAAGCAGCGTAACCGGAGCCATCCCAAAACGATAAAACAAATAAAGCCACAGAAAATTGCCCCGCACATCAAACCTTGTCCACTCAAGTTCGCTTCCGGTAAGATCCACTCCCGCCTTATCCATTGCCGCAAGACTCTGAACATTTTCACGCACCGTCTGACTGTATTCCATTGGGATGAAATGATTCCCTGTATACCAGGCAAGCAAAAGAGCGCCGACTGCCGTCAAAAGGATAAGCCCCAGTAAAATCCGGATTTGTTTTTTGTCTTTCTTCTGATTTTGTTTTTGGAAAAACCAGCCTTTCCACACTGTCACACAGAGCATTGTCCCGCAGATTCCAAACACAACCGGAGCATATATATGGTTCTGAAACGGAAGCAGAAAAAGAATGCCAATCACAAGCAGCCATCCTGCACTTTTGGCAATTCCTTTTTCTTTGCTTCCCCTGCGGCTCCACAGCATTCCGGCAAAGGCAGGCAGAAGAAGGCAGTCGATCAGCGCTCCATAAGAGTAAATTCCCCCATTGATCCATATTCCCCTGTACCACATCACGTTTACCGCATAAGTGAATACCTCCAGACCAAGAACCGCCAGCCATATCCTGCCCGCATATCTCCCGATCAGGCTGTAATCCATAAAACAAAGCAGGATCATAATTACAAAACCTGCTGCCGAATATCTTACCTGCCTCCAGACTTCTGCCGCTTTATATGCAGAATCGGGCTGCTGATAAGTCATCCACTGAAGAAGCAGCCCAACTGCTGCCAACAGAAACGCAACTGCCAGAAGCTTCCAGTCCATCCTGGGGCGATGGATCTGATTCAGGCTCATTCCGGTTTCTTCCGGATCTCCCATCTGCCGCACCGCTTCCTCCTCCGCTTCTTTTTCAGTCATTCCCTCTGCCATGCAGTCAATCTTCTGATCTTCAATGTGATCCCTAAGTTCCTTTTCGATCATGGGCCACGCCCTTCTGCACCGGATCTGCTCTGAAACTGTCATGAGATAATCATGCATATTCATATACTGCACCTCCCAGTACATTTGCAACTGCACGGGAATACTCCTTCCACTCTTTCGTTTTTTCCTTCAGCTGTTTTTTTCCCTCCTTTGTGATCCGGTAGTACTTTCTCACCTTTCCCCCTATTTCACTTTCATAGGACTCCAACGCCCCTTTTTCTTCCAGAGAATGCAGAAGCGGATACAGGGTACCTGCTTTCAGCTCAAAAACATTTTCAGACCGCTCCCGAAGAGTTTCTATCATTTCATATCCATACATTTCCTTTTCTTCGAGAAGCTTTAAGATCAGCATAGCCGTACTTCCTGATAAAAGACTTTTTTCCACAGCCATAGTTTCCTCCTTGTATAGATTATCGATATATCGGTTATCTATATAATATATAGATGTCCGATATATGTCAAGACAAATTCGTAAAGTTTCATACAAAAGAAAGCCACCCAAACTATAGAAGCAAAATATCCATAGTTTGAGCGGTCCTTCTTTTCTACTCTAAATTCAGGTTATTCTTTTTCCTTACCCCGTCATTCTTCTATAAAAGTCCTCCGATCGACAAAAACAGCGGTGCAAATACCAGTGATACAATGGTCATTAATTTAATTAAAATATTGATGGACGGTCCGGATGTATCTTTAAAAGGATCCCCCACGGTATCTCCAACAACTGCCGCTTTATGGGCATCGCTTCCCTTGCCTCCATGGTTACCGTCCTCGATATACTTTTTCGCATTATCCCAGGCGCCTCCTGCATTGGACATAAATACCGCCATCATCACTCCGGTTACAAGAGATCCTGCCAGCAGACCTCCAAGCGCGTCCGGTCCTAAGACAATACCGATCAAAAGAGGCGCCGCTACTGCCATCACTCCGGGAACCAGCATTTCCTTTAATGCTGCTGTTGTGGAAATCGCTACACAGGACTTGTAATCCGGCCGCTGTGTTCCTTCCATGATTCCCGGCATAGCTGCAAACTGTCTCCGCACTTCCTCGATCATCTGATAGGCAGCCTTGGAGACCGATTCCATCGTCATTGCTGAAAACAGAAACGGAAGCATGCCTCCAATAAAAAGTCCTATGATCACACGGTTATTTAAAAGATCGATCTGTGTCAGCTGGACAGCTTCTGCATAAGATACAAATAAGGCCAGCGCCGTCAGGGCTGCAGAACCGATCGCAAATCCTTTGCCGATGGCTGCCGTCGTATTGCCCACTGCATCCAATTTATCTGTGATCTTCCTTACTTCCGGCTCCAGTCCGGACATTTCTGCAATTCCTCCTGCATTGTCGGCGATCGGTCCATAAGCGTCCACTGCAACGGTAATGGCTGTAGTGGAAAGCATACCTACAGCGGCAAGAGCAATTCCATAAAGACCACTGAACTGATAAGCGGCAAAAATTCCCACACAGATCAGAAGGATCGGTGCTGCCGTCGATTTCATTCCCACGGCAAGGCCGCTGATAATAGTGGTAGCGGAACCCGTTTCCGACTGTGCTGCGATTTCTTTTACTGATTTGTAATCTCCTGATGTATATATTTCAGTGATGATACCGATCACCAGACCAACGATCAATCCGGCTACAATAGAAATCGCTTCATTCATGCCCCCAAACATGAACCAGCTGAATACAAACGCAGCGATCACCACAAAAATACTGGAAACGTATGTACCCATCTTCAACGCCTTATGTGGATTGGAATTTTCATCTCCTCGCACAAAAAAGCTTCCCAGTATAGACGCCAAAAGTCCCAGTCCGGCTATGATCAGCGGATAGGCTGCACCTGCTATCTGATAATAGACAACTCCAAGTGTAAGAGCTGAGATCAATGCTCCTACATAAGATTCAAATAAATCCGCTCCCATGCCGGCAACATCTCCTACATTGTCACCTACATTATCTGCAATGACTGCCGGGTTTCTCGGATCATCCTCCGGGATGCCGGCCTCTACTTTTCCCACCAGGTCAGCTCCCACATCCGCAGCCTTTGTGTAAATGCCTCCGCCCACACGAGCAAACAATGCAATCGAAGAAGCGCCGAGACTGAATCCGGACAGGATCTCTACATTTTCCGTCAATGCATAGATCAGACCCACCCCCAGCACTCCAAATCCAGCCACGCACATCCCCATAACAGCGCCGCCGGAAAATGCAATGGATAAGGCTTTATTCATCCCGCTGTTTCTTGCAGCATTTGCCGTTCTGACATTAGCCCGTGTAGCCACCTGCATTCCGCAGTACCCGGCAAGGGTGGAAAACAAAGCTCCGCAGACAAAGCATACTGCCGTGATCCAGTTGCCGATTCCCAGGCCGATCAGCACAAATAAAATGAGTACAAAAAATACGAGAATCTTGTACTCTGCCATGAGGAAAGCTCTGGCCCCTTCACTGATGGCCGATGCGATTTCCTTCATGCGCTGAGTTCCTTCTTCCTGCCTTGACACCTTTGCTGCCAGATAGGCCGCAAAAATTAATGCCAGAATGCCGAAGAACGGAACCACCTTCAACAATCCTTCCATACAAAATACCTCCGTTCTCTTTTTTCGTACATTCATTCTAACATTAATTTCTATCAATTACTATATTTCTATTGTATTTTCTGTGTTTTTCATTTATACATTTGAATTAGCACATTATTTTTCAGATTCTCCGTAAAGTATTTTAACCAAAACCAGTCCCTGGGGCGGAGCTGTCACTCCCGCTTCCGTCCTTTTTCTCATCTGTAAAATCTGCTCTACCTTCTCCGGTTCATAGAATCCCCGTCCTACACGGATCAGGGTCCCGACAATAATACGCACCATATTATAGAGGAATCCATTGCCTTTAATACGGATGACGATCTCTCTTCCGCCAGGGGAAGAATCTTCCTCTGTCCGCTTTTCCTGTATCAGGATCTGCATATCCTCAATGGTACGGACCGTATCTTCCGTGTTGGTCCGTACATTGCAGAAACTTGCAAAATCATGCTCTCCTACGAGGTAGTCTGCCCCCATCCGCATTTTTTCTATATCCAGGGGAAAAGAAACAAAGGCGGCATAGCAGCGCTTCATCGGGTCAGGCACCGGCCCGTTGTAGATATGATACTCATATATTTTGCTGATATTGTCCTGATATCTCGGATGCCAGTCAGCCGGAACTTCTCTGGAATCTGTGATCACAATATCCTCCGGCAGCTTTTGGTTCAAAGCGTAGGCGAACCGCTGCGGCGGAATCGATGATTCCGTATCAAATACTGCCACATTGCCAAGGGCATGTACGCCGGAATCTGTTCTGCTGGCTCCGATCACTTTGATATCTTCTCCGGTAAGAGCACTGATCTTTTTATTGAGTACCTCTTCCACTGTCAGGCCATTTGGCTGGATCTGCCAGCCACAGTAGTTTGTTCCATCATAGGCGACTGTCAATTTTATTCTTTTCCGCATGTTATCCACATCCTTTTCCACATTTTGGGGATATCTCTTTTTATAAAGGGATGTTTCCAAATCAAAGAAAAACGGAGGCTCTAAAAAACCCCCGTCCCCAGTTTTCCAATACAGAACACTGCCGCAACATAAACGATCACGATAATATAAGCGGCCCGGTCTCTGCCATGATATTTCAGCGGTTTCATTTTTGTACGTCCTTCGCCGCCCCGGTAACACCTTGATTCCATAGCCATGGCAAGGTCATTGGCTCGCCGGAATGCAGACACAAACAGAGGAACCAGTATAGGTATCATACTTTTGGCCCTCTGGATGATATTTCCACTCTCCAGATCTGCGCCTCTTGCAATCTGCGCTTTCATGATCTTATCTGTCTCTTCCAGAAGAATAGGAATGAACCGAAGCGCAATGGACATCATCATAGCAACCTCATGCACCGGAACATGGATCTTATTCAGCGGATGCAGAAGGCTTTCAATCCCGTCTGTCAGCGCATTAGGCGTTGTCGTAAATGTCATAAGGGAAGATCCTGCAATCAGGTATATCAACCGTATCGCCATAAAAACCGCTGTCCGAAGACCTGCTTCCGTTATGGTAAAAATCCAGGCATGAAAAAGTACATCTCCTCCTCTGGTAAGAAAAAGATTGAAAAGCACTGTTATCAGCAAAAGCATAATGATCGGCTTCATGCCTTTCATAATATAGCTGAAAGGAACCTTAGACAAACGGATAATTGTAATCAGAAAGACCGTTGCCACAAGATAGCCCCAAATATTATCAAAAAGGAACAAAGATATCAGATATAAAAGCGTTCCAACCAGTTTCACTCTCGGATCAAGACGATGCAGTACACTCTTGGCCGGATAATATTGTCCTATTGTTATGTCTCGTATCATTCTTTTCTCCCCCGCCTCGCCTGAACTGCCTGCATAATCTCTTCTGCCGCTTCCGCCACTGTCGTTGCCGTCACTTTCACATCAAACCCCTTCTCTTTCAAATCGTGCATGATATAAGTCACCTGGGGCGCTGCCAGACCAATCTGCTCCAATTCCTGATAATGAGAAAAAACCATCTTGGGCCTGTCATTATACAGGACCTGACCTTTATTCATCACGATCAGCCGGTCTGCATATTTTGCAATGTCTTCCATACTGTGGGAGACAAGGATTACTGTCATGTCTCTTTGCTGGTGCAGATACGCGATCTGATCAAGGATCTCATCACGGCCCTTGGGATCCAGCCCCGCTGTCGGCTCATCCAGAACCAACACATTGGGATCCATTGCAAGAACACCTGCAATGGCTGCTCTTCTTTTCTGCCCTCCCGACAGCTCAAAAGGAGAGGATTTATAATATTTTTCCTTTAGTCCTACCAGCTTTAAAGCTTCCCTTGCCTTCTCTTCGCACTCTTCCGGTGAAAATCCCTGGTTTTTGGGACCAAAACATACATCGGACAGAACATCCACTTCAAAAAGCTGATGCTCCGGATACTGAAACACAAGTCCCACCTGGCTCCTAAGCTTCTTCATGTCATAGCCTTCTTTATAGATGTCCTCTCCGTTATAGTAAATCGTTCCGCTGGTTGCCCGGATCAGTCCGTTTAAATGCTGGATCAGTGTCGATTTTCCGGATCCGGTATGACCGATGATCCCTACAAATTCCCCATGAGGAATCTCAAGGCAGATATCTTTAAGCGCCTGTTTTTCGTAAGCAGTTCCGGGACTGTATATATAATTCAGATGTTCTAATTTAATTGACATAGTGCTTCCACCAATTCTTCTTTCTTTAAAATTCCCGCCGGAATATCCAGCCCCTTTTTCCTAAGTTCATCCGCCAGCATGGTAACCTGCGGCACATCCAGGCGGTAATGCTTCAGCATGTCCACCTGTGAGAAAATTTCTTTTGGAGTTCCATTCATCACTACTTTTCCGTGATCCATTACAAAAATCTTATCCGCATATATGACTTCTTCCATATAGTGCGTGATCAGGATTACCGTAACGTTTTTCCGATGACGGAGCGCCCGCACGGTATTTAACACTTCTTTTCTTCCAATCGGATCCAGCATGGCAGTAGGTTCATCCAGCACAACGCATTTTGGTTCCATAGCGATCACACCTGCAATTGCGACTCTCTGCTTCTGTCCGCCGGACAACTTGTTGGGAGAATGATGGCGGTATTCGATCATTCCAACAGCCTTTAAGCTGTCCTCCACACGCTTCCAGATCTCATCTGTGGGAACGCCCAGATTTTCCGGTCCGAATCCCACATCCTCTTCCACCACTGTGCCAATGATCTGATTGTCCGGATTCTGAAATACCATTCCCGCACTTTGACGCACATTCCAGAGTTCTTCCGGATCTTTCGTATCCTTTCCGTCTACCCAGATCGTCCCTCCTGTGGGAACAAGGATCGCATTGATATGTTTTGCCAGTGTTGACTTACCCGAACCGTTGTGACCTAAAATGGCAATAAACTGGCCTTCTTTAATATCCAGATCCACTTCATCGATCGCACGGGAGCTGCCGATCACGTTTCCTTCTTCATCCCGCTTTTCATATTCAAAGACAAGGTCCCTTGTCCTAACCATTTCTTCTGCCATCTTTTTGCCGCTCCCTTTCCGGTCAATTTTACTGTGTCCTATTTTACGTTATTCTTCTATGCCTTCTCCGGTTCCGGATAATCTACGCCCATTGTGTCTACTGTCACCTTTGCCATTCTCTGTACATTAAGAGGTCTGTCACTGTAGTCTGTGTCAGTCTCTGCAATCTTATTTACAATGTCCATTCCCTCTGTGATCTTACCGAACGCCGCATATGCACCGTCCAGGTGAGGTGAAGTTTTGTGCATGATAAAGAACTGGCTTCCTGCAGAGTCCGGATGCATTGCTCTTGCCATGGACAGCACTCCCTCTGTATGCTTCAGATCATTTGCAAAACCATTCTGGCTGAATTCCCCTTTGATATTGTATCCCGGACCGCCCGTTCCGATTCCGTCGGGGCATCCGCCCTGGATCATAAATCCGCTGATCACACGGTGAAAGATCAGACCGTCATAGTATCCTTTCTTCACCAATGAGATAAAGTTATTGACTGTATTAGGAGCAATCTCCGGATACAGCTCTGCTTTCATGATATCTCCGTTTTCCATTTCAATCGTAACGATAGGATTTGCCATATTTTCTTACCTCGTTTCTTTCATCAGATTTCCTGAATATTGTAACATGGGGACAGTGCTTTTTGCAAACTCCTTCATCCCCTATCCTAAAAAGCGGACTCCCTCTTTTCCCCATCTTCAATGGAGTAAAGGATCATCCCTCCTTTTGGCTCTCTCCCGGTTTCCCACAGTTCATCCAGAACAAATGTGGTTGCCTGACCGTAAGTTGCCGCTGTCACCAGCCTTTTCTTCTGATCTCCTTCCATTTTTTCTTCATATCCTACCAGAAGAAACCAGTGCCAGATAAAGTCTCTGAACTGCCCCGTATCTTCGTGGCGCAGCAGAAGATAGGGAATCGGATATCCGGCGTCAATCTGTTTCCTGACCACCGCCCAGGCCTTGTCACAGGAATTTTCCCCTGCAAAAGCCTCCATGCGGATATGTTTTCCCGACTGTTCCACATCCTGAAGATAATCTGTCATCCCGTCTATGTAAAGTTCCAGTTTATCTACGCCGCCTTTTCGTGGTTTCAGATAAGGCTTCATTTTCATACTGAAACTTTTGTAATCTCTCTTTGAAAGGTCATAGGGAGCATAGGGATAAAGATGTTTCATCCCTTTTTCCCGAGCAAAATAGATGCAGCTGTCACATGCTGTAGCAGCGGCGCATCCGCCAATGTGCATCACTACGTTTGTAAACCAGTCCTGGTTCCCTCCGAACTCTCCTTCTATTTCAAAATAATCCAGTTGTTTTTTCATGTCTGACTGCAAACCTCCATCTGCAATATAGCTGATTTCTTCTCTCCATATCAATCCTAAATTTCAATGCTTAATTTTTCCGTCAGAAATCTTTCGGAAATCTTTATAATTTTCCGCCCTATATCTTTAATTCTTTCTTTTACACTATAAGCAGATAAAAAAGAAACGATCATGAAGGGGGTAATGTTATGAAAACTGCTGTAAACCGTATGGAAAACCTGCTTTTATCCATCCGTCCGTCTGCTTCTTTGGAATATCAGAAACACTATTCCTTCCCGTCGCTTGTTCTGATCTTCTTTACCTTTTCCGGTATTGGATGGCTGTGGGAAGTCCTCCTTCATCTTGTGATGGACGGCATGTTCATCAACCGCGGCGTCCTGACCGGTCCGTGGCTGCCGATTTACGGGACCGGTGGAGTCCTGATCCTTCTTGTGCTGAAGAAATGGCAGGACCGTCCGCTCCGTCTTTTCGGCATGACGATGCTGCTGTGCGGCATCATCGAATACTTTTCCGGACTGGCTCTGGAAACTTTATTCCAAGTCCGCTGGTGGAATTATTCGGACATGCTTTTTGAGATCCAGGGAAGAGTCTGCCTGACAGGACTTCTGATCTTCGGCATCGGCGGACTTGCCATCGTATATATCATCGCTCCAAAGCTTGAAGCGATATTTTCCCGCATCCCCCAAAAATACCTCTGCCTTCTCTGCGCGGCTCTTCTTCTTATTTTTGCTGCCGACATTGCCGTATCCTTTCTGCATCCCAATACAGGATTCGGTATTACAACCGCCATCTGACTTTCGACTTTACCGTTGATTTTATCACAGATGTCTTGTCCATGTACAGAGAAAAGAAACTTTAGAGACAGTTATGTCATATGCAGCACTATGAAATGGCCCTTTGTCAACTGATTTTAAAAATTTTCATTTAAAATTCACAGACAAACTGGTATGATGACAGTATAAATCTGTGGAGCAACTTAATAGAGCAAATATTTTATTTTCAATGAGTGGGGAAACATATGAGAAAATTTAATAAAAAAACCATTTTCACAGCTCTGTTGGTTTATCTCTATTCCATCCTTGCCGTTCCTGCCATAAACTTCCGATTAGAACAGAGCATTTCAGATCCCATAAGTCTTGTCGGTTTCCAGGCCATACATGTCATCATCTCATACATATTGTCCGCTCTTGCGATCGTAACCATAGGCCGGGAGAAGAAACGGTCAGAAACACTATTGTGGGAGATCCTTTTGATCGACCTCCCGTCTGTCTGGATGGCAACCCTGGTGATTCAAGTATATCTATTCGCCATGTATGCCGGAGTCTCACTCTTAGAAACGAATGCCATGTTTCTGACCCGCATAGGTGCGTTGATGGCAGGCGCCGAGATTTACCGATATATCAGATATATCAGAGACAGGGAACGGAAAACAAAGTCCGAATGATCCGAAATATAAAACATAAAATTCAGGGGAGACCGCAGCTTTTCGCAAGGTACGATCTCCCCTTCTTATCATCCTATATTTTATCTTACCTGGATCTGCCCCAATATTTCTCCGATGGGGGCAGCAATACTAAGTTCTGCTCCCACTTCTTTTGCAGTAGCGCTCTTATTGATTACCACCAGATGTTTTCCGTGAAAATAGTCGATAAAGCCTGCCGCCGGGTATACTACCAGGGATGTGCCTCCAATGATCAGCGTATCGGCGCTGCTGATAGCCTCTATGCTTCCCCGGATGGTAGAGCCGTCCAGACTTTCCTCATAGAGTACCACATCCGGCTTGATGATCCCGCCGCACTGGCATCTGGGAACTCCCCGGGATTCTTTTACATAGGCTGCGTCATAGAATTTTCCGCATTTCTGGCAGTAATTCCGGTGAACGCTGCCGTGGAGCTCATACACCTTCCGGCTTCCTGCCATCTGATGGAGTCCGTCAATATTCTGGGTGATGACCGCCGCAAGCTTTCCCTTTTCCTCCAGCTCTGCCAGCTTTTTGTGAGCCTGATTCGGCTTCGCCTCAAGACATACCATCTTCTCTTTATAAAAATCATAAAACGCTTCCGTATGACGCACAAAAAAGCTGTGGCTTACAACCTGCTCCGGAGCGTATTTATACTGCTGGTGATAAATACCGTCAGCGCTTCTGAAGTCAGGTATTCCGCTTTCTGTAGACACACCTGCCCCTCCAAAAAATACGATCCTTTCACTGTCATCAATAATTTCCTGCAGCTTTTTTATCTCTTCTTCATACATATTCATCCCTCCCGGAGCCTTATGATTTCTGACTGTACCCCCGGAAAAATTCAGACAATCCGTCCAGGGTTTTCATCAGGACCGGAATCTCATCTTCGCTTAGCTTCGCCAGGATCGCTTCTGTCATCTGGCGATGATAATCTTCGTGGTGCTGATAGGCACGGATACCTTTTTCTGTAAGCTTTACATAGACAACTCGCCGGTCTTTTTCGCTTCTGCTTCTTGAAACATAAGATTTGTTTACAAGGCTGTTCATAGCTGTCGTCAGCGATCCTACCGTAATATTCAGTTTTTTTGCAATGGATGACATATTGTTACCTTCCTCTGGGCCGATCGCTTCTATGACATGCATATCATTGTTGGTGAGATCTTTAAATTCTTCTGTAATGATCGCTTTTTCTTCCAACTCCCAGATTTCGTTGATAAGATTCACCAGGATATCGTTGATCGTTTTGTATGCATCCATGAAAAGCCCTCCTTCCTGTAAACATTTCTCTATTTCTATTATACCGGTTCCGGCAGCAAAGAGGCAATGACTTCTTTCACTGTTTCGATCCTTTTTGCCTTATAGGCATATGCTCCGCAAAAGAGAAGAGCCTGTTCCGTCTCTCCTTTTGCCGCGTTGATCAGTGCGTCTGTGATACAATATGGTATCTCCTTTGGATTACAGGAATGAAGGCACTGATGGCAGGGACTGTGAGGAATTTTTCCTTCCTTTATGACCCTCTCCATAAACGCGTTCCGGATTGCCCTTCCCGGCATTCCCACCGGGCTTTTTACAATGATAATATCCTCTTTTTCCGCTTTTATATAAGCTTCCTTATATCGGATATCCGCATCACATTCTTCTGTGGTTACGAAGCGTGTCGCCACCTGTACGGCGTCTGCTCCCAGCTCAAATGCCCGTTTTACCTGCTCTTTTCCCTCTATTCCGCCTGCAAGGGCTACCGGGATTTTCCGGCCGTATTTTTCTTCAAATTCTCTCACCGCTTCCAGTATATTCCGGATTTCCTCTTCATAGGAATCTTTGCCAAAATGCTCCAGCTGATCTTTGGTAAATCCAAGGTGCCCCCCTGCAAGAGGTCCTTCTATTACCAGAAGATCCGGAATCCTCTGATATTTTCTGTCCCAGTACCTTAAGATAACGCGGGCAGACTTTTCTGTGGAAACAATGGGTGCAAGCAGTACTTTTCTGTCTCTTTTATATTCTGTCTCTGCTTTTTTTGCGATCCTCGGCAGATCCATGGGAAGGCCCGCTCCCGATATGATAAGATCTGCTCCTGCTTTGATCACTTCCCTGACATAGTCCTCATAAAATTTCATAGCCACCATCAGATTGAAGCCGATCACACCATCCGGCGAGATCTTTCGTGCCTTCTCATACTCTGTCGTTATCGCTCTTAGGTTGGCCGCTTTGGGATCCCGGTCAAAATCCGGTTCCCGATATCCAATCTGTGCTGCGGAAATGATTCCGATTCCTCCCTCTTTGGCAACAGCCCCGGCAAGACCGCCAAGGCTGATGCCCACTCCCATTCCTCCCTGGATCACCGGGAGTTTTGCTGTAATCTCTCCCAGCTTTAATGGCTCTATTTTCATATAAATTCTCCTACATACGGCGGAAACGCTGATATCTTCTTTCTGTCAATTCTTCTTCCGGCATTTCCTGATAAACAGTTAAGAACCTCTGAATATCCTGGCAAAGGTTCTCCGTTACCTTCTCTATGTTCATAACCGTATAGTGCTCCGGTTCCGGAATCACCTTTTCTACGATCCCCGCCCGATAAAGATCTCCGGCAGTCAGTTTCATGACTTCTGCCGCTTCTTTTGCCTTGGTACTGTCTTTCCACAATATACTTGCAAATCCTTCCGGAGACAAAATTGAATAAATGGAATTTTCCAGCATCCACACCTCATCGGCGGTAGCCATGGCAAGCGCACCACCGCTTCCGCCTTCGCCGATAATAACAGAAAGTACCGGAACTTTCAAAGCGGACATTTCATAAATGCTTCTTGCAATCGCTTCTCCCTGCCCTCTCTCTTCTGCTTCCAGTCCGCAGAACGCGCCGGGCGTATCTACAAAACAGATGACCGGTCGATGGAATTTCTCTGCCTGTTTCATCAGCCGGAGAGCTTTGCGGTATCCGTCCGGTGAAGGCATTCCGAAATTCCGTTCAATATTCTCTTTCGTATTTGTTCCTTTTGCCTGTGCGATCACTGTTACCGGCTGTCCTTTAAACCTGGCAACGCCTCCAATGATCGCCTTGTCATCTGCAAAATATCTGTCTCCGTGAAATTCCATAAAATCCGTAAATAAAGCACGGATATAGTCTTCGCCTACCGGCCGGTCCTTCATTCTGGAAAGCTGCACTCTCTCCCACGCGCTGATATCCTGGCCGGAAAGCTGTCCTTTTTCCTTCTGGTTTTCAGATTCTTTCAGGGAAGGGCTCTCAACCGCTGCCTTCTCCTTTTTATGAAGTTTAAGGATCTCCGAAAGTACTGATTTCATTTCCTGACGCTCTACGATCCGATCCACAAATCCATGTTCCAAAAGGAACTCGGATCTCTGGAATCCTTTCGGAAGCTTCTGACCGATAGTCTGTTCAATCACCCTCGGCCCTGCAAAACCGATCAATGCTTTCGGTTCAGCCAGGATAACATCTCCCAGCATGGCAAAGCTTGCCGTCACGCCTCCCGTTGTCGGATCTGTCAGTACGGAAATATAGAGAAGGCCTGCATCGCTGTGGCGCTTCAATGCAGCAGATGTCTTAGCCATCTGCATAAGGGATGTGATCCCCTCCTGCATTCTGGCTCCGCCGGAACAGGCGAACAGGATCACAGGCAGCTTTTCTTCTGTCGCTCTTTCTATTGCTCTTGCAACCTTTTCTCCCACTGCCTCTCCCATGCTTGCCATGAAAAAACGACCGTCACATACGCCGATCACAGCGTCGGTCCCCTCAATCTTCGCTTTTCCTGTCACAACTGCTTCCCGAAGATTTGTTTTCTCCTGGACTGCCTTCATTTTTTCCGGATATCCCTTATAATCCATAGGATTTCCGCCGATCAGGTCTTTGTCCCACTCCTCGAATGTTCCCGCATCAGCGATCATTTCAATCCTTCTGTAGGCATGGACGCGAAAATATCCTCCGCACTTCGGACAAATATAATATCCCCGTTTTACATCTTCGGCAATAATAGCGCTTCCGCATTTATTACATTTTCTAAGCAGTCCTTCCGGCACTTCGGGGCGTTTTTCCCGCAATGAAATATAAGATTTTTTCCCAGATGCTGTTCTGGTCTTTTTGAACATATTTTCTAACTTCATTTCTTCGCTCTTTCCAGTTCCTCAATAAATTCAATATCTATATTTCCAGCTATGTAATCCGGGTTGTTCAGAATTTCATACTGGTAGTCTACATTGGTGTCGATTCCCTCAATAATGATCTCGCCGAGAGCGCTCTGCATTTTCCGTATGGCTTCCCCGCGGTTTTTGGCCCACACGATCAGCTTGGCGATCATGGAATCATAGTAAGGCGGGATGGTATAACCGCTGTAAATTGCAGAATCGATGCGTATTCCCTTGCCTCCCGGAAGATAGATATCTGTGATCGTCCCCGGTGAAGGGCGGAAGCCTTTTTCCGGATTTTCAGCATTGATTCGGCACTCGATGGCATGACCGGTAAGTTTTACATCTTCCTGGGTATAGGAAAGCTCCATTCCAGATGCAATGCGGATCTGCTCTTTGATCAGATCAATGCCTGTCACCCATTCCGTAACGGGATGTTCCACCTGTATTCTGGTATTCATTTCCATGAAATAGAAGTTTCCATTTTTTTCCAGAAGAAATTCAATGGTTCCCGCATTGACATATCCTGCTGCCTTCGCAGCCTTTACTGCCGCCTCGCCCATTTGCCGGCGCAGATCTTCTGTAAGGGCCGTGGAGGGAGATTCTTCGATCATCTTCTGATGATTTCTCTGGATGGAGCAGTCTCTCTCTCCAAGATGAATGACATGTCCGTATTCATCCGCCAGAATCTGAAATTCAATGTGACGCGGGTGTTCTACAAAGTGCTCAATGTACATCGTATTATCCCCGAACGCCATCTGCGTTTCCTTCTGTGCTGTCAAAAAGCTGGACTCAAATTCTTCCGGTGTCTGTGCAACGCGCATTCCTTTTCCGCCGCCTCCGAGAGCTGCCTTTACAATAACAGGATACCCTACTTCTTCCGCGACTTTGGCACCGCTTTGCGCATCGTAGATCGGCTCCTTACTTCCCGGAATAACCGGCACGCCGGCCGCCACCATTGTATTTCTTGCTTCCTGCTTATTTCCCAGCTTTGCAATGACTTCGGCTTTCGGGCCGATAAAGGTAATGTTGCACTGCTCGCACAGCTCGGCGAATCTGCTGTTTTCTGAAAGAAATCCAAAACCCGGATGAATGGCGTCGGCTCCGGATATGATCGTCGCGCTGATAATGCGGTCCATGCTTAAATAGCTCTCTGTCGAAGGCGCCGGACCGATACAGACCGCTTCATCTGCAAGCTGCGTATGAAGCGCTTCTTTATCCGCTTCCGAATAGACGGCAACGGTCTCAATCCCCATTTCCCGGCATGCCCGGATAATGCGCACTGCAATCTCGCCGCGGTTGGCGATCAATACTTTTTTTATTTCATGTCTCATCTGTTTCACCTGTTTCCTCTTAACCTACCATGAAGGTCAGCTCCGCGCTGACTACAACCTTCCCGTCCACACTGGCTGTTGCCTCTCCAATTCCCATGGGACCTTTGGCTTTGATAATCTTAGTCTCCAGTCTCACTTTATCTCCGGGAACAATTTTCCCTTTAAATTTACATTTACTGATACCGCCGAAATAAGCGATCTTTCCCTTATTTTCTTCCTTGCTTAAAATTGCAACCGCACCTACCTGTGCAAGGGCCTCTACCGTCAGAACGCCGGGCATAACAGGCTCCTGGGGGAAATGCCCTTTGAAGAAGTCCTCCCGGTATGTGACACATTTGTATCCCACAGCAAACTGTCCCGGTTCATAATCTTCGATGTAATCCACCAAAAGGAACGGATGTCTGTGAGGTATGATCTCTTTGATCTGATTAATATCTAAATGGTTCATATGTCCTCCTTCCGGAACTAGGAAATGCGGAATAAAGGCTGTCCGTACTCAACTCCCTGCCCGTTTTCTACAAGGATCTCCGCAATAGTTCCGTCGTAATCACTCTCAATTTCATTCATCAGCTTCATAGCCTCAACGATTGCAAGTACCTGTCCTTTTTTCACTGTGTCGCCCACAGATACATAGGCCTTTGCATCTTCTGCCGGAGCCGCATAAAATGTTCCTACAAGGGGAGACTTCACGATCTTTCCGCCAAGGTCTGCCGCCTTCACTTCTGTTTCCTGTACTTTATCATCAGCGCTGGTATCCTCCGCTGCTCCTGTACTTTCTCCCGCTGCCGCGGAAGATACAAAGGCTGGCGTGCCGGCTGCAAATTCCATAGCCGGTCCGGAACACTGTGTCGCAATTACAGTGTCTTTTTGCTTTGTCAGATGTATTTTTACCCCTTTTTCTTCATATTTCAGCCCAGTCAGTTCTGAATCAGATACTGCCTGGATCAATGTCAGCAGGTTTTTAAATTCCATGTTTGATATACTCCTTTTACTCTTCGTATTTTTTAATCAGTAAAGTAGCATTGTGTCCGCCAAATCCAAGGGAATTTGTCATGGCGTAATGAATTTCTTTTTCAACCGGCGCTCCTATAGCATAGTTCAGATCGCACTCTTCGTCTGCCTGAACGGTTCCCATAGTCTGATGGATGAAGCCGTCTTCAATGGCCTTTACACAGGTAATAAATTCTACGCCGCCTGCTGCCCCAAGCAGATGACCGATCATAGATTTTGTAGAGTTGATCACTACATCTTTTGCCGCTTCGCCAAAAGCTCTCTTGATGGCTCTTGTCTCAAACAGGTCGTTGTGATGTGTACTTGTTCCGTGAGCGTTAATATATTCAACCTGCTCTGGCGATACGCAGGCTTCCTCCATAGCAAGCTCCATGGCCTTTGCAGCTCCGGCTCCGTCCTCTGCCGGAGAGGTAATATGGTACGCATCCCCTGTAGAGCCGTATCCGACTACTTCCGCATAGATCTTTGCTCCTCTGGCCTTTGCATGCTCCAGCTCTTCCAGAATCACAACTCCGGCTCCTTCTCCCATAACAAATCCATCTCTGTCCTTGTCAAAGGGGCGGGATGCTTTCATTGGATCTTCATTCAGAGAAAGCGCGGTAAGCGCGGTGAATCCTGCCACTCCGGTAGGACAAATCGCACTTTCTGTTCCTCCGGCGATCATAATATCTGCATCATTGTACTGAATTGCCCGGAATGCATCACCAATACAGTTTGTACCGGAAGCACAGGCTGTCACCACATTCGTACATTTTCCTCTGAATCCAAGCTGAATGGAAACATTCCCTGCCGCCATATTGGAGATCATCAGAGGCACCATAAGCGGATTTACTTTGCCAGGTCCCTTTGTGCTGATCTTTTCACAGCTGGATTCCGCCTGCTGCAGACTTCCGATTCCGGATCCGATAATGACGCCGGCGCGGAAAGGATCTTCTTTTTCAATATCAAGTCCTGAATCCTCATAGGCTTCTTTTGACGCGGCAACAGCATACTGTGAAAATGCTTCCATTCTCTTGGCCGCTTTAAAATCCATTCTTTCTTTTGCCACAAAATCTTTGACTTCTGCAGCGATCTTTACTTTATAATCAGAAGTATCAAATTTCGTGATAGGCCCGATTCCTACTTTTCCTTCTTTAATTCCTGCCCAGAAATCTTCTACCGTATTTCCGATCGGAGTCACCGCTCCAAGTCCTGTCACTACTACTCTTCTTTTCATCATATTGCCATTCCTCCGTCTACCTGGATCACCTGTCCTGTAATATAACCTGCAGCGTCTGAAGCAAGGAAGGCTGCTGTCTTTGCAATATCTTCCGGTTTTCCGAATTTCCCAAGGGGGATCTGAGCAACAGACGCTTCTTTTACCGCATCAGACAGTACGTCTGTCATCTCTGTCTCAATGAATCCCGGTGCAATTGCGTTGACTGTAATTCCTCTGGAAGCCAGTTCTCTGGCCGCTGCCTTCGTAAGACCGATCACTCCGGCCTTTGAGGACGCATAGTTTGCCTGTCCTGCATTTCCGCTGATTCCCACAACAGAAGACATATTAATGATACGTCCGCTTCTTTGCTTCAGCATCTGTCTGGAAACAAAACGGATCGTGTTAAATGTTCCCTTTAAATTCACGTCGATCACCCGGTCAAAGTCCTCCTCTGACATCTTCATCAAAAGACCGTCCCTGGTAATCCCTGCATTGTTCACCAGAATATCAATTCTTCCATACTCTTTTACAACATGTTTCAGAAATTCTTCGCATGCGTCAAATTCTGATACATTACACTGATAAATTTCGGCGCTGCCGCCGTTTTTCTCTATCTCCGCCTTTACTTCCTCTGCCCGCTCTTTCGAACCATTGTAATTGATCACCACAAATGCTCCGGAAGCTGCAAGTTCCAGGGCAATTGCCCGTCCGATTCCACGGGAGGCTCCTGTTACTACCGCTACTTTCTGTTCTTCCATTTTCCATTTGGGACGGGGTATTTTGAAAAATATCCCGTCCCTACCTCCTTCGATTTACTTTAAGTTCTCTACCACTTTTTCCACATCGTCCCATGTCCCGATGTTGTATACCTTCACATCGCGGCTGATCTTCCGCATAAATCCGGCAAGTGTCTTTCCCGGACCGATCTCCACAAAAGTGTCCACACCGTCGGCGATCAGGTTCTCCATACTCTGCTGCCATTTTACAGAAGAGCTGACCTGCTTTGCCAGCAGATCTCTTGTCATTCCGATATCGCTGACCTGCTCTGCTGTTACATTTGTCACATACGGCACTTTCAAAGGAGAAAGCTCAACGTCCTTCAGAACTTCAGCCAGTTCTTCCCCTGCTTTTTCCAGCATAGGAGAATGGAACGGACCGCTTACGTTGAGCATAACTGTCCTTTTCGCTCCGGCCTCTTTCAGTTTCTCTGACGCTTCCTCCACTGCCTTTGTCTCTCCGGTAATGACAATCTGTCCCGGGCAGTTGTAATTGGCAATGGAAACACCTGCCATTCCCTCAATGACTTTCTCAATGGTTTCTCCTGTCATACCTATCACTGCCGCCATGGCTCCTTCTCCTGCCGGCACCGTGTTCTGCATCAGCAGACCTCTTTTTCGCACCAGACGGATGGCATCTTCATCTTTCATGCCGCCTGCTGCCGCAATAGCAGAATATTCTCCCAGGCTTAAGCCCGCCGTCACATCCGGATGGATGCCGGCTTCCTCCACAACCTTTGTCATGGCAAGGCATGTGGTTACCAGCGCTGCCTGTGTATATTCTGTTAAATCCAATTTATCGTTCTCATGAAAGCACAGGTCTTTCATGTCAATGTTCATGTTATCTTTCAGTACTTCTGACGCCATATCATATACTGCTTTGGCGGATGTACTGTTTTCGTAAAAATCTGCACCCATTCCACATTTCTGGGCGCCCTGCCCCGGGTAAATAAATGCAATCTTACTCATAAAATCCTGCTCCTTTTATCAGCGCATCTGTTTCCTTCACCAGCTTATCGATCAGCTCCTTACAGGTCATTTTTTCTTTTACCATACCTGCGATCTGACCTGCCATTACACTTCCGTTCTTCACATCACCTTCCACAACGGCCTTGCGAAGTCCTCCAAGTGTCAGAAGCTCCAGCTCTTCAAAGCTTGCCCCGCTGTTTTCCAGTTCCAGATATTTTTTTGTCATGTCGTTTCTAAGCGCACGGACCGGATGTCCTGTCGTACGTCCTGTCACGCGTGAATCAATATCTTTCGCCTTAAGGATACGCTCTTTATAGTTTTCATGTACCTGGGACTCCTCTGTTACAACAAAATGTGTTCCCATCTGTACTCCCTTCGCTCCCAGCATAAATGCAGCGGCAATTCCTCTTCCGTCCGCAATTCCTCCGGCAGCAATCACAGGAATATTCACGGCATCTACTACCTGCGGTACCAGTACCATCGTCGTATTTTCACCAATGTGTCCTCCGGCTTCCGTACCTTCTGCCACAAGAGCATCAGCTCCGCAGCGCTCCATACGTTTTGCCAGTGCAACGGAAGCAACAACCGGTATAACCTTTACTCCCGCTTCCTTCCACATCTTCATGTATTTTTCCGGACTTCCGGCTCCTGTTGTAACAACTTTCACGCCTTCTTCCACAATAACTTTTGCCACG
The DNA here is from genome assembly GCF_020892095.1 of Claveliimonas bilis. GTDB lineage: Bacteria > Bacillota > Clostridia > Lachnospirales > Lachnospiraceae > Claveliimonas > Claveliimonas bilis. The sequence goes on along the minus strand of NZ_AP024845.1, from coordinate 1,831,842 downwards.
TCATCCGCATGAGGACTCATAAGCATGATATTTACTCCAAAAGGCTTATCGGTCAGTTTCCTTGCCTCCCGGATCTGTTCGCGTACCCAGTCCGCCGGAGCACTTGCAGCTCCAATAAGCCCAAGCCCACCGGCATTTGATACGCCGGCTGCCAAGTGATACTCTGCAACCCAGGCCATTCCTCCCTGAATAATCGGATATTCTATTCCAAGCAATTCGGTTACTTCTGTTTTCATATTGACAACCTCTTTTTCTTCTTTCTCTGTTTTTATTTCTCTTTTTGTTTTTTTACTCGAAATCAACTGCACCTTTACGGGCGCTGATTCTTATTGATGGGATTCGATATATTTTACAACGTCGCCTACTGTTGCAATGTTTTCCAGATCTTCTGTCGGAATCTCTACATCATACTCTTCTTCCAGAGCCATAACCAGTTCAAACAGGTCCAGAGAATCTGCTCCCAGATCATCTTTGAAGGATGATTCCTCTGTAATTGTTCCAGCGTCCACTCCCAATGAGTCAGCGATCATTTCTTTAATTTTTTCTAACATTTTTGTTCTCCTTTTCTTCTACTCTTTCATTTCTTTTATTACATCACTGCTGTAAAACAGTGGTGTTCTCTTGCTTCATTCTGTTATTTATTCCATTCCAGGATAGTTGCCCCCCAGGAAAGTCCCGCTCCGAATCCTGCCAGGATGATCTTCTGACCTTTCTTCAGTCTTCCGCCCCGGCTCATTTCATCCAGAAGGATCGGAATGCTGGCGGAAGAAGTATTTCCATATTCCTGAAGATTCATAGGAAATTTGTCAATGGACACATCCAGTCTTTTGGCTACCGCTTCCACGATCCTTTTATTTGCCTGGTGAAGGATAAAATAATCAATCTCTTCTGCTGTCATATTATTTTTTTCCAAAACCTCTTTGACAGCTTCCGGCACTCTTTTGACGGCAAACTTAAATACAGCCTGTCCGTCCATCTGCATATAAGTCTCTTCCAGCGGAATCTCTTCCCAGTTTCTGTTATGTCTGCTGGTACAGGTCAGCGCCTCTCCCTTAAAACCATCGGAATGAGTGACCGCTCTGTAAAGCTTTCCCTCTGCCGCCTTTACAACTGCAGCTCCCGCACCGTCTCCAAACAGGATACAGGTTCCTCGGTCCTTCCAGTTTGTAAGATTGGATAAACTTTCACTTCCAATGATCAATACGGTTCGGTACATGCCGCTGGCCAGATAGGCAACAGCAGTATTGTAGGCAAAAACAAACCCGGTACATGCCGCACTTAGATCAAAGCAGGTCGCATTTACCGCGCCGATCGCTTTTTGTACCTCGCAGGCCGCGCATGGCAGGATTACATTGGAAGAAATAGTAGACACCAGTATCAGATCCACTTCTTCGGCAGAAACATTTCCATTTTCCAACGCTTTTCTCGCAGCGTCGGCTGCCATGGAAACGGTTGTTTCTTCCTGGATGATATGGCGCTTCACGACTCCTGTCCTCTCGCGGATCCATTCATCATTTGTCTCAACGAGCTGTGCAATATCGTTATTATCCATTGTATGTACAGGTATATATGACCCTGTGCCGCATATTACTCCAGTCATTTTTTGTTTCCTCGTTTCCTCAATTCTTCTGTTACTCAAATATTTTTAATTATGAATATTTTGACTTTCAAAGTATATAGCAGCATATACTCTCTTGTCAAGTACCTGAATTAATTTTGTCCCATCTCTTTCTTTTATAATTTGGCTGCACCGACTAAAAGCATCATCGGCCTCCTCATTTCATCTTTCATCCCCGGGATATCTATCATTGCCGGATCCGGCATGGCTTCCTCCAACGCCTCGATCACAAAACCATTCTCAAGGAGACCTCCCAGGATCTGTGTCAATGTATGATGCTGTTTGATGACATCCTTTCCCAGAAAATTCGTTTTTCTCTCTCCCGGATAAAAATAGTCATCCACCGGCCAATACAATACATTCCCCTTGTCATCTCGGATCCATTCCTGACCTACACTTCCGGTAAATACCGGATGTTCTATATTAAAGAGAAATTTGCCCCCTGGTTTCAGCGTATGGTATACCTTCTGATAAATCCCATTTAAATCCTGAATATAGTGCAGGACAAGATTCGACAAAACGATATCGTATTCATTTGCCGGATAAGAATAGTCTTCTGCCCCGCATACCTGATACTGTATCCTGTTGTCGCTGTTCCTCTTCTGCGCTTCCTCGATCATCCGCCGGCTGGAATCTATCCCCCTTACTTCTGCCGCGCCTTTCCGAACTGCATAGGCACAATGCCATCCATACCCGCATCCGAGATCCAGAACTTTTTTCCCTTTCATTTCCGGAAAAAATCTGCAAAACTGATGCCACTCTCCGGCTCCCTGCAGTCCTTTTTTACTTCTCTCCATCTGTGCGTAAGCCTGGAAAAACCCTTCATCATCATATATATTTTTCATCACACACCTCATTTCTGACGGTCTTTCAATAACCCAAGATCAAGATATCAGTAAAACAAACATGTCCGCAAGCATACAGGAAGCGCTGACAGCCGCCAGCGCTTCTTCTCTTTTACATACAATAATGAAATTATATTTCCGCTGTCATCTTCTCCGCAACTTCCATGCCCTTCAGGCTGGCAGCCACTCCTCCTGCGCCTGTCTCGCGCAAAGTGACATCCATCTTTTCTCCAACTTCCCTCATGGCATCGATTACCTGATCTACCGGAATCTGGCTTTCAATTCCAGCCAGAGCCATGTCCGCTGCTGTCAGCGCGTTTACAGCTCCGCCTACATTTCTCTTCACACAGGGAACCTCGACCAGCCCGGCCACCGGGTCACAGACAAGTCCCATCAGATTTTTCAGCGCCATTGCTGCTGCATGTTCCATCTGCATAATATCGGCTCCCTTTACATGACATATGGCTGCTGCCGCCATGGCAGAACCGGATCCGATCTCCGCCTGACATCCTCCTGCTGCACCTGCCAGAAATGCACGGTTTGCAATGACCTGACCTACGCCGGCCGCTACATACATTGCCTCCACCATCGTTTCCTCTGGCACTTCATTTTCTTTGAAATAAGGGATCAGAACCGCCGGAAGAACACCGCACGCCCCGGCTGTGGGCGCCGCAATGATTCTCTTCATACATGCATTGTTGCATCCCATTTTCAAGGCTACTGTCATGACTTTCGCAATAAAATCTCCGCAAAGAGTATCTCCCTTTTTCTGATATTCCTCCATCTGGCCGCCTTCTTTTCCAACCAGGCCGCTTCTGGATACAAGATCCGGCTCATAAGCGTCCACGTTTTCACACATAATGCGCCACATGCGTGTCATCTCATCCCAGGAATCTTCCGTCGAAGCCCCTCTCTCATTGCAGTCTTCCAATTGTACGGCCTTCCAGAACTCGATTCCTTCCGCTTCACATCTTTTTCTTATTTCATCTATTGACTGATATGACATATTCTTTCTGGCCCTCCTATTCCTCTGCTGTTCCGCTCACATTCAGAAATGTTACTTTAATAATGCCTTCCAGATTTTCCAGCCAGGAAATTGCCTGATCCGGAATAATCTGATCCGTCTCGATCACCATAACGGCATAGCCGCCCCTCTTATCTCTGAAGAGCTGCATGGTTGCAATGTTGATCTCCTTCTGACTCAGGATATTCGCCACCTGAGCCACATGTCCCGGCTGATCTACATTATGTACGATCAGAGTATTACTCTCCGCGTTAAAATTCACCTCAATGTCATCCAGCTTGCTGACTTTAATTCTTCCGCCGCCAATGGAACATGCCTGTATCTTCAGACTGTCTACTCCATCTGCTTCCAAAGTCATCTGAACTGTGTTTGGATGAGCTCCCCTGATCTCCTTTTTCTGAATGGTAAAATCCATCCCCCATTCTTTCGCAATTTCAAAACTATTTGGAATGCGCATATCGTCAGGCTTCATCCCCAAGAGTCCTGCTACAATGGCTCGGTCTGTACCATGTCCCTCTCCCGTCGCTGCAAAAGAACCGTGCAGATAGATCAATGCCTTTTTCGGCTGTTTCCCAAGAAGCTGTCTTCCTATCAGCCCAATTCTGACTGCCCCCGCAGTATGGGAGCTGGATGGTCCTACCATTACCGGACCAAGAATGTCGAAAATACTTGCCATTTTTTACCTTTCCTTTCTACTCTACAGTATTTACTGCCCGCCCCACCGGGCCACGTCACGGGAATCTGCCATCCTCCGACCGGCATGACAGATGGGAGGCCCGTGCTTCCTCCGTCTGTAGTTGCTTTTATGTCTCATAAGCTAAGTTAAATTTATTATACCATATAGCGACTTTAGAAACCTCATAAATATTTTTTAATTTTTTCAAAAAAACATTTGCAAATCTCTTCGTTATGTGATATGATACTTCTTGTCGAGCGGAGATGGCGGAATGGCAGACGCGCTAGATTCAGGTTCTAGTGGGAGCAATCCTGTGAGGGTTCAAGTCCCTTTCTCCGCATGGATTTAGAAGAGCGGAAATCCTTTATTTTTCAAGGGTTTCTGTTCTTTTTTTATTATTTTTACGCCGGTAAGATTTGATTACCTTTGATTACCTTTTAATAGAAAAAAATTTCCTATTAAACCAAAAATAACAAAAGCCAGCAACTCCACGAAGTTGCCGGCTGTCTACTCTTTCACTATACGTAATAATAATGCCTTGCTATCTACAAGCATATGCCTTTGTAGATTAATCGCCAAACTCGCTATTTCTTTACGAAGTCCTTTTAAATAAACTGCCGGCTGCTCCGGGCGATTTTTTCTCGTACGCAACATACTCTGTATTTCTGACAATATCATCCTCTGCCAGCGGTTCAATAACAACACGATATTTATACATTCTGATATTTTTTCTCCAATTCATCAAAGACTTCGTTAAAGTCCCTTCCCTTTCCCGCTCTCGCATCTTCCAAGCTATCTAAAACCATCTGGCGGACAATCTTCTGATTTTCTTCCAGTTCTTTTTCATAAGCCAACACTTCTGCCGATGTCATAATAACAACTCCTTTCGTAAAAAGTTGATTACTTCTGTGATTTCATTATATCCGATCACTTCATAAAATTCTATGATTATATTCCTTAATTTTTCCCAAATGAACAGCTATTCACCAACGGTTTCCTCTTTGCATACAATATAGGGACTTATAAATATAAAGGAGAACTTCATTATGAGTATGCCAAAAATTGAATGCGAGCACATCGACAAATGCTGTGCCGCCTCTTCTCTTATCCAGTCCATTGCGCTGGAAGAAACTGCTATTTCCCACATTCTGAATGCGGAGGGAGAAAAACTTCAGAAAGCCGTTTCCATCAGCTGCGATTTAAAAGATCTGATCGCCATTAACAAATCCGTTGAAGATATGGTCGATAAAATCACTACTCTTGAGACAATCTTAAAGTCAAAATTAGATTTCATAAAACCGATTTTGGCCGACTGTGAAAAACCTCATGATGATAAAGAGGAACCTGCTCCGGCAGCTTAATACAGCCCCTCCTTTTTAAAGAGCAAGAGACAGACTTCCGGAAAATCCGGGAGTCTGTCTCTTGCTTTTACACCCTTCCGGATGTTATCATGGTCAGGGAGTACCGGCATGTATGCGAGGCAGAGAATGCTATTGTTGTATTCCCTTTCGTAGAAAGAAGTTTTCAGGAGGTACAAAATGATCATTGAAAAAAATCCAAAAGAACTGGCTGCAATGGAAGAATTTCACAAGGGCAACCGTAAAGAAGGACTTCGGCTCCAGGAAGAATTTGCCGCTAAGTTTCGCGAAGAATATAAGGACAAGGATCACTGTCCCTGTCAAAAAGCCTGTAAATATCATGGAAACTGTAAAGAATGCGTGGCAATCCACAGAGCGCACCAGGAACATGTACCGAACTGTATGAGAGCCATGATAAATAATAAACTGAAAGTTCTGTCAGAATTGACGGAGCATACTTTCTGCCCGTAACAAACTGCCCGGATCATCTTTATTTTTTCAGACAAGGAGGAACCCATATGCCATTTATAAATACGAAAACAACTTTACCACTGGATGTTTCCAAAAAGGAAACTCTCTCTGACGGCCTCGCACAGATTGCAAAGGACTGTCTTGGAAAATCCGAAAACTGGCTGATGACCGGATTTGAAGAAAAAGCTGACATCTATTTCCGCAAAAACTGGACAGCCGCCGCCTACATCGAAGTAAAATTGTGCGGTCATGCCGATTCTGCTGCATTTTCACAGATGACAGAAAAGATCTGCTCCCTCTATGAGAAGGAGCTTGGACTTCCGGGTGAACGCATCTATGTATCTTATTTCCCCACACCGGACTGGGGATGGAATGGGAAAAACTTCTGATTTCCACTTACCATCTATTACCGGCCAAGAATTTTTTCTTTTATCTTTTCCTCCAGATTCATGCGGAAATAAGGAATATCATGTTCCCGCATACTCACTGCGGCAAGAAGGGAGAAGGATCCTTTCTGAATGCCGCAGAGTCTGGCAGGAAGATTCTGTTTTAGCTCCACATATTGAATCTTGTCATATCTTACCGCAACCAGAGTCTTTCCGAAAAATCCATCGGCAGTTCTCAAAACCCGCTCATCCACAGCAATTCCCGCTGTCAGATAATCCATAAGAACCAAAACAGGAACAAAAATTCCGGCAAATACGGCAACTGCCACTACGATCATCCGGTATTCTTCCAGAAATGCAACCACTCCCATCGCTGTCAATATCAATACTGCCTCGTATATGACAAGAGGAATTGCTCTGACGGCCAGGGCAAGCGCGGGCTGCCTTGTCACCTTTGCATCGACCACGCCTGCAAATTCCGGCAACAGTTTTTCTAGTTTCTCTTCTACATCTTTTTTCTTACCATAAAGGATAAAGAAGGAGTTTTTTTCCGACTTATCATCCCCCATACCTACATTGATCAATTCTGCCATACACATTCCCATTGCCCGTGCGATCAATGTCTGGCGGATTTTCAATGCCTGTATTTTATCAACAGGAATGGTGTATTCCACCTTCTTCAGGACTCCATACCGGATATAGAGTTCGTCTTTTCTTCTTTTAACGCCAAAATCAAAGTAACGGATGAAATCTTTTACTATGTCCCATATGGCAGACAAAATAAAAGAAAATGCTGCAAGGATTCCTACAATACTGCTTATGGCAGTCTTCAGAACTTCTCCTTCTTCTGTAAGGCGTGACAAAACTTCTATCAGTCCGCCCACCCCCACAACTACAACTACAAGAGAGAGTACTGTAATTGAGCAGAACCCATGCCGCAGTATATCTGCAGTGGAAGCTGTCACATCAAACGTTTGCCTGCCGTGATCATCGACAGCAGAAAGTCCTTCTTCAGCCGCCTCCCCTTTTGCTTCCTTAAGGAGGGCCGCAACTGTACGGCGAAACGCCTCTGCATCCGCCTTTTTCAAAACGATCTTCACATCCGTCTGATCCGCCGTAGACAGACTGCTTGTATCGATCTTAATTTTGCAGGTTCCCATGATCATCTCAAATAAATTCTGCTCTGTATTAATATTGGAAATATTTTTTATACCGATGGTATTTACCTTCTGATTCACCGTATTTCTCTCGATCACGATCGTCTGTCCGTCTATATAGATCCATGTCTTTGACCATGTCCATATTTGCTTTACCGCCGCCGCAATAAAAAGCAGAAGGATTCCTCCTACGATCATCAGACCTCGTCCGGCTTCTGCAAAGGAAAAATCAACCTCCATCAGCTCATCTGCATTCTGGATCAGGATTCCGAACGCAACTGCGGCCAGCGCCGCAAATCCGCCACCGATCTGTTCTGCCACGATTGAAATATGATTTCTGATCTTCTTATTCTTCTCCATTTTCCCTTCTCTGCTCCACTACAATCTCATTGATCCTTCTGCGCAGGCTCTCTGCAATCTGCTCTGCCTTCTTTTCATCCAGAAAAGAAATCGTCACATCTCCGCCGGCAGTCGTCACTACTACCTTTGCCACTTTAAAAATCTGATCGATCGGCCCTTTTGCGGTTTCCAGTTTGTGCAGCCTTTCAATCGGTACAATATGCCTCTTTACAAACAGATACCCTTCCTGAATGTCAATACATTCTTCATTAATGCTATAGCGATATCTGTGATAACGGAAAACAGGACTGATCAGAGCGTCGATACCGATCAGAATCAGGAGCGCCAATGAAATCCATTTCCCGATCTCAATATCTTTTGGAAAAATCCAGAAATAATTTACTGCTCCCAGAATCGCTATTACGACAACGGCTGTAAGGATACCCGCCGTGTACATACAGTAAAGCGCATTTTTCGATAATTTTTCGTATTTCATTTTCCCTCCTCCTTATGTACTTTTATACTATCTCAATAATACAATTAAGTCAATTGATATCTTTTTCATTTTGTAATCTTAAGAAAATTGTAAAAAATATGAATAAAATTTCTTGCTCCTTTCTGCTATACTAACTTCAGTGTTCAGGAGAACCATTTGGCACACAGGAGGATTTATTATGGAACAGTACTGCATTTTAGTCGTTGACGACGACCGGGAGATCGTTCGCTCTCTTGGGAAACTTCTTGAGCGGGAGGGCTATGGGGTCAAAAAAGCTTATGACGGCAAAGAAGCCCTGGATCTTCTTTTGTCTGAGACCATTCATCTTATCATCCTGGATGTCATGATGCCTCAGCTTAACGGCCTGTCCGCTCTCATGAAAATACGGGAAAAGAACAACATTCCAGTCATTATGCTGTCGGCCCGAACAGAGGAAAGCGACAAAGTGATCGGCCTGTCCATGGGTGCGGATGACTATGTAACAAAACCATATAATACGGCAGAACTTATGGCGAGGATCCGCTCACAGCTTAGGCGGTATTTTTCTCTTGGATCAGCTCTTTCGCAAAATGATGGCGACACACTGAAAAACGGCAGTCTGCTCCTTGACCGCAATACAAAACAGGTAACTGTGGACGGCGCTTTGGTAAAACTGACTGCCACAGAATTTAAAATCCTGGAGCTTTTAATGGAGCATCCCGGCTATGTCTTTTCCGCTGAACAGATTTACAGCCGTGTATGGAAGGAAGACGCCTATGCCGGGGAAAAAACAGTCATGGTACATATTCGCAGAATCCGGGAAAAAATCGAAATCGATCCGAAAAATCCAAAATATTTAAAGGTGGTGTGGGGAATTGGTTACAAAATTGAAAAAGATACCTAGACGTACAAAAATCGTATTCTTTGCGTGGCTGCTTAGCGGCTGCATCCTGGCCGGAATCGCCGGGATGAGTCTCTCTTACTTATGGAACGCCTATTATTTCTACAATTCTATGGGACACATGTTTCGTCTGCTCCTTGGCGGGCTGGCAGGTATTGCTGTGCTTATCTACCTTGTTTTTCTCTTTTACCGTCCTTCCTCCTGGAAAAATATAAAGCCGTTGTCTCTGGATCATATCCATCTGGAACTGCTGGCGGCTTTTACCGGCTTCACCGGCTTCCTCTGGCTTCACTCGCTATATATCTGTATGAGAGACAGCCTGCTGTTTGGTTACTTTTTCATTGGTACAGGCGCTGTGCCCATTGTATCTATTCTCTTTTTTCTTCCGCTGGCACTTTTGTTCCTTGGCGAATGTCTGCTTGTGATGCGGCGCTTCCTTCTTGGCAGTGTAAAACAAACTTCACTATTATATGGGATGGCAGAAAAATGGCGGGAAGCTACCCCTCTGGAGAAACGCCTTGCAAGGAAAAATCTGTGGCCGTTTCTCTTCATCCTCGCGGGAGTCGGATGCTGTATCTGGGTGTCTTTTGATGCGGTCGGTTCTGTGTACTTTCTGTTCATCATAGCAGGATCCGCTATTATATTGGTTGCCGCCGCCAAAGGACTGATCCACAACCGCATTTACAAAGACCTGGGACGTCTGATCCAGCAGATCAATGAAATGGCGAAAGGAGATCTGAATACTTCTGTTTCCTTTCCGGAAAATTCAGAACTTTATCCGGCGTCACAATCTCTTCTGGCAATCCGTTCCAACCTGAAATCCATTCTGGAAAAGCAAATGAAATCTGAGCGGATGAAAATAGAACTGATCACCAATGTATCCCATGATCTCAAAACGCCTCTCACATCCATGATCGGCTATGTGGAACTTTTAAAAACAGAGCCGCTAAGCGACGAGGCGAGGGACTATGTGGAAATTCTGGCCGACAAACAGGAGCATCTGAAACGGATGATTCAGGACATTTTTGATCTGTCAAAATCCACAAGCGGCACAGCGGAATTTGAACTGGAAGAGCTGGATATGAAAAAACTCCTGGAACAAACTCTTGGAGATATGGAAGATGCCATTCAGAAAAGCGGCATGGTCATCCGGGAAAATATCGCCGAAACGCCTCTGAAATTTATCGGAGATGGGAAAAAGCTGTACCGCGTACTGCAGAATCTCCTGGACAACGCTCTGAAATATTCCATGAAAGGAACCCGCATTTTCGTTTCTGCTGAAAAAAAAGAACAGAAAGTGATCGTAACGATTAAAAACACCGCCTCTTATGAGATGGCTTTTACTCCTGAAGAGATCATGGAACGATTTTCACGGGGGGACAAGTCCAGAAATACAGAAGGACACGGCCTGGGACTTGCCATAGCCGAAAGCTTCGTTAAAAATATGGGAGGCGAGCTGACCGTCCATATAGACGGAGATCAATTCAAAACATCTCTCTGTTTCGATCTGCTGGGAGTCTCTTCCGAAGAAATATAACATGTATAGAAAAGCTGCTGTCTGGATCCCGATCTCCCAGACAGCAGCTTTTAATTCTCATAAAAAACACCAAAACAAAAAACGAAAACAATTAAAAATATGTGAATCAGCCGGCACTTTCTAACCATTCACTTTTTCAAGCGCAAGCGATAAAACTATCCTCCTTCCATTCTTCTTTCTCCTACTATCAAGTATAGTAACATTCTCTGACAAATGCCAATTGTTTTTCCACATATATTTATAGACAAATTCTATAACCCTTCTTTTCCATATCCTGTATAATATACATAAACAGAAATTGGAGGAACTTTATGTACATTCCAATATTTCACCAAAAGAAGCAGCGCCCGCTGCCACATTTGTTCTGCCGGAAATGGATATGAGAAAGATCCGGCAAATCCTTCTCAAGTAAAAGGGAGCAGGTAAAACCTGCCCCTTTACTGTTTCGCCCATCCGGCTTCTATTTTCTTCTCCAGTTCTTCCAGAGTTCTTAAACCTCCCAGTGCATCGTAGGCTTCCACACAGCTTGCCCCTTCCGCCGCCGCCAGATGAAGGCAGGTCTCTATGGAGCGCCCGTCCATAACCGCTTTTAAAAACGCCGCAATACATGTATCTCCAGCCCCTGTTCCGGAACGAACGATTTCCGGCTTATAACTTCTCTCAAAAATCCCGATCTTGCCATTCTGAAAATACAGCCCGGCAGCTCCGCATTTGATCAGCAGATTTCCGGTTCCCATTTCCAGGACTTTCTCCGCCAGGGGAGCAACGTCTTTTTCAATATCCAGCACAGTGGTAATATCCTGACTGCCGGCTCTCTTCTGCCATTCCTCGTATCTCTTCTTATCGACCATGGCGCAGAGTTCTTCCACACTCGGAACAAAATAGTCCACATAGGGCAGCACGTTCCGAAGGATCTTCTCCCAGTCGGCTTTTCCCGCCTCGCTGTCCTCATCTACAAACGCCATATCAAGAGATGTAATCGTTCCCGTCTCTTTTATCCGCCGGAACATCTCGATCAATTCTCGTCCATCCTCTGCATAGGTACGCTTCATAAGAGGAGGATACCCAAAATGGAAAAGGTCTGCCTCAGCAATTTTTCCAAAATCCAGATCCTCCAGCGAAAAGGTATCATTCGCTCCCGGATTATGCAGAAAAATCCGATCTGTTCCCGGAGGCGCGATGGCTATTGTATAAGACGTACTGCTGTCCTTTGATACAATAAGTCCCTTCTCCGCATTATACTTCTGAAAACGGCTGTACACGATCTGTCCCAGCTCATCTTTTCCGATTTTTCCCATCAGCTCTACATCAGCGCCCAAAAACTTTAAAGCCAGTCCGGTGTTTGCCACAACACCGCCTGTACTTAGGGTAATATCCTTCATCTGTGTCAGCTTGCCCGGAACCATGATCTTTTGAAGCGGCAGGACTTTTTCTGCCGAAAACACCGGAGTGATATCCAGACAGACATGTCCCGCAACAATGATCTTTGCCATATCCTCTGCTCCTTTCCCTTACGTTTTCCAAACAGACGCATATGCTTTTATCTAAGCTCTGTTCACGCTTCCGAACACCTTCATTTTCTTCATGGTCTCCTGCTTCACTGCCTCGATCACCTGATTCTGTATATTCGTCTGCCCCAGTCCTTCCCTGTAATTTTCATAAGCAGCCTTTGCGGCGATACAGTTGATATCCGTGAAAATATTAATCTTCGTAATTCCGTTTGCCACACAGTTTCTGAAATCGTCATCGGAAAGCCCGCTTCCCCCGTGCAGCACTAAAGGAGTTTCTATTGTACGGGATATTTCCGCAAGCCTTCCGATATCGAGTCTGGGCTTTTCCTTATACGCTCCGTGAGCCGTTCCAATAGCCACTGCCAGCGCATCCACATTTGTCCGCTTGGCAAAATCCTTTGCCTGCTCCGGCTGGGTATAAATGCTGTCATCTTCTGCATCTGTTTTTCCCAGATTTCCCTCATTGGCTCCTACATGCCCCAATTCTGCTTCTACTGATGCACCAAAGGTTTCTGCTGTTTTCACCATATCCGCCACACGTTTTACATTATTCTCATAGGTATCTGTAGAACAGTCATACATGACAGAGGTATACCCCAGCTTCAGCGCCTCCATAATCCTCTGCTCGGTTACTCCGTGGTCGAAATGCAGCACGACCGGAACAGAAGCTTTCTTCGCCATGGGAACCATAAAATACGCCAGCTCTTCCAGTTCCGCATAAGGAAGAAGTACCTCTGCCGTTCCGATAATAACCGGTGAGCTCAGCTCCTCCGCAGCCTGTATCACCCCTTTTGTCATTTCCAGATTCACTGTATTAAAGAGTCCCACACCGTACTTTTTTTCCTTCGCATCCTTTAAAACCTCCCGTAATGTGACAAGCATACCATTTCCTCCTTATTTCCACTTTTGTTATATTGATTCATAAATCTAATTTACAAATCTACTTCTTCCAGTGTAGCGGAAAGACAGGGGAAAGTCAAAACATATTCCGGATTTTCTTCCGGGTTTCCTGCTCTTTTTTACCCTTTGCTCTTCCCGCACCAGTCACGCACAGCAAAGAGGAAAAATACCACCGTTTCCACTGCGGCCGCTCCCACCATAACAAAGGGAATCCATACCGCCATATCGCCGGCAAAGACAAATTTTGTGTCCAGGAGCGCATAGGTCAGGCTGTTATTAAGTCCCACTCCGGAGGAAGGAAGAAGACAGCGCAGCCAGTTTCCCACATTTCCATTTGCCATGATATAGAGCAGAAGCGGAAGGAAAAGAAACACCAGAGCCAGGATGGATGAAGAAAATATTTTTTTCATTCTCCCGGATAAAAACAGAGTAAAGCATATGGTTGCCAGAAGGCTGATATATCCTCCCAAAATGATCAGAATCTGCAGCTCCCATATATTCACGGGCAGAAAGACAGCCACAGACAGAAGCGCCTGCACAGAAGTCTTCAGACTCTCCCATCCAAATGCCGTGTCCATGATCAAAAGGAAAATACCAGTGCAGAGAAAATATTCTACTGTCACGATCAAAAGGGCTGCCAGTATTCTGTTTACTGCAAGTTTCCTTCGCCCGTGTCTGGTACATTTTATGATCTGCTCCGCCTGGGTCTGATAATCACCGGAAAATGCAGGTGCTACCAGGATCGTCCCCAGTATGACAAGTAAAAACACAATAAGCACTGTATAATCCACCGCATTGGAGGAAATACCCGACTCATAATAAAACGGCCGGTCTATCTGTTCATAGAGTGTTTTCGCCTGACTTACCGCCGCATCCACTTTCTTTCCGGTACCGTTTTCCAGATAGAGAAGATCGGACAAATGCTGGTCTATCTGCTGATAAAATCCATCTGCATGTTCCTCTGTCAATTCTTCTCTGGAAAGAGCCATTCCTGTCTCCGGTTCTGCATAGGCTTCCGACATTCTCGTCAAGATCCACTCATAGGGATAGACATCCTGGAAATAATCGCTCCCACTTACCCGGTCGTCATAAATCCCGTCAGGAAGCCCTCCCTCATACCGGTTTTCAAATGAATGCCACCGGTCGATGGATTCTGCAAGCTTTTCTTCGGTGATCTCTCCGTGGAACTGCCCCTGATTTTCTCTTTGCATTCGGATGGCTTCCAGTCCTTCAACCGTCACTTCCTGCCCGTCTTCATCCGTATAAATATAGCTTTCAAATGAAATCGGAAAATACGCCAGCGCCACCGCAAAAAGCAGACCCAAAAGCAGCGTGATCTGTACGGACCTTGTCTTTAAAAATCGTTTCAGCTCTGCTGTAAAAATACGCATCTATTCCACCTCCTCTTCCGGGAAGAGCCACAAATACAAGTCCTCCAGCTTTGGAGCACATTCTTTTGTTCCTTCTATCACAGGCTTCTTTGCCAGGTAACGGATAGAAACCATATTTTCTTCTTCCCCCCGGATATTTACAATACGCAGATTTTTTTCATACTTATGAAGATCATATTCCGGAATACAGGCTGACCACACTTTATGCTCCACCTGCTTAAGAAGTTCTTTTGGCGTTCCGGCCGCCACAATTTTTCCTTCTTTCATAATCGCCGTACTCGCCGCAATATACTCAATGTCCGGAACAATGTGAGTAGATATCAGCACAATGCGGTCTGTGGCAAATTCCGACAGAAGATTGCGTAATTTGATCCGCTCTCCCGGATCAAGTCCGCTGGTCGGCTCATCCAGGATCAACACTTCCGGATCGTTTAAAAGAGCCTGTGCGATTCCCACCCTCCTCTTCATTCCTCCGGACAGCTGGCGGATCTTCTTTTTCCTTACATCTGCCAGGGAAAATGTCTGCAGCAGACCTTCTATCCGTTTTGCGGCTGTTTTCCTGCTGATCCCTTTTAACGCCGCCATATAATCCAGATAATCCTGCACATGAAATTCCGGATAAAAGCCAAATTCCTGGGGCAGATAACCGAAAATACTGCGGTAGCTTCCTCCCAGTACATCAATAGAAACATTGTCGTATTCCACCGTTCCCGACGAAGGCTTTATCAGACCTGCCACCATGCGCATAAGGGTTGTCTTTCCGGCTCCGTTTGCTCCAAGAAGCCCCCATATGCCCGGAGTCAGCGTCCAGTTCACGCGATCCACTGCCCTTTTATCTTTAAATTCTTTCGTCAGATCTTTTATACAAAGTTCCATTCCATCTCTTCCCCTTCCTGTTCAAAATAAAATTGAGTTTTCTTTAATTTCCAGATCTCAAGAAGGCAGGCCAAAAGCGAAAGAGCGCACAGCACCCATATAACCGCCGACAGGCTGCCGCTTCCGTCATATCCCCAGACTTTGCGCCATATAAGAAACGCTCCTGCCACAAGAATCAGCGATATGGTACTTCCCCATACAAGGTGTTCCCTTTTCTGAAGCATGAAATAGAAAACACAGGCAACAGAGAGCAGAAATGGCAGGATGAGATAAGCTGCCAGCTCATTAAAACAAACGATATTTCTGACAAAAACGAATCCTCCAATAGACGCCGCCATAATCCCGGCACTCCCCATACACACAACAATTCTTGCCATCATCAGGCGGGACAGTGAAAAATAAGAAGACTCTTCCAGCTCCGCCATATTATGGCGAAAAGATCTGGCAAAGGCAGGAACGCTGCTCCACGCCGCCGCAACTGCTGAGACACATAAGATCAGTACTCCTTTGTTCTGGAGATATACCAGCCCCCGAGGCCCCTCTTCTGTCAGAGCTGTTACTACAATAAGCACAAAAATAAAAATAAGAAGCTGCAGTCCCAGGCTGAGCTTTCCCACACACCGCACCTGACTGGCAAGGAGCCTTAAAAATCCTGCATCGGGACCAAAGGAGCGTCTTATTTCCCACATATCTGCCGCCCGCCTGGCTGTCTGGTAAACGTGAGCACTGCACGGTACAGATTTTTCTTTCTCTTTTTGAAATTCCTGTTTTATTACATTTTTCACCATACGTCTATTCATTCATATTCCACCTTCTTTCTTCCATTTCTTTTTCCAGCAGTTTTAACGCTTTTCTAAGTCTTGACTGAACCGTTCGGAGCGGAAGGTTTAAAACCTGTCCGATTTCCCTAAGTTTCAGTTCCTGGGAAAACCTTAAAAATACAATTTCCCTAAGGTCGTCCGGCAGGCAGCTCAATAGAAGCAGGAAATCTTCTTTCTCCTCTTCCTCATCCAACCCTTTGTCCCGGTATGAGATTTCGGGCAAAAGACCGTTGCTTCTTGTTTTTCTGCACAGATCCACACAGGTATTGGCTGCCACCTGATATAAAAAGGCGCGGAACTTTCCCTTATGTCTGTAACGGTCCAGATAGCGGAACACTTTCAGAAAGGTTTCCTGCACAGCGTCCTCCGCCATCCCCGGATCAGGAACATGATATCTGCAGTAGACAAGGATTTCTCCATAATAAAGCTGTACCAGTTCTTCCACTGCATCACGGTTTCCACTTTTCAGTTGTTCAAAAATTTCATCTTCACGCGTCATAGTTTTCCCTTTGCTTTGAGGTAATAGAGTCTCTATATAATATACAACGGATCGAACGGGGGAAAATGATTAAAGGGGGAAGAAAATCTTTCGGATTTGTAAACGGCTGATTACGCCAGATTGGGAAAATGACCGGAATATTCCTGATATAGATAATCTGAAGACATTATGCCAGTTGTATGATATACTTTAGATAAACTTTTAAGTGAAGACTGGAGACGATATCAAATTAGTTTTACGTTTAAGACAGAACCGGAAACAATATATCAATGTGAAAGGTTGGGGAAAAAATGAACCTACGTAAAATAACAAATAATATAATCTTAATTTTCTGCATCGGTTATTTAACTCTTAGAACTATTTATCTTGAATATCCAGAGAATCCACATCTTGCAGGATTTTCTTTCTTTTGCGGTTTACAGATATTGATATATGTCATAGAAATATGGATACGGGAACGGAAATCTAAAAAATAAATTCGGTAGATTTCCACATACTCTTCTACCACCTTATAAATAATCACATAGTTCTTCCAAACAGTATATTTGTAGTCTGTTTGAAAGCTGACCTTTTTAGAGAGATCTGTCCCCATTGCGGGGAATACTTGAATGTTCTCAAATTTAGCATAAATTTCTCTTATCGTCTTTGCAGCGTATTCCGGATTATCTTCAGCGATATAATCCTCTATGTCTAGTACTACAAAACGTCCTCTCCATTTTTTGTCAGAAATACTGGCTCTCCTGTCCTGCATTTTTTTAACTTCATTATAATTTCTCAAATCAGGGATGGATTTTTCAAAAAATCCATCCCTGATAAAGAAATCTCTCTCCCTATTTACCCCTGCTTTCGTCTCTTAATGACCTTCAGACGGGTAAATTCTTCCCGTTCTTTTTCTTCCAGTGCATTGGTAATAGTATACACAAGATTTGTATACATCGGAATTGTGATATTCTGAAGAGCGTTCGCCCTTTTTTGTGTTTTCTTAATATTGGCTGCCAGCCGGTAGGCTGCATTCTCTACCATGGACAGCTTGACGGTCAGGTCTTTTACCTTACGGAAGGCCTCCACCGCCTGATCTACCGACTCCTTTGTCGTGCTGAATGCATAAGTGGGAACGGCAGCGGAGGGTGTGTATTTCACATGAGGTATCTCTGTCCCCATGATACTTCTCGTCTGGATCACTACGGAATCCTCAATGGGAACCGTATAGGCAATCTGAGAGATCGTGCTGATCCCGTTCTCAATATTGGCTCTTTGCAGGCACTGATACGCATAGGTAAAGGTGCTGTCAATCTCTTCCTGGATGCTCCTGGCCTCGTCAATCAGTTCCATCAGCTCGCGTATCAGAATATTTCTCTTCTTATCCATCAGCTCATATCCCTGCCTGGCAAGGGCCAGCGAGTTTTTCGCCAGCATCAGATTTCCCTTGGTCGGAAATGTACGCGGATCCATAACGTCCCTCCCTTCTTATGAATACTTATAAGATTGCTCTACTGATTGGCAATGGAACCCGGACTTGCGCTTGTAGTAACGCCCTCGTCCCGTTTTGTGGGATGATAATATTTATCCAGTATCTTTGTATCCACACGGTCCAGTTCTTCTTTCGGAAGCCTTCCCAAAAGCTCCCAGCCCAGATTCAATGTCTCTTCAATGGTACGGTTCTCCTCCGCACCCTGTCCGATATATTTTTCTTCAAATTCTTTTCCGAAAGCAAGATATTCCTTGTCAATAGGTGACAGTTCATCTTCCCCGATAACAGAAGCAAGGTTCCTTGCATCTCCTACTTTTGCATAGGCGGAAAAGAGCTGATTGGCAAGATCCTGATGATCTTCCCTTGTATAACCCTCGCCGATGCCGTCCTTCATCAGACGGGAAAGAGAAGGAAGGACACTGATAGGCGGATAGATAGACTGTCCGTTCAGATTGCGGTCCAGAACAATCTGCCCCTCTGTAATATATCCGGTCAGATCCGGGATCGGATGAGTGATATCATCGTTTGGCATAGTCAGGATGGGAATCTGTGTCACGGAACCGTTTACGCCGCGGACAATGCCCGCACGCTCATAAATGGCCGCCAGCTCACTGTACAGATAGCCGGGAAATCCTTTTCGGCTGGGAATCTCTCCTTTTGAGGAAGAAACTTCACGCATGGCCTCTGCAAAGGATGTCATATCCGTCAATATAACAAGGATATGCATATTCTGCTCAAACGCCAGGTATTCGGCAACTGTCAGCGCCACCTTAGGTGTGATCAGACGCTCCACCACCGGGTCATTTGCCAGATTCAGGAACATGGCAACATGGTCTGCCGCCCCGCTCTCCTCAAATGTCCTTCGGAAAAAATCCGCCACATCATGCTTCACGCCCATGGCTGCAAATACAATGGCAAATTCCTCATTGGAATCCTCTCCGAGGGACGCCTGCTTTACGATCTGTGCCGCCAGCTGGTCGTGGGGAAGTCCGTTCCCTGAAAAGATAGGCAGCTTCTGCCCGCGGATCAGCGTGGTAAGTCCGTCAATGGCGGAAATCCCTGTCCGGATGTAGTTTCTCGGATATTCCCTCTTGACAGGATTCAGCGGAAGGCCGTTGACATCCCTCTTTAATCTGGAGACGATGGGCCCCAGATCATCAATAGGCTGGCCGATCCCATTGAACGTCCGTCCCAGCATATCTTTGGAAAGCGCGATCTCCATAGGATGCCCGGTCAGCCTGGTATGGGTATTCTTAAGGGACATACCTTCCGACCCTTCAAACACCTGGATCACGGCTTTATCTTCATACAGCTCAATGATACGTCCGATTCTTCTTTCCGTACCATTTACAACAAATTCCACAATCTCATCATAAAAGGCATCCTGTATCCCTTCCATGGCGATCAGAGGGCCATTGATGTTGCTAAGTCCAAGATATTCTATTGGCATGATCTATTTCCCCCTTTACGCATTCTTTTCCAATACGCGCTGATAAAACGCGTCAATGTCACGATGGTACTGTGCAAACATTTCCAGCCGGTCATTCGGAACATCATATTTAATGGAAATGACACGCTCAAAAATATTTTCCGCTTTCAAAACAGACATGGGATGCCCCATTGTCACCAATGCTCTCGCCTGTTTATAGAGATAAAGTATGGTATCCATCATTAAAAACTGCTTTTCCATGGAAACGCAGGTGTCATCCTTATGGAAAGCGTTCTGCTGCAGGAATCCCAGACGGATCACTCTGGCGATCTCCAGGATCAGCTTCTGATCATCAGGAAGCACATCGCTTCCGATCAACTTGACAATTTCCAGAAGACTGCTCTCCTGATTGAGAAGCGCCATCAGGCGGTTTCTGTAATCGACAAATTTCGGCGATACGTTATCCTGGTACCAGGGCGCCAGATCTCCCAGATATTCACTGTAACTGCTAAGCCAGTGAATCGCCGGGAAATGTCGGGAGTAGGCAAGACTCTTATCCAATCCCCAGAAACACCGCACGAACCGCTTCGTATTCTGGGTGACAGGCTCCGAGAAATCTCCTCCCTGTGGGGACACTGCCCCGATAATAGAGACAGAGCCGTCTGTTCCATTCAGATTATGCATCATACCTGCCCTTTCATAAAACGCCGAAAGCCTTGAGGCAAGATAAGCAGGGAAACCTTCTTCCGCCGGCATTTCCTCCAAACGTCCGGACAGCTCCCTTAATGCCTCTGCCCACCGGGATGTAGAGTCCGCCATGATCGCCACGTCATATCCCATGTCCCGATAATACTCTGCCAGCGTAAGTCCTGTATAAATACTGGCTTCTCTGGCAGCCACAGGCATATTGGATGTGTTGGCGATAAGTGTGGTCCGGTCCATCAAAGGGTTCCCCGTTCTTGGATCTGTCAGCTCGGCAAACTCTTCCAGAACCTGGGTCATTTCATTTCCACGCTCTCCGCATCCGATATAAATGATAATGTCCGCATCCGACCACTTTGCGATCTGGTGCTGCGTCATTGTCTTTCCTGTTCCGAATCCCCCTGGGATTGCTGCCGTTCCTCCCTTTGCAATAGGAAACATGGTGTCAATGATCCTCTGTCCTGTCACAAGAGGAACCGATGCGGAAAACCGCTGGCTTACAGGGCGCGCAGTCCGGATCGGCCATTTCTGTGCCATGGCGACCTCAGTTCTTTTCCCGTTATTTCCCTCCACCACGATCAACGTTTCCTCTATGGTGTAGTCTCCATCTTCTGCAACTGATACGACAGTACCTTCCACATCAGGCGGGATCATACATTTATGGACAATAGCCCGGGTTTCCGGTACTTCTGCAAAGATATCTCCTCCGTGAAGATATTCTCCTTCTTTTACTGTGATATGGGTACTCCATTTTTTTGTTTTATCAAGAGAATCCACGGAAACTCCCTTGGTGATAAATGCTCCGCCGCTCTCGGATATCTTCTCCAAAGGGCGTTCGATTCCATCGAAAATATTATTCAGTATGCCGGGAGCCAATGTTACTGAGACAGGTCCGCCCGATGCGATAACTTCTTCCCCCGGTCTAAGACCGGATGTTTCTTCATAAACCTGTATCGTTGTCCTGTCTTTATCAAGGGCAATGACTTCTCCTACCAGATGTTCTTCACCGACATATACCATCTCCGACATACAGAATCCTGTATTTCCCTTCAAATAGATGACAGGACCATTGATCCCGTAAATTTTCCCGGTATTAGCCAAGTCCCTCACCTCCCTGAAGCATGAACTGATCATATTCATTCTGAAGAGCTGTCTTAAAAGAATGATCGATCAGAATATTTCTGCTGCGGATGACAGAGCGCACCCCGCCTATAAAATCTTCCGCACTGATCGTAAGAAGCACCCCTGTTTCCTTTTCCAAAGCAGACTTTTTCTCCTGATCGGAAGGATCAATATAAATTGTCATTTCTTCCCGCCCGGCAAAATCCAGTGCGTTCTTAATGCAATCCGCAAGAAAACGGTCGTATTCCGGTGTTTTTCTGTATGCTGCGATAAGCTGATGCACCTCATCAAAAATTTTGTCCTTCAGCTCCTGCTGCACTTTGCTCTGCTCCCGCTTCAGATCCAGCTGCGCCTTTGCCATAGCCTGGTTTCTCTGCAGTCTGGCATTGGTCGTCTCTGCTTTGATCCGGGTCTGAGCCTGGTGCTGTGCCTCTCTTTTATGATCTTCAAACACCTTCTCCAATGCTTCTTTATAGGAGCTGATAATGGAATTTCCTTCTGTCCTGGCTTCTTCCATGGATACACTTCGGATGTGTGCGATCTTTTCTTCTAATGTCAAGAGGAATCCCTCCTTATTTTTGATTACTGTCTTATAATTTCAGTCCGATTGCTTCTGTAATATAAGAAGTGATAAAGTCTTTACTGCGGCCGGTTCCGTGCCTGTCAGGAATCTCGATCAGAAGAGGCATCTTTCTCTCCAGCCGGAACTCATCAATGATATCCGGAAATTCTCTGCCGAATTTCTCCGTCAGAAGAACAATGCCTACTGTTTTGTCCTGCAGAACATTCTGGAGCGCATGATAGAGTTCTTCTCTTTCATGAACTACAACCCCATCAACGCCTGCAAGGCGCATTCCTGTATAGGTATCTACATTATCACTGATTAAATACATTTTCATGCTACAGCTGTCCCAGGATCATGAAGGAGATGATCAGCCCGTAAAGGCAGACACCTTCTGCAAGTCCTACAAAGATCAGTGATTTACCAAGAACGCTGGAATCTTCACTGATTGCTCCAAGCGCCGCACTTGCTGCGCTTGCCACAGCGATACCGCCGCCGATACAGGATAAACCGGTAACCAGAGCAGCAGCGATATAGCCAAGTCCTGTCGCCATAGAGGCAGCTTCTCCCGCTGCTTCCGCCGCCTGTGCGTCCATTCCGGAAAACATCATAATGCCTCCGATCACAAACGCTCCGAAAAAGAAAAATACATTCACTCCAAGAGCCCGTTTATACCGTCCCTTGTTCTTTTCCCCGATCAGATAATATCCGAAAGGAATGATAATACTTAAAATCAAAGCTGCAATAAGAATCAGTCTGGCTGCAAGAGTCATATTCGCTCTCCTCCTTCTCTACTTTTTATTGTTTTTCGTCTTTGTATATGGATCAAACGCCCGTCCGCTTCCTTTGTAAAAACGGCTGAACATTTCATAATATTCCAGACGGAGTACCTGAATGCCGACAACCAACCCTTCCATCAGACATACAAACAGGTTGCCGAGGACAATGACTACCCAGTTGGGACTTCCCTCTTCTGCGCCCGCAAGCATCAGGACAACTTCCATCATGGCTGCGTGACTTACGGCAAATGCTCCGATACGGACAAAGGAAAGAGTGTTTGAAAAGTAACTTAACAATGTTTCAAACAGCTCAAAAAAACCTTCCACAATGAACATCGCCTTGCTCTCTTCCATTTTAGCCGTTTTCTTCTTGATCTTATTTGTCAATGGCTCCTTGAAAAGGATCAGAAGCAGAGGCACACCGAACATTACCCCAAGTACAATTCCCGCCGGAGTATTATGTCCTGTCATAAACAGGACGATCACCGCCGCAACCGATGCATAAAACACAAGTCCGGCCACTCCGTTTGCGTCAAACCAGGTGGATGCCGTATCTTTAGCCCTGACCGCATTTATAATATGCAGGATCATCGCTACAATGATCAGTCCCATACCAAAAGCTACCGATACGATAAAGACTGTATTCAGTTTACCTACAAAGGGCAGCGTCGTCATATGATCGATCGGCCTGATCCACAGAGGATCTATGATATTTTCAAAGCCGAAGACACTGCCGAACATAAAACCAAAGATCGTGGAAAAGATTCCGGCTGTCGCTATGATCCCGGCCAGAGGAAGCCTTTTAAAATGATAGATCAAAGCTCCCACGATCACCAGGAGCAGTCCCTGTCCCACATCACCGAACATAACGCCGAAAATAAAGGAATAAGTAAGTCCTACAAACACTGTGGGATCCATCTCATCATGAGACGGAAGGCCATACATACCCACAAACATTTCAAAGGGCCGGAAGATCTTTGGATTCTCCAGTTTGGTCGGAGGCTCCCCGAAATAATTATCGTGGTCATCTTCCACTACAATAAACACTTTATCGTCATCCTTTGCCTCTTCCATGAACTTTTCTACGTCGTCATCCGCCATCCAGCCGCACAAAATATAATAATCTTCTTTTTTATCTTCCACCCTGGCTGCCATCTTGCGCACATCAAAATTGTGAGCCAGCTCCTCCAGGCGTTTTTTTGCTCCCACAAGTTTTGCAGCCTTTTCTGTGAGCAGCTTTGCTTCTTCCTTTTCAATATCGCCGATCTGTTTCTGGATATCAAAGCTTTCTTTTGTCAATTCCTGGCAGACACGCTCAGGTGTTCCCCTGTACGCTGCCGGTATGTCGATCCGCTCAAAATGCAGGGACCGAAATACTGCGTCTACTTTGTGGGCTTCCGCCGGAGAAACAAAGTAAGCGCCGTATACCATACTTTCATCCTGCTGCCCTTTGACAAAAATAGCGCCCAGATCGTTCATCAAAAACTTTTCCATTTTCTGGTACTGCTCTGCAGGAAGTTTTCCAAAACGGTAGGCGATATATTTATAACTTAAAATCTTATCTAATTCCCCGTCAATCGGGCGGAAAGGTTCTATCACTCTCTGTCTGGACTGCACATCTTCCTGCTTTTTCTTCAGAGAATCCTTCTTTGCTTCCATAGCAAGAAATTCTTCATTGGTAGCGCGGATCAATTCAAAAATATCATCCAGCCCCATCTTGGTGTCCGGTTCTATCCTGTCCGAATCTTCCAGAAAGCCGACAAACTGCGTGGCCTTTAAAAGAGCATCTTTATAGGGATTGATCTCCACAAAGGGGCGGAGGTTATCCACTGTTTTCAGCTCGGAAAGCGCTGATTCCAGCTGTATCTCATATCTGGACAAATACAGGTCCATCACCCGGTCAATATCATCCCTCGGCCCTGATATATTGATAAATTTCATCTTAACAATCATGTTTTCCGCCCTCCTATATACTCCAGCGTCTCTTCAGGCGAAACACCATAGCGTACGCATTCTATTGCGGTGGTCAGCTTCTGCAGCTCCTCTTCCTTTAAAAAGAGATACGTATTGACAGAAGCAATGGAATAAGGGTTTCTCCTCCGGTCTGTCACATACAGATAATGCAGGTAATCCGCATACATTCTCTCTATTGTC
The DNA here is from genome assembly GCF_020892095.1 of Claveliimonas bilis. GTDB lineage: Bacteria > Bacillota > Clostridia > Lachnospirales > Lachnospiraceae > Claveliimonas > Claveliimonas bilis. The sequence continues at coordinate 1,806,838 of NZ_AP024845.1, read as the reverse complement.
AGATCTTTTTCAAAGTCATAATGTCTTGCATAAGATGTCTTTTCAAAAGCGCGGTAAAACTCTTCCACCGAAGGAGCCTCTACCATTTCTTTCACCAGATCTGTACTGATCTTATAGTGAACAGGAATGAGAAGTGCATATATGTCTGCAGAAGAAAGACTGAAATATTTCTTTGCCCGATAAATCCACTGAATATTCAGCATATTGATCTTTGCTCCGCAGTCTTTGATATAAATCTCCAGCTCCTTCTCACTCAAAGTTCTCTTTAATATTCCTTTCCGCTCTTTCCATATAGCGGTAAAATAGTACAAATTCAGCGCCAGATCATAATCAAACAAGGTAACGGCACGGCCGTTCTGCAGCCTTTTCAGAGGCTCGTAATATTCCGTTCCTTTCAGATTTTCCACCAGCTCGTCTGTCGTTCTTGCGTGGATAAGGCTGTCAATATTGATCTGCGAGTATTTATCAAAAAACATTTTTTTATACTGCAGATCAAAAGGCTCACTGTAATGATTTATGACAATCCTCAGACAGTAATTAATGAGCTCCACTTCATACCGCTTCAGATAAAGCCTGAGAAAACGTCTCTGATCCTGGCTGCCGAAACGGTAGATTTTCGTGTAATCCTTATAAAGCGACAACAGCAGCAGCTTCTCAATATTACCGCGATGGAGCATTTCCGGAGGCATCCCGTCCAGTATCTCCCCATACGAGGATTTTTCCATCAAATATGCCGCAACCTCCGGCACACTCTTCATTGCACTGATCTCTTCAAACTGCTTTGGACTGAGCAGCTTTGCCTCCATTGCACGTATTTTCGTAACGATCCCACTGTAGGCAAGTATATTTCCCATAAGCTACACCTCTGTAATCCGCTTCAGTATTTCCTGTGCATACTTTGTGTGGTTTTCGTCATACTCCTTTAGAAGCAGCCGGATACTGCCGGCATTCGCGCCGGACTGGCCGTCCAGCAGCCTTTTTTTATCTTCCTCCAGCTCCTCCTGAATCTTACTTAATTCACTCTGAGTTTTTGCTTCCAATTCTTTGTCAAACGCTTTTTTTCTTTCTTCATACTCCTTGTCAAGAACCGCTTTCTGTTCCTCTGCGTGGGCCACAATGGCATCAGCAGCTTCTTCAATTTCCGTCAATTTGTTGATAACAGAGTCCATAAAAAGCCTCCTTTTTGTATGAATTGCCGATATACTTTATCATACACCTTTTGTCAAAAAATGCAATGGTTTTTTACCTTCAAATCTTCTGTTTTATGTTAAGATTTCGTTAAAAAGAGACAGGGTATTTTTACCCTGTCCCTGTTTAAAGGAACTCTTTCATATCTTTCATCATATCCTCTTCCAGCTTCACCAGTTTCTGCGCCAGTGACTTGCTTTCTTTGGAAGCTTCCTTATATTTATGGATGTTTTCCGTAATTCCCTGAACGCCCATATTACATCCGTCTATCAAAAGTTTTGCGATCTGTCCGCTGCCTTCATCCATCATAAGTTTTACATTTGTAGTAATCCATGACATAGCGGACGCGGCTGCCTTCACGGAGGGTTCCGCCTTTCCTTCTGCCTCCAGAAGAGCAGCCGCCTCTTTCTCCAGTTCCCTGTGCTTTTTCTTATACCTGCTTACTACATCAGACAGTCTGTCATTTTCAATATGCTCCTGTATCTGATTGATACTGTTGATCGCCATCTTGCATCCCTGGCTGCATTCTTCCAGCAGTTTTTCTGTACACACTTCCATATCTGATCCCTCTTTTCCTTTCCGCATAATTCCTTTTCCGCGTTTCCGCAGATATCTCATTCATAATATGAACAAAAAGGGGAAAAAATATGTATGCCTTTTCTCAGGATTAAAGATTATATTTATATACTCTGTAAATAAACGATTCTTTTTCCATTGTAAATGACCGGATCAGTTCACCGCTGCTGTCATATTCTCCAAACACTCCCTGCATACCGCTGTCTGCCACAATATTATTTCCGATTTCCTGAACACTGCTCACATACCCTGAGTAAGGAAGCTCAAACCGCTCTGTCAGCTGATAGGTGCCTTTTTCCTCATCCACCAGATATTTATAGAAATAGGAAGCCGTGCCGTCCGAAGCCGAATCCTGTACGCCCGGGATCACGGTCCAGTCAAATTCAGGTCTTGTCTCACTCACGCCGATATTGTTGTTAAACATATAAATATAATACTGGCCTTCCGGTAAAGAAGAATCCTCCACATACGTAATGCTGTGCTGTCCTGCCTGGCTGGGAAAATCACCGTCTTTCTCCAGCACATAGCTGCTGTAGTCCGTATTCTCCCACACTGCCGGATCGCTGATAATATAGTCTATTTGAGGCGAACCATAGATATCTCCTATTTTAATGATAGAAGAGGTTTCCCTGGAGCTTAAAAGGATTTCTTCCTCACCCATCCACTGAATGGTATTAATATGCATCCAGTCCAGCTCGCCGTCACTGTTCTCTGTACAGGATTCTTTATAACTTCCGAACAGATCTTCCAGATCCAGCACCTCCTCTACCGTACCGTCCTCTGTATCCAGCCGGAGAATAATGTCTTCCACACTGTCCTGGCCTGTGTCACTGGCCAGGATCAAAATATTACCTGCATCATCAAATACATAATCATGGTGCAGTTCATACTGTCCCAGGTCATATACCTGTGTGATCTGGCCCAGCTCATCCATCTGCGCCATCCTTGTCTCCGAGATGCTGTAATACATATTGTCATCGTCAAATAAAATCCGGTGGCTCCGATAGCCGATGATGGGAACTTCTCCGCGGATCACCCCGTTATTGTCATAATAATACATAAAATCCAGACCGGAACTGTCATTTCCAAGTATGACATACAGACCGTTCTCCAGCTCTTCTTCGCTTGTTCCATCCTGACTTTTCAATACAGTTTCTTCTGTTCCCATCAGACTTCCCATGTCATAAGTGATCGTTTCCTGGTAAGAACTTCCGTCCGGAAGAGAAAAGGTAAAAATAATTTCATTTTGATGATCCGGCACAAGTCCCAGCACCTGATACTCATGCTCTGTCACATAGCTTCCGTCCTCCGTCAGCTGCTGCGTATAATCCGGTATAGTTTCATCTTCTACATGAATGGTACAGCTTACATTTTCTGCCTGCTCACTTTCAAAATATACATAGAGAGACAGCGTATTTGTGCCAAAAGGATTATACTCTACCAGCATGTCGCTCTCGGAATATTCCTTCTCTTCCTTTTTGTCATCCAACTCCTCGCGGATCTCCTCCTGGCTGTCCGTATTATATATCTTCCTGATCTCCTCTTTTTGTAACTGCAGTTTCTGATCATCAGCCTGTGTTTCTTTATCTTCCGCTTTTTCCCTGTACATGCCCACCGAAACGCCCACAGCGCATGCAATCACACCCAGGATCATAACCGCCGCCGCTATTTTTTCCTTTCTCTTCATAAAAAACCTCACTTTCTTCTTTTTATAATAGAGAAAAAAAGTGAGGTTTTTTTGTTTAAATTATGATTATTCTGTGTCCTCTTCCTGCTGCACCTGCTTCAAATAATCGTGCTCTTTTTTCTTCGGTCTCGGGATCAGCCTTCCGGTAAATTTTCCTTTTCCCCGGTTCTTTACATAGAAATATCCGATAACAGAAAACACTGCCGCTCCAATAAAATTGACAAACAGATCCTGCATAGTATCAATAAGGCCAATATCCAGATAGCCTCCAAGTCCCAGGCTTTCTCCGTTTATCACTACATCCGTGATATCTCTTATAGCAGCAGGATGATTGCCTCCTGCCGGATCCAGCATAACAGAGCTGATAGAATGAACAACCGTATCTTTCTGCATATCCAGACCGAAAAACCGATCCATGGCAAATTCAAAAAATTCCCAGACCACTCCGATGGTCATGGAAAAGCAAAACGCTCCAAGAGACACATATAAAGGAGACAGTTTAATGGAAAAACGCTCATTCCTGTTCAAAATATCTACCAACGAAAATCCTATCGCCGCCATCAGAAATCCATTTGTAGTATGCAAAGCAGTATCCCATTCCGGTATCTTTATGTAATATGCCTGTATTTCTCCTAAAATTTCCGCCGCAAATATGAAAAACAGCAAAATAATTTCCAATCCGGTGGGAAACTCGATCTTTAAATTCACCTGTATAAAGCTCGGCACGATCAGAAGGATCAATGTGAGTATACAGAGAAATACATTTTCAAAATTCCGGTTAAAGATCTGAAGAATCATTACACAAATGACAAGCGCACGCAGGATCACATACACCAAAAAGGAACTTTTGTGCTCCCGAAGCTCCATCTTAAGCGCTTTGCCCATTGCCTTCCATCTGCTGTTTCCTTTATTCTTCTTCATACGACACATCCTTTGTTTCAAATGCCGGCAAAGCATATCCGTGATCCATAGGTCCGCTTCCCTTTCCCAGATCAAGACCTGCTCCAAGGGCGCCGGAAATATATTGTTTCGCCCTCTCTATGCTCTTTTCCATTCCATAGCCTTTTGCCAGATTGCTGGCAATAGCAGAAGAGAGCGTACACCCTGTTCCATGAGTGTTGGGGTTGTCGATCCTCTCTCCCCTGAACCAGATCATTTTCCCTCTCCAAAAGAGCAGATCATTGGCATCATTCATATCATGTCCACCTTTAATGAGTACGGCTCCGGGATAACGCGTTCCCAGGATGGAGGCCGCCTCCTCCATCTTCTTAGGACTGTCAATCTGAATACCGGAGAGTACCTCCGCTTCAGGAATATTGGGCGTGATCACCGCCGCCAGGGGAAGGAGCTTTGATTCCAGCGCTTCTTTGGCCTCATCCTGCAAAAGGCTGCTTCCGCTGGTGGCTACCATAACCGGATCCACTACGATATTTTCTGCCTTCCACTTCACCAGTTCGTCCGCGATCACTTCGATCAGCAGGACAGAAGAAACCATACCGATCTTGACAGCGTCCGGAAAGATATCCTGAAAGATGCATTCCAGCTGATTCCTCAAAAACTCCGGAGTGGATTCCATAATTCCATATACTCCGGTTGTATTTTGTGCCGTAAGGGCTGTCACTGCACTCATTCCGTACACTCCGTTTGCCAGCATCGTCTTAAGATCTGCCTGAATGCCTGCTCCTCCGCTGCAGTCACTTCCGGCTATTGTAAGCACACTTTTCCTCTTCACTGTTCTATCTCCTTCAGCTGTAAATAATCACAGATATAGATATCTGCCTCTCTGCGTATCTTTTCTGCATCATGGGACGAGGATGCATCCTCCACAGCCACTGTATAGCATCCTGCTGCCCGTGCATTTTGAACCCCTTTCAGAATATCTTCGAACACAATGCATTTTTCCAGAGGAACCCTGATCCTCTTTGCCGCAAGCTCATATACCTCCGCCGTTTCCTTTCCATGCTCTGTCTCTGATGACAGTGCAAATGCCTGGAAATAATCATAAACCCCGTTCCGTTTCAGAGCCGGCTCATAAAGAAGAGGATCCGAAGATGTAGCAGCAGCGATTTTTACTCCTCTTTCTCTTAAAGCCGCAAGATATTCCGCCGCATGAGGCTTAAGCTCCACCTCGCCGGCATACATCCCTTTCGCAATAGCGAACCATTCTTCCATGATCTGAGCTTCACTTTTTTCCATTGCGTATCGCTTCTTTGTATATTCTGCCGCCTGTGCAAAATGCATGGTAAGCAGATCCTGTATGTAGTCTTTTTCAAAGGGAAGCCCGTTGTTCTCCAGGAAACGCCTGTCCACGATCTCCCAGACTCCCATGGAGTCAAGAATCGTTCCGTCCAGGTCGAATACCGCTCCCTCCCAGTCTTTTCCACCGTATGTTATCATGATCCTTCTCTTTCCTGTTTTTTCTGACTTCGAACCGCTTCAGAAAGTTCGCTTGCCGCCCGTTCAATATCATCGGCGGCAATGACTGCTGAAACGACTGCTATTCCGTCAACGCCCGTCCCCTTCAGTTCCGGAAGGGTTTGCTTATTCATACCGCCGATGGCAACGATAGGAAGATCCACCATCTCACGGATTTTCTTTAATTCTTCCACTGTGGTAACATCTGCGTCCGTCTTGGTGCTGGTAGCATGCATGGCCCCTACTCCCAGGTAATCCGCGCCGTCCTCCCGGGCTTTTACTGCCTCCCGAACACTCCCTGCCGACACGCCGATCACCTTGTCTCCACCGAGGATCCTGCGCACAGACGCCGCCGGCAGGTCATCCTGCCCTACATGGACTCCGTCTGCATTTACGGCAAGCGCGATATCCACTCTGTCATTGATGATCAGCGGTATCTTATATTGATCTGTTATTTTTTTTACCCGAAGGGCAGTTTCATAAAATTCCAGAGAGGAGCAGTCTTTCTCCCGAAGCTGCACAACCGTGCATCCTCCTTTCACTGCCTGTTCTACCGCTTCCTCAATGGTGTCTGTGCTCATCAGATCTCTGTCTGTGCACAGATAGAGCGTGTAATCAATTTCCTGTTTCTTCAAATCGCGCCATCTCCTTCACTGTTTTTTCATCCAGTCTGCTCAAAGCATCTATAACAGCCATATGGAAACTTCCGGTTCCCTTTTCTCCTGCCTCCCGGAATGCAAGTTCACCGGCTATTCCCATTGCCGCTACACCTGATGCCGCCGCTGTAAAAGGATCTCCTCCCGCGCCCAGGAAAGCGCCCACCAAAGCAGTCGTCATGCAGCCTGTTCCTGTTACTCTGGAGAGCATTGGATGACCGTTATGGATCTTCACCAGTTCTGTTCCGTCCGTAATGACATCCACCGCTCCAGTCAGGGCTGCCGTACATCCCAGTCTGGCAGCCGCCTCTCTTGCCGCCTGCGCCGCATCATTTCCAGTATCCCTGTCAGAGCTGTCTACTCCCTTTGTAGATGACGGCAGTCCTGCCACATAGGACAGCTCCGAGAGATTTCCACGGATAACAGAAAAACGGATTTGCCGGGTCAGTTCTCTTACCGTATCGTTCCGAAGCAGAGACGCTCCCGCCCCTACCGGATCCAGAACAACCGGTATCCCGCACTCGTTGGCTTTTTCCCCTGCAAGGATCATCGATTCTATGGTCCGGTGATTTAAGGTTCCGATATTCAGTACCAGAGCCGAGGAAATTGCTGTAATATCCGCAGCCTCTTTCTCGTCATCTGCCATGATGGGGGAAGCGCCGATGGCCAGCGTCACATTAGCACAGTCGTTGACCGTCACATAGTTTGTAATATTATGTATCAGAGGCGAACGGCTCCTTACCTCAGTAAGAAGCGCCGCCGCCTTTTCTGTCATATTCATATCTGTTCCCCTTCTCTTTCTTGCGGATCAGTTAAGAAACGCCTCTACAATGACTCCTTCCGCTTCCTCCTCAGTCATTCCGAATGTCCGAAGCTTGATCAGCTGTTCATTGTTGATCCTTCCGATGGCCGCCTCATGGATGATCGCTGCATCCAGATGGCGGGCGTCAATTTCCGGAATGGACTGTACTCTGGCGTGATCCATAATAATGGAATCACACTGGATATGTGCCTGGCATTTGGCTTCTCCGACAGCCCTTGGATGAAATACCTGCACAGAACCGCCCTTTGCCACAGACCGGGAAATAATCTGGGCAGAGCTTCCTTCTCCCTTCATATAGACGGCCATATTGGATTCCGCTTTCTGTTCGTCGTGAGTCATCAGCTTTTCCAAAACATAAAGACGTGCTCCTGCCCCCATTGTCACTTCCGTCTCGCGCTGTGTAGAATCCACTCCTTTGATCTGCACTGTATCTAATGTAAAAACAGAATCTTCTTCCATATAAATCTTTGTCACCGGATTGAGCACTCTTGCTCCGGTTCCTTCCCCTTCGCCGTAATGCTTCTCCTCATAACGTACATTCGCACCCTTTCCTACGTGAAATGCGTGGATGCCGTCGTGCCGTGTTTCATTGCATCCGCTGTTATGGATCCCGCATCCGGCCACGATGGTTACATCTGCGCCGTCTGCAATATAGAAATCATTGTACACAATATCTACCATTCCGGACGTACTTACAACAACAGGGATATGCACCTGCTCCCCTTTTGCAGAACCGTCAATATAGACATCTATTCCAGGTTTATCCTCTTTCCTTTTGATCTTAATGTGTTCTGTATCTCCGTGACAGAGTGACACTCCGTTTTCCCGGAGATTGTAGGCTCCCTCCTGCTTAAATCCGGAACTGCTGTCTATCTGTTTCAGTACTTTTTCTGTAATCTTATCCAACAATGTCATTTCCATCTGCTCCCTTCTTTCGTCTGCCTTAACGGATCCTTTACATTTCCTGTTCCATGCAGGCACAACCGGCTCCATCTGTCAAAAGTGTCGGAAGAACTTCTTCTCTTGGCCCGATCTTTTTGATCGTTCCATCTTCAATCACCATGATCCTGTCTGCCATCCGTATAATTCTCTCCTGATGGGAAATCAGCATCAGCATTTGATCTTTCTTTTTATGGATTCTCTCAAACTGCTGTACAAGCATGGAAAAGCTCCAAAGATCAATGCCGGCCTCCGGCTCGTCAAAAATACAGAGCTTATGACTTTTTGCAAGCACTGTCGCGATCTCCAGACGTTTCATCTCTCCTCCGGACAAAGTCCCGTCAATTTCCCGGTTCAGATATTCTTTCGCGCACAGTCCCACTCCACTTAACATTTTACAGCAAACGTGCTCCGGCAATGTCTCGCCTGCCGCCAAAGAAAGAAGTTTATTTACCGTCATCCCCTTAAATCTTGGCGGCTGCTGAAAAGCAAATCCGATTCCCGCTTTGGCACGATGATCGATATCGTATTCGGAAATATCCTCGCCATCCAGAAGGATCTGTCCCGCGTCCGCTTTCTCAATCCCCATCAGAACCTTGGCAAGCGTAGATTTTCCTCCGCCGTTCGGGCCTGTGATCACCAGCATCTCTCCATTCTCCACTGTGAAACTGATGTCCTTTACAATGCTCCTCTCTACGCCATTTTCATTGACCTTAAATGTTAAGTTCTTTACTTCCAGCATATCTGTATTCCTCTCCTTCTTCCACCGTTTTCCAGGTAAAACTTCCATTCTCAAGTATCATATAGCTGTGCGGACTGTTCTCCTTCGGAATAGATACGGAACCCGGATTGATGTAGTATTTCCCGCCAAATTCTTCCAATACCGGCACGTGAGTGTGGCCGTGCAGGAGAATATCCCCTCTTTTCAGCATGGGAGGATTCTTTACATTATGCTGATGTCCGTGAGTGGCAAAGATCATTCTGCCCTCATCATACAGAATACAATACTCTGCAAGAATGGGAAATTCCAGCACCATCTGATCCACCTCTGTGTCGCAGTTTCCTCTGACACAGAGAATTTCTTCTTTTATTTCGTTCAGCATAGCAAGTACTTCCTTGGGAGCATAATCCCTGGGCAGGTCATTTCTCGGGCCATGATAGAGGATATCACCGAGAAGAAGCAGCTTGTCCGCTTTTTCCTCACGGTACCGTTCCAACAAAAGCCTGCAGTAATACGCGCTGCCATGTATATCTGATGCAATCAGAATCTTCATAATATGATCGTCCTTTCCTGTTTGCTGTTTTACTGTGACTTTTAATTTTAACATATATCTCTCTTTTTTTCACCCGTTTTCCCGGGAAAAATTATCTGTTATGAATTTTTCATCACTACACTTTCCACTACATCTGCAATATGCTCGCATTCATCTGCACATTTCTCCAGATAAGTATAAATTTCCCTCCAGGCAATCACATCCCTCACATCATTTTCTTCTGTGTGAAGCCTTCTCATACTGTCAATATATGCTTTATCTGTCTGCTCCTCATAGAAATTGATCTGTATAATACTTTCTTTTAATTTTTTGGAATGCCTGAAATCTGCAAACTCCTGTAAAAGGCAGCGCACCTCCTCGCTGCACTTGATAATGAGATCCAGCATTTTCAGCGCGTCTTCCCTTATCTCTCTGATATTGTTGATGTAAATCCTGATAAAGACTTCTTCAATCTTATCCGTCAGCTCATCAATATTATAGCTAAGAGAGACAATATCTTCTCTCTCGATCGGTGTGATAAACGCTTTTGCCAGCTTGTCCGTCATCTGATGTTTTTTTTCATCTGCCTCATGCTCTATAGCATGAAGAAGATCCAGATTTTTCTCCATCTCATCCGACCGGAAATCTGTTAAAGTTTCCTTCAGAAAATGTGCCGCCCTGCAGGAAAGCTCCGTACACTCTATAAAATTTTCAAAATAAAATAAATCCTGTTTCTTTGACATTTTTCTTCTCCTTATCTGCTTCTCTATAAAATCACCATAAATAGTTTTGCCGTTATAAAGCTGATCAAGCCGCATCCCGGGAAGGTAAATACCCAGGTCAGCATCATCTCCTTTACAATATTGAAATTAATGGCAGACAGACGTTTTACTGCGCCCACACCCATAATCGCACTTGTTTTTGTGTGGGTCGTGGATACCGGGATTCCAAACAGACTGGAATACAAAAGACACAGCGCCCCTGCAAGGTCTGCCGAAAAGCCCTGGTATCTGTCCAGCTTCACCATATCCATTCCTACTGATTTAATAATTTTCTCTCCGCCTACACTTGTTCCCATTGCCATAACAATACTGCAAAGGAGCATAAGCCACACCGGTATCTCCATCCCGCTTACCGATGAACTGCCATTGTAAAACGCAATCCCCAGAAACAGAACACCGATAAACTTCTGTCCGTCTTGCGCCCCGTGCATAAAGCTCATGGCTGCAGCTCCTACAATCTGTGCGCCGCCGAAAAAACGATTTGCCCGGCTTCTTTCCATATTCCGGAACAATACCGTGATCAGTCTGCATATGATCCACCCTGTAGCAAATCCCAAAGCAAGACTGAGTACCAGACCGTATATGACCTTGATCCACTCTGCACCGTTGATCCCTTCCACTCCATGGTGAATGGCGATCGCCGCACCTGAAAGTCCGGCAATCAGACTGTGGCTTTCACTGGTAGGTATACCGAAACAGGAAGCTCCCACACTATATATCACTATAGACAAAAGCGCAGCACACAGCCCGATGAGAGCCTCATGAGTCTGGTTACCGAAATCCACCATATTACTGATCGTTGATGCTACTGAACTGTTGATCTGGGTCATCACAAATACCCCAAGAAAATTAAAAAATGCACTCATCCATATCGCTGTCCTTGCCCGAAGACACCGGGTTGCCACACAGGTTGCGATCGCATTGGGAGCATCTGTCCAGCCATTTACAAAAATAACTCCTAATGTAAGCAGTATCGTCACTGCCAGCACAGGACTTCCTGTGATTCCCGTCCAGAAGTATCCAAATGAAATTTCCATATTTTCCCCTTCCAATTACATTTATATATTTCTCTCAAAGTTGTTAATATTATCAACTTTTCCGATTACTACAATAATATCTGACTCATCCAGTCGATATTCCGGCTCAAATTCAATGATTGTTTTATTTTCTCTCTCAATCGCAATAATATTCAGTCCGTGCTTCTGACGCAGCTTTATCTCTTCTATACTGCGGCCTGCCAGTTTTCCGGAAATCCTGATCTGACGAATCTCCACACTGTCATCCAGAGAAACATACTCCAAAAAATTACCTGACAAAAGTCTTCTCCCCAGACGAAGCGCCATATCTCTTTCCGGGTATACTACTTCAGCCCCCAATTTCTTCAATACCGCTCCCTGTTCTGCTGAAAGAGCCTTTGCGATCACACGAGGCACACCCATTTCAATGACACTCATTGTAGTCAGGACGCTGACATCTACTTTTTCTCCGATGCAGACAATTACCACATCACAATTCTGGATCCCCGCCTCTTCCAGAGTTTCCATACTAAGATCATCCGATACAAACGCATACTCTGTATATTGCCTCATCTCTCTGATCGTACTTTCTTCTCTGTCGATCACGATCACTTCATTATCCGACTGCGCCAGTGTAACAGCCAGAGCTGTTCCAAACCGTCCCAGTCCGATCACTCCATATGTAGCTGTTGTTTTTCTTTTCTTCATCATCCGCCTTGATTCCTTTCTACTTTATTTCTGCCTTTCCCAATCTCTTTATCCGATAGCAATGCTTTCTTCGGAATAGCGTATTGCAGATTCCGGACGACTGATCCACATAGTCAGTAAGGTGAATGCTCCCAGTCTTCCGATAAACATGACCGAAATGATCACCAGCTTGCCCGCCGTACAAAGTTCCGGCGTAATGCCAGTGGACAGACCCACTGTACCGAAAGCGGAAACTACCTCAAAAAATATCTGGATAAAGCTGCAGTCCGGTTCCAATATGCACATGAAAAATGTAGCGATGCAGACAACTGTTATAGACAGAACGGTGATCATACATGCTTTAGAAACGTTTTTCTGAGAGATTTCTCTGTGAAAAGCGCTGACATTTCGTTTCGTACATGCACTTCTTGCTGCCTGTATCATAACAAAAAACGTACTGGTTTTTATTCCTCCTCCTGTCGATCCCGGAGAGGCCCCTATAAACATAAGGATACAAAGTACAAACAAGCCTGCATTGCTGAAAGTACCGATGGGATACGTAGAAAAGCCTGCTGTCCTCGCCGAAACGCTCTGAAAAAACGCTCCAAGCCATGAAATATCTTCTGTCCACTTTAAAAGAAACATTCCTGCCGCCACCAACACTGCACTGGTAACAATCACGATCTTGGAATGAAATGATAATAGTTTAAAACGGCGATGCCGCCCAATATCCAAGATTACAAGGAAGCCGAGCCCTCCTGCCAGGATCAGAAAACTGGTAGTGAAATTCAGCAGAATATTTTCCTGATAAGGAATCAGATTTCTTAATCCTCCCAAAATATCGAATCCGGAATTATTAAAGGCAGCCACTGAATGAAAAATGCTGATCCCGGCTGCATGAAGCGGTTCATAATCCCGTGAAAAGACAAGAAAACTAAGCAGCGCTCCCACCGCTTCAAAACTCACTGTCATAAACAGCACCGCCTTAACCAGACGTACGATCCCCCGATAATTATCAATATTCAAAGCTTCCTTTACCAAAAGCCTGCTCTTGATACTCACTCGTTTGCCGGCAGCCAGCATCAGACCTACACCTACGGAACTTACGCCCAGACCTCCTATCTGGATCAGAACGGCCACAAGCCCCTGTCCGAATGCCGTAAAATGATCCGCCGTATCTATAGCGATCAGTCCGGTCACGCAGACTGCACTGGTAGATGTAAACAAAGCGTCAATAAAAGAAACTTCTGCCCCGCTTCTGACAGAAAACGGCATACAAAGAAGCAGCGCCCCGACAAGAATCACCGCTGCAAAGCCTGCAGTAATAAGGCGGCCCGGAGGCTGCCGCCGAAAAAAATTGTCATTATTCAATTTTCCACCTGCTTTCTTTTTGAAACATACGCAATATACTTCGATCAAATGAAAGCAGCGCGTTTTTTTCCGTCTTTTTTCTGTTGGATAACTAAATCGCACAAGAAACGTGCCAAAGGATAAAAATAAGACTGCAAATATGCTCCATAAACTTTTTTCAGAAAAGCCCACGCAAAAAAGACTGCTGATGCAGAGAAAATCAGACAGAATAATACAGATATTTTAGATAAACCGGCCTTCATTCTCCGGCCGCACTCTACCTTAAGAACCGCCTGGTGCTGCAGAAAATCCCAGGAATCCATACTCTGAAAATCAATATGCTTTCCTGTCTTTGAGGCAACAACCTCCTGTTTCTGTTCATCCGCCACCGAATATTCCAGGCTCTGTACCGGAATTTCCAAGGACACAAAAACACTAATATATATCATACATAAGGCAAGAATTATCTTACAAAATCTGCTATACATTTCACTCTCTCCCGGCTGGAAGGCTTTTTGTTTCACTGGGAAACCTTGCTGCGAACTTTCCTCTCAAATAAAAAATGCGGATGACAGGAATCGAACCTGCACACCGAAGTACTAGATCCTAAGTCTAGCGCGTCTGCCAGTTCCGCCACATCCGCATAATAATAATAAATTTCTATATAGCAAACCGCTAAAGCCTGCAGATAATAGTTTACGCACCCATCCATCCTTTGTCAAGTAATAATTTGATTTGGATTTAACATAATTTAATTTATATTTACCCAGGCAACTGGGAGGGACAGCTTTCTTCCCGAAGGTTGACGCCGCGCGTTCAAAAAACAGCGGAAAGCCTTTCGATTGGCTTTCCGCTGTTTTTTAATAATGAGCGTGCGGGGATTCGAACCCCGGACAACTTGATTAAAAGTCAAGTGCTCTACCACCTGAGCTACACGCCCGTATGAAACTGGGCTAGTTGGATTCGAACCAACGAATGCAGGAGTCAAAGTCCTGTGCCTTACCGCTTGGCGATAGCCCAATAGCCCTTTCGGGTTAAGGTGGATACAGGGATTCGAACCCTGGGCCTCCAGAGCCACAATCTGGCGCGCTAACCAACTGCGCTATACCCACCATATCCTATGTTCTCCATCTGCCAGACCTGATCCAAGACAATATGGACTGACTCGGCGCTGAGATTATATGATCAGATCATATCTCTCATAACCTGTCCGCACTTCGCCGTTTCCAATCTTACTCTGCCTTTGGCTCGTCTTGATGGACGGCTTATGGTCGATCAGACAAAAGTCTGATCCAGCGAGCCTGGGGGGATTCGAACCCTCGACCTACGGCTTAGAAGGCCGTTGCTCTATCCAGCTGAGCTACAGACTCATTTTTCTCAAAGCACTTCAGGGCTTTAAGAAAGCGGGTGATGGGAATCGAACCCACGTATCTAGCTTGGAAGGCTAGTGTTCTACCATTGAACTACACCCGCATAAATATCGGGGTGACAGGATTTGAACCTGCGACCTCCTGGTCCCAAACCAGGCGCTCTAGCCAAGCTGAGCCACACCCCGATGTCTATTTTATTCTGCTCACTTACGTGGCACAAGAATGATTATATATGAACAAGTAATAATTGTCAACAATTTTTTTTAGTTTTTTATCACAAGCATATTTTCAGTTCTTTTTCCGCTTCCGGGCGAAAAAACACTCTCTTTCCATAGCTGCTAA
This sequence comes from Claveliimonas bilis, assembly GCF_020892095.1. Taxonomy (GTDB): domain Bacteria; phylum Bacillota; class Clostridia; order Lachnospirales; family Lachnospiraceae; genus Claveliimonas; species Claveliimonas bilis. The sequence goes on along the minus strand of NZ_AP024845.1, from coordinate 1,791,754 downwards.
GAGATCCCCGAAACCTTGTAGCCCGCCTTTTCCACTGTGTTTTTCAAAACTTCTTCCGCAACTTCCCGGTCATAGGAAATGACTGCTCTGCCTTTGGACAGGCTGACATCAGCCCGGACGCCGTCAATCTGGTTTAATGCTTTCGTCACGCTCATCGCACAATGTTCACAATGCATTCCGGTAATTTCTATTGTCTTTTTTCCGATCACCGGACCGTCCAGCTTCTTCTTTTTTATCTTAGCAGCAGAGCAGCTTCCTCCCGCCGGGCATCCGACACATTTCACACCGTTTCTTTTCGCTTTGATCAGATACGAAACCGCACTGCCGATAACAACCGCCAGAATAATGATCACAATAATATTCGTCATAAATGTCATCCTTTCCTTTTTCAATGTCAAGCGGCGGACAAATCTCCTTGCCCACCGCTATCATTATGCCACTTATTTAGCTACATGCAAACTGTATTCTCCCACAAACTCTCTGTCTGACCGGCGAATCCTCCATATAATGATTGCCGCAAACACGAGAACTGCGATCAAACCTGGAATAAATGCGGTTCCCAGAGAACCGGTCGTTACCAGCGTACCGATCTGATATACAAGAAACGCTACTGTATAACCGGTTGCAAGCTGAAGACAAATGCCGCCAAACAGCCATTTCCCGCTCTTCATCTCCGAGTTCATTGCCCCCAGAGCAGCAAAGCAGGGCGGCGTATATAAGTTGAACATCAGATAAGCAAGGGCTGCCACTTTTGTAAGTCCCATGATCGTCGCTACTTCATTTCCACTTCCGACCAGGGCAAGTTCTTCTGTATCGATCAGATTTGTAACACCATAGACAACTGCCAGAGTACCTACTACATTTTCCTTTGCAATAAATCCTGTGATAGCTGCCGCTGCAAGCTGCCACACCCCAAATCCAAGAGGAATGAACAGAACTGCAAACGGATGCGCAATACTTGCAAGAATAGAAGTATCTGCCGCTCCTTCCTCAACAACCTGGAACTGCCAGTTAAATGTCTGCATGATCTGTACCACTGTATTGCACACTAAAATAATTGTTCCGGCTTTTATAATATATGCTTTGCCACGCTCAAGCATAGAAATACATGCTCTCTTCAGGCTGGGAATTTTATATTCCGGCAGCTCGATGATAAAGAATGATTTCCGGTATTTCTGCCCTGTAATCCTCTTAACAAGCAGCGCTCCTAAAAGAACCAGTAAAATACCAACCAGATACATCGTAGCAGATACCCACCAGGCATCTGCAAAAAATGCGCCTGCAAATAAAGCAATAACCGGGATTTTAGCTCCGCACGGCATAAACGGCGTCAGCATCGCTGTTGTTCTGCGCTCCCTCTCGTTGCGGATCGTACGGGAAGCCATAACGCCGGGAATCGCACATCCTGTACCAATTACCATAGGAATCACAGATTTTCCGGAAAGTCCTACCCTCTTGAAGATCGGGTCAAGCACTACAGTTGCACGAGCCATATATCCACAGTCTTCCAAAAGAGCGATAAGAAAATACATTACCATTACTAGTGGAAGGAATCCGACAACCGCACCGACGCCGCCAATGATACCATCCACCAGCAAAGCGTACAGAAGCGGATTGGCATTTTCCATCAGTCCTCCGACCCAGCCCTGGAAGGTTTCTATCCAGGCAACCAGCCAGTCGGCGATCCAGGTACCCAGTGTAGTCTGCGATATGTAAAACACAAGGAAAATAACAACGACAAAAATCGGGATCCCGACAATTTTATGTGTAATTACATCATCAATTTTATCCTGTGCATTTTTATCTTTTGTAAAAACGGTTCTCTTTTCTACTTGCTTTACAATTCCGTTTACAAATTCAAAACGTTTTCTGTCAGCAGCTTCCACCGCATTCTTATCTTTCAGGTTGATATCCGCCTGTATATAAGGCGCCTCCTGTTTTGCCCCCTTTAAAGCAGCCGCCTGATTTACCGCTTCTTTCAGCCCTTCATGACCGGAAGAAGTAGAGACCGTTTTCACTACCGGACAGCCCAGTTTTTCAGACAAAAGTCTTTCATCAATCTCTGTTTTTTTCTTTGCCGTAATATCGCTTTTATTCAGCGCTACTACCACCGGAATACCCAGCTCCAGAAGCTGCGTCGTAAAAAACAGACTTCTGCTTAAGTTTGTAGCATCCACAATATTAATGATAGCATCCGGTTTTTCATCTTTTACATAACTGCTTGTAATGCTTTCCTCCGAAGTAAAAGGAGACATGGAATAAGCTCCCGGAAGGTCAACCGCCACCAGGTCTTCTGTCCCATCATAATAAGCTTTTTTGATCGAGCTTTCCTTCTTCTCCACTGTAACACCGGCCCAGTTTCCCACACGTTCGTTTCTTCCCGTCAGTGCATTGTACATTGTTGTCTTTCCACTGTTTGGATTTCCCGCAAAAGCAATCCTCATAATGCAAATTCCTCCTTCACTCTTTTGATTAGCATTTGCTAATTTTAATTAGCTATAACTAACATATTTGTTTAAAAAAACAGTGAACCAGTTCACCATTTTTTATATTGAAATAGCCTGAGCTAAATCAGTATCAATATTATATCTTCCATCTTTAATAGAAACGACACAGCCGCCTTTCAGGCGTGAGATCACCGTAATGGGTTCACCGCTGTAACAGCCCAAAGAAAACAAAAAAGACTTCAATTCTTCATCGTCTGACATAATATCTTTTACAATATACTCTTCGCCTTCTTTGGCATCCAATAAATTCATATCTTTTCATCCTCCTGACTGTATGTGAACAGCCCTTTGCTGAATCTATCTATAAATTTTTGTTCATTCTTTCATGCACAAGTTAGTATACACTAACTAACTATTCCTGTCAAGAAGATTCTTATGGATTTATCATTTTTTATTCGAGATAGCGGATCTCATAGTTTATTTTCCCGTCAGAATCCATTTGCATTACAATATAACTTGGTTTTCTACCCTTCTGTCTGGGATAAGCTATACTGCCCGGGTTCAGCGTAACCAGATCAGGTTCTATCGTCAGCGAAGGCATATGGGTGTGCCCATACATGACAATATCTGCTCCTCGTCCTCTGGCCTCTTCCTTTACACGCTCCTCGCCCATTCCTACAAAATATCCGTGTCCATGCGTAATAAATACATGATGATCCCCGATAAAAAATTCTTCCTCCCATGGCAATTGAGAGAAAAAGTCATTATTCCCACTGACAATGTGCACCGGACAGTCTGCCAAAGCCTCTATGTAGTCTTCTTTTCCTTCCACATCACCCAGATGGATCATCATATCAATGTGTCCGGTTTCTTCCAATGCTCTCTCCAGATTTCGGTGGGATTTATGTGTATCACTTACTACCAGTATCCTCATATTTACTCTTCGGCTCCTTTGTTTTAACGCTGCTCCAGTATCCGACGCATTTTTCTTAGCCCTTCTCCTCTGTGACTCAACTCATTTTTCTTTTCCGGATCAAGCTGGGCGCTTGTGCATCCATACTGCGGCAGGAAGAAAATAGGATCATAACCAAAACCATGTTCTCCTGCAATTTCATAACCGATCCTCCCTTCCATTGTCCCCCTTACAACTTCTTCTGTACCATCCGGAAATGCCGCCGCTATAGTGCACACAAACCGGGCAGTCCGGTCTTCATCCGGCACGCCCGCAAGCCTGTCAAGCAGAGCATTATTTTTTATATCATAGGAAGTATCCTCTCCGAGATATCTTGCAGAATAAATTCCCGGCTCCTTATTCAGATAATCGATCTCAAGTCCGGAATCATCCGCCAGGATCACTGCTTCCTTATACTTTTCCATAGCTGATGCAATCTTTCGGATTTCTCTTGCTTTGATCAGAGCGTTTTCTTCAAATGTGGTTCCGTCCTCCACTACATCAGCATCTATTCCCGCCTCTTTTTGTGACAAAATCTCCGCATCAAGATCCTTAAGGATCATCCGGATTTCTTCCATCTTATTTCTATTTCCTGTTGCAAATATAATTGTTTTCATTTAGCATCCATCCATTCTACTATTATTTTTCTTTGGCGGCTTCGGCCCCAGAAACTGATAAAAATAAGTTTTCAGCATTCCATTATAAATTTTTCTGTTTTTATCTGCTTTTCTGCCAAAATATCTCTGTGCATCCTCATAGCTCGTGATCATGTAGGCAGACCATGTGTCCAGTCCGGCAAAACTCTCTCCAAAAGTCCGGTACAGCTGCGGCAGATCTTTTTTGTCTTCCAGCCTTTCGCCGTAAGGAGGATTGGTAATAATGAAGCCATATTTTCCGGAATGTCTAAGATCGCGGACATTTCTTTCCTGAAAATGGATCAGGTGATCCACACCTGCTTCCCTGGCGTTTCTTCTCGCGATCCGGATCACATCACCATCGATATCATACCCCTGTATATCTGTCTCAATATTTGTTTTTATCCTGCTCTCCGCCTCATCCACTGCCTCATACCACATTTTCTTAGGGAGCAGATTCGTCCAGTCCTCGGCTGTAAAAGAACGGTTCATTCCGGGAGCGATATCCGCTGCCATCATCGCGGCCTCGATAGGAAAAGTACCACTGCCGCAGAAGGGATCCACCAATATTCTGTCTCCCCTCCATGGCGTGAGCATAATAAGCGCCGCAGCCAGCGTTTCCGTGATAGGAGCCTTTCCCGACACCTCCCGGTATCCTCTCTTATGCAGAGAAATTCCTGACGTATCGATCCCTACAGTCACCATATCTTTTTTCAAAAACACCCGGAGCGGATAAGAGGCGTCGTCTTCTTCAAACCACTCTTTATGGTAGGAACTCTGCAGCCTTCTTACAATCGCTTTTTTCATGATGGACTGTATGTCAGACGGGCTGAAAAGCTTACTTTTAACCGATGCTGCTTTGGCAACCCAGAATTTCCCGTTTTCAGGTATGTAATTTTCCCAGGGAATTTCTCTGGTTTTCTCAAACAGTTCATCAAACGTTTCCGCTTTAAACTCTCCTGCTTTCAGCAGCACTCTTTCCGCAGTACGAAGGAAAATATTTGCCCTGCAGACCGCGGACAAATCTCCATAAAACGAAACTCTTCCGTCTTCTGTAGATGAAATCTCATACCCCAGCGCCTGAATTTCTCTTTTCAATACTGCTTCCAGACCAAAATGACAGGGAGCGATCAGTTCTATTTTATCCATAGTAATCTCCATAAATTTTGTTCTATTCTTATCATCTTATTGTTTCTTAAGAAATTTGTCAATTGGGAACAGGGTAATTTTAATTGGGGGACGGGGTATTTTTCAACACCCCGTCCCCCAATTAAAATTACCCTGTTCTTTTTTTGAGCGATCTAATAGCTGTCTGTGCTGTCGCTGCAATTCTGGCTATTGGAAGTCTTATTGGACGATGCAGAACTCTTGGATGCATTTTTTCCCGCTGTATTTTTGGATGCATTCTTGTTGTATGCATTTTTCTTTGATTCATAAGCATTCTCTGCATTTCCCATACCATTTGAATTATTGCTGTAATTCTTTGCCATTTTTGTTACCTCCTATTTGATTGGTTACAGCAATATTATCCCCGAAATATGAATTCCTATGTATTTTTCTCTGATTTTTTGTTTATTAAGTTTTTTTTAATTTTTTTCTTGCTTTTTCATCCATCCTATATTATACTTAGTCATGTAGAAAGAATACTTTCTACAACCCCTTATTAATTATTTATACTCCCCTCAAAAGACCGATGGCTCCCCCATCGGTCTTTTACTTTTTCGTTTTATATTTATAGCTTCAATTATAGACTGATAGGCGGCGCATAAACGCCGCCTATTCATTATTACAGTAAATTTATCATCGTCTTCGCCCGCTGATAAGGCGAAAAATCAGGGCAATGCAAAGGACCGGCACGATAATCGGCATCAGCAGGCTGAAAATCCCGCCGATCACAGCAATAATAATAAGGAAAATTCCTATCACTCCAAGAATTACCAGAAGCTTTTTCCACCAACTGTCCATGGAAAAAACATGAATATTTCCATTATTTCCCATGCCGCCTGCATATCTGTCCGCCTTTCTTTCCTGCCTTGAACTGCTTTTTGCAGACTCATAGTACGCCTCCCTGGTTCCCGGCTCTCCTTCTGCCATATCGATAATAGACCTGGCAATGATCCAGGGATCTCCCAGTTCTTCGATCACTTCACTTTCTGTACGCCCTTTTCGTATTTCTTCTATAATATAAGATTCATAATAGCTTACATTTTCCTGTACGATACGGCCGCTTAAATCATTTTCCAAAGCTTCTTTCAGCTTTTTCAAAAACTCTTCCCGCGTCATCTGCAAATTCCTTCCTTTCAGGTTGACTGCCTGCGGTCATAATATCATATCTTTGCCGCAATTCCAAGTGCAGGATTATGAATATTTTCTTATATCTTTCTAAACTTTAGTATTTGCATACCGCTGACTATTTCCGGCACCCTTATACTTCAAAAAGCAAATCACCATAAGACGGCATCGGCCATGCTTCTTTATCCACGATCATTTCCAACTCATCTACCGGACGGCGCAGTTCTTCCATCGCCGGGAAGACAGAATCATGATAATATCTAGCCTGGCTTTCTCCTTCTTCCATGGCCGCAGCCTCTTCCGTCACTTTCTTCAGCACATCCAGCGCTTCTTTCGTCTGTCCAAGCAGTACGGTAATCTCTTTTAACAGATCAGCCTGTACCTGCGGGTCCACACCGGCTTCTCTCACTGAATTGACTGTATCTGCGAGGGATCTCGTATATTTGATGATCGCAGGTATGATCTGTTTGCTGGCCATATCAATCATAGTGCGGGCCTCAATATTGATCGCCTTTGCATAATTTTCATACTTGATCTCTGCACGTGATTCCAGTTCTGCTCTGGTAAATACATGGAATTTCTCAAACAGACTGATGGTTTCCTCTGTTACCAGGGCCGGAATTGCATCTACCATGGAACGAATATTAGGAAGTCCTCTTCTTTCCGCCTCTTTTACCCATTCATCAGAATATCCGTTCCCATTAAATACAATGCGGTAATGCTCAGTTGCATACTGTTTGATGAGATCATGAACCGCCTTTTCAAAATCATCCGCCTTTTCCAGCACATCACATGCCTGTGAAAACGCATCTGCAACAATTGTATTCAGCACAATGTTCGATCCCGCGACAGAATCCCTGGATCCTACCATACGGAATTCAAATTTATTTCCTGTAAACGCAAATGGTGAAGTCCGGTTTCTGTCAGAAGTATCCTTCGCCAGCTCCGGCAGTGTACGCACTCCTGTTTCCAGTTTTCCGGTATTAAGGCTGTGAGTCGCTTCCCCTGTGGTAACCAGCTGTTCCAGCACATCCTCCAGCTGCTCTCCGAGAAATACGGAAATAATAGCCGGAGGCGCCTCGTTTGCTCCCAGTCTGTGATCATTTCCCGGATCGGCGGCTGATTCACGAAGCAGAGCCGCATGTTCGTCCACTGCTTTCAAAATACAGGTGAGCACAAGGAGGAACTGAATATTTTCATGAGGAGTCTCGCCCGGATCAAGAAGATTTTTGCCCTCATCTGTTGTCAGCGACCAGTTATTATGCTTTCCGGAACCATTGACGCCTGCAAACGGTTTTTCATGAAGGAGACATTTCATTCCGTGTTCAGAAGCAATCCGCTTTAAGGTCTGCATAACAAGCTGATTGTGATCGACAGCCACATTCGCCTTAGCGTAGATCGGCGCAAGTTCATGCTGCGCAGGAGCAACCTCGTTGTGCTGTGTCTTGGATGTCACGCCCATTTTCCACAGCTCTTCATTGACATCTTTCATAAATGAGGCAATACGCTGACGAATGGTTCCAAAATAATGGTCGTCCAGCTCCTGTCCCTTGGGAGGCATTGCGCCAAACAAGGTACGTCCTGTATAGATCAGGTCCTTTCTTTCCAGAAATTTCTTTGCATCAACAAGGAAATATTCCTGCTCCGGTCCTACAGAAGGCGTTACCTTCTTCGCCCTTGTATTTCCGAATAAGCGGATCAGACGAAGAGACTGCTCGTTGATCGCTTCCATGGAGCGAAGAAGCGGTGTTTTCTGATCCAGCGCCTCTCCTGTGTAGGAACAGAATGCAGTTGGGATACACAAAGTAGCACCGGCTGCATCTTTCCGGACAAAGGCCGGGGAGGTGCAGTCCCACGCAGTATATCCGCGCGCTTCAAAAGTTGCCCGAAGTCCTCCTGACGGGAAGGAAGAAGCATCCGGCTCACCCTTGATCAGCTCCTTACCGGAAAAACTCATCAGCACTTTTCCGGTTTCCATAGGTGCGGAAATAAAGGAATCATGTTTTTCTGCAGTTACACCTGTAAGCGGCTGGAACCAGTGTGTGTAATGAGTTGCGCCCTTCTCAATCGCCCATTCCTTCATCTCATGCGCAATCACATCCGCTGTAGCAAGGTCCAGTTCCTTGCCTTCCTCAATCATCTTCTTCAGATCCTTGTAGACCTTCTTCGGCAGACGTTCCTGCATAGTCGCATCATCGAATACATTTTCTCCGAAAATATCTGCCACATTAAATAATTCACTCATATTTTCCGTAATCCTTTCTTTCTATCTGTTTAAAGAGCTGATGAGGGCTATGTCGTCTGAACATTCCCTTTAACCAGAAAAAGGCACTCCGACCTCCCGGCCGGAACACCTTTATTCCACTTCATTTCTCTTTTCGCTCTTAGGCTTTCCCAACAGAGCCGAATAATTCCATCTTTTCTTTTACTGTCTGCATAATTGCATCTGTACCCGGTTTCAGGAGTTTACGAGGATCAAATCCCTTTCCTTCCAGATCTTTTCCATCTTCAATGTATTTACGTGTAGCGGCAGCGAAAGATAACTGACACTCTGTGTTTACATTGATCTTTGCAACTCCCAGATCAATTGCTTTCTTGATCATATCCTCCGGGATTCCTGTTCCTCCGTGAAGAACCAGCGGCATCTTTCCTGTCAGCTTCTGGATGGCATCCAGAGTTTCAAAGCTTAATCCCTGCCAGTTTTCCGGATATTTTCCATGGATATTTCCGATTCCTGCTGCAAGCATTGTAACGCCAAGATCAGCGATCATTTTACACTCGTTCGGATCAGCGCACTCTCCCATTCCTACAACTCCGTCTTCTTCACCGCCGATGGAGCCGACTTCTGCTTCCAGGGACATTCCTTTCTCAGCGCATACAGCAACCAGTTCTTTTGTCTTTGCAACATTTTCTTCGATCGGATAGTGAGATCCGTCAAACATAATAGAAGAAAATCCCGCTTCGATACACTTGTAGCATCCTTCGTATGTTCCATGATCCAGATGAAGAGCTACAGGTACAGTGATACCGAGTTCATCGATCATAGCCTTTACCATGTCTGCAACAGTCTTGAATCCTGTCATATACTTTCCGGCACCTTCGGATACTCCCAGGATGACCGGAGATTTGCATTCCTCTGCTGTAAGCAGGATTGCTTTTGTCCACTCCAGATTGTTGATGTTGAACTGACCTACTGCATAATGGCCTTCTACTGCTTTTTCAAGCATTTCTTTCGCTGATACTAACATATATTGTCTCCTCCACTTCCTTATACTGCATTATGCCGGCGCAAAGACCGACATAATGTAAACTTTCGCTTTTTTTATTATATATCATCACAGAAGAAAAGACAAGACATTCTGTTTTAACAGCTTTTTAGCTGTTGTATACCTCTTTGTTCAATTCCTTTTCTTTTGCATTTACAATAACATTTGTAGCAGCGTCACCGATAACATTCAAAGGCAGCAGAGCCATTTCAACCGGACGGTTAATTGCTACGACCAGCGCATAAGCGATCATACATGCATCTGATGTCCAGCCCATGCCGGAAAGGATCGTTACGATCAGAGTAGTTCCGGCGATCGGAATAGCCGGGCATCCCATTGCTGCACAGATGGAAAGGAATGCGACCACAACCAGATTTGCCGGTGTCACATCGATTCCTGCAGATGTTGCAATAAATGTAACTGCAAACATATGCATAACCGTTGTTCCGTTCATATTGATCGTCATACCGGTAGGAAGCACAAAGCTTGTGATCTCCTGGCTGCATCCCAGCTCGTCCAGATTTGTTCTTGTATTCAGAGGCAATGTAGCTGCAGAAGAGTTTACAGAGAATCCGAACACGCCTACTTTCGCGATCTTCTTCAGGAATTTCATCGGATTCAGTCTTGTTGTCAGCCAGATACCGATCGGATAAAGTGTTACTACCAGGATAAACAGTGTGATCATCGCTCCTACAATATAGGCTGCGGCCGGAGCAAGATATTCTGTACCGTAGATAGCGAATGTACGGGATACCAGACAAAAGATCGCGACCGGACCCACTTTATTGATGAGGAATGTCAGATACATATTGACAACTTCGCTGACACTTTCAAACACCTTTTTTAGGGGTTCTCCTTTTTCTCCGAGCGCCTGCAGGCACAGGCCGATCACGATGGCTACAACAACAACTGCCAGAATACTGTTATTGCTGCTGAATACTTCCGTGATATTGGAAGGAACAGCTGTCACAATAGTTGCCAGCGGGTTAAACGCATCAATAGTAGCTGCATCGGTAACCGCTTCTGCAGGAAGATTTACATTGAAAAGTCCCGCTGATTTCATCAGGTATGCCACAACCCCGCCACAGAATGCGCCTACAACATAGAAGCATACAAATCCAAGCACCGTGCGTCCTGCAATCCTTCCAAGCTTGGTGGAACTGGAAATACTGCACATTGCAAGACTTAAGGATACAAGTACCAGCGGTACGATGGCTGCCTGAAGACCTCTCATGAAGAGCTGGCCGATAATGTAAAGAAGTCCCAAAGCTCCTGTACCATCTTCGGCAGTAATATCCTGGAACAGAATCTTGTTGATCATATTCCATGTCGCTTCATTTCCCGAATCAAGCAGGCTGCTTCGGATAAACATAAATATAAGTCCGACAACAAGACCTCCCACAAGGGCAATCATCATTTTCTTTACAACAGACATTTGTTTCTTATTTTCGTTACTCATCTCTTTCACTCCTTTATTTCAGGTGTAATCCTACAGGTGTCTGATCTCGATGCCTTCTTTTTCAAATGTTTCACGGATTCTCTGTACAAACGCAAGCGCTTTTGGTCCATCGCCATGCACGCAGAGGGTATCTCCTTTAATATCCAGTTCTTTACCGTTGATGGATGTTACTTTTCCTTCTTTGATCATGCGCACGCATCTTTCGATAGCGATATTTTCATCCGTGATCATGGATCCTTCCATTTTTCTCGGTACCAATGACAGGTCATCCATATAAGCACGGTCCGCAAAAATTTCAGAAGCGGTGCGAAGTCCTTTGCTCTCCGCGATCTGCCCGAGAACGGCTCCTGCACAATAATATACGATCAGATCTTTGTCCACTTCTGTAATCGCTTCAACAATAGCAGTGGAAATCTCTTCATCATACTGGCACTGATTTCCCATTGCGCCATGAGGAGCCACGTGCTGAAGTTTCATACCATAGCTCTTTGTAAAGGCAGACAGGGCTCCAATCTGATATTTCACATAGTTCTTCACTTCCTGGAAAGAAAGAACCATTTTCCTCCGGCCAAATCCCATCAGATCCGGATAGCCAGGATGAGCGCCTACCATAACGCCTCTCTCCTTCGCCATGCGTACTGTCTTGTCCATCACCATCGGATCGCCTGCATGCCATCCGCATGCAACATTTGCGGTCGTCACGTATTTGATGATCTCCTCGTCGCCCCCAAGTTTATAGGCTCCAAAACTTTCGCCCATATCACTGTTCAGATCCACATGATACATAATTATTTCCTCCTTTTTAATTTCCTTTATTTTCTTCAGACACGCTGTACAGATCCGCCAATTTCCCGGTCAAATCTCACTCATGTCTGAATAATTTATGCGTTTACGACATTCTGCGGCTGTCCGTCCACATATGCTTTCAAATTTGCCACTGCAATATCCATCAGTCTCTGCCTGGATTCCTTTGGAGCCCATGCAATGTGAGGAGTCAGGATGACATTCTTTGCTCCAAGAAGCGGATTGTCCATTTTGATCGGCTCTGTAGAAACCACATCCAGAGCAGCTCCCGCAACCTTGCCGCTGTCAAGAGCGTCCCTTAAATCCTGTTCCACAATAAGAGGACCTCTGGAATCGTTGATGATCATAACGCCGTCTTTCATTTTTGCGATCGTATCTTTGTTGATGATTCCCTCTGTATCCGGGAATAACGGGCAATGCAGAGAAATAACATCGGATTCTTTCAAAAGTGTATCAAGGTCCGTATAATGACATGTGTCGCTTTCAAGCTCCGGTCTTTTAAACGCGTCATAAGCAAGAACTTTCATGCCAAGCGCCTGTGCGATCTTTCCTGTGTCCTGTCCGATACGGCCAAATCCAATGATTCCCATTGTTTTTCCATCCAGCTCAACAAGAGGATGTTTCCAGAAACACCAGTCCGGATTGCTGCTCCACTCTCCTGCCTTTACTGCATCCGAATGTTCTCCGATATGATGGCAAAGCTCCAGAAGAAGAGCGATCGCAAACTGTGATACTGCTGCCGTTCCATATGTAGGAATATTGGATACCGGGATTCCTTTTTCTTTTGCAGCTGCAATATCGATGACATTATATCCAGTTGCCAGAACTCCGATAAATTTAATACTCGGGCAGGCATCCAATGTCTCTTTGGTGATCGGAGTCTTGTTTGTGTAAACTACTTCTGCATCGCCAATCCTCTCTATGATATCTTCCGGTTTTGTACGGTCGTACACTGTAACCTCGCCAAGGGCTTCCATTCCTCCCCAGCTGATATCTCCAGGGTTCAAGGTATATCCGTCTAATACAACAATCTTCATAATAATTCCTTCCTTTCTTTTACAGTTCATAATTTCTTTCAATAAAGTCTGTGTGGAACATACCGCTTAGGAAATCCGGATGATGCAGCACATCATACAGAAAATCCCTGTTTGTCTCCACCCCTTCTATCATCAGTTCACTAAGGACGCTGCTCATCTTGGAAATGGCTCCTGTACGGTCCCTGTCGAACGTGATAACTTTTACGATCATGGAATCATAGTACGGAGGAATCCGGTAACCCGGATAAATAGCCGTGTCCATACGAATCCCATTCCCTCCCGGCAGATGTATCTTTTTTACCGTCCCCGGGCAGGGCATAAATCCGTGAAGGGGATCCTCTGCATTGATCCTGCACTCAATAGCATGTCCCCGGAATACAATATCTTCCTGCTTCACACTTAGCGGAAGCCCTGCTGCCGTGCGGATCTGCTCCCGGATCAGGTCAACACCGGAAACCAGTTCGCTGACCGGATGTTCTACCTGGATCCTTGTGTTCATTTCCATAAAAAAGAACTCCCCCGACTGATCCAGCAAAAATTCTATGGTTCCTGCATTTTCGTATCCCACTGCCCGGGCCGCTTCCACTGCCGTGCAGCACATTTTTTCCCGAATCTCCGGAGAAATAAAGGCGCAGGGTGACTCCTCGATCATCTTCTGATGCCTTCTTTGGATAGAACAGTCCCTTTCCCCCAGATGTACTACATTGCCGTACCGGTCGCCTATGATCTGTACTTCCACATGTCTCGGCGCCTGTACATACCGTTCCAGATACATAGTACCGTCCCCGAACGCGTTGATCGCTTCCTGCTGCGCTGCATGGAAAAGAGCCGGAAATTCCTGCTGTGTATAAGCAAGCCGCATCCCTTTGCCGCCCCCGCCGGCAGAGGCCTTTATCATAACAGGAAAACCAATCTTGTTTGCTTCTTCCAGTGCTTCTTCCCCGCCGGATACAGGAAAATCCGTTCCCGGCACCACCGGAATCCCGGCCTCTTTCATGGTTTGCTTTGCCTCGGATTTATTTCCCATCTTCTCGATCAGCTCCGGGGACGGGCCAATAAATGCTATTCCACATTCCTGACACATCCTGGCAAATTCCGCATTCTCTGACAGAAATCCAAAGCCGGGATGGATTGCCTCCGCTTTCAGAGCCAGGGCTGCTCCTATGATCTGCTTCATATTAAGGTAGCTCTCCGCCGGAGCAGCCGGTCCAATGCACACCGCTTCATCCGCCAGCCTGACATGCATTGCATCGGCATCTGCTTCAGAGTATACTGCTGCCGTTCGGATATTCATTTCTCTGCAGGCACGTATGATCCGCACTGCGATCTCTCCGCGATTCGCGATCAATACTTTCCGAAACATGTCTTCACTCCCTACTCTTCTATCACGAACAGAGGCTGTCCGTACTCTACAAGTTCTTTATCCTTCACTAATATTTCCGAGATCGTCCCTGCACATCCTGATACTACATCGTTCATCAGTTTCATAGCCTCTATTGCTCCAAGCACCTGCCCTGCCTCCACACGGCTTCCCAGGGTTACGGATGTCTCTCCTTCCTGGCTTCCTGCTGCATGGAACACCCCTACAAGAGGAGATCTTATGATCGTTCCCTCCTGGATAGACACTTCTGCATCTTCGGTCTTTCTGCCGGAACCACAAACCGAGGTATCCGGCTGTGCTTCCCCCTCCGGTTCCCGGCTGCTTCCGGATGATTTTTTTATGCGGATACGAAAGTTTTCTTTTTCCAGCTCAAATTCCTCTACCCCGGATTTTTCCACTTCACGCAGAAGATCAATGATCTTTTCATACTTCATACGATTTTCCTCCGCTAACTTCTCTGGCCCAGCTTCTTTTCCAGATTCTGCAGCTTCTTCTTATTTCTTAAATAAAGTTCCTGTGCAAGCTGGATCCCCACTCTCACAAAATGAACCTTATATCCCGGCTGTGCCTGCGCCAGCTTAGGCAGATCCACCGAAATAACGGTTCCGATCTTCGTATAACCACCTGTCGTCTGCCGATCCGCCATCATGATAATGACCTGTCCATTGGTAGGCACCTGAATGGAGCCGAACGCCACGCCGTCTGTCAGTATATTTCCATCTTTGATATGCTTCAGAGGTTCTTCTCTTTCCAGCCTGATCCCCATCCGGTCAGATTCATTGGTGATCACTGCACTGTACCAGAAGAATTTCCGCACTTCCTCTTCAGTAAATGCACTGTCCTGTGGTCCGGTCACTACCCTTAAGGTAATATCGCCCTGCGGAAATACCTCCGGCTCCATCCTGCGCATCTCCATATTAGGAAGTGTTGTCCTGGGACAGCAGAAGCCGATCCTGTCACCTTTCTCCAGTTTGCGGCCTTCCACTCCGCCAAGTTTATTTCTCATCAATGTCGCCTTGCTTCCCATAACAACGGGCACATCAAGCCCTCCGGAAAATGCTATGTAAGCCCGGCTCCCTCCGCTGGCAACGCCAAAGGAAAGAGTATCTCCGGCATGTACCAAAACTGCCCGGTACATAGGAATCGCCTCTCCATTCACACTTGGAGATACATTGGCTCCTGTCACTGCAATGATATTATCCTTCTCAAACTTCAGCTCCGGTCCCATAAAAGTAATCTCCAGCGCACTTTCACCTCTCCTGTTTCCGGTCAGAATATTGGCAATATAGAAGGACTGGGTATCCATGGGGCCGGCTGGCGATACTCCGAACTGCTGGTAGCCGAAGCGCCCTTCGTCCTGTACGGTGGTCTGTATACCCGGATTTTCTACAATAATTCCCATGCTATTTCACCACCTTTTTTACATATGTCTCCAGTTTATAAGTTCCCCGCTCTACATCAGAACGGATCTGGTCATATTCCTTCCTGCTGACAGGCTGATATTTTACCCAGTCTCCTGCATTGACAAGGAAAGGCTCCTCTTTGGAATAGTCACAGATATTGCAGGGTGTGCCTGCCACGATATTCCAGCCGCATGGCTGATCGAATGGAATCAGGTTTGACTGATTCTCCGCCGCCACAATGGAGCGCCCGTTAATATGTACTCTCGGCTCCGTTCTTCTCTTGAAATGGAACGGTTCCTCAAATCTCGCCATATACGCATGTCCCGGCGCAACTCCCAGCATATACGCATAATATTCATGTTCTGAATGCATCCGGATAAATTCCTCTACCGATACCTTCTCAAATGATGCACACTCTTCCAAATCCCACGCAAACTCCTTGTCATAACAAATAGGAAGAACCTTTACGATCTGTGAAACTTCTTCTTTTTCTTCCCCGCCTGCATCCAGCCTCTTTTTCACTTCTTCCACCAACTGTCCGTAAAGAATCTTTTCCGGCTTATAATGGATCATCAGTGTGGCATAGGTAGGAACCATCTCCGCAATACCGTCCACCGGATCCGCCTCCAGTTTCTGCATGAGGCTTTTTACTCTTCCGTTGACTTCCAGGCTGATTTCGTCCCCAAGCTGTACATATAAAGACTCATCGCCGCCCGTCAGAAATTTTGCCTCCATGACCTTCACTCCTTTCTCTCACTTTGATTTTTGTGCGTTTTGTCTATTTGTCACACTTAATTTTCACGTTTCTTTATTAATTACAGCTAGTATAGCATAGGGATTTTCTAATAAAAAATAGATTATTTGTCTATGAATTATTAACATTTTCTATTTTTCCTCCATTTTTCAAGAAGTCATTTTTATTTGTTGCTATTTTCTGTTTTTCTCTCTGTTTTACATTCAAAACTCTTATATTATCTGTAAATCTCTTAAATAGTATCTTTTTTCAAAAAAACAGACACGCGGGAAAAAGACGCGTGTCTGCCAAAACAGATTTATGAATTATTTTAGTATCATATATTTACTCTTTTTATATTTAATCTGATTCCTGTTTTTTCTCAAAAGATCCCCAATTCCTGTCCAGAAGATAGCGCTCCATCTTTTCTTCAAAAATCTGTACCGCTTTCAGAGTAGCCTCATTGGGATATCTGTGTTTGATCTTATAAATCGTACGCTCCGGCGGCTGTACCTCATTGGCGATCCGGCTGATATAAATAGGTTTCAACTGCGAGATCCGATCCACTACCGACGCCGGTACAATCGCCCACACTCCGTCTTCCTCCAGCATATGATCAAGAAGCCCGAAACTGTCTACCCATACCTTAGGAAGTTTCCCCTGACCGATCCTCTGGTCATGCCATATCCGAAAATTTCCATCCCAACTTACAAATACCTCATCCGAAGGGTCCAGTTCGTCTGTATGGATAGACGGTTTTCTGATTCTGGCATTCTCCGGCTGTACAATATACATCTTCTCTCTTAGCACCGGTTCTGCTATAATATTGCGAAAATGCAGATGATGATAAACAAACCCGATATCAATCTCATGATTTTCCAGAAGCCCATACAGCTCGTAAGAATAATGCGTTTCCATATGGAGATTCATAGCCGGATTCTTTTCTGTCAATATTTTGTGGTAAAGATCCATAAGGACTGCATTCATCGTGTCTGTACATCCTACAGTCAAATAGAGCCTGTCCTGTCTGTGTTTCAAAAGCTGCATCTCTCTCCAGATCGATACCCATCGCTCAGCTATGGGGATAAACTCTTCTCCCTGCGCAGTAAGCTCAATCTGTTTATACCCCTTTTTCCTTGTAATGAGTTTTACATCCAGTTCATCCTCCAGAGATTTCAGCCTGTGGCTTACTGTAGGCTGAGATAAAAAAAGATTTTCCGCAGTCTTACTGATATTTCTTGTTTTTACGATCATCAAAAAGGTTTCTATCTCGGATATGTTCATATTGCCTCCTGTATCGTCTTCTCAAAATATAGAATTTATTAATATTATACAATGAAATTCTTCATTTCACAATTTCTTTCCCCCATGCTATGATGAAGGCAACAATAAACGATTAAAATTCCTGTTAAAAAAGGAGGAGAAATCATGAACACAGAACACGGAATCTGGTTTCCTGATGAGTATCAGAAACATTTAAAAAACCAATTTTGCTATGCGGACGAGGATCCCTTATATGGCCCCCGGCTTTTCTTCGAGAACTCCGGCGGCTCATTAAGGCTTCGCAAAGCAGTAGAAGCAAAAACAGCAGCAGAACAGTTCCCGGATTGTCCGGAAAGAAATTATGCAAGGGGGCTTAAGCTGGCTCATTATGTTTCCGAAGGAACAAAAGAAATTCTGGAAGTAATATTTGGTGCAAAAACCGGCGCACTGGTAACAGAACTTTCCGCTTCCCAGACAATGTTCCAGGTCGTAGACGTTATTCTTGAAAATGTAAAATGGGGAACAAACGCAGTGACATCCTGTTTGGAACATCCTTCCGCACACGACGCCGTGGAATATGCATGTGCAAGAACAGGACGAGAGTTCCGCGAAGTTCCTGCAAACCAGACAACCGGAGGAATTGATGTTGAGGAAGTTCTGAAACATGTTGACAAGGACACCTGTCTGGTAAGCATTATGGCTGCTTCCAACATTTCCGGAAACATCATGGATATTAAAGAGATTGTCCGTCGGGTAAAAGAGATCAATCCCGAAATTTATGTGATCACTGACACAGTTCAGCACGCTCCTCACGCTGTGATCGATGTGGAGGACTGGGGCGTAGACGCCGCCAATATCGCCCCTTATAAATTCTTCGGTGTAAGAGGATGCGGATTTGCCTATGTATCTGACCGTGTAGCTACTATGATGCACCACAAACTGACTCACAAAGACGCAGATGTATGGGCACTTGGAACGCCGACTCCCGGTAACTTTGCCGCTATTATGGAAGTTATCAATTATGTATGCTCTATCGGTGAACATTTTATTCACAGTACAGACAAGCGTACTCTTTTCGTTGAAGGTATGAACCGCATTCACATGCAGGAGCGGGCAATTTTGTACCGGATGCTGGAAGGAACCAAGGAAGTTCCGGGACTTCGCCATATCCCGAATGTGGAAGTGTATGTAGATATGGAAGATCTGACATGGAAGGACCTGATCATTGCCATGGGCATCAAGGGTCTTGATTATCCGGAATGTGTCATTGAATATATGAAACGCGGCGTCACAGTATTTGAGCGTGTACGCAGCAGCATGTATTCTAAGAGAATCGTAGAGACATTGGGAATCCCTGGAGCAATCCGTGTATCACCTCTCCACTGCCACGGCAAGGAAGATGTGGATAAGTTCCTCAAAATAACAAAAGAAATTGCAGAATCTGTTTAAAACCGCTCTCTTTTTACTCATTTCCCATATATACATTCAGAAAAACCCCGGACCGCCAAACGATCCGGGGTTTTTCATTCTTCTTTATAAACTTTCAGCACCTCTTCCTTTATGCATTCTACATACGCTTTTGCTCCTTCTTCTGTCAGATGAGTCTCATCCGCGTCGAAGTACTCTGCATGTCCTTCACTTACACCATACCAGTCAATGAGATAAGTATTGTCTGTGGAGTCTGTAAATTCATAAATCTCTTCATTATTTGATGTCTCCCAGGTCGTATAAGGCGCTCTGGCAGTGAATACAAAAAACGGCATGTCCGGTCCCAGCTTTTCGCGCATTGTACCTAGTGAATCATAGAGAAGTCCATTACTTCCAAGCGCAAAAATCACTCCGTCCCCAGCCCATCCTTTTTCATTTACATAAGAATCATACAGATCAAAGCTTTCTGTTGTATATCTGCTGACTGCCGCATCACAAATACTGTTTGGAAAAGCTGCATAAAATTCATCGGATGCTCCCAGGGCTATGGAATCTCCCATAAGCAGCAAATCAAGATCCGCAAGAAGTTCCTCGTCTGTCATCTCTTTTCTTGACTTACTTTCTTCTCCTTCACTATCTGTCTGCTTTGCTTTCGCCTGATCAGCCTGCGCCTCCAACTCTTCTTTGTTACTCAGCACACTCTTGCGGGGCACCAGAGCTACACATAGTATGGAACTGACTCCAACAATCAGGACAAATGCTGTAATTTTCAGGCCTCTTCTCAAAAAACGAATCTGTCTTTTACGCTCTCTCCTTGTTCTTGGCTCTCTTCTGATAATATCAAGATTTTTCCTGATCACTCCATGACGAATTGGCGTTTCTATAAAACGGTAAGAAAATCCAGCCGCAAGAAAAGTCAGGAGAATCGCAATCAGGCCAATCCACCAGCTTGCTTTTTTACCTCCGCTAAGCAAAAGTATAATAGGATAATGCCACAAATAAATACCATAAGAACGCTCTCCGATCCATTTCAGCGGCAAAATGCTTAAAACTCTCCCTAAAACGCTTCTTTTGTTCAGTACTGCCAAGATAACAAAGAGAGCTAACAGGGAAGCAAGCGCCTGTCCTCCTCTATACAAAAAGCTGCTGTATCCGTCAATAGCTGCCATCATACACAAAAGCCCTGCGAAAGACAGCACGCCAACGCTTTCCCTGATGAGTCCTGCAACTTTCCTTTCCAACCTTCCATCCTGTGTGACAAAAGCTAAGAAGGATCCAAACAAAAGAGAAAATACTCTGGTATCTGTTCCATAATATGCTCTGCTTGGATCCTTGGCCGGGTCAAATAAAACTCCCATCAGAATCACAGATACAAAAGCCAGCAAAATGGTCACAATCATCATTTTTTTCTTTTTGTTCCGCAATTTAGATAAAAATATGAGAAGCAGCGGATACACCAGGTAAAACTGCGCTTCAATCGCCAATGACCAGCAATGCGTCAGCGGGGAAGGAGCTCCCGCATTTTCAAAATAAGAAACATTGTTGAAGATCTGCCACCAGTTATTATATCCCAAAAGTACAGAAAGCAGGTCAGAGCAGGCTTTTGTGAACAATACCCTATTGAATATGGCAGTGACAAAGATCAATACAGGCAGCATCGTCAGAACAGCCGGCAGCAGTCTTCTCATGCGCCTGAGCCAGAAATTTTTTAAATTTATCGTATGCGTATTTTCCAGTTCCGTGATCAAAATTCTTGTAATCAGAAATCCGGATATAACAAAAAATACCGTAACCCCCAGCAAACCGCCTTTCGCAAATGGCAATCGCAAATGATAGGCGAAAACCATCAGTACCGCTACTGCACGCAGTCCGTCTATGCCATATATATATCCTTCCCGTTTTTCCGAACCGGTTTGTCCTGCTTTCATTTGTATATTCCTCTCATTTTTCTTTGATTCCATCATATTATACTATATCTTCGGCTTCAAGTACAATGCTTCTGCCGTCTCGTTACATACCACTTCTTTAAGCACAAAAAAAGCCTTGTTTCCAAGGCTTTCCAAGTGACTCCGAGGGGAATCGAACCCCTGATTCCAGCGTGAGAGGCTAGCGTCTTGACCTCTTGACCACGGAGCCATATTCAGCCGTGACTTCTGCGTTTGCAGTCCATCACGTGACCGAATAATATAATATCATATGGCCTGTCCTTTTGCAAGTAGTTTCTTAAAAAATATTCCAAAATTCTACTTATTTTTTTCTTTCTTGCCTGACACGGACAGCTCCTCTACATGCTTTTTGGGAACCATGATATTCAGCGCCTGCTTCAGGTTATATATTTCCACAAAATCATGATCTCCCCCAAATTCTCCATCCAGCGTCCACGGAATCTCCTCCAGCGATTCAAAGGTAAGATGCCCGCTCTTAAAAGAATACATGTGCTTGCTGTCGGTCTGTTCCAGCAGGAGAGCTGTGATGATCTCCTGAAGCTCTATGGGGTTTTTCGGCATTTTTATAAGAGTCACCTCAAATACTCCGTCATCGAACGCAACATTCTTTCCTACCATGTTGCGGAACCCGCCTACAGATCTGGAGTTCGTTACCATTCCGAAAATAAACTCATCTTCTATCGTTTCGCCGTCATGGGTAACTTTGATCCGGTAGGATGGGATATTAAAAATACGCTTTGTCCCTTCCAGAACATAGGCAAGATGACCCAGCAGGTTTTTCGCCGTCTGGTTTGTCTGATAAGATACATCAGTAAAGAGTCCGAAAGCGGCAATATACACAAAAATATCTTCATTAAACTGCCCGATGTCGCAGGGGAACTGTGCTCCATTAACCGCATTGTCCGCCGCCCGCAGAATATCTCTGGGGATTTTCAAACTATTGGCAAAATCATTTGTAGTTCCTGTGGGGATGTAGCCGATCGGAATTTTTTTCTCTCTTCCCATCATTCCCGTCACCACCTCATCAATGGTACCATCCCCTCCGCTGCATACCACGAGATCATACGGATCTGTATATTCTGTAACTTTTCGGTAAGCATCCTGGTAAGACTGTGTGGGATATGCTGTCACATCATATCCTGCCTTTACAAAAATATCTATAATATCCGATACCTTAGGTTTTAAAAGTCCTTTCCCTGCATGAGGATTATAAACAAAAAGAAGCTTCTTCATATCCATTCCCTCCTGTCTAAGACATAAACAAAGAGCCCCGAAAGCGGAACTCTTTATTCTGATTCTTTTATTTCTGGTTTGAAAGAAATTTCTCTACGCCATCCACTGCATCCAGTTCATCTTCTCCTTCAGCAGCAACTGTAACTTCCTCTCCCTCACCCAGGTTAAGGCTCATCATACCCATAATACTCTTTGCATTGATCTTCCTGTTGTTCACCTCTATGTATATCCGACTGGAATACTGGCTGGCTTCCTGAACAAGCAGAGCAATTGGTCTCACATCCAGACCATTTTGATGTTTGATTGTTACCGGTTTCTTAATCATAATGTACCTCCTTGATTCCCCTTAACTTATCTGCCATTTCACTTAATTTCCTAAGCCGGTGATTCACTCCCGACTTCCCTACCGGAGTCTCCAGAAGATCTCCCAGCTCCTTTAATGTTGCTTCCGGGTATGCAAGACGTGTAAGGGCAACGTCTTTCAGTCCTAAGGGAAGCTGCTCAAATCCCACGGTGTCACGTATATAAGCAATATCTTCCAGTTGTTTAACCGCTGCAGATACTGTTTTATGAATATTTGCTGTCTCGCAGTTTACTTTACGGTTCACTGCGTTTCTCATATCTTTCAATATTCTTACATTTTCAAGTTCCATCAAAGCCACATGGGCTTCCATGATATTCAGCGCATCTACGATACGCTCTCCCTCTTTCAGATAGATGACAAAATGCTTTTTCCTTGAAACAATCCGGGCATCCAGCTCAAAGCTGTTCATAATGCGCTGCAGGTACTGTGCTTTTTCCATCTGATCACAGACGATCTCAAAATGATAGGATTTTCCCGGATCACTCATAGACCCTGCCGCCAGAAATGCGCCTCTCATAAAAGCACGCTTGCAGCAGACTGCCTGTACCTCCGCCTGCCTGATGGCAGCCAGAGCGCCTCCTTCGGCCCGCAGTACATAACTGCTGCTGTCTTTTAATAAATTCCTTCTCACAGATATCTGGAGGGCAATTTCATTTTTTATATTAAATGTTTTTTCCAGTAATGTAAAGCATTTTCTTATGACGGCTATATTTTCCGCATGGAGGATAAGCCGCAGACTACCGCCTTCTTCTTCCTCCCACAATCCGTTCATCCCCGTCAAAGCCGCCAGTTCAGCCAGCTGACAATGTCTTGCCCGAGGATAAATTCCGGATAATTCCTCCTTTACTTTCCCAGAAAATGACATAACTATCCCTACTTTGCTTTTGTCACCGCGTCCTTTTCAATATCGCGGTGCTCTATTTTTATACCGTAATCTCTTTCTTCTTCCGCAAGCACTTGATAAAGCGCATTGGCAAGGGTGACAGATCGATGCTTCCCCCCTGTACAACCCACCGCAATGACCAGCTGTGTCTTCCCCTCCTGCACATAATTCGGAATAAGAAATCTTACCATATCTGTCAGTTTATCGAGAAAGATCACTGCCTTTTCATTGTCCATCACATAATCCCGCACTTCCGGGTCATTTCCGCTTTTAGCACGAAGATCATCAATATAATACGGATTGGGAAGGAAACGCACATCAAACACCAGATCCGCATCACTTGGCAGACCGTACTTGAAACCGAAAGAAAGAATCGTAATGTACAGATTTTTATATTCTTTGTTTTCAATAAAAATTTTATGCATTTCTTCCCGCAGCTCTCTTGTCAGAAGACGGCTGGTATCGATCAGATAATCTGCCTTTCTTTTTAAGAACGCCAGTCTTTTTCTCTCTTCTGTAATGCCCTGATCTACTCTGCCGTTTCCCGCAAGCGGATGACTGCGCCTTGTCTCTTTGTAGCGTTTGATCAAAGTCTCGTCCGAAGCTTCCAGAAAAAGGATCTCATATGAGATCTTCATCTCATCCAGCTGCTCCAGCGATTTTTGCAGCTTTTCAAAACTGTGTCCGCTTCGGATATCCAGCCCCAGAGCAATCCTGCTGATGGACGAGCCAGGCAGCAAAAGCAGCTCGCCCAGCTTCGGCACCAGCTCTACCGGAAGATTGTCTACACAATAGTATCCTGTATCTTCCAAAATCTTCAAAGCTGTACTTTTTCCCGCTCCCGACATGCCTGTCACAATAATAAATCTCATACTTAAAATTCTCCCAGCCTCTTCACTTCAGGCTCCAATGTAACTCCTGCATGTTCCTTTACTTTTTCTGAAATATGTCTGATCAGAGCGTCCACATCTGCTGCGGTTGCTCCTCCTGCATTGATGACAAATCCGCAGTGTTTCTCGGAGACCATGGCTCCGCCGATCCGGCAGCCCCTAAGTCCTGCGTCCTGGATCAATTTACCGGCAAAATATCCTTTCGGTCTTTTAAAGGTACTTCCGGCGCTGGGATATTCCAGCGGTTGTTT
This sequence comes from Claveliimonas bilis, assembly GCF_020892095.1. Lineage (GTDB taxonomy): Bacteria > Bacillota > Clostridia > Lachnospirales > Lachnospiraceae > Claveliimonas > Claveliimonas bilis. Next base: position 1,767,087 of record NZ_AP024845.1, on the reverse strand, counting down.
GCTGATCCTTTTTTCTTTCAGCTCTTCCATTTTCTTTTGTATTGCTTCTTTGTCGCCTTTTTCAAGCTTTATAACCGCTTCCAGAACAGTACAGCCGTTCTTGGCCGCCGCGCTGGTACGATACCCCATATCCAAATTTTCCCGGGAAATTGTGCTGATTTCTCCTTCTTTTGTCAGGACTGTGATCTCTTCCAGCACATCTTTCATCTCACCGCCATATGCACCTGCATTCATAATGCAGGCTCCTCCCAGTGTTCCCGGAATCCCTGCTGCAAATTCAAATCCGGTCAGCCCCTCCTTGAGGGCTGCTGCCGCAATCTTTGCCAAAGAGGCACCTGCCTGGGCGCAGATCTTATCCCCATCCGGGTAAATTCCGGACATCCGGGTATAAAGCTGAATTACAACCCCTCTGTATCCTTTGTCAGACACGAGAAGGTTACTTCCATTTCCTATAATATAATATGGCATGCCCTCTTCCCGGCATATCTGTACAATCTTGCGGACCTGCTCTTTGTCAGACGGAACGACAAACAAGTCAGCCGGACCGCCGATGCGGAATGTGGTATGCCGATCCATGGGTTCGTTTTGAAGAATCTGCTCTGTTTCCAATATATGTTCAAGTCGGGAAATAAAATCCTGATTCATGATAATATAGCCTTTCTTTCCTTTTTTTTCATTGTCCATCATACACTAAAACCCCCGCAAATTCAACGTGGACTTGCAAAATTACATAAAATACGGTATAGTAATTTCGTGTTATACGTTTACAGGCAGAGCCCTGAAATCTTATAAAATTATGAAAGAGGAGTGAAAAAACTTCATGGACCCCAGCGACGCCATACAGATTATTATTTTGATTATTCTGCTGATGCTCTCTGCATTTTTTTCATCTGCAGAGACGGCTCTTACAACAGTCAACAAAATTCGTATCCGCAGCCTTGCCGATGAAGGAAACAAGCGGGCAGAGGCTATTCTGGATGTTACAAAAGATTCCAGCAAGTTATTAAGCGCTATATTGATCGGAAATAATGTGGTAAACACTGCTGCCGCTTCCCTGACAACAACGATCGCCTATCACTTCGGCGGCTCAGCCGTTGCTTTTGCCAGCGGTCTTATTACTCTTTTGATCCTCCTTTTCGGAGAGATCACTCCCAAGACCACCGCTGCCATCCACGCCCAGGGCATTTCCATGATCTATGCGCCGATCATCCGTATTTTTATAAAGCTGATGACTCCTGTCATCTTTATTATAAACAGTCTGTCCCGTGTAATTCTTTTTATCTTGAGAATAAATCCGGAAAATACAAAAAAAGCCATGACAGAAAGTGATCTGCGTACAATTGTAGATGTCAGCCATGAAGACGGGGTGATCGAATCCGAAGAAAAGGAACTGATCTACAATATTTTTGATTTCAATGACGCTAAAGCGAAAGATGTTATGGTTCCCCGCGTTCATGTTACATTCGCTGATGTGGAAAGCACTTACGAAGAACTTCTGGAAATTTTCCGGGAAGATAAATTTACCCGGCTTCCGGTTTATGAAGAGACTACTGACCATGTGATCGGAACCATCAACATGAAGGATCTGCTCCTATTTGACAGCAAAAAGGAATTTCATGTGCGTGATATTTTAAGAGAAGCTTATTTTACCTATGAGTATAAAAATATTTCTGAACTTCTGGTAGAAATGAGAGATTCTTCCTTCAATATCGCCATTGTCCTGGATGAATACGGAGAGACCGCCGGTCTTATCACACTGGAAGATATTCTGGAAGAACTTGTTGGTGAGATCCGGGATGAATACGATGAAAACGAAGAAGATCTTGTCCGCCAGGTCGGAGAGAGAGAATATCTTGTAGAGGGATCTCTCAACCTGGAAGATCTCAATGATGAGCTTGATCTGGATCTTTCATCGGATGATTACGATTCTCTCGGCGGTCTTATCATCGAACATCTGGACCGTCTTCCCCAGGCAGGAGATGAGATCACCACAGACGAAGGCATCCGCCTTGTGGTAGAGAAGCTTGATAAAAACCGGATCGAACTGGTACATATGTATCTGCCGGAAAAGACGGAAACAGATTCTGAAGAAAATTAGGTTCAAAGTGTCTTTATTTTAAAAAGGGGACTGTCATATCATGATATGGCAATCCCCTTTTTGCTTCTATATTAATAGGCAACGCTTTTTAATCCATCCTACAATTTCTGATCCTGCTCGCTTGGCACATATTGCGCTATGTCTTCTATGTGACAGTTAAGTATACGGCACAAATCATTTATTGTTGTTGTATTCAAAGGCCTATTTTTTCTCAATTTATCTATTATAGAACTCGAAATATGGTGTACATTTATAAGAGTGTATGTCGATTCATTTGAATCTTTTAATGTTTTCCAAAATGGACCATATACTATCATATCTTTCTCCTTCTATATCATAGAATAGTATATAGTCTTTCTCTTGACTATAGTCGTTAAAAAGACTATAATATCAATATCTTATAAATCTACTTTTTAAATTAAGAAGGGGAAATACATGAACAAGAAAATACTCTATACAATTATCGGATTAATAACCATGCTATTTTTAATATGCAGCTGTAGCACTACACAAGAAAAAAGCCCTGACTCAACCTCTGCCACTGAAGTTTTAGCTCCAAATGACACAAATCAATCATCTATTGCAGGAACATATACGGGAGAAGGTACTCCATCCAACAGATGGATTCTTAATATTTATGATGATGGTACTCTTCTAATGAACGATAAAAGAGGCACCTATGAGAAAATAGATGATGAATATATTTTCACAATAGATGGATATGCTTATAAACTAAAAGCGGAAATCACAGAAAAAGAAAATTTATATATCACATCTGATAACTCTAATTGGGATGCAGAAATGTATACGAAACACATCCCACCAGAAGCTCCCAAAATTGAATTATCTAACGCCCTAGGGAATAACTGGGAAGATTTTTGTGAACAGACAGATTTCGGCAAATATGAAAATTTTGAAGTCAAAGAAACATATGACGATGGTTCATATGATTTAATAGGAGATTTGGGAACCGAATTAGAGGTACTTGGTGATGGAAATCTAATATATATAGGGTTGGGCAGATTCGAAACTAATTATAGTATATACGGAACTTACGTAGGGCAAAATTGGAACGCGGCTGCAAAAAATCTAAAACAAAATAATCTGGATTGCCTTGAGGATTCCATCCATCTTGCCGGTGAAAATGAAAAATACAACTCTTATTCTCTTTGGCGTAAAAATAAAAATAAAGAAGAATATATAGATCTGTATATTTTTGAAAACGGAGGGGAAGTTGCAGTTATTACAGTTATCGAATAATTTCCTTGACCTTAATCAGCTTCTAAATAGTAGAATGTAAAAAACCAGACGAAGGGAGTAACGTCTCACAGTCCGCCTGGTTTTTTTACATTCTAAACGCACATTTTCTCTTATTCTTCTTTCCATTCTTCTCCCGCCAGCTTAAGGATATCTTCGATCTCCTCTTCTGACACGCCCATTTTCTCTGCCACTTCCTCTACGTCCACTTTACGGCCCAGTCCGTCGCTCATTTCCCGAATTGTCGCCTCCAGGTCAGATACCCGGTCTACCATCTTGCGGTCCTGCCTTTTCATTTCCAGCTGGGATTCCAAAAGCGCGCGCATGGAAGCTCTTATCTCTTTGAGGATTTCTTCCTTCTTCTCTTCTCCCGGAGCATATGCCAAAAGCGCCCCGACAAGACTGACATTTCCTTCCTGGATCACATCTCCCAGGAAAACTCCCTGTCTTGGCAGCTTCAGCGCTTCCTCTGTCACAAGGGGCATGTAGGCTGCCAGCCTGCTCTCCTCAGGTGTACGCGGCACCATCTCGTGTATTTCTCTAAGATAACTTTCCAGGTATTCCTGTTCTTCCCGGGTCAGCTCCTCTCTTTCTTCCTCCGCCTGCCGAATCACTCCGGGCTTTTTTTCATATCCCGATACAGCCACTTTCTGTGAAAGCAGGTAGTCGCACACCAGCTCTATCTGCTGGGCAGAAAGCGCTTCCTCCTCGAAGAATTTTTCGATTTCCTCTATATTAAGATGCATCTGCTTTTCTTCTGCCAGATGCAAAATTCCGCTTAATTTTTCCTGAAATTTTAATTTATCTGCCATTTTCGATCCTCCGGTTCCTATGTAAAATTCTGATATATCTTCGGCTTTGCAGGCCAAAGCACCCAGGTATAATAACCACGCGGCTGCTATTATATGTGGTTATTATACCTAAAGTTTTTAAAAATTACCAGCACCGGAAAACAGAGACTATCGGAAGCGGGAGGATCTCCATATGGGATCAGGACACAATCACAGTGGAATAACCTGCCCGTTTCAGCCGCCGTTCCATGTCGGCTGCTTCCTCCAATGTGTCATATCCGCCCACCTGAACTCTTAAATAGCCGTCAGAATCCTCAATATACGCCGGAAAATCCTGCTCCAGAAGTTCCCCTCTAAGTCTCTCTGCATAAGTACGGTTGCGGAAAGCCCCTACCTGCACGCGATAATCGTGGACTACTGCATTTTCAAATTCATTATTTTCATATTGACTGTCTGTATTTCCCCCTGTCATGCCGCTGTTCCCACTGCCATTTACGCTTCCGGACGTATCTGCACTTCCTTCAATAAGTCCGTTCCGCTGCAGGGTATCGAGGATTCCCTCAGCAATGGCAAGTGCAATGTCATCAAAATTCTGATCAAACAACATGTTATCGGTGTCAGAATTGATAAATCCGGCCTCCACAAGAACAGCCGGCATTTTTGTCCTCTTCAGCACGACCAGATTCGGTCTTGCCTTGACGCCAAGATCCACAAACCCTATAGTTGCCAGCTCCTCATTAATTGCCTCCGCAATCTGGTACTTCAGTCCCGACAGATCGTACACCAGCGATTCCACACCGGACACCTCGTTGTCTCTTGGAAAAGAATTGCGGTGAATGGAAATAAAGAGATCCACTCCTGCCTGATTTGCTTCCATCGCTTTTTCATATGGTGTCTCATAGACATCTGTCGTACGTGTATATTCTACATCAATACCTCTGTTCTGCAAAATTTCCCCTACAGCAAGCGCCAGGCGCAGGGTATCGTCCTTTTCCTGACGCCCGTTGTACACTGCTCCCGGATCCCGTCCTCCGTGTCCTGCATCCAGCATGATTGAATATGCCATAAAAATCCTCCTATTTGCACAGTCTTTCTACTCCAGCATATGCAGACAGGAGGCTTTTTGTTACATGGAAATGTTTATCGTATATCAGGATCTTCTGCCACGATCTGTCCGCAGGCAATCTTCTCTCCTGAATTTCCCGACGGCTGGGTGCGGAAATCATCAGGCATATCATGAATCACAACTGTCTTCCCCACCACTTCCTCCGGAAAAAAGCGGGTGGTATAGACCATCATCCACGCTGTTCCCTTATCGGATAGAAGAGGAGGCAGATCCCCCTCATGTTCCGGATGCATTTTACCCCGGGTCTGATAGTGGCCGTCTGTATCGGCAAATTCATCCGAAGTGGTTCCGGTACAGGCGCTTCCTTCATGAATATGAAATCCGTAAAAGCCGAGGCCTTGCCCTGTATTGTGCGGAGTAAGGCCGGAAATATTAGCACCGGCGCCAAAAGGATGTTCTTCTATGACATTTCCTCTAATTCTTCTAAGATCTTCTCTCTTCTTTCATCAAACAGAAGTCCTTTGTTGTATTTAAAATATTTATCACAGTCATTTTCTTTCAGATACTGGATGCTGTAGTAATTGGTATTCAGCTCGGTCACAAAGCAGACCATTTCCTGACTGTCCCCGAAGGCATCCTCCATAAAGTCAAAGGCGTGATCCAGCGCTTCTCCGGCCGCATCCACAGCCTGCTGCCGCTTATCAGCCTCCTTCGCAAACTCTGCCCGGACTCTCTCGAAGGCCTCGTCTTTCTGCTCATCCTGTTCCAGATGTTTTTCCTTAAGGATCACAACATACCGCTCCAGTGTGTCCGCGACTTTGCGGAGCATATGATCCGCCTCTTTTGTCAGCTGTCCTGCCCGGCGAAGCTTCTCATATTCTTTCTCCGCCTCTTCTTTGATATCAGCCAGATTTCCCTGTACCTTATACTTCTTAAGCCATCCGAACAGCCTGGTTACATACTGGTCTGCAAGGTAGCTTGCCTGGAACAATTCGCTAAGCTTCCCGATCAGCATCCCCACGACGCTTAAACGCTCGTCGAAGGAAGCAAATTTCAGCTTGTCCAGGGTATCTTTTCCATAGTGTCCTTCCAGGATTTTCTCCAGTCCGTAATCCTTTTTATATTTGTGAAAAAGCTCCAGATAATTGGCAAAATCCTTGGCGATCTTCCAGTGCTGCAAATACTGATGCACCACTTCCCGGTCCGCTTTTTTGCCAATCGCCTCGTACACCTTTAAAAGCTCTGAGAGATCCTCCCAGCCGCGGGCTGTTACAAAGGTCCTGCCGTCCACCGTTGTCTCCATCCGGTAAAAGCAGTCTTTCCGGATTTCCAGGTAGGAGAGGATGACAGGATGGATCCCGGCACGATAGGCGTATTCTCTCCACACCTCATAGTTTTCTTCCACATCGATCCGGCGGATCCTGTCCAGTGTCACCACGTCAAATTCCCGCACGGATTTATTGTACTCCGGCGGATTTCCGGCTGCCACGATAATCCACCCTTCCGGCACTTTCTGATTGCCGAAAGTTTTGCACTGCAGAAACTGCAGCATAGTAGGAGCCAGTGTCTCCGAGACGCAGTTGATCTCATCAATGAAGAGGATTCCCTCTTTTAATCCTGTTTCTTCCATTTTCTCATAGACGGAGGAAATGATCTCGCTCATGGTATATTCCGTGACGGAATATGTTTTCTCTCCGTAAGTTTTCTCTCTGATAAAGGGAAGCCCCACTGCACTTTGCCTTGTATGATGGGTAATGGTGTAGGAGACAAGGGCAATGCCGCAGTGCCTTGCCACCTGCTCCATGATCTGTGTCTTGCCGATCCCCGGAGGTCCCATCAGAAGGATGGGGCGCTGCCGGATAGACGGTATCATATATTCTCCGTAGGAATCTTTCTTAAGATAAGCCGTAACGGAGTCCTGAATTTCTTTTTTGGCTCGCTTTATATTCATGCTGTATCTCCTTTTCTCTCCTCTGATTTTCCGGACATTTTCCGGACATCCTCCTCATTAAGGATCAGTTTCATGGCCCATGCAGGCACATTCACATCCTCATAATCCTCTTTCATAAAGACAAAGGCTGTCTCGTAAGGAGGCATTTTCTTCGGATAAACTCCCTGTCCGTCTGTAAAATAGATCAGTCCCCGAAGCTGGGAAAATTCTTTCTGCTCCAGAAGCTTCTCCACATGGGCAAAAGCCGGGCGGAAATCCGTCCCGCCCTCTCCTTTCAGTTCGAGATCGTCCATGTATGCCCTAAGCTCTTCTTCTTTCGTGATCTTTTGATCCGACTGCACGGTGTCATCACACTGGATAATGTGGATATTCACTTTCCGGAAAAAGCTGTTCTGCTCACTTAACACCGTATAAGTCTCTTCCAGAAATTTTTGCACAAGTTCTCCTGAACAGGACATGGAGGTATCGATCACGATCACGAAGTCCTCGATTTTCTTCGTCTCTTTCCATTCCTGCGGCTCGATCAGAGGCATGTTGCCGTAAAGCCTAAGTCCATAACTGTAAAAGGAATAATCGAAGGAATCATCATCCACTGCCATTTCCTCTCTTAAAACCGCGAATTTCCTCAGGAAATCTCCGTACTTGAACCGCTCTTTATTCTCTACTTTGACATGTTCCAGCAGATTCCCGGAAGCAGAAGAAGCTTCCTTGGAAAATGTCTCCATGTCAGTCTCCATCTCCTCTGTCTTATTCTGCCACTGGTTCTCAATCTCCTGCCGGCGCTCTTCCTCATTGTCATCGGGCCAGTAAATATGACTGTCCGTATAAAATTCTTCCGCCAGCTCTCCAAGCTTTCTTTCACTCAGATTCCAGTTTTCCAGGGAACCGTATACCTTTTCCGGAGTCAGTACTTTCATCTCTTGCTTCAGCTTCCGGTACGTCTCTCTTCGCAGAAAAGACCGGGATCTTAAGACCGGCCGGTGCTGCATACTGTCGATCATGGATTCCGCCACAATATCGCAGGAGAGATTCCACAGATCTTCATCCCGCCCGTTTCTCCGGGTTAAATGATGAAACAGGCAGTGGAGTACCATATGAAGATAAAGCCGGTTCACCAATACCGCATCCTTACGATACATTTTGCTCAGATTCTCCGGATGATAACAAATGGAAAATCCGTCTGTCCCTGCCGGATCGGCTGCCGGATCTGCCGCAAAATAGAAACTGCTTAAAGCCACGTCAAGAAACCTCATCTTAAGATAGAGCTCATTTCTTGCAAGAACCAGAATTTCTCTTCCGATTCCTTTCAGTTTCTCCGCATTTGTTCTTTCCTCTGTCATAACTCAAATACCTTTTTCTGTTTTGGGAAATACCGGTGCCTTTCTTCCATCAGCACACTTAATATTTCCGTCTTTTCTTTTTCCGCCGCTTTCTCGATCGCACCCTCCAGCGCATCCCGGCTCCAGAAACCTTCTTTTCCGAAAAACCGCAGCATGTCCGATTCCTCTCTGTCAATATAGATTGACGCTGCCGCCATCAGGTGCTCTTTGACGTATTCTGCATACTCCGCCTTTGCCGCCTGGGAGAGCTTATAAGGGTATCGAAGGCGCAGGGCTGCCATCTCTGACGCCGTTTCCTCTGTCTCTTCAGCCACCGCCCTTGGAAACAGCCTGTCGTACTCGCTGTAATTTAATTCCCTGTCATAGAAGCACTGCCGATAGTCTCCTCCGGAACCGTGATAATGGGTCTCTACAATTCTTGCCGGAGTATTTTCCACAGCCTCTTCATAGTGCTCCGGAAAGATCAGCTTTGCTCTTTCTTCCGATCCGTCTTCCCGGCAGTAGCGCATCGTCACTGTAAGGGCGTACCTGATCTCATCGGCAATAAATTTCAGTACGGATTTCTCTCCCTTATAGAGCCGTATCTCAATGTTCCGTATGGCGCTGCCTGTGAAGGCTCCTGCCCCCACATCATTCAAGGCGTCGGAAAAAGAAAGGCTTTTCAAATGAAAGCACCGGTAAAACACATAATTTCCAATCTGCTCCATATAGCGGGGCAATGCAACAGACGTAACATTTGTCCTTGAAAACGCATAGGGAGCCGCCCAGCGGACCGGCTCCCCTTCTATCTGTTCCGGAATGATGACCGATCCGCTGCAGGCAGGACACTTTTCCAGCAGTATCCCTCCTTCTCTCCTTGCGTATTCCAATCCGTCAATGATTCCGCTATTTTCCATCATTTCTGTTTTCTTCCTCTTTACCGCCGGCTCTCTTTGCCGCGATCATCTTCTGCATTTCTTCATGCTCCCTTACAAGCTCGTTATGAAGCTCCAATGTATTCCAATGCACATTGGTTGGGGTCAGGGCCGCTTTCAAAGGGATCTGCAGCCCTTCTTTCTTCAGATAGGCGAGCATCCGGTTCATCTGGGGATCTGTCAGGTGATTCAGCACCAGCATTTCCTCGTCAAACCCTTCTCCTTCATAGATCTCCTCTGTGCGCTCTATGCCCTCCACTCCTGCAAGGGCGCCGATCTTCTGGAGATAGTCCTCCTTCTCCACAGTCTTGATCTTAATTCCCATAAGGACAAAAATAAATTTTACTTTATCTGTTCTCTCTTTATCTTTGAAATTATATAATAATACACTTCCTCTAACTGCCATACGTATCTCCTTTCTGAAATAAAGAAAATCATTTCCTGTCAGACAGGAAAGCGGCAGCAATAAGCCGCCGCTAACAGTATAGCAGATATTTCAGATTTGTACCAGCGCTACATACAGTCTACCAGAAGACTGGAAGCCTCCTCCAGCATCCCAAAGAAATCTTCTTCCCGGGACAGGGCTTTTCCCTTATCCTTGTCAATGCGCTCCGCCAGTTTTCTCACTCCCTCATTCTGCGGATCTTTTTCCAGGATGATCTGACACAGCTTGGACGCCGCCTCTGTAAGACGGATGGATCCATAGATCCTCGGCTCTCCCGGAAGACCCTGCGCACTTGTGATCAGATAGATCAAAAGCTCAAGTTCTTTGCTGTCCATTCTCTTCTCTCCTTTTCGTTTTTTCTGGTTTTTATTCCTTTTCAAATGTATTAAAAAATGCGATGTCTTCTGCTTTCGGCCTTGCCGGACATCTTGGCTCACCCTTCGGGTAACCGATGGAGATCAGCGCCTCGATCCGGTATTCCTCCGGGATATTAAGGATCTTCCTTATGGCCGTATCGTTATAAGATTTAATGGCGCATGTGCCAAGACCATACTCCAGGGCGGCCAGCATCAGATTTTCCGCTGCCATGGAAGCATCCATCATGCAGCCGTAGATTTTAGAATTTTCTCCGCCTTTTTTCAGCGCCTTTTCCATATCGGAACAGATTACCAGAATAACCGGCGGCTTCCCCGAAAGTCCCGGACTGAAAAAATCCACCTTTTCCCTGAGCGCATCTTCTGTGACAAAAAGAAATTTCCATGCCTGCAGATTACTGGCAGAAGGAGCTCTCTGGGCTGCGTCCGCCAGTTTGATGAGCACCTCTTTTGGCACTGTCTTTTCCTGAAAAGAACGGATGCTGTGTCTTTGTTCAATTGCTTTTAATATCTCCATGTTCTTCACCTCATCTGCCGCCGAAAGTATTTACTTTTTTCAGCGGATTCGTTAAAATATTTTCTGTTGCATATGATATGACACCAAAGCGTTCTGCTTCCATGTCAGGAAGCGTACGCTTCATATACAAAGGAGGACTTCTATGTTTGGACTTGGAACGATCATCAACACCCTGGCTGTCATCGCCGGAGGACTTCTGGGCCTTTTTTTCAAAAAGGGCCTGCGGGAAAATGTACAGGATATTCTCATGAAAGGAAGCGGCATTGCCATTTTGTTTATCGGTATTTCCGGCACGCTCTCCTACATGCTGACGATCGAAAACGGCAGCATAGGAACCCGTGGGACCATGCTTCTTATTTTTTCCATGACACTTGGTTCTCTGGCAGGAGAACTGCTTGATATCGAAGGGAGGATCGAGCATTTCGGGCTGTGGCTCCGGAATTTCTTCCATTCACACGGCGACTCCTCCTTTGTGGATGGTTTCGTAAACACATCCCTTATCATCTGCATCGGCGCCATGGCAATCGTGGGCTCCATCGAGGACGGCATTCACCATGACATTTCCATGCTCACGGCAAAAGCGATCCTGGACTTTGTCATCGTCCTTGTCAACGCCTCCATCTACGGCAAGGGCACGATCTGTTCCGCTATCCCAATCTTTGTCTACCAGGGAAGTATTACTGCCATTGCAGCCGTGGCCGGATCTTTTGCAAGCGATGCTCTCATCGCCCAGCTTTCTTTTGTAGGATCCGCCCTCATTTTCTGTATCGGCGTCAACACGACCTTCGGCAAGATCCTGAAGGTGGGCAATATGCTCCCCGCTCTCTTCTTCCCGGTCATCACACTGTTTCTGGGACACTTTTTCCCGGCGGCGGCTTCCTTTTTTTCCTAAAGGTTCGCCGCCCTTTTTCGTTCTCTTTTATCTGCGGATGCTCTCATAGTAAGCAAACAGACCTTCTGCCAGCACCGGATCGATCACCGGAAGACCGGTTGCCTCTTCCAGTTCTTTTGCCACGCCGATGGTGGCAAGACCTGTACATGCAAGGGCGATCACTTCCGCCCCTTTCTCTTTCAGATTCTTTCCGGAAGCGATCACCTGCTTTCTTCCTTCCGGAGTCATCAGATCCAGAGTGCTGTCCACACCATCCGGTTTTTCCAGGATCATTTTCCCCTCAAGCAGTCTTGCATAAGCGTCCGGAGCATAATCCGTAATCCCAAGGACTCCGATTTTCGAGCCGTACCGAAGGGCCAGGGCCACTGTTGTCTCTCCGCCGCCGGTTACCGGCATCCCCGGAAGCGCCTCCCTTATCTGGCGTACACCCGGATCATCTGCACAGCTTACAATGATCATATCCACATCCTGAAAGGATTTCGCCGTTTCCACGATCTTCGGAACCGCGATCTCGCAAAGCCGGGGGCTGTGGATCCCCTCCGGCTGGTCGGGAATACATTTTGTCTCCACATCAAGAGTGGGAAACTTCTCCATGATCTGTCTTTGATGGGAATATAATACTTCCGGATCCTCACAGGTCAGAACCCGGATCAGGCCTACTTTAAACTTCTTTTCATGCTGACTCATTTTGCTTCCTCCTTTTACTTTTATAAAAAACCCCGCAGCTTTTCCATTGCTGCAGGGTTCGCCTTTTTCTATACCTGGAACACTCCCTCTTTGATAACAAGTGTATCATCAAGATAGAGCGTCGGCTTCAGTATAATGCCGTCCATGTGGCATTCTGCCTTGTTTACCCCGCCGAAGGATGTATTGGTTCCAAACGCAATGTGTACGGTTCCGTACACTTTTTCATCTTCCAGAATAATGCCGTTCAGAATCGCTGCTTCGTTTGTTCCGATACCCAGTTCACACAGAGTACCGTTCACTTCGTTTTTCAGCAGGATGTCCAGATTTTCACTTTTTTCTCCTGTCACCTGGCGAAGCTTGCCGCCGCTGATCTTCATGTGAAGCGGGCTTTCCAGCTTTCCGATTCCCACCATGGAACCGTCTATGATCATCTCGCCGTCGGATCCGTCCTCCAGAGGTGCAATGTACGCTTCTCCGGAAGGAAGATTGCCGCATTTCCCGGCTTCCTTATATACTCCCGGACTTGGCACGCCGTCTCTTCCTTTCAGACTGATGTTCAATACCATTCCGTCTTTTTCAATTCTTGCATTGTCTGCCTTTGTCAGCATATCGGTGATCTTTGCCGTCAGTTTCTCCACTTCGCCGTAATCGGCCGTCATAGCACCTTTGCTGAACATTTCTTTTGTGATTCCCGGCATGGTCGCAACTCTGGTTCCTGCTGCCGCAGCCTCGATCCTTGCACTTGTGTGAGTCAGAGATTTGGCAGTAGGCGCAATGACAACATCCGCCGCTTTCATGGCTTCTGCCACTGCTTTAGGCGGCTCCTGTCCGCTTACTTCTCTCTCCTTCATCACAAGCAGCATTCCTTCACAGCCAAGATGGCAGGATGCTTCATAGAGAGCCTCGCCGATCTCTTTTCTTGTGTCGTCAGTGATCACAAGTACGGATTCTTCTTTTTTTACTCCCAGACAGGAAACAAGTACCTGCTCTGCAATTTTTACTAAGTCTTTCATGGTATGTCTATCCTCTCTTTTTCAAATCTGTCAGCTCTGATACAACGCGTGCAAGAAGCGTTCTCGGAAGGACGACCATTTTCCCGGTCTTCTCCTCAAACATACGCTTCATTTCCTGTGTATAACCGATGCAGTCCAGGACGATCAGATCAGCGTCCATATCTTTCACCTGCTCCGCAGCTTTCTCCAGATCTTCCCACTCTCCGTAAGGTGATGCTGCGATGGATGTCACCTTATCCACATACTGACTCCATTTTCCTTCTGTCTGCGCAAGCTGCAGGGGTGACGGAGTCATGCAGATAATGTTGGATTTCTTTGTCATCAGAGGAACAATCCGATCCAGAATATCGCAGGGATAGAGCAGAGGAATGTTTTTGGACGTCAGTGTTTCCGGAAACTTTCCTGTGCAGAAGAACATAATCAGCCTGCAGCCGTCCTCCTCCATCCTGTCAATAGCCTCCTGGAGCCTCGGCAGGATATAGCGCTCTGCAAAGGTCACAGAAGTACCGTCCGTCAGACGGGAGACCAGCACATAGTCTCCCTCCTCCGGTTTAAACTTTGCAATCTCTTCCTTTGTCAGTCCGTCCAGGCCTCCTGCCTGCACCAGTTCAGCCTGCCCTTCAAAAATATCCATAATGTCTGCTGTCACATCGACTCTCGGCGCCTGCCCGATGGTGATCGCACCAATTTTCATCTGTATTCACCTCTTATTCCTGTCCCAGTGTCTGTAAATGATCCATCTTTCCATACAGTTTTACAAGACGTGCATATTCTGCTTCATCATAGAATTTGCACTGTCCTCTTCCGAAGGCTTTTGCAACTTCCAGCATAAAGCGCGCTGCTTCTTCTACGTCCGCTGCATGGGTTGCTCCTGTCGCGCATCCCGGCACCATAACTTCTGCTGTGATGGCGATTCCTACAACCGGAGCTTTTGTTGCAGTACACGGCTGCAGAACGCTGTTGATATGATGTACGTCATTTCCGTAAGGAGTAATATCCTGTGTTGCCAGAGGAAATACATAAGGAAGTTTTCCTGTTGTGATCTGCATCAGATCCAGCAGGTCTTCTGATGTTCTTAAAATATATCCTTCTTTTACAGTAGGAGAAATGGCGAATCCTCTTGTGTTGATCACGCGATTTCCCTTTGTTGTATCAACAGAGAGAATCGCATCCAGGTCGTCTGACACTTCTTCTTGGTTCACCTGTGACATCTCTACCGGAGATCCCATAAACGGAACCGGGTCATGAGGCTGTGTCGGCGCATCCGGACAGATATGTGTTGAGATCAGAACATCCCCCTCCAGCATATCTCCTTTGTTCTGCATATCCAGGATTTTAGCCGCAAGAGCAACTGCTGCAAGTGCTCCGTCACCGTCGGATACGAATCCGATCCTTTCCGGGCGCGCTCCAAGACCTCCCAGTCTTCCAAGGAGTCCGATGGTCGGAGCGTTTCCTCCGTTTGTCTTTCCTTTGGATCCGGGGATCCGCACTTTCAGCATATCTGTGGAACCTTTTGACCCTTTCAGTTCATATACTTCGATGTCTGCATCCGGTTTGATCGTTCTTAAATATTCTTCTACTTTCTTCCCTGTCACATTTCCATCATCCAGGATATCGTACGCTTCAATAATCTGTTTCATTAACATGGCTTTTATCTCCTTTTTCTGCTTTTCTATTTTGTTTTTCGTCCATGCTTTCCATGGAGCGCTGTACATTTCGCATTTTTGCCGCTTACAGGTAGCTTACCATCTCTTTTCCGACCACTTCTTCTGTCTGTTTCAACAGTTCCGGATCAAACATGGTGGCAGACAGCTTCAGATTTTTCTTATCTGCCCCGATCACATAGACCTCCAGTCCTTCTTCCATCATAGCTGTGGTAACAGGCTCTCCGGTCTTTGCATTGATGGTCATAATAAGATCAGGGAAAGTCGCAAGCCGTTTTCCGTCCTTTTCCGCTGTGGCATACTCATTCCAGAATGTCAGCTGGCAGCCGTCTACTTCCGCATATCCCACATCAAATCCTCCTGTTGTTTCAATAGAGAAGTTTTTCACCTCTCCTTTTGCCAGGATAGAACCGCCGAGAAATTCACACACATTTTTTACCGCTTCCTCCACAGAAGTTTCCAGCCCTTTACGGAAAGCTTTTCCTGTCTCTATAGCAAAGCTGACACCGCCGATAGCGCAGTTTTCTTTTGCATAGGCAGCTGTCACCGGATTTCTGGCAACCGCCACCAGTCCTCCTGCCTCAATAGACGCCATGCGCACAAGTTTTGAGGTATGCTCGATGCTTCCTTCAAAGAAACACTCCACATGATCTCCCGTCTCCGGATTGCCTCCTACACATGCCTGAACCGTCTTGTAGTCCTTCTGCTTATGAAGGTTCATACTCCCCATAACTCCGGTAGGATGGGCACGCCCATTGCACGGTGCATCCACAAGGGGAAGACCGGAAATGGCAGCCTGAAGCCATCCGTTCACAGACGCCTCTCCTCCCTGCTCATTTGTGATAATACCGCCCAGCTTCAGATCTGTATTCTTTTTGATCATCTCGATCGTATAAGCAAGATCCCTGGCTGTCATAAACTGGTCTTTGGCATTTGGAGCTCCCACAAGGGAAGCGGTCAGAAGAACCGCGTCGTCATCAATCTCTTCAATCGGAATAAGACGAAGATCTGTATACTCTACCGCAATCTTTGCATATTTTCTTCCTTTTACCGGATCTCCTCCGCCTCCTCCGCCAAGGATCGTGCCTCCTGCGAGGACATCATCCAGTACTTCTTCTGTCAGTTTAAGTCCTTCCTTTTTCTCCACTTGAAAATCCCCTTCTTTCCTTAAAATGATCTGCTTTATACTGCAAATGCCGGCATAAAGGAAAATCCCTTACGCCGACACTTGAACAGAGCCGCTATTCTTTCTTGCTTCCAAGGGCAAGCGTCGCCGTAAAGAAGCTGTACAGAGCCGCACCTGCCAGTGCGCCGGCACCCAGAATGTTGAGTGTGTGCTCGTTTTCTTTGTTTCTCTTTACCAGGATCGCACGGATGAGCAAGGCCACGATGATCGTAAGACCGTTGATGGTGCTTCCTACCAGAAGACCGGTTGCAAAAAGGATTCCCACCTGTCTGGAACCTCCAAGAAGCTGAATGATCGCCCCCGGAACAGCCCAGATCAGAAGCCATTTTGCAACTTCTCCGCCTGCGCCCGCTTCAATCGTAGCTGCAAAGGTCGCATCTACCGGTGCGTACAACCCCTGCGAGAAGTAAGTCCGCGCAAGAAGAGCCACCATAACAAATGCAACTATAAATCCTACAATTTCTGAAATAAACTGCTGTTTTCTTCCTACTTTTTCCAGCTCCGGATCTTTTCCGTATCCTCTGAGGATATATCCGCATTTCAGGTCGTATGCCATATCAGAGAAAGCCGGGCCTGTCGCTGCCGTATAGGCAACCAGCACAGCCAGAGGCATACTCGGGAATCCGATCAGCATACCTACCAAAAGGAAAATAAGCGCCGTTGCAAATCCCGGGAACCATCCGGAATACATAGCGGAAATTCCTACGATCAGCTCGGAAGCAATTGCCGCAAATGCTGCATAAATGATCCAGATCACCAGCTTAAACGGTGTCATCTCTGACCAGATACCGGTAATAACCGCCAGAGCAATCGCTACGACGAAATATGCCACATATCCCCATCCAAGAGCGCTCTTCATATTTCCCATGCTGCGGCTGAATTTCCCCGCTGCACTTGCATCATCGCCTTTTTTGGCAAACAGCATTTTACAGACCTGAAGAAGCGCGACGAGTCCTGCTCCGATCATGATTCCGTGAGGCATATACTGGAACATAGTCTGTGACATAAGATCTGCTCCCTCGCCGAAAATATCTGTAACGACCGGAAAACTTTTTCCGAAAATATCAATAATAAAGCCGTTGGTATTAAGGACACCGATAACGATACTTCCGACACCAAGCGCTGCCATTGCCGCAAAGTCTCCGAACCAGGACACACCAAGAAGGTCTGTCGGGACACCGATGACTTTACCGCCGATACCGATCACCATACCTACCAGAAGCAGCATTGCCTTCCGGCCTTTTTCCACAACCGCAAGAATAGACTGCGCAGATGCAACTCCCGGAGGCCATGCTCCCTCTGCCGGGAACATTTCCGAATCAAATGTTTTATAAAGGATTGTTGCGTCAATGATCGTTGCGATAAACACGCCGATCAGCATTGGAAACATCAGATCTTCTCTTCCCATAATAACCGGAATACCGATGGGAAGCAGCAAACTGTTGGCCGCTGAAAATGTTGCTCCTGATATAGAAGTCTGAATCATGTTCTGACTGTGGATACTCCTGTATTTCTGCAAAAATGCCAGAGGTATCCTGGAAAGTATAATCGCAAACAGCGCTCCGACAATTGACGTATTAGGAGCCACGCCGGTACGTACGATCAATTCCAGCCCGATAATTGCTCCAAGCACACTCATAATAATATTCAGTATGAGAACATGCGGAGCCAGTGCTTTAGGATGTTCAGCCGCTGTAATATGCAGCTGCTCAAACGATTTCTTCTCTTGTTCGTCCATATTTTCTCCTCCTTTTCTCTCACTCGCCACTTTGCCTTTTTCAAGTCAAAACAGCATCCAGGTACAAAGAAAGCCAATGTGACGATCACCCACATTGGCTTAACACCTCTTTATTTTAGCACTTTATCAAATTGAAGTCTTTATTCTCCGAATCCAATTTTTAGTCAGAATCTTTGTGCCCGGCGCACAGCTTTTGTCAATTTTTTATCCTTTCCTTCCCGTTTTCTGTCAGATATCTTCTTACTAAACAAACAAATGCCAGTTCCTGCAAAGTTGTAAAATCTCCTATATTACACTTTAGTATTTCTTCAATCTTTTTTACTCTGTACATCATAGTATTTCTATGGAGATACAACTTTTCCGCCGTCTGCTTTTTCGATCCTCCGTTTTGCAGCATCACTTCCAATGTCTCCACAAGACCGGTCCCATGTTTCCTGTCATACTCTTCCAGACTGTACAACCGTTCTTCTACATAAGATTTCACTTGCGGAAGCCTGGAAATTTCCAGCAGCAGTTCTTCGTATTTCATTTCTTCCCACCAGAAAATCTTCTGGTCTTCAAAATCTTTTCCGGCAATCTGCGAAAGTTCCGATATCTGATGAGCGACTTTGGGCATATCAAAATACCCGTCTATTCTATCGGAAACAAGTATATGAAAATCCATTTTACATAATTTCTTCAAACTTTGCTCAAAATCTTCCAGCTTTTCTTTAAAGGCTAAAATCCGCCCCGGCTCACAGAACAGGACCTCTATCTTTTCCGGAAGAGAAATCACTGTGTACCCGAGATTTTGTTTCATAAAAAATGTTTCCGCCAGCTGTTCCGCTTTTTCCTTTTTCTGACCGGACCACTGCTCTTCCGGATATTTCGTGCAGATCTCCAGCATCCTTACCGGCATCATAGGCCAGTACAGAGAATTGGCCCTGATCTGCGCCTCTTCTTCCCGGTCAAACCTCTCCTGCACCAGGTCGAAATAAAATTTCCGATCCAGTTCCTTTTTCTCAATCTGTCCGATCTGATAGCGCGTCCGCATTTCTACCCCGTTTTTAGCCTCCACAATGGCAACCATTACCGGATACACAGCCTCAATAAATCCCAGGGCATTGTTGAGAAAAAAGAGCGGAAACTGAAGCTGATCTGCTAGCTTCAGGGCCTCTTCCGGAAAATGGTCAAAAAATCGTGTCTTGATGGCCAGAGCAGCGGCCCCCGCTTCATTTAAATCCCGGATCAGATTAAGAACCGCCCCTTTGTCGTTACGGATGGCATATCCGGTAGTGATAAGCAGCATATCCGCCCTAAGCCATGGTTTGATATCCGGCTGTTCCATCATGTCATATACCACCACAGTACGGTCCAGCCCTTTTTCGCCCGCTACCAGCTCTGCTTGTCCGTTGTCCCACAATTTTTTTATATCTTTTACTGTCAGCCTCATGCTATCGCTTCCCTTTTGTTTTGATTTTTTAACGATAACATTTCAGAACATATTTTTCAATACCTGCAAAAATGAAGATTCTGTGAAAAAGATAACAGGACACGTAGTAAAATGCAACTTTACTACGTGTCCTGTTATCTTTTTCACATATACTTCTTTACAATCGACTGCATCGTATGCCACTTCTGTTCCATATCTTCCACTAACTTAAACTGCGTACGGCAGCGATCCAGATTATGACCTTCTCTGTGGATCTTGAAATAAGTATCTCCCTGCAGATAATCAGTAAGGAACCTCATTCCGCACTCATATGTCATGGTCTTCGCCCCCATAGGAAGCTCCAGGATTTCCCGCTCTGTCAGCTTACCGCCGCATCCTTCGATATATCCTCTTGCGTAGATATCAAATAATTCCATGCTGCAGGATACAAGACTTAAATCTCTCTCATCTTCCGCTGCTGTGCTTGCTCCGAAACGGATGGAATCTCCGAAATCATTCATAGCAAGTCCCGGCATTACCGTGTCAAGATCGATCACGCAGATTCCTTTTCCGGTCTTGTCATCGATCATAATGTTATTCAGTTTCGTATCATTGTGGGTAACGCGCAAAGGAAGCTCGCCTTTTTCCAGAAGTTCACTGAAATAATTGGCAATACCTTTTTCCCTGCTCCGCACAAATGCAATCTCTTTTTGCACAGATGCAGCCCGCCCCATTACGTCTTCTTCTACTGCTTTCTCAAAAACAGCAAATCTGGCTTTTGTATCATGAAATCCTTTGATCGTTTCATGGAGTGTCTCAGCCGGAAAATCTGCCAGAAGACGCTGGAAATTCCCGAAAGCCACTGCGCTTTCATAGAAATCGGCCGGCTTTTCCACCTTATCATAGCTGGTGGCTCCGGTAATAAATTTATAGGATCTCCAACAATTCCCTTCAGAATCTTTATAATAAGAGCTGCCATCTTTTGTCGGTATTACATTCAGAGTCTCCCTCGCCGGATCTCCCCCGTTTTCTGCAATCCTTTCTTTCAGGTATGATGTCACATTTACAATATTCTCCATCAGCTCTTCCGGTTTTTCAAACACTTCTCCATTCATTCTCTGCAGAATGACTTTGATCCTTCCCATTACCCCTATTTCATAGGAAAGCAGATAAGTGTCGTTAATATGTCCGCTTCCATATGGACGGCACTCTGTCATTTTCCCTTCAAATGCAAAATTTTCAATTGCTTCATTTAATCTTTCCAAGGTTACTTCCTTCATTTTTTTCCCTCCTGAAAATCCCTGCTCTATGCAGCGATCTTCTCTTAATATGAAACAATTGTAATATAAGAAAAAAGGAAAATCTTTGTCCTATTTTTCCCTTATTTTGTATTATCGGATATCTATTCTGTAGGCTTCTGATAAAACTTCCCTGCAATCTGCTCAGTTTTCATCAGATTAACAAATGCCTCGGGATCCGCTTCGTTTATCGCTTTCAGCACGCGCTTACTTTCAGCACTGGATACGACCGAATACACGATCTTACGCTCTCTTTTCTCATAAGAGCCCTCTCCTTCAATAATAGTCGCCCCGTGATTTGTTGTCCTGGCGATTGCCTCATAAACCTCTTTCGCCTTATTTGTCACTACAAAAAGTGTCTCCTGCTGATATTTTTTATAAAGCATGTGGAGTACCTGTGTAGACGTATACTGGAAGATAATGGAATACAATGCCTTGTCCCATCCGAATAAAATACCTGCTGCGGCAAGGATCACCACGTTAAGTCCCAGCACCATATTCCAGGAATCAATCCCTTTCCGCTCTGACAGAAATATGGCGATAAAGTCTGTTCCTCCTGTTGTTGCATTCATCATCAGACACATACTGATCACCAGGCCGTTGATCAGCCCGCCAAAAATACTGATCAGCAGCGTGTCATAAGTAATCACATATCCCGGCAGGATATCTGTCAGTACACTGGTAAGCACGATCATCAGACAGGAATACAGCGTAAATTTTTTCCCGATAAACCGAAATCCTATATAGACCGGCACTGCATTCAGGGCTACATTGACAATGGTATATGGTATTGTCACATGAAAAAACAATTCCCCCATCCGCTGCAGAAGCAGGGTAAGCCCTGTTGCTCCGCCCGGATATAATCCGCCTGTCCGCACGAAAGATTTGATATTCAAGGCCATGATCACTGCTGCCAGACAGACGATGATGATTCTCTTTATGTCTTTTTTAGGTTCAAATTTCATAAACTCTTTTTCCTTTAATAAATACTTTCTGTACTTTTATC
Organism: Claveliimonas bilis; assembly: GCF_020892095.1. Taxonomy (GTDB): domain Bacteria; phylum Bacillota; class Clostridia; order Lachnospirales; family Lachnospiraceae; genus Claveliimonas; species Claveliimonas bilis. The sequence continues at coordinate 1,745,439 of NZ_AP024845.1, read as the reverse complement.
TTATCAATTTCCTCTTCCGGAATTTCAAAGATATTTCGATCCAGGACAACAAAATCTGCCCTGTATCCTCTTTTCAGCTGCCCCATCTCCGGAAAGCCAGCCGCTTTCGCCGACTCTCTCGTATATAGTTTCACCGCTGTCTGAATATCAACAGCCTGGTCCCTGCCGCAGTCTGTTCCGTCCCATGCTCTGCGTGTTACGGCTGCTTTTATACAGGGGAAAGGGTCAGATGGAACTGCCCACGATGTGGCCGGTGCATCGGTTGAAAAACACAACTGCACCTTTCTATCCAGCATCCGTTTTACCGGATAGCATTCTTTCATCCACTCTTTTCCCAGATTTTTCAGGTAGCTCTCGATCTCCGCATACATGAAAATCGGCTGTGTTACAAATGCAATTCCTTTTTCTGCCGCTTTTTGAATGCTTTCTTCAGAAGGATCTGTAATGTGCTCCACTCTTGCATATGGTACATTTTCCTTGCCTTCCATCCAGTCATCCTCCAGGCAAAGCCTGTCTACCGCCCGTTTGATCGCCTTCCCGCCCATAGCGTGTACAGACAGCTGGCAGCGCTTTCTTTTGCAGAAGGAAACTGCCGACTCTACCAGCTCGTCCGAACAGACCGGCAATCCGTACTCTTCTGTCCGACCCAGATAAGGACGGCTCATCCAGGCAGTCCGTCCGGACACGCTTCCATCTCCGATCAGCTTAAGACCCGCTGCAAATATCTGCTGATCCCGGTCCCTCTTTTCTCCTGAAAGGTCGAAGTCTTTGTCTTCGGCAAAAAAATCCCACATATAGTAAATCCCGGTTTTCAGTTCCCAGCCCCGTTTTGCCGCTTCCTCATAAAGGGGATAATTGTCCCCTTTATCCAGGTTGCCCATGTCTGTCACTCCCACAATTCCCTGCGAAAGAAGAAGCTGCCCCAGAGCTATCAGATTCTCTACCTTCTCTTCCCTGGTTGGAACCGGCATAAATGGCGTAACCAAATTTCTCGCATTCTCTTTCAGAACGCCTGTCGGTTCGCCGTCTGCATCACGCTCAATTTCTCCTCCCTCCGGATCCGGTGTATTCCTGTCAATTCCGGCAATCTCCAGAGCTTTGCTGTTGACGCACCGGATATGACCGCAGGTGCGGATGATACAGACAGGCATATCGCTGCAGCCTTCATCCAGATCATACCGGGTAAGCGCTCTTTGCTCCGCAAATTTCCCTTCGTCATATCCCCATCCTTCGATCCATTTCCCATCCTGCCTGTCTGCAAACTTTTCTTTCCTCACCCTCCGGATTTCTTCAATGAGTTCTGCAATAGAATTTACTCTTGGAGGGAGAGCCGATATCTGCTGCGAGAAATCTGCCAGCATCACAGGATGCATATGTGCATCGATCAGTCCCGGTATGACGCACGCTCCATTGAGATCCACTCTTTCATAACTGCAGGAAGGCATCTCCGCCCGCCTGCCGATCCAGGCTATTTTCTCTTCTTCCACGATCATGGAATCCGCATAAAGATTTTCGTCATCAGATGTAAAGATTCTGCCATTTTCAAAAATTTTATTTTCCATTTTATCCTCCCCTGTTCTTTTTTCTGTGATTCTTATCTTCTGCTGCTCTTGTCTTTATCTGCAAAATTTCCCCACAGCGCTCCCACTGCAAATCCGATTATTGTAGGAATCAGCCATGCGAAACCTTCCTTTGCCAGAGGAATTTTATAAACCATCTCCATCACTCCGGAAATATCCGCTTTTAGAAGTCCTGAGGCGTGAGCAACATTTAAAGCGTCAAAAACAGACATCAGTGCCGCCATAAAGACAGAGCCCTTCCACGCCCCGTCATTGGGAACATACTTTTTCAGTAAGCCGAGAAATGTCATAACTACTGACATCGGAAACAGCACAGTAAACAAAGGTCCGGAAATAGCAAGCACATTGCTGACTCCTGTAGATGATACGAAGAAAATGGCTGCTGTAATGAGAAGTGCCGCCAGCTTATAGGACAGCTTCCCTTTCGTCCATCCTTCCACCCACTCTCCTGTTGTGGCGATCATTCCCACCGAAGTTGTCAGACATGCAAAAATAACAGCCAGCGACAATACCACACTGCCTCCATAACCGGCCATCCGCCTTACCAGGTCAGTTAAAAGAAAGGTAGTATCCACATCCGCCGGATAAATTTTTGTTCCCTGCGCGCCCAGATACGCAAGCCCGCCATACACAACAAAAAGAAGCGCAAAACCGACAGCTATGATACCAAACATGGCCTTTTTATATTCCTTTCTTTCCGTATAACCTTTATTCCGGAACGCTTCAATAAATATCCCGGCACAGATGATTCCCGTTCCTACATCTCCGGTATTATACCCGGTCAGAAATGCATTGACAAATGCCTCTGTTCCGCTTGTGATCTCCCCTTCCCCCAGCCTGTCAATGGGGTGAACAATTGCCAGAATGATCACTGCAACCAGGCTGACCAGAAGAAGCGGCGTAAGGTAATTCCCTATCTTATCTATTACACTTGACTTATTCATGGCGAAATAATAGGACACAGCAAAAAATAACAGCAGAAAACCAATTCTCACGTAAGACGGCATGCTGCCAAAGATTCCTTCCAATCCCGATTCATAGGCAACGCCCCCGCATCTTGGGATCGTTCCGAATATTACTGCCAAAAGACCGATCCCCATATAGAAATAGTGCCACCATGGCGTAACATGACGCATCATATCCTTCAGGTCATATCCTGTATTCCCCACAGCTGCCACCGCCATCATAGGAAACAGGATACCGGTAAGGGCAAGGCCTGCCATGGCCGCCGGTACATACTGTCCCGACAAAAGACCTACCTGGGGCGGAAATATAAGATTTCCCGATCCGAAAAAGACAGCAAACAGTGCAAAACCCGTAATTAAAATGTCTTTTCTCATATTCTTTTTCATTTTATCTTTCCTTTCGCTTCGCTGCATGACGACCGCCTGCCTGGCTTATCTGTTCGATACCGCAGGCAGCTCACGGCAAAGCCGTTCGCTGTCCGTTGCCAGGCAAATGTCCGTTCATGCAAGCATGACGGCCGCCTGCCTGGCTTATCGCGCAAAATGAAGGGTACCTGTATTCAGCCGTCCGTCAATATACTTCTCCAATTCTTCTGAAATCTTCCGCATTGTCGCCTTTGTCTCCGGGTTTGAATATGGAATCCTCCCTGCTATTTTTCCCACATAATTATTTTCTTTTACAATTTCCAGGCTTTCTTTAAAATTAAGATCATAAAAGTACGCCAGATAAGATACCCAGAAATCCATATCCGTTATCCGGTCCGAGGACAATATACTCTTCCCTTTTAAAATATCATCACGAACCTTTTCTGTAATCTTCTGTTCTCCAATTTCCTGTGCTGAAGCATTCATAAACGTTTCCAGCGGATCCTCTAATTTTACACGACAGTTATCCAGTTTATCTGCATCACGGATCAATCTGGCATGAAGCAAAGTCCTCTGATCTTCTATGCCGGACAAAATATAGTCACTGTGTTTCCGGATAGCCTCTTCTATAATAGAATCCCAGGTATCCTCCTCCAGAAAGCGCCGGATAAGCCCTCCTTTAAAAAGAATATCCGCTCCATATGCCGCATGATCCATTGTTTCCGGCAAAAAGCTGTCATACCGCTTCAACTGTTCAAATCTTCCGATATCATGAAGAAGAGCGATCATCTTCGCAAGTTCCCTGTCCTCTGCCGAAAGTCCCATCCTTTCTGCAATCTGGCCGCTTCTTGCCACAACACCATATGTATGAGTAATCTTCAGCTTTACTTTGCCGTCTGTCCGGTCATAATCATTCAGATACTGCTCAAATTCCATCCTTGCCTGATCATAGTCCATGCTGCCTTCTCCTCTTCCGCCCCGCTTCAAACGGTTTCTTAAGTCCGCTGACAGCGGTATTTTATCTTCCACCTATTATAGACGATATGTTCCGGCAGAACAAGCATTTCTGCGGGAGACAGATATTACATTCTGCAGTCTTTCATGCATATACAGCATGATACACAAAATGGCCAGCAAATAAAAAGGGAAAAGGGAAATACTGATATGATTTGCCATCAGCCCGAATACCGGCGGCATAAGGCAGGTTCCCACATAAGCAAACGCCATCTGGACACCGATCATGGCCTGGGATTTATCCGCCCCAAAGTACCCCGGGGTAGAATGAATAATAGACGGATAAATGGGCGCACAGCCAAGGCCGATAAAAATCAGTCCCAAAAGCGCGCTTCCATTTCCAAACGGAAGCAGAAGCAAGATAATTCCAAACAGAATAATCCCCTGCCCCAGCCGTATCATCTGTCTGTCATTCAATTTCAGCGTCAGGAACCCGGACAGCCCTCGTCCCACTGTAATTCCGATAAAAAACAGACTGGCAAAATTCGCGGCAGTTTCCGAAGGAAGTCCTTTATGCAGTACCAGATAACTGCTGGCCCAAAGGCCGGTTGTCTGCTCCAGGGCACAATAACAGAAAAAAGTAATCATAATTTCTTTGGCTCCGGGAATCCGTATGATCTGAGGCAGTGTCAGAACTTCTCCTTGTACCGTCCTCTCTTCCGCCTTGTCTTCTCCTCCGGCAGCGGACTTTGGCCAAAGAGGAAGACTAAAAAACAAAACAGCAGTTAAAATCAGCTGGAGAAACGAAATATAGCGGTACCCCATATTCCATCCCTGTCCGTGAAACAACGCAAATCCCATAATGTAAGGGCCGACAGACGCACCTACTCCCCACATACAATGAAGCCAGCTCATATGACGGCTGGCATAATGAAGCGCCACATAGTTATTCAACGAAGCATCCACACAGCCCGCCCCCAAACCATAAGGAACAGCCCAAAGACACAGCTCCGCAAAAGAATGACTGATAGAAAATCCAAACAATGCCGCTGCAGTCAGTAATACACTGAAAGCCGTTACTTTCCCTGTTCCCATCTTCCTGGTAAGGCGGTCACACTGCAGACTGGATACGATCGTCCCTGCTGCAATGATCATGGAAACAATTCCTGCATAAGAAACCGGAACCGAAAATTCCGGATACATACTGGGCCACGCGGAACCCAAAAGGGAATCCGGCAGCCCCAGACTGATAAATGCCAGATAAATAATCGCTAACAATAATTGAAACATTGTTTTCCTCCTGTCTGCTCCGGACTGCTTTGGATGTCCCCGCTCCGGCAGCCCGTCATACTTTCCGTCTCATAATATTAGCGACTTTTTCCTGTTGAAACAACCCAATTTTGGACATATAATATAAAAAAACCGACAATTGCAACAATAACGGATTTTGTAATACAAACCTGGAAAAGGAGGAACTTTTATGGCGCTTCACGAATGCGGGCTGAATCTGAACCAGGGATTAAAAGAACTCCAGATGCATGGCACCTTAGATTTCCCCTGTGCCGGTTATGCCGCTTTCTATACCGACAATCCGGAAGATACGATACCATGGCACTGGCATGAGGAAATGGAATTAGTCTATGCAGCAGAAGGAAGTATGGAAGTGCGAATCCCTTCCTCTTCTTTTTGTGTCAGGAAGGGGGACCTTTTTGCTATCAATTCCAACACCCTGCACTTTGCATCTTCCCTCGAAGGCTGTCTGCTTCACTCCCTTGTTTTTTCTCCCTCTCTTGTGACCGGAACAGACAACTCTGTCTTTGCAAAAAAGTATGTGCACCCCCTCCTTTCCTGCCCGTCCTTCTCCGGCTTTTTATTCCCATCGTCAAAGTACCCGGAAATCATCCGGGATTTCTGCGCTGCTTTTGAGGTCATGAAAAAAGAACCGCCTGGATTTGAATTTATTGTGCGGGAAAAGCTATCTTGCATCTGCTTTTTCCTCTCCCAAAAATTCAAAGAAGAGATGGTCATTTCTTCTTCCACTTCAGGTCAAAATGATCTGCGTATCAAAAAAATGCTGGAATATATCCATCAAAATTATTCCAGCGAAATTACTTTACCGGAAATCGCCAGGACTGCTGATATCGGAGAGCGGGAATGTCTGCGCTGTTTTCAAAAAACAATCCAGACCTCCCCTATTCAATATCTGTTGAAATACCGGAGCATGCAGGCTGCAGATCTTCTCCTTCGGGAACCCGAAAGAAGTATTTCTGATATATCTGTTTCCTGCGGTTTTGACAGTCCGAGCAACTTCGCCAAAGTATTCCGCCGTTTCTATCACTGCACACCTCGGGAGTATAGAAAAATGCCTGCAATCTGACCGGAATCATCCGGCCGGATTACAGGCATAAAAAGAAGGGTCTGTTATTTCCATACTGTCTGAAAAACACGATAAAAATTTTTATAGGCAATGGCATCTAACTGTTCCTGATTATATCCTCTCTTTTGCAGCACTTCCAGAAGATTTCCCGCTTCTGCTTCATTGGAAATCCCTTTTCCACTGGGAGAGTCCAAATTGGAACTGAAAGAGCCAAGCGCCTCTTCTTCCAGATAATCGTCAAAATCAAATCCCAGACCGATATGCTCAATACCGATCAACTCTGCAATATACTCTACATGATCTGCAAGGCGCTCTACCGTTTGCTTCTCGCGATTTTCATCTATAAATTCCCGAAGACTGTTTATTCCCGTCAGCCCTCCTGTTCTCGCAATTTCTTTCAGCATATCATCTGACAGATTTCTCATGGCAGGACACACAGATCTGGCATTGGAATGAGATGCGATCACCGGTCCCCGGGCCAGATTCATGATATCCCAGAATCCCTTGTCATTGATATGAGAGACATCCATCACCATCCCAAGTTCCTGGATTCTTCTTACCGCCTTTTCTCCAGCCTCTGTCAATCCTCGCCTTGGATCCCCCGGCCATCCGCTTGCAAGGGCATTCTCTTCATTCCATGTAAGCATGGCATGCCTTACGCCAACCTCGTCATAAAAGTAATTGATCAGGTCTATATCTTCGCCGATCTGACTTAGCCCTTCCATTCCTGTCACTGCATTGATTTTTCCTGCTGCTGTTCCTGCTGCAAAGTCTGAAAATTTTTTCACCGGATTTAAAATATCTGACGCATCTTGAAGTTCGCACTGGATACTCTCTACAATCTCTTTTGAACGTTTGACAGGATCTGCATCATACGGCGGATCGAGCCAGATAACGAATATCCCTCCGTTCACACCGCCTTTTTGGAATTTCTCCAGATGATACTTACGGAAAATATCTCTCTCTTTGTTTTTGATCCTTTTGTTGGTGACATCTGTCCATATATCTCCATGACCGTCAAAAATCATACCTTTTCCTCCTTATGTCTGCTCTCCGGCCGCATCGAAATCATCCCTTACTTTCTCTTCACGGAACATAACATATAACGGTCTGTAGTATGTCAGTGCAGGAGCAGGATACAACGTAACATTATCGGACATAAGATATTCTTTCACGCCCTGATCCAGCACTCCGAAATCAACTTCACCGTCATAAATTCCCTTAAGGACTGCCGCTGCATCTGGAAATTCCACTTTGCATGAAGCCGATAAGCTGTCAATCTCAGGACCATTTGCAAAATCTGCGATCACTCCCAGACGGTAGTTCTCCAGTTCCGAATAATTTTGAATGTCCTTTAATGTTTCATCAGCAGTCACCACTTCTGTTACAGCATCCCGAAGCTTCTTTGATAAATAAAATTTTTCCAGACGTTCCGGCGAATCCTGCGCCTGAAACAGAACATCCTGCTGGCCGCTTTCAAATTCAGGATAAATCTGATTCCAGGGTGCAATACAAACTTCCGTTTCATAGCCCGCTTTGTGAAGCCTTCCGGCAACAAGTTCATAATCTCTTCCTTTTACCGTTCCATCCCTGTCAATGTACTGATAAGGCGGAAAAGGGTCTGCGCATATTTTTAATTTTCTCATATTGCCTTCTCCTTTTCATTTCTAATTTTAATGGCAGATGCGGTATCACATCTGCCATTTTATACAGCCAATCAACAGCTGCAGTGCCCAAAGCCAGTGGGGGCTTATGAGCTTTGGGCGCTGCATATACCCTGCTATTTCCCTAACTTTTTCGCTAACTCTGCCAGTTCAGGTTCAATAAATTTGCCATCTTCCAGAATCTTCTTGTCATCCAGATAAATTGTACAGTTCAGACAGATTCCGTCGATATGGCTCTTTGCTTCACGGGGAGCTCCTCCGGAATAACAGGATCCCTGATGTCCGAATCCCCATTCTGTACTGCCCCATACACGTTCGTCCTCTGTCGTGCATCCTTCCAGTTTTGCATTTGGATTTACTCCGTAACATACATGTGCAGCTATGTACATATTCGGATCGTCCAGTTTCTTATAATAAGCGCGGAGAATATCTGCCTGCTCGCCGCCTTTGATTTCCTGGATCCTTCCCTCTTTTACGATATAGGATACCGGCTCTGTCAGATGTCCAAGCTCTGCTTCGCCGCCTCCGGAAATAGTTCCGTCAAAAGCGATCACACCTTCGATCGTCTCTTCTTTCGGAGCCCATCCGATCTGTCCGATGAGGAAATGCCCTCCTGCAAAACTGTAGTCGCATTCATTACCGATCGGGCGGTTCGGATCATTTTCAAATGTTACGTCCGTACCTGCCGCGTTGGTAATCCTCATCCGTTTTGTCGCTCTTGTCATCTCAGTCAGTCTGTTCTGGAACGCCTGCTGTGCCTCAAGATCTACTTCTCCGATGCAGCGTACGATTCTCTCAATGCTAAGTCCGCCAAGCATAACCTGTCTTGTCCTTCCGTTGTTTACCGCCTTGTCCCAGATCGGGGAATACAGAAGCCACTGGTCATTCATTTCTACCCAGACATCTGTCTTATCCACACAGGCGATCAGGGGATCCGGAAGATAAGGCATTGTCAGCGCGCCATATCCCTTCGGGGTGGAATGCCAGGCAACCATTGTTTTTGCTCCCAGCACTTCCGCAGCCTTTGCCATCTCTTCCACTACCCGGAAATCCGGTTTGGAGTCTGCCGTAATCAATACGCTCTCTCCCTTTTTCACTTTGATCAGATCATGCATCAATTTGTAACATGCATTTGCCAGCTCAAACTCCATATAACTTGCCATAGTATTGTCCTCCTTATATATAAATTTTTATTTTTTACATTTTGTTTTTATTTTTAATTTCCAATACTATTCTCTGATATCTTCTTCTTCGATCTCTTCCCCTATGATTCCCTGTCCGCTCTTGCTGAATATTTTCATAAGAACCAGGTAAGCTACCACGCTGACTACAAGGGAATTAATAGAAGCAATGCCTGCCTTTACAGTAAATCCGACTACCATACCTATGATCATTCCCGCAAAAGCCCAGATGTTTACTTTACAGTATTTTGTTCCCGGTCCATATTCATAATGGCGTCCTTTCAGCAGATAATAGTCACATATGATCACGCCTGCAACAGGAGGAAGGGCAACTCCCAAAATGTTCAGCCATGTGGAAAAATGATCTGCCAGTCCAAGGGTACCGGTCAGCGTTGCCAGAAGTCCTGTCGCAATAACGATCTTCTTCTTCGGGAACGGCAGGCAGTTGGACAGACCGAGGCTTGCCGTATAAAGGTTGTTGTCGTTTGTGGTCCACTGTGCCAGGATCAGGATCAGAAGCGCTGCCACGCCAAGTCCCATTGCCAGGAAGGCAACCGGAAGATCACTTTCTCCTGTCGTTGCTGTGATCAGATATCCTGCCATAATGATAAATGTATTTGCGATCAGATAGCCGAAAACAGTGCCGCCCCAGGAGGCCTTCCAGTCCTTCGCATAGCGGGTGATATCCGACTGGGCCGCCGCCCCTCCTGCAAAGGATCCTACAATGGTAACGATGGCTGCTCCTATCGTCATAGGTTCTGTGGGAACAACGCTTTGAACTGCTTCCCAGCCGCCTGCCCCTTTAATAGCAAGTCCGACTCCTACGATTGAGAGAAGAAAGATCAGCGGAACTGCAATATAACTTAAGATATTTAATCCTTTATATCCAAAATAAGCCGTCAGCATCATCAGGATACCGCCCCAGGCTGCTGCCACATATTTTGATGTGATAAATCCGCCTTCCGGGAAAAGAGCTGACATTGTAGAGCCGAAAAATCCTACCTGGACGGCATACCATCCTGCCATAACAACTGCCAGCAGGATACCGATCACCTTGGAGCCTTCTCTTCCGAAACTGTGACGCGCCAGGATAGAAGAAGATACCCCTTCTTTTGCGCCTGCCGCCCCGATCAGACCTCCATAAAGGCTCAAAATAATATTTCCTGCTAAAACTGCAATGATCGCATCTTTAAAATTCATTCCGAATGCAATGGCTGAACCTGTATATAGTCCGGACATACAGATACAGAAACCGGCACAGACAAATGCCACGCTCCAGAAGCCTTTCTGTTCATTTTCCGGCACTCGCCGCGTCGCGTTATCATTTGATGAATGAACAGCCTGCTTTTCTCCTCCATTGTTTACACTACCCATCTTCATTCCTCCTTACGTTGACTTTCCTTGTTAGTATACGCTGATTCCAGCACCGGTACTCTCTTTTGTTTATATCTTAACAAAATCCTCCGTCCTTTGTCTCCGTGTAGCCATACACAAAAAAAGGGCTGCTGTGTGCAGTCGCACACAACAACCCAATATCCATTTCTATTTTCCCTTCAAAATATCAAAAACGATCAAGAAATTTAAAAGGTGAGGCATCTCAAAAGGTGAGTAGCCCAATAATTCTATAATTTTATTCCTTCGCTGCAGAACAGTATTTTTGTGGATATACATCTGCGATGCGGATGTATGGGTATTTCCGTTATTTTCCAAAAGGACACGCAGCGTAGAAACCAGCTCCGTGCCATGTTCCTTATCATAAGATGCGATTGGTTCGATAAAGCGCTGGCACACCTCATATGTCTCATCCTGAAGGCCCATTTTTCTAAGCTTCTGAAAAAAATAAACAGAGTCATAGAAGATCACTTTATTCTCGCCGTAATGTTCCCGCCCGATAACAGCAGCTTTAAAAGCCTGAAAATAAGCGTCCGGCATTTTGGTCACTTCAGAGAACGGATTGCTGACGCCGATGGAAACAGACAAATTCGGTTTCCCCTGAAAAATTTCCAGAAGCCTTCCGCAAAATTTTTCCATGTCGATTTTGCTGTCCCTGTTATCCATAAACAGGATAATGGTATCGCTCCGAAGGGCAAGCCAGTTATCTGCATTGTAAAATTTCATGTGCTCTTCCACTTTCCCCAGCAGGACTCTTTTCACGTAGTCCTGCATTTCCTGCTGCACTTTCGGACTTGTCATCTGTTGGATGGAATTGATATTGATCAGGACGATACGGTTTTTATCCAGGATCGTAAGACCCAGCTCATCTCCCCGCTCCACCGCCCTTTCATTGGAGGGGAAGTTCCATACAAGAAGATCCGCCGCATATTCCTGCACCGCCTTCTCCCGCAGGTCAGCTATCCGGTTTTTCCGCCGCAGGATAAGGGAGCCCGATACTACAAGGGGATGGATCAGCTGCTCCTCCATTTCTCCGGAAAATCCCTCATCATAGTCCGTGATAAAAAGCCCGAACAGATTTTTCTGGGAACGGATCAGGGCGATCAGGCATTCCTTCCCTTCTATCGACTGCACCGTATAGCCCTTCTTTGCACAGTCATAAAGAACGTGGTTGAAATTGTATTTCAGGTATTCTTCTTCCTTTTGGATATCTAAGTCGCCCCTGTCGGAAAATATGATCTTTCCATAGGTGTCATAATAGGAAATATGTTTCTCCAGCCGCTGGTTCATCTGCTGAAAAACTGTATTCATATTCTCTTCATTAATGATCAGGTTGAGAAAATCATTTCTGATGCCCGTTTCATTATTCTGGCCAAGAGCAGGTGTGTTTTCCTTATAAAGCAGATTCTGGATCGGATTCATGATCTCAATATAAGACACGTCCTGGCGCGCCTGGATGAGCGGGAAGCCCGCCTCATTGCACAGGTCGATGATTTCCTGATCTATCTGCTGAACCCATGTCCCCACATAACAGAGCACCAGTCCACAGCCTCCGTAATCGATCAAAGTCTGAATTACAACTTTTTGCTGTTCTACGTTGTCACAAATGGCATAAAATGCGGTAATGTAAAGCTGCTTTTTCAAAACCCAGTGTGAAATATTCCTGTCTGCTATTTCCAGGACACTTACACTCTCAATGGGGATATCCAATCCCTCTTCTCCCGCAACGACAGTCGCCCCATATAAGCCGCCGAATTTCAGGGCTTCTCTGATCGTCAGAGACATATTGACCTCCTCCTGTTCTTATCTAACCTGTCTTACTTGATCTAGCTACCCCTTTATTATAATCACTATTTTCGAAGGCCACAAGTTAAGAAATGGCATGGAAATATCTTCCATGCCATTTCTTTGTAACTTCTTTTTACACTGTCTCTTTTTCAAGGATTCCCTTTATATTAGTAAAGATTTTTCACCGCAGGATAAATCTCCCTGAAATGCCGGTACTGACGTTCATATTTTTCTACCAATTCCGGTTCCGGCTCCACGGTCCGTACCACCTTTACGATCTTTTCTACCGCTGCTTCTACTGTGGGATATTCCCCACATCCGACTGCAGCCAGCATTGCGCCGCCAAGCGCCGGCCCCTCTTCACTTTCCGTCTCGTCTACTTTCAGATTCATGACATTAGCAATGATCCTCTTCCACAGGGAACTTCGGGCTCCTCCCCCGCATATTTTCGTCCGGCTGACTGTAATGCCCAGGTTTCTTGCCGCTTCAAGAGAATCTCTCAGACCGAAGGCAACCCCTTCCAGAACAGCCTGGGTCATATCCTGCCGCGTCGTATCCATGGACATTCCGATGAACAAAGCCCTTGCCTTTGGATCATTATGCGGAGACCGCTCTCCCATCAGATAAGGAAGATAAAATACGGAGTTTTCTCCGAGACGCTCGATCTTGCTCTGCTCTGCTTCATAGTCTTTTGTATTTAAGATTTCATCCATCCACCATTTATTGCAGGATGCCGCGCTCAGCATACATCCCATCAAATGATAGTAGCCGTCTGCATGTGCGAAGGAATGGATGCTGTTATATTGATCGACTCCGAAATTTTTGCTGGATATGAAGACAGTTCCCGATGTTCCAAGGGAAATATTGCATCGTCCCTCTCCCACCGTTCCTGTCCCTACTGCAGCTGCCGCGTTATCCCCGGCGCCTGCCACAACCCTGACCTTCCCGGTCAGCCCGGCTTTTTCCGCCATTTGAGGGCAAAGCGTACCCGCTACTTCATAGCTTTCGCAGAGCTTCGGAAGCATCTGTTCTGTGATCCCGCATATCTTAAGCATCTCCTTAGACCAGCGCCGGTTTTTTACATCCATGAGCAGCATGCCTGACGCATCTGACATATCTGTACAGAACATTCCTGTCAGTTTATAGACCACATAGTCTTTGGGCAGCATGATCTTAGCTATACGTTTGAAATTTTCCGGCTCATTCTTTTTCATCCAGAGTATTTTGGGGGCTGTAAAGCCGGCAAATGCAATATTTGCCGTATATTCTGAGAGTTTCTTTTTTCCCACTTCTTCATTGAGATAGCGGGTCTCCTCTTCTGACCTTCCATCGTTCCACAGTATGGCAGGACGTATCGGACGATCCTGGTCATCCAATGTGACCAGTCCATGCATCTGTCCTCCCACGCCTATTCCCGCGATCTGCTGCGGATCGTATCCCCTGGTAAGTTCCTGCAGCCCTTCCAGTGTCTTCTCCAGCCAGTCTTCCGGATTTTGTTCTGACCACCCCGGATGCGGCAAGTACAAAGGATATTCTTTTGACACAATATTTCTTATAGTTCCATCTGCCTCCATTAAGAGGAGCTTCACTGCAGATGTTCCTAAATCTACGCCCACATACAACATAATTTTTCTCCTAAATCTTAATGACCGCTTTTACAAGGTCTGTCTTATTGTTGACAGCCTCATCAAAGGCCTCCTGTATATTGTCCAGCTCAAATCTGTGTGTAACGATTTTCTTCACATCAATCGCGCCGCTTGCCACTGCCGCAATTGCTTTCGGATAAATATTGCGGTAACGGAATACACTCTTGATCTGTGCTTCCTTATCCATGATCTGTGCAAAATTGAAAGAAATCTCTTCCTGTGAAGAAATACCTACGAGAGTGATGGTACCACCTCTTCTTACAATAAACGGTGTCTGCGCGATGGTTACCGGAGAACCTGCTGTCTCAAATACCACATCTGCTCCTCTGCCGTTTGTAAGTTTTTCTATCTCTTTTAAGACGTCTCCATTTCCGCCGTTCACTACATAGTCTGCACCAAGCTCTTTTGCCTTTTCAAGCCGGGCATTTACAACATCAGATACGATAACAGTTCCTGCTCCGTGAGCCTTGCATGCAAGGAGAGTCACCAGTCCGATGCACCCTGCTCCAAGGATAACTACCGTATCTCCTGTCTGAACTTCACCCTGATTTGCTGCATAAAATCCAACGGAAAGAGGCTCGATCAGCGCACCTTCTTCTGTGCTCATATTATCAGGCAGCTTAAAGCACATATCTTCAGGGAAAGCGATATACTCTTCATAGCATCCCTGTACAGGCGGTGTCGCAAGGAACACTACATCCGGGCAGAGATTATAGTGTCCGGATTTACAAAATTCACACTTTCCGCATGTTATCCCCGGTTCCAGAGCAACTTTATCCCCTTCTTTCAGGCTCTTGACATTTGCTCCTACTTTTTCTACAATTCCTGCACATTCATGTCCAAGCATAAAATCTTTTTCCAGATCCACTTTGTAGGCGCCGCAGCTGCCGCTGTGGAAATAGTGTACGTCTGATCCGCATATTCCCACATACTCCAAATGGACAAGAACTTCGTTGTCTCCGATCTCAGGAACCGGTATCTCTTTTATTACCATTTTGTCGATGCCTCTCATGTAGGCCGCTTTCTGCATCTTCATACTCATTCTCCCTTCGTTCTTTTATAAAATATGCCTGACAAGCCGAGACTTGTCAGGCAACCATTACACATTTTATACGCCTGCTAAAGTCAGGACTTCTTTTCTGTTTTATGACAAAGTTCCGTCTTCTGAAATCTCGCCGTTGTCAATGTAGATCTGGATATATTCTTCTACATTATCTGCATTGATCTCCGGAGCGTCAACGTAATCGTTTACCTCTGTCACTTCCATTTCTCCTGTTACAACCTTATGAGCATAATCCATGTTCATTTCTGCCAGCTCTGCTGCATTCTGGAGTGCTGTGGATGTAAGAAGGCCTTCCTGGATCAGAAGACATCCCTGTGCAGTTCCGTCTACTCCATATGCGAAGAAACTTGTTGTTCCATCTGCATTTACATAGTCTGTATCTTTTCTGATTGCTTCGATAGCGCCGGCTGCCATATTATCATTCATAGAAATGATCGCATCAATATGTGTTCCGGACTGTACCCATGATTCCATGAGTGCCAGTGCTTCATCACTATTCCAGTTTGCATAGTCTTCATAAAGAATTGTTACATCTGGTCTTTCTTTGAAGAAGTATGTATCCCATGCTTCTCTTCTCTTTTCTGCATGGTAGTTTCCGGATGGTCCTCTAAGTACGACTACATTTGCATTCTCCGGTACTTCTTCTACTGCTCTTTCTGCACTTACTTTTGCCTGCTCGATCGGATCAGCGTCTACTGTTCCTGTTCCTTCCATTACGGAATCGTCATCGCTTCCGTCAAGGTCACTCTGATGTGTTGTCGGGTTTGTTGTAATAACCGGGATGCCTGCATCTACCAGCTGTTTTACATACGGAGCCTGTGCTGCATTGTTGTTGGACTGAACAATAACAAGATCATATTCCTGTGTGATACAGTCTTCAAGAAGACCGTTCTCTGTATTGTCATCTCCCTCACCGCTGACACAAGTCAATTCAATATCATCATACTGTTCAGCTGCTGCCTGCATCTCTGTTGTCATCCATGCAGCAAATGTATCGGCGCTTGCCCTTGCTACAAAACATACTCTGTACTTGTCCCCACTGCCCTCGCCGGAATCAGAAGATCCGCTGTCGCTGGAGCTGCTGCATGCTCCAAGAGTTACTACCATGGCTGCGCTCAATAATACTGCACTGATTTTTTTCCATTTCATAATAATTTCCTCCTCTTTGTTGTTGATTGGTGATTTTAAAATAAAATGTGTAATGTATAATACGTTATTTTGAGGTTTCTTTCTTCTCTTCTTTTACAACGATTACCTTTTGCGTCTTTTTCGATTTGCTCATTACGTCGAAAGCTACTGCCAGAACAATGATAGCTCCCTGTACGATCTGCTGGATGTAGGAGTTGACACCCATCAGGTTCATAACGTTTTCCAGGAATCCGATGATGAATGCACCGGCGATAGTTCCGCTGACTGTTCCGATTCCTCCTGTAAATGAAGTTCCGCCGACGATCGCTGCTGTAAGTCCTGTCATTTCATAACCTACTGCTCCGTTTGGAAGTCCGGCATTATTTCTTGCCATGAAGATCATTCCTGCCAGACCTACCAGAAGTCCGTTTATGATATAGGACTTATAAATGCTTCTCTTGGAATTGATTCCGCTGGCCTCTGCAGCGCTTCTGTTTCCTCCGATCGCATAGATCCCGCGTCCGTAACGGGTCTGGTTTACTACATACCAGATAACCACCGTTATGACAATAACGAGGATGACAGGTACAGGTATCGGTCCTACCATTCCCTGTCCGATCTCTACAAAATCTCCAAGCTGGAGGATATTCTGTCCGTTCGTATAATAGAGGGCAATACCTCTGGCAGCCTGCTGCATTCCCAATGTTGCGATAAATGCAGGCACGTTGCAGTTTGCTACGAAAAATGCATTTACAATATTACAGGATACCGCTACCACCAGGGCAACCAGCACAGCTGCTGTCATGGACTGTGTCTGCTGATAAGTAGATACAGATAACACTCCTGCAAGAGCAAGAACAGAACCTACTGACAGATCCAGAAAACCACTGATGATCAGAAGCATTTCTCCGTAAGCAATCAAAATACCTACACTTAACTGCCTCGACACATTGATCAGGTTATTGCTGTTCAGGAAGTATGGGCTGAGCATACTACAGACAATGAACAGGGCAACCAGTACAATGTAAATACTGAATTTTTGTGAATAATGTGAAACTTTTGTTTTCATTTCCTTCTTCCTCTCCTTTCTCTCATTCGCCCAGACCTGCCGCATACTTCATGATCGTTTCCTGTGAAAATTCATTTCTTTCCACACATCCCGTAATCCGGCCCTGGCACATGATATAGATGCGGTCACACATTCCAAGAAGTTCCGGAAGTTCTGAAGATACCATGACAACTGCTCTTTGCTCTTTCACGATATCTGTCATGAGCTTATATATTTCAAATTTGGCGCCTACGTCAATTCCGCGGGTAGGCTCGTCCAGTATCATTACTTCCGGATCACAGAGCATCCATCTTGTAAGGAGAACCTTCTGCTGATTACCACCGGACAGCTTGGATATTTCCGTGCTCATCGAAGGAGTTTTTACGTTCATCTTCTCAAACATTTCCGTGACAGCTTCCCGCTCCTTTTTCTTGTGGGCAAATCCGCTGAAAAAGAAATTTTTCAAAGAAGCCAGACTTGCATTTTCAAGTACGCTTCTTGGAGGAACGATTCCGTCCTCTCGCCGGCTTTCGGAAAGCATGATCAGTTTTTTCTTGATCCCGTCCTGCGGTGATTTTATCTTCACCTCTTCGCCGTCAATCTTTATCGTACCTGAATCATAGGGATCCAGTCCGAACACGGCTCTCATCGTCTCTGTACGTCCTGCACCTACAAGACCGGCGAAGCCCACGATCTCTCCCTTTTTCACATGGAAGCTGATATCTTCGAACAGTCCGTCCTTCGTCAGGTGCTCTACCTCCAGCGCCATATTTCCTACAGGAATCTCTTCTTTCGGATAGACGTTTTCAATCTTACGCCCTACCATCCGGGCGATCACGGTATCCATATCGATATCCTCTGCCCTGTCTGTCGATACTACGCTTCCATCTCGTAAAACTGTGATATCATCTGCGATCTGGAATACCTCATCCATCTTATGGGAAATATAGATGATGGCCACTCCCTTCTTTTTCAATTCCGCAATCTTTTCGAAAAGCAGCCCTACCTCCCGCTCTGTAATGGATGATGTAGGCTCATCCATGATAATGATCTGAGCGTTATTTGTGATCGCCTTAATGATCTCAAGCATCTGGATATCCGATACCGTCAGCGTTTTCAACTTCTGGTCCGGGGCATAGGAAAGACCCTCGTCTGCCAAAAACTGCTTTGCCTCTCTTCGAACCTTTTTCCAGTCCACCTTTCCATACTTTGTGACCGGAAGCCTGCCAAGAAACAGATTTTCTTCTACCGACAGTTCAGAAACATAATTCAACTCCTGGGCGATCATCGAAATCCCCATTTCCATTGCCTGAATAGGACTTCTGATCACTACAGGCTCTTCATCTATGTATATCTGTCCCTTATCGGCTTTGTAAAGTCCCATAATGATCTTCATCAATGTAGATTTCCCTGCACCATTTTCTCCGCAAAGTGCATGAACCGTTCCCTTTCGGACAGAAAAATCTATATTACTGAGCGCCTTTACACCGGGAAAAGATTTTTCAATTCCGGATACCCGCATTTTAATGTCGCTCATCTGTATTTTCCTCCCTTCTTCCTTTTTTCTTTACCTCTTAAATACATGATAGTTTTTGGCTTATATTTTGTCAATTACTTTATTTATCTTCTCTCTATTATATAACTAAACAGCTCATTTTTTGTGCATTTTGTATATTTATTTGTTAAATTTTTATCTTTTTTATAAAAATAATCACTAACTTAAATAAAACACTTAATTTATTCAAGCCTGAAATTTCTAATTTCATTGACTATCAGGCCGTATTACCGTATATTTAAGATATATTGGAAACTAAAATATATCAGGAGTAAGAGACACGTACTTTTAATCATATTAATTAAAATGGAACGGGAGACTTTTATGACAGGTGAAAGGTTTAAAACAAGAGATTTTGGAAATGTATTTCGGCTCATTTATTCCGAAAAACAGTGTACACGTCAGCAGATTTCTGCAAAACTCGGGATTAGCCTGCCTACAGTTACACATAATCTGAATTTACTCGAAGAAAGCGGCTTAATCTATAACGCTGGCGCACAGCAGGCAACCGGCGGCCGAAAGGCCCATATGTTCCAGTGCATTGCCAACGCCCGCCTTGCTTTGGGTATTGATATTACAAGGCATCACTTGTCCCTTGTTTTGATCAATATGAACCTGGATATTCTCTGCAAAAAGAGATTTCGCTGTACATTTGAAGACTCTCACGCATATTTTGAAAATCTGCGAAATGAGATCGAGCAGCTTCTGTCAGAGAGTCAGACAGATCCCGGAAAACTTTTGGGGATCGGCATATCTATGCCTGTTATCATCAACAGAGATCAGAAATCTATTTCTTATGCAACAGTCATCAATCTATCAGGCAACATATATGAACGCATGGCCTCCCACATTCCTTATCCATTCCTGCTATTCAATGACGCCAATTCCGCCGGACTTGCAGAAAGCTGGTTTTCCGATTCCAGCGAGACCATAACTTACCTTTTTCTCGGCAGTTCGGTGGGCGGAGCCTATATGACCGGAAGACAGATCCAAAACGGCGCCAATCGAAGAGCGGGAGAATTTGGCCATATGTGCATCGTTCCGGGCGGCGCACCTTGCTACTGCGGGCAGAAAGGATGTCTGGACGCTTACTGTTCCGCAAAGGTTCTGTCTGATTTTACAGACGAAAATCTCAGCGTTTTTTTTGAAGAATTGAAAAAAGGAGAAAATCCCGGATACCTCAAGATCTTTAACCAATATATGGATCATCTTGCCATCGCCGTCAAAAACCTCCGCATGTGTTATGACTCTGACATCGTATTGGGAGGATCTGTCGGACCATATATGGCTGATTATATAAATGAATTCCGAAAAAAAGTATCTTCTCTCAATCCCTTTGAGCAAAACGGAGATTATGTACGAGTCTGCCACTACCAGACAGAAGCTGCCGCCGTAGGAGCCGCCATATACTACATCAACGAATTTATCGAAGACTTATAATGCAGCATACTCAAAGCTACATAATGCAGCATACTCAAAGCTTCCTTCTCTTGAAATCCCTCCAAAACTGCGCTATACTTGACTCATATATTTTGTTAAGGCTTTACTAATTAAGGAGTTAAGATGAACGACAAATTGAGAGAAGAATTTTTCTGCTCTATGGCATGTTTCAAAAAACTGGAATCACTTTTTTCTCTGGAATGCGAAATGCAGATCAATGAGATGGCGATCCTTCATGATATTTCCGGCGGATGCAGCTGCAGCAAAGAGTCCTGCACTAATTTGAATGTACCAAAAATGCAGGAACGTCTGCGCATCTCCAAACCAGCCGTTTCCTATATTCTCAATACACTGGAGAAAAAGAACTATATCACGCGGACCATTGATCCGAAGGACAGACGGAAAATTTCCATCAGCACAACTGCTGAAGGACAGGCTGCCGCACAGCACTCTATGGAGAAATGCGAAGAAGCCTGGAAAAAACTTCTTCTGGAATTTGGCGAAGATAATATGGAGCAATTAGTTCATCTTTTAAATCGTCTGAACGAACTTTTCTATACATTTGAAAAACCGGAAAAATAAAGAAGCTGCCGCTTAAAATGCGTCAGCTTCTTTTCGCTATGACTGCTTTTTCTTTACAGGTATCCACACTTCATAGGTTGTCTTTTGCGGATCGGGATTAAAGTAAACCTCTATGTCCGGCCCTTCCGTAAACTCAAACCCGGAAGTGGGAAGCCACTCTGTTACAATACGTTTCTCTAATTCCTGAATGGATTTCCCCGTGCCGGCGCCGGGAAAAATTGCCCACATACTTTCCGGGATGATATATTCTTCCAAAGAATCATCAACATCCGCTGAAGACGAGACTGCTATATAGTATCTCCACTGCGCATCATCACTGCAGGCGCTTACGCCTAAGACTCCCCGAGGCTGCGCATCCATCAGTGAAATGATTTTTTTGATCGTACCATCCTCAACGGCCCCATCCCACATCTGCGGCACTTCTAAAAAGTTCTGTTCGATTTCCCGGCTTAATGGATATGACTTTCCAACGATACGAAACGCCCCTTTTGTTTCTATGCGATAATTCATTTCTTCCACTCCTTTGACCGTAATCTTGAATGTAATAGGAGGAAATGATTTTATTGCTGTCCCCTCATTCTTTACCGAGGACGGATTGATCCCATGGACCGACTGAAACGCTCTGTTAAATGCAGTAGGCGAGGCATAACCATATTTTGCCGCTATATCAATGACTTTCGCTCCGTCTTCCTGCAAATCAACAGCCGCTAACGACATCTTCCTTTTGCGGATATATTCTGATAACGGCATGCCGGCCATATAAGTAAACATTCTCTGAAAATGGTAAGCAGAGCAGCAGGCAATTTGTCCCAGTTTTTCGTATTCTATTTTGCCTGTGAGATTTTCTTCTATATAGCGAATCGCCTCATTTAACCGTTCAATCCAATCCATTTTTCATTTCTCCTTTTACAATTTCATTTTATCAGTCTGCAAAGGATCCGTCCTCGCTTTTCCTGCACGAAAAAGAGAGCCCTTATCCCGCCAGCTTCCGAGTATAATTTCTCATCATCACAACTGCATAAACTGCCGTAAACAGTTCTGTAATCGGCATTGCAAACCACAGGGCGTCTGCTCCGACCAAAGCCGGAAGAAGCAGGATCAAAATTCCGCTGATAACAAGTCCTCGTGATACCGATACCACAAATGCTGCCTGGGGCTTCATAACAGCCTGAAAATAATAGGTTGAAAAAATATTCAGCGGCAGCAGCAAAAATGAGATTCCGTAACTCCGTATAATAGAGGGCGCGATCTGCAGCACCGCCTCTGTAGGATCCATGAAAATGCGGATAAACTGATTGGGAATCAACATGCAGAGCGCTACCCAGACAATGCCGAAAAACGTGGTAGTTCCCAGGGCATATTTCAATGTCTCCCGAATCCTGCTTCCCTTTCCTGCCCCGAAATTTGCAGACAGAATCGGCTGGGATGCCTGTCCCACACTATAAGCACAGCACTGTACAAACGTACTGATATTGACGATCACGCCATAAACCGAAAGCGCGTTTGTTCCCAGATAAGCCATGATCTGACGGTTAAACAGGATCGTTAATATTCCCATTGCAATATCAATGAAAAATGTAGCAAATCCGGTCACAATAACCTCGCGGAATTTTTTCATTATTCTGGAAGGCCGTACCAGACTCAGTGTATTTTTCTTTGTAAAGAAATGGGACAGCATCGTCACTATAGAAATCACAGAGCCGATCGCCGTTGCAAGGCCGGCACCAAACGCTCCCATATCACATATAAACACAAAGAAATAATCTCCGAATATATTAAAAATTCCTCCTGCCAGCACTGCCCCGGTAGCCAGGCCCGGATTTTTGTCATTTCTAAGATAGGCTGCCAGCATCTGTGTAAAGAGGAAGCAAGGCACAACAAATTTAATCGGTTTTACATATTGCAGCGCCAGCGGAAGCGTTTTTTCTCCTGCCCCAAAAAGCAGGAGCAATTCCCGATCCAGGAAAATAATAGCCGCCCAGGCAGCCAGAGCCAGGATCACCGAACCGATCACCGAGATAGTAAAATATTCGTTAGACCGTCGGATCTCGCTTCCTTCTCTCCCTCTGATCGTACTGAAAAGAACAGATCCGCCGATCCCCATTAAAAGTCCCATGCTGTAAATAATATTCCAGACAGGAGCCACTACCGCCAGGGCCGCCGCACCTTCCGGGCCATGATACTGCCCCACCATGGCCATATCTACAATAGAATAAATAGAAGTAATCAAGGCGCTGCCAAACGCCGCTGCCAGATATTTAAAGTAAAGTGTCTTGATTTTTCCATTTAGGAAGTCCATTTCCAATCTCTCCTTTCACAAATAACGGAGCGTTTTACTTAATCAAGAATTTCGTTCCCGCTTAAATAAAAAAGCCGGATAAAGAGACAGGCGTTTCAGCCTGTGCCCTTATCCAGCTCGTCATTTCCAACGAATGATCTGCCCTCCGTGCAGTCTATAATTGTATATATCTTTCCTTCATTTGTCAAGAAAATCTCCCCAAAAATCTGTAAATCCGTGTATAGGTGTCAATGATTGGTAACACTTCACCCTGAAAGAAATGTCAAGGGAGATGGAGGCCCCTTGGGGGAATACCACCTGACTCTGACATTCTCTTTGTGATATAATCCTGCCGTCCTTATCTGCTTTAAAACATGACTCCTTGATACATTTTTACGATCGTATTCGGACTTTTCATCCCCAGACACGTCTTGATGTAGTTATTCGATCTCCTCTGGTACATTTCCAGCTGTTTCCGGCCGTCTTCCAGGCTATACATCCGCATCTGCTTATAAAATCTCGCTTCATCTGTCCGGTGCTGGCGTTCTACTTTCCCGTTATGTCTCGGCGTTGCTATCTGTATCCGGTGATACACGATCCCCAGCTCCTCCAGGGCCTTTTCAAACAGAGTCAGATGTTTACTCTTGATCACTAGCAGGCGGTTGGTAAACTCTGTCCCATTATCCGTCTGCACCTCCCTGACCGGAAACGGCGCATGACGAATCAGTTTTTCCAGAAAATCTCTGGAACTATAGGTGCTATGTTCATCATACAACTCTCTGTATGTCCATCTGCTGCATTCATCCACTGCAGTATATTGATAATATTTTCTCCCGTCTGCTATGCAATACGAAGGCACATATTTCACATCAATCTGTATTTTCTGTCCTGGATAATCTGCCCGCCGATACGGCTTCAACTTTCGTTTCTTTTTCTTCTTTTTCGGTGGTTTCAAATCCTTTAACCGGGCTGCGATTCGTTTAAATCCTCCATAGCTGCGTGTATAACCGTCTATTTCTACCAGTTCCTGATACGCCAGGAGTAAGTCCGACCATTTATATTTCTTTAATCGTCGACGGATCTGACGGAGTTCCTGTTCTGTATGACTTCTTGGCGATGTTTTAGGTCTGTGGCTACGATCCTCCAGACTGGATGCCGTCCCATCATATCGGGAAAGCCATTTATATACTGTTTTTCGGCTCACTTTATATCGGATTGCCGTTTCTGTTACAGAATGTTTTTGCGCATATTTAACAATACGTTGACGCTGATATTTCGGGTGTGATAAACTCGACATACAAGGATTCTCCTTTCGATCTGACTATTGGTTTCTCGACAATTCCAATATATCACATCAAGGTGAATCCTTGTTCTTATTTTGTTACCTATCTATTGTACCCCAACAATCTCCCCAAAAATCTGTAAATCCGAAATCCAGGACATTATGATCGAGACTCTTGACAACTTAAATGTCCGCATCCGCAATCAAATGCAGGATTATCACCCGGTCATTTTGAAAACACTCACGCTGAAAGAAAACTTAATAAGTCTCATCGAAAGTGTTTCCGCCGCATTCCCCCAGCGGAGCCTGAAAGTATCTTTTGATTGTCCTGATACCCTGTTCATTGCAGAGCCGTACGATCTATTGGTATACCGGCTGATAAAAGAACTTTTAACCATTATCTACAAGCATTCCGACGGAACTCACGCATGGATCACCGTTTCTTCGGAAAAGGATACCGTAAATCTCAGCGTCTGTGATAACGGGAGCGAAAATCCTCTGAACGAGAAATTCGAAACCAACAGCCCACTTTGGCATAAAGGAATTTTTTCCATAAAAGAACAGATTTCGGACTTAAACGGAACCATGTCTATTTCCGACAATAGCCCTCATGGCGTCCGGATCGAGATTTCATTTTTAATGAAAGGAGATGTTTCTTATCAATATTTTGTTAGTTGACGATCATGCCCTTTTCGCCAAAAGTCTGGCGATCGCATTAGAAGAATATTCCGAGATCGAGCATTTCATCATCACACAGGAAACAGAATCCCTGGCAGATCTTGTGCTCCGTGAACGTATTGACATTGTCCTGATGGACATCAACCTGGGAAAATTAAGCGAAAACGACGGACTGTCGCTGGCCCGCCGCTTATTAAAAGCCATTCCGGATTTAAAGATCATCATACTTACCGGCTATGACCTTCCCGTTTACCGCCACGAAGCAAAAAAATCCGGAATATCCGGATTTCTTAACAAAAATATAAATCCTGATAAACTACTGGATTCTATCCTCGCAGTTTATCATGGCCGTTCCTGCTTTCCGCCGGACGAAAACGAGCCGGTTATCGAAGAGCTGACCAGCACGGAAAAACAGATCCTGCAATTAATTTCCTCCGGGAAAAAGCGTAAAGACATCGCAAAAGAACTCTATATCAGCGAACGGACACTTTCCAATCATTTACAGCACATTTATGAAAAACTGGGCGTGACTTCTTCCATCGAAGCGGTTGCCAAGGCGTTTCAAATGGGGTATATTGCGCCTTTGAGGTGAGAAGCGGAATAAGCTCATTGTCTCAACTTCGCCGTTATCTGAATCTGTATTTTCCTTTTCCATGACCGGATACAGGCACAATGACTTCATGCTTTACCAGTTCCTTCAAAAATTCTGATGCTCTGGAGGCCTTAATGTCAATTACCTTCATCACATCCGAACGTCCAAAGATCTCCTGACCAGGAAATGCCTCGCGAAGCTTTAAGATATATCTTGCCGTTTTGGGGTGAAACAATTCTCCAATGTCCGGTTTTGATTCTCCAATGTCCGGTTTTGCGGTTTCAATGTCCGGTTTTTCTATGTCCTTGAAATTACCACTGATATGCAATGTCCGATTATGAAGCGGATGATTTTCATCCAACAAAAGATTTCTTAAAAACACCTCCAGAAATTCTGTCGTCTCGTGTATACCATTTTTCAGATCATTATAGTTGGCTCGAACAAGGGCATTACGAAAGTACCACGCATTCTCTGCAAAAATATCATTTGTTACGTCAAAACCAAGCGTCTTCAAATATTTGATAAAGAACACTGCCGTAGTTCTGGTATTCCCCTCTTCGAACACATGAATCTGCCATAATTTTGAAATAAATATCGCAAGATGACGAATGATCTCATCCATGGAAAGATTTTGATAAGAGAAGTTTCTTTCTTCTGAAAAATCATAATCCAGAGTCGCCCTCAGCTCTGTGGCACTGCCATAGAGTACAGTTGCTCCATCAAGCACCCACTCTTTCTTCGTGATATTGTAATCCCGGATACACCCTGCATGAGGATAGATGCCGTTAAACAGCTTCTTGTGAATAGAAAGATATTGATTTGGCGTGAAGCTGAACGCTTTCTCTGAAAGAAGCTCCGCAATTCTGACAGAGACCTTATCAGCCTCCTCTGTGCGATCTGCCGCATTGCGGGCAGGATTCTCTTTATAATAGTCATACAGAAGCGCATTTGCCTCTTCAAAGGATATCTCCCCCTCAATATTACGGACAGCTGTATGCACCAGATATTCAGATGTTTTCAGACCATCAACAGCCTGAAGGCCAATGGCAGTATGCCATGCATACCCTTTATCCCGTTTATCCGGTTCTGACTCTCTGATATATTCTTTAAAAGGATCTTGGTTCACTCCATCTCACCTCCATTTTTTCCCCAACAATATGAAAAAAGTATATCACCTGTACTCTGTGGTCTATCCCCCTGGGTAAAGCAATTCCCCCATATCCATTCTGCGGAAACAGAAACACACAGTCTTTTTACCCAGAATCGGAAGAAGTCCTTGATTTACTGGGCTTTCCTCGTCAGCCGAACAACCGTCTCCACATGCACCGTCTGCGGAAACATATCCACCGCCCGGACTCTCTCCAGTTCATATCCTCTTTCCTTTAAATACTTCACATCCCTTGCAAGTGTCGCGGAATCACAGCTTACATATACAATTCGGTCAGGCTGCATTTTTACCATAGTGTTTAATACCGTTTCCTCGCATCCTTTTCTTGGGGGATCCACTACAATTACATCTGCGTAAATTCCCTCTTTTTCATATTTTTCAGGAAGAACGTCTTCCGCTTTTCCAACATAAAAGTCTGCATTATCAATGCTATTTATCCCGGCATTATTTTTCGCATCATCAATAGCCTGCGGTACAATTTCAACTCCATATACCTGCTTTGCCTTTTGTGCAAGGAACAAAGAAATTGTCCCGATTCCGCAGTATAGATCCCATACCGTTTCTTTTCCGGTAAGGCCCGCATACTCCAAGGCTGTCCCATAGAGCTTTTCTGTCTGTATTGGATTCACCTGATAAAAAGACAGGGGAGAAATCTGATATTTTACATTTCCAATGTAATCCGTAATATAGTCTTTGCCCCAGATTGTTTTTATACAGCTTCCCATAATGACATTTGTTTTTTCCTCATTCACACTATATGAAATGCTCGTCATTCCCTCAATCTGGCTAAGCTGCCCGACCAGTTCATCACTGTGCGGCAGAGTTTTTCCGTTAATCACAAGACAGACCATCATTTCTTTTGTTGTAAAGCCTTTTCGGATCAGGACATGACGCACCAATCCCGTATGCGTTTCTTCATTGTAGGCTTCCACTTTGTACTTTTCCATGAAGGTCAAAATTATCTGAAGTACTTCTCGATTCTCTTCCGCACCGAGTGCACAGTCGCCATCAGGTACCGGTATGATCGAATGGGTTCGCCCTGCATAGAATCCTGCTGTCAGTTTCCCGTCCCTCGTCCTTCCAATGGGGAACTGCGCCTTATTTCGGTATCGAAACGGCTGCTCCATGCCACATATGGGCTCCATCACTTTGTCCAGCATTTCGGGGCTGATATCGCCAAGGCGAATCAGATTGTTGCGGACTTTTTCATGTTTAAAGGCAAGCTGGCTGTCATAGCTCATTTCCTGGATCTGGCATCCTCCACATTGACGTGCCACTGGACACCTTGCCGAAATTCGTTCATCAGATGATTGAATAATATTCATTAATTTTGCATATCCATAATTTTTCTTAGCTTTCATAATTTTGGCTTCCACCACATCGCCAACTATGGCGTCTTTAATGAACAGAGTATATCCATCTACCTTTCCGATTCCCTCTCCTCCAATGCCAATATCCTTGATTTCTACTGTAACAATATCATTTTTCTGCATAAAAATACTCCATTTTTACAAAAATACCCACCATTAATATCAATTTGGGACGTAGTACTTTTGAAGTTTACTACGTCCCCGTTAACAGTTTATTCACATTTATATCGATGTTTTCCGCAGGTTTGTCTCGAACAGGCGATTATATCCCAGCCAGTCTTTGCTGTTTTTGTCTTTGAAGATTTCTGTCAGTGTCTGCATTTTTGCGTCTGTGCAGTCTGCGAAGTGAAGCGCCATCGCCTCTGCCAGAGCCGGCTTTTTCGGTGAACCGTATTCCAATTCGCCGTGATGAGCGATAACGCAGTGTTTCAGTTCATTTGCCAATTTTTCCGGAAAGTCCGGTATTTCTCTGATTGCGTCGCTGATCATTTCCACGCCGATCACAATATGTCCGAGAAGCTGACCATCGTCGGTATAATCGTTTGTCGGAAAGGGGGAAAGTTCTTTCATTTTCCCAATATCGTGGCACATTGCTGCCGTATAGAGCAGATCCCGGTTGAGGATCGGATATGCACCTGCCATGTACTCGCAGAATTTCACGACACTTAATGTATGTTCCAAAAGGCCTCCGGAAAATCCGTGATGTACGCTTTTGGCTGCCGAATGTGCTTTAAACTTTTTAATAAATTTTTCGTCTTTTTCAAAATAATATTCTATCACCTGACGAAGATATGGATTTTTAATCTGTTTGCCGTACGCCAGTAGTTCCTGATACATACTCTCCGGATTTTTCTCGGTTGTCGGCATATAATCAGCGGCGTTGTATTCGTCTTCATATGCCTTCCGTATCTGTTTAATATTCATCTGAAGCGCATTGTTATAGCTGATGATCTCTCCATACACTTCAATAAAATCCATTTCATCATAATCTGCGATTCCTCCGGAATTTGGATCCCAGACCTTCCCGTCCAGTGTTCCTGTCTTGTCCTGTAGGATCAGATTGTCATATGGTTTCCCGTTTCTTGTTTCTGCAGAACGTTTTCCTTTGCAAAGATAAATGTTCCGAATTGTCTCTCCCTCGCAGAGAGTATTGATATATCTCATATAGCTGCCTCTTTCTAGTCTGATTTTTGTTATTCTTTACTTCCTATGGCCACTGTAAAATCAATGTCCACGTAACCGCCGTTTCCCTGTCTTTTTCCTTCTACTTTAATTTCTTTTCCAGCATCCAGTTCCATCAGGGCATTCGTATATCCACTCAGCGTGGAAATACTGGTTTTTCCAATGCGGGTGATCACATCCCCGCTTTGAATCCCTGCCTTCATGGCCGGAGAATCCGCTGCAACTTCCTGCACATAAATTCCTTCCGGAAGCCCCTGCTGTTCTGCAAGATCCTCTGTTACTGTCACGCTTAAGATTCCAAGATAAGGAACGGCTTTATTATTCGACAGAAATTCAACGGCTTTTTTCAGATCAGAAATGCCATAGGCGATGACCTGCCCCTGCCCTTCTTCATCCAAAAGCGTCTGATCTATGATTCCAACGATCTGTCCGTCCGTATCAGCCAAAATACCTGTCCCTGCCTGTGAAGACGGGATATCTGTGCAAATGAGATCATATTGCCCATCATACTTCATTACTCTATTTGCAGTAGAAGCCGCAATGCCGATCCCCATTCCCCCGTAATAACCGAATGGACTTCCCAAAGCAAGGATTACCTCACCTTTCAAAATACTATTGGAACTTCCCAATGTAGCAATCTGAATCTGATTCCATGCAGATTCAGACACTGTATTTT
This sequence comes from Claveliimonas bilis, assembly GCF_020892095.1. Taxonomy (GTDB): domain Bacteria; phylum Bacillota; class Clostridia; order Lachnospirales; family Lachnospiraceae; genus Claveliimonas; species Claveliimonas bilis. Next base: position 1,715,484 of record NZ_AP024845.1, on the reverse strand, counting down.
TGGCTACAGCCAGAACCGCAATACCCAGATTATCGTCTCTCTTTTTCAGGCTTGCCGGATAAGTCTTCCCGTCCGCCAGTTTGACCGTGATATTTGCACCGCCGCTTAATACTCTGCTGCTTCCCAAAATAAGAAGTTCTGTCCCATTATCTTCAAAGAGTACTCCTGCTGCACTGGATACCGCCGGTTCCTCATCCGACTCTTTACCGCTCTCTTCTGCCCTGATCTCCACGATGCTGCGGTTTACAGTATTTCCTATATTTATAAGAGCCCGATTCATTTCCTCATAGTCTTCAACTGTCAGAGTCTGCGCCTCCTGCGTTTCTCCCTGCCCTTCTGCTTCTGTCTCTTCTTCTTCCTCTTCAGGAATTGTAATTTTCTGCGGATTGCCGGCAAATTTTTCCTCTGCCCAGGGTTTGAGCGCACAAAATCCTATGCATGCCGCAAGGCCAAAAACAAGGCCAAGGCCTGCATACTTTAAAACGATATTCCGGAGCTTGTTATGTCCGCCATTTTCATCCTTAATCGTTTCCTGAAGGAAAGCATAATCATCCTTCTTTTCTTCAGGTTCTTCCTGATATCCCATGACGCATCTTCTCCTCGTACAATCCTTTTTTTAGTATACAATATCGCCCCGCAATGTTCAACATTTATCCTTTCCTTTCCCCCTCAAATGGGGTATAATGTCCACGTAAGCAAAGAGCCATGCAGAAATACAAGAGATCAGCAGGGGCTGCTTGCAGACACTGCTGGTATCTTGTATTTCTATAGGGCGAATGCCCGTGAGCGAGAGACTTCTGTCTCGAGCTCGCATGGCTCTTTGCGGGGGCTTGTCTTTCTTAGGGCGAATGCCCGTGAGCGAGAGACTTCTGTCCCGAGCTCGCATGGCTCTTTGCGGGGGCTTGTCTTTCTTAGGGCGAATGCCCGTGAGCGAGAGACTTTTGTCTCGAGCTCGCATGGCTCTTTGCGGAGACTTGTCTTTCTTAGGGCGAATGCCCGTGAGCGAGAGACTTCTGTCTCGAGCTCACATGGCTCTTTGCGGAGACTTGTCTTTCTTAGGGCGAATGCCCGTGAGCGAGAGACTTCTGTCTCGAGCTCGCATGGCTCTTTGCGGGGACTTGTCTTTCACAAAGCCACCGGGCACACTACACAAACAACAATCCAACAACCAGGTGAATATATATGAATCAAAAAACACTGAATAAACTTGAATACAACAAAATCATCGAACTTCTGGCACAACAGGCCACCTGTCCCGGAGGCGAACGCGCCTGCCGGGCTTTAAAACCGTCTGCCGACTTAACTGCCATCGAAACAGCACAGGCGGAAACAGAAGCCGCTTTTTCAAGGATCGTCCGCAAAGGAAAACTTTCTCTTAGCGGCTGTTATCCTGTATCCGACTCTCTGAAGCGCCTGGAAATCGGCGGAACTTTAGGAGCCGGAGAACTGCTGCGCATCTGCAAGCTTCTCTCGGCTGCAAACCGCGCGAAATCCTACGGACGCCACGAGACAACGGACGATCTTGCAGATTGTCTGGATCCGTATTTTGAACAGATCGAACCCCTTACCGTTCTGTCGTCCGAGATTGAACGGTGCATCATCAGCGAGGAGGAGATCAGCGACGATGCAAGCCCTGCCCTGAAGCAGATACGCCGGCAGATCGGCCTTGCAAATGACCGGATCCATTCCACCCTCACCTCCCTTGTAAATGGTTCCATGCGCAGTTATCTTCAGGACGCATTGATCACCATGCGGGGAGACCGTTACTGCATCCCTGTCAAAGCAGAATACAGAAGCCAGGTTCCCGGTATGATCCACGACCAGTCGGCCACCGGATCCACCCTTTTCATCGAACCAATGTCTGTTGTAAAGCTGAATAACGACCTAAAGGAGCTGTACGGCAAGGAACAGGAGGAAATCCAGGTGATCCTGGCGTCTCTTAGCGCCGCTGCCGCCGAGCACATCGATGCCATACGCGCCGATTACCAGATCATGACTACCCTTGATTTTATTTTCGCAAAGGGGAGTCTTGCACTATCCATGAACGCAAGCCGTCCGGTCTTCAATCAGGACCGGCGCATCCATATACGTGAGGGCCGCCATCCTCTCCTTGACCGGAAAAAGGTAGTTCCCATCACCGTGACGCTGGGGGATACCTTTGATCTTCTGATCATTACCGGTCCCAACACCGGGGGAAAAACTGTCTCCCTGAAGACAGTGGGACTTTTCACCCTTATGGGACAGGCCGGACTTCATATTCCCGCCCTGGACCGCTCTGAACTGGGTGTTTTTGAAAATGTCTATGCAGATATCGGAGATGAGCAGAGTATTGAGCAGAGCTTAAGTACCTTCTCGTCTCATATGACAAATATTGTCTCCTTCCTGAAAAAGGTCACCCCGTCTTCTCTCGTCCTCTTCGACGAGCTGGGCGCCGGAACAGACCCTACAGAAGGTGCAGCTCTTGCCATTGCCATCCTAAGTCATCTTCATCGGCAGGGAATCCGCACCATGGCAACCACCCATTACAGTGAGCTGAAGGTATTTGCCCTTGCGGAGAAGGGCGTGGAAAACGCCTCCTGTGAATTTGATGTGGAAACTCTCCGTCCCACTTATCGTCTTTTGATCGGTATTCCCGGCAAGAGCAACGCCTTTGCCATTTCCAGCAAACTGGGGCTTCCCGACTACATTATTGAGGACGCCCGCCGTCAGCTTTCCTCCCAGGATGAATCCTTTGAGGACATTTTAAGCAATCTGGAACAGAGCCGGCGCACCATTGCCCGGGAGCAGGAGGAGATTGCCGCTTACAAGCGGGAGCTGGAAAAACTGAAATCCGAAGCGAAACAAAAACAGGAAAAACTGGATGCGCAGCGGGAACGCATCATCAATGAAGCCAACGAAAAGGCCCGCACTATCCTGCAGGAAGCCAAGGATGTGGCCGATGAAACAATGAAAAATTTCCGGCGTTTCGGCAAGGAAAACATTTCCGCCTCCGAGATGGAGAAAGAAAGGGAACGCCTCCGCCGCAAGATCGCCGCATCAGAGTCCGGAAATTCCCTGCAGACAAGGAAGCCTGCCAAGGTTCACAAACCAGGCGATTTCAAATTAGGGGAATCTGTCCGTGTCCTCAGCATGAACTTAAACGGTACTGTTACCTCTCTTCCCGATTCCCGCGGAAATGTAACAGTGCAAATGGGAATACTCCGCTCGCAGGTTAATATTTCCGATCTGGAGATCATTGAGGAAAAGCCGGTATATACTGCTGCCAAGAACAGACGTAATACATCCCAGGGCAAAATGAAGATGGGCAAATCCCTTTCTGTCAGCCCGGAGATCAATCTTCTGGGAAATACAGTGGATGAGGCGATTGCCAAACTGGATAAATATCTGGATGACGCTTACCTTGCGCATATTAACCAGGTGCGGATCGTTCACGGCAAAGGAACCGGAGCGCTCCGCAATGGAATCCATAATTATCTTCGCCGTCAAAAACATGTGAAAAATTATCACCTTGCCGCTTTCGGCGAGGGAGATGCCGGCGTAACTATTGTAGAATTCAAGTAACCAGGGGGAGAACTATGGTAACGAAACAGAAAATCTTAATTGTAGACGATGACGAAAATATTGCTGAACTGATTTCGCTGTATCTGACAAAGGAATGTTTTGACACAATGATGGTCCACGACGGAGAAGAAGCATTAAAAACCTTTGATCTTTATCAGCCTAATCTGATTCTCCTTGATCTGATGCTGCCCGGTATTGACGGCTATCAGGTGTGCCGGGAAATCCGCAGCCGTTCTCAGACGCCTATCATCATGCTTTCCGCAAAAGGTGAGGTTTTTGACAAGGTTCTGGGGCTGGAACTGGGTGCCGACGACTATATTCTGAAACCATTCGACTCCAAAGAACTGGTGGCTCGTGTGAAGGCTGTCCTTCGGCGGTATCATCCTGTCAAGACAGAGGAACCGGAAAAAGATCGTGGGAAATACGTGGAATACCCCGGTATCGCGATCAATCTTACAAACTATTCTGTTCTTGTAGACGGCAAAAATGTGGATATGCCTCCCAAAGAGCTGGAGCTTCTCTATTTCCTTGCCTCCTCGCCCAATCAGGTATTTACAAGAGAACAGCTTCTGGATCAGATCTGGGGCTATGAATACATCGGCGACACAAGAACAGTAGATGTCCATATCAAACGGCTCCGTGAAAAGATCAAGGATCATCCATCCTGGAGTCTTAGCACAGTATGGGGAATCGGCTATAAATTTGAAGTAAAGTAACGGCTAAGTAAATCTTTTATGAAATAAATCTTCTATGGAGAACAGTCATGATCTTTCACCGTTCTAAACAAAATCAGCGGAAGGCTACCCTTCCGCTTAACAGCACACTATATCTGAAATTTATTGTTATTTATATTGTGTTTGGCTTTCTGGCCCTTTTCACTGCTGCCACATTGACTTCCAGTCTGACTTACACAAGTCTCAAGGAATCTGCTGCCAGCAGACTGTATTCCGAAGCTACTGTCTTTGCCAATGATTATCTTCCGGATTATTTCAACGAATTCTTATCTTCTTCTGAAGTTCGTATGCAGCTGGAGGGAATGAGTTCTTACACAGACGCTTCTGTCTGGCTGGTAGATCGGGAAGGTACTCTTTTGTTTTCTGCCCATCCGGATATCTATCCATCCGCCCCCTCTGCGATTGAAAATTTCAACCCGGCCGAAAACGGAAGTTCTACTTATCAGGAGGGAAATTATCATGGCTACTTTTCAGAATCCGTTCTTACGGTCATGGTCCCGGTGATCCGCGGTTTTTCCACAGACGGATATCTTCTGATCCACAAATTCGTATCAGATATCACCCAGTCGAGAGACATGCTGATGCAGTTTGTATACATTACTGTCATCATCATTTACCTTCTCTCTTTTATTGTACTGCTGGCCTTTCAGGTTCTCGTATACCGTCCCTTGCGCAAGATCACAGAGGCGGCGACTCAGTATGCCTCGGGAAATCTGGACTACGAGATTCCTGTCACCACGGAAGATGAAATGGGATACCTGTCCGCCTCTTTAAACTATATGTCATCACAACTCAAAGATATGGAAGATTATCAGAAAAAGTTTGTCGCTAATGTATCCCATGATTTCCGATCTCCGCTTACATCCATTAAAGGTTATGTGGAAGCCATGACAGATGGAACGATTCCGCCCGAAATGCAGGAAAAGTACCTGAAGATCATTCTCTTTGAAACAGAACGTCTGACGGATCTGACACAGGATCTCCTCACATTGAATGAATTTGACACAAATAACCTTCTTTTAAACAGGGAAAATTTTGATATTCACGAAGTCATTAAAAATACGGCCGCCTCTTTCGAGGGAACATGCACCCACAAAAAAATTTCTATCGAGCTTGTTCTCGCCACAAAACATGTGAATGTCTATGCAGATAAACGTAAGATCCAGCAGGTTCTCTATAATCTGATCGACAACGCCATTAAATTCAGCGAGCCGGAGTCCACCGTCATTGTAGAGACAACCGATCGCGGCGACCGGATCCACATTTCTGTAAAAGATTACGGGATAGGGATTCCAAGAGATGCCCTGAATAAAATCTGGGAGCGCTTCTATAAAACCGACAACTCCCGCGGAAAGGACAAAAAAGGCACAGGCCTGGGGCTCGCCATTGTTAAGGAAGCTCTCCAGGCCCATGGTGAAAATATTAATGTCATCAGTACTGAAGGTGTGGGAACCGAGTTTATCTTCTCTCTTCCCAAGAAAGCAAATTAGTACAGCATAGCTGCTATTTCGCCTTCCTCCATGTTATCTGCGTCTACCCAGACGTATCCGGAATCGATTTCCGCTTCATTTCCCATATCCAGAATAGAACGGGCGCTTGCCACAATGGCTGCATATCCCATTCCGTAAGGATTCTGAGCTACAAGTCCGTATATACTGCCGTCCTGCAAAGCCTGAACCTCTTCTTCGGTAGCGTCAAAGCCTACAATCTTCACATCTTTTTCCAGACGGGCGGACTGCTCTACCGCTGTCATGACTGCATTTCCGCTTGTACCATATATCCCTTTTACATCCGGATTCTTTGCAAAAGTATAATCCATCAGTTCGTCATCTGTGATATCAGCTGCCTGAACCTGCGTTTCCGGATCCTCATTCACTCTGGCCTCTTCTCCTGCCTTTGCATAAGTTCCTCCATTTATCTCATCTGCCATAGTCTGCTTCAGACTATCCAAATCTTCCAGATAATAAATGTTTTTCACTTCCATCTCCGGATAATCATTCTTTATCTTATTGACAAAAGCTTCTTCTCTCTCTTTTGCGGTAATAGATCTGGAATCATGGACAAAGACCATGACTTCTCCTTTGTTCTCCAGCGCTTCTGCCATATGTACGGCCGCCTCCTCTGCTGCCGCTGTATTGTTTGTGCTGATTCTTGCCATGATATTCTGATAGTTGCTGCCTGAATCAAAGGTTACAACAGGAATCCCGTTCTCTGCCGCCAGGTCAAACTGGACATCACATGACTGTGAATCAATGATCGAAATCGCTACTGCGGCAGGATATCTTGCCAGCTCTTCATCCAGGATGTTCACCTGTTCATCTACGTTTCCATTCTCACTGGGGCCGCTGTATACCATACGTACCTTATCGTCCCCTTTATATCCAAGCGCTTCATTTATATCATCCACGGCCTGCTGTGCCCCTTCTTGTACGTTATCCCAATAATCTCCCGAGGCAGCCTTGCCGAGCAGGGAAAAATACGTTCCCGGCTCCAGATTCAGCCCTTCTACATTTCCATAGGCTGTCGGATTCAGGGCATCCAGTCTGATCTTTTCTTTGTCCACTTTTTCTTCTGTTTTATTAACGGTTGTTTCCCGCTCTTCTCCGTCATTGGACTGAACAGCGCAGCTGCAAAAAAGTAAAGCTGTGCTTAATACGATTGCTGATAATTTCCACTTTTTACACATTACTTTCCTCTCCCTGCATCATATTTTTTACGTAACTACAAACACTATACACCAAAACAGCGGGAAAATGTAAAAAATTTTTCTTAAATTTTACTGAGAACTTTCTATTATTTTTGTATACTGTATTCAATTTAGTACAATATTCTTATTGACTAAATGATATTCGTTCTCATATAATAATCTCAACCGGTCTGTATCAGGTTTGACCGGTTGGTAATTGATCAAACAGCTCATTTAAGGAGGAACCTTTTATGGAAAAACATTGGATCTCTGAAAGCTGGGACGGCTTCCGCCCCGGCAGATGGAACCGTACATCCGTCAATGTGCGCGACTTCATTCAGAATAATTATACTCCCTATGAGGGAGATGAAGCTTTTCTTGCAGGCCCCACAGAGGCCACCAGAAAACTTTGGGAGCAGGTTATGGATCTGTCTAAAAAGGAGCGTGAGGCAGGAGGTGTCCTTGATATGGATACGAAGATCATCTCCAGCATTACTTCACACGGACCGGGCTATCTCAACAAAGACCTGGAACAGATCGTAGGCTTCCAGACAGACAAACCTTTCAAGCGTTCCCTGCAGCCTTTCGGAGGAATCCGTATGGCACAGAATGCATGCCACGAGAATGGATACGAAGTAGATCCTGAAGTGGTGGATATCTTTACCAAATACAGGAAAACTCACAATCAAGGGGTATTTGACGTCTACACGCCGGAGATGCGCCTTGCCAGAAAGTCAGCGATCATCACAGGTCTTCCGGACGCTTACGGACGCGGACGCATCATCGGCGATTACCGCCGCGTAGCTCTGTACGGAACTGACTGGCTGATCGAGGACAAAAAGCAGCAGCTTGCCACCTCCCTTGTCCGTATGACCGGAGATAACATCCGTTTAAGAGAAGAACTGGCAGAACAGATCCGGGCCCTTGGCGAATTGAAAGAATTGGGAGAGATTTACGGATTCGATATCAGTAAGCCGGCCAAAAATGCCAAAGAGGCAATTCAGTGGCTCTACTTCGGCTACCTGGCAGCCGTCAAAGAGCAGAACGGCGCTGCCATGAGTCTGGGCCGCACCTCTACCTTCCTCGACATCTATATTCAAAGAGATCTTGACCGCGGACTTATCACGGAAGAACAGGCGCAGGAGTATATCGATCACTTTATTATGAAGCTTCGCCTGGTAAAATTTGCCCGTACTCCGGAATACAATTCCCTTTTCTCCGGAGACCCGACCTGGGTGACTGAATCCATCGGAGGAGTGGGCATCGACGGACGGCCGCTCGTGACGCGTACTTCCTTCCGGTATCTCCATACACTGGACAACCTGGGAACCGCTCCGGAACCGAACCTGACCGTATTATGGTCTACGAGGCTGCCACGGGCTTTTAAAGAATACTGTGCGAAGATGTCTATCAAATCTTCTTCCATTCAATATGAAAATGATGATCTGATGCGTGCTACCCATGGAGATGACTATGCGATCGCATGCTGTGTATCTTCTATGCGTGTCGGAAAGGAAATGCAGTTCTTCGGAGCCAGAGCCAACCTGGCAAAATGCCTCCTGTACGCTATCAACGGCGGTATGGACGAACGGCTGAAGGTACAGGTGGGTCCGAGATACCGCCCGGTAGAAACAGAATATCTGGATTACGATGATGTCATGCAGAAGTTTGACGATATGATGGAATGGCTGGCAGGCCTGTATGTCAACACACTGAACGTCATTCACTATATGCATGACAAATACTGCTATGAAAGGCTTCAGATGGCCCTTCACGACAGAGAAGTGAAACGTTACTTTGCAACCGGTATCGCCGGCCTTTCTGTTGTGGCCGATTCCCTGTCCGCCATCAAATATGCCAAAGTAAAGGCTGTACGTGATGAGGATGGTCTGGTGGTTGATTACGAAGTAGAAGGTGATTTCCCGAAATACGGAAACAATGACGACCGCGTAGATGAAATCGCAGTAGAGCTTGTCCGAAACTTCATGGATAAGATCCGCAAGCATCACACCTACCGTCATTCCATTCCTACTATGTCTATCCTCACCATCACATCCAATGTTGTTTACGGTAAAAAGACCGGAAATACACCGGATGGCAGAAAACAGGGCGAGCCTCTTGCGCCGGGTGCAAACCCGATGCATCAAAGAGACACTCACGGGGCTTTGGCTTCTCTTGCCTCTGTTGCAAAGATCCCATTCCGCCATGCACAGGATGGTATCTCAAATACCTTCTCCATCATTCCGGGAGCGCTCGGAAAGGACGACATGATCTTTGCCGGGGATCTGGATCTTGACAGGCTGGAGGCAGAGTGCGGAAATATGGCGTGCAATATTCCAAATATCGAAGAGAGCATTGACCGCGAGTAATTTAACTGGTATTGTAAATAGAAAGGAGAATCATTATGACAGTAAATAAACAGCAGGTAGATAATCTTGTATCCATGTTAGACGGCTATGTTGAACAGGGCGGACACCATCTGAATGTAAATGTATTCACAAAGGAAACTCTTCTGGATGCCCAGAAGCACCCTGAAAAATATCCGCAGCTCACTGTCCGTGTATCGGGATATGCCGTAAACTTCATCAAACTGACGAAAGAGCAGCAGGATGACGTTATTGCCAGGACATTCCACGAAAATCTTTAAGCTATGAAAGGTTTTGTGCATTCAATAGAAAGCTGCGGCACTGTGGACGGTCCCGGGATCCGTTATGTGATCTTCCTTCAGGGCTGTCCCATGCGGTGTCAGTACTGTCATAATCCGGATACATGGGAGTATGGAAAAGGAACGGAAATGACTGTCCAGGAAGTTCTGGAAGGCTTTTATTCCAATCTTCCTTTCTACAGAAATGGAGGAGTGACTGTCACCGGAGGGGAGCCCATGATGCAGATGGATTTTCTGATCGAGGTTTTCCGTGATCTAAAGAAACACGGCATCCACACCTGCATCGATTCTTCGGGAATCATGTTTAATCCTCACAATGATGCCTTTATGAAACGGCTGGATGAACTTTTATCCATGACTGATCTCATCCTTCTGGATATCAAGCATATAGATGACAGACAGCATCAGATTCTGACCGGACATTCCAACCGCCAGATTCTGGCTTTTGCCAAATATCTGGATGAACGGGGTGTCCCTGTATGGATCCGTCACGTTGTCGTCCCCGGCATTACACTGTTCCGGGAATATCTGGAACAGCTTGGAGCGTTTATGGGGACTTTAAATAACGTGAAAGCCCTGGATGTGCTTCCCTATCATTCCATGGGAAAAATAAAATATAAAACCCTACATCTTTCCTACCCATTGGAAAATACCAGGGAAGCCACCAGGGAAGAAGCGGCTATGGCAAAACACATTATTTTATCCGCCTACAAAAAGGCTAAAAGTTGAAAATGACATTCAATTTCTTGTCCTAAATTTAGAACATCTTTTTCTCTTGTATATTTGTTTTTTTTGTATTATGATATGTATAAACCAAGTAGACTTATGTTCTATAATGATAAAGGAGGATATACCAATGGCACATGTAATTAGTGATGAATGTGTAAGCTGTGGAGCTTGCGAAGCAGAATGTCCAGTAGGAGCTATTTCTCAGGGCGCTGACCACTATGAAATTGATGCAGACGCTTGTGTTGACTGCGGAGCTTGTGCAGCTCAGTGTCCAACAGGAGCAATTTCCCAGGGCTAATTCATCTCTGGAAACATAAAAACAAAAAAGAAATCAAAAAAGACAGGCTGGTTCGACAGACTGTCTTTTTTTCGTCTCTTTTTGTATTTTCCGGCGGAATATGTAACTAAGATTCCCCGGGCACATCCTCCTTTTGACAATATCTTCACTGTGTACATGCTATACTTGGAATTGCAAAGGGGGTATGAATATGGGAAACGCACTTAACACATTAAGCAGTGCAACAAAAGAAGATACCAAACTATACAATTGTATTAAAGAGCTATATGAACAGGGCGTTCCATTTGACGAGCTGAAAGCTCTCATTCCCGATATGAAACGCACCAGAGAACAGCTCCGCATGAAGCGTATGCTGGAAAATAATAACGAAGTGCTGACAGCTATGATCACAAAAGAACTGTCCTTCCTCCTGGATGCCAAAGAGCGGCAGGAAGAAGAACAGTTCAAACGGCTGGATCAATTGATCCGCCAGCAGCAGTCCTTTCGGAAAGAAGCTGCCAAAGCAGGACCGGCAGAACGGCTGAAACGCCTACTCCTGCCAGGATAAATTGGCAAACTTCGTGTAATCCGGCAGCCATGCCAGATGAACGGTCCCTATGGGGCCGTTTCTTTGTTTTGCGATAATGATCTCCGCCTGATTAGGCGTCTCTGTATCTTTATTATAATAATCGTCACGGTAAATAAACATTACCACATCGGCGTCCTGCTCAATGGCCCCCGACTCTCTAAGGTCGGAAAGCATCGGTCTGTGATCGGGCCTTTGCTCTACCGCACGGCTGAGCTGTGATAATGCGATCACGGGAACATTCAGCTCCCTTGCCACACCCTTCAGGGATCTGGAAATATCAGAAATTTCCTGCTGACGCGACTCTGCACGCCCGCCTACTCTTCCGGTCATCAGCTGCAGGTAGTCAATGATGATCAGGTGAAGATCCTGCTCCAGCTTATACTTCCTGCATTTGCTTCTTAATTCGGAAATGGAAATTCCCGGCGTATCATCAATAATAAGGTTGGACTTTCCGATAATCCCCGCACTTTCTATCAATTTTTCCCAGTCATCGTCCTTTAAGTTTCCGGTACGAAGGGCCTGAGAATCCACCTGTGACTCCAGGGAAAACAATCGGTTTACCAGCTGCTCCTTGGACATCTCCAAACTGAAAATGGCTACGGTCTTATTGCTTTTAAAAGCCGCATGCTGTGCGATATTCAAAACAAAGGCTGTCTTTCCCATAGAAGGCCTTGCTGCCACAAGGATCAGGTCCGACGGCTGCAGTCCTGACAGCTTGTAATCCAGATCCAGAAATCCGGTAGGAATACCGGTAACAGTCCCCTTCGTCTTTGCCGCCTTCTCGATCCGGTCCAGGGCATTTAAGACAACCTGCTTGATGGGCACATAATCTCCTGTGCTTCTTTTCTGGGCCAGCTCGAAAATGCTCTTTTCCGCTGTCTCCAGGATCGCTTCCATTGAATCGCTTCCTGCATAACAGGAATTTGCAATCTCTTCATTTGTCTTTATAAGCCTGCGGAGCATAGATTTTTCAAACACAATATCCGCATAATATTTAACGTTCGCTGAAGTGGGAACTGCGGCAACCAGATCGCGGACAAATTCCAGACTGGAAATTTCATCCGGTACATCCTTTTCCTTCAGCCTCTCCTGAAGAGTGATCAGGTCCACCGGCTTCCCTTCATTGAAAAGCTCTGTCATAGAGTCAAATATAACGCCGTATGAAGTTTGATAAAAATCTTTGCCGCTGATGATTTCAGAAGCGGTCATGATCGCATCCTTGTCCATCAGCATGGCGCCTACGACAGACTGTTCCGCCTCTATGCTGTGAGGCGGTACACGTTTAATGAGAGCTTCCTCCATCTCCGGCATCGTTCTATGCCTCCTCTGTTACATTTACTTTCAGCTCTACAGTCACTTTCGCGTGAAGTTTTACAGGAACCATGTGAGTTCCCAGGGTTTTCAGCTGTTCCTTAAGCTGGATCTTTTTCTTATCCACTTTCAGTCCCATCTGCTCTTCCACAGCCGACGCAATTTCCTTGGAAGATACAGATCCGAAAGCCTTGCCGCCGTCTCCGGTTTTAATGGAAATGGTCACCTTGCCTTCCTCCAGCTTCTTTCCAAGTTCTTTTGCCGCATCCAGCTGTTCCTGTGCAATCTTCTCCTGATTTGCTTTCTGCAGTTTCAGGTCATTCATATTACTTTTGTTTGCCTCTGCTCCCTTTTTTGTCTTCAGCAGAAAGTTTCTTGCATATCCGTCATTTACCTCTACAATCTCCCCTTTTTTCCCGAGAGACTTTACATCCTCCAATAAAATTACTTTCATCTATATATCTCCTTTTTCTTTCATTTCAGTAAGCACTTTCTTCAGATCCGCCACGGCTTCATCCAGATCCGTATGATCAAACTGGGCTCCTGACGCGTTCATATGACCGCCGCCGCCAAGCCGCTCCATGATCACCTGCACGTTTATCTCATCAATCGAGCGGGCGCTGACATAGATCCTGCCGTTATACACTGTGAGCACAAACGTCGCCTTAATTCCGTCAATGTCAAGCAGTTCGTTGGCTGCCTGAGCCCCAATAATTGTCGGACTTTCGATCTTAAGATTTTCTCCTGTTGCAATTGCAAAATCATCCATATATACTTCCGCTCCGCTGATGATCCGCGCTTTCGCCTGATAGGATTTCAGATCATCCCGAAGAATTTTCCGGATAAACGGGATATCAGCGCCGCACCTTCTTAAGAAGGCCGCCGCCTCAAAAGTACGGACTCCTGTCTTATTCAGAAAATTATTCGTATCGATCATAATTCCTGCATAGAGACTGTTGGCTTCCATGGCCGGTATTTTGACATCATCTACAATATACTGCAGAACTTCTGATACCATCTCACACGCCGACGATGCGTACGGCTCAATGTAGGACAACAATGCACTTTCAATATTATCACTGCTCTGCCTGTGATGATCAAAAACAACTACAGTCTTTGTCATAGTCAGAAGTTCCGGACATTCTGTCATCTTGGGACGGTTGGTATCCACTACGATCACCATGGAACTGTCATCGATCATCTCCTTGGCCTCACCGGAAGTCACAAACATATCATCAGGATAATTGGGATGATTGACAAACTCCTCATACATGACGCGGACAGAGGCGGAAATATTATCCACTACAATATGCGCTTTCTTTTCAAGAGCTGCCGCAGCGCGGTAGATGCCAATTGCCGCTCCCAGGCAGTCCATATCCATCATCTTATGCCCCATAACAAGGATCGTGTCATTGACAGTAATAAATTCGCGGAGTGCTTCTGCTTTTACTCTGGCCTTTACCCTCGTATTTTTGGAGGTCTGCTCCCGTTTGCCTCCGTAGTAAGTAATGCCGCTGCTGTCCTTAATAACCGCCTGATCTCCTCCTCTTGCCAGAGCCAGATCAATGGCTGCCCGGGCATAGGTATAGCTCTGCACGTAAGCAGTCTGGCTAAGTCCGAGACCGATACTTAATGTGGCCGGAATATTATTCCCGATATTTACGGATTTTACATCCTCAAGAAGAGAAAAACGATCCGCTTCCAATTCCTTGAAGCACTGTTTTTTCATAACGATAAAATATTTATCTGTCTCCATCTTCTTTACGATTCCGTCAAGCCGGGCAATATACTGGTTGATCTTCCTGTCGATCAGCGCTACCAAAAGACTCTGGCGCACTTCCTCTACACTGTCGATCACCTCGTCATAATTGTCGATGTAGATCAGACCTGCTACCAGCCGCTGTTCTTCATTTTGACGAAGAGCAGTATTCAGTTCTGTCACATCGGAGAGATAGACCGCAATAAAATATTCCTTCTCTTCCGGCATTTCCAGAAGCTGTTCTGAATTACTGAAGCCTTCCACAGGCACCTTCCTAAGTTCTGCCCGGTACTCTTTATCTTTATAATAGACTTCCATCTCTACCGTCTGATTTTCTTCTTTCGGGAAAATGCTGCGGTTCAGCTCCGGAATGTAACGACTGAGGACATTTTCTCCCTTCAGCTTGCCCCCCAGTATCTCACGGAACTGATCATTCATCCACATCAGCTTCCCATCTTCCAGAAGAAGAGCATATGGTACTGCCAGTTTCTTCAAAAGAGTATTCTGTACGATTCCATACTGGGCTGCAAATTCCACCAGGTCTTTCATAACAAGGGACTTATTATAAAAATACATTACGCCCACGATGACAATATAGATCACAACAAAAAGACACATCAGCATCCCTGCCTTGCGATCAAGACGATAGATCCATATATTCATTGCGATCAGCAAAATGGACATAACAGCCGGCCATTGCATGTATACTCTTAGTTGTCCTTTTAATCGTACACTTTGTTTTTCTTTCTTCTTCATATTTATATCCCTCAAAAACAATACAACTGCACACTGTATTATACCACTTTTGCCAGTAAAAGGGAAGAATTTTAAATGCCGGCAGTTTTTTTTGCACGAAAGAAGGGGGACAAAGATTTTCCGAAAATCTTCGTCCCCCTTTTCAGCCCGATCTGCTTTTCTTGAAACAGCAGCCCTTCCTTGCTTTTATGATTCGTATCCGTTAGGATTCTGTGACTGCCATCTCCATGTGTCTTCGCACATTTCATCCAGTCCTCTTTCCGCTTTCCAGCCAAGCACCTTCGCCGCCTTTGCAGGATCTGCATAGCACATTGCAATATCCCCTGCACGGCGCGGTTTGATCTCATAGGGAATCTCTTTCCCGCATGCTTTGGAAAATGCTTTTACCATGTCAAGAACCGAATATCCCTGCCCTGTTCCAAGGTTGATCACATCAAGTCCCGGATTAGTGAAAATATAATTGATGGCTTTCACATGACCGATTGCCAGATCAACTACATGAATATAATCACGCACTCCTGTTCCGTCCGGCGTGTCATAGTCATCTCCAAATACACCCAGTTTTTCCAGTTTTCCTACTGCCACCTGTGAAATATACGGCATAAGGTTGTTGGGGATTCCTTTCGGATCCTCTCCGATACGGCCGCTCTTGTGCGCTCCCACCGGATTGAAATAACGAAGAAGGATCACATTCCATTCCGGATCCGCTTTCTGCAAATCTGTCATGATCTGTTCCATCATGGATTTTGTCCATCCGTACGGATTCGTGCACTGTCCCTTCGGGCATGCCTCCGTGATCGGCATTTCTTCCGGGCTTCCGTATACAGTTGCAGAAGAACTGAATACGATATTCTTTACGCCGACTTCTCTCATTACGTTCATCAGTGTTAAAGTTCCGGTAATATTATTCTGATAATACTCCAGAGGCTTGCGCACAGATTCTCCTACTGCCTTAAGGGCCGCACAGTGGATCACTGCATCGATCTTCTCTGCCTCAAACATAGCTTTTAACGCTTCTGCGTCCAGAACATCTCCTTCATAAAACTGAACGCTTTTTCCTGTAAGCTCTTCCACACGCTTCAGGGATTCTTTAGAGGAATTACAGAGATTATCATACACAACAACCTCATAACCTTCATTCAGAAGTTCCAGGGCTGTGTGGCTTCCGATGTATCCTGCACCGCCTGTGATCAATATTTTCATTTTAATTACCTCCTCATATACGGACTATGTTTTGATGGATCAACTATACTTTGATTATAATCATCACATCTTATAAATACTATAAACATCATGGTGAAAACTATAAAAATATTGCGTTTTATGCTTCCTCCCAGAGATGCTGCGGATAAACTCCCTCATCCTTCATTCTCTGGATCGCTTCCATAACAACCGGCTTGTCCTCTTTATAAGTCACTCCATACCACTTGTCCCTGGATTTCAGGACTGCTGCCGTCGCTTTTCCTTCTCCGATCAGATCACTGACAACAGTAGGAAGGAAATATTCGCACTTCATCGGATTGCTCTTCAGGCCTTCCTCTAAAAACGCCGGGAACCTTTCCTTGATCTCTTTCAAAATGCTGGCTGTAAATCCCCACATATTCATGGAAACTGTTGTGTCTGCCGGAACGAATGTCCAGGTTGCTCCTTCATCCTCGGAATAGGCAATTCCGCCTTCTCTCTTCTCGATCCTGGTTCTTTCATGAATACCTGTCAGCTCGCCCTTTTCATTCATGTCGCACAGACCTCTGGCCACATGTCCGTTATCTGTAACCGTATTTCCCAGTTCATACCCCACCATAGTATAACGATATTTCTCATCATCCTCATGAGATGCAAGATAATCATAGATCAGTTCAAATGCTTCCCGTCCGTAATAGTCGTCAGCATTGATCACCGCAAACGGTCCGTCGATCTCATCGATCGCACTTAATACCGCATGGGCAGTTCCCCATGGTTTCACTCTTCCTTCCGGCACTTCAAAGCCTTCCGGAATATTCTGAATATCCTGATATGCATAGGCAACATCCATATATTTACTGATGCGTTCTCCTACATTCTCCTTGAAATCCTTTTCTATCTCATGCTTAATAATAAAGACAACCTTTTCAAATCCGGCTCTTTTCGCATCATACATGGAAAAATCCATAATAATATGCCCTTCTTTGTCTACCGGATCGATCTGCTTTAAGCCGCCGTATCTGCTTCCCATTCCTGCTGCCATAATTACTAAAACTGGTTTTTTCATCACTTTCATTTCCTTTCCAAAATTACACAGCCTGTCCGCTGCTGTCCTTTGTACATTTACGCTTATTGTAGTATAAAGAGCCAAAAAAATCTTTATCCTATTTTTTAATTGATTTGTACAATCTGCACTTTCTTTTTGCTTTTTTTACAAAATCAGGGTATAATGTTCACGTAAGCAAAGAGCCATGCAGAAATACAAGAGATCAGCAGAGGCTGCTTGCAGACACTGCTGGTATCTTGTATTTCTATAGGTTCTATAGGGCGAATGCCCGTGAGCGAGAGGCTCTGCCTCGAGCTTGCATGGCTCTTTGAGAGAGCTCGTTTTTCGTATAGCGAATGCGCTATACGCCGCTGCACGGAAGCAAACAAAAAATCAGGAGAACAATATTCTATGGCATATGACGGTATCAAACTAAAAAATTCCATATCGATCGAAAAGCTCTACAGCATTCACTATTTTGAATATATGAGTGATTTTAAATTTCCGGGGGAAACCCATGATTTCTGGGAGTTTGTGTGTGTAGATAAAGGGGAGGTATCCGTCACGGGCGGAGATCGGCAGTTTGTCCTGAAACGGGGCGAAATCGCCTTCCATCAGCCCAATGAATTCCACAGCGTAGAGGCAACGCGGGGAATCGCACCCAATCTGGTCGTTATTTCTTTTGGATGCACGGATCCCGCCATGGATTTTTTCAGAAACCGTATCCTTCAGATCGATGAGAAAGAACGGATGATCCTGGCCGATATCGTCATTGAAGCAAGACGCTGCTTTGACTGCCGCCTGGATGATCCCTATCTGCAAAATATGCCTACAAAAGAGCCTGACGCTTTTGGCGCTCAGCAGATGATCCGCCTCTACCTGGAGCATTTTCTCATCCACATGCTCCGCCGGTACTCCAACCCTATGATACTGCCCAAAAGCTCCCTTCGTCCTCTTCCTCTCAAAGCGACCAAAAAGAGGAGCGATATTGAACTTTTCAATCGTGTGGTGGACTATCTGGAGGCTCATCTGGGCAGCCATGTTACCATTGAACAGATCTGCCGCGAAAACCTGATCGGCCGTTCACAGCTGCAGAAAATTTTCCGGGAACAAAGCAGCCTCGGCATCATTGAATATTTTTCTCTTATGAAAATCAATGCAGCCAAGCAGCTCATCCGCACAAATAAAATGAATTTCACGCAGATTTCCGAGCAGCTTGGCTACACATCTATTCACTATTTTTCCCGGCAATTTAAAAAAGTAACCGGAATGACACCTTCCGAATATGCCTCTTCCATTAAGGCAATGGCAGACAGAAAGTTTTAACCGAAAACATATTTCTTAAAAACTTCTCCCCGCTCTTCAAAATTTTTGAAGATTCCATAACTTGCCGCCGCTGGTGAGAGTATGCAGGCGCTGCCTTCCTCTCCCAGCTTTCCCGCAAGTTCCACAGCATCTTTCAGGTGATCTACAAGACAAAGTTTTCCACTTCCGAAAAGCGTCGGATATCGCTCTTCTATTTCACTGTAGATCCGTTTCCCTGTTGCTTCCATCAGAATAATGTGTTTTACACTGCTGCCGGCAAGATATTCTTCCAGCTGATCATAATCCACACCTCTGTCCATACCGCCAATCAGTATGCTTCCTGCGTTTTTAATACTCTCAAGCGCCTGGATCGTCGTTTCCCCGATTGTGGAAATGGAATCGTCATAAAAGCGGATTCCGTCTTTTATCCCCAGATATTGAAGCCTGTGGGGAAGGGTTTGATAACTGCGAAGCCCTTTCAGGAACTGTTCATCCGTAAGAGAAAATTCCTTACATATTCCATAAACCATGGCAATATCAAAATAATTATGCTGACCGATGAGGGAAATCCCCTGTTCCGGAATGCGAAGACCGCTGCCTCTGTAGCGCACTGCATTTCCAGCCACTTCAATATCTCCTCTGCCGGAAGGACTTTCTCCCTCGGGGATCAAAACCGCCGAGATCACTTCGCCTTTACATGGCACGCCGGCGCTTTCCGGGCCTGCCCCCTCCACTTCATGTCCGGGAAGAAATTCCATATTGCAGAAAAGGAGATCCTCCTTTTCCTGCCATGCATAGATATTCTGTTTTGCCCGGACATACGCCGCCATCGTTCCATAATGATCGAGATGCTCCTCATAAAGATTCAGAAGCACCGCTATATGAGGAGAAACAGTGATATATTCCAGCTGATGGCAGGATAATTCCAGTACAATGACCTCTCCCACTGTAATGTCTTCCGCAATATCAAACACCGGGATACCGATATTTCCTGCAAGCACGACGTCCTCTCCGTTCTCTTTCAAAACATGATACAAAAGAGTGGATGTGGTGCTCTTTCCCTTTGTCCCGGTAATTCCCACGATCTGACTGCGGAATTTACTGATAAAAAGTCCGGTCTGAGACACAAACTGGCACTTATAGTTTTCTATTTTTTCCGGCAGAACAATACCCGGAGTCTTAAAGACAATATCATAGGAATCAAGGAGCTCCTTGTCCATATAATGCGTTCCCGATATGACCGGAATCTTCTCTTCTCCGGATTCCTTCACCTCCACCGGGTTCTGATCCGCCACTGCCAGCTCCTTATATCCTCCTGCCTTCCGGATCATACGCAGACTGGATCTTCCCTCTCTTCCAAGTCCAAGAACCAGAACTTTTTTATTTTCTACGGTCTGGCGTATTTTTTCCAGCATGTTACCTTTCCCCTTTCGTGCATTCTCTCCTTACCAGTTCAAGATACCTCTCCGGAAGGAGATTTTCTTCATCGAAATACCGGAAAAATCTTCCGGACGCGGGATCGTTTTCTCTGTACAGCCCATTCAGCACGTAATAACGGAAAAGTCCGGGCAGTTTTTTCAGATCTTTCTCTTGCCCCATCATCCGGTCAATAGTCAGGGAAATTGCCGCATTCACCTCGTCTCTGCTTCCCACACACTCAAAAGGTTTCTCCTTTTCCATGCCTGTAAGCTTGCGGAAATCTTCTGTCATATCCGGATCATTCAGCATATCTCTTCCGAAAATGCGGATGATTTCTTCTCCGGAAAGGAAAGGTGATAAAATCAGACACACAAAGAGACATTTCGGACAGTGCCCGCACCATTTATCCTCTTTGCTCCCCGCATTGCAGCTTCGGAAAATATCGTGAAACTCCCGGCATTTTGCAAAATACCCGGCAATCTGAAACTCACTTAACGGGCGCAGCATACTGAAGTAATATGTTCCGCTTCCGATATATTCTGCCTCATAGTCATGAAATGCCTTCTCAAAACGAAAACTCTTGGAATACTGGTGATTTACCGTGCTTCCCTCCACCGTGCTTTCGTTAGCACTGGATTCATTGGAAAGGACAATATATTTTTTCCCTTCCATATATGCTGCGATCGTTGCAGAAAATGCCACAATTGCCGAAAAAGGCGTATGACCGTTCAGATACCCCTGCTTATTCAGCTCCAGCATGTTTTTATCCAGCGTCCTCTTTACACAGCACATCTGCGCTTCTCCATAGCCGGCTCTTTCTACCGTTTTCAGTGTCGCTCCCCTGGGATTGATAATATAACAGCAGTTTGTCTCCTTTTCTCCTTTCAGAAGCGAAAGAGTTACGGCAGAATCCTTTCCTCCTCCGACAGGCACAAGGCATCCTTCCAGCCGGCGGTCAGATAAAGCGTCGGCGCTGATTTCCTGCCCTGCAGAAACAATTTCCATAAAATCTTCCTGATTCTCACTGATTCCATTTGTATAGTAAAATTCTCCCAGTCCGTTAAAATACAGATCCTTCCACCACAGGATCTGCTCCGCCGTCAAAGCCCCGGCTTCCACGATCACTTTCGGCGGGCAGGCGATCTTCCAGTAGCTGATCAGCTCTACCATACCCAGGGAAAATGCCAGCTTACGAAACGTACTATCATCAGCATACTTTCTATTCTCCTCATCTCTTTTGGGAAATTCCCAGGTGGGATGAAAAGAGGACAGGCCCGGGATTTCGAAATCATATTCCAGGCATATCCTCTCTTTTTCTTCTTTTATCTGATACCCGTGATAAATAAATTCCGGGTAATCTCTTCGCAGTTGTGTATATGAAAACATTATGATACCTTCCTTGTATATGTTCTTCTGTATATATTATCTCATTTTCAGCGTTTTCTCAAGTCATTCCAGGTCTTTGGGGAAAATGTCACTTTTCCCGGAAAGAAAATAATTGACAATTTCACCTTTCCATGATAAAGTTTCTATAAACCAGTGAAGAAGAGTAAGTACTTTTTGACGGGTGTTTGACACTTCTTTTTAACAACATATCGCAAAAATCCTTTATTTAAGCCAATCATGGCTTATTTTTTTGTCAAATTTTTAAAAATAATACGTGCGCTTTTGTACGCTTTGTGCTATAATTAGATTATATTGAAAAGGAAGGTATTTTACATGTACATCTCACTTACAGGAAATTCAGATAACAAAGATGTCTATATTAAACGCTCATACCGTAAAAGCAATGGAAAAACTGCTACTCAAATCCATAGAAAACTCGGAAAACTCAACGAACTCTTAGATCAGTTCTCCGGAGATTATGATGCTATGATGGCGTGGGCAAAATCAGAGGCAGAAAAAGACACGATGGAATACAACGCTAAAACAGGCAGCGTTACGGTTTCTTTATCAAAAAGCGCTTATATTCCCAAAAATGAAGAACGCTGCTTTCAGGTTGGATATCTGTTTCTTCAAAAACTGTGCACGGAATTAAAAATTGATTCCATTTGTCGAAAGATTTCCAAACGCCACAAATACACTTATAATTTCAGCGCAATCCTTACGGATCAGATTTTTTCAAGAATCCTCGCACCTTCCAGTAAACTTGGCAGTTACTCTTACTGCCAGACGCTGCTTGAACCGCCTAAGTATGAACTGCAGAACATCTACCGCGCGCTTTCCGTTATGGCAGAAGAATCCGACTTTATCCAGGAGGAGCTGTACCGCAATTCAAACTTCGTACATCCGAGAAACCAGAAGATTCTCTACTATGACTGTACGAACTATTACTTTGAAATCGAGCAGGATGATGATTTTAGAAAGTATGGAAAAAGCAAAGAAAACAGACCAAATCCCATCGTCACAATGGGGTTGTTTATGGATGCGGATGGGATTCCCCTTGCTTTTGATGTGTTCCCGGGAAATCAGAATGAACAGACGACCTTAAAACCTTTGGAAACAAAAATAATACGTGACTTTGCATGCGGCGAATTTATCTTCTGTTCAGATGCTGGACTGGGCAGTCAGTCAAACCGAAGATTTAACAGCTTTGGAAACCGTTCTTATGTCATCACACAATCTCTAAAGAAGATGCGCGAGGAAGACCGGCAGATTGCCTTAAATCCAAAACAGTTTCGCAGACTTGGTTCAGATAAGTTCATCGATATATCCACCCTCGATGAATCCGATCCGGATATTTACGAAACAATCTTTTACAAGGAAGTACCTGTTGTAAATGGAAACATGGATGAAATCGTCATCGTAACCTATTCTCCAAAATACAAGGCATACCAGAAAAGGATCCGCGAGCAACAGATATCACGCGCTGTAAAAATGATGGAACAGCCGGGCAAAAAAAGACGTGGCAAAAACCAAAATGACCCAGCCCGTTTTATTAAATCTACTGCCGTAACACAACAGGGTGAAGTTGCATGCAAAAACATATATGACCTGGATTTGGAACGTATTTCTGAAGAAGAAACGTATGACGGTTTTTATGCGGTCATAACAAATCTCGAAGGCGCTGTTGGGGAAATCTTAAAAATCAACAGGCAGCGTTGGGAAATTGAAGAAAACTTCCGAATCATGAAAACGGATTTTGAAGCACGTCCCGTCTATGTCAGGCGGGAGGACCGCATCAAAGCACATTTCCTTACATGTTATATCAGCCTGCTTGTGTACCGACTGCTTGAGAAAAAAATCGGAAACAAATATACCTGTAACGAGATTCTGGGCACCCTTCGTTCTATGCAGGTAACACTTTTGTCAAAAGAAAGCGGCTATATTCCTTCTTACAAGAGAACCGATCTGACGGATGATTTACACAAGGCATTTGGCTTTCGTACGGATTATGAATTTATCTCAAAATCAGCCATGCGAAGCATAATAAAAAACACCAAAACAGAAGAAGTAAAAAAATAGCACAAATCGTTTCCAAAGAGAGAATGGCTACAGCCCGCATAAATACTGGGTCTGTAGCCGCTTTTTACTTTCACAAGTGTCAAACTCGGGATATTATCTCATTTTCAGCGTTTTCTCAAGTCATTCCAGGTCTTTGGGGAAAATGTCACTTTTCCCGGAAAGAAAATAATTGACAATTTCACCTTTCCATGATAAAGTTTCTATAAACCAGTGAAGAAGAGTAAGTACTTTTTGACATTTATCTCACAGAGAGCTGCAGGCGGTGGGATTGCAGCAGATCAAACCAAAAAGGAATGGGCTTCTGAGGGCGAGCGGAATACAGTAGTATGCAAGCCGGAGAGAGAACTCCGTTATCAAAGACAGCATATGTCAGTATGCATGAGAGGATGTTTTACATCAAGCCGGGTGGCACCGCAGGAGTTTTATCATTGATTTTTCAGTATAACAAGCTCTTGTCCCTGCATTTTATCTGCAGGGGCAGGAGCTTTTTTTCTTCTCTCCCTGCAGAAAAGCATCATCACATTTCAAGTTTATTTTATTCAGAAAGGAGAACAGACACATGGAAAAGAAAATCCCTTACAAAATTTATCTGGAAGAAAGCGAAATGCCAAAAGAATGGTACAACGTCAGAGCTGATATGACAAACAAACCGGCTCCCCTTTTAAATCCCGGGACTTTAAAGCCAATGACTGCCGAAGAACTGGGCACTGTATTTTGTGAGGAACTGGTAAAACAGGAACTGGACAATGACAACCGCTATATTCCTATTCCGCAGAAAATTCAGGATTTTTATAAAATGTACCGTCCCGCTCCCCTGGTAAGAGCTTATTGCCTGGAAGAAAAACTCCAGACTCCCGCAAAAATCTACTACAAATTTGAGGGCAATAATACAAGCGGAAGCCACAAGTTAAATTCTGCCATCGCCCAGGCATTTTATGCCAAAGACCAGGGACTGAAAGGCGTGACAACAGAAACCGGCGCCGGGCAGTGGGGAACCGCTCTTTCCATGGCATGTTCCTACCTGGATCTGGACTGCAAGGTATTTATGGTTAAATGTTCCTATGAGCAGAAACCGTTCCGCCGGGAAGTCATGCGGACCTACGGCGCGTCCGTCACTCCCTCCCCTTCGGAAACAACAGAAATCGGACGCAAAATCCTCTCTGAACATCCAGGCACATCCGGAAGCCTTGGCTGTGCCATTTCTGAGGCAGTAGAGGTTGCTACACATACAGACGGATACCGCTATGTCCTGGGAAGCGTGCTGAATCAGGTACTGCTCCACCAGTCCATCATTGGAATGGAGACCAAGATCGCCATGGATAAATACGGCATTAAACCAGACATCATTATCGGGTGCGCCGGCGGCGGTTCCAACTTGGGCGGATTGATTTCACCATTTATGGGAGAAAAGCTGCGGGGCGAAGCGGATTACCAGTTTATCGCAGTAGAACCGGCCTCTTGCCCCAGCCTCACAAGAGGCGTATACGCATACGATTTCTGCGATACCGGAATGGTTTGTCCTCTTGCAAAAATGTACACTCTCGGAAGCGGATTCATTCCTTCTCCCAATCACGCCGGCGGCCTTCGCTATCACGGCATGAGCTCTATTTTGTCACAGCTTTACCATGACGGCTACATGGAAGCCCGCTCTGTAGAGCAGACCTCTATCTTCGCCGCTGCCGAACAGTTCGCACGGGTAGAAGGAATCCTTCCTGCACCTGAAAGCAGTCACGCTATCCGCGTTGCCATTGATGAGGCAATGAAATGTAAAGAAACCGGAGAAGAAAAAACCATTCTCTTCGGGCTTACAGGTACCGGATATTTTGATATGGTTGCATATGAAAAATACCACAACGGGCAGATGAGCGACTACATTCCGACCGACGCTGACCTTCAGATCGGATTCGACGGGATTCCGAAATTCCCGGGAAATGAGATCAAATAGACAAAAAACGTCCCCAACTATGGATTTTCTCTTCATAGTTGGGGACATCTTCTTTCTTCTACACTGCAGCCAGCGTTTTCAATCCATCCAGGATTTCTTTTTCCACATCGAGTGAAAAACCATCCACACTCAGCGTCTGTTCCTTTGTCACGCCGTCCACGCTTCCCATATTTACGATCAGGGAGAGATACTCTTTGATTTCGGAAAACCCGGGTAAAACTTTTGTTCCGGTCATTTTCTGAATATAGGCTGCGATTGCATATGCACCCCAGTTGGAAACCGTCGCAATGACCAGAGTGTCTACCTTCACTTTACAGGGAACAAGTTCCAGTTTACCGGAAATAACCTCTTTTAAATTGCCCATGCCAATCTCATTTCCGCCGTCGCCCACTCCAAATGTCGGGATTCCCTGCTTTCTTGCCTGAATAAACAGCCAGTCTGTCCGGGCTGTATATTCTTTAATGCTGACTCCGCGCATGTTGGCATAATCATTCTTTACATTTCGGCCGCAGCGCTCAATGGAAATCAGTGCTGTCGGTGCAAATTTCTCCAACAACGCCTCATACTTTTCTGCTCCATCCTCTACATCGACATAACATACTTCCAGATCTGCCGCTTCAAAAAATCCCCGGCAAAATTCATCTGTGATAATAACCGGATAAAAACCCTGTTTTTCCAATGCTTTTGCCAATACAACCGTCCCAAGAGGTCCATCTGTTTCCGCATGTCCCGCTACATAAAATCCGGTCGTTAAAAGGATCGTCCCTTTTTCCAACTCCAGAATCCTTCTTGCAGCCTGTCTGCAGTAATCCCTGGACATGTAGCTGCGTAGCACCGTCATTCCCCGTTTCGAATGGCGAAGTACTACATCTTCGATTGTTTCACTTTTTACCTGCGCTGCCGCTCCCAATTGCATCTCTTCCTTTCTGTTATCATTTCTTCTGTCATTCAGGCGCCGGCTTAAAATGAATGCGCCTGTCTCTGGCCTACGATTTTTTCAAGAGGAACGATCTCTATTCCCTCCTGCACCAGGGTTTTCCTGATCTTTTCCACAAAAGCCAATGCCTTTTCCCCATCGCCGTGGACACAGATGGAATCCGCCTGCACTTCGATGTCTTTTCCTGTAATGGCCGTTACTTTTCCTTCTTTTATCATACGGACAACTCTTTCAATTGCTTCTTCCTCATTTGTGATCATTGCGCCCGGCCTGCTTCTTGCCACCAGTGAACCGTCTTCTTCGTAAGCCCGGTCTGCAAAAACCTCTTTCGCTGACCGAAGCCCGGTCTTTTCAGCCGCCTTCAACATTTCACTGCCGGACAGTCCCAGAAGGATAAGCCCGGGATCTACTTCATAAATCCCCTCGCAAATAGCTTCTGCCAGTTTTGCATCCTTCCCTGCCATGTTGTACATAGCCCCATGAGGCTTTACATGCCGCACCGACATTCCCTGTGCCTTTGCAATAGCCTGAAGCGCTCCTACCTGATACTGCACCATCGCTTTTACTTCTGCAGGAGAAGCTGAAAGATTTCTTCTTCCAAACCCAACCAGATCGGGATAACCTGGATGCGCTCCCACAGATACCTGATTTTCCTTTGCCAGCGCTACTGTCTTCATCATAACAAGCGGATCTGATGCATGAAAACCGCAGGCTATATTCGCAGATGAAATAAAGGGGATCACTTCCTCATCCATCCCGCACTTATAATTTCCGAAACTTTCTCCAAGGTCACAGTTTAAATCTACAAAATACATCGTTTCTTCCTCGTTTCACTCTGATTTAATACTTAAGCTCTACATTCTTTATGTCTGTGATCAGCATATGCCCTGGTGAATGTGTGATAACAATCTCCGGTTTTACATTCATAACAACATTCTGGGGCGTAACGCCGCAAGGCCAGAATACCGGAACCTCTCCTTCTTTGATGGTAACATCATCTCCAAAATCCGGTTTATGGATATCTGAAATGCCGATCACTGACGGATCCCCGATATGGATAGGGGCGCCATGCACCCTCGGCATCTCTCCGGTTACCAGCACCGCTTTCACTACCTGATCGTAAGGCATGGGACGCATGCTCACCACCATGTTGCCTTTAAAAATTCCCGCCGGAGTACAGGGAATATTTGTCTTAAACATAGGGACATTGCAGTGTTCTTCAATCTGCCGCACCGGAACGCCCACATCCAGAAGCCCTGATTCAAAGGAAAAGCTGCATCCTATCAGAAAACTGACAAAGTCATCCTGCCAAAATTCCTCCACATTTGTATATTCTCCTGCCAGCTCTCCTTTTCTGTAAATTCTGTATTTCGGAATATCTCTGGCAATGTCCACATCTTTTGCAATATAATGAAGCTGCCTGCTTCCCACATCACTGACTTCCAGAACCGGGCAGGATTTTGGGTTCCTCTGTGTAAATAAAAGGAAATCATAAGCCAGATCCTTCGGAAGGATCACAAGATTTGCCTGTGCGTATCCGGCACACATCCCGGAAGTCTGTCCGGTTATCTTCTCTTCTCTTATCAGTGCCCGCGCCTGTGCGGGCGTCATTGTACTGTAATCCATAACTATTTCCCCCTCTTCATGCAGTCTGTCTGCTGCGATTCATTGATTCTTTGCGCCTCTTCCACGCTGATCTTTACAAAACGAACCTGATCTCCCGGCTTGCCCTGTACAAGTTTGGGAATATCAAAGGAACACACTACGGCGATTTTGGCATATCCGCCTGTTGTCTGCCGGTCAGCAAGCAAAATAATAGGCTTCCCGCTTGCAGGCACCTGTATCGCTCCAAAAGCAATGCCGTCAGAAATGATATCCGTCCCGTTTACGCTCTCGATCGGTTCTCCCTCCATGCGGTAACCCATACGGTCGCTCTGATCAGAAATTGTATAAGTTCCGCCGTAAAAGGTTTCTTTGCCTTTGTCGCTGAAATATTCTGCCTGGGGACCTTCAATCACTCTCACCTCAATGGGAGAACCATAAAATTCCGCTTTCGCCCGCCGCTCTTTTACTTCTTCAAAAGAGGCATGCGGCGTTCCCGTCTTCAGCACATCTCCCGCTTTTAGCGCCCGTCCTTCATAGCCTCCCATGGCACATTTCAGATTCGTGGACCTGCTTCCCATTACGATCGGGACGTCAATACCTCCGCCAAAGGCAATATAAGTTCTGCATCCGCTTTTCACCATACCAAGAGAAACCGTATCTCCCGCCTGCAAGAGATACGGGCGGTTCATTTCAGCCGCTTCCCCGTTAATCTGCGGTTCCATGTCCGCCCCTGTAAAGGCGATCAGTGTATCTTCATCCACTTCCATCATTCCGCCAAACAAAGTGGCCTCCAGTATCGCTTCTCCTGCAGGATTTCCCACCAGTTCGTTGGCCTGTTTATAGGCTTTCTGATCCATTACTCCGGAAGTCTGGATACCGGAATTTTGATATCCATAACGCCCGGCGTCCTGCACTGTCGTGAGTGCACCCGGTATAATAACTTTTACAGACATCTTATGCATCCTCCTCCAAAACCTCTACCTGATATGTGCCGTTTACGATCATACGGCGGATATCATAATAATCATCTATCGTGATCGGAATAAAACGGATAAATTCTCCCGCCTTACAGAGGATCGGCTCCTCCCGGTCAGGATCGTAAAAATCCACCGGAGTGCCTCCCATCAGGCGCCAGCCTCCCGGCGATGCCAGCGGATACACACCTGTTTGATTTCCCCCGATCCCTACTGCTCCCGGCTGAATTTTCACCCGCGGAGTTTTCAGCCTCGGGATCTCGATCCTTTTATCCAATCCTCCCAGATATACAAATCCGGGAAGAAATCCCATCATATAAATTTTATAGTCTACCGAACTGTGGATTGCGATAATTTCATCCCGGTCCAGCCCGGTGTAAGCTTCCATATCTGCCAGATCCTGGCCGAATCTCGCCCCATAGCAGCAAGGAATTTTTAAAATTCTTTTCTTCTTTTCCCCTGATCCTGCTCCTATCTCCCCGCTGTTTTCAAGCACCGCCTTCAGCTTCGCATAGCTTGTCAGGAACGGATCATAATAAACCATCAGTGAACGGAAGGTTGGAACAAGCTCCACAATTCCCGGGATCTGCTCCTCTTCAATCCTTCTTGCAAGTGTATGTACCTGATCGTTAATCCTGGTATCGATCGCATTACCGAATTCTACGACCATTGCTCTGTCACCGGATGGCATAAATTTTACTTCTCCCATGACTTCACCTTTCAAATTTTTCTTTCATCAAAATCTGTCATTTTTCTTATTTTGTCGCTTCATAAAACTCATCCAGCAAAGCTTTTCGAAGCTTTTCCAGAAGCCCAGGATTCTTTCCTCCTACCGGTTTTCCGTCAATCTCGTTTGCATAGAGGCAAAGATTGCTTGAGCTGGTAACAATCACTTCTTCAGCTGCGAAAAGATCTTCCAGAGTATACGGTGTCTCACTAACCGGAATTTCCAGCTTTTTGCACATCCTGATCAGGTGTGCCCTGGCAATTCCCGGAAGGATCAGATTATCGGTAGGCGCTGTAACCAGTTTTCCGTCTTTGATAATATGAACATTGCTGTGTGCACATTCTGTTACTCTGCCTCCCGGACGGTAGAAGACCGCCTCCTGGCAACCGGCCTGTTTCGCCTTCTCTGTCGCCACACAGGAAGGGATCAGATTCAGCGTCTTGATATTACAGTGCAAAAATCTGGTATCTTCCAACGTGATCAGACGGATCGGCTGCGTGCCGTCAGAAATTTCCGCCGGTTTCAGCATGATCCACAGATTCCCCGCTCCTTCTGTAAAAGCATGGTTCCTGATTCCGCTTCCTCTTGTCACCTGATAATACACAAATAAGTTGCCTGTATCCATTTTATTTACCATTTCCTGCAGAATTTCTTTTAGCTCTGCCTTGGTAACCGGCATCTTAATATCAAGCAGTCCGGCACTGTTAAAGAAACGGTCTATATGTTCATCAAGGGCAAAAATTTTGTAGTTTCTGGAAGGACCTGCATCATATACTCCATCCCCAAACCAACATACTCTGTCGTTCATAGGAATCATCATTTCATCCAGTTCCCCATATCTCCCATTGTAATAACCCAGTGTTTTCATACAAACTCTCCTTTTCATTCTTAATTTTCTTCAATGCCCCGCTCGCATCTTGCAGAGCGTTTTATTTAATAGGGAACGAAGTTTCCTATTTAAATAAAAAAGAACGCAAAAAAGCTGTCTGCTGACATCTTTGCCTGCGTTCTTTCACAATCTGTCTGTATTGTATTCCTTTCTAATTTATATGTCAAGGAATTTTTCATTTCTTTCAGCCATGAAATTTTCATTTCAAAGCCGGATCAAATAAGGCGGCTTCCCAGAGTAAAAAAAGGCCCTTCGGCAGGGTGATTTCCCAACCGACGGGCCTTTTATTCTTTCTGATTACTCCTGAACGTATGGCATCAAAGCAATATGTCTTGCTCTTTTAATTGCAACTGTAAGAGCTCTCTGATGCTTTGCACAGTTTCCTGTAATTCTTCTCGGAAGGATTTTTCCTCTTTCAGAGATGTATTTTCTTAATTTTGCTACATCCTTGTAATCGATTTCGTTATTTTCTTTGCCGCAGAATACGCATACTTTTTTTCTTCTGCGTCCGCCGCCTCTTTTCTTAAAACCGCCTTCCGGACGATTTCCTTTTTCAAAAGCCATGATAATTTCTCCTTTCTATCAAGTTTATTAAGCTGCCTTCAGCCTAATTAAACGGTAATTCTTCATCAATTCCATCCGGAATGTTCATGAAGCCGTCACCTGCTGGTGCGCTCGGTGCCGGTGCGGGAGCTGACTGGAAGCCGCCTGCATTTGCATCACTGGACGCTTTGCTCTCGGCAAATTCCTGTTCTTCCACTACTACCTCTGTTGTATATACTTTCACGCCATCTCTGTTGGTGTAGCTTCCTGTCTGGATACGTCCGCTGACAACGACTTTAAGTCCCTGACGATAATATCTCTCCGCATGTTCAGCCTGTCTGCCGAAAGCAACACACTGGATAAAATCAGCGCTCTGTTCTCCGTCACGTCTGAATCTGCGGTCTACAGCAAGTGTATATCTGGCAATAGCCAGGGGATTTTCTCCCTGTGAATATCTTACTTCAGGGTCTCTTGTCAAACGTCCCATCAAAATTACTTTATTCATTCTTTTACCTCTCTTCTTCTATGCCTCTTGTTTTACGCATAAATATCTGAGTACGTTATCCATGATGCGGATTCTCTGTTCGATCTCGCCTGGAGTTGTAGCATCAGATTCGAAGTGGATGAAGTAATAATATGCTTCTTTCATTTTCTGAATTTCGTAAGCCAGTCTCTTCTTACCCCATTCATCAACGTCAGTCACATTTCCGCCGAAACGAGTAATTAATGCTTTTACTTTTTCGATTACCTGTGCCCTTTCATCGTCTTCGATTTTTGCATTGACTACAACAGCTAACTCATATTTGTTCATGTAGTGTGCACCTCCTTTTGGTCTTTTGGCCCCCTGTTTTCCTGCGGGGAGCAAGGATATTCTTCTGTCATGCGCCTTGCATGACCAGACGAATACTAATATATCACGATTTAAAATGATACCATAACGCCCCGGTGATTTCAAGCTTTTTTTCTTAAATCCCTCGTATTTTTCTCCACCAGTTTTCTGGCGATCATGATCTGATGTCCGCACCCCATACATTTCAGTCGAAAATCTGCTCCGACTCTCAGGATTTCCCACTCAAAACTACCGCAGGGATGCTTTTTTTTCATTTTCACAATGTCTCCCACTTCATAAGTATACTGCGGCATAATCTCCTCCTTACACACTTTTTTATTCTTCTATCTGCTTTTCTTCTTCTTTTACTCCCACAACTACCATCCTGTGCTCATCACTTGCCCTGGTACAGGTAGACAGAGTCACCACCGTATCCTCTGCCGTAACTTCGACGCCGGTGTCATATTCGGACGCCTCTTTTGTATAATCAAGAAAAGCCTCATAGGCAGCGTCGTCTGCAAATTCTGTCAGATATGTATCAGAAGTATCTGTCACTACTCCTGCCGCATAAATATGATAAGTAATCTCCCGTCCGTCCGGCGTGTAAATATAGAAATAAGGATTCTCTTCCCAAAAAGATTTTTCTTCATATTTTGCCAGATCATGGAACATAGAATTATCATTCATGCGGTGTCCGTAAATAATAGTATTTCTGTCATTAAAATCCGGATTATTATATGTGTTTACAAAAATTGCACCTACCGTATTATCATTTGCAGAAAATGTCTTGTCCAGATATGTGCTGTTATCTGTTGTCTGCACCACCGGATAGTTGATCTGTGACGGTTCCGGATCGAAACGTATCCATCCCACTGTATCCGGGTTGATCTCCATCAGTGCATCAAAATCTACCTGAAATTGCTCTTCCCCATCTTCTGCCTTTTCCTGTGTCACTGCCATCTCACGAACCTGGTCATATTCCTGACGCCCTTCCTGATATCCGGATATGATCCGGTAAAGTTGAAATCCCGACACACAGAATACAATAATTGCAACTACCAGTACAATATTGCTTATCAGTCTTCCTTTCCCTGCCGACTTTTTCTTTTTCCTTTTACTTCTGCTGCCGGTACTGTTGGTTCTTTTTGTATCCTCATCCCTCATTGCCGTCCGCTTTTCCGATACTGGTTTTCTTCTTCCTCTATGATAATGTTTCCGTTCGCCCATTTTTATACTCCTTCTCTTCATCCGCCATGCAAGCTCGCCCCTCCGGGGGGCTCGCTCGCGGGCTTTCGCCCTATGCCAGGCTTTCTTTCCCCTCATCCGCCATGCAAGCTCGCCCCCTCCGGGGTCTCGCTCGCGGGCTTTCGCCCTATGCCAGGCTTTCTTTCCCCTCATCCGCCATGCAAGCTCGCCCCCTCCGGGGTCTCGCTCGCGGGCTTTCGCCCTATGCCAGGCTTTCTTTCCCCTCATCCGCCATGCAAGCTCGCCCCCTCCGGGGGTCTCGCTCGCGGGCTTTCGCCCTATAGAAATGCAAGACGTCCAAATTGCATGCAAGCATGCATTTGTCCCTCTTGTATTTCTGCATGGCTCAATGCCTACGCGGATATTATACCACATTCCGAAGAGGTCTTCTATTATTTTATATATTTTTAATGGGGAGTTTATTGACTTTGACGATGGTAAGTGTATCATTCCTGTTAGGAGGGTGATAATATCATGAAAGAAAAACTGATCCGTTTTATGGCAGGCCGTTACGGCTTTGATTCTTTAGGAAAAGCTACTATAATTGCTGCACTTGCTGCTGTTGTTCTCGCCAGTCTTTTTGACGTTCCGGTTCTGTCCTGGCTGGCCTGGGCGCTGATTATTTATGCTTATTTCCGTATGTTTTCACGTAATATTTACAAACGTTCTGCTGAAAACCAGACATACCTTGCCAAAACGCGCCGGCTCCGCACCTGGTTTTCTACACAGAAAAATCTTCTGGCACAGAGAAAGACACATCATATCTACAAATGTCCCACCTGCCGCCAGAAAATCCGTGTACCGAAAGGAAAAGGAAAGATCGAAATCCGCTGTCCCAAATGTCAGACACGCTTTATTAAAAAGAGTTAGAAAGGAGAGATTCACAAATGCTGGAATACCTTGTTTTATATAACAGCCAGTCAGGCAATACAAAAAATCTGGCGGCCTCTGTCTTCTCTGCTCTGCCGGGGAACTCAAAAGATCTCATCGACATTACGACAGAAAAAAGTATACCAGAGGCGCGCCTTTATTTCATCGGCTTCTGTGTCCACCGGGGCACATGCGCTTTAGAAGTGAGCAATTTTATCCAAAGTCTCACCGGAAAAGATATCGCTCTGTTCGGCACCTGCGGTATGGGAAATTCTCCCGAATACTATAAAATGATCGAGCAAAATGTCAGTATCTGGATCAACGATACCTGCCGCTATCTGGGCGCGTACCTCTGCCAGGGGAAAATGCCTCTTCAGGTGCGTAACAAATATGAAACTATGCGCACTGATGAAAATTCCGAACAAATTGATATGTTCATCCGAAATTTCGATATGGCTATGACCCATCCTGATACAGAAGATTATCAGAAGGCCCAGGAATTTGCCATTGCCTGTATTTCATCTGCTGACAGTTCCATTTAAATTGTTTTTATTCGGGAAGGTGCATCTGTTCTCCTTCTGCATCTGTCTTCGGATATTCGCAGTATCAGGGCGAGAAATGCCGTTAAAATCTGGGAAGCAACCACGCTCCACCACACGCCGGTCTGGCCCCAGATTCCCGGAAGGATAAACAATAATATCAATAGCAGAACCGGTTCTGCATAGACACACAGATAGGAATAAATGTTATTTTCTGTTGCATAAAACCCAGATGTTGTAATTCTTGAAAAAGCATAAAAGATCAATCCGACAAGAAATACCGGCAGTATATCCGCTACTAAGCGCCTCGTACTTTCTGACGCTCCAAACAGTTCTCCCAGGCTGGTTCTGGTAAAAAACAATACTGCATTGCTGATGAGCGCCAGCCCCACCGCGCTGATATACGCAATATTCTGTACTTTTCTGACCTCTTCTCTTTTCCCTTCACCATAATACCTGCTCATAAGCGGCTGACTTCCGTCTCCAACGCCCTGCATCAGCATTTGAACAACAGAAAGCACATATGCGATACAGGCATAGCAGGCTACTGCCGCTTCTTTGCCGTGCATCATAGAAAAGCGGTTGATCAGCATAAGAGATATCATGGGAGAGAGTGTCAGGCCGAATGGGGCGATACCAATCCTGAAAATATTCCATGACATTCGTCCGAATCCGGGCAGAGAGCCAATGACCGGCAGTTTCCGGTAAATCAGATAGAAAAGCGCCTCCACAGTTGTCACCAATTGCCCCAGGACAGTAGCCAGCGCCGCTCCCTTTGTTCCCATATCAAACACCCATACCATCAGATAATCCAGCAGGATATTCGTCAGAAATCCCGACACCATAACTACCAACGCAAAAAGAGAGCTTCCATTATTGCGGATGATCGGGACAATTCCTGTTGCAAAAATCTGGAAAGCCGCGCCAACAACAATGACATCAAGATAATCTTTCCCGAAAATCAGGATTTCTCCTTCAGCGCCAAACAGTCTCAAAATGGGCTCCGTTACAAAATAAATACCCGCGGTCGTTGCCACACTTACCAGCAACAGCAAAAGAAGTGTCCCCCTGACATATTTCCCCGCAGCCTCCTCGCTTCCGGAGGCTTTTTTTACTGTCCACAAAACGGAACCTCCCATGCCAATTCCGGTTCCCAAAGACTGCATCAGCGATACAACCGGAAAGGCGATATTGATAGCAGACAGTCCTGCATCTCCTGTGCTCCTTCCCACAAAAAATCCGTCCACGATCGCATAAACCCCTGATAAGGCAAATGCCAGAACAGATGGAATTACATATGAAGCAAATACTTTATACCGATTCATTTTGCTTCCTCCAAACGCTTTTCAAGCAAGGTATTAAACGCATCGATCGTATCGATCATCTGCGAAATTTTTTCATCTCCAATTGTTGAAAAGACATACTGTTCCGTCTGATAAAGCGGTGCAAGCAGTTTCTTGGCATACGCTTTCCCTTTTTCCGTAAAAACAACCAGCTTTTCTCTTCTGTCTCTCCTGCCTGTTTCCAGAGATACATAGCCCTGCTTCACAAAGTCATGGACAACCCCGTTGACCGTCTGTTTTGTAAATCCGCAGAAATCACAAATATTTTTCTGCGTCATGCTTCCACGGACATCAAGCCCATACAGCGTCATAAACGCCGCATAACTGATCCCCATATATTCCGCCCACTTTTGATAAAGAATATTTGTATGGCTCCACACAGAAGAAAAATCTTTCTGCTGCTTTCTAAATAGCTGTTCCATTTCCCTTCTCCTTCCTCAATTAGTCTCTTGTCGTACTATTTTATATTTTATTTCGTACTATGTCAAGTGGCATCTGATTGAGCTGTATCCCCTGACCGGACATACACATCTGAATGGATCCGTAATACTAAATACTTCTCCTCTCTCTGTCCAGAGCAATCCACTCGTCCAGCGTAAGGGGCGTATAGTCCGAATACATGCAGAAACAATTGATCATGCTGCTGGGAATCGGCCTCTCCTCTCCATCCGGACTTTGTACAGTCGTTCTTTTTGTTATTTCCTGAAACTGTTCCAGCAGTCTCTGATCCATCGTATCATGCACATGTCCGTAAAGCATATAGGTTCTGGGATTCCCCTTTCTGTCCAGCCGGTACTGACCGTTATAGCACATCACCGGATAATGGCAGAGGATTACCTTTCTTTGATTGTCCTGCATTTCCGCATAGGACTTTATCCACACAAACCGCTCCGCCCGGAAATCTGATTTTTGCAGAAAGTAGTCGTGATTTCCCCGGATCATATATAGTTTCCCGTGAAGCCTGTCCAGAAGATCATTTGTCTCCTCTGCATTTCCCCAGGAAAAATCCCCAAGGATAACAACCTCGTCATTGCGCCGTACTTTCTGATTCCACTTTTCTATCATGTATTCATTCATTGCCTGAACACTTTCAAAACCGCGTTTGTCCATTTTTTCATTAAGGGCTTCATGAAAAAAATGGCAGTCTGCAATATAGTATCTCATAAGATCACTCCTTTGCCTTTTTCCTTGTAAACAGAAAAAGAACTATGACTTTCATCTTGAAATAAATTCTGTCATAGTCCTTTTTCTATTATATTTGCGCTTCGCACATTTTGTCAAAAATTTTCTCGCCAGCCGTCCATCTGTGGAATTATCCCGGAATTATCTCCTCATCCTGCGTCTGGACCGTACGGACAATACCGCTCCCAGCACAGATACGAACATCAGAGCAGCCCGCACGATCATGTTGCTGCCGTCTCCCGTCTCCACACCGGTCTGTTTCTCACCTCTTGCGGTTGCCTTCTCTCCGCTGCCTTTATCCGCACTGCTTCCAGTAGTCGTATCGCTCGAATCCGTATCGCCTGAATCACCTGAGCCCTGGGCATTGTCTTTCTCCTTCACGGTAACGGTGATGGTCTTCACAGCGCCAGCTCCCTGGCTGTCTGTTACTTCGTAAGTCACTTCATATGTGCCGGCCTTGGAAGTATCCACTTCATTATTGATGACTTCAATCTTTTCCGTAAGGTCGCCGTCTTCCGTATCAGCTGCCGTTACTTCTTCCAACGGGTTGAAGGTATCTCCCACGGTCAGAGTCCTGTCTTCTGCTGTAATCACCGGTACATGGTTTACCGGCGTAACAGCAGGTACAACTTCAATCGAGATGTCTACCTCTACCGTCTGGTAGTTGGCTGTATCTTCCGGCATGAAGACTCCTTTGAATGTATGTGTGCCAAGATCATCGGCTGTCTGCGTCTCGTCGTTCCAGGTAAATCCCGCCGGGAGTTCTACTGTTGACAATGCCTCTCCCTGCTTGATGATCAGATCTTCCGGCAATGTGTAAGACGGAATCGCTTTTGCGATGGTAAAGCTCTTTACTTCTTCCAGTTCCGTATAGTTCTCGTTGCCAGCTACAGCCGCCTTGACATACCAGGTTCCGATTTCTTAAACGATTCATAAATAATAAGCATAAAAAAGAAGGGGCCATCCCCTTACTTTTTTCTTATTTATCTCCGGTTCATTTTTCCGTATCCTCCTGCTCCATACTCTCCCTGTTTTTCCGCCGGCTTCCTCAGATAAATTTCACATACTCCGAGAAAGACGGACGCTGCACACAAAGCATATAAAAGAAACATAGAGTTACCCATAAAATTCATTAACGGATTGAACCAGTCCAGGATCTGTATGACCATCAATGAAATACTGCAGATGATACAAATATGCCCTGCTATAATTTTTAAAAGATCGACTACTTTCATTATACTCCCTCCGTAATAAATATTCCGTCTTCTACTTTATGCTCTGACTTATACGGATGATTCACCACCTGATCTTTTAATGTCATAAAAGAACAGTGTCCTCCGTCCAGGTTATAAGCCGCCTTGCATCCCAGCTGTTCAAAAAGGCCCGCCATTTCATCCAGAAACATTCCTCTTGAATTGTCCTGCCTTCCGTCTACAACCAGCAAACAGTAATGTCCTGGCTCGTAATAGCCGATAGCCGTTCTCGGATGAGACTCCTCAATATAAGGCCATGTCCGGAACGTTGTTTTTGCTTTTCCATTCCCGTCCAAAAGGCTTGGCCCGAAGATCCAGCTCTGATAGGCGCCGCTGTCAATAAGTTTCTGAGTATCCATTTCCTCCGGATTATATATTTTCATTGTTCCGTCCCAATTCAGGACACAGGTCTCCATGTCTGTCTGCTGTGCACGATAGATCACTCCATTGCGGATGATCGTTCCATTATCCCGGTGTCTGCTGTTGCTGTAGGAATCCCCGTTTACCGCAAGAACAGATTTCATCCGCGCCGACATAAATATCAGCAAGCACATAGGAAATATTCGTCCCGTATTTTTCATGATTGCCGTCCTGCGTCTTATCCAGCCGATTGGTATCACACGAATAATAGGTAAGTTTTACCGATACATTGGGACTTGTATATGAAGTATCCGTGGAAACGATCCGGTCTGTAAACTTATCTGCAAACTTCTCATGCCAGTCTTGTGTATCCAGAGACACCTTTGTTGTGGGAAGTCCATTGAGTTTTTTCTGACTCGCCAATTGGCTTTCTCTTTGACTGTCCCTCCGGCTTTCTTTTTGGCCGTCTGCTGCCCGCACTTCCATTGGCCTTGCCGAAATGCCTTTCTGCGGAATCAGATAATTCACACCGTAAATTCCTCCCAGCAGAAAACTGGAAAATGAAACAAAAGAAAACTTTAATAATTGCCTGTAAATCCGCACCGAGTCCCTTACTTTCCGAAAATGAGAACAGCTATTTCCCTTATCGTGATAAATCGTTTCTATCGGTACTTCGATGATCGGTATATTTGCTTTTGCGCAAGTCACCAGTACATTCATCTCATATTCATAGCGCTCCCCCTCTATATCCAGCATAAAATCAAGAAGTCTCGTTGAAAAAGCCCTAAGCCCGGTCTGTGTATCTGACACCTCCACTCCGGTTTTCATCCGAAATATTCTTCGGGTGATCAAATTTCCCATTCGGGATTTCCAGGGAACATTCCTGTCAATAGTCCTGCTCCCCACGATCAGCGCCATCGGTTCTGCCGCTGCTTTCATCAGAAGCTTTTCCATATCATCAGGCAGATGCTGCCCATCTGCATCCATAATCCCAACGACTCTGCATTCCCATAGCTCTTCTTTGATATATTTCAAAGCCGTTTTGATCGCCTCGCCCTTTCCCCTGTTCTCTTCATGGTGCAGAACAATACACTTCTCCCCTAACTCCCAGAACAGCCTCTCATACTTTTTATCACTTCCATCATCTACAAGAATAATCTGATTTTCCAACTCCCAGTTTCTTTCCACAATTTCCCGCAGACCTTCATCAGGATTCAGCGCCGGTATGATAACAGTTCTCTCCATCCTATCCCTTCTTTCATCTTTGTTTTAAAATGTAGTCTAAAGGATAGTTCTAATCACTTCGTATAGATTTGTTAAACAAATTTTAAATATTAAAAAACCGATAACCTGCACTCAATGTTTGCGGGTTATCGGCCTGGGAAGTTTATAAACCTGTTCGTCTGATCTGCACTGCCTTTCCTTTATTAAATAAAAAAATAGGAATGAAACTATTCATAATATATTTTCGCATTTATTCCTCTATGTACATCCTACTGTATATATCAAGGATAGATTCCTTTGACCGGGAAATACCAATATCTGACAACCGTATATCCGTTTCCCGCATCTGCAAGATAAAATTTTGAATATCCGCCAAAACAGAAGAGGGAACATGAATTCCCTGTTCCTTTTTACTCTTGAGATCAATCCACGCCTTCATTTTAAGCGGAATAATATGCTCTGCATCCAGAATTGAGATTCCAGCTTTCTCTATCCTCCCATTCAACAGGAAATGATAGTAGTCATCATTCAACAATATCGCTGATAGACTGGACACCTCATCATCGATATGCAGAGGCATAAGGTGAGTATTTGGCTGCAGTTTTACATTGCTCTGAGGACGCGAAAATAATTCAATCATTTTCGGATATGATGGATCTGTCGGATTGACAAAACGATAGAATTCCGGTTGTCCGCTGCTGCGATGGCGTGCCTGGTAACCCCCATCATCAATAAAAGTCCAGAAAGCAGACGCGAATTCTGTTGTAAGTGCTTCTATAATGATAACCATATCAATATCTACGGTCTGCCTGAAATCCAGTCCGGCATCTGTCATAAGAAGATCACAGGCGAATCCGCCGATTATTGTATACTGCTCTTTGTAATCGCTGAAGTGTTCCTTAAAAAGATCGATCCCATTTACCATATTCTTCTCCTTATCATTCGTAATCTTTAACCGGAAGTCCGTGCTTCTCTCTGATCTCATCCAGTCCCATCTGTATCCGTTCATCCGGATCATTGTCAAGACTAAGCAAGAGAGAAATATCATCTACCCGTCCATTATCAGAAAGTAATTCCGGGGCATAGCTCCATACTTCGATAACCGATCCTCCAAAGTCTTCAAATTCCCGCTTTGATATGATGTATTCTGCAGGAATTGTCGATGCTATCCTTGCGGAGACAGCAATCCCTCTATCGTATTCTTTCACGCCCACCATTGATATAGAAGAAAGTGCTTTTACACCACTCTGAAGAAGGTGCGGTCCTGATGGCTCGTTTTTCACATATATAACACGTTTTACCGGCGACTTCATCCTACTATATGCTTTCCTTAAAAATTCTGGTTTGTCAAACCGGGAAATAATCCACTTATTTGTACCTTCATTTTTTATTTCAATGACTCCTGATTCAGCCAGATCTTTGATCGCCCTACTGCAGGTTGCTTTTGAGAGCCGAAGCTTTTTTGACAACTCTGTCTGGTTCATAGTCCTGTTGTGCCCTGTATGGTAATATAAATAAAGAAATACCAGCTGCGTACCCGGTGCCATGGTTTCCTCTATATGGGAGACGGACGCACATTTTTCATTAAAAAAGCATCCCCAGAAAGGTAAAAAAACCTGTTGTGATTCAGCTATAAAAGGCAGCCTGTTTTCTACTAAATTTCGGCGCTGCTGCGCAGTAAGCCTATCCAAATACAGCGCACACGGAACAGTGCTCAGTTTGCAAAAATTTACAAACTGCTTCTTTAAGGATGGAAGACGCCAGGAATTACTATTCGGTGACAGCAATGCGCATCTGTGTTCATCCCACGATAAAAGTTGGACATTATAATTATCCCGAATATACACTGGCGTATCCATCGGGTATTCATATGATGTAATTATAATATTATCACCAAATATTGATTTCAGAAACTCCATCATATCCAATCTCCTTTGAATCCCTCATAAGTTTCATTGTTTTTTTATTGTATCATTTATATTGAAACAATACAAGTTTTAATGAAACAATTGCTGATTCCCTTATAGTTTTAGTATTGCGTATTCTACAAATATAATACCATTTTATAAAAATGTAAAAGAGGAGGGGATTGTATTATGGCCGACAG
The DNA here is from genome assembly GCF_020892095.1 of Claveliimonas bilis. GTDB lineage: Bacteria > Bacillota > Clostridia > Lachnospirales > Lachnospiraceae > Claveliimonas > Claveliimonas bilis. Next base: position 1,673,429 of record NZ_AP024845.1, on the reverse strand, counting down.
CCTAAAAGATTTAGCAAATAAAAACAACCCGGAAAATAAACTTTTCCGGGTTTTGTAAAAGGCGCCAACCAGATTTGAACTGGTGATGAAGGTGTTGCAGACCTCTGCCTTACCACTTGGCTATGGCGCCGTATATAAGTGCCCTACTCCAGTCATTTCTGCCGACCGCCGGGCACTTTTTTATTATAGCAGAGCATTTCTTGTTCGTCAATTAAAATCCCAAATCTTCATTGACAAGGATTACCTTGATCCTTCCTTTTTCTTTGGAAAATCTTGTGACAAGGATCTGGCTGCAGATACTGTCCGGAGATTTGCAATTCGCACATGCTCCGGTCTTAGAGCAGGGCGTGCTCAGATCAAAACGCATAGCATTGATAGGCGCCGCCTCGTTTCTTGCGCGGGATACGGCGTCGTCCACTTCTTTGACAACTTTATTCATCCCTACAATGAGCAGAACATTTTTCGGTCCCCAGGCAATGCAGGCCACACGGTTCCCTACTCCGTCAATATTAACCAGGATCCCGTCTTCTGTAATGGCATTGGTGCTTGCCAGGAAGAAATCACTGTGGAAAATATTAAGCTGCACTTCCCGTTTTTCTTCCGGAGATTTACAGGTATCCCTGTTATAGACCGTATAATTTCCCTGACAGACTTTTTCGATCAGTCCGATCTCCTGTGCGGACATGGAACCGCCCCAGCCGATCACACTTCCTTCCGGGATCATATCCAGAGCTGTCTTAAGCGCTTCCTCTTTCGTCTCCGCATAATAGCCTTCCATCCCCCTGGATTCCAGCCCTTTCATTACTTTTTGTGCCAGCATCTGGTTTCTCTTTTTTCTGTTGTTGTCCATTTGTAAACTCCTCCTTTATGTTTTGTCTGTTTCGCTTCTTCTCTCCCAAATACGCTATGTTCTTATTTTGTGATATATTCCTTTCCCGTTTGTTCTATCGTTATTTTTCTATTGCTATCATTCTTACACGGTATTGCCGGCGCGGCGGGCAAGGATCTCATCCAGAATGCATCCGGCCACCTCCTCTTTGCTCATGATCTCCAGTTCTTTTACCGCGTCCTCTGTAATCAGGGTTACAATATTGGTGTCCGTTCCAAACCCGGCTCCTTCCACCTTCAGATTGTTGGCAACGATCATATCCACATTTTTCTTCTTCAGCTTTGCTTTGGAATTTTCCAACATGTTTTCGGTTTCCATGGAGAAGCCGCAGATAAACTGTCCTTCTCTTTTATGGCTTCCGAGGAATTTCAAAATATCTTCTGTACGCTCCAGGGAAAGACTGGTATCGCTGTCCGATTTTTTTATTTTTTCATTGCTGACGCTGGCGGGACGGTAATCCGCCACTGCTGCCGCTTTAATGATAATATCTGCCTGGCTGCTCCTTTGGGTCACGGCCTCGTACATATCCTGTGCACTTACGACCGGAACAATGCTGACAAACATAGGCGGTTCTATGGAGGTGCGCCCGCTCACCAGTGTCACATCCGCTCCCCGCAGTGCGCAGATACGCGCAATGCTGTATCCCATCTTCCCGCTGGAATGGTTGGTGAGATAGCGGACCGGATCCAGGCTCTCCTGGGTCGGTCCTGCTGTCACAAGGACCTTGAGTCCTTCCATATCTTTTTTATATGCGCATGCCTTCAGTACATACTGATACAAAATATCCGGCTCCGGCATTTTTCCCTTTCCTACATCTCCGCATGCAAGTCTTCCCTCCGCCGGTTCCACAATCTCCATGCCGTACTCTTTTAATTTTCTAAGGTTGTCCTGCGTAACCGCATTTTCATACATGCGTGTGTTCATGGCAGGCACAATGATTTTCGGACAGGTGCAGGCCAGAACCGTCGTCGTCAGCATATCATCCGCAATTCCATGAGCAAGCTTCGCGATCACATTGGCTGTTGCCGGAGCAATGATCACTGCATCAGCCCGGTCTGCCAGAGAAATATGTTCTGTGCTGTACTCATGGTTTCTGTCGAATGTATCCGTATGGCACCGCTGATTTGTCAGTCCTTCAAATGTCAGCGGCGTAATAAATTCCTGCGCATGTTCCGTCATGATCACCTGCACATCAGCCCCTGCCTTTACCAGAAGACTGGTAAGATAAGCGCTTTTGTAAGCTGCGATCCCCCCTGTTACTCCCAGAAGTATGGTTTTGCCCTTTAACAGTTTCAACATGTTGTAAATTCCTTCCTTTCGTGCTATACTTCCATCGTAATTGTATTATATCCCTACAGAGGGAATGATAACAAGGAGGAATTGAATAATGAGAGAAAAAACACATGACACCAGATGGATGGTCTGTGTTGCACTTATGGCAGCGATCGTCATTGTCCTTGCGAACACACCGCTTGGCATGATCCAGCTTCCGATCATTAAGGCGACAACAGTACACATTCCTGTCATCATCGGAGCAATCCTTTTGGGGCCTTTTGCGGGAGGCGTTTTGGGAGCCGTATTCGGCATCTGCTCCGTCATCAGCAACACCATGGCACCTACACTTTTATCCTTTGCGTTTTCACCTTTTATGAGCACGACCGGATTTCCCGGAGTTGCCAAAGCGCTGTGGATCTCAATCGGATGCCGTATCCTGATCGGCGTCGCCGCCGGCTGGCTCTGGCGCCTGTGCCTTCATTTCCACTGGAATCAGACAATCTGTCTTCCGATTGTGGGCTTTGCAGGATCTATGGTAAATACCATCACCGTCATGGGCAGCATTTATCTGTTCTTTGCCAGAGAGTACGCCCAGGCACAGGACGTAGGACTGACTGCCGTGTGGGGACTCATCATGGGAACCATCACCGCATCCGGCATTCCGGAGGCCGTCGCATCAGCTGTACTTGTGCTGGCGCTGGGAAAAGTACTTTTGAAATTTATGAAAAAAAGTTTGATATAAAAATAACGGGGAACGTAGTAAAATTGAATTTTGCTACGTCCCCCGTTATTTTTTTAACGTCTGATTTCCAGCAATTTTGCTTTCAGTTCTCCTTCCAGCCGCTGTATTTCCTGTTCCGCTTCTCTTCTCTTTGTCCGTCCTTCCTGCTGGATCTGCATTACCTCATCAAGGGTGGAAATAAGAGATTCATTTGTGGCTTTCAGTGTTTCCATATCCACGATTCCCCGCTCGGATTCTCTGGCGGATTCTACAGACGCCATCTTCAGTTTTTCTGCATTCCTGCGAAGAAGTTCATTTGTCATATCTGTCACTTCCCGCTGTGCAGCTGCTGCCTGTGAGGAATGCTCCACGCCAAGGGCAAGCACCATCTGACTTTTCCACAGCGGCACGGTATTGACAATGGTAGATTGGATTTTCTCCACCATCAGCGTATCATTGTTCTGCACCAGCCTGATCTGCGGAGCAGTCTGCACTGCGATCATTCTTGTCAGCTCCAGATCATGAACTTTCTTTTCAAAACGTACACACAGAGATTCCAGGTCTTTCGCCGCCTGAATATCCTCCGGGAACTCGCTGGTCTCCGCTTTCTTTATCATTTCCGGGAGTTCCTTTGTCCTTACATCCTCTATCTTCTTTTTTCCTGCCGCAATATAGAGGTTCAGCTCTTTATAATATTCCAGATTCTGCTGATACATCTTATCCAGAAGAGCTGCATCTTTCATAAGCTGAACCTGATAGCCCTCCAGCGTTTTACAGATCTTGGAGATGTTTGCCTCCGCCTTATCGTATTTTGCTTTCATGGCTGTCAGCTTATTGGCATTCTTCTTAAAAAATCCAAAAATTCCTTTGCTTTCTTCCTCGTCAAAATCTTTCAATTCAGTGACGACATCGGTAAGCAGCCCGCCGATTTCACCGAGATCTTTGGTACGCACATTTTCCAGTGCCTTTTCAGAAAAATCCGCCATCTTTTTCTGTACGCCGGAGCCATACTGCAAAACGGCGTTGGAATCATACAGATCAATCTCTCCGGCAAATGCTTCTGCTCTTGCTTTTTCTTCCTCTGTAAGAGAGGTCTGTTCTGTTAGGGTTTGATATTCTTCGTTCATGCTCATTTCCTTTCCTGATCTGTTCTGTTATTTTCTGTTTTTCTGAAGGCCGTCCTCTGTCAGCCCCTCCTGCGCCAGCATTGCTTCCAGTACGGAAATATCAGAAGAAATATCCCAGGCCACGTCTTCAAACAGGCTGTCCAGCAATTTCTCAAAAGCTGTATTCAGCGTATCCAGCGTCTTTTCAATCTCTTCTTTTGCCTGGCGGATATTTTCTCCTGCTTCCGGCTGGCCGTCCAACTGCTCGTAAGCCTCCAGAAGTTTCACCGTTGTGGGGAGATAGTATTCCATCATTTTTTCAATATCTTCCACGGCAGAAGGATCTTCCCTCACCCGGTCAAATATCCTGCGGACCAGAAGTTCGATCCGGTCAATTTTCCGGGAAATTTCCACTCCCGGAATGGCATCGTTGCACTCCCGGATTTTCTTCACATACCAGTTTCCCAGGCTGATGACTTTTTCTGCTTCCGTCTCCGGCTTTTCCGGTGTTCTTTCCTGCCTCTGTCTCTCCTGTTCCCTGGCTTCCCGGCGCTCCTTCTCCGCCTGCATGTGGGCTTCTCTTTGCCGTTTCAGCTGCTGATATTCTTCATAAAATGCGTCCGTCACCATAAGGCAGGTTTCCTGATCGTCCAGATGCCCCTGCAGAAACCAGCGCTTTTCGATCATCTGTTTCAGATCCTTTACAACGCCTTTTGCTGATCTTCCGCTTTTATCGGCCAGTTCCTTTACATTGCAGTAGACTCTTCCCTGCATGATCTCAATATATTTATGAAAACGCCTGTTCCTTCCAAGGCGGGTCCTGCCGTTCCATATAAGAACAGCTCCTGCTGCGACCAGCAGCAAAAGCATCCCGATCAAAAGGCCTCCCAGCCATGGAAATGCTCCTGTTACCGCTACGGTTATTACAGTTGCCGCCAGCACAAGACTGCCTGGGATCAGCAGGAGGCATCCGAGAATCGTTAAAATGATCCCTGCTGCTTTTACTCCTTTATTGCCGGCAAAAAGAGTGAGGGGCTTTGTATCCGGCCTGCTGTATTCCTGTCCATCCCACCGGAAATCCGGACCGCTTTTCTCAAAATCAGCGCCGGACTGCCGGAATCCTTCGCCTGTCTGACGGACACTCTCCTTGAACTGAAACACCGCGTCATTTACTGTATTTGCAATTGTATCATTAAGTCTGCGAAAATCCTGGGAGTCAATGGCATTTTGAACGATGTTCCGAATGTCGCGCCCCCATCTTTCCCAATCCTGGTTCATGCTTTCTGCGTCCTTTCTGTTCTTTGTCTTCCATTATAGCAAGTTGCCGGCCTGCTGACTAGTGTATTACTGCATTCCCTTTCAGATAAGTTCCCCTTGTGATATAATATTTTTATAAGCATCTGCCATGCAAAAAACTCCGGAAGGCCAAACACCAGCGAGCGTGAAGCCCAAGGAAACTAACGTTTAAGCATGGCGCATAAAAAGGAGGAATACTTTATGTCCGAGAATAACCTATCCTGCATTGACTGTGCTGTAAAAAACTGCGACAAGGAGGATCGCTCCTATCCGCCTTTCTGCCTCACAACGCACATGGATCACGAGATTCTTAACGAAGCTCTCTCCTGCTACCAGGAGCCGGAAAATCACGCAATCATGTGCGCTGCCGCAGAAGTGGAATTTGAGCACTACTGTAAATATACCAGGGTAGAGGAAATCATGGCTTTTGCCGAAAAAATAGGCGCAAAAAAGATAGGCATAGCCACCTGTGTGGGACTGCTGGCGGAAAGCCGTACCCTGGCGCAGATTTTTCGCAGCCATGGATTTGAAGTTTACGGAATCGGCTGTAAAGTAGGAGCCATCCCCAAAACAGCTCTCGGAATTGATGAAAAATGCAACGGCGTAGGCAAAAATGCCTGCAATCCTATTCTGCAGGCCAAGCTTCTTAACGCCGCGAAAACCGACCTCAACGTGGTAGTAGGTCTCTGCGTCGGCCACGACAGCCTGTTTTACAAATATTCCGACGCCATAGTTACAACAGCCGTGACAAAGGACAGAGTTCTTGGGCACAATCCGGCGGCTGCACTTTATACTGCCAACTCTTATTATTCAAAATTAAAACAGGAAGGTGAGGTATGATGAAGAAATTATCTTCAGAAGAATTAAAAGAACAGTTAAAAGAACGAAAAGAAGGGTCTCTGCTTCCTCTTCGCGAAATTCTGGTTGAAAATGCCGACCTTAGCGGCTGGAATATGGACCATGTTGACTTTTCCCTTTCTACTTTCCGAAACGTCTGTTTTGACGGAGCAAGCCTGAAAGGGAGCGCTATAGAAAACTCTCTGTTTGATCAGTGTACGTTCCGCAAAACCTGCTTTCAAAACGCCAATATGAAAGGCGCTGCCCTCCGCTATGACGATCTGACCGGAGCCGATATCCGGGGCGCCAACCTCTTTTCCGCAGTGTTAGAGTTCGCCGATCTGACGGATATTATTTCTGATAAGGATACAAAATTTTTCCGGCTCTACTGTCCGGAGAAGGGCGCTTTCCTTGGATATAAAAAATGTTTCAACAACCGGCTGGTGCAGCTTCTTATCCCGGCTGACGCCAAGAGAACTTCCGCCACTCTAAACTCCTGCCGCTGCAGTAAAGCTAAAGTTCTGACGATCAAAAGCTTCGACTATTCCGAAGAATATGACGAAGCCTGGTCTCTTGTAGATGAAAATTTTGTTTACCGCCGGGGTCAGTGGGTAGAAGTCAAAGATTTCAATGAAGACCGATGGCAGGATTCTACCACCGGAATCCATTTCTGGCTCACCCGCGAGGAAGCCAAAGCTTATTGATGCATCAACGCTTTATTTTCCGCTGAACACCGGGAACATACTGTACTCGCCGTAATCCTTGAGATCTTCCATTTTTTTCAGGATATCCATATCCTCTCCGGAAATCTCAAAATCTATCTGTGCATTGCTCTTCATATGCTCCGGATCTGCCGTTTTCGGCAGAGGCAAAAGTCCCAACTTCAATGTCTAATACCTATATTCTATTCCAATATATGCTCTCCGGGCATGTATTTCTTGACCTTGTTCTCTTATCCGTGATACACTGAAATTATCTAACAGAAGGAGGGATTTCTATGGAATTTCGTGTACTGAAATACTTTTTGATGGTAGCCCGGGAAGAAAACATCACACATGCCGCCGATCTTCTGCACATTACACAGCCTACCCTGTCCCGGCAGATGATCCAGCTTGAAGAAGAACTGGGCGTGACCTTGTTTCGCAGGAGCAAGCACCGCATTGTACTGACTGAAGACGGAATGCTTCTTCGGCGCCGCGCCGAGGAGATCGTATCTCTCACCGAAAAAACCGTTGAGGATATGCAGCATAAAACGCCACAGCTTACAGGGAAACTATCCATTGGAAGCGGTGAGTTCAAAAGTTCGCAGTTCCTTGCAGAACTTATCGCCTCTTTTCACCGCATGTATCCGCAGGTACACTTTGAAATATACAGCGGCAATTCCGATAACATCAAGGAACGGATCGACCGGGGTATCCTTGATATCGGTCTTCTTGCGGAGCCCGTCGATATATCAAAGTACAACTTTGCGCGCACTCCCTTCAAAGAACGCTGGGGACTTCTGGTAAAAGAAGATTCTGAATTTGCCCGGAAAGAATACGTAACTCCCGAAGAAGTCGTCCTCTCTCCGGTGATCATGACACAGAGGGAAATGATGCAAAATGAACTTTTAAACTGGTTCGGAGACTGTGCCGACCGGCTTCAAAGCATCGTATCCGGAAACCTTCTGTACAACCTTACCGCACTTGCCAAATGCGGGCTTGGCAACGCGCTTACACTGGACTTAAATTGTTCCTATGATGGCCTTCATTTTGTGCCCCTTAAGCCTGCAATGGAAACCGGTACCGTCCTTGTCTGGAAAAAAGCACAGATTTTTTCACCGGCGGGAAATGCTTTTATTACTTATACCCGGCAATATCTGAATGAGCTCCACGATAATTAATCGCTTGTTTCCCCCTGCCAGACACAGGGTTTACGGCAGATCTTTTCTTCCCAGCCTGCCAAGCAGTTTCCCCATGTAATAAGAGAAAACCGCCCACAATCCCATCATTCCAAGGTATTCAGCGAAAAAGGAAGCCAAAGGCTGGGACATATCAAAAAATACAAAATGTGACTGCAGGAACATATAGGAGGCAATACCATTTTTTCTGAAGGCATAGATCCCATATCCGCAGAGCATAACTGCCAGAATACGCAGTGCCCATGTCCGGATCCCGGAAGGATTTCGGATACCCGCCGCCCTCCGTATCATTCCCATCACCATACTCCAATGAAGCCCCAGATGCATGCTCATAAAGAGAAATCCCCAGTACGCGGCGAGCATGTGAATGGTTCGGGCAATGCCCATACCTCCGGATATATCCAGGAAGTCAAAAACTTCTCTGGACAGGATGATCCCGCTTACCATCAGAGCGATCATTGCCGCCAGAAGAAGAATATTTAATACTGTCTGCCAAATTCGCAGCGGCGTATATTTTCCTCTGAACAAATTTCTATACCATTTCCAATTCAGAGCATGATGAAAAATAAAAAGGATAAACATGGCAAGTCCCATCCATTCATGCACTGTCTCTCCTACCAGCAGATACGCCATTAAAAGGAAAAGCAGGATTGTCATTATCATATCCACAACAAGTTTCAATACCATCTTCGGTTTCAAAAAACATCCTCCTTCTTCTGTTGTTTTATTTATTAAAAGAAGCATACTAAGTCTTTATGTTAATGTCTAATACCTATATTGAATATATATCAATTCATTTCAGGCGGTCAATTGAAAAATTAGTTGCAACATAGGTCGTTGCAGTTAGAATTATAAGGCATATGGGCCATGGAGTTGCAGTTGTAACTTCATGGTTTCTTTTTGCCTTTTTTCCAGTATACTATCCTTGTCCTGCCTTCGGATTGGAGGTAACCATGAGTAATAAACACCTTACATATGATGACAGGCTTGCCATCCAGGCAGGTCTGCAGCAGGGATTGAAGGTCGCACAGATCGCCAAAAACATTGGAAAGGATCGGTCTACTGTCGGCAGAGAGATTAAAGCACACAGGAGGCTGGTCTCCACTTCCAAAGGCAACAACTGTATCCATCATCGTACCTGCACCAGAATCCCGAACTGTCGTCTAGGCTGCTTTCGTGGGAAGAAGCAGTGCCAGACAGCCTGTGGACGATGTCAGGAAGGGTGCCCTGATTATCAGGAAGAGTTCTGTATAGACTATGAAAAGTCGCCGTTTGTATGCAATGTATGTGACCACCGGCTTCGTTGCCGTCTGCGCAGGATGCTTTACGACGCCAGGTATGCTCAGCAACAGTATGAACAGATGCTCTCTGAATCACGGAAAGGCATCTCTCTCTCGGAGCAGGAATTAAATCGGATCAATGATACGATCACACCGCTGTTAAAAAAAGGACAGTCACTCCCGATTATCTGTGAACGTCACAGAGATGAACTGCCAGTATCGGAACGGACAATCTATTCCTATATTGATGCAGGTCTTCTGGATGCCAGAAATATAGACTTGAGAAGGAAACTGCGCAGGCCGGAACGGAAAAAGAGCGGCCCGGTTCTCCGGGTAGACCGGAAATGCCATATCGGACGCAGTTATGAAGAATACGAGGAATATATGCACCAGAATCCAGATGCCATGGTCAGCCAGATGGACAGTGTGGTCATACACAAAGGAGGCCAGACACTGCTGACAATCCTGTTTACCAACTGTGACTTGCAGCTCATGTTTCTGAGAGAACGCAATACAGCAGGATCTGTAACGGAAATATTCTGTCGGCTGAGGAAAGCACTTGGAGACGAAAAGTTTCGGATACTTTTCCAGGTTATTATTACCGATCGGGGAAGTGAATTTAGCGATCCCCAAAAAATCGAAGCAGATATGGAGACCGGGGAAATTCAATGCCGCGTATTCTATTGTGATCCGATGAATACAAATCAGAAGAGCAACTGTGAAAGGAACCATGAACTGATCCGCTATATCATACCTAAGAAACATGGAAAGGATGAATATACGGAGGAAGAGATTAGGAAAATGATGAACCATATCAATTCCTATCCGCGAAAAAAATGGAACGGACAGGCTCCAATCGATCTTTTTGTCAAGATCTACGGTCAGGAAACTGCGAACCTCCTGGGCCTTGAGAAAATCCCGTCCAATTCCATAACCCTTACACCGGCTTTGTTTAAGAAGTAAACCGGAATTTTAGAGAAGGCAGGACACGATAAAAAAGAGAACACAAACGGGGTGCATTTACAACTTCTGCGAAAAGTAAAAAATGCAGTCTGTGTTTTGTGATGCCTTCCTTTAAGAAATTTTACAAGGAAAATCGAAAAAAAGCAATCCAAAGCTAGAAAAACAGATTAAAACTGTTGCAGTTACTCATGACAGCGTGCAGTTACAACTTCATAAAGTTTTCAATGTGCAGTTACAACTTCAATGTTGCAGTAAGGATTTCAATCAACCATTCATTTCAGGCATAGATCAAGAAATGCACTTTAAGCATATATGAAAATTGAATATAAGCATTAGACATATTTCTTTGCAAAGACTACAATGAAATTGTTCAAAGAAACATTTTCATTTTATATAAATGCTTTTAATAAGAACAAAACATACTTTCGAAAGGAGGAAGGAAATGACCATTCATGAGGCAAGCGAGCGCTATAACATCCCTCTTGATGTCCTTCACGAGTATGAGCGCTGGGGACTGTGCGGAGCAGTTAAGAAAGTAATGGGGGCCTGGCAGTATGATGACACTGACCTGGAACGCTTAAGTATGATCATGACTTTACATGATATCGGTTTTGAAACCTCCGAGATAGAAAACTACATGAAACTTCTTCTGGAACAGGAAGACAGCGGCGACCGCCGGCTCCATATGCTTGAGCAGAAACGCCGCACCCTGCTGGACGATATCCATTTCCGCGAAAAGCAGATCAGCAAAGTGGATTACCTCCGCTATCAGATCCGTAACAATGAAAAAAATAAAAATATTATTTAAGGAGGCTTTTATTATGAAAATTCAGGACAAAGAAACTTTCGACAAAGCAAACATGTTTGGACTGGGTCAGGAAAACTCTGCTTTTGCTCAGTATTTTATCGGTAATTCTTACTTAAATCCGCTGACTCAGCCAGAGGAATGCCCGATTTTCCTTGCCAACGTTACATTTGAGCCGGGCTGCCGCAATAACTGGCACATCCATCATGCCAGGACAGGCGGCGGACAGATTCTCATCTGCACAGCCGGCAGCGGCTGGTATCAGGAAGAAGGCAAGGATCCCGTAAGCCTGGAACCTGGTACTGTCATTGTGATCCCGCCGGAAGTAAAACACTGGCACGGCGCCAAAGCTGACAGCTGGTTCTCCCACATTGCATTTGAAGCTCCCGGAACAGAGACCAGCAACGAATGGCTGGAAGCAGTGGACGATGAGGCTTATTCAAAATTGCAGTAAGACAAAAAATAGAGACACCGCCTGTTACCCCAGAAGTGAGAACGGCGGTGTCTGTTTTTTTAACTTTCTTTACTTTTTCCCTTTACATCTGTGAAATATCGGTTCCGAAATATTTCTCTGAAAGCTGTGTCAGTTGTCCGGATTCTCTTAACTCACCGATTGCCTCGTTGACGGCTTTCCTAAGATCTGCAGTTGCCTCTCCTTTACGCATCGGGATCGCCACTTCAGATGCCTCGTCTGTCAATACAGCAATCTTCACATCCGCTTCAGGGTGTTCCTCTACATAGTCATAAAATGTAACCTCGGCATTCAAGGTTGCATCAATCCGACCGCTTAAAAGAAGCTCAAAAGTCCGGTTCAACTCCCAGTTTTTCAGCGATCAGCTGACCGACCTCCACATCATATCCTGTCAGGTTCCCGTTCTCGTCATGATAGGTCCATGGAGCCCAGGTTCCCTCCATAGCAATGGTTATGGTCCCCCGTTCCCGAATATCCTCCAGCAGATTATCTGTCTGCTGTTCTTCCTGCCCTGCTGTACTTGCGCTTTCTGTACTGTTTTCTGCGCATCCGCCAAGTACAGCCAGAGAAATCATTGTCATAAATATTCCTATAAAACGTTTCTTCATCCTATCTTCTTCCCTTCTTCTATGTTTTTTATTCTGTCTTTCAATCCGTCCCCTTTAGCCGACCATTCTGATAAATTCTTTTGACCGTTCTTCCGCCGGGTTTTCAAAAAATTTTTTTGCAGATGCGCTCTCTACGATCTTCCCATTCTCCATAAAAACCACTTTGTTGGAAACATGTCTCGCAAATCCCATCTCATGCGTCACCACAACCATCGTCATGCCTTCATCAGCCATCTTTCTCATAACTGTAAGCACCTCTTCCGTCAGCTCAGGGTCTAACGCTGACGTAGGCTCATCGAAAAAGATAATATCCGGATCTGCTGCCAGTGTACGCGCAATAGCTACGCGCTGCTGCTGGCCCCCGGACAGCTGCGCCGGATAGTAAGCGCATTTATCAGATAATCCTACTCTGTCAAGCGCCTCTCTTCCTGCCTTTTCCGCCTTTTCTTTTGAGATTTTACGTGCCAGCAGACCTTCTGTAACGTTCTGCAGTGCCGTTTTATTCAAAAACAGATTGTAATTCTGGAAAACAAAGCCGGTATGTCTCCGGAACCTGGAAATCTCTTTTTTTGTTACAGTCTTAAGCCGAATTTCCGCATCCTGAAATCTCATGATCCCTGCGTCAGCCCTCTCCAGAAAATTCATACACCGCAATAATGTCGTTTTGCCCGTCCCGCTGGGACCGATGATCGTCATTACATCGCCCTTGTCAACCTGAAGACTGATGTCCTTTAAAACCTCTGTCCCGTCAAATGATTTGGAAAGTCCTTTTATTTCAAGCATTTTCTCACCTCCGTACTCTGCCATACACATTCAGCCGTTTTTCTCCCATATGCTGCAGCCATGTCAGAACTGTACAGAACAAGAGGTAAATGAGCCCCACTTCTATGTACAGTGCCAACGGTTCATAGGTTCGCGCTACAATACGCTGTGTCGCCATAAACATTTCCGTCACCGTAATATTAGCTGCCAGAGACGTATCCTTGATCATGGCGATCAGAGAATTAGCCAGAGCCGGAAATGCAATTCTCAACGCCTGCGGAAGAACGATGCGTCTCATGATTCTAAGATAACTCATTCCCACACACTGACCTGCTTCCATCTGCCCTTCCGGCACCGCTTCCAGGGCTCCTCTGATGGTTTCTGCCGCATATGCTCCTTCATTGATCGAAAAGACCAGTACCGCCGCCGGAAAAGGCTCGATCAATATACCTACATTGGGGAGTCCGTAAAATACTACAAACAATTGAACCAGAAGCGGAGTTCCTCTGATCACCCATATATAAAAGCGCGCCAGTTTCCGCAATACTCTGACCTGTGCAAACTGGATGACCGCCACGATCACTGCGATCACCATAGCAATTGCAAAGGAAATAGCCGTCAAGGGGATGGTCACCGTCAATCCCGGCAACAGGATATCCCAAAAAGCATCTGCAAGAATCTCAGCCAGTCTTTCGCTTATCATCTGTCAAACCACTTCCTTATCATTCTTTTTCTTCCTTTTTACTATACCTCCCACTATTTTTAATGTCTAATACCTCTATAACATATTGAAGAATGCTTAAATAGCATGGAAAAAGGATGTCTCTTTCCTACAGGTTGATTGAAATCCTTACTGCAACATTGAAGTTGTAACTGCACATTGAAAACTTTATGAAGTTGTAACTGCACGCTGTCATGAGTAACTGCAACAGTTTTAATCTGTTTTTCTAGCTTTGGATTGCTTTTTTTCGATTTTCCTTGTAAAATTTCTTAAAGGAAGGCATCACAAAACACAGACTGCATTTTTTACTTTTCGCAGAAGTTGTAAATGCACCCCGTTTGTGTTCTCTTTTTTATCGTGTCCTGCCTTCTCTAAAATTCCGGTTTACTTCTTAAACAAAGCCGGTGTAAGGGTTATGGAATTGGACGGGATTTTCTCAAGGCCCAGGAGGTTCGCAGTTTCCTGACCGTAGATCTTGACAAAAAGATCGATTGGAGCCTGTCCGTTCCATTTTTTTCGCGGATAGGAATTGATATGGTTCATCATTTTCCTAATCTCTTCCTCCGTATATTCATCCTTTCCATGTTTCTTAGGTATGATATAGCGGATCAGTTCATGGTTCCTTTCACAGTTGCTCTTCTGATTTGTATTCATCGGATCACAATAGAATACGCGGCATTGAATTTCCCCGGTCTCCATATCTGCTTCGATTTTTTGGGGATCGCTAAATTCACTTCCCCGATCGGTAATAATAACCTGGAAAAGTATCCGAAACTTTTCGTCTCCAAGTGCTTTCCTCAGCCGACAGAATATTTCCGTTACAGATCCTGCTGTATTGCGTTCTCTCAGAAACATGAGCTGCAAGTCACAGTTGGTAAACAGGATTGTCAGCAGTGTCTGGCCTCCTTTGTGTATGACCACACTGTCCATCTGGCTGACCATGGCATCTGGATTCTGGTGCATATATTCCTCGTATTCTTCATAACTGCGTCCGATATGGCATTTCCGGTCTACCCGGAGAACCGGGCCGCTCTTTTTCCGTTCCGGCCTGCGCAGTTTCCTTCTCAAGTCTATATTTCTGGCATCCAGAAGACCTGCATCAATATAGGAATAGATTGTCCGTTCCGATACTGGCAGTTCATCTCTGTGACGTTCACAGATAATCGGGAGTGACTGTCCTTTTTTTAACAGCGGTGTGATCGTATCATTGATCCGATTTAATTCCTGCTCCGAGAGAGAGATGCCTTTCCGTGATTCAGAGAGCATCTGTTCATACTGTTGCTGAGCATACCTGGCGTCGTAAAGCATCCTGCGCAGACGGCAACGAAGCCGGTGGTCACATACATTGCATACAAACGGCGACTTTTCATAGTCTATACAGAACTCTTCCTGATAATCAGGGCACCCTTCCTGACATCGTCCACAGGCTGTCTGGCACTGCTTCTTCCCACGAAAGCAGCCTAGACGACAGTTCGGGATTCTGGTGCAGGTACGATGATGGATACAGTTGTTGCCTTTGGAAGTGGAGACCAGCCTCCTGTGTGCTTTAATCTCTCTGCCGACAGTAGACCGATCCTTTCCAATGTTTTTGGCGATCTGTGCGACCTTCAATCCCTGCTGCAGACCTGCCTGGATGGCAAGCCTGTCATCATATGTAAGGTGTTTATTACTCATGGTTACCTCCAATCCGAAGGCAGGACAAGGATAGTATACTGGAAAAAAGGCAAAAAGAAACCATGAAGTTACAACTGCAACTCCATGGCCCATATGCCTTATAATTCTAACTGCAACGACCTATGTTGCAACTAATTTTTCAATTGACCTCTCTTTCCTACAAATCTAAAAATTCATAGTCTTGAGACATCCTCTTTTTACATAAGCCAATGACCCTGTTATTCTATTTTCCTGCAATATGATTATACATTTCTTACCAGACCGGCAAGATTCTCAACCACCGCCGGATCTCTGTGGTCAAAGAAGCAGCTTGTGCCCGTATCAAGAGCGGAGATTTTCTCCCTGTCTTCTTCATCAAGCGCAAAGTCGAACACGTTGAAATTCTCCTCCATCCTCTCTTTCTTTACACTCTTTGGAATGCACACGACCCCTCTGTCAAGCAGCCATCTAAGGATTACCTGCGCAATGCTCTTTCCGTATTTTTCACCAATACATTTTAAAGTCTCGTTATGGAACAGATTATTCTTTCCTTCTGCAAAAGGCGCCGTATCAATGAGGCGGTATCCTGCAGAAATGGCGTCTTTAACAGCCTGTTCACACTCTGCAGGATCCTTGATCTGAAAGACTCCGAAGCCAAGCTGAGGCATTTTTACTCCATTATTTAATGTTACATATTCCATAATACATCGTCCTTTCTGTTTTTTCTATAAATGATCCTCTGTACATTTCCTAGCTGACCTTCTTTCCCGCCTCATACGCCTTCTTATATGCGGCAGTTGCTTCCACTTCTCCCTTTTGGTACACGCCTTCTCCGTAAATTTCTTCTCTCACTTTTGCGCCGGGCAGGCAGTCTGTAAATCCCCTTATCGCATCTATTGTCCTGTGCATGAAGCGCTCTCCTGCCGCCGCTGTTGCAATCAGGTATACATCTTTGTTGCGTACCTCTGTATACCTGGGCAAAGTCCGGTCGATCATCGTCTTTAACATACCATCCATCGAATAGAAATAAACCGGCGTTGCCAGTACAAGGACATCTGCATTCACCATCTTATCAAGAAGCAGTTCCATATCATCCTTCTGTACACATTTCTTTGTTCCTCTGCAGCCATAGCATGCCATGCAGTGTCCGATCTCCAGGTCATGAAGAAATACCTTTTCCACCGTATTTCCCGCTTCCTCCGCTCCCTGCATAAAATGGTCGCACAGGATATCGGAATTACCTCCCTTTCTTGGACTTCCAGATATAATCAATACTTTTTTACTCATTATTTTTCATCCTTTCCATCAAAATGTTTTCTTTATTCTTTATCTTTAGACTCTTTCAGCTTATTCAGCGTATGCCGGTACATGCCGAAGGACACCGGAAGCATGATAACCTCCACCACAAGCTGAGTCCAGATCATACCATACAGACCAATCGTAAGATCCATCAAGATCAGCAGCGGAATATTGAGGAGCCCCTGTCTGCTGAATGTAAGGATTGCGGACTGCGTCCCTTTCCCCATGGCCTGAAGAGTATAACTGATCAGAAAATTCACCGAAGTCAGCGGCACAGCCAGACAGGCAATACGAAGAAAAGCGGCTCCCAGCGTGCTTGTCTCCGCCTTCGGAATGAACAGATGCAGAATCTGCGGAGCAAAAACTGCAAAACAGGCAATAAAACATGCGGACATGATCAGAGCCGTTTTCCACGAAAAATACGAAACCTTCCTCATCCTCTTATAATTACCGGAAGCATAGTTATATCCCACCAGCGGCATAAAGCCCTGACATAATCCCATGGAAACATTCAGCGGAAACTGATCGATACGCTTCACAATACCATAAGCTGCCACCGGGATATCACCATATCCCGATGAAAGTTTTACAATAACCATATTGGACGCATTGCCAAGCGCTGTAGCCAGAGCAGATGCAAGACCTACGGAAAATATCTCGCGGACAAAGCGGAAGGTGAAATTTTTCGGATGAAGAGAAACACTGGTGCGTTCTCCCAGTCTCATATAGATCACCACAAAAAAGACTACAGAAGCCAGATTGGAAAACGCTGTCGCAATTGCAGCGCCTGCCACTTCAAGATCAAACCCAAAGATAAGAACAGGATCCAGAACCACGTTCAGGATCCCTCCGAACATCATGCCCATGCTTGCCGGGCGGGCATGTCCCTCACTTCGCAGGAGGTGTCCAAGCGAGAGACTTAGCATGGTGGGAACTCCCCAAGCACCACAACCCAAATCAGATAACTTTCAGCATAGCCGTATGTATCCGGACTGGCGCCGAGAAAAGAAAGGAGCGGCTGGCGAAACACAAAGGTAAGGAAGGAAAATAGTAACGTTGCCGCCGCACCGCCCCACACGCTGAAAGCGGACACGTTCCTGATGTCTTTATGATTTTGCTTTCCAAGCATTCTTGAGATCAGGCTGCCGCCGCCCAATCCGAACAGATTCCCCAACGCCGTTAGCAAATTAAACCAGGGAGAGGCAAGTGATACTGCTGCAACCATATAAGGATTTCCTATCTGCCCTACAAAAAAAGTGTCTGCCAGATTATAGATCATCGTCACTACCTGACTTATGATCGTAGGAATCGCAAGGGTTGCTACAGCCCGTGAAACCGGTACAGTTTCAAACAGCTCCTTTTCCGAAAATTGTTTCTTCATGACCATTCTTCCGACTCTCCTTTTTCTGATATAAATTATAGAACTATCGCCGGACGAATTGAAGAAACAATAAGTTCCCTTGTTTATACCTTAAAGTTGGGTCTATTCGTAACCAGTGTAAATCGATACCCCACTCCCCACACGGTCTGTATATACTTCGGCTCTGACGGATCATCCTCAATCTTATCCCGCAGTTTATTTACATATACCGTAACAGTCGACATATCGCCCACAGCTTCCATCCCCCAGACATTATCAAAAATCTGTTGCCTTGTAAAAACAATGTTGAGATTCTGCGCAAGAAACATAAGAAGCTGAAATTCCCGGCTTGTAAGTTCTAAATTCTGCTCACCCCTATATGCGCGGTAGGAACCAGGATAAATCCGCAGCGAGCCGGCAAAAATCACATCTTCCTTGTTTCCTTCTTTCAATGTCTTATGTATCTGCATATGTGCCTTCACCCTCGCTGTCAGTTCAACGGGACTGAATGGCTTTACTACATAATCATCTGCACCCAGACCAAGCCCTTTGATTTTATCAATATCCTCTTTCTTAGCGGTAACCAGAAGGATTGGAACATCTGATTGTGTTCTGATTTCTCTGCAGATATCAAATCCACTCTTCCCCGGCAGCATCAGATCCAGAAGAACAGCCGAATATTCCCTTTCCCGGAATCGCCGCACAGCTTCCGCGCCGTTTGCGACAATATCTGATTCCATTCCTTCGGCCAGAAGGTAATCTTGCTCCAGTTCTGCAATCAATTCATCATCCTCTACGATTAATATCCTGTCCATATCTATCCTCCTTTTTAACTTTCCGGAAATTCCATACAGATTTCCAGACCAGCGTCGTCTCTGGCATAGATCATTCCCTGATGATCTATTACAATCCGTTTCACAATGGCAAGCCCCAACCCACTGCCTTCACTGCAGTGCGATCTGGCTGCATCCAATCGGCAGAAACTTTCAAATATCTTCTCCAGACAGTTTTCCTCCACTCCCGGTCCATCATCCGCTACGCTCCAGATAATCCTGCCTTCCTTTTTCTGTATACGGATCTCTATCCGGCTCCGTTCTTTTTCACGATACCGAATGCTGTTTGTTAACAGATTGTCCAATATCCGTTTAAATGCTCCTCTGTCCATTACAAGCTTTATATCGTCTTCCGCAGACAACAGAATATCCAAGCCATGTTCACTGATAAACGCCTCATTGTCTTCAAGGTATTCCCTCACAAATTCTTTTAAATCCGTCTGTTCCTTCTGGTAATTAAATGTATGGTTTTCCATTTTATTATAAGAAGAAAGCTGATTCACAAGATTTTCCAGATCCTTTGTTCTCGTCTGTACTGCAAGTAAATATTTCTTTTTCTTTTCATCCGTGTCTGCTATACCGTCCAGGATTCCTCCTACATATCCTTTGATCGTTGTCAGCGGGGTCCGCAGGTCGTGAGAAATACTGGATATCAGACCTTTCCGATATGCTTCATATTTCATCTGTTCTTCTTTCGAACGCTTCAGCTGTCTCTGCATCTCATTGAACTCCTCACACACCTCCCCCAGCTCATCCCGGCGCAGTACGGAAATTTCGCTGTCCAGCACACCGCTTTTTACCTTTTGCATTCCGCGGCGTATTTCCTTCATGGGCGGAATAATCAAAGAATTAATCCATCGGGAACAACACGCATTGACTAAAACAACAATCAACACGGCACAGACTCCAAAAATCCAGACATAAGGGACGACATATTTCTGGAGATAACTCTGGCTTCCCAGAACGTTCCTCGTCTCATTACTGACCGCAATGATCGAACACTCCTCACCGTCCTCATAAAAACTGCATTTTATAACAGAAACATCTTTATTTCCTACCGTAACAGACTTTGCCTGTTCCGGAATCGGTCCGATCAGCTTTTCCACCTGCATCCACTCACTTTCCGAAGCGTTCGAATACAATGTCTCATCGTTCAACAGAACTGTGAAATGATACCCCAGATCCGTCAAATCCTTCCGGAGCCTTACCATTTCCGGTGTCTGTGTAAGCTCTCCGGTATCTGCCGCTTCATCATCCAGGCTTTCCAGCTCACTCCAGTTCGTATCCCAAAGCTCTTCCTGGTAAGCATAGATCAGATTCTGTGCGGAGATTACTCCGTTTTTATCTTCATACATTTCTTCGATAGGCTTCCAGTATTTCTGCCCCGCCGTCTGAAGCCACAACATTCCCATAGACAGCAGCAGAATAAGCGGTACAAGCATCATCAGCAGATTGGAAATTATTATTTTTTTTCGTATAGACATTTCCACACCTTCATTCACAAATCTATTTTTATACCTGGATAACCCCTACAAGATACAACAGGATTACAGCCAGAATCGCTCCCAACTGTATCACGACAAGAAACACATTTATAAATGAGGATGACTGATTAAGATGAATCAGTTCATCCAAAATGATCATATGTCCGGTACTGCTGATCGGAAGCCATTCCGTAATCCCTTCCACAATACCGAAAATAAAGGCTTTTAATATCTCCATCTGTACTCCCTCCATGTTACTGCGTTTTATACCTTACAGAAAAAAATAGCAGAAAATACTAAATATACGGACAGGAATACTTAAACATTCTTTAAATTCTCTCGGAGCTTTCTTTTTAGTCTTCTTTTGTTCTATTGTATATATTTCTAAAAATATTCTGCATCATATTTATTCGCCGCTAAATATAAAACAGGAAAGAAAGTTTCCTATGAAACCAAAAAAAGATCCGAAAAATTAACATTTTTCGGATCTAAAAGGCGCCAACCAGATTTGAACTGGTGATGAAGGTGTTGCAGACCTCTGCCTTACCACTTGGCTATGGCGCCATATGACTCCACCGGGAATCGAACCCGGGTTACCGCCGTGAAAGGGCGATGTCTTAACCGCTTGACCATGGAGCCGGATATTATATTGTCGAATCACTGCCTTAAACCGTGACCGAAAATTATAATATCACACCTTATAAGAAAATGCAAGCACTTTTTATAATTTCTTTGAAGGTTTTATACGTCTTTATATACCCTTCTCTTTTTCCTCCCATTTTCTCATTTTCAGCTTCAGCAAAGCCAAAGCTTTCTTTGCATCAATCTCTGTTACTGTATTTTCAGCCAGTACTTTTGTCTCATCACCGTCCTGTTCCATTCTATCTCTCGATTTATAATAGCATACCACTCCATCCAGATATTTATTCTGTACAACAAAATCTTTTGCCGGGCACTGGCTTAAAACCGCAGTAGGTATACCCCTTTTTTCTGTCTCCTCGATAGCATGGGCATAATCTACATGATTATTGCCAATACCATTGCAGGAGAAAACTGCACCGTCCACTCTCATACATTCCAAAGATACGCCGACTCTCTCGGCAGATAAATATTTGTCTTCGTTTTTGTCAGGAGAACCCACGATCACAATTCCCCGAAGATTCACATCCGCATCTTCCGAAAGGACTTCCACCAACGGATCTCTGTAATAATGAAGTGTTGTTTCCTTCATACTCGTTCCGATTCCCATAAAACATCCTCCTTTTAATCCATCGCGTGCATAATTCCATCCCGAAATTCATTGGGCGTCACAATTACCGGCATCCATCCCATATCGATCACAGATCTGCCGCCCTCATATCCGCCGGGTTCATGGCCGAACAGCCTTGTGTCATAGACCGCTCCCTGGCCGGATACTTCTTTTACAATTACCACATCCTTGCGTCCCGGCTCGTAAGTCTCCTGAAACACATGCTTTTCCGTACATTTATAGCCATTAAATTTTTTCATCTGACTACGGAAGATCTGGCAAAAGGCGTCACATGCTCTGTGGATTGCTTCCGGTCCCGGCCGGTCCGCCCATGTACCTTCTTTTAACACTACATCAAAGGAGATCAGGATATCGCTTTCCAGCGGCGTACCCGGACGTCCCCATGCAATCTTGTCCTTAAGGATCCCGTCACTGGCACCGAAGTTGCATACCTGACGCCCGCCTTCATCTACTCCGGTCAATATCACATATACACCTGTTAAAGTATGGGTGATCCCTTCTCCCACCCGTCCCAGCACCTTAGTGGAAAGCGGAATGACATCCATCACCGTATTGGTATGCTGCTGATGCTCATCGGGCTGTATGATCCGGATTTTAATATCACTGATCAGCGGCTCCCCGGCCTTTATGCTGTCCGCAATCCCGGGCTGCACAGTCATATGACCATCCACATCGATTCGATTTTCTTCTCCGTACTCTACCGAATAAACATGATAGGCACGGACTGTAAGTCTGCTTCCTGTTTCCATCCTCTTCGTCCCCTTTCTATTACACGATATGCAGGAAAATTTCCCTGTACATCTGACTCTTACCCGTTCTGCTGCCGGTTATAGGCAAGAATCAGTTCCACCATTCTGTCATAACTTACAACGCCGTCCTGCTGTCCGTTGGCCTTCAGATAAGTGTCATTTACCTCATTTGCCACCTCTGCCACCGGACTTTCATACTTCTGCCAGAACTGGCTGTTTGCTTCCAGATCAACTTCCGCTTCTTCGCAAAGCTCTGACCGTATCTCCCGATAAGCTTCGTAATCCGTCTCCTGCAGAGCATTGGTACAGTAGATCCATCCAAGAAGCGCTCCACTGTACTGAAACTCAGTATCATCCGATTCAAGCGCTGCCAGATAACCGATAAAATTGGCCTCCTGCTCCTGCATAAATCCTTTGAGATGTGCCAGCTCATGACAGGCTGTAAAAGGAATATTATAATCTGTCATTTCCGTATTATAATTTGCTTCTATCGTAAAGGGAGAATATATTCCTGTCAGTTTCTGGACAGAAAGAATCCAGGAAAACACAAGTCCTTTCGGCCGAGGATACTCTCCTTCCAGACAGTCATATTTCTCTCCCAGCTTTTCCATGGCAGCCACTGCTCTTTCCTGAACGTCTCCTGTCAGCTTCATCTGGCCGGACTCATCCCGATAAACTTCAGAGGCAGTTTCGTTGACCTGATCTGTCAGCATCCGGCACGCTTCCTTCAACTCTTCCACCGTTCCTCCCTCCACCTCAAGGGAAGTCTCCTCTGCAAAAGATGTACGATAATAATTTACTCCACATGCCGCCGCATAGATAAAAAACAGGATTCCAGCGGCCAAAAGCAAACCTGAAAAGAACCTGGCCAATGGGGCTGCCGCCTTTCCCGAGTGTACGGCTTCTCTGATCGTCCGTCCGATACAAAAGACAAAAAACACTGCCAATATATATAGAAGGAACTCCGATACAGATATCGGAAATATCCCAAAAAAACGCCCTGCTAAAGACACAAGTGCTTTATATATATGCAGGCTGTACCACGTGGCAAAATTCGGAAATGAACGGGCTGCAAATAGAAGAAGCACTGCGGCCAAAAGCAGAAAAAGCCCCGCCAGCGCCCTCTTTTTTTCTCTCTGCCCTTTCCCCTTCTGCTGTTTTTCCCCCGTCTGCAGCTCTTCCTTCCCCTGTCTCATCCTCTGCAAATCTTGAGCCATCCGCTATTCCTTCCTAAGTAAATTTCAATCCTGAATTTATCTACAGTATACTGCAAAATCTCTGTAATTACAAACAGGGAACTCCTGTTTCCAGGAGTCCCCTCTGTATTAAAAAACACTTCCTAAAGTTTAAAACAAAGTCTGCACCGGCCATTTTACAATTTACCGTTCCATCCCTCTGCTTCTGCTTTTCCTAAGATATAGAGAAAAGCAATAGCCGGAACACGCAGAATGGGTACCTTTGTTTTATGCTTGGTAATACCAAAATCGTCCAGGCGTTTTGTGATTAAAAAAGCGTTTGTCACTTTCGTTTGTTCGTCCCGGCATAACTCGACAATGGCATCTGTCTCTGTAATGTGAGAATTATTACGGTATTTCACTTCACAGAGGATCTTCTGACGGGGAAGTTCTACCACCACATCGACCTCTTTCTGATTATTCTTTGCCTTTCTGAAATATCCAAGCTGAGCAGGACTTCCCTGATAAAAAGAAACCATATGTTTATAAACAGTTGTTTCCACCATTGTGCCGAGTTCCTTTTCATCTGAAAGTACATCGTCAATCATCAGCACTGCATTACGGATAGCCGCATCAGCAATGAATATTTTCGGCTTCCCTTTTAGAGCACCTTTGCTTCCTACATCCATTGGCTTTGCCAAATAAATGAGATTGGACATTTCCAGCGCTTTAATATAACTTTCAACCGTTGTGATCGAAGTATTTTCCAATTCCTTTGCCGCGGTAGTAGCGTTAAAAATCTCGGTTGAGTTCATACACAAGTAGAGAAACAGCTTTTCCATCAACAGAGGACTTCGAATATTAAAGAGCGACAGCACATCTCGCTTGATAACCTTATCGACCACGTCTTCCCTCAGCATTCTCTGTGCATAGACATCGTCGTCCGATAACACCAGCTCTGGAAAACCACCGATCATTAGATAACGATTAAAATGATTTTGCAACGGAGTAAATTTATCCATCAAACTGCCAAGCTGTGCCGAACTAAAGCCTTGAAGCTCTGATAAACGCAGCTCATCCTCCAAAACAGGTAAATCGAGACCAAGCAGCCTGCAATACTCATAAAAAGACATAGTAGGTATTTTGAGAACGCTCCAACGCCCTGTGCCGCTGTCTGCAGCCCCCCTTTCCAAGATAGGACTGGCAGACCCTGTAGCAATCAAACGAATATCCTTTCTGCTGTCATAAATCACCTTCATCCAGAGCTCCCAATTTTCAGTGTACTGTACTTCATCAAAAAGAATATACCTTGTACCCTCTATAGGGTACATTCCTTCATAGATGGACAGCACATTTTCCACATTGACAAGTTTCAGAATCGGATTATCAAAGGTAGCGTACAGAATATTTCCGGGATTGATCCCCCGGTCTATCAGATGGTCAATGATCTGATAGAGAATTGTCGTCTTACCCACACGTCTCATGCCAGACAAAACAGCAAATCTTCGTATCGTTTTATGCGTAAGTATTTTCAGGGCTTCATAATATGCCAGCCTTTTGTGCGGCTTGCTTTCTTCCTTGATGGCAGAAGGCGTCCGCCACCACGGGTTATACTGCCGCAATACTTTAATAACTTGTTCATCATTTACAATCGTCATAATACACCTCCATAATACTAGTATTCTATCGGAGTTTAACTATTATATGTTCCATTTTTATGTGCTATTTACAAAGTATATTATATCAACAGTCTTTACAAATTGCAAATTATATTGCAAAAATATGCAAACACCGACATAATCCTCCCTAAGAGGAATCCTTGACTCTTTTGCAGCGCCATACAGCAAGGTATCCTCCGGTAATCCACATAGACAGACATGCACACAATCCAGTGTAGCAAAATACAGGTTTGGCGTTTTTGCTAATCGTTTCCATTCATTATTGGCAAAAGGTTTTATTTCATACTTGCCAAAAATAACAAAAATACTATGCAATAGACTAATCTTTTGCATAGTATTTTCTATTTTTCCTTTAATCGGGTCCTTCAGGCTCAATAAAACCGCAGCCCATTCCCACTTTATTTCCTTTCTGTAAATATGCCTTCAACGCTCTTTGAAGACTTGTATCTTCCGGATATTCTTCTATCCGGTCCGTCACCTTTCCAAAAACTCTTTCTTCCGCCTGTCTTGCAGGTATCTCATTATAAACAAAAAACAAATCCTGAAACCGGACAATATTGGACTGTTTTGAAAGCAGATTGTGAAGCTTCGGGGAGAGAAGCCAGGATTCACAGTGAAAACCTTCATATTTATAAGGAACCACTTCTTTAAAAAACTGCTTGGCCTCTTTAAAAGACTCTCTTGCGGTCTCTATGCCCAGCGGCTCCCCTTCGGGAATATGCACCTCCAGAACCGGAATCTCTTTCCCCTCCTCCCAGTTTTCATCTTTCAGCCGGGAAGGTTCATACTGCAGCCGTCCGAGGCGGTAAATCTTCCTTTTAATAGGAAGGCTTGTCCACTGGTACTGTTTCATCCCCGGGATGCCCGTCTCCTTCAGACAGTGTCTGTACCAGATCTCCATATCCCGAAATGTATCATAATAGATCCTGTCGGATATTCCCGCTTCCTTATAAGAAGGATAGCTCTCCGCTCCCCATTTCATATAGAGGTACAGTGCTGTCTGATACTCTGTCTTCTCTTTTTGCAAAGCCTGATAAAAGGACGGCTCATCTTCTTCAAATAATTTCTTAAGTTGTTTTTCCTTTTCCCCGGATATCCGCCCTGCCTCTGCTGCTTCAAAGGGAAGTCCGATTTGCCCGCACAACTTTTTTACTGTCATTTCACTCATTTTTGCTGCCTGCTACTTGATACCTGTAAGGGCAAGTCCTTTCACAAACTGTTTCTGGAAAATGATAAATACAATGATCATAGGAACCATGATCAAAGAAGCAACTGCCATCGTCGTTGTCAGATCGGCTTTATTCTGAGTGGAGAACATTGCAATTGCCAGAGGCAGCGTCATCTTTTCTTTGTCATTTACCATGATCAGAGGATTCAGGTAATCATTATAGACGCCCATGGCCGTAAATATGGTCAGCGAACCGATGGCAGGACGGATATTGGGCAGGATGATCCTTCGATAGATCATAAAAGAAGAGGCTCCGTCTATCTTGGCCGCATCGCATATACTGTCGGGAATATCTTCAATAAACTGCCTGCACAGATATACTCCAAATGCGCTCACAAGCATGGGAATGATCAACGCTCCCAGAGTATTGTAAAGTCCCATCTTCTGCACGATCAGAAACCGGGGGATCATCGTCACCTGCGCGGGTACCATCATAGTGGCCAAAAGGACAATAAACGTCCATCTTTTCCCCTTAAATTCATATTTTGCAAAAATGAATCCCAGAAGCGTACTGGTAATGATCACAGCGAGTGTCACAGCCGCAGTCACAAACACACTATTGAAAAACCACTGTACAAAGGGCACATCTGTAAAAGCTTTCTCATATCCTTCCAGCGTCCATGCTTCCGGCCAAAGAGAGGTACGATTGATCCTGATATCCGCATTCGTCTTAAAGGACGTAAAAAACATCCAGACCATAGGAAATAACATGAGTATAGAAATAACGCCCAAGACAGCTACGATCACAATATGCTGTTTTTTATATAGTCTTTTCTTTTTCTCTTTCACTACTCATAACTCCAATCCACTTTTGTTGCTCTCTTCTGCACCATAGCCACAATAAATACAATAAAGAACAGGACGGTCGCGATTGCCGATGCATACCCCATATTGTATTTGTCAAAACTCTGTTCATAAATCTCCGTTGTAAGGACAGACCCGTAATTCATCCCGCTCTGTTTATTTTCCAGCACCTTGAACTGTGCAAACATCTGAAAGTAAGAGATGATCGTCTGCATCAGCACAAAGGTAAAGGTCCGTCCAAGCAAAGGAAGCTTGATCTTAACAAATCTCTGAAACGGAGTCGCTCCGTCAATAGCAGCGGCCTCATCAAACGTCTTAGGGATTCCTTCCAGTCCGGCACAGAAAAGTACGATATTATATCCCATATCTGCCCAGAGTGTAAACAGGATAATGCACCCGATTACTGTCACCGAACTTGCCAGCCAATCCACTGACTCCAGACCAAAAAGTCCCAGAATCTCATTAAACGTGCCTCCGTCTTTATAAAGCAGCCCATTTTTCCATACAACTGCTGTTCCGGCAATAGGTGCGATACATGGGATGAAAAAAATGGTCCGAAAAAGTGTTTTCATTTTCTTTCCCGGCAAAGAAGTAATAAACTGTGCAATTGCCAGTGTAAATATAATATTCAGTGTCACCGCTATCACTACATAAGCGATCGTATGCACCAAAGCCTTCTGAAAATCTTTATCCTCTAATAGGGCTGCATAATTTGTCAGCCCTATAAAAGGATTTTCCTGCCGGATCGGGTTATAATCGAACAGGGATATCCCCAATCCATAGAACAGAGGGAATACACAGAATATGAACAGCAGTATAAAGCATGGTATCAAAATTCCGTATACAAATTTTTTATCCTTCATTCCTATTCCTTCTTTAAATTATTCCTTCTCTATCATCTCTGCGCTCATTGTTTCTGAACACTCTGTCAGTGCAGTCTCTATATCCGTTCCATTCTCGCAGATATCACGGAAAGTTGCTGTCAGTGTTTCCTTCAGCGTCGTTGTATTATAAGGTCCGATCCACTGGCCTCCTTCCAGAATATCCATAAGGAATGCCGTATTCGGCATTGCATCCATCATTTCCTGATCTTCTGCCAGAGTCTTTCTTGGCGGAAGCTGCTGGCATCCCAGATTCAGTTCCTTAAGGTTTTCCGGATCGCTTAAGAATCTTACCAGTTCCCATGCGCCATCTTTCTCTTTTGCATTGGCAGGTACTGCAAGTCCCCATCCGGACTCTGCTACAAACGCCATCTCATCACCATACTGCGGCACTGCGACATAATCAAAATCTTCACCGATCGTGAGATCGTAAGATTCCTCACCGTCACTGATCGCCCAGGATCCAACAGAAGCCATGCTTCCTTTTCCTTCAAATACATAACTGGATGTTCCCACGCCTGCAGAGAAGGAACTGAAATCCGTATATCCGGCATCCACCATGCTCTTCAGCTCTTCCATAGCTGTAATTCCTTCCGGGGTTGCCAGATTGATGCTTCCGTCCTCATTGAGATACTGTCCTCCCTGCTGAAGGATCATGGCAAGATAATTGTAGATCAAAGCGTCTTCGTCTATGAAATCAAATCCTCTCATAGTAATAACGCTGCCATCGTTTTGTACCAGCTGGTCAGAAACACTCCTGAGCTCTTCCCATGTAGTTGGATATTCCAGATTATTTTCTTCAAATAACGGTTTATTGACAACCATGCCGCCGTATTCCAGGTTAAATTCTGTAGGGATTCCGTAATATTCTCCTCCATACTCATATGCCTGATAGGTTGGTTCAAAATAATCTTCTTCCAAAGTTTCCTTCAGATCATCCGGCAAAGGCTCAAGCCCTCCTGTAGATGCAAAATCAAGTTCCCATCCTCCCCACATCTGATAAAGGTCTGCACCTTCAGCATCCGGAGTCAGAGATGTCTGTATTTTCTGATTGTAATCAGCATAAGGATAATCTGTCATCTCTACTTTATATTCCGGATTTTCCTCTTCAAACTTGTCAAAAAGTTCCCGGTATGTATTGTTCCACGCTTCGTTTGTATGGCACCAGAACTGTATCGTTGTCGTCCCGCCATCCGATGAGCTGCTGTCTTCCTCACTGCTTCCTGAGCATGCACTTAAGCACATGCCTGCTGCCATAACCAATACAAGAAGACTGGCTGTTAATCTTTTTCTCTTTTTCATAACTTTCCTCCTTACTGCTGCTCCCGCATTTCTGCAAGAGCGACTACTTTTCCGCCGTTTACTCTGGACTTTTCCGCTGCAAGCGCTATATAATGACTCTCAACAGAGCATTCCACTGATGTAATTGTATCGTCCGCCTCACACTCGCCTGAAACCAGATTCAAAAAAGCACTGACCAGACGGTGATCTCCTCCGGCATGACCGGAAAAATCTTCGGCAAGCTTAGAGACATCAATCACTTCTTCTTCTTTTCCAAAGGGAGTTACTTTAATGAGATTGGCTCCCATATCCGCGATAATCTGCCCCTTTGTTCCCATAAATTTTGTATATCTTGAATTATCCTCTGTAAATCCGCACATAGTAAAACTGATAGTAGAGCCGTCTGTCATTTCCATATTTACTACCTGGTGATCTACTACATTATTGTCACAATAATAAACACATCGCCCATAGGGACCTTCCTCTATCGCCTTTCGAATACTGTTCTCATCCGGATGAAGAGCCAGCACATCCAAGGGCCATCCTGTATTTCCTTCCAGAATACCTGTCTTTTTGTTTGTCAGATATATTTTTTCTGCATCAAATGGACAGTTCCCTTTTGCCTTGCATCCTCCGGTGCATCGAAGCGCTGCACCTTCCGGAGCATTTTCCTCTTTAAAGAGATAAGTATTTCCAAAAGAAGTCACAGATTTACATGTTTTTCCCGTAAGCCAGAGCAAAAGATCCAGGTCATGGCAACATTTCTGAAGAATCATGGGACTTGTGGTGTTGGAGTTTCTCCAGTTTCCTCTCACAAAGCTGTGTGCCTGATGCCAGTAACCAACATTTTCAATTCCCATTACACTGACTACTTCCCCGATTTTCCCGCTCTTTAAAATTCGTTTCACTTCCTGGTAGAAAGGTGTATAACGGAGAACATGGCAGATCACAACAGTCCTGTTCAGTTTTTTTGCTACCCGAATGATCTCCCTGCACTCGTTAAGATCCGGAGAAATCGGTTTTTCCATCAAAAGGTCATATCCTTTTTCCATCGCCTTGATTGCCTGCCCTACGTGCTGCTGATCCTGGGTAGTAATGAACATAACGTCCGCCAGTTTCGGCTGACTGATCATTTCCTCCGCACTGGTGAAACAGGATTCATCCGGAACATCATAAGCATCTGCCACCTCCTTCACCTTTGCCGGATCAATATCAGCAATTGCTACAATCTTCATGCGATCCGGAAACAGCTTTGCCGCCGGGGCGTATGTATCCTTTCCTCTGCTTCCCAGCCCTGCAAGCGCCACTGTTACTTGTTTTTTCATTTTTGTCTCATCCTTTCCAGCAAAAGATATTTTTCGGCCGAACAATTTATCTTTTGTTTTTAGTAATTTTATTATAATTTATACAATTCTTTTCTGCTTGTCTTATTCCTTATTCAAGTTATCTTATTCTATCTATTTTTTAATATTTTTTTCACAATATTTTTATATTATCTTTTTAAATTCTTTTATTTACAAGTAAAAATTTATTATTTCTAAAATTTCTATCTTTTTTTCTTGTCAGATTTCCCGCATTGTGTTATCTTTTTTAGTAAATTGTTAAGATTAAACACTTATTTTCAGGAGGCATACAAAGGCATGGCATATAAAAGCACCCATCTGAAGCGGGAATTTATCATCAATGAAATTATCACCATTCACTATTTTGAATATATGAAAGATTTTTTCTTTTCCGGAGAATCCCATGATTTCTGGGAGCTGATGTATGTAGATAAGGGCGAACTGCGTGTGACTGCTGACGCTTCTGTCCACCTTCTTGGCACAGGAGACGTTATTTTTCATCGCCCCAACGAATTTCATGCCCTGCACTCCATAGGCGACAAGGCTCCAAACCTGGTAAATATTTCTTTTATCTGCCATTCTCCTGCCATGAAATTTTTTGAACAGAAAGTCTTTCATCTGTCAGCGGATGAACAATATTTGATTTCGGCCATTGTCCGCGAGGCAGGTGCAGCCTTCGATTCACCTTTAAATATTCCGCAGGTGGAACAGGTGTCTGTTAATCCGAAAGGCAGATTCGGAGCGCAGCATCTTGTTCTTCTATACCTGGAAGCTTTTCTTATCACTTTGTGCCGTCATCATTTGGAAGATGTCACCGCGCTCGCCGGAACAGAGCAAACTTTTGAAAACACAGACCCCATCTCCCCTTTTCAGGCAGAATCCACCCATCTGGCCCTTCAGAACATTCTGGATTACATGGAACTGCATCTGTGTGAACGCCTGACAATCGCTTCTCTGTGCAACACCTTTTCCTTAAGCCCCTCCTCGCTGTACAACCTGTTTCACAGAGAATTTCATCATGGTGCAATTGACCATTTTCTGGAAATGAAAATCGACGCTGCAAAGCAGCTGATCCGCGACGGAACCATGAATTTTACAGAAATTGCACACTACCTTTCTTTTGGTTCACTCCAATATTTTTCCAAACGCTTCAAGCAGTCCACCGGTATGGCGCCCATGGAGTATGCTACGTCTGTTAAAAACTACTCCAATTTCCAAAGCCTGTCCAGCAACCTTGCCAAGCGTCACGGAACGAGAAGAAGCTATGATTGAACAATAAAAAAAGAGCCGCATGCGACTCTTTTTTTATCGTTTTACATTATTTATATTTATGGTTATAGATAAACAACAATGTCAGAAGTCCTACCAGACCTACCAGCTGTGTCGCAAGACCTGTGACACTGATCGTCTTTTGTCCTATTATCACAAGCGCAAGGCAAACAATAAAAACAATAACCATAATCAGATTTTTTACCGTATTGCTCATATCATTTCCCTCCTTAACCTTTCAGACCACCAAGCGTCATACCTTCTGTCAGCTGTTTCTGTACACAGATATACAGGATCAGTACCGGTAACATAACGATAACCAGACCGGCATACATGATACCGTAATTTGTTGCTGTTCTTTCTACTGCCATCAGGTTCTTCAGTCCCATTGCCAATGTTCCGTGTTCATCCATCAGAGTATACGCAATAATGTACTCATTCCAGAACGACAGGAAATTGAACAGGATAACTGTAATAATACTTGGCTTTGCCATAGGAACCATAATCTTTACCATTGTTTTAAAATATCCGCATCCGTCAATGTAAGCGGCTTCCTCAAATCCCTTCGGAAGCGTTTTAAAATAACCGCTCAAAAGATAGATGGTAAACGGCAGCGCACTGGACGCATAGATCAGCGCCAGAATAAAGCGGTTGTCCAGGAAAAATTCCACTCCCAGCGCTTTGTTTGCATCACTTAACATCAGGAAGATCGGTACAACGATGTAGTTGATGTTAATAAAAAGCCCTGCCATAAACGCAACGTTCAAAATTCTTCTTCCCTTAAAGTCAAATCTTGACAATACATAGGACGCTGGAAGAGCAATTACAAGAAGGAGAATCAGTCCCAATGCAGTGACAATAATCGAGTTGAGGAAGAAATCTCCCATCTGCGCATCGCGGAATGCCACAATAAAGTTCTGATAGAAGAACTGCTTCGGAAGTGCCCACGGATTCACATCTGCTCCGATAAATTCCGCGTTACGCTTCACACTCGCCATAAATACCCACAAAACCGGTATGATGATCGAGATAGCCAAAGCAAGGAGGGCAACATAAATAAATATTTTATATAAGATATTTCCAGAATGTTTCTTTTTTCCCATATTCTTTCGCCCCCTTTAAAATTCCAGAACTTCCCGGTCTGTGATCTTGTTTACAATAGCTGCCAGCACAAAGGAGAAGAGGAATACTACAACTCCGATTGCCATACCATATCCATATACGCCTGCTCCATATGCCTGTTTATACATATAGTTCAGGAATACTTCCGTCTTTCCGTTCGGTCCTCCGTTGCTCATGATCTGCACGAACAGGAAGCTTAAGTTTATCGTACTGATGATATAGAATGTAAGTGTTGTCCGAATATTGCTCCAGATCAACGGCAGTGTTACCTGGAAGAACATCTGTATTTCTGTTGCGCCGTCCAGGGAAGCAGCTTCATAGAGATCCTCCGGAATCGCCGCCATACTTGCCATATACATGACCATATAATATCCGATCGCCTGCCATACAAGGGCAAAAATTACAGAATATAATACAATATTAGGATCTCCCATCCACTGATGCTTCAGAAAATCCAGGTGCACTGCTTCCAGAAATGTATTCAGCAGACCGTTGCTCGGATCATAAATAGCTCCAAAGATACCGGCAATAACTACGATACTTAAAATATTCGGTATGTAGAAAATAACACGGAAAAAGTTTTTCCCTTTGAACTTTCCTCTTGACAGCAAAGCTGCAAAAAGAATTGCCAGTACAATCGTACAAACCATTACCATAACAATGATCGTGATCGAGTTCTGCATTGCCTGCAGGAAATTTTTATCTCCCATCAGGGTTTTAAAATTATATAATCCGACAAATTCTTTTTTATTCGTGATACCGCCCATCCTGTAAAGAGACATGCGGAATACATTGACTGTCGGAACAAATATAAACAACACGACCAGAACAACTGCAGGAGCCAGACATGCAAAAACAAATCTTCTCTGTGCGTTCTTTCTGTTCATGATTCTCCTCCTTTTCTCTTAAAAACGGTGAGTCATATAACTCACCGTTTTGTCTCCACTCATTACAATAGTCTACTGATTATTCAAGCGCTGCTGCACATTTCTCCCAAGTCTCTACCAACTGTGCCTGCCATTCTTCCACAGTCATATCACCTGTGTTAATGGATTCAATTGGTTTGTAAGTAGCCTCATTCATATTCAGGCCTTCGATAGGAGCTGTTGTAGCCCATTTTCCTGTAACTGTTACGATATCATCTGCAGTTGTAGCTGCATAGCAGTCTTTTGTTGTTCCTTCCGGAAGTTTGTCTGCTGCGCCTTTAACAGGTGCTACTACTGGTGACGGAGATTCTTCTCCTGTTTCCTCATCTGTTGTTGTATTTCCTAACAGGATATCAACAACTGTGTCAGAGTACATAAATTTGATAAATTCTTTTGCAAGATCCATGTTTGGTGCGTCTGCCGGAATCCACATCTGCTCTGTGAATGTGTAAACAGCCTGTGTCTCATCGCCTTCCCACTTCGGTGCCGGCATCATGCCCCACTCAAAGTCATCCGGTGTAGAAGCAGCCATCTCACCGATTACCCAGTTTCCGTTTGGCATAAACAGAGCTTTTCCATCGATTACATTCTGCTGATTGATCTTGAATCCACCGTCAGCATTTGCATTTGCTACTGTATCTTCCTGTGTATAGTCCGGAGATACCAGTTTTCCGATTGTATCCAGAACCTTCTGTCCCTCTTCGGATGTCCATGTGTTTTCATCATACTGCAGAGCTGCATTGTAGAAATCCATTCCTCCTGCCTGCTCCAGCATGCTGTACATTGTAGCGTCAAAGTATCCTGCCTGCGGGAATGTGAACAGAGAAATTCCGTCTGCCTTTGCCTGATCACCCAGTGCAAAGAACTCTTCCCATGTTGTCGGCAGCTCATACTGTTTGCCTTCTCCGATCAGGTTCTTATTGTACCAGAATCCTGTCGGTGTGTAGAAGATCGGTGCCAGATAAATCTTTCCGTCTGCATACGGCTGTGCATCTGTACCATCAAGAATACCATCCAGAAGTTTGCCTTTGAGTTCATCGTCAAATACGTCTGTGATATCTGCGATCGCATTCTCTTTCAGCATTGTCTCTGTGAAGCCACTTTCCTGTCCCAGATTGTAATATACAACATCCGGAACATCCCCGTTTCTGATCTCCTTTGTCAGATCCTGATCCAGCTGTGAAGACATTTCAAGTTCTACAGTTACGCCTTCATTTTCTTCCTCAAAAGCGGCTGCAATGTCTTCCCAGATCTGGGTTCCGTTTCCGCCTTCAAAAGCAGCAACTTTCAACGTTGTTCCGTCTCCGCTGTCACTTCCGGAGTCTGATCCGCTGTCGCTTGATCCACATGCTGTAAGAGTCCCCAGTGTCATTACAGAAACAAGGGATGCAGCGATCAGTCTGTTTACTACTTTCCTTTTCATAAAAATTCCCTCCTGTTCTTTGATAAGTTCATCATAGCTCATTCAGAAAGCTTTTTCCATAGGGATATTGCCTTTTCTTTTATATATCTTGCTATTTCATGAAAGAATTTTTGATTTTTAAAATTTTTCTTGTAATAAAACCCCAGTTTTTCTGTATATAGTATCTATTTTTTATTCATTATACACAATATTTCTCTCGACATCTTTTGATTCCTTTAGACAAAACATTACATTTATTGTTGCTTTTTCCAGCCCCGTCATTCTTCTGATTTTTTCGATTTTTTATATCTGTTGCTTTTCAATAGATGAAAATATATAATAATAAAAAAGGATCCGTCCTTGCCCTTTTGCTTCGGCTTCGGCCGCTGAAACAGCAAGATCAGGAGGATTTTGATATGAGTCACAGAAATTATACGATTAAAGATACAGATCTTCAGAAATTGAACGCACGGCTTTTATCCATCTCTTTCTCCAAAGATGAAAAAGACTGGAAAAGCGTGCTTCACACTCACTATTTTACCGAACTTTTTTATGTAGTGAACGGGAAGGGGAGGTTTCTGTTCCGCGATGAAGTGCATTCCATTAAAAGCGGAGACCTTGTGATCATCCCTCCTTATGTAGAACACACCGAGCAATCTATCCGCGGATATTCTCTGGAGTACTATGTTATTGGAATTGACGGTATTACGTTTCACCCCGAAAACGATCAGACCTGCGTGCAGGTGTTCTGTAATTTTCAGGAAAAAACTCTGATCACCGACCTGTTTGTACAGATTTTGCATGAAGTAAAAAACCAGCAGTTTGCCTCTGACACCATCTGCCAGAAGCTTCTGGAAATTCTGATCCTCCGTATCATCCGTTCGCAGCGCCTGGTTCCCGCACCGATCCAGTCCGTGCGAATGACGAAAGAATGTGCCCACATTAAGGAATACCTGGACAATAACTATTCCGAGCATATTACCCTGGACACTCTTACAAGTCTGACCCATATGAATAAATATTATATGGCTCATTCTTTTACCAAATACACAGGCCTTTCGCCGATCCAATACCTGAACCAGCGCCGTCTGGAAGCAGCCTGCACGCTGCTCAAAGATACCGATCATTCTATCTCAGATATTGCGTCATCGGCAGGATTTTCATCGCAGTCTTATTTTACACAGATTTTCCGCAAAAACTTCGGTATAACCCCCATTAAATACCGGCAGGAACACAATAATACTACCATATAGACCAGGAGGATATCCAAAATGAAAAAAACAAACAGACCAAATATACTTCTGATCATGACAGATCAGCTAAGGGGCGATGCCTTAGGTTATGCCGGGCATCCCGATGTCAAAACCCCCTACCTGGACACTCTTGCCAGCAAGGGAGTTGTCTTTGATCATGCATACAGCGCATGTCCGAGCTGCATTGCCGCGCGCGCCGCGCTTCACACCGGAATGTCGCCCGAACATCACCGCCGGGTAGGCTATGAAGATAATATCCCCTGGACGTATCCTCACACCATGGCAGGTGAACTTTCAAAGGCCGGCTATCATACCCAGTGTACAGGAAAAATGCATGTGCATCCTTTGAGAAACTATCTCGGATTTCACAATATAGATCTGCACGACGGCTATCTTCACGCCGCCAGATACGGCAGTGTCCCCTACAGGGAATCTCAGTTGGTAGCGGACGATTATTTTTACTGGCTGAAAGAAGAACTGGGTGTGTCTGCCGATGTAACTGACACAGGACTTGACTGCAACGGCTATGTAGCCCGTCCCTGGATTTATGAAGAAAAATATCACCCGACCAATTGGGTGACAGACCGCAGCATTGATTTTCTCAGGCGGCGGGACCCCGGAAAACCTTTTTTCCTTATGGCTTCTTATTTAAAGCCTCATCCGCCTTTTGACGCTCCTGAATATTATTTTAATCTGTACCGCAGCCGTGAGCTTCGGCCGCCTTTTGTAGGCACCTGGGAAAGCGATCGTTATCTGAAAGAGTCCGGACGGATTTTCGACTCTAAGACAGGCCCCATTGACCCCGATCTGATCCGCGAAGCACAGATTGGATACTATGCCTGCATTACCCATCTTGATCACCAGATCGGCCGGCTTATCATGGCTCTTATAGAACACGAAGTCTATGACAATACACTGATTCTCTTTACGTCCGATCACGGGGAGGAACTGTGCGATCACCATATGTTCCGCAAATCCCGGCCATATGAGGGTAGCTGCCATATTCCTCTTTTAATCTCCGGCGGCGCTCTTGCCAACATCGGAGCACAACCGGGCAGTGTCTGCCACTCTGTTGCCGAGCTTCGGGACGTTATGCCCACCCTTCTGGACATTGCCGACGCTCCTATCCCAGAATCCGTAGATGGGATCAGCCTGAAGCCTCTTCTTACTGATCCGGTAGAAAAACTTCGGGATTCTCTCCATGGCGAACACTCTTATGGAGAGTTTTCCAATCACTGGATTGTAACAGAAACAGACAAATATATCTGGCATTCCGAGAGCGGGCAGGAACAGTATTTCCTTCTGAAAGAGGATTCTCATGAGCTGACAGACCGCATTAATGATCCCCAGTACAGGGACCGCATTGATACTTTAAGACGCCTGTTGATTCGTAATCTTACCGGAAGGCCGGAGGGCTTTACAGACGGGCAGGAACTGATTCCGGGACGCCCATACCCTCCCTATCTTACAGATGTCAGCGACACTAATGAAGCAAAAGAAGGGGGCGGCGTTCTATGATCCAGTACCTGATTATTATTACTATCTGCCTTCTTGCATCTGTCATCGGTTCCATCTGCGGAATCGGCGGCGGAGTCATTGTCAAGCCCGTCCTTGACAGTATGGGGATTATGAGCGTGGAAACCGTAAGCTTCCTTTCCGGACTTATGGTCATGAGTATGTCCATCTATTCTATTGGAAAGGCAGTGGCCGCAAAAGATACAAGACTTGAGGCAAGAACGGGGATTCTTCTGTCCCTGGGCGCCGTAGCAGGCGGCATTACCGGAAAACAGCTTTTTTCTGTTATTCAGACTTTAAGCTCTGATCCGAACCGGATCGGAGCATGCCAGGCGGCCGTTCTTTTTCTCCTTACCTTTGGCACACTGATCTACACCATTAAAAAACACACGATCCGGACCCATCGCATGACGCATCCTGTCGTGTGCATTATCATTGGTATTATTCTGGGCCTTCTTTCCTCCTTTCTTGGAATAGGCGGAGGTCCCTTTAATCTGGTCTTCCTCTCCTTCTTCTTTTCCATGGAGACAAAGACTGCTGCCCAGAACTCTCTTTTGATCATTATGTTCTCGCAGATTTCCGGTTTCCTGCAAACTCTGCTGACCGGATCAGTTCCGGATTTTTCCTGGATCCTTTTGATCTGCATGGTCGTATTTGCTGTGATCGGAGCCGCCATTGGCCGCTCCTTCAATCGGAAGCTGGACAATGACATGGTGGACCGGCTCTTCTGCGGACTCATCATTATCATTTTGTTCATCTGTGTCTATAACTTCTTCAAATACATATAGATGCCAGATATTCCAGACGGCCGATGACCGTCTGGAAAAATTTCTGATATGCCTCACAGTAACGGTTTCTCATTTCATTTCCATAAGGTATCAGATCTCTTCTGCAGCCTCCCCGGCACAGAGGATACCAGCGGCAGTCCGGACATCTTTCATCTCTTTTTTCAGCATCTGCAAAAAAAGGCGCTCTTTCGGCATCTCTTGCCATTTCTTCAAGCACTTTAAAATCAACGTTTGAATCTGTAATATTTCCCATCTCATATTCATCCAGCGCATAGAAATCACAGGGATAGACCGTACCGTCCGCCTCGATCACGTTCTGCATACTGCATCTTCCATACATACTGCAGGCTTCCGGCTGTGCTCCTTTTAGCATCCCCGCATAATTATCAAACTGCCGGATATATACCGGAACTCCCCTGATCTTATCCTCAAACCAAAGTGCAAAAAGACGTTCCAAAGCCGATTGATACTGTTTTCCTGTCAAAGAATAGGGATACTTTCCTTCTTCTACCTCCCCCAGAGGATCCAGACAGGGGATATACTGCTGTTCGTAAAAACCTTTTTTTATAAAAAACCGATAGATTGCCTCTATTCTCTCCGCTGTCTGAGTATTCAGTACACACAAAATATGAAACGGTACTTTTTTCTCCTGCAGTTTCTTTAAATTTTCAAATACCTGCGAAAAAGTCCCCTTCCCGCGGTGATCCACCCGGTTTTCATCATGAGACTTCCTGACTCCGTCCAAAGATACTCCCAGCAGAAAATTTTCTTCCTTGAAAAACGAGATCCATTGGTCGTCAAGCGTCATTCCATTGGTCTGTATCGTATAAAAAACCTGCTGTTTCTCTTTTTTCTTCTGCCTGACACAGGAGACAAATTGGCGGTAAAACGAAAGTCCGGCAAGCAAAGGCTCTCCCCCCTGAAAACCAAACACACACGTATCCGCTGCTTTTAAAGCTTTGTCAATTAGTATCTCCATGGTTTCCAAAGACATGATCCCATGATCTGCATTTTTCCTATGCTTCGCCTCTTCTTTGTAAAAACAGTATCTGCACTGCAGATCACAGGCAGATGATACCGGTTTGATCAAAAGCTGCAATTCTTTCATTTCTCAGTGCCTCCTTATACAAAGCGGGGATGGAACCAATCGTCCCATCCCCATCTCTTTTTCCTAAATTTCGTACCAGTAAATGCCGTTTGCTTCCAGATCCAGATCAAAGCTTGTACCGTCTCCTTTATATACGGTAGTGCTCTGCGGCTCATAAGTATTGTTTACTACACAATATTTTCCATTCTTTACATAAGCATGTACTTCCACGTTGTAGTTGGTGCTGAACCATTTGCAAAGATCATCTTCGTCATGGGAAGACCAGATAATGGAACGGTACAGAAGTCTGCTGTTTTCAAAGCTGTAAGGAAGTCCGCTGATGTATACGCAGCGTCCTTTTCCAAATTCATTGACTGCCAGCTGTACTTCCTGGTTTGTCTGTTTCAGAATTGTTGTTCCCTCATATGCATAGATATTTTTCTTGCCTTCTCCAAAGTCGATTTCACCTTTGCAGTCCTCTGTGATGAAATGGTCATGCTCATCCCAGTTATATTTATCCACATTAAGAGTGAATCCGTTTTCTTCCTCTACACCCATAACGGTAGCAAGCTGGAAGAAGTGTCCCTCATGCTGATGTGCTGCCGGTTCGCCTACGCCGATGAAACCTCCTCCGTTGTAAATGAATTTCTTTACAGCGGTTATGATTCTTTCATCTGTCCAGTTTTCTCCTCCGGAATAAGCGGTATCGGCATCTCCCACATTGAGAATAACGTCAATATCATTCAGGATATCCGGATTGTTTCTGATATCATCAAAGCTGATAAACTGTACGTCAAACGGTGCGCCGCTCAATGCCTCGATCACTCCTGCATAGGAATAATTCTGCTTATAGTAAATAGCGTGGTGTACCATGTGGTTGCCCCATGCCCGCATTTTACCCCAGCAGTTCAGGACTGCAACTTTTTTCACACAGTAAGGTGTCGTTCCTTTAATATTATCATACAGGGTACGGAACTCCTGGCATACGCTCTCTACATAGTCGATAAATTCCGGGAACTGCATTGCCAGCTTCAGGTATCCGCCGTATCCGATACGGTCGATCGGCTTACGCAGGATCGCACGTCTTGCTGTCACCCAGTTTACCTTGGCTTCCTTTACAGGATCTCCGCCTTCGTGGAAGGTATCCGGGAAGAAGTACGGAAGCAGACGTCCTTCTGTGTATTTTACGCCTTCAATATCGCTGATAAGACGGAGCGTAGCGCCGTTGCCGACACTTCCCACAACAGCGTCAAGTCCTACCTGCTTAAATTCATCCATAAACGGTTCCATTCCGATCCAGTGATCTCCCAGGAACATCATAGCTTCCTTGCCGCACTCATGGGTGATATCTACCATCTCTTTTGCCAGTTTTGTGACTTCTCTTCTCTGGAAGTCCTGGAAATCCCGAAATTCCTTGGACGGAATGCGGTAAGTATTGTTCATGTATCCCTGATCAATGATATATTCCGGACGGAATTTATATCCTACTTCCTGTTCAAACTGTTCCAGAATGTAGGGACTTACTGATGCAGAGTATCCATACCAGTCTACGTATTTTTCCCTTGCTAACTCATCGAAGATCAATGTAAACTGATGGAAAAATGTAGTGTACCGGATCACATCAATATGGGGATTGTCTGCAATATATTTGCGGAGACGCTCCATGGAATATTTATGAGTTTTCGGCTGACGCACATCAAAGGTGATCTGCTTCTCAAAATTGGTCCATCCATTTGTTACGGCATTGTACATATGCACCGGATCCCACATGATATAAGCCAGAAAGCTGACAGTATAATCATGAAATTCCTTTGCATCGTGAATAATCACATCGCCTTTCCCGGCGTCATAGCTCCACTGTGAAACCGGAACAATTT
Source organism: Claveliimonas bilis (assembly GCF_020892095.1). Classification (GTDB taxonomy): domain Bacteria; phylum Bacillota; class Clostridia; order Lachnospirales; family Lachnospiraceae; genus Claveliimonas; species Claveliimonas bilis. The sequence goes on along the minus strand of NZ_AP024845.1, from coordinate 1,631,516 downwards.
CTCCTGTTGTCCGGTCGATCACTTCCCACCATCTCTCAATATCATCATGGTCGTTTACTTTAAGCATATCCGGATACAGATGATTCATCAGATGAATGGAAAGCTCGCTTTCTACTGCTGTATAAAACGGCGTCATAATATACATCTGTTGGATTTCTTCCGGATTCGCCTTGGCCCAGGCATTGTCTTTTCTTGTTGTATAATAAGTGGAATATACCTTGGCGTCCACATCCCGAAGCTCTTCCGGATAATCTGTACCGTCACAGTCACGGATGGCGTCCGCCCCCCAGCGTTCCACCAGTTCCAATGTCTCCGGTACTACATCTACATCTGTGGGAATGGTAACTCTTCCTTTTGTACGTTCTTTCACAATAGATCTCCTTTCCTTTTAAACACAATTTACAGTTGCTCCTCTCTCAGCAAAACCGCACCTGCCGGAGAGTCTGTCTCTTTTCATAAGCATAGGAGAAAAACTTTTTCCCGTCAATTTTCATATTGTTGACATTTTTAGTATTCTTGCTATTTTTTATTTGACTTTACCCCTTATCTCCAAAATGATAAAATAAATAAAAATCCCCTGGAAAAGGAGAACGGAAAATGAAAGAAAGAAAAGCGGTCTATGTCCTCTTTATTTTAATACAAAGTCTTGTCTACGGCATCGGAAATCCATTAACTAAAACTGCTTATGACTCCATTACTCCATTCTGGCTTCTCACGTTTCGCTTTGCCCTGGCCTTCCTCCTTCTTTTTCTGTGGAGAGGTCGGAAAATTGCAGGTCAGCTTAAGGACGTCAGCTGGACTGTCTGGATGCCTTCCGCCCTGTGCTGCGCCGGAGCTTATATTTCCTGCAATCTGGCTCTGAACCTGACTGCAGCCACCAATGTAGGCTTTATCATGTCCCTGCCCGTTCTTTTCGCTCCTTTGCTTTCCACCATTGTTCTTCGCACTCCCTACCAATGGAAACGCCTTCCCCTGCAGCTTATTACTGTAATCGGACTGTTTCTTCTCTGCTGCAATACGGGCACCTTTACCTTTGGTCCCGGAGAAGCTCTTGCACTCTTCGACGCTCTGTGTCTTGCAGGACTCCTTGTCTTCGGTGAGCAGGCTATCTCGCAGATGGATGTTACTTCTGTCACCACGCTGCAGGTAGGTGTCACCATGCTTATCAGTCTGGTCTGCGCCTTCATCTTTGACGATCTGTCTGTACCTGGCCGAGTAGATTTTAATGCGTGGATGGTTGTCATTTATCTTGCCGTTATATGTACGATTTTTGCCTACCTCCTTCAGAACAGCGCTGTGGAACATTTATCCGCCTCCACAGTCTCCATGCTGCAGTGCACACAGCCTATTCTGACTGCCATTGTAGCCTATTTTCTGCTGGATGAACGATTAAACAGCGCCGGACTCGCCGGCGCCGCTGTGATTGTGATCTGTCTTTTGGCAGATGGAGCGATGAACCAGGTGCCGCCGCAATGATCCGAAAGCACAGTGGATCCAGGTAACGATCACCTGTACTTTCTGTCATACAGTAAAGCCGCGATCAATACGACCAGACAAGAACCGGCATTATGTACCAGGGCGCCGGTTGTCGGGTTAAGTACTTCCATAAGTGAAAGCAGGATTGCTGCAAAGTTAATACACATGGACAGAGTAATACTCACCTTGATCGTGTTTACTGTTGTGTTGGACAGCCATTTCAAATAGGGAATCTGGGAAATATTATCGCTCATAAGAGCGACTTCTGCCGCATCCACTGCAATATCACTTCCCATACTTCCCATTGCTACACTGACATCCGCTGTTTTCAGCGCCGGTGCATCATTGACGCCGTCCCCGATCATGCATACCTTATGTCCTTCCTCCTGGAGTTTTTCAATATTCTTTACTTTTTCTTCCGGAAGTAATTCAGCACGGACTTCCGATATCCCAGCATGTTCTGCAAAATAATCGGCTGCCTTTTTGCTGTCACCGGTGAGAAGAAGCGTCCATGTCCGCATATCAGCCAGACGTTCTGCCATGTCTTTCACATCGGGTCTTAGTACATCAGAAAGCGCCAGTACTCCTATACACCGTTCCTCATCGGATATAAGGACAGAGGCTTTTCCCTGCATCCGGAACCGTTCCAGAGCTGACTGCACGGCGCCATCTGCAAAAACCCCGTACTCGGCAAGAAATTTTTCACTTCCCAGGTACAGTCTGCGTCCCTCGATTTCCGCACAGATCCCTCTTCCCGCTGTCATCTTGAAACTTTTTGCTTCCGACAACATAATTCCCTTTCCTCTGGCATATTCCACAATCGCTTTCCCCAATGGATGCTCACTCTTTGACTCAGCTGAAGCCGCAAGAAACAAAAGTTCTTCCCGGCTGACATCTGTATCAAAAGTAAGGATATCGCTGACTTCCAGTCGGCCATATGTCAAAGTACCTGTTTTATCAAATGCGATGGTATCTACTTTCCCCATTTTTTCAAGGGCTTCTCCTGATTTGATGATCACACCGTGCTTTGCCGCCTGCCCGATTGCCGCCATAACCGCTGTAGGTGTCGCCAGCACAAGGGCACAGGGGCAAAATACAACCAAAACAGTAACCGCTGTCACAATATTGCCGGTTCCTATGTATGCTCCTATAGCGATCAAAAGAGCGACCGGAACAAGATAGCTTGCACATTTATCGGCAATGCGCTGCATGGGCGCCTGCTTATTCTCCGCTTCCTGCACCATGTGGATCAGCTTCTGCAGCGAACTGTCTTCTCCCACCTTTGTCGCTTTCATATCGACAGCACCAAAACAATTGAGTGTACCGCTAAATACTGCATCTCCCTCGTTTTTATCGACGGGAAGGGATTCCCCTGTCATAACAGACTGATCCACCGTTGTTTCCCCGCTGATGATCTGTCCATCCACCGGTATTTTTTCACCGGGAAGCACTCGAAGGATATCCCCTTTTCTTATTTCTCCGGCAGGTATGATCTCTTCCCTGCCGTCAGATAAACGGCGTCCTGTTACCGGCGCAAGGTTTATCAGCTCTTTCAGCCCTTTCTTTGCCCGGTTGGTCGTAGCCTCCTCAAGAAGCGCTCCGATCGCCATGATAAACGCCACCTCTCCTGCCGCGAACAGATCTCCAATGGCAATGGCCGAAAACATGGCTATGCAGATAAGAAGCGCCGAAGAAATTTTACTGATCCCCCGGTTGTAAATCATTCTCCAGACAGCCAGATAGAGAAGCGGCAGTCCGCTGATTATAATTGTTACCCAGGCCGGATCAAATGGCAGGAAGTCCCACACCTCCATTCTCTCTCCAAACTCCCCCGTCAGATGCGGGATCAGATCCAGAAGCAAAAAGGCACCTGCCACGATCGTCATAGGCAGTCCTGCCAGAAAATCATTCATTCTTTTTACCATATCGCTCCTCCAATCCGTGCTATGATAAAATCTGTTCACTCTTGACATTCATTTCCCGTTTTCATACAATAAATTCATTAACAAACATTTTGTTCTCTTTTATTGTAGAAAGTACCTGAACAAATTACAATGGATAATTAATGCCCGATGTTTCCTACAGAACATTTCAGAAAATCTGTACGGAATTTCAGGTATTTCTTAGACCAATTTTATGAAAGAGGAGACCATTATGGACAGACGGCAGCAAAAAACACGCACTGCGATCTTCACAGCGTTTAGTACACTTTTATCCGAAAAAAGCTACAGCAAAATTACTGTACAGGAGATCATTGACAGTGCAAATGTAGGGCGAACAACCTTTTATGCCCATTTTGAAACAAAAGATGATCTTCTGAAAGCCTTATGCGAAGAATTATTCGGTCATATTATCAGCAGCGCTGCAGACTGTACTCACACCCACGGACTCTATTCAGAAGGCAGGGTGCCCGACTCTGTGTTCTGCCACCTTCTTCAACACCTTAAGGAAAATAATCGCCATATCCTGGATCTGCTTTCCTGTGAAAACAATGAAATTTTCCTTCGCTATTTTAAAGATAGTCTGAATAAACTGGTGCAGATACAGTTTGTGGAGCAAAAAAGAAATCGAAACTCCCTGCTCCCAACTGACTTTTTAATCAATCACATTTCTTCCAGCTTTGTAGAAATGGTCCTATGGTGGATCAAGGGTGGACAAAAACAAAGCCCTGAAGAGCTGGATCAATATTTTCGCTTTGTTATGGAACCGATTTTATAACTGAAGTTTTCCAAAAAAATCAGCTCTGCAAAACTCCTGTAAAGTTTTGCAGAGCCTTTATTAAGAAGATATATCGTTTAGCGTGTAAACAACTCCAAAGAAGAAAACATTTTATGCAGCCTGTGTTCATCAAAGGGAAGATATTCTGCAACAGTAAAGCCCACAACATCTGCTTTTCCTGTTATAAGCTTCAGAATGCCGGAAAGATCTTCCACTGTCATTCTTCCTCCGCCGCTTCCGTCCCCCACCAGCTCTCCGTTTGCAAAGTAGGTGGAATGGAAAAGCCCCGGATCCAGCACATCAATGTCCAGATGAACCAGGATATGATCAAAACGCTCTGTAAATTCTAAAATTTCTTTCTCGGAAACAAATTCTTCCGTCTGAACTTTAAAATTGACTTTCGCATTCCGTAAAAACTGTTCCTGATAATCGTGAAGTCCCTGAAGTCCCACATACAAAATTTCATCCGCCTGAAACTTTCTGTTCTTCATCAGTCCGGAAAGAGCAGGATCTCCGGATCCCATAAGAGAACCCAGAACCATAGCATGGGCATTGGGATACTCATCCTTCACCTGGGACACATCAGGGTGCGCATCAATCCAGATGATTCCCAAATTATCGTAAAGACCATGGAGATAATCAAATGACGCCTGGGACACGATGCAGTTTCCACCGATGGTAATGATCCTATCAGGCTTCTCCTGCTCAAGGATCTCCATGGCACTGCGGATTCCCGCTGTTACCTCCTCTTTGGCGTATATCCCGTCCGTTACCTGGCGTTCTTTCCCATCGGGCGGGGCAACAGGTACTTTAAGCAGAGGCTGGTTTTCATTCTCCGGAAGAATATGCGCCAGCAAATTGGCACCGAAATAGTAAGTTTCCAGTCCTCCGCTTAAATAGTCAGGATAAAGTAATCGAATCGTTTTCATCAGTCTTCCTCCTTCAGACGATTTTTATCTCCCCATTCACACATGCCGTCCAGGATAGGGATAAGTGATTTTCCCCTTTCTGTCAGGCTGTACTCCACTTTGGGAGGAATCTGGGGATATTCCTCCCGGTGGACAAGTTTGTCTGCTTCCAGTTCCTTTAGTGTAGAGCTTAAGGTCTTATAAGAGATTCCGCCAATATATTTTTTCATCTCATTAAACCGCACTACGCCAAATTCCATTAAAGTGTACAGAATCGTCATTTTGTATTTTCCGTTGATCAAAGATAACGTATAACTGAATCCGGTTGAGCCAAGACTTTCATCTGATATGCAGCGTTTGCTCATTTTACACTCTCCTTTTAGTAAGTATCACACTTTAATATGTGTACTTGTCTTTTATCTTATTCTTGCTATGATTATTATAATATCAGTAATAAAAAGAGTCAATTTCACGCTTCCATCACATGGATCGTTTGTCCGGAAAACTCTTCTTCCGGAGTAAAATTTTCTTCTATCCCTTCTGTCAGGTAGATCTCTCCGTCCAATGTCATAAGCAGCATATCAAATCCGCCGTATGTCTCCCAGTACTGTATTCCTTCCTCCAGCCCCATAACAAAGATAGCCGTGGAAAGGGCGTCGCAAAGTACCCCGCTGTCTCCAATGATCGTTACAGAAGCCAGATCACTGTCAGCAGGCCGTCCGGTTGCAGGGTCCAGAATATGCCAGTAAGTGGTTCCGTCTTCACCGGTAAAATAACGTTCATATCCTCCGGAAGTCACAACCGCGCAGTCCTGTGCCTCTAAAGTCCCAAAGCTCCCATCTTCAAAAGGATTTCTGATGCCAAGCCTCCATTTTGTCCCATCCGGCTTTGGTCCTACCATCTGGATATTTCCTCCGATATCCAGAAGCGCTGAAGTAACACCCTGCTCTTTCAGATGATCGGCAAGAAGTTCCCCGGTATATCCTTTTCCCACCGCCCCCAGATCCAGCTGCATTCCTTCCGGCAATGTAACCGCATGGTTTTCCAGCGTAACTTTTTCATATCCGGTAAGCGAAAGCAATTCCTGTATTTCTTCATCCGAGGGGATCCGATATTCCTGGTCAATAAATCCCCAGGCACTTACAAGGGGATAAATGGTAGGATCAAGGGCTCCTTGTGTCTGTCCGGACATTTCCAGCGCAAAGCGGAGTAAATTTTCTGTTTCCGTGCTAAGAGGCACCGGCCGCCCGTTACTGTGATTTGCGGCGTAAATCTCACTGTTTTCGTCAGTAACGGACCACAAAGATTCCCATTCTTCTACATACGAGACCGCCTCATCCAGTGCCGCGTCTGCCTGCTCTCCATAAGCTGTAAAATTCATATAAGTTCCCATGGCAAACAATTCGGCCGTATGCTCCTGCACAGATGCTTCCTGCGAGCCGGCACACCCTGAAAGGAATAGAGAAAATGCCGCTGTAAGCGCAGAAAATGAAAGAAACCGTTTATTTCTCATCCTGCTGCTGTTTCCTCCTCCTTGCCGTGCATGTTTGAATCCCTTTTGCTCCATAGTGAGCCAGGAATACAAACAATCCCATAATGGCAATGTATTCCGTAAAAAACAAAGGAAGGGGCCGTTCAAAATCAAAGAACACAAAGTGCGCAGTCAAAAACATATAGGAAAGAAATTGATTTTTTACAAAAGCATAAAGTCCGTAAACAGCGATCACCGCACCTGCTACGCGAAGGATCCCTTTGACCGGCTTTGATGAAACCGGGCCGCATGCTTTCCGTATCATTCCAAGGATCATATTCCAGTGGAGCCCAAGATGCAGCGCCATCAGAACAAATGCCCAGAAAACGCATAGAATGTGCATAGGACGAGCCAGTGCAATACCGCCTGAAATAGGTAAAAACGCAAAAACTTCTCTGGACAAGATCACCGCGCTTACCATTGTTCCGATCATAGCGAGTAAAAGCAGCAGATTTACGACCACCTGTATCACACGGAAAGGGGTATATTTCCCTTTCGCCAAATGTCTGTGCCACTTAAAATTCAAAATATGGTGTATGATCCAGAGGATAAATATTCCCGCTCCCAGCCATTCGTGAGCAGACTCTCCTGTAATCTGTCTTCCCATCAAAAACAGGAGCAGAATTGTCATAACAAAATCAACAGAGATTTTGACGATCATTTTAGGGTTCATGGTGTTTCTCCTTTTGAAAAATCCTCTCTTGGCCTGTCAGCAGTCGTTTTATCCCTTCAGCCCTGCAACCCAGTCTGCCACATCGCTCTGGGCATCCGGTACACTGTTTCGGGAGATTTCCAGACCATCTTCTATTACCGTTGCTTCAGGCTGGAGTTCCTGGATCGTCTGAATGGTTCCGGAAAATCCGCTTCCCCCATGTGCCGTAAATGGAATGATAGTCTTTCCGCTGAAATCATATTCTTCCAGGAAGGTATACAAAGGCATAGGAAGATCAGCATTCCAGTTAGGATAACCCAGAAAGATCACGTCGTAATCATCTAAATTCTCAATCTGCGAGGCAAGTTCAGGCCTTGCGTTCTCAGAGAGCTCGTTATAAGCAAAATCCAGCAGTTCATCATGTGTGCCGGGATATTCCTGTACCGTCTCAATGCGGAAGAGATCTCCTCCTGCTTCCTGCTGGATAAGCTGTGCAATATACTGATTATTTCCCAGAACTTCTCCGTCAACAACAACACGGCTTGCTCCTGCAACTGTATCGGTTCCGTCTGTCTCAGGAACAGAAAAATAAGCGATCAGAATATTCCCGTCTAATGAAGGCAGCGCTGCTGTATCTGATGTATTCGACGTATCCGCTCCTCCGTTTCCAGTCTGCTCCTGCTGATCACTACTGCAGGCAGTTAGAGAAAGAACCAAAGTGGAAGAAAGAATAAATGCTGCTAATTTTTTCATGATAAAATACTCCTTTACTATTTGTTATCTATGTCAACAGATTTCCAAGCTCCTGAATCCACGGCTCAATATCATTCAGATCATTTGCGGTAAGTCCCTCTGCAATCTCTGCATCCGGGCAAAGCTCACTGAAAATATGGAGACTGTTGTCAATGTCATCGCTGGCGCTGGTGCAGAAGGGGATGATCGTCTTACCTGAAAAATCGTTCTCTGCAAGAAAAGTCGCAATCATAGCCGGAGCTTCATCCCACCAAATCGGATAGTAAACCGGAGGTCGTTTTCCCCAGCCCTTGATTTTACTGAGCTTAACGGTATACAAAAGTGTGTTTTGTGTTTCCACATTCCCCAGAATAGTTATTCCAGGAACCCAATCTCCAGCAGTTCCTGAGCAATCTCCCTACTCTTCACTCTCATCAAACCATCTTCTTCCTTTGCATTAGACAGCAGATTCACACTTCCATACCAGACGATTTCTCTGTCAATCAAAGCAAAATGTTCATGCATCCCCGTCTTCTCCAGCACAGTCACTCCCGATTCTATCAGTTCGGTAATCAGTCCTTTCGTCTTTTCAATTCGCTGTTGTGGGTAATTGTCCGCCGACAGCGTCAGTAGTGTGATCTTCACACCGCTATCATGTCGTTCTTCCAAAGTTTTTAAAATTCTGTGTACCCCCTTTACACCGATTCCAGGGCTGGAAATCACAATCTCCGTATCGGCTTGCGCCACATCTCTTTCAAATACAGACGTATAGGATTCGCTGTCAAATATGGCATTAGTCTCCTGCTTTTTCTCTGCCTCATTCATAACGATCTCATATCCGATCTTCTTATATACTCTCAGTCTTTTATAATACATTTTATCCAATACACGGATATGCGCATCCACATAGTCATATATGATGACCTTCCGTTTGCCTTCATAATCCCTGTGTAGTCTTCCGGAATACTGCTCCACATTCCCCTGCCAGGCAATGGGAGTTGTCAGCATCATTGTGTCTAGCCTTGGGTAGTTAAAACCTTCTCCGATATATTGTCCGATGGCAACAAGAACCATTGATTCATTTACCGGAACATTTTTCATATTCTCACGGATCTGCTCGTTTTCCTTTCTGCTTCTGCCGCCTTTAAGCAGGAATATATGATCCGCCTTATCCCGGAGCATAGCGAGCAATATATCTGCATGATCTCTGAATTTTGTCAAAACGAGTGGAGTCCTGCCTTGCCTCAGACATTCTTCTACATCAGATATAATTTGCCTGTTTCTCACATCACTGCCGCGCACTGCGGCATATGCTTCATTGATCTTCCAGTCCTGTCCTGTAGTATTGATCAGCCTTGTAAATCTCGGATATACATAATGCGCAATTCCCTGAAGTTTCACTTTATCTTTTGCGCTGAAACGGTATCTGACTGGTCCGATCTGCATAAATATTTTTTGTTCCTGTCCGTCATCCCGTTTGGGAGTTGCGGTCAGGCCATAAACATATCTGGCAGAGACTTCTTTCACTACTGCCTCTGCGGTATCCGATGCACAGTGATGACATTCATCTATGAGTACCATTCCATAATCCTTCACAACTGTATCAATATTTCCAGGTTTTCCAAGAGATGATATCATCACCACATCAATAATCCCTGTCATGGAATCATGTCCTGCATAGCGGGTTCCGATCACACTTTTTCTCCGTTTCACACGCCCCTTCGGCGTCGTGTACTCAGGCGGTTCTTCGTTAATATCAAGGAATTTCTGAAGATCTTCCACCCAGTTATTCATAATTTCCTTATTATGTACCAATATAAGAGTATTCATCTTTCTTGCTGCAATCAGATAAGCACCTACTGCTGTTTTTCCAAAGGCGGTCGCTGCATGCAGGATTCCATTTTCATACCGCAGCATTTGTTCTGACGCTTTTCTTTGCTCCGGATAAAGTTCCGCAGAAAAATCCACACAGATACTCTTTCCTTTTTGTCTCTCATCACTGACCTCATACGGGATTCCTGCTTCCTTCAGCTTTTCTGACAGGATTTCCCTGAGGCCTCGTGGAATGCGGATGTAATCATCAAACTCTTCAAAACATGCCACAATCCTCGGGTTATCTCTGTTAGAGAACCCCATCGCGTGATTTTTATAATATTGAGGATTGCTATACGCAGCCATACGACGTAAGGTGTTCTGCATCCTTGGCTGAAGATTTTCCTTTTCAATGTATATTCCATTTGCAAGGACAAGTTGAATCTGTCCGGAAACATCTTCCGGATAAAACTGAAGTTTTCTCTTCTTCCAGGGCTTTGACTTCTTGCCAGATTTCTGACTTGCAGTCTGCTGACTATGACCGTTCAACGCTGCTTTTTGCAGGTTTTCCACATTATCTTCTGATACCTCTCCATTTTCCTCTTTGTCCATATTTTCAAGATCTGAGAGCGCGCCTAAGACTCCATCTTCCGCCCATTCATTTATCTTCTTATCAATAAATTCTTTCGACAGTTTCTTTACGTTCTGTAACTGCTGCCACTGATTCGGATATACATTCCAATCCTGATCTATAAATGCACTGTTTCCCTTTTTTAATGCCTGTCCCTGTAAAGGAAGCGCGATCAGATTTCCAAGTCCGCCCACAGGCATATGATCCTGAGCCGGGAGCATCCTGTCGTATGTCCGAAAGCTCTTTTGATTTACAGACTCCGCTCCTTTTGTCAGAAGTGCAGTGCCAAAAAGCCTTGCTGTTCTCGCCGGAACAGGTTCCTGAAAAAACATCCAGATATGCGCTCCTTTTCCAGAACGAGAACGCTCTGTCAGGATACCCACTCCATAAATCCTGCAAATCTCGCGCAGAGCATTTACTTCTTCCCTCCAGAGTTCATCTGTATTGGCATAATCATCCCCATTCGTAGTATCATCATGATTATCAAAATCAAATACAAGGAAATTGCAAGTCTCATCAGGCAGCATAGGGTAGACGCCTATCACGTCCGAACAATCTTCTCTTGCACCTATCAAATGCTGCATGATCACTTTGCCTGTAAGCTCTTTGTAATGCTGTTCCGGGCAGTCCGCACATTTTATTTTCTTTTTTTCATATTTCGGACAAATACCCGGCTTCCAGTAATTCCAGCATTGCGTATAATATCCTGTTTTCCCGGTCTTAGGATTCGGCTTTCCTGCTCTTTTACTGTATACATCTTTCCGTCCTTTGAAAAAAGAATAGAAATACTGGGCGTGCTTCTGAGTGATCATTTCCGGGATGATAAATTGCTCCCTGACTGTTTCCGTTTCACTCATGACAGAATCCTTCTGCAGAGCAGCCGGTCTTTCCTTTTCCTGAATACCTTTTCCATAGGGAATACCTGCTTGGGACAAAAGTAACTGAAGGCACTTAATTTCTTCATTTAATAAACGGATTTCTTCTCTCTGTTCCCGAATAATCTTATCTTTATTATCCATATTTTTACCTGTTTGATTTCTAAAAAGAAATGTCCTGTATAATTTTTCTCATATTCTTAATGGTATCCTCATAAGACACAAAGTCTTCTGTAAAATAACTGGTGATAGACTGATAATCTTCTTCATAAAAGGAATTATCACAAAACTCTGTAATAATGGCAGATACATCTACTCCTTCTTTTGCGGATGGACATACAGTCATTTGAGCCCGATGCTCCCTGACCTCTTTGACTAATGAGACAAACTTATTATCAAAATCAATGAGCGGAGTAAGTTTATAGACATCATACAAATGACGCGAATACCGTTTTGATTTCCCCTGCATATAATAATCGCAAAGAGCAAAAATCTTATCAATATAAGTCCTTTCCAACGACTGTAAATTCATTGAAAATCTGTCAAGAGAAAATTGTTTTGCCAGATCTATTCGATTTCGCTTTTCCAGATAATCCCCAATATAATTATGTATCTCTAACGACTGTGTCGGAAATGCATACGACCCCAATGCAGTTTCCAGTTTTATATACTGCGGCAGTCTTTCATCTTCCAGTTCAAATACAGAAGTATATGAAAAGAAATAAGCGTTATAGTCCCTGTCGCTTTGGGTTTCATTCCAGTTTGCAATCGGCATTTCCAGTTCTTCGCTTATTCCTTTTAAAACAACATTCTTAAGTTTTTTCCTTCTACTCTCTCCTATATGCTCTTTGAAAGTAATATCAATATCTTCAGAAAAACGATTGATTATATGATATCCTTTGGATAAAGACGTCCCTCCCTTGAAAACACACAGATCAAGCTGCTCTGACAATAATTTTAGGATCAGTGTAACATAGTAATCCTTTTCTACTACTATAGGTGTTCTTCCGCTTTGCTCAGCAGTCTGTTCCACCATATCCTTAAACATTTCTCTATCCTTATGAAGATACATACTCCACCTCCGTTTCATATATTGCTTTATATATCTTAATCGGATAATTTGCAATAAACCTATCGATTTTTTTCTTTGTAATAGCATTTTTTCTGGCATATTCTGTCAAAATCCTTCCGCATTTTTCCGGCTCCATCTCTGTGCATTTTTCAATATCCTTCAGACAATCCAAAAACTGCAGCACCGGTGCATTTTCTTTCGTCACCTCCACCACTGGTCTTCTGATAAGGTATTGCCTGTTTTTAATCGTTATTTTCCTTACCAATGCCGGAGCAAAATTGCTGCTTATCTCCTGAGTAAGCGGAACCTGCGTGGATAATCCCATGCGGTTTGCCAATGTATAGCCGGAATAGTAACCCACCCGCTTTCCCCTGCGCAAGATATACTTATGAACAGCTACTGTATCCGGGGACAAAGACATTCGCTCACCGAAAATATCCGTTTTAGGGAAATAGTATACTCCCGGTTCAAATCGGCATATGGTTCCACTGTCAGTAAGTTTTTTTAAATGATATCTAAGATTTTCTTCTGTCATCCCTGGGATATCAATATCTCCGGTAAAAATAGGTTCTCCTGGAATATAATTTTCTTTCAAATATTCATATAACATAACCGCTTCCCTTTCGATAAGTAAATTATTTGCTTACTTATTGTTAGTATACTTGAAATTATTTTCTTTGTCAATCGCATCTGATTTATTCATATTGTTTCCATCTACATCACTGTTTAACAGGACATATTGTCCTATTAATGTCCTATTAAACACAGTTTTAGAAATTCAAAGTACCTTTTAAAAATACCTTTTGGCACTTTAAATGGCACATAAAAAGGCAGGATACACATGCACCCCGCCCGCATTTCTGACTATTCTGTTCTCAATATTTACAATCCCAGTCCGCTCACCCATTCCTGAACATCCGCTTCATCCGCTCCTGACCGGAATCTCATGCCCTCCTGCCAGTCACCTGTTCCTGCCATCTCCGCCAGAAGCGCGCCGCTGTCGCCCAGACCGGAGCTTGCCGATGTGCAGAAGGGGATCACCGTCTTCCCGGTAAAATCATTGGCCTCGACAAACGAATCCACGGGCCATGCCGCGATGCCCCACCAGATAGGATAGCCCACAAAAATCGTGTCATAGTCCTCTACATTATCTACACTGACTGTAATTTCGGGATGGACACCCTCTAAAATTTCCGCTTCTGCTTCTTCCTGCAAATCTCCATATTCTTCTGCCCTCTGAATTTCCGCAAGCGTTCCTCCGGTCAGGTCGGCAATCTGTCCGGCAACTTCTTCGGTATTTCCCGTATGGGAGAAGTAGGCAATCAAAATATTTCCGCCATTTGTATTGGTTTCTGCGGTTCCCGGTTCTTCGCCAGCCGCAGAAGATGATTCTGTGGAGGGACTGCTGTTTCCGCAGGCTGCCAGTACAATACTGAAAACCACTGCTAACACAAGCAATAAAAGCGTTTTTCTTATTTTCATCGTATCACCTTCCTTACCGTATATACCAGCCGGACACCATCGCCTCTTAGCCGTTCTATATTTTTTAACTGAAAAACCGCTGGGCCGCCGGCAGGGAGCAACGGTGATCTTTCAAACACTGTAACCGAATCCGGATTTCCATCTGCAACCGGTGCGATCAGCAGACTTAGTTCATCCACTACTCCCTGCTGCAGGAACGTCCAGTTGACCGTACCTCCGCCACAGATCAGCAGCCTGTTGATTCCAAATAACTGATGTAATTTCTCCACGGCCAGTTTGCTGTCCAGCCCTTCGGAACCTGCCAAAATGTAAGACACGCCATGTTTGCAAAGATAGGCTCGATAAGCTGCCGGTGTCTTCTCCGTCAGGACTTCGATTACATGAGCGTCTGGTCTGCCCGCTTTGTGGAAAGTACCGGATTCCCAGCCGATTTCCCCCTGCACGTCAACAGAAACATAGTAGAGGGGAGCCTGCTTTTCCGCAACAAAATCACCGTCAGGAACCTCTGTTCCAAAATCAGGCTCCGGTTTCCGCCATCCTGTAAATTCCTTTGTCGTTATGGTTCCATAAAGCCATGCGTCCGCCTGATATTCTGTGCGGATGCGGCCATACTCCTCACTGACGGATCGGGCGCTCTCCATTTCCATAAACTCTCCCGTGATCTTACCGTCTAATGCACTAAGAATGTGACAAATCGTATAAGGACGATTCATAGACTTTCTCCTTTCTCAGATAATTTCGATTTGCTGTAAATAGTCGAAAACATATCTTACGGCTTCATCAAAGGCGTTGCCGCTGAATCCGTGGCCCGCCCCGTCAATAACATGATAATCTACATCTTCATAAACCTCAGCCGCACGATCAGAATACAATGACCGCTATGACCACAGTTCCCATAATCCACCCCTTTTTACGCTTCATAATTGCCCTCCTTACAGACACTCCGTCAAAATTTCATAAACTTCGTCCCTGCTAAGTTCTCTTGGGCCTGATTTGATGATATTGCACGTATCTGCCACCTTGCGAAGTATATCCGGCGTGAGTTCCACTTTAGATTTTAATTGTCCCATCTTTGTAGGCAGACCACATTCCTCGATAAATGCCGTCAAAGCCTCCAATCCAGCCTCTGCATTGTCTTTTCCAAAAACTTCTTTTGCAAACCGGGTGAATTTTGCTTCTGCGTCTTTCAGGATGTGACGGTAGTATGCCGGATGAATGACAGCCAGCCCCTGTCCGTGATTACAATCTGTATAAGCGCCAAGCTGATGTTCCATCTGGTGAGCCTGGAAATCAGTAAGGCGTCCCACTTTCAAAATACCGTTCTCTGCCATAGCAGAATCCCACATCAGGTTTCCTCTTGCCTGCATGTCGTTCACATTTACAAGAAGGCGGCGCATATTGACAACTGTATTTCTCATAATAGAAAGCGCCACATCATCAGACACATTATCTGTATCTGAATTTCCCAAATATGTTTCCATTGCATGACTTAAAGTATCGAAAGCACCGGAAAGTACCTGCATTGCCGGAACCGTTGCGGTATAGGCAGGATCAAGGATAGCAAAAGAAGCAAAGGAGCCTACAATAGGACCTTTCCACATTTTTTCTTCATAAGTGATGACTGCGCCGTAGTTCATCTCTGCCCCGGTTCCGGAAGCTGTCACAACGGCTCCCATAGGGATTCCCTCTGTCGGAAATTGTCCTTTTCCGTATTCCATGTCCCAGATATCTTCCTCTGCCATAGCCTGGACAGAAATGACTTTACAGCAGTCAACGACACTGCCTCCGCCTGCAGCTAAAATAAAGTCTACATTGCGTTCTCTTGCAAGCGCTGCGCCTTCCTGTACTTTAGCATAGGTAGGATTCGGCATAATGCCGGAAAAATCCACCACTTCTTTTCCCGCCTGCTCAAGAATGTCTTTCAATTCGTCAT
This sequence comes from Claveliimonas bilis, assembly GCF_020892095.1. Lineage (GTDB taxonomy): Bacteria > Bacillota > Clostridia > Lachnospirales > Lachnospiraceae > Claveliimonas > Claveliimonas bilis. Next base: position 1,615,694 of record NZ_AP024845.1, on the reverse strand, counting down.
AGACGCCGCTCTTTTTCAGTGAGCCGCCTCCGTAAGCCAGCATAACCGTTTTTCCAACCTTAGGAAGTTCCTGCTTAAGCGCGTCCGCTGCAGCTCCTTCTCCAAAATAAACTTTTGTAGGATAGGTAAAAGTAAAGTTGTTCATAATAAGTACCTCTCTTTCTTATAAATGATCATTAAAATGTTGTTTGTCTGCTTTTTTCAAGCCAGGGCCGCATTTCCTCATTCTGCATCTGCTCCCTCTGTCTGTAAACTTCCCACGCATCGCCTCCAAGTATAAATTTAAAGGGCGGATTCTCAGACTGGATCGCTTCCAGTACCAGTTTGGCCCCTTTGTCCGGATCTCCGCATTGTGTGCCGTGGCTGTGATCATTCTCAATTCTTCTAAGCCCTGCTGTGGCATCATAATCACTGATCTGAAGCTCTGTCTGTTTCAGGGAACGTCCGCTGAAATTGGTACGGAATGCTCCCGGTTCTACCACCATTACCTTAATTCCAAGAGGCTCTGTCTCCTTCTGAAGAGCGCTGGACATTCCTTCCAGAGCACATTTCGATGCTCCATAATATCCGGATCCCGGAAAGGTATTTACTGCTGCAATGGATGAAATATTGACGATGGAGCCGCTCTTCATCCCCCGCATATAAGGCAGCACTTCTTTGATCAGAGAAACCGGTCCGAAGAAATTGGTCTGAAACAAAAGATCCACATCCTTTTCCTGCCCTTCCTCCACTGCTGCCCGGTATCCGTACCCGGCATTGTTGATCAGTCAGTCAATACGGCCTTTCGTATTGATGACCGTTTCTACTGCCCGTTTGATCTGTTCCTTATCCGTCACATCCAGCTTAATCGGCAGGATCTGTCCCGGATACAGATTTTCCAATTCCTGCAGCGCCTCTTTGCTGCGGGCGGCAGCGGCAACAAAATCTCCTTGCTCTGCAATCGCTTTTACAAAGCTTTTTCCTAATCCGGAAGAGCTTCCTGTCACCATCCAAACTTTCTGCATCTTATTTCCCTCCTATTTATTTACAGTCTCCCGGTTTTCATTCCGGACCTGTGAATTTGCCTCAATAATTTCCCGTAATGAAATATTCTCATTTCGGTAACGTACCCGGGGATTTTTCTCAGGTACAGCCAGCCCTATTGCCTTCTGGGGACAGGCATGTGCACAGGCCAGACATGTCTGGCAGCTGCCCGGGATATAAACAGCTTTGCCGTCTGTCACGTGAATAGACGCTGTAGGGCATACCTTTTCACAGATCCCGCAGCCAATACAGTTTTCTTTTATCTTCAAAAGATGCTGCCATGGATCCGCCGGACTTTGGCTCATACGATCAACAAATTCCCGGTGCACGGCCCGGTCGCTTTCTGTCACTTGTGAGATCATTCTTTTTCCGGCGTTCAGGTCTCGAAGGATTGCAGCCAGCTGCCCCTCCATGACGGTTCCCGTAAGTCAGGATCATATAAAAGTAATCCGTATGAAAGCGAGCCGCTTTCAGAAATTCCTTTACCATATCCGGAACTTCATGCCCATAAACAGGGGCAACTACGCCAATCCTGTCGGATGTAAATTCTAAAGATTTCTGATGGATTGCCTGGGGAATACTGACCGGATTTTCGTCCAGTTGTTTTGCAATATACAGACTGTTTCCCGTGCCGGTAAAATAAAATACCATGACTCCTCTCCCTTCTGCTTTTCTTGCACTTCAGTTTCATTCATGTTATAATCCGATTGGAACTATCGGTTCATACAACCGATTATATTATCCGGTAGTAACAACCGGTCAATATATTTGCAAGAAAAATTTTTTGAAAATTTTGTGAACAGGAGGATGTTTTATTGTATACCATGATGCAAGTCTGCCGCGAAACAGACATGACATATCAGACTTTAAAATATTATTGTAATGAAGGGTTAGTTCCCAATGTAAAACGCGACGGAAATAACCGCCGCATATTTGATGAACGGGATGTCAAATGGATTAAAGATCTTGTTTGCCTGAAGAAATGTGGTATGAGCATTCAGGAAATGAAAGAATATTTGGATCTGTGCCTTCAGGGGGCGTCTACCATTCCTCTGCGAAAGGAGATGCTGACTAAAAAGCAGAATGCGCTGCGCGCTTCCATTAAGGAACTGGAGGAAAGTGTGGCCTATATCGACTGGAAACAGGGATTTTACGATGAGGTCCTTTCCGGAAAACGACCTTACATAAGTAATTTGATTCCTCTTGAATGATTAGTGGTAAAGAGAAGATACTCCTGAATAATTTAGAATACTCTTCTTTGTCTCCTCACAAAACAAGCAGAAAAAAACAGCCAGCCTTAATTGGCTGACTGTCATATTCACTGTTGCACCTTTTTCCCTGCCGTCATACACGATGATTGCCCGGCCGAAATGTTCCGCTAAATACCTATTTCGCTCTACATATATGCTCGGCTGATAATTCTCCTTTAAAACCGTGATATCGTCACATAGATCAAGGAGCGCTTTTATATCTTACTGCTCCTTCATCCGATTCAATTTGTTACGATATGGAATAACTGCCGACCTCTGGATCTCCGGATAATCTTTTTTCAGCAGACGGTCTATTTTGCCCCGAGGGGCATGTTGCAAAGTCAAAGCCCCCGATGGTCTTTGACTCTCGCGGCAGTCGCCAAATGGACATGCAAGCATGTCCTCCTGGCTCGTTGCCCGCGGAAATAAATAAAACCCGCAAACGTTAAGTTTACGGGCTTTACAAGCTCCCCCTGTTGGACTCGAACCAACGACAACTCGGTTAACAGCCGAGTGCTCTACCGACTGAGCTAAGGAGGAATATTCTATTTTTGTTGCCTACACTTTGACAACAAAAATAATTTACCACAAATGCTTTCTTTTTTCAAGAGGTGCCGGCAAAATTTTCAAAATAGAGACTCTCGCTGCCAGTTGTTTTTTCTCCGTAATTTAACTGCCTTAAAAGCATCTCCTCCGATATAAGGAATCACAGCTTCCTGTTCCGTACGGCTGCCCGGGAAAAATCCAAGGAGGCAATCCGGAAAATTAATGCTTACATATTTTCCATCTTCTGATAACCAGGTAATTGCATGAAGTAAATTACGGTTAAAGAAGACTGCTTCTCCCTTTTCCAATATATAATCTTCTGTATGTATACGGATTGTTAATTCGCCCCGGAGTACCAATGTAATCTGCAGTTCCTCATGCCAGTGAAAGTCTCTGTATCCTCTTCCCGGCGGGATAATGCTGTCCCTTGTTGCCACATACATTCCGATCGGAAACATTTTATCTTCATATTGATTGATTTCATGCAGAGATTCTTTTTTCATGATTCTTCATTTCCTGTAAAACAAAAAAGTACTTTGAACTTTCCGGTAAAAAAAAACAGAATATAGTCTTTAACAACTACATTCTGGTCTTTATTATGTACCTTCAAAACCACATACAAGAAATTTATCCATCTTCCAGCCTTTTTGAACCTTCCTTGGTTATGCCCTCGACCGATTAGTAACAGTCAGCTCCATGTGTTGCCACACTTCCACCTCTGCCCTATCTACCTCGTCGTCTTCAAGGGGTCTTACTACTTTCGTAGGGATATCTCATCTTGAGGGGGGCTTCACGCTTAGATGCCTTCAGCGTTTATCCCTTCCCGGCTTGGCTACTCTGCCATGGCCTTGGTAAGCCAACAGATACACCAGCGGCCAGTCCATCCCGGTCCTCTCGTACTAAGGACAGCTCCTCTCAAATATCCTACGCCCACGCCGGATAGGGACCGAACTGTCTCACGACGTTCTGAACCCAGCTCGCGTACCGCTTTAATGGGCGAACAGCCCAACCCTTGGGACCTACTTCAGCCCCAGGATGCGATGAGCCGACATCGAGGTGCCAAACCACTCCGTCGATGTGAACTCTTGGGAGTGATAAGCCTGTTATCCCCAGGGTAGCTTTTATCCGTTGAGCGATGGCAATCCCACTTTATACCACCGGATCACTAAGTCCTACTTTCGTACCTGCTCCACCCGTCGGTGTCGCAGTCAAGCTCCCTTCTGCCTTTGCACTCTTCGAATGGTTTCCGACCATTCTGAGGGAACCTTTGAGCGCCTCCGATACCCTTTCGGAGGCGACCGCCCCAGTCAAACTCCCCACCTGACATTGTCCCCCAGCCGGATCACGGCTGCAGGTTAGAAACCCAGCACTGCAAGGGTGGTATCCCAACAGCGGCTCCAAAAAGACTGGCGTCTTCTCTTCCTAGCCTCCCACCTATCCTGTACATGCAATACCGAATCCCAGTATCAAGCTGGAGTAAAGCTCCATGGGGTCTTTCCGTCCTGGCGCAGGTAACCAGCATCTTCACTGGTATTTCAATTTCACCGGGTGCATTGTCGAGACAGTGCCCAAATCATTACGCCTTTCGTGCGGGTCGGAACTTACCCGACAAGGAATTTCGCTACCTTAGGACCGTTATAGTTACGGCCGCCGTTTACTGGGGCTTAAGTTCAAAGCTTCGCTTGCGCTAACCTCTCCCCTTAACCTTCCAGCACCGGGCAGGCGTCAGCCCATATACCTCACCTTTCGGTTTCGCATAGACCTGTGTTTTTGCTAAACAGTTGCTTGGGCCAATTCTCTGCGGCCTGGTCTCCCAGGCACTCCTTCTCCCGAAGTTACGGAGTCATTTTGCCGAGTTCCTTAACAATGCTTCTCCCGTCGGCCTTAGGATTCTCTCCTCATCTACCTGTGTCGGTTTACGGTACGGGTACGATATGAACAATAGCGGCTTTTCTTGGCAGCCAGCTCACACATTTCCCTACTCTTAGTTCGGTATGCATCACGTCTTCAGATTGGCAGGCGGATTTGCCTACCTGCCTCCTACCTCGCTTGCCCCGGTCTCTCCATTCCCGGTAGTGCTCTCTTTCTGCGTCCCCACAGTTCTGTCATATCGTAGTACAGGAATCTCAACCTGTTGTCCATCGGCTACGCCTCTCGGCCTCGCCTTAGGTCCCGACTTACCCAGAGCAGATCAGCTTTACTCTGGAAACCTTGGATATTCGGCCGGAAGGATTCTCACCTTCCTCTCGCTACTCATTCCGGCATTCTCTCTTCCATACAGTCCACAGCTCCTTCCGGTACTGCTTCTTCCCGTATGCAATGCTCCTCTACCAATGTATCAAATACATTCCTGAGCTTCGGTGGTGTGTTTCAGCCCCGGACATTTTCGGCGCAGGACCTCTCGACCAGTGAGCTATTACGCACTCTTTTAATGTATGGCTGCTTCTAAGCCAACATCCTGGTTGTCTTTGAAATCCCACATCCTTTTCCACTTAACACACACTTTGGGACCTTAGCTGCAGGTCTGGGCTCTTTCCCTTTCGACTGTCCAACTTATCTCGTACAGTCTGACTCCCACACACCATCTACACGGCATTCGGAGTTTGATATTCTTCGGTAAGCTTTGACGCCCCCTAGGAAATTCAGTGCTCTACCTCCGTAAGACTTGTGTGAGGCTAGCCCTAAAGCTATTTCGAGGAGAACCAGCTATCTCCGGGTTCGATTGGAATTTCTCCCCTATCCACACCTCATCCCCACCCTTTTCAACGGATGTGGGTTCGGTCCTCCATTGCCTTTTACGGCAACTTCAACCTGGACATGGATAGATCACCCGGTTTCGGGTCTACTCCGACTGACTCATCGCCCTATTAAGACTTGGTTTCCCTTCGGCTCCATCCCTTAAGGACTTAACCTCGCCAGCCAGCGTAACTCGCCGGACCGTTCTACAAAAAGTACGCGGTCGGACCTATATAGTCCTTCCACAGCTTGTAAACACAGGGTTTCAGGTTCTCTTTCACTCCCCTCCCGGGGTCCTTTTCACCTTTCCTTCACAGTACTATGCGCTATCGGTCACTAAGGAGTATTTAGCCTTACGGGGTGGTCCCCGCTCCTTCCTACAAGGTTCCACGTGTCTCGTAGTACTCTGGATCCCGCCTTGTCAACTTATCTTTCGCTTACGGGGCTTTCACCCTCTCTGGCTGGCTTTCCCAAAACCATTCTGCTAGACTTGTTGAATCAATTGTGCGGTCCGAACCCCAGCATGCACGCACGCTGGTTTGGGCTCTTTCCATTTCGCTCGCCGCTACTTTGGAAATCGATGTTTCTTTCTCTTCCTCCGGCTACTTAGATGTTTCAGTTCACCGGGTTCCCCACGCATGGCTATGGATTCACCATACGCTGACGGAGCTTTTCTCCGCCGGGTTTCCCCATTCAGATATCTCCGGATCATTGGATATTTGCTCCTCCCCGAAGCTTTTCGCAGCTTATCACGTCTTTCATCGGCTCTTAGTGCCAAGGCATCCACCCTGTGCTCTTTTCTGCATAACCAACTTGCCAAATAGTTTCGAAAGCATCCTGACGGGACTGATCTTTCGGGAAAGCTTGCTTTCTAAAGAAAGATCCTGTTTCGGCAGTGATATTTGCAAAGCAAATGTCACCGAGAGAATTTTAATTCTCGAGGGGCTTTCAATACTACGGCTCACATGTATAGCGTTACATGTGTTGGTTCTTTCGGCCAATTTTTTTACTTTGTTTTCTTCAAAGTGTTGTAATCATCACAACAGTTTCCTGTTCATAACAATTACCTCGGATGTCTTGTTAAGATATTTCATCTTATCTATTTCTTATATGCGGTTTTCAAGGTACATATCTGACTGATGTTTTATCAGTCATTAGAAACCTGAACTTCTTTTCAGCTCTCTAATCACTGGTAAAACCAGTTATCATAACAGCACTGCCCTGCTGATCGGGTTGGCGGCGATAAGTTGTTGCTCATCCTTGCCTGTATCTATGATAAATTTTCTTTTCGGCAGCGGTTCTGCCTTCTTTTCTTTTTTAATCTGGCGGCCACCTACTCTCCCACACCGTCTCCAGTGCAGTACCATCGGCCGCCCGGGTCTTAACCATCGTGTTCGGGATGGGTACGGGTGTTTCCCCCAGGCGCATCGCCACCAGAATCAAGTCATCAGCTTTTGACAGCTTGATCACTCAACAATAGACAACAACTCCCTACTTCTTTTCCCTAGAAAGGAGGTGATCCAGCCGCACCTTCCGATACGGCTACCTTGTTACGACTTCACCCCAGTTACTGGTCCCGCCTTCGGCAGCTCCCTCCTAAAAGGTTGGGTCACTGACTTCGGGCGTTACCAACTCCCATGGTGTGACGGGCGGTGTGTACAAGACCCGGGAACGTATTCACCGCGACATTCTGATTCGCGATTACTAGCGATTCCAGCTTCATGTAGTCGAGTTGCAGACTACAATCCGAACTGAGACGTTATTTTTGAGATTTGCTCCGCTTCACAGCCTCGCCTCTCTTTGTTTACGCCATTGTAGCACGTGTGTAGCCCTGGCCATAAGGGGCATGATGATTTGACGTCATCCCCACCTTCCTCCAGGTTGTCCCTGGCAGTCCCTCCAGAGTCCCCAACTTTACTTGCTGGCTACTGAAGGTAAGGGTTGCGCTCGTTGCGGGACTTAACCCAACATCTCACGACACGAGCTGACGACAACCATGCACCACCTGTCTCGATTGCCCCGAAGGGAAGGTGACATTACTCACCGGTCATTCGGATGTCAAGGCCAGGTAAGGTTCTTCGCGTTGCTTCGAATTAAACCACATGCTCCACCGCTTGTGCGGGTCCCCGTCAATTCCTTTGAGTTTCATTCTTGCGAACGTACTCCCCAGGTGGACTACTTATTGCGTTAGCTGCGGCACCGATAAGCTTTGCTTACCGACACCTAGTAGTCATCGTTTACGGCGTGGACTACCAGGGTATCTAATCCTGTTTGCTCCCCACGCTTTCGAGCCTCAACGTCAGTTACCGTCCAGCAAGCCGCCTTCGCCACTGGTGTTCCTCCTAATATCTACGCATTTCACCGCTACACTAGGAATTCCACTTGCCTCTCCGGTACTCTAGCTCCACAGTTTCCAAAGCAATCCCGGGGTTGAGCCCCGGGTTTTCACTCCAGACTTGCAATGCCGTCTACGCTCCCTTTACACCCAGTAAATCCGGATAACGCTTGCCCCCTACGTATTACCGCGGCTGCTGGCACGTAGTTAGCCGGGGCTTCTTAGTCAGGTACCGTCATTTTCTTCCCTGCTGATAGAAGTTTACATACCGAAATACTTCATCCTTCACGCGGCGTCGCTGCATCAGGGTTTCCCCCATTGTGCAATATTCCCCACTGCTGCCTCCCGTAGGAGTTTGGGCCGTGTCTCAGTCCCAATGTGGCCGGTCACCCTCTCAGGTCGGCTACTGATCGTCGGCTTGGTGCGCCGTTACCGCACCAACTACCTAATCAGACGCGGGCCCATCTCACACCACCGGAGTTTTTACCTCAAAACCATGCGGTTTCGTGGTCTTATGCGGTATTAGCAGTCATTTCTAACTGTTATCCCCCTGTGTGAGGCAGGTTGCCCACGCGTTACTCACCCGTCCGCCGCTCAGTCACAAACCTCGTCATTCCGAAGAAATCCAAAGTAGGTGCTTCGCTCGACTTGCATGTGTTAAGCACGCCGCCAGCGTTCATCCTGAGCCAGGATCAAACTCTCGTTAAAAAAGTTCTCTCTCGGTCAGGAAAACTACTAGCTTTCCTATCCCGTTATTTACTGTTGGCACCAGGCTTCCATCTCTTGATTTCCGCCTGATTTCCGTTCTGAATATTTCTCTTAGAAATTTTCAGGGTCGTTGTCTATTGTTCAGTTATCAAGGTGCTTTCTGCTTGTTTCGCTCATCAGCGACAACTTCTATAGTTTATCATGTCGCTTGATGTTTGTCAACAACTTTTTTCATTTTTTCTTTTTCCGTATTCTCCCGAATCAGAAAGAAGAAGAGATGAGATGAAGTTGTTTTACGCCGTCTCACGCGACAGCTTTGATATAGTATCACTTCTATTTTTCAAAGTCAACCTTTTTTTCTATTTTTCTTTTACTTTTTTATTTTTCTTTATTTCCTCTGCTCGAAGCCTACAGAGTAAAGAGTTCCGCAAGCGGAACTCTTGCGCCGAGCGCAGCCGCTTTAACAGCAGATTTCTATTGAATAACACAAACTTGCGGCCACTATCTTAGAGTGACCGCAAGTTTCATGATCGGATTAAATTCATATATAACTCTTAGGATTCCATTATTCTGAATTGCTGTGTAAGCTTCCTTTCCGAAAGACGTCGTATAAAGAAACGTGACAAACATAAACAAAACCCACACGATGATCAGCGCCCCTCCCGCACCGAGAATCCCCCCGGCAAGGCGGTTGATCAATCCGAGCACCGGCAAATTCGCTATAATGTCCAATGCAAAAATAACGGCGCGCAGTATAATCGTAATAATAATAAAAGTAAGAATAAATGCCAGAATATTAATGATCAGTTTTGCCGCTGCTTTTGCTATATACTGCACAAAAGTATCTGCGCCCAGCTTTTCATATATATCTTCATTATTATTTGTAAGCAGAAGTGATTTAAATATTTCCGGAATATCCGCCCCTTCTATCGCCGCCACTTGTGCATCCTTTGGTATTTCCGCTTCTTCCAGCAAGCTTTCACCCTCCTCGCCTCCAGAGCGCAGCCCGGAAAGAAGGCTGCTGGAAATTCCGTACTCCGCCAACTCTTCATCCGATATATTCCCATTAATAATATCCTGTATTGTAATGCCCGCCGCATTCAGCTGTTCTTCTGTAATGCCCGCTGCATTCAACGCTCTTCTGATATTCTCCTCCGTCATCATAGAGCCTGTATTTTCCTCGTCTCCCGATGAAAACATACCGCCAATGGCGCTTACCGCCTGATCCTCAATCATAGTATCCAGCGGAGTCATACTTATAATCCCTTCGCTCACATAGGGCGTGAGGAAAAATACCAGCACAAAAGTTACGATAGTCGCTGCCAAAGATACTGCTATTTTAACTGCTCCTCTGTAAATTCCTACTACAATGCAGATCAAAAAAATGATCCCTGTTGTAATCACTATCCAATTCATAAGCTCTCCTTATTTTACAAACCGAACCACTTCCATTCCGTTTGCATTCATCACAATGTATTTATTAACGCCCAGGATCGGGAACATTTCCTGTATTGTCTCATTCAGTTCTCCGTCAAATTTTTTGATTCCGTTTCTTGTAAAAACGCTGCACTTTTTCCCTTCATACATAATAACCTGACTGCCGCATATTTTTACGTTGGAATAATCTCCACTGAAATTTTCGGAGAGGACCTTCTTTCCGTTTTTATTGTAAAGACAGAGTTCATTCCCTTCTTCTCCTTCATTTTTCAGTATAAGTCCTATATATCTTGTGCTGTAAAATACGCTTTTTATTTCTTTCTCCAGCTCTACTGTCTGAGCCAGTTTAGGCGTTTCCTTCCCTTTATAGATCAGCAATTGATTATTTCCTACAATCACAGACGTTTCCTGATCAAGGAAAAAAGCGGAAGGAGCTGTCATATCTTCATAATTATCCGTCACAATTTCATAATTATCAGCTTCCTTTCCTCCTTCTCCGAAATTATAGTAATATACATTTGTCGATGCTTTTCCATTCTGGATCACAAGATAAGATACCAGAAGGATTGTTCCGTCATCCGACAAACTGATGTTGAGAGGATATCCGGTTCCCGTCAGAGACGCCGACAATTCTGCAAGCACATTTCCCGCCGCATCATAACATATAATCTGCGGCGAAGCATCATCTTTCAGAATAGCCGCCACAATACCCTGGGAAGATACTGCGATTTTCTCTATGGGCCGCGTAGTCTCTATTTCTCCCTTTAAACCTTCTTTTGTAAATACTTCAATACTGTTTCCGCCTTTGTCCGCAACTGCTGCCGATTCTCCGTAAACAGTAATAACCGGATTTTGAATCTGATAAGACTGATTCCACTCTTCCTCTCCTTTTCTATTGAGAAAAGATATTCCATCCCGGCTGTATTTAAGCACTCCGTCGGCAAATTCTTTGTAACTGCTGTTCCCCGAATTTTCCGAACGATAAACATCAATTGTTCTTACCGATGTATATGTCTGGAGCTGAATAACCAGATACACCCCGATCAAAGCCAGTATAACTGCCGCTGTGCCGATGATCGTTCGCCGGCGCATTTTCGTCTTATGGCTTTTGATCTGCTCTTCCAGCTCCTCTATAGAGTAATCCTCCATGCCCTCTGTCGGCATCTTCTGTGTCTGTTCCTTTTCCTGCTCTCCCTGGAGTTTACTTTTTTTCCTTAGCTTCATAAATCAACCTCTTTAGTCTACGTTATGCGTACAGTATAACACACTCTTCCCCTGTTATGGTAGCAGCAATTTCTGACCAATGAAAATAAGGTTCCCATCTGTGAGCCCGTTCATTTTACAGATTGCCTCCGCTTCTTCTGTTGTTCCGTACAATTTCAGGCTGATCTTGTCCAATGTATCTCCCCTTTGTACTGTATAATAATCTTCCTCGCTTAATTCTTCCTGTATAGTAGATATAGGAGGCTGTATGTCCGAAGAAGCCTCTTCCTCCTGCCCGCTATCCCCCTGGGCAGCCGCCTCCTCACTGTCCGGATCACCTGCCGCTTTCGCATCAGCGCCGGCTTCCGTCTGCCTCTCTTCCTCGCCGCTGCCCTGCACGGATTTTGACAGCGTTTCTATAGAAGACTGTACAGAGTTCATCTTATCATAATTATTCATGGTCGAGATACCGATTGCCAACACTACCACAACCAGCAGCGCACTTGTAAGATATACCAGCTTGGAATTATTTTTCTGCTCCTGCACTTCCATTTTTTCTTTTATCGCAGAACGAAAATTCTTTGCAGCTCGATCCTCAACCACTTCACTGGGTGTCACGCCAATCTGCCGCCGTGTATTGATCATGTAATTCTGCATCTCCGGGTTTTTTTCATAGAAAATATAATATCCGCCCATCTGCATTAATTCATGATATTTGTATGCGAAATAAATCTCTTCGTCCTCTTCTGCATGCTTTAATATGAAAATACTATTCTTCTTTGTAAAAATCTGTTCATGGATCTTCACCATGCTGCCGGACAATGTCATCGGCCTGCCGGGAGCGATCAGGAACCATCCTACTATATCTTTTTCCGGAAAATAAGTTTTGCACTCCTCCTTTGCTTCTTCCAGAATACCGGGCAGGATCTTGATCTCCCCTGCATTTTCTTCTACTTCCTTTATCTGGACCGCACCGGTAATGCACACACATTCCTGTCCTTCTATCGACAGGCTTTCTCCCATCAGAAGCGCTCCTACAGGCATGTCCGACGCCTTGTCCCTTAACTGGGCAAGGTAAGTATCTACGTAATCTTCCACGTAAATTTTGGGCGTGTCGCATACGTTTCCTACCTGCCTTACATTCTTCGGAAACTTTCTTTCCATATACTCTCACCTCATTGCATATTTTTGATTATCATAGCATAAGGTTTTTGCGCATTTTATCATAAGCTGGAGCCTGTCCACAGAAGTTTCCGTTTTCTTTTTTCCACCTTCGACATCTTCCGTCTGTCTCCGGCATACCGCTTTGTTCTTTTCTGTCAGAATAAAAAAGGCAGCTACACGCCGCCTTTTTTCATATTTTCTTCTGTCCATCTTTCAAATGTATCTCTTGTCTGCTTCCAGTGAGATCTGCTGATAGGTACCTTGTCTCCGCTGCGAAGTGTAATTTCCGCTCTTCCAAAGATGCGGATTTTCTCCATATTCACAATAAAACTGTTATGGCACATTACAAATCTTTCCTTATCCAGATACGCTTCCACCTCTGACATTTTCATGGTCGTAAGGACAATTCCATTTAATGTGTGAATTTTGGTAATTCTTTTATCCCTCTCTATATATTCAATTTCTTCTTCATCAAGAACAAATTCATTCTTCCGATAGGGAAGAACAAGAAATCTTTTTCTGCTGCACTTATTTTCCTCCATATATCCCATTATCTTTTCCAGATATTGTTTTAATATCTTTCGATCATCTTTCTTTTCCCCATCAAATCCGCTTTCGTGAAGCGTTGTAGTCTGATGCATCCCGCTCCCTCCTCACATACCTTTCCTGTTACCGGCATTCCCCTATTTCGCCAAAAAACTTCATCTTTAGAAGTATTTTATCAATTAATTGGTCTAATATCAATATAAATACGTTGCCTTTTTAACATACTAGACACAGAAAATATTTTGGGCAGGGATCGATATGAAAATATACTGGAACGGAAAAACAAAAAATATCATTGGCCCATCCATCCGGGTGCTGCGCAAACAGGCAAAACTGACCCAAAAAGAACTTGCAGAAAAGTTACAGCTTCAGGGTTATGATTTCAGTGATCTGACGATCCTTAGAATTGAACAGGGTAGCCGTTTTGTTCCTGACTATGAAGTACTGGCTCTTGCACGCTTCTTCCAGGTCAGCCCAAACACTCTGCTGGATGGCTCTGTTATTTCCGAAAAAAAAAGCAGCCCATGACAGGTGCTGCTTTTTTATTGCTATTCGCAGAATTTCTTTACTTTTTCATAGATACTTTCGGCATCTAATCCGTATTTGCGGATCAATTCTACAGCCGGACCGGATTCTCCAAATGTATCGTTGATACCGATCTTCATCACTTTCGCCGGAGCTTTTTCCGCAACTACATCACATACTGCACTTCCCAGGCCTCCGATAATAGAATGCTCTTCCACTGTCACGATCTTGCCTGTCTTTGCAGCTGCACTGATCACAGCTTCCTCATCCAGAGGTTTGATGGTATGCATATTAATCACCTGTGCACTGATCCCATCTGCTTCAAGCTTCTTCGCTGCTTCCAGAGATTCTGACACAGTAAGACCTGTAGCAATAATGGTAACGTCTGTTCCCTCACGGAGAACAACTGCCTTGCCAAGCTCAAATTTGTAATCCGGATTATCGTTGATAACCGGAACTGCAAGACGTCCAAAACGCAGATATACAGGGCCCTGATGTTCATAAGCCGCTTCTACCGCTGCTTTTGCCTCCACATCATCGGAAGGATTGATCACAACCATACCCGGAATGGTTCTCATCAGCGCGATATCCTCGTTGCACTGATGGGTAGCCCCGTCCTCTCCTACAGAGATGCCGGCATGTGTCGCTCCGATCTTCACATTTAATTTCGGATAGCCGATGGAGTTTCTCACCTGCTCAAACGCACGCCCTGCTGCAAACATGGCAAAAGAGCTTGCAAAAGGAACCTTCCCTGTTGCTGCGATTCCCGCTGCAACTCCCATCATATTGGACTCCGCAATACCACAGTCTATATGACGCTCCGGAAACGCTTTCTTGAATACGCCTGTCTTTGTAGCTGCTGCCAGGTCGGCGTCCAGGACTACAATGTCCTCATGTTTTTTCCCAAGTTCTGCCAATGCATTTCCATAGCTTTCTCTTGTAGCAATTTTCTTTACATCTGACATATTGCTTCACCTGCCTTTTCTAACTCTTCCATTGCAGCTGCATACTGCTCATCATTTGGAGCGCTTCCATGCCAGGAAACCTGATTTTCCATAAAGGAAACTCCTTTTCCTTTCACTGTCTTTGCAATAATAGCTGTCGGCTGCCCTTTCGTCTCTCTTGCTTCCTTAAACGCTGCAGCTATCTCATCAAAATTATGTCCGTCAATATTGATAACATGGAAATTAAATGCCTCAAATTTCTTATCGATCGGGTACGGAGAATTAACTTCTGTAATTTTACCGTCAATCTGGAGATTATTATTGTCCACGATCACAACCAGGTTGTCCAGCTTGCGGTGAGCTGCCAGCATAGCCGCCTCCCACACCTGGCCTTCCTGGATCTCTCCATCACCCAGAAGTGTGTACACACGGTATGTGTCACCGGATAATTTGGCTGAAATCGCCATTCCCACTGCTGCTGAAATTCCCTGTCCCAGAGATCCTGAAGACATATCCACTCCCGGAATATGCTTCATATCCGGATGTCCCTGGAGATAAGAGCCTGTCTTACGAAGCGTAGTCAGATCTTCTACCGGGAAAAACCCTTTCTGTGCCAGTGCAGAATAATATCCCGGCGCTGTATGTCCTTTGGACAGCACAAACCGGTCACGATCTGCCTTTTTCGGATTTTTTGGATCGATATTCATCTCTTCAAAATAGAGATACGTATAAATATCTGCTGCAGACAAAGATCCGCCCGGATGTCCGGACTTCGCACTGTGAGTTGCAGTAAGCACTCCCTTTCGGATCTCATTTGCAGTCTTCATTAATTCTTTTTTATTCATGAAAATTGCCTCCTGCTTTTATTCATCAGCCCTCTTAACCTATTCCCCAAATACAGCTTTATAGTCGGCCTGGAATTTCTCGATTCCCACATCTGTCAGAGGATGTTTTGTCATTTTCTCAATAACTGCATACGGTACAGTTGCAATATGTGCTCCTGCCAGCGCGCAGTCTGTTACATGCATTGGATGACGTATACTTGCTGCAATGATCTGTGTGTCAATATCTCCTGCGATCTCGAAGATTTCTGCAATTTCACGGATCAGATCCACACCTCTTACAGAAATGTCATCCAGACGTCCCAGGAATGGAGATACATAAGTCGCCCCTGCTCTTGCTGCCAGAAGAGCCTGGTTTGCAGTAAAGATCAGTGTAACATTTGTCTTGATTCCCTCGGATGAAAGCTGTTTGCAGGCCTTAAGTCCTTCTACAGTCATAGGAATCTTCACAACCATGTTGGGATGGATCTTCGCAATCTCACGTCCTTCTTTGATCATCCCTTCAGCGTCAACTGTTGTAGCCTTTACTTCACCGCTGATCGGACCGTCCACGATAGACGCAATCTCCGCGATCACTTCTTCAAACACGCGTCCTTCCTTTGCGATCAAAGACGGATTTGTCGTTACTCCACAGATCACGCCCATATCATTTGCCTTTTTGATATCCTCTACTTTGGCTGTGTCAATAAAAAATTTCATCCTTATTTCCTCCTTTAAAATCGATGCTTGGTTCGTTGATTCTATTATATCCTCCAAAGAAGAATCAGGTCAATAGGACTCCTTTTTTATTAATAATTTATCTTATTAATTATATAGATTTATCAATGCATTGTTTTAACTCTTTTGCTGTTTTGATTATATAACCTGTCTTTTTGCCTGGATTTCAAATACTTTTATCCTGCTATCCAAAAATTATTATTAATATTTTCTTCAAATGCATTAATTTTATTTTTTTGCCCGCCTGGGATAGGAAGTTGTCCCTCTCTGGATCAGCTTCGGTTCATACTCCACATGGTAGGTACTGATGGGGTCAATGTCATAATATTTTGTCCGCTGGGACGCGATTTTCTTCATAATGATATCGCAGGCATCCCTCCCTTTAAAGATGACGAAATGCTCAATTGTAGTAAGAGATACCTTATGCATTCTGGCAAACAGCGTATTATCGCATCCCATAACAGAGATATCCCCCGGCACTTTCAGCTTTGCCTCCTGCAAAGCGTCCAGGATTCCGAAGGCGATCATATCGTTCAGTCCCACAATGGCTGTTACCTCTGTCCGTTCCTCCAGAAGCTCTTTTGTCAGTTCATAACCGATCAGATATTCCGAATCAATATGTGCCACATCCTGATCCAGTTCTTCTGCCGCTGCCCGGATCACAACCTGATCCTTTAGACCGGCCTTTTCAAACTCTTTCAGAAATCCTTCTACTCTCTTGGAGCGCTGTTTCTGCCTTACTGTAAGCGGAGGCGCTATATAAGCAACTTTTTTGTGACCTAGATCCAGCAAATGTTTTGCCATGATCCGCCCCAGTTTGGAGTTGTCCAGCTCTACCGCATCCACATTAAGGCGTTCATTTTGATTATTTACTATGACAACAGGGATCTCCTCTGCCAGCTTTTCCACCGTATCCATAAAACAATGACTGGGATTGCAGGTATAGATAATCCCCAGCGGTTTAAGTGACTTCATCATTTTCAGATATCGTTCTTCCATTTTCAGGTCTCTTTGAGTATTACAGACAAAGAGGCCATATCCCTGCTCCTTTGCCCTCGACTCAATCCCCTGCAGAAGCATTACATAATACGGATTCGTCAAATTGGAACAGAATACGACCAACAGTTTTTCTCCCCGGCTCTCCCGGCGGAGTTTTCTCTTCGGAAGTACATACCCCAGTTCTCTGGCAGCCTTTTCCACTTTCTCTACTGTTTCTTTAGAGAAAGATACATTGTATTTTCTGTTAAGCACCATCGATACTGTAGACTGTGAAACTCCTGCCGCCCGTGCAATATCAGTAGAAGTCACTTTTTTCTTACCAGACATTTTCTATATCTCCGTCCTTCCTTCCAGCGCCCGAAGAAGCGTTACCTCATCGATATATTCCAGATCTCCTCCTACAGGAACACCACTGGCAATACGGCTCACCTTAATCCCAACAGGTTTGATCAGTTTGCTGATATACATTGCAGTTGTCTCCCCCTCCAAGCTGGAATTGGTTGCGATGATCACCTCATTCACATCATCTCTTAAACGCTCCATCAGCTCTTTCAGCTTAATATCACCAGGCCCGATCCCCAGCATCGGAGAGATCGCGCCGTGAAGGACATGATAGACACCATCATATTTTCCCGTCTTTTCATAAGCTGCCAGATCTCTGGGTGTTTCCACTACCATAATCGTCTTGTGATCCCTCTCCTTGCTGGCACAGATAGGGCAGATTTCCTGATCCGTCAGTGTACAGCACACAGAACAGTAGCGGACATTTTCCTTTGCTTTCACGATCGTATCCGCCAGCTCACGCACCTGATCATCCGGCATATGGATCAAATGAAATGCCAGTCTTTGTGCGGACTTTGGTCCGATTCCAGGAAGCCGGGAAAACTGCTCAATCAGTTTGCTTATCTGACTGCTGTAATAATCCATAGATCGTCACCGCCAAGCCTAGAAAAGTCCCGGCATTCCGCCGCCCATACCGCCGGTCAGCCGTGACATGCCGGCCGCTGATTCCGCATCGGCCTTGTCCATCGCTTCATTCACAGCTGCAACGATCATATCTTCCAGCATTTCCACATCATCCGGATCTACCGCTTCTTCATCCAGCTTCACTTTCAGGAGCTTCTTTGTTCCGGAGACTGTCGCCTCTACCGCACCGCCTCCTGCTGTAGCAGAAAATTCCTTTGTCTCCATTTCTTTTGCCTGTTCTTCCATCTGACGCTGCATCTTCTGCGCCTGTTTCATTAAATTTGCCATGTTTCCCGGCATTCCTCCGGGAAATCCTCCTCTTTTCGCCATGTAAATATCCTCCTTATTTCAAATACTGTTATTCCAAATATTGTGTGATAATGTCTTATTCCTCTTCTTCTGTGATCTCCATGTGAATAACCTCCTCGATATCCACATAGCTGTCCTCGAAAGTGCGCCCGTTTTCTACCTGCCGCACATCTATATCCATTTCTTTGCCGGTTTTCTCAGCAATGATGCGCTTGATTTCGTTTTTATGTTCCTCTGTGCCCACAAAGCCTGCGCTCACCTCGTCCTCCAGCACAATGATCAGGTGATTATTTTCTCCTGCACTTAAGCGGGCCTTTTTCAGATACTGTCTAAGCCCTGCCGGCGCCGCTTCCCGGATCTGTCCGAAATTCGCCGCTACTGCCCTCACATCCTCACTCAGTGCCTTTGGCAGCTTGGGTTTCGGATGTATTTCCTCTTTCTCCGTATTCTGAACATATACGGTTCTTTGTCCCTCTGGCGGTGCTGCCAGCTTTTTCTTTACCTCATCTTCCAGAGCACGTATTCTGGAGAGAATGGTGTCTGTCTTTACCTCCATCTGGGGACGGCACAGCCGGATAAAAGTTACTTCTGTAAGCACTCTCTTCTGCGTTGCATACTTCAATTGATTGCTAAGGTCCGAGAAAATCCGTATATAACGGATCAGTTCATCGGTTTCAATCCTCTTTGCTTCTTCCTTGATCCTCTCCAGATTCTCTGTTGATACATCCAGCACATCTTCCATCTCTTCCGAACTTTTTACAAGAAGCAGATTGCGAAGATACCAGGTGAAATCTGCTGACAATTGCGAAAGCTCTCTTCCCTGCATAACCAGTTCATCCACTGTTTCGATCACTTTCTTCACATCCCGGGCAAGAAGCTGTTCAAGAAGGCGGCCGAGTACATCCGCATCAACCGCCCCCAATACTTCCAGCACATTGTCATAGGTCAGCCTCTGTCCGATGTAAAATGCAGCGCACTGATCCAGAAGGCTTAGGGCGTCCCTCATAGAACCATCCGCCATCCGGGCAATATACCGCACTGCCTTCTCTTCTACATCCAGTCCTTCTTTTTTGATCAGTTCATCAAGGCGTCCGGATATGGTATCAATAGAAATCCTTTTAAAATCATATCTCTGACATCTGCTCAGGATGGTCACCGGAATTTTGTGGGCTTCCGTTGTTGCCAGAATAAAAATAACATATTCCGGCGGTTCTTCCAATGTTTTCAGGAGCGCATTAAATGCCCCGATAGACAGCATATGGACCTCGTCAATGATATAAACCTTATATTTTCCTTCCGTTGGCCGGTATGCAACTTCCTCACGTATCTCCCGGATATTATCCACGCCATTGTTGGACGCCGCATCAATCTCTATCACATTCATGGATGTGCCTGCCGCTATGGATCGGCACATTGCACATTCTCCGCACGGACTTCCCTCATTTGGATGCTCACAGTTCACCGCTTTGGCAAAAATCTTGGCTACTGTGGTTTTCCCCGTTCCCCGCGTTCCGCAGAAAAGGTACGCATGTCCGATACGGTCCGTCCGTATCTGATTTTTCAATGTTGTCACGATCGCATCCTGACCTTTGACATCCTCAAATTCACCGGGCCTGAACTTCCGGTATAATGCCATATATCCCATCTGATGCACTCCTTCTGACTGATTTTGTCTGTCTGCTATTGATCTCCAAAACTGATTCCTGTCAGTCTTGCTTCTTTAATAATACCAGATTCCGGATCCACTACTTTCAGTTTACCTGCCACTTCAGAAAGAGGCGTTTTTGTCACCTCTCCCCTCTTGATTGCTACCATATAACCGAAATCTCCGTCCATGATCATATCCGCTGCAGCCGCTCCCAGACGGGTTGCCAGAACCCGGTCATAAGGACAGGGGGAGCCCCCTCTTTGAGTGTGTCCCGGCACGGTAATGCGCACTTCCTGATTCATTTTCTTCTGAATCTTCTCTGCGATTTCATAGGCAACAGAAGGATAATTTTCCTTCGCTTTCTTCGCCTTCAGCTCTTTTTTGGAAAGCTTGGCATCCTCTTTCGAAATCGCTCCTTCTGCTACAGCTATAATTGTAAAATGCTTGCCGGCATCAGCTCTTCTTTTTATCGCATCTGTCACCACTTTAATATCGTAGGGTATTTCCGGAAGCAATATGATATCCGCTCCTCCGGCAATTCCTGCATGAAGAGTTACCCATCCGACTTTATGTCCCATTACCTCTACAATAAACACACGGCTGTGCGAAGTTGCGGTTGTATGGATCCGGTCGATGGTATCTGTTGCAATATCTACTGCACTCTGAAAACCAAAGGTCATATCTGTTCCCCACAGATCATTGTCAATCGTCTTAGGAAGCGTAATGACGTTCAACCCCTCCTCCCGAAGAAGATTGGCTGTCTTATGTGTTCCATTTCCTCCAAGTATCACCAGACAGTCAAGATTCAGCTTATGATAGGTATGCTTCATCGCCTCTACCTTATCCAGACCATTCTCATCCGGAACCCTCATCATCTTAAAAGGTTGTCTGGACGTCCCCAGAATCGTTCCTCCCCTTGTGAGAATCCCTGAAAAATCAGATGATGTAAGCATCTCGAACTCAGAATAGATCAGTCCCTTGTATCCATCCTTAAACCCATAAATCTCCACATCATTTCTTTTTGAGAAAAGTCCCTTTACTACTCCTCGCATAGCAGCATTTAAAGCCTGACAGTCACCACCGCTGGTAAGCATTCCGATTCTCAACATAAGTCATTCACTCCTTTCTATCGTGCACATTGGCGCGCTCCAACCCTCCGGGTTCTCGCTCACGGGCTTCGCCCCTCCTCCGGTGCGCTACCCGCCGTGCGCGCTCCAACCCTCCGGGTTCTCGCTCACGGGCTTCGCCCCTCCTCCGGTGCGCTACCCGCCGTGCCAGCTCCAACCCTCCGGGTTCTCGCTCACGGGCTTCGCCCTATAAAAATGCGAAAACCTCAAACCGCCTGCAAGCAGGCGTTTGCGCTTCTCGCATTTTTGCACGGCTCATTGCCTACGTGGACATTATACCTTATTTTCAAAACGGGCACAAGGAAAAAGAGCCTCTCTCCCTTTACCTGAAACGTGAAAAGGGATATACTGTGTATCAGAAATCTATTTCATGAAAGAAAGCAGGTATCAAAAAATGCACAAATATGATGTAAAACTCTGGACGCTTGCTGCAAAAGGAGAGATCGTCCCGGATCGTTCTCTTTTAAAGACTCCGGAGCAGATAAAAAAGATCAGGGAAAGTGCTGCTCTGAACACAGCCGTTCTGGACCATGTTGCCTCCCATATTCGGGCCGGTATGAGCACCGCCCAGATCGACCGTCTGGTCTATGATTATACTACAGAACACGGCGGGATCCCGGCGCCCTTAAATTACGAAGGTTTTCCAAAAAGTGTGTGCACTTCCATCAATAATGTCATTTGTCACGGTATCCCCAGCGAAGAGGAGATTTTACAGGACGGCGATATCATCAATGTAGATGCCTCCACCATTCTGGACGGGTACTATTCCGATGCTTCCCGCATGTTTGCCATCGGCAATGTTGATGAAAGAGCCCAAAAATTACTGCGCGTCACTCAGGAGTGTGTGGAGCTGGGTCTGAAAGAAGCGCGTCCATGGGGCCATCTGGGCGATATTGCGCATGCCATCAACTCCCACGCCCGGGCAAACAGTTATTCTGTAGTTGAAGATATCGGCGGACACGGAATCGGACTGGAATTTCATGAGGAACCCTTCGTAAGCTACGTAACGCCCAGGGGTACGGAAATGGTTCTTGTTCCCGGCATGATGTTCACCATTGAGCCTATGATCAATGAAGGTAGTCCCGATTTCTTTATCGACGAAGACAATGGGTGGACGGTCTATACCATTGACGACGGACTCTCGGCACAGATCGAATATATGGTACTTATTACCGAGGATGGTGCGGAAGTGCTGACAAAATAAGGGGGCTTTTCAAAGCCCCCTTATTTTGTCTTCTGACTTTTATTCCATATGTTCATCCACATTTTTATCCCGTTTTAAAATACTTTGTTCTTTGCAACCAGGGCAGAATGACTCCCCATATTCACTACAATTTCTCCATCTACTACATGAATCTCATCAAATTCTGTTGTATACCCGTTTTCATAGGAATAGATCAGCCGCCTCATACCTCCTTTAAGCGGCACGCCCAGAACCCACACCGGCACATGTACTTCTTTGAGTTCGCTGCTGTGATTGATGATAATGACAAATTGGTCGTCGCTGTTAAACCGCCCGTAGGCCAGAAGATTCTCTTCCTTTACAAGCCACTGCAGTGATCCGGTCTTAAACACCTCATACTGTTTGTGTATCCGGATCAGCTCTTTGTGAAAAGCAATAAGATCATGATCCTCGGTTCCCCATGGATAGGTTCTTCGGTTATCCGGATCTGTAAAGCCGCACTGTCCCGCTTCATCACCATAATATATTGTCGGCGCTCCTACCCAGGTCATCTGGATGGTAACCGCCTCGCGCATCACGGCAAGATTTACATATTCTTCTGCTTTTTCAGGCCCCAGGTCCTTGGCCCTGCCCACCATATGGTTGGTCCTTGTAAGAAACCGGGAATGATCGTGGTTGGAAAGCTCATTCATGGCAACCTGGAGAGATGGCGTCAGCATATGAGACATGTGGTGGAACATGGCCCGGATAAAACTGTCTGTATTTCCATGCAGCTCTTCTCTGTCCTCATCACTGTGCTTTTCCATTCCCGTAAGGAACCAGGTTACGGGTTCCATAAACGCATCATAGTTCATCACAGAATCCCACTCGTCTCCCTGCAGCCATTCCTGTGGATCCCCGTAATGTTCCGCCAAAATAAGGGCATCCGGGTTCACTTTTTTTATCTCCCGGCGAAATCTTTTCCAAAAATAATGATTGTACTCCTTACTGTGTCCCAGATCAGCCGCAACATCAAGGCGCCAGCCATCCACATTATAAGGAGGAGACACCCATTTCTTTCCAATGGAAATAATATAATCCTCCAGCTCTGCCGAGTCTTCGTAATTCAGCTTAGGAAGGGTGTCATGCCCCCACCAGCCGTCATAGCTCCCATTGTAGGGCCAGCAGCTTCTATCATTATCATAAAACTCAAAGAAACTGCGGTATGGGCTGTCTGAAGAAATGTAGGCACCTTTGGCATAACCTTCCTGTCCCTCATAAATCCTCTCTCGATCCATCCACTTATTGAAAGAACCGCAGTGATTAAAGACTCCGTCCAGAATAACTTTCATCCCTCTTTTATGGAGCTCTTCCACCAGTCTGATGAACAATCGGTTGCTGGCCTCCAGATTTTTTCTATCTGTCACCCTTTTCTGATATTTAGTCGCATGTAAATTATCCACTGCTCCCAACGGAAGATTTTCTCCCCCGTCTTCTACAATTTCTCCATAGTGGGGATCAATGTAATCATAATCCTGTATGTCATATTTATGATTGGAAGGAGAGACAAACAGCGGATTAAAATAAATAACCTCTACTCCAAGATCCTGAAGATAATCCAGCTTTTCAAGGACTCCCTTCAAGTCTCCTCCATAAAATTCCCGAACTCCCATATCAGCCGGATATTTGTTCCAGTCCCGCACCCTGGTAGTTGGTTCTCCAATATATATATATTCTCCATCCTCCACATCATTAGATGGATCTCCATTATAAAA
Organism: Claveliimonas bilis; assembly: GCF_020892095.1. GTDB lineage: Bacteria > Bacillota > Clostridia > Lachnospirales > Lachnospiraceae > Claveliimonas > Claveliimonas bilis. The sequence continues at coordinate 1,591,732 of NZ_AP024845.1, read as the reverse complement.
GCGATCCACAAAAATCTGGTACATTACTGCACCTTTTGCCCAATCCGGAGTCGTAAATCCCGGAGCGATCTCAAATGCATAATCTGTGATCCTCTCCTGCATCACCCCGAACTGATTGTAATAACATACTTCTTCCCCCGCTACAACCCGAAAACTGTAGCGGAATCTGTCTTCTCCCAGCTGTACGACCGCTGCATAATAATCAAACACCCCGGAGGTGCTTCTCTTTTCCATCTCGTACTCCTGGCTTTCGGTGATCAGAAATACCTGATCTGCTTCTCCGGCCCCGGTCCGAAACTGAAGAGTAACCTGCTGTCCCGCAAGAGGTTCCGGCGGAAAAACATAATTCCCTGTTCCGTCACAAAATAATGCCTTTTTATTCATTCCATCGCCGCCTGACTTTACATTTCCGAAATTTCAACTCCATCAAAAAGAGCTTCAAATTCTTCTCTGGTAATTTTTTCCTTTTCCAACAATAGCTGTGCACATGCTTCCAGTACACTGTGATACTTACGGATAATCTGCCTTGCACGATCATAGCAGCTATCAATAATATTTTTCACTTCCTGATCAATAGAAGCAGCAACCTGCTCCCCATATCCTCTGGATGCATGGGCAAGATCCCGTCCGATAAAAATCTCATCGCTGTCATTATCATAGTTGATCAGTCCGATCTTTTCTGACATACCAAACTTCGTAACCATAGATCTTGCCAGACTTGTTGCCTGCTTAATATCCTGTGATGCTCCTGTGGTAATATCGTCAAAAATCTCTTCCTCTGCCACACGGCCTCCAAGAGCCACGGTAATGTCCTGAAGCATTTTTCCCTTTGTGTTAAACAGCTCATCCTTCTCCGGCAAAGGCATAGTATAACCTGCCGCCCCTACTCCTGTAGGAATAATAGACACACTGTATACCGGACCCACATCCGGAAGAACATGGAACAAGATCGCATGCCCTGCTTCGTGATAAGCGGTAATTCTCTTCTCTTTATCGGAAATCACACGGCTCTTCTTCTCTGCTCCGATTCCCACCTTTACAAAAGCGTGGCGAATGTCTGACTGCTGCAGATAGACTCTTCCGTCCTTCGCTGCAAGGATCGCTGCCTCGTTCAAAAGATTTTCAAGATCTGCTCCCGTAAATCCTGCAGTTGTCTGTGCGATCTGCTGCAGATTCACATCATCTCCGAGAGGTTTGCCCTTGGCATGAACTTTCAAGATCTCCTCCCTGCCCTGCACATCCGGTCTTCCTACTGCAACCTTTCTGTCAAAGCGTCCCGGGCGAAGGATAGCCGGATCAAGAATATCTACGCGGTTCGTGGCGGACATCACGATAATCCCTTCATTCACTCCGAATCCATCCATCTCTACAAGGAGCTGATTCAAAGTCTGCTCTCTCTCATCATGGCCGCCGCCCATTCCGGTGCCCCTTCTTCTGGCAACCGCATCGATCTCATCAATAAAAATAATGCAGGGGGCGTTTTTCTTCGCCTCTTCGAACAAGTCTCTGACACGGGAAGCGCCTACACCTACAAACATCTCCACGAAGTCAGAACCTGATATGCTGAAAAACGGAACGCCCGCCTCTCCTGCTACGGCCTTTGCCAGCAGAGTCTTTCCGGTTCCCGGAGGTCCTACCAGCAGAACGCCTTTGGGAATCCTTGCCCCTACCTGTATATATTTTTTGGGAGCTTTCAGAAAATCTACGATTTCCTCCAACTCTTCTTTCTCTTCCTTCAGGCCTGCCACCTGTGCAAATGTGATCTTTTTATCCCGGTCTGTGCTCATTCTTGCACGGCTTTTTCCAAAGCTCATCGCCTTCGCATTTGCTCCTCCGCCCTGACGGTTCATCATAAAGAAAAGAAGCAAAAGCCCGCCCAGCATAAGCAGCGTCGGGAAAACACTGGTCATAAACCAGTTATCCTGGGGAATATCTGAAACAGTATAGCTGATATTATTTTCCTGCAGATAATCCTGTATCTCATTGACATCGGAGACATACAAAATCTTCCTCTCTGCACCTTCCACATCGGATTTCATTGCAATCTCCAAACGTCCGGTAGGAACATTTTTGTTCTGAATCACCTCCACCGTATCAATATCACCGCCGCCGGCCAGCTGTGTAAACTCCTGATAGGTAATTACTTTTTCTCTTTGATCGATCTGATTGGTAAACCAAAGCGCTGCGAACAGTACGGCTACAAACACTAAAAGCGTCAGCCCGCTAAGGCCTCTGTTCTTTCTATTATTCAATCCTTTGCTGCTCCTTTCTACTCCACACCTTCTACAACACCGATGTATGGCAGATTTCTGTATTTTTGCGCATAATCCAGGCCATAGCCTACAACAAATTCATCCGGTATATTAAATCCCACATAATCCACTGTTACAGGTTTTACCCTGCGCTCCGGCTTATCGAGAAGCGTACACAGTTTCAGAGATCTCGGTTTCCTTTTTTCCAGAATCTGTATCAGATAGGACAGGGTTCTTCCGGAGTCGATAATATCTTCCACGATCAGTACGTCCTTCCCTTCCAGAGATTCATCCAGATCCTTCGCGATCTTTACTACTCCGCTGGAAGACGTTCCGTCTCCATAGCTGCTTACACTCATAAAATCCATGGATACGGGCACAGTAATCCTCTTAGCTAATTCACACATAAAAAATACGCCGCCCTTCAGAACGCAGATAAGATGCACCTGCCGTCCGGCATAATCCTCACTGATCTGTCTTCCAAGCTCGCATACTCTTGCCTCAACTTCCTGTTCTGATACCAGCTCCCTAATTGTCTCCGCCATAATTTTCTCCTCCGTCTATTGTAATTTCCAGAATTTTTCTTGTACTTTCCGTCACCTCACAGGCACACCCCCGCCGATATCCTATCACCCAAAGAATATGGCTTCCGTCTGCCGCAAGCAGAATATCATCCCTTTCCTTTTGGGGGATTTTTTCATTAATAAAATACTGCTTCAGCTTCTGAGTCCTTCCTTTTCTGTCTATCGTAATATAGTCGCCAGGCCGGCGAGTCCTGATGGTAACACTATTTTTAATTATATCATAATCAAACCATTTCGTGTAGGGGGTTTGAAAAATTGTCACATCCTGTTCTTCATGCATTTCCTTCCGATCCAGCACACGCATTTTCACCCTGTCTGCTTTTCTTGTGAGCCTTCCGTCAGACTGCTCTCTTTGCGCCCCTTCACCGCCGGATTCCCCGGCCCGGTCATTTCTCGAAATCTCCACGCCTTCATAGCATCGCCGGGCACACATCTGATAGGGCAGATCCAGTTTCCTGCCCGTCTGCTTTCGGAACAGCTCCTCTGTCTGCTCCAAATGAATACCCGCCAGATCCTTCTGGCTTCCCGCTACCTTCTCCATTACCCGGCGCAGCAGATAGGGACGCAGGGCCTCCGGAATTTTTTCAAATACTGCTTTTTGTATCAGCGCTTCTTTTTTCCCCTGATCCTCGCGGTATACTACCGCTGTTTTCTCTGCCATGCAGACTTCCCCTGCAATATGATCCCAAAGCTTCCCCATCTGCTCCATCATACTGCACGCATGATCTGTAAATCTGGGATTAATCTTTTGTTCCATGTATGGAATCATATGATTGCGGATACGGTTCCGTGTATAAGTATCCTCATAATTTGTGGCATCCATACAGTAGGAAAGCTGGTTTTTTTTCAGAAACTCCTCTATCTCTTCTCTGGAGACGCCAAGAAGGGGATGGATATATCTGCCTGCTGCCGGGCGTATCCCCCCAAGCCCTTTCAACCCTGTTCCCCTGGCAATATTTAAAAGCAGTGTTTCTACATTGTCGTTTTTGTGGTGAGCCAGCGCAATCTTCGCTCCGCCCATTTTGTCTGCTTCCTCTTCAAATGCCTTTCGTCTTGCAGCTCTGCCCGCTTCTTCACTGGACATGCCCTCTTCCTTCGCCAGATGGACCACATCAATCCGGTACACTTCCAAAGGCACTTCCATCCCGGCGCAGAGTTTCCTTACATAGGCTTCATCTTCATCAGCGGCTCCTTCCCGGAGACAGTGATTGACATGGACCGCCCTGATCTCCAGACTGTATTTCTTCTTCAGCTCCAAAAGTACATAAAGCAGGCATACGGAATCTGCCCCTCCCGATACGCCTGCTATCACCTTGTCTTTTTGCTCCAGCATATTATGAATTTTTACATAATCTTCGACTTTTTTGTACATCATCTGCTCTCCCGCTTCTTTCCGCCTCATCATCAGCGAAACACCGATCCCGGTTCCGGCGTGCCAAAACACTGCGGTCCGTTATCCATAATATATAGAATTTCTGCGGAAAAAGCAAGCCGGCTCCCCGATACTTCTTCCGGTACACCTATGATGCCTTCCATATCCCCACTGCCAGAACCGTCATATCATCTGCCGGGATCTCTCCGGAAAGTTCCAGCACCTGTTCCAATATATAGTGAGCCAGCTCTTCCGGATTACAGATAGTGGTTCCTCCGATCAGCGCTCCCAGCATGGCTTCCTGCTCTCCTACCGGAAGAGCATCCAGCACACCGTCTGTCACCATCACTACAAAATCTCCGTCTTCCAGCTGGCGTACACTTTTCTCAATCTCCAGTTCCTGCACCACTCCCACCGGAAGTGAGGCAGAGCTGATTTTCTCCACGCCTCCCCTGCTTCGTATAAATGTGACAGAAGCCCCGGCTTTCAGGATCTCACATGTTCCCTGATAAAGATCGAAAATACACATATCTACTGTAGAAAAGCGGACTTCCTCCCTGCCTGCCACCAGGGCAGTGTTCATCATACGTATTGCTGTTTCCGGCGGAAATCCTGCCCCCAGAAGTTCCTCTAAAAGTTCTACTACCATTGCGCTTTCCTTAAAGGCACTCTCGCCGGACCCCATTCCGTCCGACAGGACAACCCCTTCCTTTCCTCCCGGAAGCTCTGTCATCAGAAAAGTATCCCCCGATATCTTATCGCATCCTTTTCCGATTTTCGCAACGCCCTGCAGTGTGTGAAATCCTGCTCCTTCCATAAAAACGATTGTCCGGTATTCTTCCCCGATCACAGGACGCTCTCCTTTTAAAAGGAGCATTCCCCGTCCTATGCAGGATGAAAGGACCTCGGCCGCCTCCTTGGAGGCCACACATTGTCCTCTTTGTGCCTTTAATGTCAAATGGACTTCATACCTTCCCTGTTTTGTCAGGAAAAACACGCTGCTCAAAAGTTTCAGTCCTATTCTCTTCATTCCCGCCTTTACCTTTTTCTCCAGATGGTCATCCATACAGATTCCTGCATCCAGCTCTCTTGCAGCACTTTGTATCATTTCGGCAAACGCATTCATCTGAACTGCACACCCTCTGCGATTCAGGATGATTTTGTGATTCCATACCATCCTCTGTTTTTCAACTCCGAATATTTCCAGCGTTTCCCTGAGAAATCTGGGCGCCATGACACATTTTTTCTGAAGATCTCTCTTTACTTCTATATTCATTTCCGCCCCGTATTCCTCTGCCGTCGCCAGGAGCTCATATACCATCTGCCTGGTGCGGTCCCGGTTTTCTTTCAGGCACCATTCCTTTTTCTCGCAGTTTAAACACACTCTCTCCGAAACTTTTATGAACATATCTTCAAGTTCTTCCCTGGTAAAGGTCTGATGATATTCTTCCAGGCTTAAAAAGGTTTCTGACAGATGCCGGAGAGAATCTGCAAACCGGTCCATCTGTATTACATACGGATTAATAAACAACCCCTTTTCTTTTATCTCACTCATATTCATACTCTCCTGCCCCATTCATCTGCAATAGCTTTTTGTTCTATATGGCTGTAGAATAAATAAAAGATAAGCTTCAGGAATTTCTTCCCGAAGCTTATCTTTTGTATTTTCCAACTTATTTTCTGTCTGCGCGCTCCTTAGAGCGTCCATTCTACCTGGCTTTGAAAATGATCTCATTTTCATGGACCAGTCCCAGTTTGTCCTTTGCCGTCTGTTCTATGTACTCATCCGTACCAACGTAATCTTCCAGTTCACTGATTTCTTCAGCCCGGTCCTTTTCTTCCCGGATACTTGCTTCCAGCTCTTTTTCCTGGGCAATATACTCCTTATTCCTGGCCTGCAAACTGATGCTGCTTACAGACACCACCATCACAAGCAGCATGATCACAGCGCTGATCCCCAGCATACTTCTCTTATGCTGCTGCACTCTTTTTCTCTGCTGTCTTACACGATTCTTTTGTTTAATACCACTCATAATTATACTCACCCGTCTGTCAGAATCTTTCTGACTATTATGTTCTATCTTATCTTTTTTTACAGGTTTATTCAATACTTTTCTTGGAATCTCTCTTCTTTTTCCCGTACATTTTTTTTCGGACTTTTGAGATAAATTTCGACATTTGATAAAAAAAGAGTCCGCCTGCCACAACACCTAGTATAAAGTACCATCGTATACTACCATTACTGGTATGGTAAATTTGCACAAATAAATATACGGCTGTCCCCGTCCAAAAAAGAAAATCTTCTGCAGCAATGGCGGAAAGGGTATGATGCACGATTCGCCTGAACAATCTTATGCAGGTGTACGCACAACACAAAATCATTCCGGCAAGAACTGCCTCTAAAAACGCCGCTCCTTCTGCTTTGATCCCAGGCATGGCGTCACCGGAAAAGTTTGCTTAAAATATTTGCACTTTGCTTGCCCGGAGCATGCACCTCCGAGTAGGACATACTGTCTATGGTTCCCGCAAGATCCACTTCTCCCTTTTCAAGGCTTAACCGATTTACATGCAGGTCCGACCCCTTTACCATCAGCATCCCCTGCTCTGTCTCCAGCAGTATTTCATTTAAATCAAAAGACAGGACATCCAGTACTCCTGTTACCAAACTCGTTTTTCTGTTATTTACTACAAGTTTGTGGCTTCTTCCGGCCTGTTTTTCTTCCATTGTCATCACAACCTTTCTTGATAATCATATGAAAGGTATGCGGAAATTATTACAAGTATTTGAACAAGTCTTTAGCCTCTTCTTTTTTTGTGGTCTCTTTTATATCCAGTACTTCCACCTTCACTGTTTTTGTTCCAAACTGGATCTCTATTATATCCCCCTCTTTTACTTTCACCGATGCCTTTGCCACATTACCGTTTACAAGGACACGGCCTGCATCACAGGCTTCATTTGCCACTGTTCTTCTTTTGATCAGCCTGGAAACCTTCAGGAATTTATCCAATCTCATTTTTATCATCCTCCTAACAAAAAGGATGGCACTGCCTTTGCAATGCCATCCCTATTATATTCCACACATAAAACTTCAGAATTATGCGTTTACAGCATCCTTTAAAGCTTTTCCAGCTTTGAATTTTGGTGCTTTGCAAGCTTCGATCTTCATTGTCTTTCCTGTCTGCGGATTTCTTCCTTCTCTTGCTGCTCTCTTGCTTACTTCAAAAGTTCCGAATCCTACTAACTGTACTTTTTCTTCTTTCTTCAGTTCTTCTGTAACTACGTCGATAAAAGCTTTCAGAGCTTTTTCAGTATCTTTTTTAGACAATTCTGCCTGTTCTGCAATTGCTGCTACTAATTCTGTTTTGTTCATGGATAACTCCTCCTTCTGTTTTATGATAGAACCTTTATTCAATTCTATTCAATCTTCAAACATTGCCATTGCAAAGCCAGCTCTCTTTGCAGCGGCGCCTTTCAATAAAGTTATACAGTTTTTCCCCTTGTTTGTCAAGGGAAAATCCCCGAAAATCCCTCTATTTCAGAGGTTTTCCGGATTTTGTGACGATTTAAAGCATCTGGTCGATCATTGCCAGAACATCTTTGCCCATTTTTTCTGATTTCTCGTCAGAATCTGCCACAGATGTTCCTTTTACGCCATAATAGAATTTTACTTTAGGTTCCGTTCCGGACGGCCTTACACAAAGCCATGCATCGTCGCTTAAATCATAGTAAAGCACATTGGATTTCGGCAGCCCGGTTCCTGTCTTTTCCCCTGTTTCCACGTTAAGGATTTCATCTGCCTGGTAGTCTCTGGTCTTCAGAACCTGATATCCTGCCACTTCCTTCGGCGGATTCTTTCTGAGGGTATCCATGATCTCCTGGATCTTCTGCAGACCTTCAATTCCTTTCAGGGTAATAGACTGAATGGAATCTTTATAATATCCGTATTTTTCATACATATCCAGCATAGCGTCCCACAATGTTTTTCCTTTAGTCTTGTAGTACGCCGCCGCCTCGCACAGAGCCATTGTAGCAACGATAGCGTCCTTATCTCTTGCATGTGTACCGATCAGGCAGCCGTAGCTCTCCTCAAATCCAAAGAGATAGGTTCCCTTTCCGCTTGTCTCAAATCCAAGGATCTGCTGTCCGATATATTTGAACCCTGTCAACACCTCAATAAGACCGATTCCATACCCTTTTGCGATAGCATCCGCCAGATTTGATGTAACAATCGTTTTGATCAGATATCCGTCGTCCGGCAGACTTCCCCATGCAGCCTGTCGCTGTCCGATCTCATAATCCGCCAGCAGGCATCCCGACATATTTCCTGTAAGAACTTTATACTCTCCGGATTTTGTATCTTTTACATAAACGCCGAGTCGGTCTGCATCCGGGTCTGTCGCAAGAACAAGATCTGCATCCACCTCTTTTGCCAGCTTCAGTCCCAGTTCGAAAGCCTCTTCCGCCTCCGGGTTCGGATAAGATACTGTCGGGAAGTTTCCGTCCGGCAGCTCCTGCTCTTTTACAACATAAACATTTTCAAATCCAAGCTCTTTCAGCACACGCCTTGCCGGAATGTTTCCGGTTCCGTGCAGCGGGCTGTATACGATCTTCAGGTCCTTACCTACCGCATCGATCGCATCCTGATGGATCACCTGCTTTTTCAGCTCTGCAATATAACTGTCGTCAATGGCAGCCCCGATCGTCTCGTACAGCCCTGCCTCTTTTGCATCGTCAAGGCTCATGGTCTTTACGTTATTGTAATCCGTAACCGCCTTTACCTCATCCATGATCCCTTTGTCATGAGGAGGTGTGATCTGGGCGCCGTCCTCCCAGTATACTTTATATCCGTTATATTCCGGAGGATTATGGCTTGCTGTTATATTGATTCCTGCTGCACATCCCAGATGGCGTACTGCATAGGACAATTCCGGTGTTGGCCGAAGAGATTCAAAGACGTATGCCTTGATTTTGTTTGCCGCCAGGCACAACGCCGCCTCATCTGCAAATTCCGGAGACATATTCCGGGAATCGTAAGCGATCGCCACTCCTTTTCCTTCCATTCCTTTTTTCAGGATGTAATTCGCAAGTCCTTGTGTGGCTTTGCGAACAGTATAAATATTCAGCCGATTTGTTCCTGCTCCGATGATCCCTCTAAGTCCTGCCGTACCAAACTCAAGATCCTTATAAAAACGTTCTTTTATCTCGTTCTCATCGTTTTCAATCCCTTTGAGCTCCGCTTTGGTATCCGCATCGAAATAAGGATTGGAGAGCCATTCTTCGTACTTTTCCCTGTATTCCATAATATAATACCTCCTGGTGGTTTTCTATGGTACTTATTATACAACAGGTCTTCCTCTCTTTACAAGAGAAATGCTGTTGTCAGGGCACAAGAAGGCGCTTGTTCATCCTAGCTTAGGCGAAAGGCGAAGACTGTCTCCAGAAACTGCCGTTTCTCCTCAATCTGCCGAATGGCTGTTTTTAGTTTTTCCACATTTTTCACAGAGATCCACGCTTTATTCGACCGGTAGTATGAGTCTGCCAGCTTCCAGAATTTCTCAGGATAGATGAGCCTGAGTTTCAGATAGCCTTCTTCCTCCCTTGTCAAAGGCCGGATCGCATCATAGGCATCCAGCATATGGCCGCCTGCCCTGATGTTCCACCCCTGTTTTTCCATTGCTTTTCTGAGGAAATAATAGACATCCTCTGCCTGAATGTGATAGCCGGATCTGTCAAAATTGGTCGTCGCAATTCCATCATCTGTCATCAAAATATTATGGTAATTATAATCCCCATGGATCATCATTCCCTTTTCCCGGCATTCCTGAAAGAGTCTGTCACAGGGCATATCCTGTGCTTCTTCAAAAGCCGCTTCCGCCCACTGAAAGATTCTGTCAAAACATTTGAGAAACTCCATCTCAAACTCTCCCAGAGGTGATTGATTTCTCATAAATTTCCGTATTTTTTTCAGCTGTTGATTGTGCCGGGCATACTCATCCCGGATGCTGCATTTTGCCGCATTCTCCCCTTCAGGTATTTCCGTCATAAAACGATGCAGATGCGCAAGGTTGGCTGTACCCTCCAAAAGTTCTTTCCCTTTTCGGATATCACATTCCCGTCCCCGGAACCAGCGCTTCAGTATATAATTTCTGCCCTCTTCCGAGGTGCTGACATATTCTCCCGTCTGGTTGGGTATCAGCTGGTCTGTCCGTGCATATCCCTCCTCTTCCAGATGGCTGCACAGCTTCTGCACTGCCAGGATACGCCGCTTTGACATCCCGGCTTCCCTAAGCAGCAGGAAGCCCTGATCCGTATCGCAAAAAAATGCACCCCTTGTTTTGCGGGTGCTCTTTACTATGATTGGATATTGTTCCAATATACTTAATTCGTAATCCTGCATATTACCTTCCCCTGCACTCTACATTATCATGTTCTGTTTAATGTATGATGCCAGTTAAGGTAATATGACAGAATCCTGTGAATTGCAAAGTCATGACTGACTGTAAATCTCTTTCGCCCTTTTCAGAAGCATCTCTTTTGTATTCCTTTCAGGCATTTCCAATACCTCTTCCAGAAGTTTGTCAAGAATCTCCCCCATTTCCCGTCCCGGGCGGATCCCCTCTGTTATCAGGTCCCTTCCATTGACTGCCAGCTCTTTCACGGAAGTACACTGGTTCAGTGATAAGATTTCTTTATAAATCGCTTCCACCTTACTGATATCGTCCAGTTTCTCTCTTCTTAGATATTCGCTCTGGGCCAAAACATCTGCCCGCCGTACTTCCAGATAAAGGGGAAACAGCTCTTTTCCTATCCGGTTCATAGCCCGCCGCACATTTGCCGGGGTCGCCGGCATTCTCAGGTCATGGTAGCAGACCAGCTTTGCCGTCTTTCTAAGGGTATCATTATCAAATTTCAGGCGGCGCATGACTATCCTGGTAATTTCCTCACTTTTGACCGCATGTCTTTTAAAATGAGCAACTCCGTCTTCATCCACAGTCTTCAGGGCCGGTTTCCCCATATCATGGAAAAACATGGTCAAGCGAAGGACTTTGTCAGGCCGTATGTTTTGCAGCGCATGAAGGGTATGTTCCCCTACACTGTACATATGATGGGGCGTCTCCTGCTCTGTCTCCATAAGCAGGTCAAATTCCGGCAGAAAGACTTTTGTAATTCCAAGCCGCCATGCTTCACGCAGAAGATCCGGCCGGTCGGAAACCAGTATTTTCACCAGCTCTGTCTGTATGCGCTCCGCACTGATATTTGCCAGCGTTCCGGCCAGTTCTCTCATCCCTTCCCTCGTCTCTTCTTCCAGATCGAACTCTAACTGCGCCGCAAAGCGGACGCCTCTTAAAATACGCAGGGCATCTTCTGAAAAACGCTCTCTTGCATTTCCTACGCAGCGGATCACTTTCCCTTCCAGATCCTTCAGGCCGCCGAATATATCCACCAGGCCTTCCTCATCATTATAGGCCATGGCATTGATAGTAAAATCTCTTCGCTTCAAATCTTCTTTTAAGCTCCGGGTAAACGTAACTTCCCTGGGATGACGGCTGTCCTCATATTCCCCGTCCACTCGGTATGTTGTAACCTCATAGCCCGTCCTCCCCTTCAGGACTGTGACAGTACCGTGCTCAATCCCGGTATCAAAAGTCCGCGCAAACAGGGCCTTTGTCTCCTCCGGCATAGCGGAAGTCGTAATATCCCAATCTTCCGGCATTCTTCCCAGTATAGAATCGCGCACACAGCCGCCTACCGCATAGGCTTCATATCCGTTTTTCTGCAGCGTGCATATGATATCCTTCACATCTTCCGGCATTTCGATATGGATATTCATTGTTCCTATCCCCTTTCGCTCTTAGTCATTGTAAAATATAGCATAGGAAGAAAGATTTCTGCAAGAGAAAGGACGGGGTACTTTAAACTCCCGTCCCTTCTGAATATTAATAAGATTTTCCCCAGTATGCCATATGCTTTGCAGGTTTACCGCACCAGATACATTTGTCTGAGATCATTTCCTCATCCTCGATCAAACACCTCGTTGCAGCTCCTCCTGTTGCATATTTTACTTCACCTTCACATTCCGGATCCCCGCACCAGCATGCCTTTACAAATCCACGGTTTGCCTTAAATTTCTCAACCATTTCATCCATTGTAACAGCGGTGTCAATGTGATTGTTCAAAAATTCTTCTGCTCTGTTGTACATATCCTGCTGGATCGTCTCCAGAATATCACGAAGTTTTACTGCAATCTCATCCAGGGATACGACAATCTTTTCACGTGTATCACGGCGTACGACAACAACCTGATTCTTCTCAATGTCTTTTGGTCCGATTTCAATACGGGTCGGAATACCAAGCATTTCCTGTTCGGAGAATTTCCATCCCGGACTCTTGTCGGAATCATCGATCTTCACTCTGTATCCGGCTTTCTTCAGCTCGTCAAGAAGTGCATGCGCTCTGTCAAGCACGCCTTCTTTATGCTGTGCGATCGGAATAATACGGCATTCTACAGGCGCAACGTGAGGCGGAAGTACGAGTCCGCTGTCATCACCGTGAACCATGATGATCGCTCCGATACTTCTTGTGGACCATCCCCAGGAAGTCTCATATACACTCTGAAGCTGATTGTTCTTATCTACATATTTAATTCCGAAAGCATCCGGGAATCCGCTTCCGAAGAAATGGCTTGTTGCAGACTGAAGCGCCTTCCCGTCATGCATCAGTGCTTCAATTGTATAGGTATCCTGTGCTCCTGCAAATTTTTCATGCTCTGCTTTTCTTCCTGACACAAAAGGAATTGCCAGTGTTTCTCTGTAGCAGTCCTCATAGACATGGAACATCTGAATAGTACGGGCTTCTGCTTCCTCATAGGTCGCATGGATCGTATGCCCTTCCTGCCACAAAAATTCTCTGGAACGCAGGAACGGTCTTGTAGTCTTTTCCCAGCGCATGACGGAATTCCACTGGTTCCATACCTTCGGCAGATCTCGATAGGATTTTACTGTTTTCGCCCACAGATCACAGAATAATGTCTCAGATGTCGGACGGATGCACATCCTTTCCTGCAGTCTTTCCATACCGCCGTGGGTAACCCATGCTACTTCCGGTGCAAAACCTTCAATATGGTCTGCTTCCTTTTCCAGCAGACTTTCCGGAATCAGAAGCGGCAGGGATACATTTTCTACTCCTGTTTCTTTAAACCGTCTGTCAAGGTCCGCCTGGATCAGCTCCCAGATAGCATATCCGTTCGGCAGATAGTTCAGACAGCCTTTTACGCTGGAATAATCACAAAGTTCTGCTTCACGCACAACGTCTGTGTACCACTGTGCGAAATTTTCATCACGTGATGTAATGTTCTTTACAAGTTTCTTTTCCTGAGCCATGATTTTTTTCTCCTTTTCTTTTTCTCTTTTTCTTTTTACGGGACCCTTGCCCCATACTGCCGGCAGTTATTCGGACATATGACCGGACGACTGCCATTGTCATATCGGGAAAAGAAAAAAGCGCCGGGCTTTTCATTTCCCTGAAAAAGGGACCGAAAAGCTCGGCGGTACCACCCTAATTAACTGCAGCCCTTCTGCAGTTCTCTCATATCATCCTTAACGCTGATGTCACGCTGTATTTTCATACAGAGGCTCCAAGGTAGGTTCATCATACTAGGAAACAGGAATCTTTCAGCCGATGAATCCCCTCTCTTTTGATCCATTCATATGATTACTATTCCTCTTCACAGCCAATTCTGCCTTCTGCAACTATCATTGCCGGCAGATATTTTGTTTTTAACCATTCAGTTAACGATAATTTTATCGAATCCCTCTCTTTTTGTCAAGACCCGACTTTTGAATCGCTCCGATTTCTTCGGCTCATTGACACTTCTTTATTTTCTGTGATTAAATAATAAAAAACTGTACATTCTTTTTATAAAGGAGAACCCCAATGAGTCAAAGTTCACTAGATATTCTATATGAAGATCCTTCCCTCATCGTCTGCGCCAAACCTCACGGCATAGCAACCCAAAGCAGGAATATCGGCGCCCGCGATATGGAAAGTATGCTGAAAACATACATTTATCAACATTGTTCCCCCAAAAATAAAAATTATTCCCAGACCAGAGAGCCTTATCTGGCCGTTATCCACCGACTGGACCAGCCTGTTTCCGGAATACTTGTTTTCTCAAAAACACCACAGTCTGCAAGAGCCCTGAATCTCCAGCTGCAAAAGAAGCAGTTCCGAAAATATTACCGCGCTCTCACTGACGGGATCCCTGCCAAAAATCAGGGAGTCCTTGAGGACTACCTGGTAAAAGACGGACGGACCAACACCTCAAGGATCTGCAGCCCTGACTCCCCCGGCGCCAAATACGCCCGTCTGGAATATTATACCGTTGCTGTCGGCGCGTCTCCTATTCCAGGAGACAACAGCGGACATTCTGTAAAGGAGGAATGCTTTTTTAAAAACCCTTCTTCTGATCAGGCAGAGCTGGAAATCCACCTTGACACCGGCCGTCATCATCAGATACGGGTGCAGCTTGCCTCCATGGGCTGTCCCATCGCCGGTGATACAAAGTATCATTCCCTCTCCTCCAAAGCTGCCCCTCCCTCCAGGGAAACGGATGCGATCCTGCAGCTTTGCGCCTTTCACCTGGAATTTTTCCATCCCCTCTCCGGCGCTCCTATGTCTTTTCACCTGACAGAAGATGTAGGCGCAAGACAAATATAGCGTCGGTGTACAAGGGGCAAAATACAAACCGGTATGAGATCACCACACGGATCCATACCGGTATTTTATACTTTACTTTTTATCGTTTTATCTTTTTTATGATACTACACCATTTCAGGCTCCCCAGCTGCCTCTTCATTCAGCGCTTCTTCATACCTTTCAAGAATAATATTCTGAATCCGCTCTCTTGTAGCTGAATTGATCGGATGTGCAATATCCCGGTATTCGCCGTCCAACGCTTTTTTACTTGGCATAGCTATAAAAAGCCCTTTTTCTCCTTCGATTACTTTAATGTCATGCACGACAAATTCCTCATCCATCGTAATTGACACTACCGCTTTCAGTTTTCCTTCCTTCGCAACTTTGCGCACACGTACATCTGTGATCTGCATTTCCTCTAGCCCCTTTCTTGTCAGTCAATGCACTTTGGCTTTTTCTTACAGTGCATACCTCTCATTTTTTTCGACTACGATCTTCACACCATTTTCTCCCACATGACGCGTATTGGCCCTGATGGTATCACGGCTTTCTACAATACAGTTTTCAATGTATGTATTGTCACCGAGATATACGTCATTTAAAATAATGGAATTTTTAATGACGCAGTTGTTTCCCACAAAGGTCTTTTTAAACAATACGGAATTTTCTACTGTTCCGTTGATAATGGAACCGCTGGCCACAAGACTGTTCTTTACCACTGCACCCGGATTATATTTCGCCGGCGGCAGGTCGCTCACCTTGGAATAGATCCCCGGATACTGTTTAAAGAAATAATCTCTTACTTCCGGCTTCAGAAAATCCATGTTTGTTTTGTAATACGCATCCACTGTAGCTATGTTGCTCCAGTAGTCTTTTATTTTATAACCGTATATTTTTTTCAGATTTTTATATCTGATCAAAATATCAGTTACAAAATCGTGTCTTTCCTCTTCCGCACAGTGTTCAATCAGATCGATCAGCTGACGTCTTCTGATGATATAAATTCCTGTGGAAATCGTATTATAAGCCGCCATCATTGGTTTTTCTTCGAACTCTTCAATGCGCATAGTCTCGTCCATTTTCAGAGTTCCAAAGCGTGTCGCATCTTCTCCCGGCGCCAGATCCCTGCATACGATGGTAATATCTGCCTTCTTGGCGATATGATACTCCAGCACCTTGTTGTAATCCATTTTATATACAGCGTCCCCGGATGTAATGATCACATAAGGTTCATGACATTTCCTTAAAAAGTCCAGATTCTGATAAATGGCATCTGCCGTTCCTCTGTACCAGTATCCGTTATCCGCTGTGATCGTCGGGGTAAATACATAAAGTCCCCCCTGCTTTCTTCCAAAATCCCACCATTTGGAGGAATTTAAATGTTCATTCAAAGAGCGCGCATTGTACTGTGTCAGCACCGCTACTTTCTGGATATGAGAGTTGGACATATTACTCAGGGCAAAATCAATCGCCCGGTAGCTGCCTGCAATAGGCATTGCCGCCACAGCCCGTTTGTTCGTCAATTCCCTCATCTTATTGCTGTTTCCGCCTGCTAAAATAATTCCTACTGCTCTCATATTCTCTCACCCGCCTTTATCAATGTCTCTCCGCTCTCCAGCATGCCTCCCGGGTAATCCTCTTTTACAGTCACTCCGCTGATCGCTGTGTTTTTCCCGATCTGCACTCCTGCCGGTATGACAGAATTTTCCCCTATCGTCACAAGCCCGAAGGAATAGATATTGGGTTTCAGAAGATTCGGCGTATCCGCTCCTGTTCCCAGAGTTACATTATCGTTAATATGAACGCCTTCTGCTATGATCGCTTTATCGATAATACATCCGGAATCTATCTTCACATCTTTCATGATAATGGAATCCCGCACAACGCTTCCCTCTCCGATAGTGACACCGGATCCGATCACACAGTTGTGAACTTCCCCATAGATTTCCGCGCCATCCCCGATAATGCTCCGGTCAATGATCGCACGCTCTGAAATATACTGTGGTGGAATAATGTCGCTGTTTGTATAAATCTTCCAAAATTCTTCATATAAATTAAATTCAGGAATAATATCGATCAGTTCCATATTGGCTTCCCAGTAAGATCCCAATGTTCCTACATCTTTCCAATATCCGTTATATTCATATGCAAACAGGCGTTGTCCATTTTCATGGCAGTAAGGGATGATATGTTTTCCAAAATCGCATCCCGGCACATCCCTCAATTCCATCAGCGCCTTTTTCAGGATAGGCCAGCTGAAAATATAAATTCCCATAGATGCAAGATTGCTTTTCGGTTCCGGAGGCTTTTCCTGAAATTCTGTAATCCTTCCGTCCCCATCGGCTACAACAATTCCAAAGCGGCTTGCTTCTTCCATCGGAACCGGCATAGCTGCTATGGTAACATCTGCATGATTTTCTTTATGGTAATCCAGCATCACCTCATAGTCCATCTTGTAAATATGGTCTCCCGACAAGATCAGGACATAATCCGGATTGTAGGTTTCCATATAATCCATATTCTGGTAAATTGCATTGGCTGTTCCCGTGTACCATTCGCTGTTTGCGCTTTTCTCGTATGGCGGCAGGATGGACACCCCTCCAATATTGCGGTCCAGATCCCACGGAATGCCAATCCCTATATGTGTATTAAGCCTTAAAGGCTGATACTGCGTCAGCACTCCCACTGTATCAATTCCAGAATTAATGCAGTTACTGAGCGGAAAGTCTATTATTCTGTATTTTCCCCCAAACGCAACAGCCGGCTTTGCTACTTTTGCTGTAAGGACTCCCAGTCTGCTGCCTTGTCCCCCCGCCAGCAACATTGCTATCATTTCTTTTTTAATCATGCCATCACCCCTTCTCAGTAATATAGTGTAAATTATTATACCATACTTCCGTATTTAAGTGAACATATTTTACAAAAAAAATGGCTTTTAGCGACTTTTTTTATTAATATATCACAAAAATTGTTCCTTGGCTTTTCGTACATCTCTGTTTATAATAATATAAATAAGAGTTCAAAAATATGACAGTTTTTAATCACTTAAGGAGAGATATCACATTATGTATAACATTAATTTCAATCAACCGATCCATATTCACTTTATCGGAATCGGCGGCATCAGCATGAGCGGCCTTGCCGAGATCCTTCTGAAAGAGGGGTTTGTCATCTCCGGATCTGACACTAAGGAATCCGCTTTAACAGAACATCTGGAAAAACTGGGCGCCCGCATCTTTTACGGCCAGAAGGCTTCCAATATTATAGAAGGGATAGATCTGGCAGTGTATACTGCTGCCATACATGAGGATAATGAAGAATTTGCCGAGGCACGCCGCCAGGGTATCCCCATGCTCAGCCGCGCTGAACTGCTGGGACAATTGATGAAAAATTATGATGTACCTGTGGCCATTTCAGGAACTCACGGAAAAACTACCACAACTTCCATGCTTTCTCACATTCTCCTTGCCGCAAAAAAGGATCCTACCATTTCAGTGGGCGGCATTTTAAAAGCGATCGGAGGAAACATCCGGGTAGGCAGCTCCGAGCTTTTTGTAACAGAGGCCTGCGAGTACACCAACAGCTTTCTTCATTTTTTCCCAAAGATCGCTGTCATCCTCAATATTGACGCGGATCACCTGGATTTCTTCAAAGATCTTGACGATATCCGACATTCTTTCCGCCGTTTTGCCCAGCTTCTTCCTGCGGACGGTACGCTCATCATCAATAAGGAGATCGAGCATCTGGAAGAGATCACTGACGGGCTTTCCTGCCGGGTAGTTACTTTCGGCCTGGATTCTTCCGCGGACTATTATGCGGATCAGATTTCCCACGATGAAACAGGAAACGCTGCTTTCCATGTCATTTCCCACGGAAAAGACACCGGACGGGTGGAGCTGTCTGTCAAAGGCGACCACAACATCTGCAACGCCCTTTCTGTCATCGCTGTGGCTGATCTTCTGGATATTTCAAGAGATGACGTCTGCAGCGGTCTTCAGTCTTTTACCGGAACAGACCGGCGGTTTGAACATAAGGGCGACTGGAACGGGGTAACTGTCATCGATGACTACGCCCATCACCCGACGGAGATCAAGGCTACTTTAAAGGCTGCCGATGTTTATCCCCACCGGGAGATCTGGTGCGTATTCCAGCCTCATACCTACACCCGCACAAAAGCACTCTTCCCGGAGTTTGTGGAGGCATTATCCCACACCGATCATGTTGTCCTTGCCGACATTTATGCCGCACGGGAAACAGATACCCTGGGAATATCCTCCCAGCTGCTTGCCGAAGAACTGAAGAAAAAGGGATGCGATGCATATTATCTTCCGTCTTTTGAGGCAATCGAAGATTTCTTAAAAACACATTGTCAAAAAGGAGATGTGTTGATAACTATGGGCGCCGGAAACGTTGTAAACATTGGAGAAGCGCTTTTAAAATAGCAGTTATCCACATTTTCCACAGGATTTTATCCACAAAAAAGCTGATTTTTGACGGAAAAATTTCTTTTTTGCCTGTCCACTGAATGCTATAATGAGTCTAGTATTTTTGTTATAGTAAAAGTGGGGAATATGATGAAACAAATAAAGCTGAAAAGATGCGTGCAGGATAATGCGATCCTGCTGGATCATGAATTTATCGACCAATATATGCCGGAAGCCAACGGGGAGTATGTAAAAGTTTATCTCCTTCTGCTCCGGCTTTTGAATGATGCCAAGACACCGCTGACTGTTTCCGGCATAGCCGACATCCTGGACGATACAGAAAAAGATGTGATCCGCGCTCTGAAATACTGGAAAAAACAGGGAATTTTGGATTTCGACATTCTCGACACCAACGGCGGTCCCGGATCCAAAGATCACTCTTCGGACAAGGGTACGGCCGTTTCCTCTGAACCGCAGGCGGATTCTGTTCCCGGCACAGGCGGCGAGGATTCCGGCGCTCTGTCAGATAACAATATCACTCAGTTCCGCAACCGAAAGGAGTTAAAGGAGCTTCTTTTTGTCGCGGAGCAATATCTTGGAAAAACACTTTCCGCCACAGATATGAAGACGATCACTTATTTTTATGACAATCTTGGCATGTCCACGGACCTCATTGAATATCTCATTGAATACTGCGTGGAAAACGGACATAAGAGCATCCACTATATTCAGAAAGTGGCTCTGTCCTGGTCTGACCGGAAAATAAAGACCGTAGAAGATGCCAAGCGCAGTGTAGTTTCCTGCAGCAAAAGCGGTTATGCCGTACTGAAAGCTTTCGGTATTACGGGACGGGCACCAGCCGCTTCCGAAAGCGCATACATACGCCGCTGGGAAAATGATTACGGTCTGTCCCTGGAGCTGATCCTTGAGGCATGCAGCCGCACAATGTCCAGCATTCATCAGCCCAGTTTCGACTACACAGAATCGATCTTGAAAAGCTGGTATGAAAATGGTGTGAAAAACCGAAAAGATATTGAAGCGCTGGATCTTGCATATCACAAGGAAAAGGGCTCTGACAGGCGGCGGACAGCTTCCGAATCCCCCAATATATCCCGGAATAGATTCAACAATTTCGAGGGCCGGGTATATGAGGATATGGATGATCTCACACGAAAGCTGATCCAGAGCAAATAGAGCGATGATTTTCACAGAAGGGAGAATACTGTGGCACTAACCAATTCTCAATACGATCAGTTCATGCATATTTATGAACAGCGCCGGCTGGATAACGAATACCGACGGCGTAAAAGATATGAATCTATTATTAAAAAAATACCGGAAATAAAAGCTCTGGATGATTCTATTTCCACCCTAAGCGTACAGCAGGGGCGCAGGCTTCTGGAGGGAGACGACCTTGCCTTAAGCAGCCTGAAGGAAAAGCTTCACGAGCTTTCACAAGAAAAGGCAGCTCTTTTAAAAGAAGGCGGTTATCCGGCAGACTACCTCGATCTTCATTATACCTGTCCTGACTGCCGCGATACCGGCTATATCGGCACTCGGAAGTGCCACTGCTTCCGGAAAGCAGTGATCGACCTGCTCTATACGCAGTCCAATCTTCAGGATATCCTGAAAAAGGAGAATTTTGACACCTGCTCTCTGGAATACTATTCGGGAAGCCACATTGATCCCCTGACAGGACGTTCCTCTCTGGAAGCCATGCAGATTGCCCTTCGGTCCTGCCATGAATTTGTAGATACTTTTTCATCTGAATTTCGGAATCTGCTTCTTTACGGCGATACGGGAGTCGGAAAATCTTTTCTCTCCCATTGCATCGCAAAAGAGCTGCTTGATCAATCTTTTTCCGTAATTTACTTTACAGCAGCCCGACTTTTTGATATCTTTGCTAAGAACACGTTTCACCGTGAAGAAGAAGCCGAGCTGGATTACGAACACATTTACAACTGTGATCTGCTGATCATTGACGATCTGGGAACAGAAATGAGCAACCGCTTTACAGTATCACAGCTGTTTGTCTGCCTGAACGAAAGGATTTTGCGGCAGAAATCTACTCTGATCTCCACAAATCTTGCCCTGGAGGATCTGAAAAATATTTATTCGGAACGGATTTTTTCAAGAATTACCAGTTCTTATACCGTTCTTCGACTGACCGGTGACGATATTCGCATACAGAAAAAACTGATGAACAGAATATAATTTTAGGAGGTACTGTAACTTATGCTGCGCCGCACTGAACGAAACTTGGAAAACATTCCCGTTGGAGCACTTGGGATCATTGCCCTTGACGGGTGCGAGGAAATGGGAAACCGGGTAAACGATTATCTGGTGAAATGGAGAAGAGAGGACGGACATATCCACAAAAACGACGTCGTTTTCAGCGGGTATGAAAGAGATAATTATCTGATCAACGCAAAGGTTCCCCGCTTCGGATCCGGAGAAGCCAAGGGTATCATCGGAGAATCCGTACGCGGAAAAGATATTTATCTTATGGTAGATGTCTGCAACTACAGCCTGACCTATTCT
Source organism: Claveliimonas bilis (assembly GCF_020892095.1). GTDB lineage: Bacteria > Bacillota > Clostridia > Lachnospirales > Lachnospiraceae > Claveliimonas > Claveliimonas bilis. Next base: position 1,569,863 of record NZ_AP024845.1, on the reverse strand, counting down.
CTGTCCGGACACACAAACCACATGTCCCCGGACGATCACTTTCAGAATCTGAAAAGAATCATTGCCGCCATCGGAGGCAAGGGCCGGCGCCTTAACGTGATCATGCCTTTCCTTTACGAAAGCCGCCAGCACAAGAGAAGCAGCCGTGAATCCCTGGACTGCGCTCTCGCGCTTCAGGAACTGGTACGCATGGGCGTGGACAATATCATCACTTTCGACGCTCATGATCCCCGTGTACAGAATGCGATCCCTTTAAGCGGATTTGAAACTGTCCGCCCGACTTATCAGTTTGTAAAGGGACTTCTGCGACATGTAAAAGATCTTCAGATCGACAGCCAGCACATGATGGCCATCAGCCCTGATGAAGGAGCAACAGGACGCGCCGTGTATCTTGCCAACGTGCTGAACCTTGATATGGGTATGTTCTACAAACGCCGTGATTACACCCGTATCGTAAACGGACGCAATCCGATTGTTGCCCACGAATTTCTGGGGTCTTCTGTGGAAGGAAAAGACGTCATCATTCTGGATGATATGATCTCCTCCGGAGACAGTATCCTGGATGTTGCCCGCCAGCTGAAACAGAGGAAGGCAAAACGGATTTATGCCGCTGCTACCTTCGGCTTATTTACAAACGGTATGGAGAAATTTGACCAGGCCTATGAAGAAGGGATCATAAACGGAATCCTTACAACAAATCTTATTTACCAGACGCCTGAGCTTCTTTCCCGTCCGTACTATATCAACTGTGATATGAGCAAGTATATTGCGCTTATGATCGATACGCTGAACCACGACGGTTCTATCAGCAGCATTCTGAATCCTGTTGACCGCATCCAGAATGTTGTCGACAAATACCGCCGCGGCGAAGAAATCTAATATTTAAAATATATTATTTTTTCTGAAGCTTTTTAGGGTGAGTGTACACACTTTGTATGCTCACTCTTTTTTGATTATATCCATCCAGGAAACTGCCGATCTTTCTGACCGCATCAGAAAGCACCTCTTTGTCCGGCAGCATGACGATCCGGAAATGATCAGGAGCATTCCAGTCAAACCCGCTTCCCGGAACGAGAAGAATATTTGTTGCATACAGAAGGTCCCTGGCAAATTTCTTATCATCTGTGATCTGGAATTTCCGGATATCCAATTTCGGAAAAACATAAAACGCACCGCTGTTCTTTACAAAAGAAAGTCCGTCGATCTTTTTCAACTCCTCTATTGTAGCTTTCCGCTGCTCATAAATCCTCCCGCCCGGTCTTACCATAGCTGCCGGAGTTTCCATATCCTCAAGGGCAGCCGGAATTACCATCTGACCCAATGTATTCGCGCATAGCCGCATAGAGGTAAGCTTAACGACTCCCTTCCTATATTCTTCTGTCAAATGGCGAGGGCCGCTTATCACCATCCAGCCGCAGCGGTATCCGCAGAGACAGTGGGATTTTGACAATCCATTCATAGTAACTACCGGAATATCTTCCGCCAGAGAAGCCAGGGAAATATGGGTGAGATCATCCATCACCAATCTGTCGTAAATCTCATCTACAAAGAGGATCAGATGAAATTCCCTTGCGATCTGGGCCAGCTGCCTTAAGACTTCTTCCGGATAAAGCGCTCCGGTAGGATTGTTAGGATTGATCACAACTAAAGCTTTTGTTTTCGGCGTGATCTTTGAGCGAATATCAGCCATGTCCGGATACCATTTTGACTGCTCATCACACAGATAGAAAACCGGCTTTCCGCCTGCCAGGTACACCGAATTTCCCCACAGTGAATAGCTGGGAGCCGGCACAAGCACTTCATCATTGTCATTCAGAAGAGGCGGCAGTGCAAAGGATACCACCTCGCTGACTCCATTTCCGATAAAGACATCCTCCGGTGTAATTCCTTTGATCCCCTTCTTCCTTTCATATTCACAGATCGCTTCCCGGGATTTCTTCATTCCCTGAAAATCACAATATCCCACTCCCTCTTCCAGATGTCCGGTCAGAGCGTTTTTAATGCTTTCCGGAAGCCCAAAGCCAAAAGCGGCCGGATTTCCCGTATTGAGTTTCAGCACCGGGATACCTTCCTCCTGCATTTTCATTGCTTCCACAAAAAGCGGGCCTCTGATATCGGAATGTACGTTGCTCATCTTTTCTGCCATTTTATAATTTTCCATAATACTGCCTCCTATGTATGATCCACTTTTTTGTCCGAACAAACTTTTTATTTGCCTTTATTATATAAACCCGCTATAATATATTCAAATATCTATAATTATATATATGTTATATAGTTTTGACTATAATATCAGCATCGTTTTGCCGTGGATCCCAAAGGAGGACGGAATGTTTACCTGGAAAAAATATGTGTACGAAGTGTACCGTGAAAGAAGTTTTACAAAAGCGGCGCAGAATCTCTATATCAGTCAGCCATCCTTAAGCGCCCGCATCCGAAAGATAGAAGAGAGTATCGGTGTGCCTCTGTTTGACCGCAGCACCTCGCCCCTGCAGCTGACAGAAGCCGGCAAGGTCTATATCGAAGCAGCGGAAGAAATTTTTAAGATCGAACAACGTGTGGAAAATGATATGAATCATTTGAACAATCTGGAAACCGGACATTTATCCCTGGGCGGAAGCAACCTTTTCTCCGCCTACATCCTGCCCCCGCTTATAACAAAATTCAAGCAGCGGTTCCCTCATGTGAATATCCGGCTGACGGAAGGAAACACAGCACAGCTGGAAGAACTTCTCGGCAATAACTCCCTGGATTTCGTAATTGACAACTATCACTATGACCACCTTTTATATGACCGGGAATTATACTGCAGCGAAAACATCCTTCTGGCTGTCCCGAAAAATGCCAATATAAATAGAGAGCTGTCCAGATATCAGCTCTCCTATGATGATGTAAAAAATCAGACATATCTCCGCCCGGAACATCCGGCAGTTCCTCTCAAGGCTTTCTCGGATCTGCCTTTTATTATGCTTTCTCCCGGCAACGACACAAGAAGCCGCGGTGAACGTTTATGCCAGAAAGCAGGCTTTTCACCAAATATCATTCTGGAACTTGAGCAGCAGTCCACTGCATATATGGCGGCTTCTACCCAGCTTGGGACAACCTTTATCAGCGATATACTGGTCCGTCAGCTTCCCTCTTTTGAAACATTAGTCTACTATAAGCTGGAAGGCGATGCTGCCAGACGGCAAGTGTATTTTTATTATAAAACCCACAAATTTAAGACTCGGGTCATGGAAGAATTCATTACGTTAATACATGAACAGAATGATCGATCCTCTCATGTTGCAGGATCTCTTCCTCCCGTTTCTGACAGGTAAAGATCAGGATCTGCCTGTCCTGCCGCGCCAGCCATTGCAGTGTATTTTTCAGACGGCTTTCATCATAAAAAGCGAAGGTATCATCTAAAACCACCGGGTATACTTCTTCATACAGCAGATTTGCCGCCGCCATCCTGAGCGCAAAATAGACCTGCTCCAATGTGCCCGCGCTGACATGTTCTGCCGGGATTTTTCTTCCTTCACACAGAAAACTTAAGCGCAGATCTTCTTCCGTGATCAGTCTTGTATATTTTCCGCCCGTCACGCTGCTTATCACATCAGACGCTGTGCGGTTCAGATCCTGCTGAAGCTGTCCCTGCATCTTACCGGACACTTCCAACAGCCGCTGGGAAGCCAGCAAGACAGCTGCCTTTTTTTCTTCCAGTCTCTTATAAGACTGGTCAAATTCCTCCAGTTCGGCCAGCTGTTCCTGAAGATTTTCATACTGGATACGCTTTTCTTCTTTCTCATTAAAAAATAACGTCCTCTCCCAGAGGAGCTTCTCACGGGAAGACAGCTCTTCTTCAGGTGTGATCTCTTCCAGCATAAGCTCCGGAGGGGTTTTCTGCCTTTTCTTCCCTTCTTTCAGACGATTCCAACTGTAAATTCCGCCGATCAGTGCAATAATGATTGCCACCAGATAGTTCCATGGCCGTGCGATCAGCACAAAAGCCCCTACTATGACAAGTAAAATCCCCGCCACTTCCAGAGGATGGATCCTCCATTTGTTCGGGCGGATATCATCCAGGACACGGCGGTTTTCTTTTTCCTTCTCTTCCGCTTCTTTTCTCTCCAGCGCTTCATCTATCCGCTCCAGTTCTTCATCCAGTCGGTGCACATCCCGCCATATGTAGGAAGATTCCTGTTCCAGCTTTTCCCTTTGTCTCTGCTTTTTCTCCAGCTTCTCCTTCATCTGACGATCCAGCTGTTTCTTCTGTTCGTCCAGGGCATTCCTTGCCGCTGTTAAATTGAGCTCGCTGTCGCCTGTCACATAATAATTCGTAGCATAATCTTTCAGGCGGGCCGCCAGATTCCGGCCTGTACGCGCCCCTGCCTGCCCTATATACAGCGTATCCGAATATCCTTCCGGATCAAGTTCCGGAAGCAGCATCATAAGATCGCCCTGTTCCAACGAAAATTCTTCTCCGTCATCAAGACAGACAAGGGACGCCCGTTTGGAATATTTATCAAAGCTCCTCTCCAGGCGAAACCGCTTTTTCCCGCACTCAAATTCCATTGCCCCTGCATAATATCCCGGATTTTCCCACGGCTCATAGCGGGAAAATGTATCATTTGCTGCTGCCCTTCCCCGGCCTCTCTCCATACCAAAAAGCATACTTTTGATAAATGTGTGAATCGTTGTCTTTCCCGACTCATTTTCTCCGTAAAAGAGCTGTATCCCATCATTAAGCTCCAGGACCTCGTTCTGAAATTTTCCAAAATTTTGCAGCTCCAGCTTAAGAATCTTCATAACTCTCCCCTTTTGTCTCCATCAGCGCAAGTACCCCGGCACACAGCGCTTCATATTCCATACTGTCTTTTTCAGCATTTGCAAAGCTTGCGATATAACTTCCCAGCAAATTGTCCTTATTTTTTTCATATAGTTTTTCAAAGTCATAAGCCGGCTTTGTCTCATCTGTAATTTCTGCAATATTTCCATATACATCCATCTGAGTCAGGTCAAACCGGATCTCTGGATCACGATATCCTTTTAAAAGAAACTTATAAATGTTCTCTTTCCCGTTTTCTTCTATGGTTTTCTGAATCACGTTTCTTAAAGAAAATCCACTCATTTCCACCTTCACATTCAAAGCAAGATGAACATATTCCCTCGTTGCAAACGGGACAAATGTAAAGCGGCACCCCTCTTTTGTTATCTCCCCTCTGATATATCCATGCTTTCCCGTATCATTGATATCCGTAGGTTCCAGCGCTCCTGCATAAGCCGCTTTTCCCGGAATCAGACACGTTGGCTTGTGAATATGGCCAAGGGCCGTGTAGTCATAGCCTAATTTTTCTATCTTAGCCTTGTCAATGGGAAGATGCTCTTTATCCCCTCCATGGAGCAAAAGGATCTCATAATCCATTTCTCCCGAAGGCAAAGCTTTGTCATACAATGTTTCCGTAATCTTGCGCTCATGATAACTGCATCCGCAGACAGATGTTTTCAGCTTGGGAATCTGAACTTCAGATGGCTCCTTTCCTGCCAGCATATGAACATTCGGTTCCCAGTCAAAACGTCCGTAGTAAGCTCCCGGCTTGATATAATCATGGTTGCCGGCGATCATTACCACTTCTGTATGGGAGAGGGAGCCAAACATGTCGTTCACCTCTTTCAGTTCCCTTAAAAGCGGCTGCCGGTGAAAGAGGTCGCCGGCAATCAGGAGAAGATCTGTTTTCTCCTCCTCACATATCATGATTATCTTTCGAAATGTCTCCCAGATTTCGGTGTCCCGCTTTTCGCTGTAAGCCTTTCCTGCCTCTGGACGAACTCCTAAATGTACGTCTGCGATGTGAATGAATTTCAATTTCTTCTTTCTCCTCCTGCTTGTTTCTGGATGGAAGCAGCACAATAAATTGTGTTTGTTCATCGTCACTCTTTGCCATGATCCTGCCTCCATGGAGTTCTACGATTTCTTTGGCAATGGCAAGCCCCAAGCCTGCCCCTCCTGTTTCACTGGATCTGGAATCATCCAGCCGGTAGAATTTTTCAAATATTGTCTGCAGCTTTGTGCCTGGAATCCGTTCCCCCTGATTGGAAAAAATGATCTCAATATCATTTTTCTTCTTATGCGCCTCTATACGGATTTTTGTTCCTGCATAGCAGTAGGCAATTGCATTTCTTAAAATATTATCAAATACCCGGGCAAGCTTGTCCGGATCTCCATATATATTCAGATTGTCCTCTGCCTCTACTTCGCAGGTCAGATCCTTTTCCTGCAGGACCGCATAGAGTTCATCCGCAATCTGTTCCAGCATCATGGATAGATTTACTTCTACCGGCTCCAGCTCAATATCCTGGAGATTAAATTTTGTAATATCAAAAAATTCGTTGATCAGTTCTCCCAGACGAATCGCTTTTTCCAGAGAAATATGGGTATATTTTTCTCTTTCCTCCCGGGGCATATCAGGATGCGCCTCCAGCATAGCAAGATAAGCCACAATGGATGTAAGGGGTGTTTTCAGATCGTGGGCAAGAAACAAAACCAGGTCATTCTTCTTCTTTTCTCCTTCAATTGCTTCCAATTCCTGACGCTTCAGCGTCGCCTTGATTTCATTGAGACGGATCTCAATAGGTTTAAGCTCTGTAATCAGATGGATCGGCTCTGTAGATTCTGAAATAATGTTTTCAATTCCATCCCCTACCTGATCCAGGTATTTCGTCATCTTTGACAGCGCCACATAAAAGAAAAGCGCAAAAAGAAGAAGGAAGCCCAGGATCATAAAAAACACCTTATTATCTCCCAACAGACGCCAATATAAATCAATGGCGGTCTGTTCTTCCACATCAAATGCGACCAGCACCTTTACAAACGTCGTTGCAAAGCTGTCATTGTACACGCCGTCGATCACATAATTCAGAAGAAAGCCGCCAACTAATACAGTCAGCGCCGTTACAAGCACTGTCTGAAGCAGAATACTGAATTTTAATTTACGATAATTATTCTTCAACTTTATAACCTACTCCCCATACTGTCTTGATAAAGTCTGAAGTTCCGGTCGGTACACTCATTTTCTCCCGCAGGTGACGGATATGTACCATAACCGTATTGTTGCTGTTTTTATAATACTGCTCATGCCATACTTTCTCAAAAAGTTCTTCTGAGCTGATCACCTTTCCCCTGTTCTCACACAGAAGCCACAAAATATCAAACTCAATGGGAGTCAGAGTAAGCGGCACTTCATTATAAACACATTCATGGGAAGTCCGGTTCAGCACAAGTCCGCCGAAATCTATAATGTCTCCCTGTTCCTTGCCTCCGTCGTTATACTGTGTATAACGCCTAAGCTGTGCTTTCACGCGGGCGATCAGCTCCAGCGGGTTAAAAGGCTTGGGGATATAGTCATCCGCTCCCATAGTCAGTCCGGTGATCTTGTCCATATACTCTGTTTTCGCCGTCAACATGATCACCGGAAATGTATATTTCTCCCGGATCCTTTTCAGGATCTCAAAACCGTCGATATCCGGAAGCATGACATCCAGAATAGCCAGATCGATCTTCTTTTCAAAAATGCAGTCCAGCGCATCCTGTCCGGTGTAAAACTTGTACACCGTATACTGGTCATTTTGCAGGTATAATTCAATTACATCCGCAATTTCCCGCTCATCATCCACTACTAATATATTCATACTCATACGAACCTCCTTCGGCTCTGTCCCTCTTTACAGTTCACAGTTGTTTACTGTTCTTGGGAATGGGATCACATCTCTGATATTGCTCATTCCCGTCAAATACATAATACATCTTTCAAAGCCAAGTCCAAATCCGGAGTGCCTTGTAGAACCATATTTCCGAAGATCCATATAAAATCCGTAATCTTCTTCCTTCAGTCCCAGCTCCTTCATGCGGGCAGCCAGCTTATCATAATCATCTTCCCTCTGGCTTCCTCCGATGATCTCCCCGATTCCCGGAACAAGACAATCTACTGCTGCAACCGTTTTATTGTCATCATTCATCTTCATATAGAAAGCCTTGATATCCTTCGGATAGTCCGTTACAAATACCGGACGCTTGTAAACTTCCTCTGTCAGATAACGTTCATGTTCTGTCTGAAGATCTGCTCCCCAGGATACTTTATATTCAAATTTATCATTGTTCTTTTCCAGTATTTCAATCGCTTCTGTATAAGTCACTCTCGCGAAGTCAGAAGAAACGACATTATTCAGACGGTCAAGAAGTCCTTTATCTACAAAAGAATTGAAGAAATTCATCTCTTCCGGCGCATTTTCCAACACATAGCTGATCACGTATTTCAGCATGGATTCTGCAAGAGCCATATTATCATCAAGATCTGCAAAGGCCATCTCAGGCTCGATCATCCAGAACTCTGCCGCATGTCTTGTCGTATTGGAATTTTCCGCACGGAACGTGGGTCCGAACGTATAAATATTCCGGAAAGCCTGGGCGTAAGTCTCTCCGTTTAACTGACCGCTGACTGTAAGGTTTGTCTCTTTGTTAAAGAAATCCTGGGAATAGTCCACCGTACCGTCCGGATTCTTTGGAACGTTTTCCATATCCAATGTGGTTACACGGAACATTTCCCCTGCTCCTTCGCAATCGCTTCCTGTGATCAGAGGAGTGTGCACATAGACAAATCCTCTCTCCTGGAAAAATTTGTGGATCGCATAGGCGGTCAGGGATCTTACCCGGAATACAGCCTGGAATGTATTCGTTCTCGGCCGGAGATGGGCAATCGTCCTTAAGAACTCAAAACTGTGGCGTTTCTTCTGCAGCGGATAATCCGGCGCGGAAGCTCCTTCCACTGTCACTTCCTCTGCCTGGATCTCGAAAGGCTGCTTTGCCTGCGGCGTTGCCACAAGCGTTCCTTTTACAATGATCGCCGCCCCTACATTAAGTTTGGAAATCTCTGCAAAATTTTCCATTTTATCGTGGTACACAACCTGCAGCGGTTCAAAAAAGGAACCGTCGTTTACAACAATAAACCCAAACGTCTTGGAATCCCGGATGCTCCGTACCCAGCCGCCTATGGTGACTTCTTTATCCAAATAATCTTCTCTGTTTTTATACAGCTCTTTGATCGTTGTCAGTTTCATATCCATTTACTCCTTTAAATTTCCCTTTGCTTTTTGCACGTTTCCCCCATTATAGCATACTGTTTGGTGTTGTGCCACACCGGGAAGTTAAAAAAGGGGTTAGCATATAAAGTTTCATAAAACCTTGCACGCCCCGGTCAAATATGCTATATTAAAGACACAAAAGGAACAACCGCCCACAAGGGGTTGACCTCACAAAATGGTAAATAGAAATGCCACCCTGATACCAGCCAAAGTTCCGGGGTGGTTTTTCTATGCTGAAAACATTACTTCATAAACATAAATACGAATGTCAGTAATGCTAAAATGAACATTCCAAAAGCCATTAAATCTTTAAAATCAAACGGTTTTTTATCCATCAGCACCACCCCCATTCTATGTAGAATAGAGGTCAAGCCACCCTGTAACACGGTTGTTCCTGTTCACATAATACCACAATAGCGACAGGCAGACAACCTCCTCCGCTACGGAGTAGAGTACTTTTTTATTTCATTGTGGGTAAATTGTGGGTACAGCTTGAATTTTAGCTCTACACATGCTATACTACTTCACGTTGCAAAGCCCATTACACGCAGGCTGTCACTGGCAGCCTGCTCTGTACGCTAAGGCGAAAACCAAGGTCTATAGGGCTTTCCGGCGGTCACCGCCGTTAAATGTGCCGAGTGTTCGAGACCTTCCACTCGTAAAACAAAACTTCGATACCTACATATTTATATAGGTTTATCTTAATACATTAAGCCATGAAAACACTGTGTTTTCGGGCTTTTTCTTTTATTAAAGTTTATCCAGCTTTATGCAATTTGGTACTTTTTTGGTACTGTGCGCAATAAAAAAGAGCCCCTATGAAGAGCTCTAATATTAAAACACATTTGCTATCTTCTCCATTTCTTCCGCCTTTGTATCCGGCAGTACATGACTGTACAGATCCATTGTCATAGCCAGGGAACTATGCCCTAGGATTGTTTTAAGGACCTGCGGCTGCATCCCTGCCTCTATGGCCCTGGTGGCAAATGTATGCCTAAAGACATGGGCCGTAATCCGCGGAAAATCATAGCCTGCTGCCCTAATCCGCTTTATAGTACGATCAATTTCTGCTTGAACCCTTTCCCTGCTGATCGGTTCGCCATTCTCATTGCAGAAAAGATATTGATCCAGCTTTACGACCTTAAAACCCCAGTATTTCCGTTGCGCTTCTATATGTTCCAGTATGGCAGCAGTCAACGGTATATCCCGGGTAGAAGTCCGGGTTTTCGGTGTATCTTCAACATACCCCCTATGCTCAATATACTTTAGTGTCCGACGAACATGGATTACATTCTGCTTCTTGTCAATATCCGAGTATTTGAGCCCTTGCATCTCGCCCTTTCTCATGCCTGTACGCAGCATAACCTCAAAGAAATGGTATAAGTAACTCTCTTTAGCATACTCCATGAACAGAGCCTGCTGCTCCTTAGTCATAGCTTGCCTAGTCTTGTTCTCCGTCTGTCTTGGCAGTTCTGCCAGTCTTACCGGATTTCTCTCTATCAGTCCGTTTCTCACAGCCTGCTGAAAGCAGCCATTTAATACTGCAGATACAATCTTGATACTAGAAAGAGCATATCCCTCCTTCACCAGATCATTATACAGCTTCTGAACATGTTCGCCCCGGATCTCTGTAATCTCCCTGCTGCCCATTCGGTTCTTAATTATGCTTTGGTAGTATTTCTCATAGCTTATATAGGTTCCCAGCTTTACCCTGTTCTTTTTGTATTCCTCCAGCCATGTTCTATACCATTCATCCAGAATAATCCTTTCTTTTGCCACAAACAGCCCATGTTCCAGTTTATACTTAAGATCTGTCATAGCTTTCTGTGTTTCAGTGACTGTTGTCCCATGCACAAGATACCTTTTTCCCTGGTACATGAAACGTCCTTCAAAGCCTTCATATCTCTGCCGTATCCCTCTCGGGAGCTTTCTCCCTCTCTTGTCAACTGCCATATTATCACCGCCTTTCAGACAAGGCCTTCAAACACCAGGGCTAAAGCATAGCGGAATCCACTGATAAATCCACTATGCTGTCCATAGCTGCTTCCTGCAAATACCAGATCTTCCAATTCTTCCCGATCCTTTACCGGCCAATTTACAGTATCCAGGTATTCTCTAATCTCCTCTTCAAGCGCTTCATCATCTGCCCGTGACTCCGGAAGTTCATGGAAAGCTCTCTCATATATATTTTCTATCCGTGTCATATAGTCCTCTCTTTCTCTGCTGCATGGCAGCAGGCATATTCTGCTTGCAATCGGGCTATACGAAAGTTATAATCAAGATAGCCCGATATCTTGTGTGTATTGGGTTATTTCTGTTTTCGCCCCGTTGTGTTGCCGCACTTCGGGGCATTAATATTTTCTGTCCTTTTTACTTCCTTTCATTTCAGTTCTAGTTTTTTCTAGTAAAAAGTTAGGTTTTATTAGGTTTTATCCTGTAAAATATCAGCAAGTCAGCATCCGATTAACCCTTAACATTTATTATTAGTCATGATTTCAAGAAGCCTTTAGGCAATATAAACTGCTGTCTTTCTTCCGCACTTATCTCTCTAGCATAATTATCCGGATTTAACCCCATAACAGCAAGGTTTTCTCTCATAGCCTCAATTTCCTGTATTATCTCCTCTTCACTAACTCCAAAGGCTTCCGCTAATTCGCCTGGTGTAAAATGCTCTTCCACACCAAACGCCTTGCCTAATGCCATTCTTAAACCTGTATATATCGTTTGGTAAGAAAAACCTTGCGCTTCCCCACTCTTTATTTGCTCCTCTATGGTCTCTATATCTACACCATAAGGGCCATAATTTACCATAATATTGTTGATTACGTCTTTTCTTGTCATTTCAATATCCTCCTTCCATCCTGCCGCCCCGGTTCTGCTGTTAGCGCAGCTCCCCAGGGAGGGCAGTTATTGTTCTTCTATGCTCCGGCAGTATTGGTAGCACACCAGAGCGCCGTTCACTCTCTGATTTGTTCAATTTTCGGATGTTACTATTAGTCACATCCGGCTAATGCCTGCCGCCTGGGATCAGTGTTGCAGCACCGTCCCAGGAGGACAGAAAAGCTTTATTTACCTGTTGCCAACCTACGGGCTATCTCGTTCCGAAAGATCTGTTTTACTCCCGGGTTCCAGCAGTCTTCCTGCAACATATCTCTTAATTCCTCCACTGTATTCGGCTCAATCAATAAACAGATCAGCTCTTCCCATTTACTCATCTGCAGTTCCTCCCTTCATTTCAATCAGTCGTGGTCTATGCACTTCAATCAACTTAAATGTCTCCTGAAAGAAATGTGCAAGGGCTGGCTTACCTGCACTATGAGCCATCAAAATGATCTTAATTTTCATATAATCATCGGGTGCGACTTTCAACATTTCTATGATGAAAGCCGCAATAATCTTATCCTTTTCGTCCATTTACCTCTTGCTCTTTCCGCCGGACTCATGCTACTATGTGACTGTGTTTATAGTGTAGCTCCGGCTATACTCGCCCCTGTCAGTGTTGCAGCACTGGCAAGGGCATTTTCTTTATACTGTTGCAATCTCCTGTACCTGGGACCGCCCAAAGAAGCTCGCTTTGTATATGGCCCCGTCCCCTTTGCTCCCCCAAATCAGCTCTGTGCCAAATAACGCCTTGCTGCCGTGGATCACTTCATATCCGAGCTTTTTCCAGCCGCTCCAGGTATTTGTCTCTTCTATGATGCCCGCTGCCGCTTTAGCACTTTCAATCCGCTTAGTATTGACTTCTTCGGCTTTTGCCGTGATCCACGCTCTATGTAAGCATTCCGAAAATGAAAGCTGCATCTTACGGTAGTTCTTCCATGCTCTCAACATGATAGCTCTAAGATTGTACTTCATATTCTCATCTCCTTTCTCTGGAAGGTTCCCAACAGCTCCGGCAGGTCTTAAAGCTATCTAAGGTTTCTCGACCATCTCATTATCCCCTTACCCTTGCCCGGTATTACGTTGGTGTCTCCGGTACGCTTTCGCCACTTCGTTTTCACCCTTCGCTGTTGTCCTTACCTTTATCTTGATTATATTTTAATATATGTGTACGCATATATCAATTGGCACAATCCACAAATATACGTACACATATTTGTATATTTTGTATGTGTACACATATTGAAATTTGTGTTATACTTTAGCCATACTAGAAGAGGTGTATCCATTTTTGGACTCACCCCATGAAAGGAAGTGAATACATGGCTTTAACGGAGGCACAAAAAAAAGCAAACTCAAAATATCGCGAAAAAAGCATTAAACGCATACCTCTAGATGTCCAAAAAGAGAAATACGAAGAAATCAAAGCGGCAGCAGATGCAGCAGGCGAAAAAGTCAACAGATATATTAAAAAGGCCATTGATGAGCGGATGGAGCGGGAACAATAATGCAAAACAATCCTTTTTCCAAGAAATATCTTGATATGTTTGTAACCACTTTACCCAAGTGTGAGCTGTGCAAAAGATATCAGCTCAAAAACAGCCTCGAAGTCTGTGAGGCTTTTCCAAACGGAATTCCTGAAGATGTAATATGGGAGTCTTTCGAAAAGGAATGTAATAACGGCATTTTCTTCGAAGAAGCCGAAGAATAGTTCTCATGCAACTGTCAACACTCTCACCATGAAAGGATGTGTTACTATGCCCACTCCAAAACGGCAATATACTACTGACGATATTTATAAATTACCAGATTTTATAAAAGTAACTTTGTTTGATGGGGAAATATTGACGGATGACTGGACAGATCTAATCATAGATGAGGAAGTCTTTAAGAATCCACCTTCTGAAGATCACCACGTGACGTACCGCCTTTCTGTAGTAAAATCTGAATAGCCCTTGCACCACTCGGCCAGATATGCTATATTAAAGACACAAAAAGGAACAACCGCCACAAAGTGGTTGGCCCCCGTAAGATAAGTCTTAAAACCGCCCTTACTCGCCAAAGTACAAGGGCGGTTTTGCTATGCTAAAACATCACTTGATAAACGTAAATACGAATGTCAGCAATGCCAGGATGAACATTCCAAAGGCCATAAGATCTTTAAAATCAAAAGGTTTCTTGTCCATCAGCACCACCCCCATTCTATGTAGAATAGAGGTCAGCCACCCTGTAACACGGTTGTTCCTCTACATATACTACCATATCGGGCAGCAGGCGGCAATCATCAAATTTTGATCTATGAATGTTGTTCTTTTATTCCATCAGATTATCTGTATTCAATTATCAAGGTGCCACATAACTCCGCTATTTTCTTTATGAAATCAATTTAGATCCTATACCCCAACATTTCCTCACTGACAGGATAAAAATCGAAAATAGCGTCTTATCTCCTTTATCGGAAACAGCTTTGGAAACATTACAGTATATTATTCTTTCTCATTTCTTTCATCCTCACTCTTGCAGCCTCTTTCTGCCCCTCCGATACTTCTCTGATTGGACTGATCTTGAGCCAACCAAGGACTCCAAAATTTCCACATCCTTTTTAAGGTGTCGAAAATGTCGCTATCCTCTTCTTTTATGACGTCTTGAATGTCTCAATCAGCTTCCTTCCCTCCTCCGACTCCAGAAACACTTTGGCTATAAGCTCCGCCGTCTTCCTGGCCTGGGCCTTCTTTCTCCTGGACTCTCCGCTCTTAATCCCTCCTTTATGCCCCATTTCCCGGAGTTCCTTCGGGCTTCGCTCACTGTTCGGAATTAAATTTTTCTCATTCATTTCTCTTGCTTCCCTCGGGCTTTGCTCGTACTTCACAATCATGCACACAATCCGGACGTTGCAATAGTAACGTTGCGAACGGTAACGCTCGCTTTCCGGCTCTCTAACGCCCTAGATCCTGCACACCTTCACCCTCTTTGTTTGTTCTGCCAAAAGGGTACAGATGCACCTCGGCAAATCACCGACCTTGTAGGTGATGGGGTATCGCATTTCACTACCCCTGGCCCGTCGTTTCGCCTGGTACGTCAACCGAGCCACTTTCGGTCTGGTTCGTCTCCTAAATTTTGAGGAGTCCACCCTCCGGATCGCCTTGCCTGCTGTCGGATCGTGATACCCTTCATGGTTCTTCATCTGTAATGCAGCTCCCTCTCTGCCCATTCTATCGCCTCCCTCTCCACTTCGCTTGTCCATGTCTCTTGAAACCTTCTCACCCCTATATGGCGTATCGGCGCCGCTGCCAAGTATTCCTCATAGTGTGCCCGGAAAGTTCTGCATCTGTGAGGCTGCCGGAGAATCCGCATTGCCTTGCTCTCAAGTTGTCGTGCCCTCTCACGGTTCACGCCAAGAGCCTGTCCCGTTTTCTCTAGTGTCAGCCCGTCTTTGTATCGTAACCGGACGGCAGCAGGCAGATCTCCGGGGAGCTGATCCACGGCAAGCCATAACTTCCGCCCCATCTGCTCCTTGTCCATCCTCGTGCAGGCGTCTTCTTCCAGGTCTTCCCCGGAAGAGACCATATCCATCATGGTGAGCCCCCCGTCCTCCATCTCCAGAGGAGCGTCTAGGCTTCCCATATTGCCCATTCTGACCGCCTGCTGGATGTCCCGGAGCTTTTCCTTCTTGATCCCCAAAAGCCAGCACAGTGCCCCATCTGACGGCCACTCGTGATAGGCCTGCCGGTACTCCCGTAACGCCCGGTTATATTCCCTGATCCAGTCCTGCATATTGGAGGGAATCCGCACCACGGCCCCGGCGTTTTCAATATACCGCTTCATAGCCTGCTTAATCCAAAAGGCAGCGTAATTAATGAACTTCATGCCCTTGTCCGGCTCATAGTGTCTCACGGCTTCACACAGGCCAATATATCCCTCCTGCTCCAGATCTTCCATCTCGGCCAGGCCTGCATACTTCCGGGCCATCCTCGCAATGAATCCCCGGTTCTGCTGCCATAGCTTAAGCATATTCTCCGCTTCATTCTCCCCGGACTGAATCCGGGACACAAGCTGTTCATTGCTTATTCTGTTTTCAAGGTTCATTGACATAGCCAGCCCACTCCCTTATACTTTATTTACCAGATATTAGGAAGGGCTTGACCGTTTGCGGCAGGCTCTTTTAATAATCCCTTTAGAAAATCTTCTGTTTTCCGCTTTGCTTCACTTCGCCTTACACTGTATTCCGGCATAACTAATGGGACAGAATGTCCCACAATCCTATCTGCTGTTCTTTCGTCTCCCGGAAGATTTTCCATCTCATAATTACTAGTATATATTGTTGGAAGAATATGCTTATCTCGAAAATCCACCAGTCTGAAAACCGCTGTTGTTATCCAGTCTTTGCTGCCTCCTTCCGCTCCAATATCATCCAATACCAGTAATGCACAGTCCTTTATTCTTAGAATATCTTCTCGCGCTTGGTCTGATTTTTCTTTAACCAACTCTATATAATCTGGAACTGTAATAAATTTTACAGATATGCCGTATCTTACTATAATCTCATTTGCCATACAGCAAGCGAGAAAAGTCTTCCCGCTCCCTTTAGTATGTGATGAAATATACAATCCACGGCCTTGCTTTCTATATTCTGAAAATCGTGTTATAAAAGAATTTCCAATATCCTTCTGTACATCCGTATTTTCATGATATCTAGTCCAATTGAAATCTTTCGCTCTTTTGCTAAAATATTCCGGTGGGATCATGCTTCTGCTATATCTCTGCTCGGTCAATTCTGGGCTTATTCCATCTTTGTAGAAAAACTCTTGCGTAACGCCGTAGTCGTCTATACTGTATTCTTCGAGCGTTCCCTTGGTTCTCCCCTTATCAACACTTTTTATATTTGTTATAACAGCTTTTACCGGCTGGCCATTAGGATACAAGACCTGCTCTTCCCCTATATTTCTTTGTCGAGTTTTCAAGACATGCCTCCTTGCAAATACTTTTCATAATATGCTGAAGCAGGTACATTTTCCTTTTGCTCTTCTTGTTTAGGTAAATAGTCCACAAAAGGAGTGTTTGCGCTTAGGAACGTGGCGCCGTGCTTTATATACCTTTCCTCTGTGTGTTTCTCTCTACACTCTTCCGCATATCTTTGGGCAGCAGTCAACAATTCCTCTTCTGAAAAACCATCTTTTAATCTAGCCAAATAGCATTTATGTGCCTTTGATTTCTCCTTTTTCCTCGGATATGCTTTCCAAAACTCCTCGAAATGCACACTATAGTTATTACTCTTTACTATACTATCCTTACCTATCCTAACCTGGGTATCCACTTGCGATACCATCGGGTTACCTCCCGGTATACCATTTGGTACACCAGAAACAGATATGCTGCGTAATTCATCGGAAATAACATATACATCATTCACTAATTCCAAAGCAGCTTTTTCTGTTAAATGTCGTGTTGCTGTGTATCTGTCTTTCCTCAAATAGTTGTTTACTCTCCAGTCTTTAATAACAATAATTCCGCTATCAAAAGGAATAATATAACCTTTTGATACAAGTATTCTAAAATCATCATCACTTGCATTTGTCATTCTAGTAATTTGTTTTGGTGCTGATACAAAGCCATCATCGTCTGCTTTCATTCCGAGCTGTAAATATAAGGCTTGTGAAGAAGCAGGCATTTCCAGAAACTTGTCCGTGCAGACTACATCAGCAGAAAACATCCTTCTATTTGCCATCGTTATCTCCTCCTATTATTGCCTGCTGCCCCGCTGGCACTTTCAATACTGCCCTGGCACTCTTTGCTGCTCTTAGCGTATTTAATGCTCTTGAGTCCATCGTCTTTACAAATTCCAATATCTCCTGCCTGTCTTTTGGCCTCCAGTAGCCTCGGCCAGAACCGGAGCATATCACAGCACCGTGATTCCTCTCATAAGCGATACGTTCCTGAAGTTCCCGGGAAGATTTACACCCCGTTAGCCGCACCAGATCCACTGTACTGATTGCATTTTCTTTCCCTACTGGCAGCAGGTTCATTATTGGAAATTCAGTCTTGCCGGACTGATTTCCTGTATGTACTCGGTTATTTCTGTTTTCTTTCTGCATTACTTTACCCCCGTGAGAGTGTTGAAATACTCATCAATCTTACGGCGATCCCATAATACGCGCCGCCCAATCTGCACCTTTGCGCCAATCTCTTCTCCTAGTTTCATAGCATTGTTTCGCCCAAGATTTGTGTATGCCCTTAATTCTTCCGTGTCCATTAGGCGAGATTCCCCTACTGTAGCTGTTATTGTTCTGTTTCTCATGATTACTCCTTTCGTTTATCTTTGTTTATCTACCTCTTGCAAGCTTTGCTTTCATTTGTTACAATATTATTGTAATTCAACGAAATTAAACTTTCAACATTTTTATTCATTATTTTTATCATTTCAACGAATTTGTTCACGCAAAACAGGAGGTAATATTTATTATGGGATATGCAACAGATATGTTTGCTAAACGATTAAAAGAGCTTCGCGAAACGGCAGAATTAACCCAAGAACAGTTGGCAAAAAAACTAAAGGTATCCAGAGGCGCTATAAGTTATTATGAAAAAGGGGATCGCACACCCGACATAGAATTTCTGGATTCTGTGGCTGACTACTTCCAGATACCGCTCGATTTTGCTATGGGATATACAAGCAATATCAAAGAGGAGCATAAAAATATGTACGACTTTTATGGGCTGACAGACGAAGCATGTACCGAATTGGATCATCATCCAGAAATAGGCCATCTTATATCCGTTATCTTAGGACACGAAAAATTTTTTGCCTTAAAAAAATTGTATAAAGGCATGATTGAAAATTATAAAGATTTTAATCATCTCCAACATGAATATATCAGTTTTTTAATCACAGATATTCTTGATACTATAATACAAGACTCTATTCGCATTCTCCTTGATATGCAATACACACCTGAAGAAATAGAGGCACTTAAAGCTAGAGTAGAGGGTATTAATGCAAGGGCAGATGAAATTTTAGCAATTTCAAAAGCAGAAGAAGAAGCATGGAAAAAGAAATATGAGGAAGAGGACAGAAAACTGGCCGAATTAGATGCCAGAGAAAATGCCACAAGATATTCAGCAGTAGAAAAAGTATATGAAAAATTTAAAGATGTTGTTGATTCCGCCGAATTTCGCCGAAAGAATTAGTCTTTAGCATCACTACCCTATTAACCATCATAAAAGCACCCTATCTCCACGGGATAGAGTGCTTTCATTTTCCAATTTGGTACTTTTTTGGTACTTTTCTTGATTTCCTGCTGCCGTCATGTTATACTATTCCCCGTTGCAAAGCCCACGAAAACCAAGGTCTATCGGGCTTGCCGCCGATTCCCGGCGTTAAATGAATCGAGTGTTCGAGACCTTCCACTCGTAAAACAAAACTAAAGGAGAGAACAGAATATGAGAAACAAAAACGCAGCATTTTTAACCCAGGCGGCCATGATCGCCGCTATCTATGTTGTCCTGACGTATGTCTTTGCACCGATTTCCTTCGGAGAAATTCAGGTACGAATTGCGGAGGCGCTTACGATTCTTCCACTGTTTACCCCAGCAGCGGTTCCCGGTCTGTTTATCGGATGTCTGGTGGGAAATATCATTGGAGGCGCACTGCTGCCCGATATTGTTTTCGGAAGCATTGCCACACTGATCGGTGCCATCTGCACCTATCTGCTCAGGAATCAGAAACCGGTATTCGGAACTATCCCGCCGATGGTATCCAACACGATCATTGTGCCTTTTGTTTTAAAATACGCATACGGCGTCGCCCTTCCCATCCCGTTTCTTATGGTTACGGTGGGCGTTGGTGAGATTATTTCCTGCGGTATTCTGGGTATGATTGTCTATTATGCACTCAATCGCTATAAGGGAACATTGTTTTCCCGGTCTGCTGCTTTAAAATAAGGAGGGATACCTCAAATCTCATCAGAGCAGGAGGTATTCTAAAAAAGGATATCATTATCTTACTTAATAGAAAGAGGAGGTTTTTCAAAACCCCCTCTTTCTATTATATTTCCCGTATCTCGCATCGCCCTTTTCCGCTCTGTTTGATTTCATATAAAATACCATCTGCAGCCTTATATATACTGGAAAAAGATCTGGGCTCCATGCTGTATATTCCGCCTACTGATACAGATGTGCTTACAGACGGACATCTGTTCTTTGCCTCCTCAACATAATCTTTTATAATCTTTTCAACCTTATTTTGAATTGCCTCTTTATTAAAACAAGGCTGTGCATAGACCGCAAATTCATCACCGCCCAGCCGAATAGCTATGTCTGTCTTTCGAAATGTCTCCCGCAGCTGTTTTGCAAAGAAGCGAAGCATCTTATCTCCGGTTCCATGACCATACATATCATTCACACTTTTAAAATTATCCAGATCGATCATTAGAAAGATATATGGTGCATCACTGTTATTCATCTTGGCTGTTACGGTAGCCTCCCCGCCTTTCCGATTATATATTCCAGTGAGAAAGTCCCGATTGGATTCTTCAATGAGGTTTTTCTTCACCCTGACGCTCTCGGAAATATCTACGAGAACGCTGATGATCGCTGAACGTCCATCTTCTGCTATAATCTTTCGCCCTATATCATACACCCACAAACTGGAACCGTCTTTTTTCTTCACGCGATATTCGATGGCATATTGTTTTTCCTGTTTTAAGCAGTCCAGAACATGCTTTTCTACCATATGGGCATCATCTTCATGAATAGAATTAATGACCAGTCCTTCTGTCTCTTCTACAAATTCATTGTATGTGTATCCCATCATTTCCAGCATCGTATCGTTTACTACATAAAGCGGAAATCCGTCCTCAATATATCCTCCGATCACTCCTCCCGGCATCATCTGGCAGATAATGTCCAACAGTTCATGTTGGGCTGTCTCATTGAGTTTTTCTGTCTTTTCTGAAAAAAAGCGCAGCGGAAAAAATTCTCCGCTTTCCTGATATGAGCTGGCTTCCGACATATGGAGAGCGGTCGCTAAAAATTCTTCCCCCACTCTCCGGAATCCTCCGGTAAAACGGGTAAGGTAGCGGATCTCTTCCTCGCTTCCATTTAATCTGACGGCAGTCTCTACCTTACAAAGACATTCCCAGCTGTTCTCCCCTGTCTGCTTTTCCTGATAATCCATAATTTTGTACTGAATCGGATCCGGTATACTCTTAATTTCTTCCTCAAGCAGCCTGGCAAATTCTTCTTTATTCGTCGCTGTTTCCTCATCGCCGGTTCCCAAAGAATACAGGTCGTCTGCAACTATTGACAGGGTTTTTGCAATGTTCCTCTCTTTCAGATAACGGTCAAAGAACCGGGTAAGAACAGGATAGATCACTTTCTTTTCTACCATCTCCACACGACCTCCTTTTCTATTCTTTCCAAAATTTTACAATAAAAACACGCTACTGATACAGCCTGCGCAGAGGTTTTTCCGCCTGCATGAAACACTTCAGAAGTTTCGGATTAAACACTCCGCACTCTCCGTCCCGGATCATCCGAAGCGCTTCTTCCACCTCAATAGCTCCTTTGTACACCCGTTTGCTCACTAGTGCATCGTAAACATCCGCCAGAGAAACAATCTGAGCCCACATGGAAATTTCATCTCCTTTCAGGCCATCAGGATATCCCCTGCCGTCCCATCTCTCATGGTGATGTTCTGCAATATCATATGCATACTGAAACATCTGGTGCTCCATAATATGCGGAATCTTTTTTAAAAGCTGGGCGCCCTGAGTTGTATGGGTTTTCATAATCTCATACTCTTCCGGAGTCAGTCTGCCCGGTTTATTCAAAATAGCATCGGGAATCGCTATCTTACCCACATCATGCATGATAGCAGCCATCGCAATCTGTCTGATCTCTTCTTCCTTCAGTCCTTCTCCCAACTCTGTATTTCGCAGAAGATATTCCGTAATATCATGAATCCGATGTACATGTTCTCCGGATTCTCCGCTTCGAAATTCAATGGCGGTAGACAATGCTTCCACCATTCCCATATTGAGCAGAATAATCTGCTCCGCCTGCTTTAAAAGCTCACTCTGCTGCTCCTCCACCTTACTGCTAAGTCTCTTCCTCGCGCGGAAAAGCTCTATAACAGAATCAATACGTCTTCTTACTACATAGGGGATAACAGGCTTATGGATAACATCCATTACTCCCAGTGAATACGCCGTTTTCAAAATCCTGTCATCTGCTTCAGCAGTAATCAGAAACACTGGTATTTCCGTCTGAGTCCCTTTTTCATTCAGGATCTTCAACACTTCTATTCCATCCATAACAGGCATGACCACATCCAGCAAAACCGCACAGTAACGTTCTGTCTGTGCAAACAATTTTTCCAATCCAATCCTGCCATTTTCTGCCTCTTCCACACAATACCCGGAAGAAAAAATATTTTCCAGAATTGCCCTGTTTATTTCATCATCATCCACGATCAGTATTGTGTTATTTCTATTTACTGTCTCTTCTCTGTCCTTGCTGCTGTCCTTTTTCATCGTCCACCCTCCTGACCTGGTATCTCTTTTTCTATTTTTCCCCGGAAGCTGCTTCCCATTCAATTTTTAAGCAGCTTCTCCATCGTTTCTTTTAATATCAGGAAATCAATCGGTTTGGAAACATGTGCGTTCATCCCCGCTTTCTGCGTGGAGACAATATCCTCTGCAAAGGCGTTTGCCGTCACTGCAATAATAGGAATGGTCCCTCCGTCTTTTTTCTCTGAACGGCGGATTGCAACAGCAGCTTCGCATCCATCCATCACAGGCATCTGCATATCCATTAAAATGATGTCAAAATAGCCTGCCGGTTTTCCCTCAAACAGCTCCACTGCCTCTTTCCCGTTCCAGGCTTCCTCCGGCTCCATACCGAAACTTTTCAGAATTTCCTGTGCAATCTCCATATTGATCATATTATCCTCGGCAATAAGCACCTTCTTTCCTTCCAGGAAAGCTTCTTCGTTTCCGCCTTTTTCTTTTGCTTCCTCCTGCGGAAGAACCTGTTCTTCACTGATCTGGCAAGGGATCATTATTTCAAATTCCGTTCCCTCTCCCAGCTCACTTTCCACTTCTATGGTCCCTCCCATCTTATGCACCAGTTCATGCACAATAGGCATTCCAAGTCCTGTCCCGGCGACATTCGCTGCCCCGAACTGCACTTCCCTTTCAAAAGGCAGATACAATTTTTTCAGAAATTCCCGGCTCATACCTGCACCATTATCCTGAATGCGGAAATGGTACTTGCGATATTTGCTGTTGCTGTCTTTTTCCTCTGTTACTGTCATCTCCACTTTTCCATCGTCCGCAGTAAACTTAAAGGCATTTGACAAAATATTATTTAAAATCTGCTGAATCTTTCCCCAATCTCCTCTGATATAGATGTCTTCTATATCGATATGGGTCAGGAATTGCTTTTCTGTTTCTTCCGTCTGTAACCGGAAAATTTCTGCAAGTTCCTTCAGATTTTCCTTTATCCGAAAACTCTCGCTTCGAAGTTCCAGCTTCCCTTCTTCCATCCGGGAAATATCCAGTATTTCATTAATCAGTTCCAGGAGCTGATTTCCAAGCTGTCCGATCCTGCTTAGCGTCTCCGCTGTCTTATTTGCATCCTCGGTATGATTCTTTGCAAGTTTTGCCATACCGATGATTCCATTAAGCGGAGTTCTCATATCATGGGACATTTGGGAGAAAAACATATTTTTGCTCTTTGCCATGCTGTCTACCGAATCCAGAGAATCTTTTAAAAGCTCCAGCATGGACAGATCATGTTCCTTAGCCTCATTAATATCCCTGAAACCAAGTACCACTGTTCCCTTCTGCAAAGATTCATCATAAAGCATTTGAACATGCACCCATCGGTATTCCCCGTTGAAAAGTCTTTTGAAATCTCCTCCAAAATCCCGGATCCGTTTTTGCACCAGTTTTTCCATGTTTTCTGTAGAAAAGGTATTCAAAAATTCTTCATAATCTTCTTTTCTTATCAGCTCCTTCATGATATCCAGAAGCTGGCTGTATTCCCCTTTCTGCAGGAGCCTGTTCCTCACATAGTCAGACCCTTTCAGCATCGTATACTGTCCGCTTTTCAGATTAATCTGATAAAGTGCGTAATAAGAATTCCCCAGCACACCTACGATCTCATTGTAAACTTTCGCTTTCCTGCTTGTTCGGTAATCGGCTACTGCAAAAATGATCACAGACACAACAAAAATTCCCATAATTCCCAGAAATACATTCCAGGCTCCTTCATAGGATTCCAGCAAAGTGTCATAAGGAATCGTAACGACCGAATACCATCCTGAATCCAGCTTGTAATAATATACGCCTCTCTTGACACCGTCCACTCCTATAATATAAGAATCATAAGTATCAAATTCTCCGTTCAGGATTCCCGCAAAAATTTCATCAAATTTCTCCTGAAGATCTTCATGGCTTTTCACAGTAAGATTGTATTTCAGAAGCTCTCCTTTTGAATCTGACAGAAAATAGTTCGTCCCTTCCGGAAGGCGCTGTTTTCTCTCCTGTTCCAGCTGATGGTCCGGATAAAGATCCACTGCCACCACGTCCTCTGTTCCCTTGATCTGTTTTGCCAGGGTCACCACGGTCTTATTCAGCCGCACATCGATATAAGCATCTGTATAAATAGTCTCCCCATCCGCTTCTATCGCCTGCTGATACCACTGTGTCCCCAGTGGATCAAATGTTTCATCTCCTTCCCAATAAGTAGCTGCATAAATTTTCCCATCTACAGATACATAGGCCTCCACATCATCAAGCCCCATCACCTCATCTGCAAATTTCAGATATTGCTGGATCAGCTTCTCATAACTGTCCGTTCGGTTTTCCGGTCTCAACTGATATTCCAGCGTTTCCAGCACAGTTTCGTACTGATTTGTAACAGCCACCTCATTCAATGCATATACATGAGCTGTTTCGCTTCCCATTGTTTCTGCGCTGTCAAGAACTGCTGCACTCATCCTCTGTATAGCAACAGGGATAACCAATATGAGAATAAGCATTGAAAGGAAGAGATAGCCATATCGCTTTTTACGCTTTTTCTCCATCCTTCTTTATTCCATTCTCCAGTTTTATTGATTCTTTCACACCTTCCTGCCCTAGAAGTGCATTGGCATGACGGTATTTTCTGGCATTTTCCAACTCACGGTAATGCTCTCCCTCCCAGTAATCATCCAGGCGCACCGGCATATTCTGCACCATTTTCATCATCCTGGAATTAATATTAAACAGCCCCTGCTGCGCACTTTCAATCTCTTTTATATACTGTTCGATCTTATATTTCGCCGCGATAAGCTGAATCCCTTTTTCTTCCAGCTGAGCATTGATCCTTGCCGCAATGATATCCTTTTGTTTCTCTGTTTCAACCTTTGCTGTTTCGATCATCTCTTCTGCCCGCTTCTTCGCTTCCTCCTCAATGGCTTCTGCATTGCGGTTGGCATCATCCATAATCTTGGAAACTGTTTCATAATCAAAAAATCCGCCATCCTGATTTTTCTTCAGATTTTCCAGCTCTTTTTCCTGCTGGGCCATTCTCTCCTTTAACGCAGCATTTTCTTCCTGAAGGACTTTGTATTCGCCCTCCGGCATATCCTGATCTGCTCTTTCCGACTGATCCTTTGCTTCCTCCAGCAGCCGGTGCAGTCTGTCGTTTTCTTCCTGGAGCTTAGCAGTCTCTTCCTGAAGTTTTGGCACTTCCAAGTCCACCTGCTCTGCCTTTTCCTGACTGTCCTCCATCTTTCTTAACAGATCTGCTTTTTCCTTTTGATGAAGCACTTTTACAGATTCTATTTCATGCTCCAGTGTCTTAATATACTCCTCTACATCTGTTTTGTTAAAACCTCCGAACAGTGATGTCCGGAACATTCCATTGCCAGCCATATCATTTTCCTCCTTTATCTGTTTATGTTTCCTCTATTCATAAGTGTATATGATCTGAACATTATCTGTCTGTCTTCCTTCCATAGCAAGAAGAATATGTTCCTCCTCATCCGGATCCGTGATTCCTATGCCTATTTGATATCCCTGCCGAAATTCATCTGTAAACGGGATATGGTTTGTTGTCTCAACTGTCTCTCCCGGCACCAGATCTGACAGATTGATCTCTATATTTTCCCAGTATTTCAGTTCCCCGTCAGAATTGTATACATACATAGTGACAGGCCAGTCCCAGTACAACGGCGCAAGACCTGAATTTTCCCATGTCATCGTCACTTCCAGCTCTCCGTCACGGAAAGAATATTGGGTACTTAAACGTGAAATGTAATAGCGGTATCCCAGCTCTTCCCGGATACTCTCTGCTACACTTCCATCTTTCAGATCTCCTTCCGGGCATTTGGGACCGATAAAAGTCGTATGAGAATCCCGGATCATCTCCAAAGTCTCTGAAAGCCGGTCTGACAAAAGCTCTTCCATAGTATATTCGCTGGTAAACTCTCCTCCGCTTGGCGCCTTCTCCCAGAAATCTTCCATCGGTTCATACTCCAGTGCTTTTCCGGAGGTTTCAAAACTTCCTCCATTTTGGATCCAGTCCATCCACTCTTCCGTATCACTTTCACTTCCGATCATGTCATTGTAAAGCCCCAGATCTCCATCTGCCGCCATCACAAAATTTCTTCTCATCAGAAGCCTTGCATTATGAAAGTTATCGGAATAATCCAGCACATAATCCCAGCATACTTCTGCATCGGGAAGCGGCTCAAGACCTTCATCCGTATTGGTATGCCATTCTCCCCAATGTCCCAGACTTCCAAGTTCCACATAAGCCACGAAGTCATCTTTATTGCAGTACTTTGCAAGCGCCTGAATTGCCAGGGCATGACGCTCTCTGAAAAATTCATTGGAATAATCCGGAGAATAGCCCGCTCCATACTCTGTACTGTAAAATTCTCCGTCTCTCGTCTTCTCGTACAACCATTCCGGAATATCTTTATGTCCCTCTTCACCGGGAATATCACAGATAAACCGAAGCACGGCATGCTTATTCTGGCTCTTCCATTCCTCAATATGGAACAGCTCTTCCAGCGCTTCTGTGTCATATTCTCCCTGTGACGGTTCCCACATACTCCATGTCACGCCAATGTATACCAGCTGCGAGTCCTGGCACTCCTCTTCATTGTCCGCCGATGGCGCATACCCGGTAAGAGGATTGTTAAGAGGCTCATCAGTTTCCTTAAAGGATACAGTATGATTCAACTGATATCGGTAAGGTACGATATAGATCAGCAGCGCGGCAATGGCAACGGCAAGTACAGCCATCATGATATACGGAACCTTCGAGTTTCTTCTTCCCATATCATTCTCCTATCCGTGATACTCTCCATTGTACTGGATCAGCGATACGTCCCGTACACCCTCTACTGCCTGGATCTGCTCCATAAAAAGAGTGTTGTTGTTTCTGCAGACAAGCTCGATGGTCAGTTCTGTCAGCTCTCCGCGGATCGTCTTGGATTTCAGCTGATGCTTCATCTTGTTTAGTATTCTCAGTATCTCATCCCCTGCAAGTTCTGACTCATAATGAGCTACCAGTATAAAAATCGTTCCTTTTTTCCTGCGGTTATAAAACAAGTGCACTACAGCCACCATAATAAGCATCGTGGCAATCGCCAGCACATACAGTCCGGCTCCCAGCGTGATTCCCACAGAAATAGACCAGAACAGATACAAAAGATCCATGGGATCCTTGATCGCAGTACGATACCGGACGATAGACAACGCACCGACCATACCAAGGGAGATCACGATATTGCTGCTGATAGCCAGCGTCAGCATGCAGCTTAGTACCGTCATCCCCACCAGAGTCACCGCAAAGGAACTGGAAAATACAACTCCTCCGAAATAATGACCGTAAATTTTATAAATAAAGATTCCCAGTATTACGGCCAGCAGCATTGCAATAACTGCCTTTGTCATAAAATCAGCCGTCAGCCCCTGGCCGTCCATAAAGGACTCCCAGACTGAGTTTTTAAAATAATCTCTTATATTCATCTTTTGCCCCTCCTGTTTGTTTTGGATATTCCTGCCAGCATATCCGTTCTGTGGAATGCTCTGTCATAGCATAATGTGTATTTTGAAATCGCGGAAAACTCCTGCCCGTCAAGAGGCAAAAGCTCTTTGATGAGTTCGGGGATCATTTCTGTAAATTTCACTTCCAGAACCATCATATTCTCATCCAGCACCGAGGTAACCGGAAGGAACGGATCGAAAATATCATAATCAAAGGCCCCTGCCCGCACATCTCTGTCAAAGGTAATTCTTACATCACCTTCCGGGCGGATCAAAGGTTCTCTTTCGTAGTCTACGACTACTTTGGGTCTTTGCAGTTTCACTGTACACTCATAGTAAAATTCCCTGCACAAAGGCTGTTCACTGGAAAGGAGAAATTCGTAATTCCCTTCCAGTATCTTTCTGTATTCCTCTTTTGTAAGGGATGCGGAATCTTTATGAATGTAACTGCCCCACTTTTTCTTCCGCTCCAGCTTGATACTGGAATCACTGTAGTTATAAATCCGGATCCGCCATTTCTGCCGATCTACGACACCCATGATCTTCTCCTCATATGCCGAATCCCAATAATCGTCAAAATACAGACTGCGAATCGTGTACTGTCCGCCTTCAGCGTGGGCATCCCGCTCCATAAATGGAAGCAGACGCCTTTTCAAAAGCTCTCCTTCCCACAGAGAAATATAATATTTCCACTCATTCCGGTAAACCGGCTGTCTCATTCTCAATCCTGCCATCGTTCATCAATCCTCGCTGTAGCTGACGGCAGAAATACTGCCGTCCTGCTGTACGTAAAAACAAAGAGTACTGTAGGCTTTGCTTCCCGCCTCTGTCTGATAATATTCATAGGCGTCCTGGGAAACATCATTTGAACCGGTTGCCCGTACCCGAACAAAATACTGTCCCGGAGAAAGTGATCCGGCATCCACTCTCGTTTCCCCGGTCTGTTCGCTTACCATACAGTCAGAAAATGTATAGTCTCTGGAAAGCTCCACAGAATAAGTGATGTCACCGCCGCCTTCCTGATAGGATTCCTCCCACTGAAGGACAGTGCTGTCTCCCTGCTTTACCGGTTCCAGAATATGGAACGGCCATGCGGAGGCCATACTGCTTGTGTATTCCTCATAGTTCGTCTTGATCTCCTCCGCCATACTCTGAACAAGGATGTTATAATTTTCTTCATTCACTCTGGCATACGTCTGATCAGGCAGGGAATATACATAGTCCTCTGTCGCTTTTTGCAGATCATCTATCTTTTCCTGTACATTTTCTTCTGTCAGATAGTTCTCATAGAGATCCTGCACCGCACTGTCCAGATTCTGTCTGCAGGATGGGTCTTTTAAGATTCTCTCAAACAGGACCGTATCTGAAAAAGTAAAAATTCCTTTATTCCAGGATCTCTGGTAAGTCTCATCCTCCATGGCCTCATAGCCTTCTTTCAAAATCCCGTCGTTATCCCAGGAAATGAAATACCATTTATCGACGCCCCTTGGACTGTACAGGTAATAATTTCCGTCCAATACATCTTTATTTCCCATTAAAATGTGAAATGCCATCCAATAGTAAAGATTATCCTTGTCAAAATACTGTTCCACTACATCGCTGATTTCATTATCTGTGTCATTCACTGCATCAAGAAGGGCGATAAGAGTATCGTGTTCTTCTGATCCATCCACCTCCAGATACTGTTCAAATGCATCTTTATCGTAATTTGCATCTGTAGCCAGCATAATTACGTCTTCATGCCTTTGCCAGTCAAAATTTCCCACCTGGTAAAGTGCGCCGTCATTGTCAAATCCGTGATTTTTCAGGTATGTTTTATTGATCTGTTCCACCTGGGTGTAAAGCCCGTAATCCTGGAACAATCCGTCCTCTCCCTCTGTCTTATCTTTCACATAAAGGTGAACCAGCTGTGTTCTGGCGCCGATCATTTCCGGGATCTCCTGGATCAAAGAATACGCCAGTTTATTTTTGAATCGGACAGGATCTCCGGAATGTTTATTCAGTGAAATTGTCTTTTGTCCATTATAATCACCATCGCCGTCCTTGATCTTGATCCGATAGCTCTTCTGCTGCTGCCGGGAAGCGCCCTCCCCTCTAAGCTGCACCGTAGCGTTGGCAGTCCGGTCACTGTAGCCGAATTCTCCTTCCACCGGGCCGGCTTCATCGCCGACCTGAAGCACAGCCTCACATTTGTATGGAGTAATGGAATGTTCCTCATAGTAAGACAAAGGATAACTGTTGATCTCTGTCCAGGTATGATCTGTATCATCTTCTTCATTTCCCTGCCCTACTGTCAGATACATGGTCACGACTTCATTATTTTCTTCCTCATATAACGACTTATTATCCTGAAGCTCATAATCTGAAGAACTCTGTCCCGTCGTTTCATACGTTTCATCGGCGCTTACCAGTGTCCCGCTGTCGCCGCTGCCGGCGGCGCATCCGGCAAGCAGCGCCGGCAAAAGCAGCAGGCTTAGGATTTGCCCTGTCTTTTTTCTCATATTCTTCCTCCTTGTACCGCAACAATTGCCATAGGCTTATACGTCCGCATTGTCCACATTGGTTATAGTTCCGTCAGCCTGCACCACAAATGCTTTCGTTCCGTACGCTTTTCCTCCTCCATCTTCCCGGGAGTAATAGTCATAGCAGTCCTGCACATAACCGGACTCATTGACCGCCTGCACCTTCAGATAATACTGTCCGGCCGGAAGCATGTCAAAGCTGACCTCCGGAAGCTGCAGACCATCCGCCTGATAGATCACATCCGTATAATCACAGTCCCGCGCCAGCACTACGCGGTACGTAATATCTTCTCCATCCGTATCGTAGGATGCATCCCACAGTACGTTGAGCTTTCCATCTTCCACTGTTGGAGTTCCCACATAGAAAGGCCACGGTTTTTCCAGGCTTTCCTGATAATACTGATAATTCAATTTAATCTCACCCGGCAGGGCAGCAACCAGCTGATCATAGACAGCCTGGTCTTCTTCTACGGCGTATTCCACATCCGGACTGCTATAGATATAAGGCTTTACTACACTGCTGTACTGATTTATCATAGACGTCATTTTTTCTGTCGTCAGGTAATTGGTATAGAGATCCTCCACAGCATTTGTCAGCATATCCCGATATTCATCCTCCTGGAAAATACGGTTAAATAGAATTACGTGAAGGAACTGAGTGATTCCTCTTTCCCAGGAAAGTCCTTCCGAATAATTACTCTGCTCATACTGCGTCCTTGAAAGGGCTGCATCATTATCCCATGAAATAAAATACCATTTATCTGAATTCTGAGGACTGTACAAATAATAGTTTCGGGATCCTACATCGTAATTTCCAATTAAAATGTGAAACGCCATCCAATAGCAAATATTATCCATATCGAAATGCTGTTCCACAATTTCTTCTATCGGAACCGAGTAATCATTGACCTTTTCCAGCAGTTCCAAAAGCTTTGTATGATCGTCATTCCCCTTGATCTCCAAATATTCTTCGAAGGCTTTCTCATCATAATCTTCATCTGTTTTCAGCTTCAATTCGTCATATTGATACCACTCAAAGAAATTAATTTTATATAAATAACCTTTGTTATCAAGTCCGTGTGTTTTCAAATATGTTTTATTAATCTGTTCTACCTGAGTATATAATCCATAGTCGGTAAATGTACCGTTTCCCCCCTCTGTAGTATCCTTCACATAAAGGCGCACAAACTGTGTTCTCGCACTCATCATCTGGGGAATATCCTTCATCAGATCATAGGCGAGCTTATTTTTAAAACGATAGACATCTCCTACATGTTTATTGAGGGCGATCGTTCTTTGTCCTCTCCATTCACCCATGCCATCCTTAATACGAATTTTATAATTTTTCTGATCCCGTCTGGATGAGGACTGTCCCCGTATCTGTACTGTAGCGTTGGGCGAAGTCTCGCCATTTCCGAATTCATCCCCGATCTGAAGGAGGGCTTCACAATTGTAGCGGTCCAGATTATTGTCCTCATAATAATAGTTATCCAGACTGTTGATCTCTGTCCAGGTATGGTTCGTGTGATCTGCCGCATTTCCTTCCGATACAGTCAGATACATGGTTACCACAGAAGTCTCATCATCATCCGCATATACTGCCTTGTTATCCTGAAGAGTCTCCTCGGATTCTTCCAGCTCTTCCTTTTCTACCGGATCACCTTTTGTCTCCTGGGTATCTTCCGCTGCCGCTTCTACATCGCTTCCGGTACTGCCGGAAACGGCACCCGTATCTGCACTGCAGCCATTCAGGAGAAACACAAGGGCAAGCATGGCTGCTCCCGCCATTTTCCGCCGTTTCTTTTTCCACTTTTCCTTGGGTGCATTGGCCTTCTTTTCATCTCTGGCATCCAGGCGATCACACAGCCTTGCAAAAAATCCTTTTTCCATGTTCGGCACAAAAGCCTTCCTGCACAGGAGGAAATAGGGGAGCCTCCTTGTATACCATTCCAGCCTCAGCCAGACAATAAAGTAAAATACAATACCGCCCAGCAGAAAGCCCAGGCCAAAGAAGTTGACAGAGCCAAATAAAATCTGCAGGATCGTGGCAGCCACGCTGACTGCAGCAAAGGCCATCGTGCCAAGAAGCGCACCTGTGTAGTCCTCAAAATAGAGGAGAATCAGCATAATGGAATTACTGATCGCATAAATTCCATATCCTGTACACAAAAACCGGAAAATTCCAATAGATGTATCCGTAAATCCAAGTGAGAGCCACTCCAATACATAACTCCCGAATACAACGAACAGAATCGTTGAAATAAGCTGCTTATGTCCGCTGAAAGTCAATTCCTGCTTCAGAATGGTCAGCATCTCCGTTTCTGCCTGTTCAATATCCCTGATAGAGCCGTTGTCATTGAACAGGCTGTAATAATTCCGATAAGACGGATAAAAACGAACTTCCACAGAAGTCACAAAATTAATGGTCGTGATCAAAATGGAGAAAAACGCAAACAGCGCCGGAACATCATGTGCCGGTGCCCCGTAAAACAACCCCTCAACCTGGATCTGCAAAGGTCCGAAATACATGATCACAAGATGGGCAAACAACCCGATATTGATAAAACCTCCTGTAAAAGCAAGCGATTTATAACGGTCAAACCAACGCAGGAATGTATATTTGCTTCCCTCACTTTTAGGGAAATAGTCAAGAAGCAGTTTATAATACCATACCATCAGCGTGCCATAGGCAATAATAATACACAGCATCAGACTCACAATACTGACCCATCCGATAACGACAAGGATAAGAGCGCACAGGAATCCCAGCATCAGGGAAATGGTAAATGCAAGCACGATTCCTTTATAGTCCTTAAGAGCTGTCAGGTAAACCATTTCCATCCACACTACGATCAGAATGAGGGAAAACCACAGACACAGGATCTGATAGATCAGGGGCACTCCTGAAAACCAAAGAAAAACTCCGTAAAGAACGGCTCCTGCCACAAGCATAATAGAACAGCTTCCGTAAAGAGAAGGCATGATCTTATCCAGCTTTTCCTCATAGAGCATGTCAGATACATAGCGGGTCGTAACCATGTTGAACCAGCTGGTGATACTAAGGGAAACTAACAGACTGTAAGTAAGCATACAGTTCATCAATTCCCTGTCATGGGCTTCCATTCCTGCCAGCCTGGCTGTCAGACTGACACCCGCCAGCATGATAACACCCAGGATCATAGGCCCTGCACAAATAATTCCCGCATATCCGTATGCCCTGCAAAGCGAGAAGAATCCTCGTTTACTGAATAATCTTTTTAAGCTGAAACCGATTCCTGCCATCTTCTAAACACCTCATCATATGCTTCCTGATAATTGCGTATCATATCTTCATGCCGAAAGTATTTTTCTACCCTCTTTCTCCCGATCTGTCCCATCTGATAACGTTCCTCTGTATGGGTACACATCATTTCCAGTGCATCACAGAGCGCTTCCCTGTACATGGGCGGCACGCAGTAGCCCGCCACTCCCAGGTCGTCTCCCTCCATCCCGTTTATCAGCTGTTTGCAGCATCCCACATCTGTTACAACGCAGGGTCTTCCTGCAGCGAACGATTCCAGAACAGCCAGCGGCTGTCCTTCTGAAATACTGCTAAGGACGGTAAAATCAAATTTTTCCATATATTCCAGAATATTGACTGTCCCAAGGAAATATGCATCGGCAAGCCCCAGCTGTTCCTTCAGGTCATAACACTCTTTCGCATACTCTTCATCGTCCTCGGGTCCTGCAATATAAAGTCTCACATTCGAAAGCCTGCTTCGCAGATCCGCAAATGCATAGAGAAGGGTCTTAACATCTTTAATCGGGGAAATCCGAAGGACCGCCCCAATATCTACATATCCATTATCCTTTTTCGGCCTCATGGAGGAAAACCTTTCGTAATGAATCCCATTGGTAATGTATCTGCAAAGCTCCGGGGCTCCCCCCATCTCAATCTGTGTTTCCCTTGCTTTATCAAAGAGGCTGGTGATCATAGAAGCCTTGCCATATGCCGCACCCGACAACATATAGAAAAAACGCACCCAAAATCTTTTAAATGCCGGTATAACCCATTTTGCACGGATGATCTCTTCCTCTCTCTCCCGGGTATAGATTCCGTGCTCTGTAATCTCATAAGGCACACCATTGACATAACTTCCAAGCCTCGCGAGCACTCCGCTGTAACCTGTGGCAATGGCGTGATAAATATCCGCCTTGGGCACATCCGACTGCAAAATATAGAGCACCGGAAGAAGCATAGATCTGACTGTATGAAAAAGATCCGAAAAACTGGTATAAGGGTACTCTTCATGACAGATTTTCATAAGGATTTCCAGGAAATCCTCACTCATCAAAAACGCCACCGGAGATACCTTATTGTCATGATACATGCGGAACAAAGTTTCCCAGTTTGGCTCCCGGCAGTTTACAAATTCCCGGAGCGCTTCCAGCTCCTCTTCTTTAAACTTGTATTTTTCTTTTACAAAAGGCATGGTAAGAGCGTCATTTAAAAAGATTTCCCTGATCTCTACAACATTGTCAGGAAGCTCATATTTAAACTTTCCCTGATCTTTGGAATCAGCACCTACCGCCCAAACTACAAATTCATGCTGGGGCATGGCCTTCATATATTGGTGAACCCAGGTAGATACCCCTCCTGTCACATAGGGATAGCACCCTTCCAGTATTACACAGATCCTCATTTTGCATCCTTTCTTTGAATCGTAACCGTATCCTGCTCTGCTTCCAGAAGATACAGATTCCCGCTCAGCTTCGTCAGGCTTCCGCCTTTCACCGACTCTTCATCCGGTGTCCACTCGTTAAAACGGATCATCAGCCAGGCTTCATCCTGAAAATTCGACAGCTGGATTTCCAGACCGTCTTTTGTCTCGATCTCTTCTGATCCTAAATAATAAAATCTCTGCACTGCGCCTGCCATTTCAGATCCTGTCATCCGTCGGATGTCCGGCGCTGCCTCTTCCTGCCATTTTTCATAATCGTTCAGATTTTCCACCATGGCAGGCCAGCCAAGATCAGCTCCCGCATCCGGATTCAGCACATCTGTAGGAGAGATAGAATGGGAAACCACATAGTGAAAATTCAGCTCCGAAAAAGCGCTCAGCTTCATATCTTCACTGATTTCTCCTCCGGATGTTATGCGGGGCGTCATGATCATCCCGTCTTCGTCTACTTCGTATTCCTGCTCCTTCGCATATCCGCCGCTGAAATAGTCCGCCGCCACGGCTGCGATATCCGGCAGAGTATCTTTTATCGCATCCAGTCCGTCCTCTGACCAGATATTGGAAGGAGGCGTATAGACCTGCATCGTTTCACTGTCAATAATTCCTTTCTGAAATTCCTCCACTTCCTTAAGACCTGCTGCCATGTCCGATTTATTGTTCCAGTATTTCAGACCCAGATCCTTCTCATAATCCAGCTCTTCCGTCTCCTCTCCGATATCCTCTTCTGTTCCCTCCCGGATCCCGATATCGCTGGTTTCCAGGCAAAGAGGCTGCTGGTTATATCCGAAAAGGCCCAGTTCTCCGTCCAGTTCCATTAAAGTAGATGCAAAATACTGATACCGGTTGGAGGAAGCCTTTGACTCAAAAGGCGCTTCTACATCATTATCATTGTTCTCCTGTATCGTTCCTGTATAGGAAATACCGTATTCTTCCGCCAGACTGATAAGGTCATTCCACCATTCTCTGACATAAAAAGAATACATATCCATATTGTCCCCATACTCCTTTGTAATGTAGGAGTTCTTTTCTTTTGGAAGGGGGAAAGGAAAACCATCTATATAAAACGCCGAACTGTTAATAACAGGCCATACACAGTACTCTGACAGAAGACTGTAAGCTGCCGCGTAAATTCCTCTGCAGTTTTTTTCATAATGCCCCAGGTTCACAACAACCACATGCCCTTCCCTGCGGTCCGTCTCCCACAAAAGGGGCACTTCTCTTTCATCCGCCGACACCATATGAACTTCGCAGGATTCTCCAAGGGAGACCGTAAGCGCGGACTGATAAGGATATTCGATGGCATACTCTGTCTGTTCTCCGGTAATCATAAAATCATCTGTGATCCGGATTCCACTGACTTCATAGTAGGCGGAACCCAGGTTTTCCACGCCGATCCTCGGACTCATAAAACTGTACACACTGCCGGTTTCCGGAACCTGCGGCATCAGAAGGTTGCCGCCTTTCTCCATCCAGCTTACCACTTCCAGTATGACACTGCTGTGTTCCTGAAAGTTTGTAAATCCCGTAATGACAATCTGGTATTGATCAGGATCCGGCATCTCTTCCTTGCTAAGATCTGTCTCAGTATACTCTACCTTCATGTCGTGAAGGATCTGCGTCATCTGATCATAAAAGACGGCAGAATTTTCATCTGTACTGTCCCACAGGTAAAGGCAGTCCGGATTCTCCTCCTGCGTTTCCTCTCCACTGTAACCAAGTTTTGTAAAACTGTTATCCTCCAGAATGGAAAGGCCGGATTCCCCGCCTCCTGTCCTTGTCACCATCCAGCCATACTGTCCAAGCAGAGCAACCGCAATCAATATAAATACAATTAATACAATAATAACCGAAATATAGCGTTTCTGCTTTTTGTTCATCCTGCTTCCTTTCTCTGTACCCTTCTGTCTTCCTTACTGCCCAATTACAATTTCTATCTCATCATCCTGTGCTTCCAGAAGATAAAGTCCTTCTGCCACTTCCGTAAGACTCCCTCCTGTTACTTCTCCCGGCATCCCCTCATTGATCCGGACCATAAGCCAGGCCTCGTCCCTGAAATTTGCCAGATGAAGTTTTAATCTTCCGTCTGTATAGTCCCGTTCCACTTCCAGATTGTCGTAAATCTGTACTGCCGCCGCCAGTTCGCTGCCGGTCAGATTACGGATGTCCGGAGCCGATGTATACAGCCATTCGGTATAGTCTGAAATCCTTTGGTACATTTCCTCCCATCCAAGAGCCGCTCCCCTGTCCTCGTCCAGGGTATCGTCAGGATGCTGGAAATGGGTGTTTACATAGTGAAAGTTCAGCTCCGAGAATGCTATAAGCTGGGTATAATCATCCATAATATATCCAGATATGATGCGGGGCGTCTCGATCATCCCATCCTCCGCCACCTCAAATTCCTGTTCATACGCATTCTCTTCCGTATCACCAATATAAACACTGGCAATGGCTTTGATCCCTTCCACATCCTCCTTCAGCATGGTTCTGCCTTCCTCGGAGAGAATATTGGAGGGAGGAACATAGACCTGAAATTTCTCTTTAGGAAAAAGCTCTTCACAGAATGTTTTCAGCTCCTGGATAGAGGCCAGCATATCCTCATAACTGTGCCACAGCCGGTAGGACTCATATCCGTCTCCGTAATCGAATCCAAGAAGGCACAGCGGCATGTGATTGTACCCATGGAAGCCGATCTCTCCTCCCTGATCAAGAAGCATATTTCC
Organism: Claveliimonas bilis; assembly: GCF_020892095.1. Lineage (GTDB taxonomy): Bacteria > Bacillota > Clostridia > Lachnospirales > Lachnospiraceae > Claveliimonas > Claveliimonas bilis. The sequence goes on along the minus strand of NZ_AP024845.1, from coordinate 1,531,857 downwards.
AAAATATCGGTAGCGCTGTATATCATTATTGCGCTCATAGGGCTGCTCCACATCATCAGAATACTGTTCGATCACAAGTCCTGTGTAGCGGATGCCGTATTCCTCCGCCAGATTATATACATCATTCCACCATACCTGTGTATAAAATTCCGAGACCGTCATCCCGTAATCCCGCTTAATATATTTGCTCTCCCCTCCGGGAACCGGAGATGGAAAATCATCAATATAAAACGTAGAACCGTTGATCACCGGCCATGCGCATGTTTCTTCCAGCAGGCTGTAAGCTGTGGAGTAGAACCCCCGGTACGCCTTTTCCACAATTCCAATATTGCAGAATACAGCCTCTCCTTCTCCCTGCTTTGTCTTCCAGAGCAGAGGAACCGGATTTTCATCTGTAGATTCCATATAGACCTCTGCGCTGTCATCCAGGGATACTGACAGGGATGACTCAAAGGGATCCGTAATTACGTATTCCTTGTCCCCGCCTATCATAAAGGGGCGGGTCATCCGAAGACCGGACATTACGACGTAGCCATTTCCCAGTCTTTCAATTCCGAAGTCTTTTGCAAATACCTGAAAGCTTCCGTTGATATCCGGGGGATAGAGGGCCATCAGACTTCCTCCTCCTTCCAGCCAGTCCCGAAGCTTCAGAAGCGTCTCATCCAAAATATTCCAGTGTGTCACGGAAAGAACAACGGTCTCATAATCTTCCAGGTCATGCCGGTTCGACTCTTCTCCCTGTACTGTTTCATAAGGGATTTTCATCTGACTTAAGATATCTTCCATAAGCTCCAGTCCCTGTCTGCCCATGTCATCATCTTCCCAGATAATAAGGCACTCCGGATCCTGGTCCAAAGTCACCAGATCACGGCTGTCCTGTTCTACAGGTTCCAGCTCTCTTTCCTGTTCCTCATAAGGGACATTCCACTGCACGAAGCACAGCACGCCTACCAGCAATAAAAAGACTACAATCACTGTCTGCAGTTTTCGGAAACGGAAAATGCCTCCCTTTTGTCGCTTTCTTCTTTTCAAATGCTATTCCTTCCTTCTTCCTGCCAGAACCTGATCTGACTCCTTCCCTCCGGCGTGAGATAAATATTTTTTCTGGTAATTGTCTCTAATATCTGTTCAATCCCCCTGCGGCTCTGTACCGCAGAATAGTATTGTATCATCAACAGATAGCCCGCTTCATTTCTGTCCCATTCCCGCATGATATGCTCAATTTCCTGACGGGCTTCATCATATTTTCCAATCCTTAAATCGGTAACCGCTTTTTCTCTCCACAGAGGCAGACGGTCAGGATGATTCTTAAGCTTTTTCTCCAGCATGCCGCTGTAAGAGCGAAGTTTTAAGATTCTTTCATTTCCCTCCGCAATTCCGCTTTCCAGATACTGATCTAAAAGCTTCAGATAACGGTCTGTAATGTCGTCATTGTCCGGATCATTTTCCAATTCCCAGTCCAGCTCCTGAAACTGAAGATCGTATTCCTTCTGCAGCTCTGCAAGAGCTGTGACCGCATAATGAACAACCTCTGTATCATCATTTGTTCGGGCTTCTTTCAGCTGCTTTACATAGTCATCGGGATTGGCATACATGACTTCCATCATCAGCTCTCGTCTGGTGAGAGGATCATTGATAAGAAGCGCTTCCTCCAGAGGTACGACCCGATCTTCGATAGGATCTTCTTCCATCAGGATGCTTCGGTGGATCGCATCATTGATCTTCAGTTTTTCAATTCCCACTTCTTCATATATATCCTGCCGTCCTCTGGTCCGTATCTCCAGAAAAAGGAGTGCCAAAAGCCCCCACAGGGGAACCAGACATACGATCGGCATAAACTGCCGCGGCGCTTTTAAAAGCGATATCCTCATAAGAAGATATACGAGGATACACAGAATGATATGAATGATTAAAAATATAATTATCACAGATTCTCCCATCCTTTATCCGACCGCTTCCACAATCTGATATTTCATGCCTTTTCCGTTTAAACGGTCTCCTACAATACGGAAATTCTCCCGGTTCATCTGCACAAGCAGAAGATAAATATTGCCATCTTCATCCGTTCCCAATACATCGCTGGCACGTATCATACCGGATAACTGATCGCTGACTCTTTCTTTATCTTTATCTTTAAACCGGATCAGCACATGATCCGCCACACCGGCCTCTTTCATGGATTCCTGCACTTCCAAAAGCTGGCGGAGCCTTTCCGGATAAGCAATATGCGTCCTTGGATCATACATCTTGCTTTCTGCCAGCTCTTCATATTCCAACGCTCTTAGGAAAGACGTCTGCACCAGTCCGCACATAATCTGGAAAATATTCATATAATGCATACCATACTGTTCTACATCCGCCTCCTGAATTGTAATAAGGAGTACCATCGTTCCTTCTTTGAAAATTCCGCATGCATACATGGGCATTCCGGGAACCATATCTGTATTCTTCCACACCTGCCCTTTTTTCACCGTGTCATACAGCTGGCTGTAATCTTCAATACGAATAGATTTTGTCAGCTTTGTCAGCAAACTGTTGGAACATACCGCCAGACGGCCGAATTTCTGCCAGGAATCTAATGTATAAATAGCAATTGTATGGTTTTCCAGAATATCTTCGAGTACCTTAACTCCTTCAAAAAAGATCCGCTCCGGATATTCACTGTCCAGTTTCTGCACTGCATCAAAAATTTTGCCAAAACTGTCCTTAAATCCCAGAATCTGTTTTTTATACTCTCCTTTATTTTCCACAGCCCCGTGGTAAACATCACTTAAAAACAGATATTTGTCCCGCAGCAGGGAATATTCTCTTCGCACAAATGCCAGCGCATCGTCTTTTTTATTGGAAATATAGCCGGTAATGGAACCCGCCATCAGATAAACAACAAATGGAATCCAGTTTTCAATATTATAGAAGAGAATGGTTCCATTCATTCCCATAAGCGCATATTCCCGTATCAGTACCAGACATTCCAGAACTGCTGCCACAAGACCTGTGCGCATTCCATAAATTGTTCCCATGATGATAATATAGAAAAGTCTTACGTCTACAAATTTAAAATAGATTGATTCTGATGTGTAATGACTGATAATTTCCGCAATGATAAATACCAGCACGAGCTCTACATATTTAAGAGCACCTTTTCCTGCCCTGGCAAAAAGAGACATGATCTTTCCTGCAAGTCCGGATTTCTGTGTCATGACTTCATTGACAAAGGTTCTGTAATATGTACCTATATTTTCCATCGCGTTATCCATAGGGATAAACCCGTATTTTCTCCTCAGCTCTTTTGGATAAGACGGTATTTCTGCCACAAACGGATAGTTCTCGTATACGATTTTTGCATCCGGGACCGCAATTTTCAACATATCTTCCAGGTCGCCATAAGTATAATGATATCCGCTTACCGCATAATAAATGCCACTGTCATCCTCTGTTTCTTCTGTCAGCTGGAACATCAGCTCCACCAGATCGTCCAGCGTAAGGAAATTAAGCGGATCCTCCCTGTGGTAAGGAAGCATCACTTTTTCCTCTTCATACATGCTGCGGAAAATGTGTCCCAGGAAATTTTTGTCATTGATACGGTCAGCCAGATAAGGCAGTCGGATCATAACCGTCGGCATTTTACTTCTCTCCATAAAATACTGACACATCTCTTCCATCTGTCCTGCTCCGAAACAGCGGCTGGAATAGTAATCCTTCTTTAACAGCTCACCTTGTTTCCCATAACTGGCCATATAATTCTGACTGTCCACCGTCGAAAAAACAACCAGCTTATCTACCCGCGAACGGCTGCATTCCAGCATAACCTGCTCCAGCTGCTGTGTTTCACCAAAGAGACCATTTCCCCCGTCTGTATACCCGCTCACATAGTAAATGGTCTGGAAGCTATATACATCAAACAACTGACGGAACTTTTCCTCTGTCGGTGATGTCTTATATGCTGTTATATGTTTCTGGTTTCCTGATACTGCCGAAGGTCCCGCGATCACCACACGATACTCTTCCGCCAGACGGAGAAGAGCTTCTTCCGTAAACAGCTCAGTGCACCCGCAAATCAATATCTCTGTCATAATTCTCCTTTTGCATACCTTCAAGGTATTCTTTTTCTTTTATACCATTATAGTTGTGTTTTTGGTGATATTCAATATCTTTTTGGTGAAGGAAGTGTGAATTGAGACTTTACTGACAGAAAGATTTCAGAAATAAAAAACTGCCGAAACGTCCGTCAATTTCTTTCCGTCCACTTCGGCAATTTCTTCTGTATTATATTTTTATGTAACGCTGTCGCAGCAGCGGTTTACGGAATGCAGCTCACAAACGCGCGTCCTGTCCCTGCAAGCGCAGCGTCCATCTGCTCATAAGAGATGGCGCTTCGGCTGCCTGAAGCTGTATCAATGTAAGTAACATAGGTCTGATCATATCCGATCAGGATAACCGAACTTCCCTCTCCCGTCATTCCTACCACAGGAATTCCCCGGCTGACAAAATACAGCATTTCTTCCGTTGTGCATCCGGACAGATCCAGCACGTTTTCACCGATCGTCTGTCTGACCGCATCCATTGCTCCGGTTCCTCCATTCAGCAGCTCCCGCAGAGTATTGATAACATCATCTTTTCCGGTAATGAGATAGTTAAGACTCCGGTTCCCTCTCTCCCAGACATAACTTTGTCCGGCAGAAATGACAACGCCGCTCACCTCGTCCGCTTTCAAAACCGCATCATTTGCGCTGCCATAAACTCCCTGGAGACACCCCGTTCCATATACGTAATAGGCCTCCTGGCTTTCCTTTTCCTCAAACTCTATCTCTGTGGGCTGTTCATATAATACCTGTTTCGGTTTAAGAACTTTAGGCTCCAGATCAGAAATACCATCCACAAATGTAAGGCGCATCTGGGTTTCTTTTAATTCTGTCACATAAGACTCGAGAGAAATATTGCTTTCCTTTCTCTCTTCATTGCTCGTAATCTGACTGGACGCAATACCTGTGTAAATATTTCCGTTTTTCACTACCCGTTCCAGATTGATCATTCCGTCGCTTATTTCGGCTCCCGACACGAAATCACTGTCCGATTCATATGTCTTAACTACCTCATTGTCTGAATCACGTATCTCTACTTTATACATAGGAATCGTCGTTTCACCGGATACATTTTGTCCTATGTCTGATGTTCTCGCCTTTCCACATACAAAATCTTCATTGACGAATCCAAGGGGCAGAATACATTCTCCCTCCTGACACTCCACTGTACGATCCTTTCCGCTTTCCAGATCTTTTACAACAATCTCAGTTGCCTGCTCCAATGTTCCATTAGACTGATATGCCAAAAGATGTCCGTCCTCTGATGTTACGTACTGCCGGTCTGTCAGATTTTCCACCAGAGTAGCTGTCTCTTTTTTCTCCATATCTGTTTCATAAAGTGTACCGCCTGTAAGTACGTAAAGCATTTCCCGGGCTACACTGTAGTAAACCATATTGCCAGACTCCTGGGCTGTCACTGCCGCTGATTTTGTACTGGGAATGAAAGCTTTCTCATCAATACTGTTCTTTTCCGAGTCATAGAAGTAAACTGCAGTTCCCACTTCCCCTTCATGGCTTCCACGGTTCATATATCCGCATACCGCAAAGGTTACATTACCTGATTTATCCATGGAAAGGAGATTGATCTCATGTTCATCTGTCAGATTTCTTATATCAGCGCTTTCCGAATCCATGAAACTGAACAAAAGGGACATCTCATCGCTGTCCTGATTGTAATACCACAGTTCATTTGCCTGTATGAACGCCGTTCTCACTCCGTCATTGCTTACAAGATACTGTACATCCGGGTCTGTAATTCCCAGCAGGATTCCATTTTCACTTAGCACGGTCTGTTCCGGATTGAAAATCTGCTCCATCGTCCGGTCATAATTCAGCAGATACATGGTCCCGGCCACGTTCCGCACCCGGAAGAACTCATCTACTGTGTAAAGGTCTGTCTCATTTTCTTCCCCTTTGCAGCGCACCTCATATTCCAGAAGCACGGAGGTGTACGTTTCATTTGCTTCCACGATTTTCCAGCGTTCCGTTCCCTCCACTGCCGGTTCCAGCCCTCCCCAGGAAACATGGTCGTAATCAGAATTAATATTTACATGGTAAAAACTTGTCACCGCCTCTCCCGAAGGTTCCAGGGCCGCTCCTACTCCTACGTTTTCTACTTTTCCCATCGCATTATTGTGATAGTTATATACATATTCCAGACAGGCGGACATGGAAAAATCAGCCGAATCCGCCACTCTCGTATAATAATAGATTTCCCGGTCATCCACAGAAAGGGTCAGGATCATAAGACGTTCTTCTGACAGGATGCCGTCCTCAAATTCTATCGTTACCGTCTTTTCCGGATCATTATATGTATTTTCGCCCAGCTTTTCCTTGCCGTCCAGCGTATACACCGCGCAGTTTGCAGACTGGATCCGGCTCTCATAAGATTCGATATACATTTCCAGCTTATTTCCACTGACTGGGGTAATGCTGTCCCTCATAGTGGACAGATCCATTTCCTTTTTATAGCCGTTCAGATAATTCACTTCATACCCTTCACAGGAAAAAGAAACTGACGGGAGTGTTGCCCCGCCAAGATCTGCTGTCATGTTATTATTTCCCCTGTTCGTAAGGTAGCTGAACAAAATCACAGCAGCAATAAAAACCGCTGTCAGAATCCCCGCATTGATCAGGTGTTTCTTCATTGCTATTACTACTCCTTCATTTCTACTCCATGTACTGTTTCCAGCAGATGTTTCAAGGTCGGAGACACATGAAGCGCCTCTTCACATCTTTCCACTGCCTCCATACTCTGTCTCTGTCCGTTCTTTATTCCGCGGATCAGAATATTTTTCGGGGTATGCTCCATATCGATAAATTCCAAAATCTGGGTTTCATACCCTTGCCCTTCCAGGTATTCCGCGCGCAGCGCATCCGTAATCAAGGCCGCCATTCTCTCCTTGATCAGCCCGTATTTCAGAACAGGTTTCAGGATATCATTTTGAATCTGACCGTTCAGTTCATGCTGACAGCAGGGAACAGACAGGATAACTTTTGCATTCCACTCCACTGCCTTCGCCAGAGCAAAATCGGTTGCTGTGTCGCAGGCATGAAGTGTAACAACCATATCCACCGCATTTACCCCTGTATAATCCGCAATATTGCCTTCGAGGAACTTCAGCTTCTGATAGCCGTATTTTTTACTCAGTTCATTACAGCGGCGAATGACATCTGCTTTCAGATCCAGACCGATGATCCGTATATCATAGCCCTTCAGCTCATGGAGATAATAATAGATCGCAAACGTCAGATAGGATTTTCCGCATCCGAAGTCCAGAATGGTGATCTCTCTGTCCCCCGGAAGCTGCGGCAGCACATCCTCAATAAATTCCAGAAATCGATTAATCTGACGAAATTTGTCAAAACGGGATTTTATAATCTTTCCCTCTTCCGTCATAACGCCAAGATCTACAAGAAACGGAATCTTCGTTCCCTCTTTAAGAATATATCGCTTCTTCCTGTCATGAGAAAAGTCCACTTCCTTCACCGTACCGGTCTGAGCTTTTTTCTTTATTGTAACCTTCCCTTTCTTGCTTACTAATATAGAAAAAAAGAACCGTCTCGTTTCCATCTGCATCTGCTTCATTTCTTCCATATACTGCATCAACTCTTCACAAGTCTCTTCTGCGTTCAAATTCCTGTGAAAAGCCTGGGTGCCTTTCTGCTCCTCCAACTGAAAGAAAAGCATGCCGCCTTTCATCAGAGGGCGCACCCGCACCTTACTGACGTGCCCTTTTTGGCGCGGATTGCTCAATACCGCTGTGATAAAATCTGTATTTAAATTGTCCTTGAATAATTGTCTTAAATTTTCCATAGCCATATTATAGCGTAATTCAACAAATGTGTAAATGTATCAAATTGGGACGTAGTAAAGTTTAAGTTTACTACGTCCCAATTTAACATTAGTGGTGTCCTTTTTTGCAATTAGCCCTGGGTTTTTTTGACTTCCGGGAAGGTGATCGTCACTTTGAACAAATCTCCGTCCAGATACAGGTCAAACGTTCCTCCCTGCATGGTCGTCAATGACTTGGCTATGGAAAGACCGAGTCCGCTTCCTTCTGTACTTCTGGAAACATCTCCTCTGATGAAGCGTTCTGTCAGTTCATCCGCTCTGATATTCAAAGGCTGTTCAGATATATTTTTCAAGGAGAACACGACCGTCTGATCTGACACACTCAGATCTGCATAGATTCTTGTCCCTTCCATTGCATATTTTGCCGCATTGTTATAAATATTTTCCAGTACTCTCCACATTCTGCGGCCGTCAACCCGAATAATAACCGGTTCTTTCGGAATACTGAGTACTTCTGTTAAACGTCTTTTACGGAATTTTTCTTCAAATTCTCCGCTGGTCTGCTGGATCATTTCTGTCAGATTGATATCCATATATTCCAGGGAAATATTTCCGGAGCTGACCTTGGATGCCTCCACTACATCCTCTGTCAATGTTTTCAGCCTCTGTGCCTTCGCCTCCAGAATATCCAGATACCCCCGGATCTTGGGATCCGTAAAGTTTTCTCTCTTCAGAAGATCCACATAATTGATAATGGACGTAAGAGGTGTCTTGATATCATGGGATACATTTGTAATAAGGTCTGTCTTAAGGCGTTCATTTTTCATACTGGCCTCCACTGCTGCATCCAGTCCTTCTCCTATTGTATTAATTTTCTCTGCGATCTCTCTTTGTCCTCCTTTCAGCCCTTCCAAAGGGATTTTGTAGTCAACCTCACCTTTTGCAATCCTCTCTATTCCCCGGCCGATCTTGTGTCTTCCCACTGCCTGATAGACCATATAAACAGCACCAGCCAGATCTGCAATGACCATTAAAAGGACCACCGGTCCGGAGGCTGTCCCAATGCCCAGAATATTCAGGAATGCAATTCCTGCCAGTACCAGCACGGTTCTCCATATTTCGCCCATGTGCCGTACCACTTTTCCAAACACCTGCACCAGCCACTTCAATATACTGTTTTTCCAGAGCGTTCTCGCCTTGATGCGGCGGACCAGGCTTAAATATGCTGTCATAAAGATCATGCAGCTTAAGAGGGCTATGATACTTACCAGCACAATATCCGAAGCAGTAACATTCAGCACTGCAGCATAAGAGTTCTCACTATAGGCTTCCACTGTCGAATACGACGATGAATAAGAGTAAATATCCGTAATCAAATATATGATGAATACCCACACACCTACGGAGATCACTGCCATAAGTTCTGTTTTTATACGGTCCAGTAAATTCAGATGTATCCCCTGATCTTCCGGCGTCCGTCCCGCCACGATCGTAAGCCAGACAAATGCAGCAATAATTCCGATCACTGACAGGATTCCCATAACAAGCATTCCCGTGATCTGCGGTCCGTACTCCTCATAAAGCACATTTTGACTGTAGTAACTATCCTGGACCGGAAAATCGGTATCTACATTGACTGCATAAACAAAATCATCCTTTTTGCCGCACATTTCCGAGATCACATGTGTCCACTCATTCGCATCTGCCCCGTTGATATTTGACTGAAAATCCGCAAGCTTTGGTTCTACCAATGCGAAACGTCCGCTGCTTGTCAATTTCTGAAGATTCTCCTCCAGCTTACCGTAATCCTTATATTCTTCTTTATTTGTATATATGGTTTTATCAGCGGTATCAGCATACAAATAGGTCAGATTGGTGTTTCCTTCTGTCCAGAAATTTCCCATTTCTTCATAATTGACCATGTCGCTTCTGATGGTGCCAATACTTGCATCAAGCAGATAAAACGCCTCCTGCAGCTTCCCGTTCCATTCTGGATTGTTATTGACAACTTCCAGGATATTTTGGGCTCCCACCGGAGCATATGCCTCATCTATCCAGTACCCGTCATAATTCCAGAATGTCCGGTACTGGATCTGGTTATTTCTGTCAATAAGCGCTTCTGACGACCATCCGGTAGCACCTTTGTAAAACGACCCGTCCCGCAGCCATTCCAGCACATCTTCCTGCGTCACTGTGGTTTCCGAATCTTCCACAAAGGAAAGAGAGCCGTTTTCAATCAATTCACGAAATTCATCGTAATAAAAATATTGATATCCGCCGCCCTGCTTTTCACAGACGATGATCGAATTATACCCCCCCTCTTCCGAGGTGGCGATCTCTCCATTCTCCCTGCGGATTCCCCAGTCATTCAACTCACCCAGGCGGTATGCAAGACCGTTTTTGTTCTCTCCGCTTATTGTCGAATGATCCGACAGTTCCCTGATATCTACAATTTTATTTTCATCCAGCTTTCCATTTGTCTCCAGCTGTTCCTTTTCCATAAGTATAGCCAGCGCATTCTGTGAATCCGCGAGCACTTCTCTTCCAAATCCCTGGGACTCTTCATAATTTTCCACATTTTTTTCTGAAAGAATATCCTGTGTGATTCCCGGATATGCCGCCAACCACACGAAACTGACAGCCGCCAGGATAACCAGTACATGTTGGATCACCAGAAGAATCCCTTTCAACGGCGCTGATTTGTACCAGTTTTTCATAATAGCTCCCTCCTAAAGTTTTTCTATCTTATAGCCGACTCCCCATACGACTTTTAAATACCGGGGCTCTTTTGGATTAATTTCAATTTTCTCCCGGATATGCCGGATATGCACCGCTACTGTATTATCCGCCCCGATTGCATCCTCGTTCCATATACTTTCATAAATCTGTTCAATAGAAAAGACTTTCCCCTGGTTTTTAACAAGAAGCAATAAAATATTATATTCGATAGGTGTCAATTTTACCGGTTCCCCGTCCACGGTAACCTCCTTGAGGTCATCATTGATAGACAGCCCCCCTGTTGTGTACACTGCTTCATTTTCATTTTTTACTGTGCTTCCAAGGCTGGTGTAGCGGCGAAGCTGAGATTTCACTCTCGCCACCAGTTCCAGTGGATTAAACGGCTTTGTCACATAATCATCTGCCCCTACATTCAGTCCCAGTATTTTATCCGCATCCTCCGATTTCGCCGAAAGAATAATAATGGGAATATTATTTTCCTCTCTGATTTTAAGAGTTGCTCTGATCCCATCCAGCCTTGGCATCATGACATCGATCACCAGAAGGTCTATCGGCGTTTCTTTCAATACCTTTAATGCCTCTTGTCCGTCATATGCCTTTACTACTTCATATCCTTCCTGAGTCAGATATATTTCAATTGCCTCCACTATTTCTTTGTCATCATCACATACCAATATTTTTGACATTTTCATCACCTCCCTTATATATTACAAGAATAGCAGGTAATTTTTAAGAGGGAGTTTCGGAAATTCTTAAGATATTATGAACATAGAAACAGCGCCGCTCCATAGCAGCGCCGTTTTTAATAAGCCATATTTTCATTCACATCCCCTTTGATCCCTCTTATCCTCCCTTTGTTCGTATATTGCCATATTACAGTCTTTTCTGAATGGGATTCCCCTTCATACTGTGCATACCAAAGAGCATACTTTTTCTGCAGACTTTCATCAAACATCCGGCCAAGAAAATCCTTATTACTATAATACATAGGCCGATATCCCAGCTCCTCTATCCGTCTGCAGAAGGCTTCCGCCATCTCTGTCGCCAGTATTTTTGTAACAGCAATTCCCTTTGTCTCCACATATTTTACAGAGTCTTTATCAAAAACAAAGGAAACCGGGTAGGATAACTTATACTCTTCTATTGTTTCTATGCAAAATTCCGCCTCTTTCCGTGCCATCCGGGGCGTCCAGGCATAAGAAGACCAGTATACTCCAAAGGGAATTTTCTCTCTGGCGCACCCTTCTGCATTTTTCCGGAACTGTACATCCATACTTCCCGCCCCATATCCGGACCGCAGCATCGCAAACTGGACGCCTTCTTTTTTCACTTGTTCCCAGTTAATGTTTCCCTGCATTTCGCCCACATCAATACCATATATTCCCACAACCGTTTCCCCATACGATCCCATTTACTAATAATATATTGTACTTTTTTCAAAACGTTCCCTCGATTTCTTATTTTGTCGAATTATATCGAATAATGTCGTCTATAATAAAAATATGGTAACTTTCAGTTATGATAAATTAAGGAATCCCGTCTGCAAGAAGGGAGTTATAGTTATCGAACAAATGGAAGCAATTCAATATTTAGTTCGTTCTCTTGGAATCGGTGCTACATATCGAGGTTATCGATATCTGGTCATTGCAATTGATCTTTGTCTTCGGGATGAGGATTACCTGCTTGGAATCAGCAAGGTACTTTATCCCAAAATCGCGGAAATCTGCCACACGAGCGTGGGAAGTGTAGAGCGCGATCTTCGCACGGTTATCAATGTCTGCTGGGAGAGGGGAAACAGGAGTCTGCTAACGACTATTTCTCCCTGTCCCCTGCTTAGCAAGCCTACAACTGGAGAATTTGTAGATATCCTGACCGGTCACTTGAGAGGTACTCTGGTTTCCTGAATCCCATCCTACTTTTCTTTCCCAATGTCTGCAAAACAGCTGAAACATAAAAGAAGCCGGGAATGCTGAACTTTCAGCACTCTCGGCTTATCTTAAGCAGATAACGGGAGTCGAACCCGCCTTTCCAGCTTGGGAAGCTAGCGTCATACCGATAGACTATATCTGCATATATATCAGTATAACATCTTCTGGGAAAAAATCAAGAATACGGCATAAAAATAAGCGGGTGATGGGAATCGAACCCACGTATCCAGCTTGGAAGGCTGGTGTTCTACCATTGAACTACACCCGCGAACAAGAGATATATTATCATATAATTTTAAAAATTGCAAGAGGAAAATTAAAATTTCTTCGGGCTTGATTTTGCTGTGTTATCTGCTATAATTAGAATAAATATTTCTTAATTCGACTCATATATTTGCAGTTTATTGGAATTTTCTTAATTCTTAAGGTTGTTTTAAGAAAATTTCTTTTTCTTTTATAGATTTAACATACTTTGGACATATTTATAGATTATACTATGTTCAGATAGTTGAACAGGAGTCAACTATCTCCCCCCTCATAAAGTAAGACACCAGGGCTTGTAGTCCTTTGGTGTTGCACTTTACTCTCATTCCTTTAGATAACTATAACAACAACGGAAACCCGGTAACCGTAAGGTTAGCGGGTTTCCGCTGTTTTAGTCTGCTCTTTTATCCCGAAAGGTTCCTTTCCATCCACTGATACAGCTCTTCATAAACCACTCTTCGATCCTGTTCATTCAAAATCTCATGACGGTCATTTTCATAGAGTCTGATCTCGGCATTCTTCATGCCGGCCTTAAGATAAGATTCATATACCTTTTTTACATCTTTCCCAAAACCACCTACCGGGTCTTTTTCTCCAGACACAAATAATAAAGGCAGATTTTTCGGCATTTTCTTCATGTTACTCCTTTTTGTCAGCTCTTTCATGCCTTCAAACATCTGGTGGTATCCATTTACAGTAAATACAAAACTGCAAAGAGGATCTGCTTCATATCTGCCTCTGATTTCCGGATCCGATGTCACCCATTCTTTCTTACTTTCGCAAGGTTCAAATTTTTTATTATAACTTCCTATCCCCAGTGCGTTGATCAAATTGCTGCGAAAATTCCATCCCTTTACACCGGCAATGATCCTGCAGAGCATCTGCCCCAAATTCAAAACAGCCGCACTCTTATGCCCTGTTCCCATTATAATTGCGCCGGCCAGTCCGTTTCCATATGTAAAAAGATACTGTCTTACCAAAAAGGATCCCATGCTATGCCCCATCATAAAATAAGGAACGCCTGGATATGTCTGCTCCGTGCGTTCCCTTAATCTGTGGATATCTGCGATCACACAACGGTTCCCATCTGTTTCATGGAAAAATCCATATTTTTCTTCCGAAGAAACAGATTTTCCATGTCCCAAATGATCGTTGCCGGTTACATACCAGCCTTTTTCGGTAAGCCAGGAAGCAAATTCATCGTATCGGTCTATATACTCTACCATGCCGTGACTGATCTGGAGTATTGCTCGAACCTCACCCTCCGGTATCCATTCCACTGCGTGAATCTGGGTTTCTCCGTCAGCCGAAGGGTAGTAAAACTCTTTTTTCATGAGATTTTCCTCCTGGAAATTCACTGTTTCACTTTTATCTGTCTTCCATCTTGATGTATTCCCTGTGCGGAGCCAGTGCTTTGTATGCCGGTCGTATGATCTTATCTACATTTTTCAGCTCTTCCAGACGATGCGCGCTCCATCCTACAATACGCGCCGCCGCAAAGATCGGCGTATAAAGAGCACTTGGAAGTCCCAGCATGCTGTATACAAGTCCGCTGTAAAAGTCAACATTCGCATTTACTCCTTTGTAGATCCGGCGCTTTTCGCCGATAATTTCCGGAGCCATATGCTCTACCATTTCATAAAGTGCATACTCTTTTTCAAATCCTTTTTCTACTGCCAGCTGCTTCACAAATTTTTTGAAAATATCTGCACGTGGGTCAGAAATGGAGTAAACTGCATGTCCCATTCCATAAATCAGTCCTTTTTGGTCAAAGACTTTTTTATCCAGAAGATCGCACAGATACTGTCTGACAGCATCTCTATCTTCCCAGTCGCTGACGGTCTTTTTCATATCTTCAAACATCTGTGTTACTTTGATATTTGCTCCGCCATGTTTCGGTCCTTTCAAAGAAGCCATTGCTGCTGCGATCGTTGAGTATGTGTCGGTTCCTGAAGAGGTTACAACGTGTGTAGTAAAAGTAGAATTATTACCGCCGCCGTGATCCATATGGAGAACCAGAGCCATGTCTAAAATTTTAGCCTCCAGTTTCGTGTATTTCCGATCTTCCCGCAGCATCATCAAAATATTTTCAGCTGTGGACAACTCCGGTTTTGGCGCATAGATAAACAAGTCTTCACCCATACGGTAATTGTATGCGTGATAGCCGTAAACCATCATCATCGGGAACTGACTGATCAGATTCAGACACTGTCTCAATACATTGGGAATTGACGTATCATCTGCTTTTGCATCATAGGAATACATATTCAGAATAGACCGTGAAAGACTGTTCATCATATCTCTGCTTGGAGCTTTCATAATGACATCTCTCACAAAATTGGGAGGAAGCGTTCTTCTCTCAACCAATGTCTCATGAAATTTCTCCAACTCCTGACTTGTAGGAAGTTCTCCAAAGAGAAGAAGGTATGTAATTTCTTCAAATCCAAAGTGCTCCGCTTCCAGAAATCCCTTTACCAGGTCTTTAATATTGTAACCGCGGTAATAAAGATTCCCTTCACAGGGAACTTCTTCTCCGTTTACTATTTTCTTTGCACAAATATCGGAAACATTAGTAAGTCCCGCCAGGACGCCTTTTCCGTTTAAATCTCGAAGCCCTCTCTTTACCTCATATTTTGTGTAAAGCTCTTTGTCAATCGCATTCTTTTCTTCACATAGTTCAGCCAGGTGTTCAATCTCCGGCGTGATTTCAAATAATGCTCTTGCTGCAGGATAACGTTTTTCCATGAGCGCATTCTCCTTTCTGTCTCAATTCATAAATTTACAGGTTACTCATTTATCTTGTGATAAATGCTATTACTAAGCATCGCAAACTCTTCCAGCGTCAATGCCTCTCCTCGGATCCCCGGCCCTTTGCCGAGTTCTTCGATGCATTCTGCAATTACTTCTCTGGAAAGATTCAGCTCTGCTGAGTTTTTCAATCCATTCGCCAATGTTTTTCTTCTCTGATTGAAGGACGCCCGGATAATCCCAAACATCAGCTTCTCATCCTCCACATGTACAGGAGGTTCCTGATGTACCGTAAGCCGTATGACTGCCGATCCTACTTTTGGTCTTGGCATAAAACAGTTGGGCGGAACATTTGCCACAATATACGGCTTGGCGTAATACTGCACTGCCAGAGACAATGCGCCGTAATCCTTGGTTCCGGGACCGACCTGCATGCGGTCTGCCACCTCTTTCTGCACCATAACCGTGATGCTTTCCAATGGAACATGCTTTTCAAATAATCCCATAATAATGGGCGTCGTAATATAATATGGAAGATTTGCCACTACTTTGATGGGCCTTCCTCCATTTTCTTTCAAAACCAGATCATTAAGATCAAGCTTAAGAACATCTTCATTAATAATTGTTACATTCTGGTACTCTTTCAGGGTATCTTCAAGAACAGGTATCAAAGACTTGTCGATTTCTACTGCCGTAACCTTCCCTGCAGATTCTGCAAGATACTGTGTCATCGTCCCGATTCCGGGACCTATCTCCAGCACAAAATCATCCTTTGTGATTTCTGCTGCTGCTATGATTTTGTCAAGCACATGAGTATCTATAAGAAAATTTTGTCCGAATTTTTTTTGAAATGAAAAATTATATTTTTTTAATATCTCAATGGTATTCTGCGGATTTCCAAGAGTTGCTCCCAATCCCCCACCTCCTTTATTTTTCTCCCCTCACTCCTTACAGCCTGTACAGATTTCTTGCATTTTTCTCTGTCTCTTCTATCACGTCACTGGCAGAAATCCCCTTTATACGGGCAATCTCTTCTGCCACATAGGTCAGATTCAGGGAATGATTTCTCTTTCCTCGGTTCGGCACCGGCGCAAGATACGGACAATCTGTTTCCAGTACGATCGAAGAGAGCGGCACAGCCTCCGCAACCTCCTTCAGCTTTCTTCCGTTTTTAAATGTCACCACGCCTCCGATACCGATGTAGTAGCCCATTTTCACATATTCCAGGGCAATCTCCCGGGAATAGGAAAAACAGTGGATCACACCTCCAATGTCTCTGCCATGCTCTTTCATAATGCGCAGCGTATCGGCAGCTGCATCCCTGCTGTGAATAATAACCGGAAGATCCATGGTCTTTGCCAGCTGAAGCTGACGGATAAACCATTTCTGCTGAATTTCCTCCGGCTCTTCCTTCCAATAATAATCAAGCCCGATCTCTCCTACTGCCAACGCCTTCTCATCCTTAAGAAGCTCCTGCATTTTCTGTATCTTCTCTTCATCCAGACATTCCACATGATCAGGATGTACACCGATCGCTGCATACACAAACGGATATTGACGGGCCAGGCCAAGCACATTCTCACAGGATTCAAAGGATGCGCTTACATTCATGATCGTGCCGACTCCTCCGGCTTCCATGGACGAAAGCAGTTCTTCTCTGTCCGGATTAAATTGTTCATCATCATAATGTGCATGGGTATCAAAAATCATCATATTTTCTGTCTACTCTCGTTTTTCAAAATGATTGCTCTAAAAAGAGTAGAACAATTATACCATAAAACTGTTTAAATTCATATTACGGGAAAATTAAATTTTTATGAATGAACATAGAAGAGGGCCGGGATTTCAATGAATCCTCCGCCCTCTTTTACAGCCGCCTTATTCTTTTTTGAAATTATTTCGTCCTCGACTAGCAGATTTCAGCCCCGGCCGGCATATCTTTCTCCGGCGTCATCAGGGCCAGGTTGCCGTCTGCATCCTCGGCGCACAGCAGCATACCTTCTGATAATACTCCCGCCAGTTTTGCCGGTTTAAGATTTACAAGAACCATAACTTTCTTTCCAACCATTTCTTCCGGAGTATAGTGCGCCTTAATTCCGGATACGATCTGCTTGATCTCGCTTCCTACTCTCACTTTGGAACAAAGCAGTTTCTTTGATTTCGGCACCGCCTCACATTCCAGGATTTCACCCACCTGGAACTGCATTTTTCCGAAATCATCAAATGTGATCTCCGGCTTTGCTTCTATATCGATCACATTTTCCACTTTTTCTTCTTCCTCTTTTACCGGAGGATGAAGCTCTTCTACTTTTTTCATTACTTCTTCCAGGTCAAGTCTCTGGAACAGGAGTTCCGGTTTCTCTGTCACTTTTCCATCGCCAAGCTGTGCAAGGATCTTCTCTGATGTCTCGGGCATAAACGGTTCCAGCGCCCGTGCGCCTGCCTTGATGCTCTCCTGCAGATTGTAAAGCACTGTTTCCAGGCGGTCTGCCTTGGCCTCATCTTTAGCCAGCGCCCACGGCATTGTCTCATCAATGTATTTATTGCAACGTTTAAACAGGGTGAAAATCTCGGTAATCGCATCTGCCACTCTCAAGCTGTCCATCTTTTCTTCCACTGCCTTTGGCATGTTCTCTTTAACCGCTTTCAAATCCTGGTCTACTTCTTCTGCCACACCTTTGTCTGTCACTGTTCCGCCAAAATATTTGTTTGTCATGGAAATGGTACGGTTTACCAGATTTCCCAGTGTATTGGCAAGATCAGAGTTCATTCTTTCCACCATCAGCTCCCAGGAAATCACTCCGTCGTTTTCAAACGGCATTTCATGAAGCACAAAGTAGCGCACAGCATCTACTCCGAAGAAATCTACCAGCTCGTCTGCATACAGTACATTTCCCTTGGATTTACTCATTTTTCCATCGCCCTGAAGCAGCCACGGATGTCCGAAGATCTGCTTCGGCAAAGGCAGATCCAGCGCCATCAGGAAGATCGGCCAGTAAATAGTATGGAAACGGATAATGTCCTTGCCGATCAGGTGGAGATCCGCCGGCCAGTCCTTCTTAAACTGCTCAGTGCTCTCTCCGTCACAGTCGTATCCAATTCCGGTAATGTAGTTTGTCAGGGCATCCAGCCATACATAAACCACATGATCCGGGTCGAAATCTACCGGGATTCCCCATTTAAAGGAAGTTCTGGATACACAAAGATCCTGCAGTCCCGGAAGAAGGAAATTGTTCATCATCTCATTTTTTCTGGAAACCGGCTGGATAAATTCAGGATGGCTGTTAATGTGCTCGATGAGACGGTCTGCATATTTACTCATCTTAAAGAAATAAGCCTCTTCCTTTGCCGGCTGTACCTCACGTCCGCAGTCCGGACATTTGCCATCTACAAGCTGTGACTCTGTAAAAAAGGACTCACAGGGCGTACAGTACATTCCTTCATAGTACCCTTTGTAAATATCGCCTTTTTCATATAATTTCTTAAAAATCTTCTGTACCTGCCTCTCATGGTCCGCGTCCGTTGTACGGATAAACTTATCATAAGAAGTATTCATCAAATCCCAGATTCTCTTAATTTCTCCGGCTACATTGTCCACAAATTCTTTGGGGGTAACTCCTGCTTCCTCTGCCTTCAGCTCAATTTTCTGTCCATGTTCGTCGGTTCCTGTCTGGAAAAATACATCGTATCCCTGGCTCCTTTTGTATCTTGCGATCGCATCTGCCAGTACGATCTCATAAGTGTTGCCGATATGCGGTTTGCCTGATGTATAGGCAATCGCTGTCGTCATATAAAATTTCTGTTTTTCCATTTCACTTTCTCTCCTTTTCTCTTCCTTTTACAGCTTTTCTAAAAATAAAGTAATTCATTTGCCCGGCAATGAAGTTTCCGGGCAAATAAAAAAGCCTCCTTTGGCTCTGTAAAGAACCAAAGAAGACGAGCATAGCCGTGTTACCACTTCTTTTCATCCCTGCCTCACGGCAGAAATCTCATCAGGTGCCATAAAAGACATCTGTCCGCTGTAAAGGGCGGACCCATCGCAGCCTGCGCTGAACATAGAATCGCCGCTTACATCCTACAAGCAACTGTCCAACGGTCGGTGCGCCGCTCAGAAGCCATCTTCCTTCTGCTTTCATTTATTCCTTCTCAGCTTTGCGGCGGTTTTCTTCAAAAATATACTCTTTCCAAAGTCTTCCGCACAGGAATTTCTCTGTAAAACTTCTCCAGAAGTACTCTCTTCATCACTGCGTTTTCTTTGTTTAATCGTATCTAAAATCCTAGCATAGGTACTCTGAAATGTCAAGGATTACACTCACCGCACACTAGTTTACATTTTTTGTTATTTTTGATTGTCCGCCCGTCTGCATTATGTTATACTGTACAAACGGAGTAATCGTGTTACAGGGTGGCTTGGCCTTCATTCTACATAGAATGGGGGGTGATGCTGATGGACAAAAAACCATTTGACTTTAAAGATCTTATAGCCTTTGGAATGTTCATCCTGGCATTACTGACATTCGTTTTTACGTTTATCAAGTAGTGCTTTAAACATAGAAAAACCACCCTCTAAACTTTGAGCGGTTTCAGGGTGGTAATTCTATTACAATCTTGTTACCGTCAGGTAGGCTTATCATCAACCAGAGGTCAACCACTTTGTGGCGGTTGCTCCCTTTTCTGTTTTTACTATATCATATCCCCCGGTCAGCCGCAAGGCTTAACTTGTCCCTTTCGTAAGTTCGGCAAACTCTCCCTTTTCAAATTCCATAATGGAAATGCTCTGTTTATCCGGGTTTGCATAAACAAAGGTTTTATCCACATTTTCCAGGTAATTCTGGATCTTGTCGTTTGTCGCACTGATGATAGCCTGGAAGCCAAGTCCCCGGATCAGTTCGATACAGGTAGCCACCTTCTCGGCATCCATTTTAGAAAATGCCTCATCCAGAATAACCAGGCGGATGGTTGGATTGCGTCGGCCCCGTCTCCCTTCATCCAGGCGGTACATTTGAGCAAAGCTTGCCAGAAGCGCTACATAAAGCGGATTCTGCCCTTCTCCTCCGGAGTTTTTCCGTATCATTTTTCCAAGCCCGATATGCATATCTTTCTCGCCCCTGACAATCTGCTGCATATCAAAAGAAAGATAGGTCCGGTAGTCAGAATATTTCTTCATATTCCGTTTTGCCTCCTCCATCTCTTCCGGAGTAGCGTGTTCCGGCGGAATGAAAATCTGGATCAGCTCATTTACCACATCTCCATAACGGTCCTCGTGCTCCATAGTGAAAAGATCCATCTGGCTGTCCATAGCGTCAGGGAGCTGCGCCGGATTGATTTCCAGGGAATCGTCCATAAACATTTTGTAATATACACCGTCCGGCCCTTTATTCGGCCCGATGACAAACCGGTATTTATCTTTTCCGAAATCCAGCCGGCTGATGACGCGGTTCAGTTCATCCTGCCTCTGGTAGGCTTCTTTAATGGCGCTTCGTATTTTATAGACGAAATCCTCCTTAAAGTGGCGCACCGCTGCCTGTGCCTGCTGGGCTGCCTTTTTCTGATATTCTTCCAGATGGTCGCATTTCAGTCTGTCAAGAAGCTCTGCGTATTCTTTGTTGTCCTCTGTTCCGACGGAAAAGCTTCTGTGGGGATACTGCCTTAAATATTCGCTTCTTGCATCTACAAGTTCCTGATATCTTTCTTCCCTTTCTGACTGACAGCTCTGCACCTCTCTCTGGCAAAGTCCCCGCAGATACTCATAATTACTGCTTCGCTTTTCTGCCAGATAACGCTGAAAACTTTCAGCATGACGGCTGTCTTCCAAAAAGGCTGCCTCTTTCTCCTTAAGCTGACTGCTGATATCCAGATACTGTACATCTGCCTGACGGATCCGGCTCTCCCGGCCCCAGATTTCTTTTCGTATCTGTTCCAGGTTCTTCTCGTTCAAAACCTGCTGCTCCTTGAGCCTTTCTTTTTCCTCTTCCAGCTGCCCCACATTTCCACCCTGCATCTTTTCCAGGCGGGCCAGAAGTTCTTCTTTTTCTGCTTCTTTTTTGCGGATCGTGGAAATATCTGCCATCATATGAAGATAATCCGCTGCCGGACGTTCCAGATATTCCATGGAAAGGAGCATACGGATATCCTCCATATCCTCTTCCAGAGGCAGCCTTCTCTTTTCCAGCTGCTCCTTCCTCTCTTCCAGCTGTTTCCGTCTTCTCCTTAAACTGTTTTCTCCGATATAAGCTCTTCTCGTATAATTTTCCGGATTGATATGCTGAACACGATATCCTTTGTAAAGAATGCAATCTGGTGTTACAGAAATTTTATAATTTCTTAATTCATTAATAGATTTACACTTCATAATATTCCCCAGAAGGAAATTTATATATGCCTGTGCATATTCTTCTTTTGCTTTCACTTCCTCGGCCAGTGAGTTCTTCTGTACCGGGTGTTCATTCTCCATCAGCTTTTTCGTATCAACCACTGCTGCCCGACAAAACTTTTTCTTATCCATGGATTCATAAATCTCTATGGCCTCCCCGGCATATTCCGGTTCTACCATAAGCGCTGTCTTATGGTTCCCCAGGCAGCCTTCCACTGCAGCATGCCATGTCTCATCTTCTACTTCCAGCAGATCCGCAAGAATCTGAACATGAACAAATTTCCCTGCCCTCTTTTGCAGCTCGCTTCGGATATAGTATCTCGCCTCCTCGATTTCCGGAGGGTAATGCTTCTTCCCCTGTTTCAGATCTGACGCCTCTTCCCCCAGAAGCTTTAACTTCTGCTTCACATCCCGCAGCTGACTTCCAATATCCGTTTTTTCCTCTTCGGCTTCCTGGCGGATTTCTTTCAGATTATTTTGGATCCGTTCCAGTTCTTCTTCCGTAATCTTAAAACTGCAGAATTTTCCGATATCCTGAAGCGTCTGGCTGGATACGCGGTCCTGACTTTTCCACTTTCCCATACTTTCAGCCAGTTTTATCAGGTCTGTTCTGCTCTTTTCCAGATGTTCAAGGAAGTCATTCGTTTCTTTGATCTGACCTTTGATCTCCTCATATCCCGTCTGGGCGATCTTTACAATGACATCTTCATACTCTTTCTGAATTTCCCGGATCTTTGCAGCCACGCTTTCCTCTGTCTTCTTTTGCTGTTCGGTCTCCTGAATGGCTGTCTCCTTGCGGTCCTTAATTTCCTGCAGTCTTGCTTCAAGCTGCAAAATCTCCAGCCGGCCGGCACGATAGCTCCATGATTCCTCTTCCAGACACTTATCCTTATAAGATTCGAAATTTTTTTCGATCTTTGTCAACCATTTTATTTCTCCCAGTATAGATTCTATTCTGCTTCGCATTCTTCCATACTGGAGAACACTCTCCTGCATTCCTTCAATCTCAATATCCTGCTCCATGCAGATATATTCCTTCACAAAATCCTCCAGGCGGATATTCATGCGGAACGGAATCGCCCTCTTGAAAAGCCGGGGAAATTTCTCCATATCAAGGCCGCCGAGATAGACATCATAGAGCTGACGGCGGAACCGTTCATTGCTGGGACCACAGTAATAATTCTCCTGTGAAAAATTCCTCTGCAGATATTCCCGTATCTCCTGGGTAGACAGCACTCTTCCCTCTCCTCTGTAGGTATTTGGCAAAATGCCTCCCCGATGCCAGAAAAAGAGCCTGTTTATATCATTGGAGGCAGTTTCCACATCAAATACGACTCCCACACACTCCTCCTCTTTTGTGGAACTGTTAGTAAATTCCAGGACGATTGTGGTGGAAAAGTTTTTGTTTCTCAGATATTCTGATTCATTATTTTCACTGATATTTACCATCCCGCGCAGGTATTCGATCAGATTTCGGTCGGAGTCGTCTGCTGCCGCCTTGTTGAAAAATCCTCTGCCGTCCGTATTTGCGTACAGCACGATCTGAAGCGCATCGATAACTGTAGATTTCCCGCTGCCTGAGTGTCCTGTAAAAAAGTTAATGCCTTCATTTAAAGTGAGAATCTTCCTGTCAATATAATGCCAGTTATTCAGACAGATCTTCGATAGTATTTTGAATGGCTGTTTCTTCTCCACTGTTTTCCTCCTCGCTAAAACTTTCCAGCAGTTCTCGGATATGATCTCCCGAAAGCACCAGATTGACTGTAGGATAAATGATCATCCTCGTATTTTCGTTCAATTCCTCTAAAATGTCCAGCGGCTCCACAATCTGATACTTTTTCAGAAGCGCTATGGTCCTCCTCATCTCTGTGGGAGATGGGATGCTCTTGATCACACGAAACGCCCCTGCTTTCTGATTGATCTCACCTGCCGTCGCCACTATACGGGTACTGGACGCTGCCTGCGCCATCTGCTCATCATAGATCAGCTTCAGGATCAGCAGATACACTGTGGCAAGCCTTGGAAGCTTCTCGCCCCACAGCGTTTCTCCCTGTATGTAAATAATCCCGTCATGCACATTTTCTTCCAGAGAAATTCCGGCGACTGCAAAATAGTCTTTCAGAAATTCCAGATGCGTGCTGCATGTTCTATACTCCTTTGTATACTGGTATTTCTCTGTCCGTCTGTCGTATCTTCTCTCCAGAAGGTAGGTCTGACGGTACAGAAGCTGGATCGCCTCCCGGATCGCCTCCCTCTCCTGGTCTGTCAGCTCTTCTATATATGTTATCATAATCTTCTCCTTACAAATGTCAGTTTCGGACAGCGGTATTTCCCTTTCACTACCTGTCCTTCTTCCTCAATCACCTGATATCTGCTGCTGTTTCTTATACTGTAATCGTATGCCAGTATAATCTTCTCAAAATCCGAGTCATCCCGGATCTCTATGTTTTCCAGGCACATTTTTTCCTCTTCCATATGGGATTCAATAAATTCTTCTATCTGCTCCCGGCTGTAACGGGTATGGATCCGGTTCAGCTTCAGCACTTCTCCCCGGGAAAGCTCCTCTTTTTCTTCTTCTCTCTCCATCTGGCTGATGAAATCCTTTCGTCCTTTTCGTCTCTTGTACAAAGATTTATCCGACAGCATTTCCAGCAGAGAAAGATTCATCTTCTCCCCGACTCTTGCAAGTTTCTCCTCCCCGTTCTCATCATTTCCTATCTGATTCAAAAGCTGCACCACAAGCCCTTTTGTATCTGTCTGTCCACTCAGCAGATAATTCAGTCTTGTCACTGTAGCGCGGATATACTTTGTATGCTCTCTGTCCATATTGGAGATCCGCCGCTCCATATCATCAAAACTTCTCTCGATCCGGTTCAGTATTTCCAGCCCCTCTTCTCCGATCCTGTCTATAGTTTCTTCATTATCTCTTATTTTTTCCAGACATTCTTTAATATCCATCTTGTAAAGATAAAAATTATCGCTTGTTTTCAGAATGTGATACTTCCTGCTGACCGCCTCCTCTACATAACCTTCCAGATGCTCTTCAAGAAGCTGTCCGTAATTTTTCTGTTCCAGAAGCCGTCCGAAAAACCGATCCATATTGTGGAGCATGTCCTGGAGAACTTTATTCAGTTTTCTCGTATTGACAAGCGCCGACCGCAGCATTCCCGTATTCAGCCTGGGATTATTCTGGAAAGAATAGAGGGTCGCATACACATTTTGAATGTATAGATCCGTCTCATCCATCCCTTCCCGGGTCATCTGTTCAAACGCTTCAATAAACACTGCCGCATAGTCCGGTATGACAATGTTTGTTACAAAGCTTCCGTAATCCTCCGATTTTTTCAGCCACTGGAATCGTACAAGCCAGTTAAGGATGCGGGCCGCCGGCGTTTCCAACATATCAAGTTCACTCTCTGATTCTTCCATTTCCAGACGGATCTTTTTGCTGGCAAAATAGTCACTCAATATCTGAAGGCAGGCATCCCTGCTTAAAAAATAATTATTATACTCATATTCTTCATTGATCTGAAGCAAAGCTTCCATATATATTTCCCTGTTTCTGGAACGAAACAGGCTCCAGAACGAGTCTGGAATCTCATATACAAATTTCATCTGTACTCCTTTTTATCTGTGCTGCGGCGAATCCCGCCGTTGTCATGTTATCATGGAGATTTCTTTTTTTCAATCCCTTGGACGCCATCTTCCGGGGAATCATTCCTTTTATCATTATTCACAGCCCCACCCGCATGCGCACTCGTCGCGCTTACGCGCTTCAGTCCTGAAACGGCTGTGAATAGTTACTTTTCTTTCCGCATATTTATAGAGAAAAACCCTTAGGATTTTTATATGAAAAAAAAGCTTTCTGCTCTTCTTTGTCTGGCTCTTACAGCTGTTATTTCTCTGAACGCCTGTACCCGTCTATTTTCCCAGGATGAAAACGATGCTTTCCTTAAGTTTACTGCAGACCTCTTCCGTCAGGAAGTTTCATCCAGCGCCATCACCCTTCACTATACTCTGAAATATCCTGAAAAATATGGCGTTGAAAACACCCCCGTCACTCTGGGCGCCTATACAGCCGATCCGACGGCTCTAAGCGCTTCCTGCGAAAACACTCTGGCTGTCCTCGACAGTTTTCGCCGTCAGAAACTCTCACGGGAAAACCGGCTTACTTACGATGTATTGAGAAGCTATCTGACAGAATCTCTGCATGCCGTGCCATTTGCACTGTACGAAGAGCCCCTAAGCCCCATTACCGGAGTCCAGTCACAGCTCCCCATCCTTTTATCCGAATATCCCTTTTATTCTGACGAGGACATTGACAGTTACCTTGCTCTTATCAGCGACGTGCCTGAGCATTTTGCTTCCCTCATCGCATTTGAGAAAGAAAAATCAAAAGCCGGCCTTTTCATGTCTTCCCGCTGCGCTCAGGATATTATCGAAGAATGCAGTTCTTTTGCATCCATGGGTGACAGCCATTATTTATTTTCCTCCTTTCAGGAGCGGCTTGAAACTGTACCTGACCTTTCAAAACAGCAAAAGGAAGCCTACATATCCCAGCATCAAAAACTGGTAAATGAAAATATTTTCCCCTCCTACCGAAAGCTTTCTGCCGCAATGGCTGCTCTGAAAAATACAGGAAAGAATCAAAACGGTCTCTGTTACTATCCTAACGGGAAAGCCTACTATGAATACATTGTCCGCCGGGATACCGGCTCCTCCCGGAGCGTTTCTGATCTGCAGGATCTTACAAAGTCCCAGATGGCAGAAGATCTTACTGCCATGCAGTCTGCTCTTATAAAAAGCAGCAAAACAGGGGAGTCCTCCGGCGGCAGCACAGTAAAACTGACTCTGGAAAATACTGATCCCCTTGTGATCCTTGACAGTCTGAAAGAAAAATGCTCCGGCGATTTTCCCGCCCTTCCTGACGTCAATATTCAGGTGAAGCAGGTGCAGGCAGAAATGGAAGACTATTTAAGCCCTGCCTTTTTCATGGTCCCTGCCATAGACGACACAGATGACAATGTCATCTACATTAACGAAGGACATTTGCCCGATGACCTGACGCTCTACACGACTTTAGCCCATGAGGGTTACCCCGGCCATCTCTATCAAAATGTATACTACGCCTCCACAAATCCGGATCCCATCCGGAATCTGCTGGACTGGGGCGGCTATACGGAAGGATGGGCAACCTATGTGGAAATGATCAGTTATTACTATTCGGCGCTGGATACACAGCAGGCTGTTCTGGCACAGCGGAACGCCTCCGTGATCCTGGGACTTTACGCCCTGGCAGATATGGGGATCCATTACGACGGCTGGTCCCTTGCAGAGACAGTATCCTTTTTCCGCAACTTCGGGATCACCGATACCCAGACGATACAGGACATCTACGACCTTATTCTGGGAGATCCGGGAAACTATCTGAAATATTATATTGGCTATGTAGAATTTCTGGAACTGAAAAAAACAGCAATAGAAAAGTGGGGAGACTCTTTTACACAGGAACGATTCCACAAAGCTGTCCTGGATACCGGACCTGCTCCCTTTGAGATTGTGGAAAAATATGCTTTAGGGGAATAACAGCAAGACAAAGAAAGAGGCGAAGAAGGGCTTTTCAAACGTTCCTCCTTCGCCTCTTTTTTGTCTATACCATCCAGCCCGCAAGAACAACGCTGGCTGCCAGTCCGGCAAATGTGGCGATCAACGCCCCTTCCAGGGTATACCTGGTCTTTGTAATCTTCGCCGTCATGAAATAGACACTCATGGTATAAAAAATAGTTTCTGTACAGGACATACTGATGGATCCCATCAGTCCGATGAGAGAATCTGTCCCAAATTCTTCATAGAGATCCAATAAAAGCCCTGTTGCCGCAGAGGAAGAAAACATTTTTACGATAGTAAGGGGAACCAGTTCTCCCGGAAATCCGATATGTACCGTAAACTTCCCGATCAGTTCTGCAGCCATTTCAAGGAAACCGGATGATCGTAAAATTCCCACTGCGATCATCAGTGCAACCATTGTGGGCATGATCTTCAGCACGATTTTAAAGCCGCTGTTTGCGCCTTCTATAAAGGCATCATACACCGGTACCTTCCTGGAAACGCCAAACCATACAATCCCCACGATAAGCAGGGGAATGATCATGTTGGATACGATCATAAATACATCCATTCTTTCACCTTTTGCCAAGTTCTGTTTCTTTCATTATATGAAGGAACATTGAAAACAATCTCCAAAAAGTCTATACTAGAAAGCAGAATGAATCGATAAGGAATGATAGCAACTATGCAAAACTCAAGTGATTTCAGCAAAGGAAGTATTTCTGGAAACATTCTCCGCCTGGCTGTTCCCATGACTTTAGCTCAGCTCATTAACGTCCTGTACAATGTGGTAGACCGCATCTATATCGGTCATATCCCCCATACTTCCACAGAAGCACTGACCGGTATCGGACTGACTCTTCCAGTCATTACAATCATCACTGCATTTGCCAATCTGTTCGGCATGGGCGGCGCTCCCCTCTTTTCTATAGCCAGAGGATCCGGCGACGAGAAAAAGGCCGAAAAGATCATGGCAAACTCCTTTTCCATGCTCCTGATCAGCGGGATTCTCCTGGCTCTTCTTTGCTTTATATTCCGGCGCCCCCTCATGTATCTGTTCGGCGCCAGTGATGTCACCTACCCTTATGCCGATGCTTATCTGTCCATTTACCTGTGCGGCACACTGTTTGTCATGGTAAGTCTTGGTATGAATAATTTTATCAACGCGCAGGGATTTGGCGTAATGGGAATGCTCACTGTTTCCATCGGAGCAGTCCTGAATCTGATTCTGGATCCGATTTTTATTTTTGTATTCCATATGGGTGTCCGTGGGGCTGCCCTTGCCACTATTTTGTCGCAGTTCGTCTCCGCAGTATGGGTGTTCCGCTTTCTGACAGGGGAAAAAGCTGTGATCCGCCTCCCCCGCACTCTGGCGCGTCCACAGCTTTCTATCGTAAAAGATATTACAGGGCTTGGACTGTCCGGCTTTGTCATGTCCATTACCAACGGTTCTGTACAGATCATGTGCAACGCTATGCTGCAGCGCTGGGGCGGTGATCTCTATGTAGGCATCATGACTGTTATAAACTCTGTCCGCGAGATTATCACCATGCCTGTAAACGGGTTGACCAGCGGCGCGCAGCCTGTCATGAGTTTTAACTACGGAGCCGGGGAATACCGCCGGGTAAAAGCAGCAATCCGTTTTACTTCTGTCGCCTGTATTATCTTTTCCCTGGCAGCGTGGGCCCTTTTATTTTTCTTCCCGCACTTTTTTATTCATCTGTTCAACAGTGAACCGGAATTGCTGGAAAAGGGCGTTCCTGCTATGAGACTGTACTTTTTCGGAATTTTCATGATGGCTTTGCAGTTTGCCGGTCAGTCTACCTTTGTTGCTCTGGGCAGATCAAAGCAGGCTGTCTTTTTCTCCCTGTTCCGAAAAGTTATTATCGTGATCCCTCTTACCATTTTCCTCCCGGCAATCGGATTTGGCACCGACGGCGTATTTCTGGCAGAACCCGTGTCCAATTTTATCGGGGGAACAGCAAGCTTCGTTACAATGCTCCTTACCGTCTGGCCCCGGCTGAAAGAGACACAGACTTTACAGACGCCAAAATAAAACCTTGCCGTCCGATCGGCTATTTGTGCACTAAAAAAGACGGTGCAAATTACTTCGCACCGTCTTTTTTGATCACCGACTGGATTGTTTTGAAAAGAATACGAAAATCCAGTCCCATGCTCCAATCTGTAATATACTGCTTGTCCAATTTGACTACTTCTTCAAAATCTGTAATCTTGCTGCGCCCACTGACCTGCCAAAGTCCGGTAATTCCCGGCTTAATGGAAAGTCTTGCCCGGTGTCGGAGTTCATACTTCTCCCACTCGTCTAATGTAGGAGGCCGTGTTCCCACAAGAGACATATCTCCTTTGAGCACATTAAAAAACTGCGGAAATTCATCCAGCGATGTTCTCCGGATAAAATCCCCGATACCCGTCTTTTTCTGTCCGTTCGGAAGAATCTTATTTCCAATGACCCTCGGATCAAAATCCATTTTGAACATCATGCCGTCTTTCATGTTATTTTGATCCATCAGCTCTTTCTTCATCTCCTCGGCATTCATATACATGCTTCGGAATTTGTACATTTTAAACTTGCGTCCATTCTTCCCGATTCTTGTCTGGGTAAAAAATACCGGTCCCGGTGATTCTTTCTTGATTGCAGGTGCAATAAAAATGAACAGGACTATTGTAATGAGGCAGCCTACAAGTCCTCCAATAATATCCAGTATCCGTTTCCCCAAAAGCTGCTTGTCTGTGGCATAATTTATGCTTGTACTAAGAACAGTATACCGGCCGATCTTTTCCACAAACTGTCTTTTTCCTTCAAATTCCGGCAGCTGTCCCACATTAATGTGTACGGTGATTCCGGTTTCGCTCAACTGGTTAATGAGCTGTTCCGGCAAAGGATCTCTTGGCGGCATCACAACCAACGCTTCATCCACCCATTCCCGGCATACAAAATCAGCTGCTGTTCTTACTGTTGCAACAACCGGAATCTTATGGACGGACTGCCCTTCCATATTTTTATCAATCACAACGATTCCCGCCAATTTGTACCGCTCAAAACTGTAATCCACAATTTCATGCACAACAGACTCTGCCATGGATTCTGTTGTAATAATAATAAGCGATGTCCGCTCGTCCTTAAGCCTCTTTCGCAGCAGCCGCTTCCACCCAAGACGCACAAAGTAGGTGACCAGCAAGTAAATAAGCCCCATCGCATACAGAGTGATACGCGAATAGATAAAGCCATCCTGTACACTGAACAAATAAAGAGTTGCCAGAAGTTCCAATATCAGTGTCTGCTGCACAATAGCCGCAAATTCTTTATAATATCCTCGTTTCAGTACATTTTTCAATGTCTCAAACAGGAAAATGATCATAATATCCGCCATGGTAAGGAAAATAGCCATGCTGCGGTATACTTCTATTCTGTATGGGTTGATAAAACCATGTCTGATCACATAGGACAATACAAAAGCAATGTGGAGACAGATCAGATCCAACACGAGAAAATCACCGTGTTTAAACCAGCCCTTAGAACCTTTTTTATACATCGCGTAATCTCCTTCCCCTTTTTTCCCTTATAACATAGTCTTTCCAGGATATTTGATTCTTCGATGTAATTTGTCGCTTTATTTTAACTTATAAGCAGTAAAATGTCAAATTTATCCCCTTTCGTTTGCTTCCGGACTGATATTTTCTTCTCCCAGAAGCCCCTCTATATTCTGCGGTGTCACCTTAAAATAAGGGACCATAAGATAGCGGTCGTTTTCAAAAGGAAGATCTTCCATTCCCTCCCCCGATACAAGAGCCGCTGCCAGCTTGGCCATCATTTCCGCCTGTCCCTCTTTATCATTATACACTGTCCCTGTAAGCTTGGAATCCCGAATCGCTTTCAATCCATCATCTGTTCCGTCTATGCCAAAGATCACAGGCCTTGAAGTTTCACTGTAATTCAGCTTTTCATAAGCATCTATCGCTCCCAGCGCCATGTCATCATTATTCGCCAGCACAAGCTCAATGCTGGTCTGATACTGACCGATCATCTGCTCCATCCGGTTCTCCGCCTGTGCTCTGTTCCAGTTTGCAATCTCGTAACTTAACTTTTCCAGTGCAATTCCTTTCTGCTGCAGCGTATTCACTGAATTTTCTGTACGGATAACGGAATCCTGGTGTCCTGCCTCTCCTTCCAGCACAACGTACTGAATCTTCCCATCCTTGTTGCGGTCGATCTGCTCATTTTCCCATATCTCGTCTGCTGCCAGCTCTCCCTGCATCACCCCGGACTGCTTCGCATCTGCTCCTACATAGTAAAGCCGGTCCCACTGCATGAGATCCTCCGCCACCGGTTCCCGGTTAAAGAAAATAATCGGCACATCATACTCTCTTGCCAGATCGATGATATCCGACGGATCTGCCCGGTCTACCAGATTGACGCACAGTACATTACAGCCGGCGTCAATCAGTTCTTTCACCTGGTCGTTCTGCGTCTTCTGCAGCCCCGCGGCATCTCTCACCGTCACAGCAGGCACTGTGCCGCCAACCTCCATCTCTTCTAACTGTGCTTTAAAAGAGTCAAGCATCTCATTTAAAAAAGTGTCACTTTGATTGTAGTAAGTAACTCCTATATAAAGCCGGTTTTCCTGATTTTGCTGCTGATTCCCGCAGGCACTAAGAAGCAATGCTGCCGTTCCCAGAATGATTCCCGCCGACAAAATTCTCTTTTTCTTCATTGCGCTTCCTTTCATTTTCTACTGACTCATTGTAAAAAGAATTTCCTGATTTTCTTCAGAAAACAGTTCTTCCTTTCGTATGATAGTATGATACACTTCTATACTCTGCATGTGATACAGATAATCATCCAGTTCTTTGGCTATTTCATTAAGACTCTGATATCCCAGATTAAATTCATCTGCTACCAGCAGACATTCCACCACACCGGTGTCCAGATAATAAGCCGCTTCTGTGGAATTTCCGATTCCATAAATCCGTGCGCCGTGGAGACTGTCTGAGGCCGCACATTCTCCTGCTGCCGTCAGGCTGCTGTCATCCAGCGCCGCAATAATATCGACCGCCGGCTGCACTCCAAGAAAGCTCTCTCCGCCTTCTGTAAAGGGATGTCCTACCGCCCACCGGATCCTGACATTTGAATCTGCCAGGGCATTCCGAAATCCCATCTCCCGGCTTATCACTGCTGCCGA
The DNA here is from genome assembly GCF_020892095.1 of Claveliimonas bilis. Classification (GTDB taxonomy): domain Bacteria; phylum Bacillota; class Clostridia; order Lachnospirales; family Lachnospiraceae; genus Claveliimonas; species Claveliimonas bilis. Next base: position 1,499,119 of record NZ_AP024845.1, on the reverse strand, counting down.
ATCTGTTGTTTCAGACAGGATTCCCAGTGTTTTACCGTCAAGTTTCCCCTCATAATCTTTTATCAATTCCTCCCCTAAGGCTTTTCCCATGGTATAATGATCCGGTTCTGTCACCGGGAACACAGTGTCTTCCCCATCTGCTAAAGCAGAACCCACCAGCATAATGGGAACTTTCTTCCCAATCTCCTGCAGCATTTCTTCTGTTTCTTCTCCTGGTACCGGATAGAGGATCAGCGCATCCGCCCCGTTTTCGATCTCATCCCGGAGCAAACGCTCTTCCTCCTGGGCTGTCAGTGTCTCTGCTGTACTTGCCACAGACATCTCTATGTTATTGTCAGCGGCAGCCATTCTAAGGCCATATTTAAAAGCTGACCATTGCCGGTCATCGGAATTTGGAACAACAACTGAAATCTTGTACCTGTCATCCTGTCTCTTCTCGCTGATCATAACAATCGCCAACACGAGAATAAGTACTGCCAGCACCGCCTCGATCAGAATAAACGTTTTCTTGTCATTCTTCATCTTTGCTTTCCTTTGTCTTCTCTTCTATATCATTGATCTTCTCTTTACTTAATATATATCCGTTTTCCAGAATCTTTCCGTTTTCCTCTGTGTATGGAACTGCCGGAATGCGGATGGAAACCTTTGTTCCTTCATCTGGCTCACTCTCTACTACAAGCCCGTATTCTTTTCCAAATAAAATCTGGATCCGGTTGTTGATATTGATCAGCCCAACTCCCGAACCATGCTTATGGATCCGGTTGCTGTCCGTGAGCACAAATTCCACCTCTTCTTCCGACATGCCAAGTCCATTGTCCTCTACTGCAAGGATAATGACTTCCCCTTCTTTCCTTCCGGTCACCCTGATCTCTCCGCAGTCATCCATACTGCTGACACCGTAATTAATAGCGTTTTCCAAAATCGGCTGAAGGATCAGTTTCACTGTACAGTAGGAATAAACCTCTTCATCTACATCGAATTTCACTGAAAATGTATTTTTATAACGAATCTTCTGGATATTCATGTAGCTTTTCGCATGCTGAAGCTCATCCCGAATGCTGATCACTGTACGTCCCTTGGAAAGGCTGATCCGGAACAGGCGGGCCAGCTGTGAAATCATAAATACTGCTTCCTCATTACGCTCGCCTTCCACCATCCAGGTAATAGATTCCAGAGCGTTATATAGAAAATGAGGATTAATCTGACTCTGTAATGCATCCAGTTCGCTCTTTCTCCGCTCGTTCTGCTCCAGAACAATCTCCTTCATCAGACGGTCGATCTGTTCATAAGAATTTTGAATGGACTGTCCCAGATGCCGGATCTCAGGCGAACCTCCAGTATAAATCTCCGGCTTTTTTCCCGCTTCATATTCCCTGACTGACTCATTTAACAGAAGGACAGGCCTTGATATCCTCTGTGAAACAACCCGGTTGATCGCACACAGCATCATAATCATCACAAGAATGATCATTACGATAAAATACCGGATATCGATCATTCCATGTGTAAAAGTTGAATAGGGAATTACCCCTACAAGCTTCCAGCCGGTGTAGCTTATTGTATTGACAACGACTTTCCGCCTCTCCCCTTCAAACTTCTCATCATAAACTCCGTCTTTGTATTCTGCAGCGCCCTTGCTGTTTTCACTGCTAATTCCATCACTGATCTGGATCTGCCTGGGGTGATAAATAATCTCACCGTTACTGTCACACAAATAATAATACTGTCCGTTATTATCTGTATTCAGTTTATTCATCATCCGGGAAATGCCCGAATAATCCATATCTACCAGAAGAACCCCCAGTCTGGTCACTCCGTCTTCCGTAATCTCTACTGCACGGCTTAAAGAGATGACCCAATAGTAACGCAGACTGTTATCATCAAAAAGATTTTGAATATGAGGAGTAGAAAAATGCACATTTTCCACTTCTTCCATCGCTTTCACATACCAATCCTGCTGTGTTACATTGGGATCTGCCTTTTCAGACACCACCGGTTCCGCTGCCATAAGACTTCCATAACTGTTGTACAAAGCAACACTTCTTAGATTTTCCCGGTTTGCTTCGTACATGAGATTCATTCCTTCCTGAATCACCTGATCCTGGTTGGAAAAATCATTTTCCTTAATGATATTATAATACAGGACATCAGATATCTGGCGCATACTCACCAGATAATCCTCCATGCTTTCTCCCGCCTGTTCTGTCAGCTTCTGCGTGCTTTGCACCATATCTTCTCTGGACAGAGTGGAAAATCGCATATACAGGATCAGACCCAAAACTATCATAATTGAAATAGAAATTACAGAAAGAACGATCATTAAAACCGACTGTATCCCTCTTGGCTTTAATTTTTGTAAATATCTGAAATATTTTTTCTTCACTTTTCCTCCTGCTCCGTCCTGTATTTTGACGGTGACACTCCAAACTGCCTCTTAAATACATAGCTGAAATAATTTGGATCCGCATATCCTACACTTTTTGCTATCATGTAACTTTTCTCCGCTGTTTCCAGCAGCAAATGCGCCGCCTTCTCCATTCGGTAACTGGTCAGATACCCGATAAACGACTGCCCTGTCTCCTTTTTGAAAATGGTTGAGAAATAGGAATTGGAAACACCCAGCAGATCACAGATGCTGTCCAAAGATAATTCCTCTTCAAAATAATGATTATCAATATATTCTTTGGCCCTGAATACAAAAGATTTACTGGAGCGGCTTCTTGCATTCATCAAGTTTTCCCGAAATAAAAGACTGATGTCCAACAGCCATTTTCGCAGAGCCTCCGGCTCCAGATCCAGAAGATTACTGTACAGCTGTCTTGTATCCCCTGAAAATTCTTCCACAACCAGATCATTATTAGATACAAACCGGTACAGAGCGCTCACCATCTCCATCACAGCAATATGATGATACTGCAAAGATTTATCGGGGAAAGACATCCGATCCATATACTTATCCACAGCTTCCGTCACATCCTGAGGTGATCCGATCCGAATCTTCTTAAACAGTTCCGATAACTCCGCATCATTAGCCGTAACGGCTCTTCCCGTTTCAGAAGGCGCAATTTCCTTAATGTTGATCGCCCTGCAGGCGCCATATATTGCACGGTAAGAAACCGCCTCCCTGGCACCGTTATAGGACTGGGACAACTCCAGGATATCGCTGCACACCTGTCCTACTCCAATGATAACCACCGCTCCGATCATACGACTGGCATAGCGGCAGAAGCGATCGCACTCGTCTGTCAGATCTGATACCTCATTTTCATTCTTCAGCTGTGCGATCATCACTGTATTTCCCAGATAGGAAAAATATTTTGGATGCCATTTACCGCCCAATCGTTCCATTGCCTGCTTCTGAACAGAAGTCGCCAAAAGCACCGGGTTCATATTCTTTGGAACCTGCCTTGAGGATGTATGGATCACAACACAGCAAAAAAACGGCCCTTTCAGGGAAATCTGATAATCTTCAATATATTTGGGAAGATCTCCCTCCATAATCCTTCCTTCTATCAAGGTAGAATAAAAGTTCGCCTGCAAAAGAGGCAGGGATTCCATATAATATTTCTGAAGGATTTCCGTATTTCTTTTCTCACTGATCTCCTGATCCAGCTTTATTTTCAATTGAGTAAATACATTTGTAAGCTCCAGTGAATTGACCGGCTTCAAAATATATTCTTCTACCTCCAGGTGTACTGCTTCCTTGGCATACTCGAACTCGTCAAACCCGGTAAAGATCAAAAGCTTAGTTGCCGGAAACTCCTCCTTGATCCGTCCCGCCAGTTCCATACCGTCCATATATGGCATCTTTATATCCGTCATGACTACATCCGGCTGGAACTCCTCTACCATTTCAAACGCCTTTACGCCATTGTTTGCATAGCCGATCACAGAAAACCCAAGCCCCTCCCAATTGATCTTCTTCATGATCACCTGTATAACTTCTTCTTCGTCGTCTACCAAAAGAACCGTATATTTATCCATAAATCTTTCTCCATGTACATAATTTCCATCCGCCATATAAACATTACCATACAAAAGAATGGCTGCTATTATTATAGCAACCACCAAAACCATTTGTAAACATTTACGGATGTTTTGAAACATACAACCCTGTCTTGACAAATAAATAAGGGAAGTATATCGTAAAATCACAGCGTATCCTTTATCCGCTCCACTCTCTTTTCACAAAGGATATACTCTTGCAAAAAGAGGGTAGTATTATTTGAACAAAAAAGGAGTCAACATGAAAAAAATATTATTTGTCAATGCCTGCGTAAGACCCTGCTCACGCACCTGTTTACTGGCACAGGAAGTTCTGAAAAAATTAAACGGACAGATAGAAGAAGTCCATCTTGGCCATGAACAACTTTCCCCTTTGGATCTGGAACTGTTAGAAAAGCGAAACCAGCTTATTTCATCCAAAAATTTTTCAGATCCTCTATTTCGCTATGCAGCCCAGTTTGCTGCCGCAGATGAAATTGTTATTGCAGCGCCCTACTGGGATCTGGCTTTTCCTTCCATCTTAAGGATATATCTCGAACATGTTACAGTAGTCGGCGTAACCTTCCAGTATTCCCCGGACGGTATTCCCCTGGGACTTTGCAAAGCAAAACGTATCATTTATGTGACAACAGCAGGCGGACCTATCGCAGACCGAAACCTGGGCTACGATTATGTAAAGGCTCTGTCTGATGCCTTTTACAGTATACCGGAAGTGCTCTGCTTTCAGGCTGAAAACCTGGATATCCAGGGCGCTGACGTAAACGGCATTCTTGAAGACGCTGTTTTGCGAATCAAAGAAGCGCTCTGATCTTTTTCATTTCTATTATCAAACGGACCAGACAGCACATTGATCCTGTGCTCTGTCTGATCCGTTTGTTTTGTATATTATGCTGTTTTCTTTTCCAGCACGGTCACCCGTTCCTGCAGGTCCCCCACTATTTTTAATAAAATGGAGGTATTATCGTTTTCAAGCTTTGTTATCCTGTAATAAGTTTCCAGATTATCTACCTTTTTATCGACATTTGCAATTTTCTCTTCCAGGCTTTCTCTCATCCTGTCCATTTCCTCAAGTAAACCATTCTCTGTCTCACGCAGCGCTCTCTGCAGCTTCTGATCGACTCTTTCCATTATCCGCTCTTCCGACTCCTGCATAATCGACCGTATTATTTCAATATCCTGTTTTTCTAACATAGTATTCCTCCTTTTGAATATGTGTAATTTACTATTCCTTCTATATTTTTCAATTACTATTTCACTCACATTATCTTTATGTCATCTATTATATCGATGACATATACTTATGTCAAGTAAAAAAGAGGATTACTGCCATTTTGCTGATGTTCTTTTAGTCCTGACTGTTCAGTCCGCTTTCCTCTGGGAAAAGATATGGTTCCGGGTCAATTGCTTCTCCGTCTATCTCCAACTGGAAATGCAGGTGATTCCCTGTAGAACGCCCTGTGGTTCCGCTTAAACCGATCTGCTCTCCCTTTTCCACCCTGTCTCCTTCTTTGACATACATCTCGCTGTGATGCATATATTTTGTCACAATTCCTTCTCCGTGGTCAATGATGATCCAGTTGCCGGCGGATCCGCCCCAGCCTGCTTCAATCACTGTTCCTGCTGCCACCGCATAGGTAGGGATATTTTCACTGCCGGTTCCAAGGTCAATCCCTTTATGATAGGAATGGCTCCACTGCCGCCACCCGAATCTGCTTGTTACCTGTGACCCCGGACATGGATCTGCAAACTCTCCAAGCAGACTGTCAAAAGTCTCCAGTGTCATTCGGTCCAAACGATAGAGATCATAAGTTTCCATCTGCCGGATCAGGCTTTTTCCGTAATCAACGTCCGTTGCCCAACGGCTTCCGATCCTCATGGCAAAAGTATTGGCATCCGTTACCCCTTCGATCAGATCACTATATACTTCCTTCAAAAGTTTTGCCCTGTCCTCCATACTTTCGCTGTATGTATGGTACATCCGGAATCCTGCCCGAATGGTATAGCTTCTCCCTTCTTCTGTTTCTTCCCCTGTTTTCATCTGAACAGACCCGGCCGGCCCTGTCCCTTTGACTCCGAAAAGATTATTGTACTGAAAGGCCAAGTAGGAAAGCCCCTGTCCCTTCTCACCATAAGGACCATACTTTCCAAATCCGGATTCCTGAATAACCTGAGCAATCGTTACAGAAGCCGGATAGCCGTATTCATCCTGTACCTTCAAAGCTCCTGTGATCATCTCTGTAGTAATAAAGGGCGGAATATTCTCAAGAGGCATATCTGTACTGTACTTTATCCGTAAAACCTTGGGAATGAGCCGTTCTGATGGAGTAAACTCTTCCAGGAATCTTTCCTTTTGATTTCCCGTCACTGGCAGTACCTGTGGATTCCATCCTGTCTGCGGTACAGATGGCGACGGAGCAATCGGTTTTGTCTCTTCATCTGACCCGTTATCCGGTTCGGTTGGTGTCTCTGGTTTCTCTGAAATCTCCGGTTCTTCCGGTTCCGTTGGTGTTTCCGGCTCCGCTGGAATTTCCGGTTCTTCCGGTTCCATTGGCGTTTCCGGCTCCGTTGAACCTTCCGGAGTTTCCGGCTCTGTCGGTGTCTCTGGTTCCTCTGGAATCTCCGGTTCTTCCGGTTCCGTTGGCGTTTCCGGCTCCGCTGGAATTTCCGGTTCTTCCGGTGTCTCTGGCTCCGTTGGAACTTCCGGAGTTTCCGGTTCCGTCGGTGTCTCTGGTTCCTCTGCAATCTCCGGTTCTTCCGGCTTCGTTGGAACTTCCGGAGTTTCCGGTTCTGTCGGTGTCTCTGGTTCCTCCGGGACCTCCGGTTCCGTTGAAACCTCCGGCTCGCCTGACATTTCTACTTCATTAGCTTGTCCCAATCCCTGCTCCCCTGACGGCTCTTCTGCCCACGCTGTTGAGAATCCCGAAAATACTACGGTCGCCGCCATCAGCAGCGGAAGTACTTTCTTTACTTTTTTCTTTTCCAATCCTTTCCACTTCCTTTCCTCCTGTTTTTCCTCCCCTTTTTCCTGTTCTTTCTCCTAATCCTTCCTTAAGGACCATAAGACTTTTCCTCTGATCTGCCCTTCTTTCACTGGTCCGTAATATCTGGAATCGGAAGAATTCTCCCGATTATCTCCCATAATAAAGTATTCCCCTTCTTGCAGCGTCAACGGATTTTCCTGACCAATCCCGGGGCTTGTCTGTCCCTGTATATAAGGTTCTTCCAGTTTATCCCCATCTATGTATACTCCTCCGCTTTCTTTCTCTATATAAATTTCTTCTCCGGGAAGCCCAATGACCCGTTTGATCAGTGTCCTCCCATCCTGTATCCTGGCAAGCACCACATCTCCTCGTTTCAATTCCCCACGGACTTTTCCGTAAAGGGTCAGATCCTGATCCTGATATCCGGGAACCATAGAAGAACCTTCTACAACAGCAAGTCCGAAAAACACATGAGACAGTAAAAAAAGTACACAAGCCATTGCTCCGGTCCCTGCTGCCCACTTCTTCCAGCCCCGCTTTTCTGTTCGGATCTCTTCTATCCGACTGGAAACTGCCTGTTCCACCGGGCTCTCTTCTTTTATTTCCTTCCTATTCCATTCCGTCATGAAGCGCCTCTATCTCCTCCAAAATCTTCCGGGCATTCTCGCTGAAAATGCGCCCCTGCTCCTTCAAAAGCCCTGCCTTTTTCTGATATTCCTGCCGCTCCTTTTCATACATCACTTTTAATTCCCGGATCCGCTCTTCCCTCTCTTTTTCTTGCTCCCGGACTGCTTTTAAAATTTCTTCTGCCTCCTCTTTGGCTTTCCCCAGCATATGCTCCCGATACTCTCGGATCTGGGCCATGCTGTCAATCAGTTCCGTACTCTTTTTCCCGTATTCCTTCTTCCTCTCTTCCTCTTCCTCCGCCTGTTCCTCTATCTTCGCCTGCATGCTCCGGATCACTTCTTCATACTTCCCGCTGATTATTCGGATGTGCTCCAGCACATCCTCTTCTTCCCAGCCTCCGATTACTTTCTTCCGGATCTCCATCTCTTCAATATAACGGGCGATCTCCTCTGTTTGCGGTAATTTCTTTTTTTCTGACATGGCTTCCTTTTCTCCTTCTGCCTATTCTTTTACTCGAACAGCTCCAGGGTAATCTTATGATCCCATTTTTCTCCTTCTTTTGCTTCTGTAAAACCGTCATTATAGAAAAACCCAAGTTCCTCCGGCTCTTCCTCTTCTCTGATCAGGGTAAACAAGTAAAAATCCCAGCTTCCCTTCTTGCTGTCTGCCGGCAGAGTATCCCAAAATTCTGTCCCCGGAGCCGCCAAAATGAGGAGTTTTCCTTCCCTTGGTTCGCCATCCACGTATCCTTCCACATAGCATCTCTTTGGGTTGAAATCTTCTCCGCTTCGGTTCTCTGTCGTCCCCGATACCACCAGATACCTCCAGCCTTCTTCTTCCGGATAATAGTCATAATATCCCATGGGACTTGGCGGCTTTACCTGAGACATGTACTGGGTATCTTCTATATAGAGGGTAATCTCCTCCCCGATTCGGAGCGTCCCCTCCGCCTTGGTGACTTCCTGTGCCTCTGCCGGCTTCTTCCCGCATCCTGCAAGGGCCGATAAAACAAATACTCCCATTAACAGTAATACAGCCTGCCGGAATCCTTTCTTCTTTTGTTCTCTCTTCATGGTTTTACTCCACATGCAGGGTAGCATTAATGGTTCCTTTATTCATTTCCTGCTGATAATCATCCAGACTTCCAGTGTCCACCAAAAGGGAAATCGGATAATCTCCCGGCTCCAGTTCTTCCGCGATCTCCCATTTTGTCACTGCCGTTCCCGGCTCCAGCCATCCACTCTCATAGAGGACATCTCCTCCTTCCTGCAGACTTACTGTATATTTGAAGTAACAGGGATTTCCCTCCGGATTGGACAATGCTGCATGAACCGTCCTCTGACCTGCTTCCATATCGATGGTTCCGAATCCGGGAAGCATGATCTGGCTTGGATCCTCATTCTTCAGACCGCCCGGCATCTGATAAGCCATGGCTGAATCGTCCAGATCCGGCCCCCGGTTCTGGGCAAAATACCACCAGAGTCCGCCGGCGATCAACGCCAGCAGAATTACCAGCGGAATCAGAATCTTTCCCCAGCTCTTTCCGATCACCCGTACATAGATCACTCCCCCGTCTTCCTCCTCACAGGGGATATATCCCAGTACTTTCTGTCCGTATCCCAGTTTAGCCTTAAAGGGGTTTACCGCCACTTCCGTCCCTTCCTCTCCCAGCAGGAACGCTGCCTCTTCTTTCTTTGAACGGTACCCGATATCCCCTATAATCTTCTGGGGCGTAATCTCCTCTTCTTCCGCCATCCCTGCCGGAATGTAATTCCAACAGCCTTCTTTCCTGCTGTAAGTTTTACTGCTGGTTTCCAGCTCTTTCTCCACTAATCTTCTGCTCATAGACTTTTCATTCCCTTCTCTTTTGTTCCTATTCCACTACCAGGGTAGTCTTGATCGCCCCTTGGTTCATTTCGCCTTCCGGATCATCCACCGGATGAGTCTCCACCTGTACTGTTACTTCATAACTTCCTGCTTCCAGAGGTTCTGTAAGGTCGAACTCCATAACCGCATTTCCCGGCTCCACAAGTCCGGAAGTGTAAAGTTCTTCCCCAGTATCATTGCGTACAAGGTGGAATTTGAAATAACAGGGATTGCCTTCCGGATTAAAGAGAACATGCTCCACATGCTCCTCCCCTGCCCGGGCTGTGATCTGACTGATTCCCGGCAGCATGATCTGGCTTGGATCCTTATTTACCATCCCTTCCACATGGTAGGCAATCTGGGCTTCATCCAGTCCCGGAACCTCTTCATCCCTTAGATACCACAAAAATCCCAGCACAATCCCTGCCAGGAGGCACAAAAGCAACAGGGGCAAAAGGATGGTCTTTACCAGGGAGCGTCCTAAGATTCTCACACAACAGACCGGCTCATCCCCCTCTCCTTCCGGTACAACCGGAAGATAACCAATGGTCTTTTCGTTCCACCGCTTCCCCGGGCGATATTCATAAAGCCCTGTCAGGGCTTCCCCGTCTTCTAAAGTAAGCTCTGCACTTCCGGAATCCTGCCGTCTTAAATCCCCGGCAATGCGTCTTTCCTTTTCCGGAAGTTCCTTATATTCTTCGATGGTAAGGTAAGGCCACGGATGACCTTTTTTATCCTGAAAGGAGCGCTGCTCCTTAATATTCTTTGTTATTGCATCAAACTGTATAAAATACTTCATGAGTTTCTCCTGTTCCCTTTTCTGGATCTGCTCCTCATACCGGAGCAGCCTTTTTTCGTATTATTTTATAGGCATTCCTTTAAACCTGTTTAGAGAAATTTTTTTAAAACAGGGAGCCAGATCCTTCCGGCTCCCTGTTCTTCTTTAAGCAATTTTTAAGAGGCTTTCAAAATGAATTTTAAGCTCACCTTGACGTTACCGTTCTTACTAAATATTGCTCCTACATTCCTTTCCACCCTGTGCTCTCCTTTTTTATTATACTCATTGTAAGAAAATTACAAAATATCATTTTACTCACACTGCTTTCTGCTGTAAGCGGACTAAAGGAATGATTCACCCTAGCTTCACTAATTTTAGATGGTTGGGCTTGTCTGCTCAATTTCGTAGGTCAACACATCTTTAAATTCTGTTCCTACCGGTACATTTTTAACTTCAGATGTTAAAGTTGCTGTACCATTAATAGCCGGTGCTGATTTGCTCAAAGTTCCAGCTAAAACATCTGTATGGTTATCTTTGTTTAATATAGTCTCTGTTGGTGAACCACCATAGTTTACATTATACTCCAGTTTTTCACTAGTCGCTGTTCCATCGCTTTCCAAGTAACCTAACTTTTCTGAAGATACCGTTACAGATACAAGTAAATCATCTGAAAGAGCTCTATCTGGATCTGTAGATTTTAATTCCAGTTTTTGTGCGCCAGTTTTTACTGTGTCTGTAAATACAATATCTGCTGGTACTGTTACATAGTATCCTGCATCCCCACCACCTGGTGTTACCGCTCCTGTTACATACATTACGTCCGTCTTATGTTGTTCTGGATTTGCCGCAAATACGCTCATCGGTGCTACTGCACTCACTGTCATTGCTCCTAAAATTGCTAATGTTGCTAATCTCTTCTTCATACTTCTTTTTCTCCTTTTCTCTGTGTTTTTTTATTGTTTGAATGGCCTCTCCATCCTGTTCCCCTCCATCTCTTTTTTCCCGGCTGATGGATTTCCGTGTGTCTTGAAAGTGCATTTTTTAGAATGCACTTTCCTCCTCTTTTTCTTCTTTTTTATCCTTCAGCAGGATCAGTAAAATTGCTCCTGCTGATATCATAACCATAGCCAGATATGCTATGGGTAAGGAGGCATCTCCTGTCCGTACCGGACTAGTGCGTTTCCCGGCGTTGATCGTGCTGCTTCCTTCGCTGCCGTCTCCGCCGATTCCCTGAGTCTCTTTTGCAACATACGTTACATTAACTCCACTGTCCACTCCGGCGGCCTTAGCGCTCCCTAAGGGAGCTACCGCCAGCAGCAGACAGAGTCCGGCACATACCAGTACTTTTCTGATTACTTTAGATGTTTTCATCTCTTTTCCTCCATCTGCTGTTTTATGATGTTGGCCTTACATAATCCCGAAGTGTCAGAATATACTCTACAGTTCCCGTATAGCTTGTTCCTCTGGCATCTCCATTATTGGTTTTGGCATTAATCTGATAAGAAATACTTTTTCCTGTTGGAACGCTTTCTTTGGTGTCTGCTGTTGTTTCTGTTGAATCACCTGCATTTTTCAATACACCTACCCAAGCATAATTCCCTTTTGTTCCAGCTGTAGGATCCGGACTTTCTTGAGTTATCTGGCGTTTTGTACCATCTGTTCCGTAAATTCCCATTGTCATGGTTTTGTTTCCAGTGGCTTCTTCTGTCATAGCTTTATCAGCCTCTACCTTAACCTCTACTTCTGGCTGGTCTTTTTCATTGTTGCCTTCTGCCGGATTCCCGCTACTTGGGTTCTTATAACGAATTGTTGCTGCTGCTCCTGCATAGCCTTCAGATCCTCCGCTTACATTAGCTTCATCCTCTGTCAGGATTACGTTAGCCGGTATGTAAACATAATAGTTGCTCTCCTGCCACTGCAGTTGAATTTCTGATGTTACACTAGGTGCTTCATCAGACTGTGCTCCTCCCGGACATAAATTGTTTTCAGTAAATGTTGGATTATCTCCCGCCAGATCTTTATTAGATTCATTCCACGCCACGATACAGTACTTGGCCCTGTCATCCCACTGCCAGGAAACGGTCGGATTACCATTAGTAGGATTTATCTGATTAAAAATAGGGAATGTGACAGTAGCCTCTCCATCGCCTCCGAAATCAATCCTTCCTTTATTTGTCTTTTGCTCTGTAGAACCTGCAACACCTGCTCCGCTTGTTAAATCTCCATCAAAAGCCCAGCTATGCCAATCTGGTGGATTACTATCTGGATTCTTCTTGTAAAGTGCAATATGTACTTTTGCTTCTGAAGCTGCATTATCGCCAATCTGTAAATCCACTGGATACCAAGGATCTGCCTGGAAGCTTCCGGTAACATCAAAATCTGTTTCTGCATTTGTTACTATAGGATCCAGACTTTCAATCTGCTGAATTGCTTCACCACCAGGTACCTGCTGCTCTTCAATCGTAGATACTGCCTTAGGAAGAACCTTAACTGTATTTGTATCTCCAGGAATATTAGATCCGGTATTAACAATCCACATCATTTCATCTCCGTCAATTCCATTTGAGACATCTATATCATCTTTAGATGGAATTGTTATACTATTTCCTGATGACCATGCATATATCGCATAAGTAGCGTCATTATCATTCTCATAACGAATAGTTGGCGTTCCTCCTTGATCAATACTTACAACATGGCATGAAAGAGATAGTGTTCCATCTTCAATTATGATATCCTTAATATCCATCGTTAATTGTCCGTTGCTAATATAAGAACCCTGTAGATATTTTATCTCATCACCTTGTAGCATTCCGGAGCCGACTACCTGTGTTGTACCGCCTGTCTGACTTTTAATTATTGCAAAGCCGACACCCTCCTGTTTCAAATTTTCTTTATTCCCTATAAAACTAAAGTCTGCACTGAGGGTAAAGCTTCCGTTATTAATATCCATATCCGCGTTTCCGCCCGTGTAAGTCTCGACAGTTCTCTGCGTATCTCCAGCAGGCTCTATCTTCGCTCCGCTATATGTTGGCACAAGAACAATTCCATGTCCTTTGACCCGTTGTGTACCGATTCCAGTTCCAAAGATTCCCTCCCAGACTTCTTTTCCGCCTTCTTGTTGATACAGATCATAAAGATTTACCTCTTTTACATTATCAGGAACTTTATAATTGTAAATTTTAGAAAGCGTTCCATTATCCTCCAATTTACCAAACTTCCATCCGGCCCACTTCATAATGCCACTGGAAGTATTGATTTCTTGAGGCATAACTACTCCATCTGGTAATTTGAAAACATTATCTGTTCGTCCTTTTACGCCAGTATATTTATTCTGCTTATTGTCAAATGCCCACTGTCTCAGCCTATCCATTTGACTCTTTGCAGCCGGGTCATTTGCCAGTGCATTATCTGTCAAGTAATCTGGTGTACCGATTCCAATCAATTCTGCCTGGTTAATATAGTAGAAATATCCAAGTACCGTTTTAGCCTGAGAAGCTATCCCACTTGTAACACTTACATCTCTTTGGAGAACATATCTCTCCTGTGTATCGGGATCAAGAAATGCTTCAGGATAATTGCTAAATACCACCGTACTATTAATATAACCATCTATATATCTTGTCTCCTTGTCCCCGAAATATTTTCCGGCAAAGTCTTCCGTTACTCCTTTATCGGGATCTTTGTTCCAATCATCAAACCATCCTGTTTGCTGATATGTATTATAGCCAATTCCATCTACTAGCCATGCCGCATCTCCGTCGCCTGCTATCTCTGGAATCAGGCGAATATCATACTGTGTAACACCTGCTTTGAGGGCACCATTATCATCGACATTACCGTTTATATTATGAGTTGTCAGATACTTGTAAATGTCTCTTACATTCATAACTGTTGCCGGCATCCAAATGGTTTCTGCTGAATCAGGGTAGATATCTTTGTGCTTGAGATTTGCCACCTTCTCCACGTTATCTCCAGTTGTCCAAATTTCTACATTATATCCTTTCAAACTCGTAACTCCATTTGGAAGATATGGCAGAATAATATAATTTTCATTTTCATCATATTGAAGTGTATAGTCTGGAGTTGTATGTTCTTTGAAAATACCATTTTCATTTGTCCCATACTTTACTGAAAATTGTATCGGCTCTGACACCATGCTTAGCCTTCCTGTTGGATTTTCCCAGTCATTTTTCTGAGTGCCGGTGAGCGCCACTTTATATACATAACGGCCGTCTGCCAGTCGGTTCTGTTCTTCTACAGAAAATCCTGCTTGGCTTGCATTTCCTTTTTCCATTGTAATCTCAGGTTTACTGTATCCCTCCTGCACCTGTGCTCCAAGCAAAATCCAATTAACATTTTTATTATATCCCGTTTTATCTGCTCTTTCTGCTGTCTCAATTTTAAGTCCCTCTCTCAACGGATAATAACCAATTGTTCCTGGATTATCAACTGCCGTTCCACCTGGATTATAAGTTCTCCCTTTAGCGTAATAGATAAAATCTCCCTTTACTTTGCTTGGATCTTTTCTATTAGAAACAGTGGAAACATCACTTCCTTCCACCGTTCCATCCAGAGCATTAATGAAATGATTTGACTGTGATGTATGGTACATGTTATATACAATTTTGAAATTTGAAATAATTCCTGAAACTGTAATTTTATAAGTATACCACTGCGGTTTATTTAACGCAGACATCATCGTTGGCTTGCCGTATCCTGCATCCAACCGTTTGCCCCATAAATCTGTAGCATTCTCGTCATGAACCGTTCTGCATTCTATTGTTATTTTCCCGCCTCCCGGTATTTCCTCTGAAACAGATGTACCTGCCTTTTTCGGCATAATAAGAGTATAACGATCAAAATTACCTCCGGAAAAATCTTCGTCTCGGTAAATATCCAGACTTAAAGTCGCTGGAACGTTTCTCCAAAGATACTTTCCACTAGAAGAACCTGTATCCTGCAATGCCCTTGATACTTCTAGACCGAATACCACCGTTCCGCCAGGAACAAATTCTCCAACAGGAATATTTTTTGAGGTTCCAGCCTGATCCACCTGAGTTGACCATAATCCTTTACTTCCTTCAACCCCCGGCCCTACATTAGGAAGTCCATTAGTACTACCTGGCAAATTCCCAGCCAACATCTTTCGATAAGAAGTTTCGGGCCAAGATAATTTCTTATAATAGGCTTCATAGGTCATTAGAGGCCTGCCCCCCAAATGCCAGGTTCCAAATCCATTTGTTGGGCTTGTATCGCTATACTTTAATTCCGTAACGTCCGGAGTAGTGTTACTACTGGAAGTCTTACTATAGGTATAAATGCGGGTAGCTCCATACTCTGGCGAACCTTCCTGTTCTCTTTCCATTGCCCAAAGACCAAACCAGGAAATTGCATCTGCTCCTTCCCATTGATGAGATGTCATAGTCAACGATAAATTTTCTTTCGGCATCGTAAATTCAAACTGGTAATTTCCTTTGTCATCTATCTTTTTCCCATGAGTATATGAAGGATCCCTATATGCCGACGGTTGCTTATTATCTTGAATGTCATCTCTGAAAAAGCCCCATTTCCCATATTCTGTGGACGCCCCTTTTAACAAACATTCTGCCCACCATATAGTATTTGCTACATTTAAAGTTGCAATAATTTTAGCACCTGCTTTTGCCTTAAATGTTCCATTCTGATTCTCACCGCCTGTAAGGCTCAAATTAAAGCTTCCGGCTACACCGGACGTTTCAACTGTATACAAGGTTTCTCCTGTCAACTCGTAATAAAACCGAATTTCCGTATTCTCTGGCAAAAGATAGCCAACTTCCACCTCTTCCAACGGATCATTAGGATCACCGGAAGGATTATTCTCATCTGTCTTTTTTGTTGTGTAGTACCAATCATACTTTCCGGTTGTATCGTTTTTATGCGGATAAAGTCCTGTCAGCCAAACCATATTATCTTCTGCATTTTTATACACAAAAGCTGCCTGCTTAAAAATTCTTGCCGGTTCATCTGCATCAGGTACATAGTCAGGAATTTCTTCTGTATCTCCTTCTGCAAGAGAACCTCCTTTAAATTTGGGAAGATTTGTTTCTAATTCTCCTTCTCTAAGATTTATTGTATTGCTCTCATTCGCATACTGATGCACTGTAATTTTAGGGGCATCTGTCGCATTCTGTGCTGCCAGAAGAGCTTTTTCCAGTACAGGCAGTGTAATTGCTTTCGGCGTATCCCCTACACTTTCCTCTGCCTGTGTTCCAGTCGGTTTTTGTACAGTCTCTTCTGTATTAGTTTCTACTTTTGTCCCAGTTGCATTCTGTTTATTATCTGCCGACTGTCCGGATGGAGCTTGCCCTTCTGACACCTCATCTGTATTCACCACATCTGTTGTCTGCCCTTCATCTGCAGCCTCTGCTTTATCTGCCTCTCCGCCCGTTGTCACACTTTCCGGGGCATTGTTATGATCTGCAGGGTCAGCTGCATTAGCTGCGGCTGTATTCTCATCTGCCTCGCCTGTCTCCGCCTGTGTCTGAACTTCTGTCTGTGCACTCTGCTGTGTCTCGACTTTGCCGGTACTTACCGCTTCATCTGCAAACACGCTTTCCAGCCCTACGCCTGTCATCAGCGTTGCCGCTGCCAAACAGACTGCCAGGCTCCGTTTCAGCCAGTTTACTCTGCCTTTCCTTTTTCTGTGCTTTTTGATCTTGCCTTCTTCTCCTTTCACTTTTCCTTTTCACCTCCTCCCTTTTAATCTCTTATTCTTTCTGGTTCAGGAATGTCTCTCCTGCCTCTGCGTCGATCCATATCTGTCTGGCCTCACCTCCTTTAACAACGCGGGCTGCCCAGTACATGTTGTCCTGGTATTTTTCCAGCCCCAGCCGCTCTATCTCATATCCTTTTCCTGCTTCTTTCAGGATCTTCTTTTCTGCTTCTTCCCGGCTGACTGCCGCGGACTCTTCTTCCTCCAGAATTTCTCCGATATTCACCTCTACGGTTCCATCGTTTTGGACTGTCACTCCGGTCTGTTCCTCTATCCGCGCTTTTTCTTCTTCGGTATATTCTTTTTTCTTTGATGCGTTGGCTTGTTCAGATCTTTCGGAGTTGTCTGCTTTACTTTTTTCATTTGTCTGTTCAGAATGATAATTTTCCGGAACACTTTTTCCTTTTTCCCTGATCCAGAATCCAGCTGTCAGGGCAAGAATTACTATGATGCAGATAGCAGCCAAAATATTCCGTCTTTTTCTATTCACCACTTATCGCCTCATTTTCATACAATTTTTTCATGGTATCCTTTCCCATTCTCTTCCGATACACATTGTGCTACAGGAATACTTTCTATAATATTCGCTTGAAGCTCTCTTCTTCTTGCCAATCTCTGTTCCCGCAAACCATGGCTGCACTTTATCTCCGTCAATTCCTTTTGCATATCATCTGCTGCACAGGTTTCTGCATCCATCATTTTTATAATCTCTCCCAGGCTTCTGGAAAACCACTTATTTTCCATCTCCTTCTGGATATACTGGTAATACTTTCTAATCTGGCAGGTGCTTACCGCTCCGCGATTACAGTATCCGTCATCTTCCAGGCAACGGTTGACTTTCACTGACGATTCCATTACATTCAGAACATCAAGAAGAGTAATTTCTTCCAATGATCTTAGAAGATAATATCCTCCTTTTGCACCGGTTACTGTACCAAGCATTCCTGCTCCGCGCAGTTTTCGCGCTATCTTCAGAAGGTATTTGGGGGGTATTTTCATCTGGTCTGCAATCAAACTTCCTGTCATTATCCCTTTTGTATCGCCCAGGCATAAGAGAAACCGGATTGCGTAATCTGTCGTGAGGTTTAGCTGCATAATCTTCTCCTTTTTCTGCTTTTGTGTTCATCTTCAGTTTCATCTTCCATTCCAAACCCAAACCGGTAAAGTTTGTATTCAGTTTCTTTTAAAACAACACAATCCGCCCTGTGTTGTTTAATGAGTTAGAAAAATTTATTTTTTCACAAGATGTTTTTAAAACCAGAAAAATATAGGTCAATTGAAAAATTAGTTGCAACATAGGTCGTTGCAGTTAGAATTATAAGGCATATGGGGCATGGAGTTGCAGTTGTAACTTCATGGTTTCTTTTTGCCTTTTTTCCAGTATACTATCCTTGTCCTGCCTTCGGATTGGAGGTAACCATGAGTAATAAACACCTTACATATGATGACAGGCTTGCCATCCAGGCAGGTCTGCAGCAGGGATTGAAGGTCGCACAGATCGCCAAAAACATTGGAAAGGATCGGTCTACTGTCGGCAGAGAGATTAAAGCACACAGGAGGCTGGTCTCCACTTCCAAAGGCAACAACTGTATCCATCATCGTACCTGCACCAGAATCCCGAACTGTCGTCTAGGCTGCTTTCGTGGGAAGAAGCAGTGCCAGACAGCCTGTGGACGATGTCAGGAAGGGTGCCCTGATTATCAGGAAGAGTTCTGTATAGACTATGAAAAGTCGCCGTTTGTATGCAATGTATGTGACCACCGGCTTCGTTGCCGTCTGCGCAGGATGCTTTACGACGCCAGGTATGCTCAGCAACAGTATGAACAGATGCTCTCTGAATCACGGAAAGGCATCTCTCTCTCGGAGCAGGAATTAAATCGGATCAATGATACGATCACACCGCTGTTAAAAAAAGGACAGTCACTCCCGATTATCTGTGAACGTCACAGAGATGAACTGCCAGTATCGGAACGGACAATCTATTCCTATATTGATGCAGGTCTTCTGGATGCCAGAAATATAGACTTGAGAAGGAAACTGCGCAGGCCGGAACGGAAAAAGAGCGGCCCGGTTCTCCGGGTAGACCGGAAATGCCATATCGGACGCAGTTATGAAGAATACGAGGAATATATGCACCAGAATCCAGATGCCATGGTCAGCCAGATGGACAGTGTGGTCATACACAAAGGAGGCCAGACACTGCTGACAATCCTGTTTACCAACTGTGACTTGCAGCTCATGTTTCTGAGAGAACGCAATACAGCAGGATCTGTAACGGAAATATTCTGTCGGCTGAGGAAAGCACTTGGAGACGAAAAGTTTCGGATACTTTTCCAGGTTATTATTACCGATCGGGGAAGTGAATTTAGCGATCCCCAAAAAATCGAAGCAGATATGGAGACCGGGGAAATTCAATGCCGCGTATTCTATTGTGATCCGATGAATACAAATCAGAAGAGCAACTGTGAAAGGAACCATGAACTGATCCGCTATATCATACCTAAGAAACATGGAAAGGATGAATATACGGAGGAAGAGATTAGGAAAATGATGAACCATATCAATTCCTATCCGCGAAAAAAATGGAACGGACAGGCTCCAATCGATCTTTTTGTCAAGATCTACGGTCAGGAAACTGCGAACCTCCTGGGCCTTGAGAAAATCCCGTCCAATTCCATAACCCTTACACCGGCTTTGTTTAAGAAGTAAACCGGAATTTTAGAGAAGGCAGGACACGATAAAAAAGAGAACACAAACGGGGTGCATTTACAACTTCTGCGAAAAGTAAAAAATGCAGTCTGTGTTTTGTGATGCCTTCCTTTAAGAAATTTTACAAGGAAAATCGAAAAAAAGCAATCCAAAGCTAGAAAAACAGATTAAAACTGTTGCAGTTACTCATGACAGCGTGCAGTTACAACTTCATAAAGTTTTCAATGTGCAGTTACAACTTCAATGTTGCAGTAAGGATTTCAATCAACCCCAGAAAAATATATTAAAAATTTATTTGACGTGCAGATAAAAATAAAAGGGGAAATATGGATTTTTGGCATAGATTTTCCGTTTTTTACATTTTTATAAAAAACTATTGACAAAAATTGGAAATTTATGATATAGAATAAGACAGAAAAACAACACAAGGCGGATTGTGTTGTTTTTTATTTGACTAAATCCATCTCATTGATTTTCTGACGGTGCTCTTTGCCGCTTGATACCAGATATTGCCTGGTAGTCTCAATGCTGCTATGACCTAAAATATCAGCTAATTTCAAAAGATCTTTCTCCCGTCTGTAAAATACACTTGCAAATAAGTGGCGTAAATTGTGAGGATAGACTTTCTCCGATGAAAGTCCCGCTTTTTCTCCCGCTCTTTTCATGCTGCGCCACAAGTTGCTCCGATCCAGCGGACGTCCTGTACGTGTTACAAACACGGGGCCTTCCTCTATGTTTTGCTCCTTGCAGTACTGCTTTAAACGTTCAATCAGTCGATCCGGTAAAAGGATTCTTCTTTGTTTTCCTTTGAGCAGAACATTGACGCTCCCTGTATCCAACAGTTCTGCCCGTATATGTTTCAGTTCTCCAATACGGATCCCGGTAGAGCACAGTGTTTCCACAGCCAGATACAAGCGCTTATCTTCCTCACATGCCTTTAGAAGGTTTTCATACTCTTTTCTCCCGAATTCCCTGGACTCCTCAATATATGCTTTTTTCTGAATGCGGATATATTTTACTTTCCAGGTTTCTCCCTTATATTCGAGATAATTATTAATAGCTGCCAGACGGTTATTTACCGTCGTTCCGCTATAACGTTCCTTCAGTCTGTTTCGATAGACAGCCATCCATTCTTTTGACAGAACATAATCTGGCTGCTGTATCATATCCCGAATTGTCCTTACATAATTTTTTTGTGTGGAAATTCCTTTTTCGCATTCAATCAGATATTTCCTAAAGTCTTCAAGCGCTTCTTCTGTGCTTTCCATATCTTGTTACGCTCCTTTCTTTTTGACATAAACAGATGTTTTTTGTCTATATGGTACAAAAGACAGTATAGCGCGATTATATTAGACAACGGGGAAATAAAGTGAAAATTATATGACATAGATTGCTGGTAAATATTTACAATTTAAGACAGGGTAAAATGCAATTTGGCACGTAACACAGAAAAAGTGCCACGTGCCAAATCAATTAAATTATATTATTTCTTCTGAACATATTTCAGACAGTCCAGTGTTACCGCTACAAGGATAATGATACCGGAGAACACGAACTGAAGGTTTGTGTCGATACCGAGGATTGTAAGAGAATAGGTAAGTGCGGTGAAGATAAATACACCAACTACTACACCGGAGATCTTACCGATACCACCGGTAAAGGATACACCACCTACAACGCAGGCTGCGATCGCATCCATCTCCCAGCCCTGCCCATAAGCTGCAGATCCTGATCCTACCATTCTGATACATTCCAGCCATGATCCGAATCCGTAAAGGATTCCTGCCAGAACGAAAGCTCCTACTGTTACAGCAAATACGGAAATACCTGAAACTGCTGCTTCCGGGTTTCCGCCGACTGCATACAGATTCTTTCCGAATGTTGTCTTATTCCAGATGAACCATACAATTGCAATGGCTGCTACTGCCCAAAGGATAATAGTTGGGAAACCATTGATCTTTGGAATGATCATGTTCGGAATTGTAGGCTCGATCGCACCAAAGGATACACCTTTTGTTGCGTAAGTAACAAGACCGAAGATAACAAGCATGTTTGCCATTGTTGAAATGAACGGATGCATCTTAAATTTCGCTGTGAAAAATCCTGCAATAGCTGTGAAGAATGTACATAAAACAACACATGCTACCAGCGCCAGAACGATTCTTAAAGCGATCGGCATAGTCGTAAAGTCAAAGATATGTCCGAACACACCGCCTGTATTGATTCCCTGGTGCATGATGATCGTTGCTGTGGTCATACCCATACCAACCATACGTCCGATGGAAAGGTCTGTACCTGCAAGGAGGATCAGAGCTGCAACACCAAGTGCAAGGAACATTCTTGGTGAAGCCTGCTGCAGGATATTCAATACGTTATTGTATGTAAGAAGCGGTGATCCTTTTATCATCGGAGTGATGATACACAGGATGATAAAGATTAAAAGGATCGCAATATACAAACCGTTCTGCAGGAGGAATGACCTGCGGTTAAATGTATATTTGTAGTTTTCCCATCTTTGAGCCATTGTCTCTCCGAATGTAAACTTGGACATACGGAGCAGGTCGATCAAATGGTATCTGTATGAGAAAGCTGCATGTCTTCTGTCTTTGATCTGCTGAAGATTTTTCTGCAGTTCCATTTTAGCATCAAACAGCCTGTTCTTATGAACGTATTTTTCATCTTTGATTTCCTGGTGATCAGAAAGCTTGGAAAGGTTCTGCTGATGTTCTTTTTCCAGTCTGGCAACATCCTCTTTGTATTTTTCTTTTGCCAGCACTTTTTCCTGCTCGCAGCTTTCTTTTACCGGCTGATAATATTCTTTATCGAAATGAGCGTTCAGATATTTCTCTGCATCAGCAATCAGTTTAGATATTTTATCTTTATTCTGTGCCTCTACTGCCTTTGCCTTTCCCAGAGTCTCCTGAAGTTTTGCAATTTCTGCATCCTTCTCACTCTTTGTCCGGCTTTTGTCTCTTTTCAGTCCGTCCATAACGTTCTGGATTGAAACAACTTTATCTGTACCATCTTCTCTCAGGCTGTCAATCTCTGTCTGAATTTTCCCGACATAATCCTTAATTGGCGCAAGCAGCTCCATTTCCTGCTCTGCCGTAAGGACTTTACTGTTTCCATTAGCCATATCTATCAATCTCCCTCATTATAGGTATTTTGCACTGAGTCTTAAAAGCTCTTCCTGATTTGTCTCTTTCGTATTTACAATTCCGGAAAGGTGTCCGTTGGACATAACTCCGATACGGTTGGTAATTCCCAGAATTTCCGGCATTTCTGAAGAAACAACAATGATCGTTTTCCCTTCTTTTGCCATTTTAATGATCAACTCGTAGATTTCGTATTTTGCTCCGACATCGATACCTCTTGTCGGCTCATCCATCATGAATACCTGCGGATCTCTCTCCAGCCACTTTCCGAAAATTACTTTCTGCTGATTTCCTCCTGAAAGACTGGTGATCATATCGTCAGGTCCCATACATTTTGTATGCATCGTCTTAATTTCATTTGCGGTTGCCTTTACCATTTTGGCATCTGAAAGTGCCAGACCGGCTTTATACTGATCCAGATTCGCAATGGTCGTGTTGAAGGTCAGGTCCGCTTTGAGGAAAAGTCCGTTGGCTTTACGTTCCTCCGTAATCATGGCAAAGCCGTGATCCATTGCCTCTTTGGCACTGCTGAAGTTCATGAGTTTGTTATTAAAGTAAACACGCCCTGCTGCTCTGGTCCTCACTCCGAAGATTGTTTCCAGAAGCTCTGTACGTCCGGCTCCTACCAGTCCGTACAATCCGAAAATCTCACCTTCCCTTACATCAAAAGAAATATCCTGAAGGTATGGTTCAAATTTTGTAGATAAATGCTGAACAGACAGGATTACATCCTTCGGTGTATTATCTACTGGCGGGAATCTGTTCTCAAGAGAACGTCCAACCATCGCCGCAATCAGTTCATTCATATCTGTTTCTTGGGAACTCTTTGTCATAACAAGGTTACCATCCCGAAGTACAGATACCTCATCACAGATCGTAAAGATCTCATCCATTTTATGAGAAATGTAGATCAGAGCAATTCCCTGCTCCTTCAGCATTCTCATCATTTCAAAGAGCTTATCTACCTCCTGTACTGTCAGGGAAGAAGTAGGCTCATCCAGAACGATTACCTTTGAATTGTAGGAAATCGCTTTTGCAATCTCACACATCTGCCTCTGGGATACGGACATGTTCCGCATCGGCTGTGTAAGGTTAACTGTCATTCCAAGCTTTCTGAAAAGCTCAGATGCCTCTTTTTTCATTCGCCCCTCATCAACGATACCCATAGAGTTTACTGGATAACGTCCAAGGAATAAATTATCAACTACATTTCGTTCCAGACACTGATTCAGTTCCTGATGCACCATTGCAATGCCGTTTTCAAGAGCATCTTTTGGTCCGGAAAAACTGACTTCCTTTCCATCAAGGAAGATATTGCCTTCATCTTTCTGGTATGTCCCGAAGAGGCATTTCATCATTGTTGACTTACCGGCGCCATTTTCACCCATCAGTCCCATAACTGTTCCTCTCTTCACATCCAGATTGATGTGATCCAGAACCCGGTTACGACCGAAGGATTTGCTCATACCGCGTATCGATAAGACGATATCATCTTTCTTATCTGCCATTACTATTACTCCTGTATACGTATATTGATTTTCATGATCTATACCGGAAAGTTGTTTCCGGTATCTTCATAGTCCTAAATAGATTATTAGGGGAGAATTTCTTCTCCCCTATAATCGCCTCATCCCTATTCCCCAAAATTCTATTGACTAAGTATTGATGTGTAGGAACTTGCATTGTCTGTCTTAACCATGTTGATAGCAAATGCATCATACTGGCTTGGGTTTCCAAGACGGTTTGTGATGTTGGACTCTGTCTGTCCATCTCCACCGATGTATTCAACATCCAGGTTAAGAAGATCATCATAGTTCTGAAGAAGCGGCTGATATGTTGAGCTTAAGAAGTTATCAGAAGCGTTGTAAATGTTCAGCCATACCTTCTTTGTTGCATGGTCTGCTTCATCAAGCTGGTTGGATACCGGCTCGTAAACTTTTGTAGAATCTGTAAATTCTTCATAGTTTTCAGCTGTTACTGCAACGTTCAGTGCGTAGTAAGAACGCTCATCTGCATTGTATGTATAAACATCGTCTGTCAGAACGTTTCCTGCTTCGTCTTCTGTTCCGATACCTGTATCAACATCTACGCCGTCCAGTGCGTTACGAAGTACACGAAGTGTCAGGTAAGCCTGTACGTCTGCATGCTGGCTGATTGTTCCGCCGTATCCTTCAGCGATAGCAGCTACAGCATCGTTGTTTGCATCATATCCGAATGTCGGAACTTTGTTATCTTTTGACCATGCATTGAACATTGACATTCCCATTCCGTCGTTGTTAGAAACAACTACGTCAATCTGATCACCAAAGGAGGAAGACCATGTTCCAATTGCATTACCTGCTGTAGCCGCATCCCATGTAGCACCTGCAGAGTTTTTCATTTCCTGTGAAGCCAGCTCACGAACAACATATGTTTTTCCACCTGCTTCAATGGAACCATCCTGTACTGCTGTTGCAGATCCGTCTGTGTTTGTTCCGATCGGCTCGCTGTTGATTGCTCCATCTGCCTCAACGCCTGTTCCAAGAGCTTTACGAACACCTCTTGTACGTGCGATAGAGTCGTTGTGTCCGATATCACCGATAGCCAGTACATATCCGATCACGCCGTCACCGTTACGGTCGATTGTATCGATGTTTGCTTCGATGTAGTCTTTTACCATTGTTCCCTGAAGTTCAGCACCCTGGTTTGCATCGAATCCTACATAGTATGTGTCATCGTTGAAGCTAAGTGCTGTCATGTCAAGCTCTCCTGTAGAGCTGTTAGATGGCTGACGGTTGAACCATACCAGCGGTTTGTCTTTGTTAGCTACCTCTGAGCTTGATGAGCTGGAGGAATCGTCACTTGAGGATCCGCTGTCGCTGGAACCACATGCAGTAACAGAAAGCGCCAGTACTGCAGCCATTGTCAATAAGGCCATTTTCTTTTTCATTTTACTTTTCTCCCTTCTTTTTCGCACAACTCGTCTGTGCTTTTGTTGATATTGACAGTATATCTAAGAAGCAGATTATAAAACATAGAATTTTTTTTGCCTTTCATTGAAATTTTTTAATATTTTTTGTGTATTATCAACAAGAAATTTTAAAAACGGAGAGCTCTACGCTCTCCATTTTCGCTCTTTCATCTTACAATATACAACTGCTGCTCCCGTACTCACGGTAGTCGCCAGGATCCCTGCTCCCACAATAGCTGCCGGATTCACGCTTCCGTACTGGCTCCTGTAGGCGATAATATTAACCGGGATCAGCTGCAAAGAAGAAATATTGATGATCAAAAATGTACACATTTCATTGCTGGCAATCCCCTTCTTTCTTACCGGCCCGGGCAGGATTCCTCTTCTTCTGTCCTCTTCTACATTTTTCAGTTCTTCCATAGCCTTAAGTCCTGCCGGTGTCGCCGCCCAGCCAAGCCCCAGTATATTGGCAATGATATTCGTTGTAATATGCCTGGCAGCCGGATGCCCTTTAGGCAAAGCGGGAAATAAAAAGCGGATGACCGGCCTCATTTTTCTGGCAAGGCCTGCGATCATTCCGCTTCGTTCTGCAATCTCCATTAATCCTGTCCAAAAGGCCATTACGCCTGCCATCGTTATACACAGTGTAATGGCCTCTTTGGAGGAATCCAGAGCTGCATTTGTAATTTCCACAAGATTTCCGGTACAGGCCCCATAAATGATCCCGGTCAGGATCATTCCGGCCCACAGATAATTGAGCATTCTTTCACCTGAACTGTCTTCTTTCTATATCTTATGAAAGCAGACGCCAGATATCACCAGAAATCTGTTTATTCTATTTCAGACGGATCAATCTGCTGCTGTTTCAGTTTCAGATACACGATCTCACGAAACAGTGCGTACAATACCGACACAATAGGAATAAAAATAAGCATTCCCACAATCCCCATCAGGCTTCCGCCTATACTGACTGCTGCCAGTACCCAAATAGACGGCAGTCCTACAGAATTTCCCACCACATGGGGATAGATCAGATTTCCTTCAATCTGCTGTAAAATTAAAAATAAAATGACAAAGATCAATGCTTTTACAGGATTTACCATAAATATAAGAAACGCACCGATGGCGCACCCGATAAAAGCACCGAAAATAGGAATCAGAGCGGTAAATGCTATTACAATACCTATCAGCAGAGCATATGGTATTTTTAAAACAGACATAGAAACCACAAACATGGATCCGAGGATTACCGCCTCCACACATTGCCCTGTCAAAAAACTGGAAAAGGTATTATAGGTAAGAGAAAATACCTCCAGCGCTGCCTCCGCTTTTCCTCTTGGAATAAAAGCGAACATTACCTTTTTCACCTGAATATTGAGCTTTTCCTTCTGCAGAAGAATATAGCAGGCAAATACAAATGCAATAAAGAAAGTTGTCAGTCCACTGATAATACTCCTTGCCACTGTTATAGTGGAATCCAGCATATTGCCTGCACCATGGCGGAAAAAATCCACTCCTACTTCCATAATCCTGTTCCAGTCAAAATTCAGGTTGCCAATCCAGCTTCTGATCTGTTCATTTCCTTCAAAAACATTTTCCGCCCATTTTTGTACTTTTGGCACAAAATTCTGGATACTGCTGCCCAGGCTTCCAAATGTAGCTCCCAGCTGCGGAATCAATATAAACATAACTACAGACACAACTCCGATTACCAGAATCAGAACCAGGATCAGACTGAAAGGCCGGGCGGCTTTTTTAAGCCACCTGGTCTTTTCTATTCTTTCCTCCGGGAAGAGATGGCGCTGAAAAAAATTCATAGGTACATTCAGTACAAACGCAAAGGCTCCTCCCAAAATAAAGGGAAAGGTAACACCAAAGATAAAGCGAAAAAACTCAAACACTACATCATATTTCCAGAGACATACGATAAGAAGTGCCGTAAAAATGATAATTCCTCTTATTTTTTTGATGTTTTCTTTATTTAAATCCATTTTATTTCCTCAATTTCTTTAAAAACTGTATGATCGGCAGGTTAAGAAGCGCCAGTCCATATACAGTCAGAAGCTGTGTTCCGTTTAATGTGACAACCTGGAAGATATTGTGAAGTCCAGGTATCATCAGCACGCCTGTGATCAGTAAAAGCCCTAATACGAATGCGCCTATCAGATATACATTATTGAAGAAACGATTCGTAAAGATCACCGGCTTGTTGGATTTACAGTTAAATCCATGTACCAGCCTGGATGTACATAAGGTTCCGAATGCCAGAGTGCTTCCAAGAAGACTGCCTCCCTGGTTCAGACCGATCAAAAATGCAATTGTAGTCATGGCTCCGATACAGAGTCCCTCTGTTCCTATCCTAAGGAGATAATCCTTGGTAAGGATCGATTCGTTGATCGGTCTTGGTTTTTCCTTCATTACATCCTTTGTATGAGGTTCCAGACCCAGTGCGATAGCAGGAAGACTGTCTGTCAAAAGGTTAATAAACAAAAGATGTACGGGTTCAAACGGAACCGGCAAGCTTGCGATTGATGCGAACAAAACAGTAAGAATCGCTCCGAAGTTTCCGGAAAGAAGGAACTGAATGGAATATTTGATATTCCTGTACAGGTTACGTCCGTTTTCTACCGCCTTAACGATAGTAGCAAAATTATCATCTGTCAGCACCATCGCCGCTGCATCTTTGGAAACTTCTGTTCCCGTAATTCCCATTGCCACACCGATATCCGCCTGTTTCAGAGCCGGCGCATCGTTTACACCATCTCCTGTCATGGCAACGATGTTGCCTCTGTCCTGCCATGCGCGGACGATTCGGATCTTATGCTCCGGTGATACTCTTGCATATACCGAAATTTTCGGAACAAACTCCTGCAGCTCTTCGTCAGACATATTTTCAATGACTGCTCCCTCACAGGCTTCTGATTCATCTTTTAAGATTCCGATCCGTTTTGCAATAGCTGCTGCTGTTACCTTATGGTCGCCGGTAATCATGATCGGCTTGATTCCTGCCTCGATACATTCTTCAACTGCTGCTTTAGATTCTTCTCTCGGCGGATCCATCATGGATACCAGTCCGAGGAAGGTCAGATCATTTTCATCTTCCAGAGTAATAGCCCGGTCACCTTCGATTTCCCTGTAGGCAAAAGCCAGAACTCTAAGACCTCCTCTGGAGAATTCCATATTCTGGGCCTCGATCTTCGCCTTTTCCTCCTCTGTCATAGGCAATACATCTTTGCCAATGCGGACATGGGTCATTCTTGTAAGGAGAACATCTACCGCTCCTTTTACAACCATAATATGTTTTCCGCGAAGCTCATGCGCTGTAGACATCAGTTTTCTGTCGCTGTCAAACGGAATTTCTGACTTTCTTTCATAAGTATCTCTGACCTCAAGAGCCTCTTTGCCAAGACGGCTTCCCAGGTTAATAAGTGCAGTCTCTGTAGGATCACCGATTTCCTGACCGTCTGTGTTGGTGGAATCGTTGCAGAGAATACTGAAATGAAGCAGCATATTTTGATTTTCTTCATTCAGATCAATATGTGCTGCCGGGATTCTTTTTTCATCCACATAGTAATCTTCCACTGTCATCTTATTCTGAGTCAGTGTACCTGTCTTATCGGAACAGACAATAGACACACTTCCAAGACCTTCTACTGCCTGCAGTTTACGGATAATAGCATGTTCTCTTGCCATTTTCTGAGTACCAAAGGAGAGTACGATTGTTACAATAGAACTTAATGCCTCCGGGATCGCCGCAACGGCCAGCGCAACAGCAAAAAGGAATGCATCTCCTACCGAACCGCCCTGGAAAATATTAATGGCAAATAAGATTCCACAGAAGATCAGTATTAATATAGAAAGTTTTCTTCCAAACTCATCCAGATTTACCTGAAGCGGTGTACGTTTTTCGGATGTGTTTTTCAAAAGGCTGGCAATCTTTCCGACTTCTGTTCCCATACCAATTCCGGTTACTTCAAAAGCTCCCCGTCCGTACGTAACAAAACTTCCTGAAAATACCCGATTCGTCTGATCACCAAGAGCCGCTCCTTCCGGAACCTCATCCAGAGATTTTTCTACGGAAAGACTTTCTCCTGTCAAAGCACTTTCATCTACTTTTAAGCTGGCACACTCTGCCAGTTTTCCATCTGCAGGTACACAGTCACCCGCCTCCAAAATAACACGGTCACCGATTGTAACCTCTCTTGCCGGAATCTGAATCAACGTTCCGTCACGAATAACCTTTGCTTCCGGTGCGGACATTTGCTTTAAGCTGTCCAACGACTGCTCTGCCTTAACGGTCTGTACAGTTCCCAGGATTGCATTCATGGTAATAACTACCAGAATAACAACAGTACTTTCCACATCTCCCAGAAATCCTGATACAATAGCCGCTATGATCAGTATGATAACGAGAAAGTCCTTATACTGTTCCAGAAAAATCTGAAAGACACTTTTTTTCTTTCCTTCTACCAGCTCATTAAAACCGTATTTTTCCTGGTTTTGTCTGGCTTGTTCGCTTGTCAGCATATTTTTCTCCTCACTTTCTTTTGCAATAAAACTCTTTGATGAAAAGGAACAAAAAAAGAGACTTTATTGCATAAAATTTGTTATGCAATAAAAGTCTCACTATTTCATTACGATACGGATGATTTCTCATCGTACTGACGTTATCGCAAACATACTATAAAATGTGTATGCTAGTTACTCCCTTTTATCTACAAACAAATATAAACGATATTTCCGGAACTGTCAACCTTATTTTTTCCAGAAATTCCCCCTTTTATGCATATTCTCTGATTGACAAGGCATATACTATTCCTTAGAATAAAAAGGATGAGAGTGTAGAAAATGAGGTTAAATAAAAATGAAAAGAGAAAAGTTTTCTTCCCGGCTCGGCTTTGTCCTTATCAGCGCCGGATGTGCCATCGGACTTGGAAACGTATGGCGCTTCCCCTATATTACAGGACAGTACGGAGGAGCTGCCTTTGTCATTATTTATCTGATCTTCCTGGCAATACTGGGACTTCCTATTATGACAATGGAATTTTCTGTCGGGCGGGCTTCACAAAAATCTGCAGCCAAATCTTTTGAGGTTCTGGAACCTGCAGGAACAAAATGGCACCTTACCAAGCTGGTTCCGCTTATTGGAAACTATATGCTTATGATGTTTTACACAACTGTCGGCGGCTGGACATTGGCTTATTTTTACAAAATGGCCTCCGGTCAGATGACCGGGTTAAACACCGCACAAGTAGAAACTACTTTCAGTGAATTTCTTGCAGATCCCGTACAGCAGATAAGCTGGATGCTGGTTGTAACAATTGTAGGATTTTTAATCTGTTCACGCGGCTTGAAAGGCGGTGTGGAAAAAGTATCGAAATACATGATGGGACTTCTGTTCCTCATTCTGATCGTACTGGTTATCCACAGTTTTTTCCTGGAAGGCGCAAAGGAAGGTCTTTCCTTCTATCTGATTCCTAATTTCAAAGCGGCTCTTGAAAATTACTCCCTTGGAGAAATCTTATTTGCTGCATTGGGACAGTCTTTCTTTACTTTGAGTCTTGGAATCGGAGCACTGGCAATTTTCGGAAGCTATATCGATAAAGAACACTCTCTCGTTTCCGAAAGCCTGAATGTAGTAATCCTTGATACAACAGTTGCCTTCTTCTCAGGACTGGTTATTTTCCCAGCCTGCTTCACTTACAATGTGGATGCCGGAAGCGGTCCGAGCCTGATCTTTGTTACATTGCCGCAGACATTCAGCGAAATGGCCGGAGGTCGTGTATGGGGTTCCCTGTTCTTCGTATTCCTGGCTTTTGCTTCTCTTACAACAATCATTGCTGTATTTGAGAATATTATCGCATTTGCCATTGATTTTGGCTGGACACGTAAAAAAGCTGTTATTGTAAATATTATTGCAATCATTATACTTTCCCTGCCATGTGCTCTCGGATTCAATCTATGGAGCGGATTCCAGCCCTTTGGACCCGGCACAACTGTACAGGACCTGGAAGACTTTATTTTATCCAATACGCTTCTTCCGCTTGGATCTCTTTTATACCTTTTATTCTGTACTAACCGGTACGCATGGAATTGGGATAATTACTATACAGAAGTAAACAGCGGAAAGGGCCTGAAGCTTCCAAAATGGACGAAAGGCTACCTGACCTATATTCTCCCTTTGATCATCATCTTTATTTTGATCCAAGGATTTATTGAAAAATTAGGTTTCCCGGCAAATTATCTTCTTCCACTGCTTTGTCTGATCTATCCGCTGTATCTGATTATACAGGCGAGAATGGTAAAGAAAAAAGGATAAATTGTACTGGGGACGTAGTAAAGTTAAACTTCAATGTCATTAAGTTTAGAAATTAAGATTCGAAAAGCATGGAACAAGAAATATTCCATGCTTTTTTGATGAAAACACTTGACAAATCATACAAAATTTGTGGCGAAGCCATTTGAATATATACTTTTTTGGAGGTTTCAAATGGCTGATTATTCCCTTATCACAAAACAAAAATTAATACACATTATGAAAAAAATGTCCCGTAGTTCTGATTCTTATGTAAAACGTCCCGGAAAAGATTTTTCCCGTTCCAGAAAAATTTCCTTTTTTGATACCTTACGTTTCCTTCTTTCTTTAGGCGCTAAGTCTTTGGATAAGGAACTTTTGGACTTTTTCTCCTATCGCCCGGATCTTCCTACCTCTTCCGCCATGCTGCAACAGCGCGGCAAACTCAAGCCCAATACTATGAAAGTCCTCTTTTCTGTTTTTACGGCCTCTCTCCCCAAACATTCCAACTTCCATGGCTATCATCTTCTTGCTGCTGACGGTTCAGAGCTCTCCTTCCCGGAAAATAAAAAAGAACCTCTCTGCCATCGAAAGATCCCTAACACACAAAAAGGGAAAAACGCAATCCATCTAAACGCTTTATACCATCTAAACAGCGGTATTTTTGATCAGGTCCTGTTTCAGCCTGTCCATGAAAAAGATGAACACTCCGCCCTTATTACCATGCTGGCACAAACGGAAATTTCCAGCAAAGTCATCCTTACTGCCGACCGGGGATATGAAAGTTATAATACCTTTGCACATATCTTGGAAAAAGGATGGAATTTTGTGATCCGGGGACGGCAGGGAGACAGGGGGATCCTTTCCAGTTTAGCCATTCCCGATCAGGAACAATTCGATGTGGAATGTCCTGTCGTCATCTGTAAAAAACACTGCCGTGGCACCAAAGAACAGCCGGAACTCTACAAACGGATCCGATCCGGTGCAAAGTTTGACTTTTTTACGGAAGAGCAAACGGAATATCCGATGAAACTACGAGTGATAAAGTTGAAAGTAAACGAAGATCTTTCCGAGATCCTTTTTACGAATCTGTCCAAAGAAGAAATGCCCGTTGGAATGCTCCAGGAACTCTACCGTATGCGTTGGATGATAGAGACAGCATTTTCCCAGCTAAAATATAATCTTGGGGCCAGTGCGCTTCATTCAAAAAGAATAGAGTATGTCCTGCAGGAACTGTATGCAAAAGTCATCATGTTCAATTATTGTAAAAGCATCCTGTTTCACATCTCGCTTCCCCAAAAAACATCTTGGAAATATGATTATCAGATCAGCCTGAGTACAGCAGTAGATATCTGCTTAAAATCATGGCGCTGTCCAAATGGGACAGCGCCGCCAGATGTTGAAATATTACTGCTTAAATATAAAGTCCCAATAAGAAGGGAAAGAAGTTTTCCCAGAACACCTTCCCCAAAAGCAGTGATCTATTTCACTTATAGGATAGCATAAAAGGGGAAAATACG
This sequence comes from Claveliimonas bilis, assembly GCF_020892095.1. Classification (GTDB taxonomy): domain Bacteria; phylum Bacillota; class Clostridia; order Lachnospirales; family Lachnospiraceae; genus Claveliimonas; species Claveliimonas bilis. The sequence goes on along the minus strand of NZ_AP024845.1, from coordinate 1,465,479 downwards.
GAACAGGAATTTGAAGCAGACAGCGGTCTGCTTTATCGGTCTGCATAAAAGAATGACAGCGTAGATTTGGATATCAACACTGTCTTTCTTTTGAGGACTCATTTTCTAAACTTAATAACATTGAAGTTAAACTTTACTACGTCCCCACTTACATATATCCATGGGTAAAACTGCAAAATACCCCGGGTAAAAATGTAAATATCTTTAAACTTCTGTTTCATTTATATACTGAATATATTGTTTTCCCCAATCTTCTAAAGTATCTAATACAGGAAAAAATCGTTTCCCTATATCGCTTAAATAATATTCTACTTTGGGTGGCACTTGAGGAATTTCATCTGGAAAATGCAACTGCTGAATTTAGAAGAAAGCTGGGTATTTCTAAAGAGTATCATTTCTAAAAAGTATTACTTCTAAAGAATCCTTTACTTTGAAAATCTCAAAAAATAACGGAAAGCCATGTAATTGGCTCTCCGTTATTTTCAATAATGAGCGTGCGGGGATTCGAACCCCGGACAACTTGATTAAAAGTCAAGTGCTCTACCACCTGAGCTACACGCCCCTATTTACCTAAAAGTTTTGAAGAAAAGAAAGTGCCCAGAGCCGGAATCGAACCAGCGACACGAGGATTTTCAGTCCTCTGCTCTACCGACTGAGCTATCTGGGCAAAATTGCGGGGGCAGGATTTGAACCTACGACCTTCGGGTTATGAGCCCGACGAGCTTCCAGACTGCTCCACCCCGCGTCAGTATTTAACAAATATTTGGATTGAAAAGCCGATGATCGGACTCGAACCGATAACCTGCTGATTACAAATCAGCTGCTCTGCCAATTGAGCCACATCGGCTTATTGCAAGTATTGCTTGCTTCTCCGCCGATTCTTATCTCTCAAGAACTTAATCGGCTAATGGATGGAGAAGGATTCGAACCTTCGAAGGCGTTGCCAACAGATTTACAGTCTGCCCCCTTTGGCCACTCGGGAATCCATCCATAATATGGGACCTATAGGGCTCGAACCTATGACCCTCTGCTTGTAAGGCAGATGCTCTCCCAGCTGAGCTAAGATCCCATATAAACGACCCAGAAGAGACTCGAACTCTCGACCTCCGCCGTGACAGGGCGGCGCTCTAACCAACTGAGCCACTGGGCCATATTGAAGTAATACATAACTGATTATTATGTACCTTCAAAACCACATACAAGAAATCTATCCATCTTCCAGCCTTTTTGAACCTTCCTTGGTTATGCCCTCGACCGATTAGTAACAGTCAGCTCCATGTGTTGCCACACTTCCACCTCTGCCCTATCTACCTCGTCGTCTTCAAGGGGTCTTACTACTTTCGTAGGGATATCTCATCTTGAGGGGGGCTTCACGCTTAGATGCCTTCAGCGTTTATCCCTTCCCGGCTTGGCTACTCTGCCATGGCCTTGGTAAGCCAACAGATACACCAGCGGCCAGTCCATCCCGGTCCTCTCGTACTAAGGACAGCTCCTCTCAAATATCCTACGCCCACGCCGGATAGGGACCGAACTGTCTCACGACGTTCTGAACCCAGCTCGCGTACCGCTTTAATGGGCGAACAGCCCAACCCTTGGGACCTACTTCAGCCCCAGGATGCGATGAGCCGACATCGAGGTGCCAAACCACTCCGTCGATGTGAACTCTTGGGAGTGATAAGCCTGTTATCCCCAGGGTAGCTTTTATCCGTTGAGCGATGGCAATCCCACTTTATACCACCGGATCACTAAGTCCTACTTTCGTACCTGCTCCACCCGTCGGTGTCGCAGTCAAGCTCCCTTCTGCCTTTGCACTCTTCGAATGGTTTCCGACCATTCTGAGGGAACCTTTGAGCGCCTCCGATACCCTTTCGGAGGCGACCGCCCCAGTCAAACTCCCCACCTGACATTGTCCCCCAGCCGGATCACGGCTGCAGGTTAGAAACCCAGCACTGCAAGGGTGGTATCCCAACAGCGGCTCCAAAAAGACTGGCGTCTTCTCTTCCTAGCCTCCCACCTATCCTGTACATGCAATACCGAATCCCAGTATCAAGCTGGAGTAAAGCTCCATGGGGTCTTTCCGTCCTGGCGCAGGTAACCAGCATCTTCACTGGTATTTCAATTTCACCGGGTGCATTGTCGAGACAGTGCCCAAATCATTACGCCTTTCGTGCGGGTCGGAACTTACCCGACAAGGAATTTCGCTACCTTAGGACCGTTATAGTTACGGCCGCCGTTTACTGGGGCTTAAGTTCAAAGCTTCGCTTGCGCTAACCTCTCCCCTTAACCTTCCAGCACCGGGCAGGCGTCAGCCCATATACCTCACCTTTCGGTTTCGCATAGACCTGTGTTTTTGCTAAACAGTTGCTTGGGCCAATTCTCTGCGGCCTGGTCTCCCAGGCACTCCTTCTCCCGAAGTTACGGAGTCATTTTGCCGAGTTCCTTAACAATGCTTCTCCCGTCGGCCTTAGGATTCTCTCCTCATCTACCTGTGTCGGTTTACGGTACGGGTACGATATGAACAATAGCGGCTTTTCTTGGCAGCCAGCTCACACATTTCCCTACTCTTAGTTCGGTATGCATCACGTCTTCAGATTGGCAGGCGGATTTGCCTACCTGCCTCCTACCTCGCTTGCCCCGGTCTCTCCATTCCCGGTAGTGCTCTCTTTCTGCGTCCCCACAGTTCTGTCATATCGTAGTACAGGAATCTCAACCTGTTGTCCATCGGCTACGCCTCTCGGCCTCGCCTTAGGTCCCGACTTACCCAGAGCAGATCAGCTTTACTCTGGAAACCTTGGATATTCGGCCGGAAGGATTCTCACCTTCCTCTCGCTACTCATTCCGGCATTCTCTCTTCCATACAGTCCACAGCTCCTTCCGGTACTGCTTCTTCCCGTATGCAATGCTCCTCTACCAATGTATCAAATACATTCCTGAGCTTCGGTGGTGTGTTTCAGCCCCGGACATTTTCGGCGCAGGACCTCTCGACCAGTGAGCTATTACGCACTCTTTTAATGTATGGCTGCTTCTAAGCCAACATCCTGGTTGTCTTTGAAATCCCACATCCTTTTCCACTTAACACACACTTTGGGACCTTAGCTGCAGGTCTGGGCTCTTTCCCTTTCGACTGTCCAACTTATCTCGTACAGTCTGACTCCCACACACCATCTACACGGCATTCGGAGTTTGATATTCTTCGGTAAGCTTTGACGCCCCCTAGGAAATTCAGTGCTCTACCTCCGTAAGACTTGTGTGAGGCTAGCCCTAAAGCTATTTCGAGGAGAACCAGCTATCTCCGGGTTCGATTGGAATTTCTCCCCTATCCACACCTCATCCCCACCCTTTTCAACGGATGTGGGTTCGGTCCTCCATTGCCTTTTACGGCAACTTCAACCTGGACATGGATAGATCACCCGGTTTCGGGTCTACTCCGACTGACTCATCGCCCTATTAAGACTTGGTTTCCCTTCGGCTCCATCCCTTAAGGACTTAACCTCGCCAGCCAGCGTAACTCGCCGGACCGTTCTACAAAAAGTACGCGGTCGGACCTATATAGTCCTTCCACAGCTTGTAAACACAGGGTTTCAGGTTCTCTTTCACTCCCCTCCCGGGGTCCTTTTCACCTTTCCTTCACAGTACTATGCGCTATCGGTCACTAAGGAGTATTTAGCCTTACGGGGTGGTCCCCGCTCCTTCCTACAAGGTTCCACGTGTCTCGTAGTACTCTGGATCCCGCCTTGTCAACTTATCTTTCGCTTACGGGGCTTTCACCCTCTCTGGCTGGCTTTCCCAAAACCATTCTGCTAGACTTGTTGAATCAATTGTGCGGTCCGAACCCCAGCATGCACGCACGCTGGTTTGGGCTCTTTCCATTTCGCTCGCCGCTACTTTGGAAATCGATGTTTCTTTCTCTTCCTCCGGCTACTTAGATGTTTCAGTTCACCGGGTTCCCCACGCATGGCTATGGATTCACCATACGCTGACGGAGCTTTTCTCCGCCGGGTTTCCCCATTCAGATATCTCCGGATCATTGGATATTTGCTCCTCCCCGAAGCTTTTCGCAGCTTATCACGTCTTTCATCGGCTCTTAGTGCCAAGGCATCCACCCTGTGCTCTTTTCTGCATAACCAACGTGGATGAAAGGGACGGGTTCCCTTCCCTCCTCACATGTATAGCGTTACATGTGTTGGTTCTTTCGGCCAATTTTTTTACTTTGTTTTCTTCAAAGTGTTGTAATCATCACAACAGTTTCCTGTTCATAACAATTACCTCGGATGTCTTGTTAAGATATTTCATCTTATCTATTTCTTATATGCGGTTTTCAAGGTACATATCGTGCCTCATTCCTGAAGCACAGTGGAGAATACGAGATTCGAACTCGTGACCTCCTGCTTGCAAGGCAGGCGCTCTCCCAACTGAGCTAATCCCCCGTATGGGCTTAAGTGGGTTTTACCTCTTTTATCTGAAGGCTTTCGCCAATGGGCTTAAGTGGACTCGAACCACCGACCTCACGCTTATCAGGCGTGCGCTCTAACCGGCTGAGCTATAAGCCCATCTTTTCCAAAGGGCTTCCGCCACTTCTTTTCTTTTTTAATCTGGCGGCCACCTACTCTCCCACACCGTCTCCAGTGCAGTACCATCGGCCGCCCGGGTCTTAACCATCGTGTTCGGGATGGGTACGGGTGTTTCCCCCAGGCGCATCGCCACCAGAATCAAGTCATCAGCTTTTGACAGCTTGATCACTCAACAATAGACAACAACTCCCTACTTCTTTTCCCTAGAAAGGAGGTGATCCAGCCGCACCTTCCGATACGGCTACCTTGTTACGACTTCACCCCAGTTACTGGTCCCGCCTTCGGCAGCTCCCTCCTAAAAGGTTGGGTCACTGACTTCGGGCGTTACCAACTCCCATGGTGTGACGGGCGGTGTGTACAAGACCCGGGAACGTATTCACCGCGACATTCTGATTCGCGATTACTAGCGATTCCAGCTTCATGTAGTCGAGTTGCAGACTACAATCCGAACTGAGACGTTATTTTTGAGATTTGCTCCGCTTCACAGCCTCGCCTCTCTTTGTTTACGCCATTGTAGCACGTGTGTAGCCCTGGCCATAAGGGGCATGATGATTTGACGTCATCCCCACCTTCCTCCAGGTTGTCCCTGGCAGTCCCTCCAGAGTCCCCAACTTTACTTGCTGGCTACTGAAGGTAAGGGTTGCGCTCGTTGCGGGACTTAACCCAACATCTCACGACACGAGCTGACGACAACCATGCACCACCTGTCTCGATTGCCCCGAAGGGAAGGTGACATTACTCACCGGTCATTCGGATGTCAAGGCCAGGTAAGGTTCTTCGCGTTGCTTCGAATTAAACCACATGCTCCACCGCTTGTGCGGGTCCCCGTCAATTCCTTTGAGTTTCATTCTTGCGAACGTACTCCCCAGGTGGACTACTTATTGCGTTAGCTGCGGCACCGATAAGCTTTGCTTACCGACACCTAGTAGTCATCGTTTACGGCGTGGACTACCAGGGTATCTAATCCTGTTTGCTCCCCACGCTTTCGAGCCTCAACGTCAGTTACCGTCCAGCAAGCCGCCTTCGCCACTGGTGTTCCTCCTAATATCTACGCATTTCACCGCTACACTAGGAATTCCACTTGCCTCTCCGGTACTCTAGCTCCACAGTTTCCAAAGCAATCCCGGGGTTGAGCCCCGGGTTTTCACTCCAGACTTGCAATGCCGTCTACGCTCCCTTTACACCCAGTAAATCCGGATAACGCTTGCCCCCTACGTATTACCGCGGCTGCTGGCACGTAGTTAGCCGGGGCTTCTTAGTCAGGTACCGTCATTTTCTTCCCTGCTGATAGAAGTTTACATACCGAAATACTTCATCCTTCACGCGGCGTCGCTGCATCAGGGTTTCCCCCATTGTGCAATATTCCCCACTGCTGCCTCCCGTAGGAGTTTGGGCCGTGTCTCAGTCCCAATGTGGCCGGTCACCCTCTCAGGTCGGCTACTGATCGTCGGCTTGGTGCGCCGTTACCGCACCAACTACCTAATCAGACGCGGGCCCATCTCACACCACCGGAGTTTTTACCTCAAAACCATGCGGTTTCGTGGTCTTATGCGGTATTAGCAGTCATTTCTAACTGTTATCCCCCTGTGTGAGGCAGGTTGCCCACGCGTTACTCACCCGTCCGCCGCTCAGTCACAAACCTCGTCATTCCGAAGAAATCCAAAGTAGGTGCTTCGCTCGACTTGCATGTGTTAAGCACGCCGCCAGCGTTCATCCTGAGCCAGGATCAAACTCTCGTTAAAAAGTTCTCTCTCGGTCAGGAAAACTACTAGCTTTCCTATCCCGTTATTTACTGTTGGCACCAGGCTTCTATCTCTCGATTTCCGCCTGATTTCCGTTCTGAATATTTCTCTTAGAAATTTTCAGGGTCGTTGTCTATTGTTCAGTTATCAAGGTGCTTTTTTGCTGTTTGCCGCCTCAACGAGTCAGCTCAAATATAATAGCATTTTTACTTTGTAGTGTCAATAGCTTTTTTTAACTTTTTTTCAAGTTTTTTCGACACCCAACAATTAGTATATTTATAATAGAAGAAACACTATATATTATACTATTGCTATTATGCAATTTGGCAAACAAAAAACCACTGATCTTTTATCAGTAGTTTTGCCAACGGAGAAAGAGGGATTTGAACCCTCGCGCCGGTTGCCCGACCTACACCCTTAGCAGGGGCGCCTCTTCAGCCTCTTGAGTATTTCTCCAGCAGAGGTTATTATACTAGACCTCCTCTTAAATGTCAATGTATTTTTTTATTTTCAAAAGAACTTTTTCTCCAGTAATAAAAGATAAATGCCAACGATGTCAATATCCACGTTACAGGATAACTGAACAAAATGCTTCCTATTGTCGGAGACAGTTCCAACGCTCCCACAAGCCATATGATCCTCATTGCACAGATTCCCACCAATGTAATAATTGCAGGACCTATAACATCCCCCACTCCCCGCAGGGCCCCAGGCAGTACCTCAATAAATACATAAAGAGTATACCACGGAACAATCCTCATCAGCATATCGCATCCTATTTCTATCACTCTTTCGTCCGATGTGAATAAACGAAACAGAGCACTTTTTCCTATAACAAGGAATAAACTTATCACTATAGCGCACAAGGTATACATTCCAATACAGATCTTCGTACTTTTTTTCACACGATCCATGCGGCCTGCGCCGTAATTTTGTCCGACAAATGATGTAATAGCAATACCGAAAGAAGTGCTGACAATCCAGAAAATCATATCCATTTTACCAAGAGCTGACCATGCCGCCACTGTATCTGTTCCAAATGTATTCAGTGCGGATAGAATTGCAATATTTGTAATGGCAAACAAAGTTGATTCAAATGCTGTCGGCAACCCCAGCCACAGTTGGGATTTCATAATATCTTTTGAAACTTTAAGTTTTCTTATAGATAAATGAAGAGATCCCTTTTCCCGGATCATATTCGCTAATACCAGGACAGCACTGAATACTTGAGACAGAAAGGTCGCTAATGCCGCTCCGGCCACCCCCATTTTCAACCCGACAACAAATAAAATATCCAGAATAATATTTAAAAAACAGCAGGCAATCAGATAGTAAAGAGGTGTCTTCGAATCTCCCGCCGCCCTCAAAATACTGGATCCCATATTATAAATGAAAGCAAAAGTAAGTCCTGCAAAATAGATTCTCAGATATACAGTAGCCTCCGGGATTGTTTCAGAAGGTGTATTCATTCTAGCCAGCATCTGCGGAGCAAAAATTATCCCTACAATCGTAAAGAAAATCCCTCCTGCCAGAGCAAGCACGAAAGCATTATGTAGGCCTTTTCCGATTCTTACCTGGTCTCTGGCTCCGAAGAAATGGGCTATAATTACTGACGCGCCCGAACAGAGACCTGTAAAGAATCCTACAATCAGGCTGACGATCTGTGCTGCAGATCCTCCAACTGCCGCCAGAGCAGTTTTCCCTACAAACTGTCCAACGATCACTGTATCTACTGTATTATAGAGCTGCTGAAAAAAACTCCCCAGCATGATCGGAAAAAAGAAAAACAAAAGCTGTTTCCAGATCACCCCTTCTGTAATACGCCGGGAAGCCTCTATTTCACCAGACATACAAAATCCCTCCATATTCTATTACTTTATCCTTTCTGAATTATAGAATATGGGGAGAAAGATTACAATTCCTTTATATATAGAAATATCAAATATTTTATCACGATAAAACAAAAAAAATTTATGATTCGTTTTCACGGATCACTTTTTCTATTCTGCTCTTTACTTCCGCTGCGATCTCTGTGGTTTTCATATCCTTGTATTCTTCATAATACATGGGTTTGAGAAAATGCACCTGTACTGTAACAGGAGCAATCGTATTTGTATCAAATGGTTTATAAGCATTTAAAAGTGCTACCGGAACAATAGGACACTTTGCTTTTGTAGCTGATTTAAAACTTCCTCCTTTAAAATCCCGAAGCTGATTGCCGTTTTTCGACCGTGTCCCTTCTGCAAAGATCAGGTAATTTCTTCCTTTTTTTACTTCATTTGTCACATCGATAATTACCTGCATAGCCTGTCTCACATCTTCTCTGTCAAGCATATATGCCTTCATGCAGGCAAAGACCTGCTTTAAAAACGGTATATTTGCAATCTCTTTTTTTGCTACTACAGAAAAAGGGCAGGGAGTTGCTTCTATTATTGCCAGAACATCATATAATCCCTGATGGTTCGGAAAAAACATAAATCCATTTTTCTTTGGTATATTTTCACTTCCGTGAACATCTATCGTCACATTTCCGCCACGATTAGCCCGAAGTGTAATATATTTCAGTAAAGCATACTGTTCCTCATCAGAATACTTTTCCGTATGGCTGGCATGATAACAAAGTCTGCACCAGGCAAACGGAACAAGCAAAAAGTTTCTGAAAACCATAAGTAATATTCTTTTCATCTCGTTTTTCTTCCCTTTTTAATTATACTTATTTTCTATACTCTTTCATTGCACTTTCATACAGATTGTTTCCATGACAGTCTGCCACAACGATCACCGGGAAATCTTCCACTTCCAATTTCCGCACCGCTTCTGTCCCTAAATCTTCATATGCGATCACTTCAGAGCTTTTGATACATTTTGACAGAAGAGCTCCGGCGCCTCCTACTGCTGCAAAATATACGCTTTTATTTCTCACAATCGCATCCAGAACTTCCTGACTTCTTTTTCCTTTTCCTATCATGGCTCCAAGTCCCAGATCAAGCAGGCGAGGAGTATATTTATCCATACGGCTTGCCGTTGTAGGGCCTGCTGATCCGATAGGACGCCCCTCTCTGGCAGGAGAAGGACCCATATAGTAAATCATTGCGTTTTCAATTGGAAAAGGAAGCTTCTCTCCTCTTTTCAGCGCTTCGTCCATTCTCTTATGAGCTGCATCCCGGGCAGTATAAATGGTTCCGGTAATATAGACATAATCTCCGGATGTTAATTGTTCTGCCTCTTCTTTTAATATAGGTGCTTTTATATGTTTATCCATAACGGATACTTCCTTTCTTCTCATATTCCTAAGTTATCTATTCTAAAATTCTATGTTTTAAAGTTCTCTGTTTTAAATCTCTCTGACTACGTGTCTGTTTACATGACAGCAGATATTGACTGCAACCGGAAGGCCTGCTATATGAGTAGGATAAGTATTTACATTGACTGCAAGGGCTGTTGTCGTTCCTCCAAGCCCTCCCGGACCGATGCCAAGGCTGTTTACTTTTTTAAGCATTTCTTCTTCCAGTTCTCTTACCCAGCAAATATCAGAATGAACTCCGACTTCTCTCGTCAAAGCCTCCTTTGCCATCAGTGCGCATTTCTCAAAAGTACCTCCGATTCCCACGCCTACAACCATAGGAGGACAGGCGTTTGGACCTGCATCCTTCACTGCTGTTAAAATGGAATTTTTCACACCTTCCAGTCCATCGGCCGGTTTCAGCATGAACACGCGGCTCATATTCTCGCTGCCGAATCCTTTGGGTGCCACTTTTATTTTTATTTTGTCTCCAGCCACAATTTTGGTGTGTATGACTGCCGGTGTATTATCTTTTGTATTCTCACGGATGATAGGATCTCCTACTACTGACTTTCTTAAGAATCCCTGTACATATCCCTGACGGACTCCTTCATTTACAGCTTCTTCAAGAAGTCCTCCCTCCAGATGGACATCCTGCCCTATTTCCAGGAAAATTACTGCCATACCTGTATCCTGACATATAGGAATGGTATCTTTTGCTGCAATTTCTAAATTTTCCTGAAGCTGATGCAAAATTTTTTTTCCAAGAGGAGCAGCTTCTTCCTCCTCTGCTCTTTTCATTGCAATATCCATATCCTTTGATAAATAATGATTTGCTTCGATGCACATTTCCTTGATCTGCTCTGTAATTTCATTCACATTGATTGTTCGCATAGTCTGTCCCCTTTTTAGTAAATTTCCCTGTATTATCCTTATATCTGCTGACTTATCCACATTTTATCTCTATAAGTATAATTGGTTTGGGAACATATTTCAATGTCGCTATTGACTTTTATCCTTTTCTATGCTTTAATACATATATAGTTAATTACTCAACTAATTAACTACTTAAATAAATAACATGGACATAAAGTATGAAGAGAACTTTTGGGAAAGGAGGAAACTATGGAATGAAATTTAATCTTGACCAGGAAAAACCTATTTTTCTACAGATTGCCGAAGGGATCGAAGATGGTATCCTGACCGGGGCTTTTCCAGAGGGGAGCCAGATTCCATCTATTACGGAATTTTCAGTAAATTATAAAATTAATCCTGCCACAGCTTTAAAGGGAATTAATCTTCTTGTAGATGAAAATATTATTTTTAAGAAAAGGGGTGTTGGAATGTTTGTTTCCGATGGTGCCGTTCAGAAGCTAAGACAAAAAAGACAAGATCAGTTTTATACAAATTATATCAGCAGCCTGATCGAAGAAGCCAAAAGGCTGGGAATTACCAGTGACGATATTATTGCAATGATTGAAAGGGGGTTTTCACAATGAAAGGAATCGAGGTAAAGAATATATCCAGATCTTTTAAGGATACCAGGGCTTTGCACCAGATAAATCTCACATTTGAGGAGGGTAAAATATACGGCCTTCTTGGTCGCAACGGAGCCGGAAAATCTACGCTTCTTAATATTATCAGTAACCGCAAATATCCCGATGAAGGGTATGTAACTGTGGATGGTGTCCCATCTGTTGAAAACGATGACGCCTTAAGAAAAATTTTTCTGATCAATGAGAAAAATCTGTATCCTGAAAGTATGAAAGTAAAAGATGCCTTCAAAATATCAAAAGATTTTTATCCTTCTTTTGATGAAGCATATGCTTTGAAACTTTCTGAAATGTTTGAATTAAATATAAAGAAGAAAATAAAAAGCCTATCTACAGGATATCAATCTATTTTTAGAAATATTCTGGCTTTATCCGTAAATGTTCCTTATGTTTTCTTTGATGAACCTGTTCTCGGGCTGGATGCATACCATAGGGATTTATTTTATAAAATTTTGATTGAAAAATATAGTGAAGAGCCATTTACAGCAGTAATTTCTACTCATCTTATCGAAGAAGTAGCAAATGTCATAGAAGAAGTAATTATTATAAAAAAAGGAGAAATTCTTAAAAATGAATCCCGCGATAACCTTTTAGCCAACAGTTACACTGTCTCCGGAACTATTTCACAAGTAGATAGTTATTTATCTTCTCTTCCTAAATATACAGAGGTTCTGGGAGCAGATGTCATTGGCGGTCTGAAATCGGCATATATCCTTGGAAAGTCTGATAAGCACCTTCCTGAAGGACTGGAAAAGTCTCCTATGGATCTGCAGAAACTCTTTATCCATCTTACAAGTATATAAATTGGCTGTTATCGAAAGGAGTGTTTTTATATGAAAAAAATTTTAAAATATCAATGCCTTGATCTTTCCAAAGCATTAATTATTTACTATATCGTAATTGCTCTTATTCTCGCTATCGCTGTTGTGGGAATGAACATTGCCGGAGACAAAAATACAGGCGGAATTGGCTTTTCCTCTGAGTTTTTCTGTCTCATTGTAGGTCTTTGTCTGTTCCGTGAATATTTTTGTCTGTTCATGCAAAACGGAGTATCAAGAAAAAAGATTTTCCTGGGAGGATTACTTACTATTTCTATCCTTAGCCTGATCATGTCCATTATGGATACTTTGTTTCTATATATCATAGATATTATTTCGGTAAATAATGTACGTTATATGACTCTTTCTTCCAGTTTGTATTTTAATTTTATGTATGAAGCAAATCCAATAATAAAAACTTTCGTGGATCTTATTATTACCTTTCTTATCATGCTTATATTCTTCTCCGCTGGATATTTGATCGCCATTTTATTTTACCGATCTGCCAAGCCTGGAAAAGTATTGATCGCTGTAGGTCTGCCTCTGCTTGTTGTTGGCGGAATCCCCGTTATTACGGTATGCTTTCCCGATATTTTTGCGGCGCTTTTCTCCTTCTGCCTTATGGCTTTAGGTATTTCCAGCGGCAATCCGTTTATTGGAATGCTGACATTAGCTATTTGCATTTTTGTTATCAATACTTTCAGCTATCTGGTAATGCGGCGGGCAGAAATCTGATTCTCTTAATAAAGTAAACCATCCTCTAAATGCAAAGCAGGCGACCGGACCGCCTGCTCCTTTTTTCTTCTTCTTTTTATTCTTCCTTCCATTCTTCGCAAACTGTAAAAACTGCTTCTTTTACTTCTTCAATCTGCTCTTTCGTAATATGATCCGTGTGGAATCCGCCTGTGCATACTGTTACTGCATTTTCCCTGGCAGCAAAATTTTCTGCAAGATATCTGCAGAGAAATTCATCCTTATGACCGGTTACATTAATAACAGAAGCTGTACTGCTTATGCTTCCATCCTCCTTCAAAGAAGGACGGGGAATTGCCAAAACAGTACATCCTATGTGAGGTCTGTTTCCTCCCTCGAGAATAATATGATAATCATTTCCTATCTTTGTAAACTTTATTATTAATTTTGAAAAAGAAAGTTCTTTTTCGATTCTTTTTTCCTTCATTTTCTTCCTCTTATTTTTTGTTTTTTGTCCATTTTTCAGGATCTACATCCATAAATCTTGCTCTTTTAAATCTGTCTTTCTGGTCAAATGGAACAGTACAGTCGAAAATAGTCTTGCACGCAATCCCATGATCCCTGATACTTACGGAACAAGACGGATCATTGGATGGATCCAGCGGATGACAGCGGACGCCTGGAATTGTGATAATATCCGCATCTCCCTGGAACCGTGTATTCATTGCCCACAATACATCGTTCATATCAAAGCAGTCCACATCATCATCCACAAGAAACACATGCTTCAGTTCACTGAAAGCAGAAAATGCAAGAAGCGCTGCTTGTCTCTGCCGCCCTTCATCGCTTGCTTCCTTCTTCTGAAACTGAAGGACCGCCATATATTTTCCGCCTCCTGCGGAAGCACAGTATACATTTTTCAGCCTTCCCGGCATTGCCTTTTCCACCATTCCATAAATACTGGCTTCTGTGGGGATTCCTGCCATAGATACATGTTCTTCACTTGGTCCGATGCAAGTCTGCATGATAGGATTTTCTCTATGAGTCACAGCTTTTACTTTAATCAGCCAGCAATTGGAACTTGCAGGTCCTGTATATCCTGGAAATTCAGGCATTGCATATCCGGTATGGCTGTTTTGATCTTCCTGTACCCTTACGCCCGGAATCACTTCTCCTTCTATTACATATTCTGCATTTGCAATAGCCCGCTCATTAACTGTAAGACATTTGCACAGCTCTACCGGTTTTCCGCGGAGAGCACCTGCAACTGCAAGTTCGTCATAACCAAGAGGAGTAGTAGGCGGCTCAAAGCAGGAACCGATCTCTATTGCCGGGTCTACACCAATACTGATGGAAATCGGCAGTTTCTGCCCCAGCTGTTCTGCTCTTTCTGCCATAGCTCCGATATGTCTTACTCCCGGCGTAAAGAAAATAGAAAGCTCATCTTTTCCCTGGATGCAGAGCCTGTGGATCGTCACATCACTTAGTCCTGTATCCGGATGTGTGGCATAGCACATTCCCATTGTAATATAGGGACCTGCATCATCCGGCGTATTGGTAGGCGCCGGAACAAGCTTATAGAGATCAAAATCCTCTTCATCCGCACAGTGTACGACCTGCTGGCATGGAGCCGGTTCCTTTGTAACAACAGGCGGAATCGGATGATCCACACTACGATAAAGCATTTTTCCCAGATCTTCAGGTTTTCCGCCAAGAAGAGCTGCCACCCTCTTTCTGCTTGCCAGAAGTCCAATTGCAACTCTTGCCCCGGGATGTCCTTTTATATTATTAAAAATCATGGCAGGTCCTTCTTTTGTAGGGCGCATCACCGTTCCTCCTGCTCCTACATGTCTATATACGCCGGACAATTCCGCCATCGGCTCCACTTCCGTATCTGTTTCTATCAGCTGTCCCGGCAGGCTTCTTAATAAATCAATAGCACTTCTTAAATCATTTACTTTATAATCATTCTCTCTATGTTCCACTCCTGTTCCCTCCTTATTTTCATTACTATTTTCTTTTTCTATTTTATTTAATTTTCCTTTTTGAATCAATTCCTTTTCTGTGCAGATTCATTCCATAATCGAATGAATGACATGTTATTATATAAAATTGTGTATAAAATTACAAAAATACCCGGGGTATAATGCAATCTGACACGTAGTAAACTTAAAAAATGTTACGTCCCCAATTGCATTATACCCCGGGTCATTTTATAATTATCTTATCTACAAAAGGAGGTTTTTTCTATGACTACATCTATTGACATGGAACACCTGAAACAGGATGCTGTAGATATTTTCCATTCTGGTTTCACCTGTTCAGAATCTGTAATTTATGCGATTAAAAAAAATTTTGAATTGGATATGCCTGATGACGCTCTTGCCATGAGCACCGGATTTCCATGGGGACTTGGCGGAGGAGGCTGCATCTGCGGCGCTCTTGCAGGTTCAACTATGTGCATTGGCTACTTTTTTGGACGGACTAAGCCCGGTGATCCCAGCAATGGTTTCTGCTTCCAGCTATGCAATGAAATGCATGACTTTTTCAAGGAAACATGCGGCGGAACCTGCTGCCGTGTTCTGACAAGAGGTATGGAAAAAGATTCTCCGGAGAGAAAAGCTCAATGTACTAAATTTGTAATTGCCGCTGTTGAAAAAACTGCCCAGATCATTATCCGGGAATTTGAACACAGCAGATTTTACAATAAGTAAAAAAGATAAGTAAAAGAAAAAGCACCCTGCAAGTGAACAGCCATTAAATAGCGTATCAATTGCAGGGTGCTTTTATTTCTTTTTATTGATTACATCAATATTTTACTGCTCTTTTGTCTCCTCTTCCGAGTCATTATCATCTTCATCGCCTTTTCTCACTTTCGCGATGCTTGCAACTTTATCATTTTTCTGTAAATTAATAAGTTTCACTCCGGAGGTAATTCTTCCAAGTATAGATATACTTGCGCATTCCATCCGGATCACAATTCCTTCTGTATTGATGATCATAATCTCGTTTTCTTCATTTACTGCCTTAATGCCGACAACATTTCCTGTCTTTTCGGTGATCTTGTAGCATTTCACACCTTTTCCGCCTCTGTTCTGGGTAGTAAATTCATCCATAGAAGTACGTTTTCCCATTCCTCTTTCTGATACGATCAGAAGGTGTGTTCCCTGGGAATCAAGCTGCATTCCGATAATTTCATCATGATCTGTCAGATTCATTCCTCTGACGCCCATAGAAGTACGTCCGGTAGGTCTTACATCCTTCTCGCTGAAACGAATACACTGTCCGTATTTTGTAGCAAGAAGAACATCCCTGTCATTATCCGTATATTTTACTTCTATCAGTTCATCATCTTCCCGAAGTGTAATGGCTGCAAGCCCTGTCTTTCTTACATTGGCATATTCTTTCAGAGGCGTTTTCTTTACAAGTCCTTTTCTGGTTGCCATGAACAGATATTCTCCATCCCGATATTCATCAATCGGAATAACTGCTGTAATTTTTTCCTCCGACATAAGCTGAAGAAGATTGATGATCGCTGTTCCTCTGGCTGTCCTTCCGGCCTCCGGAATCTCATATCCTTTCAGTCGGTATACACGTCCTGCATTTGTAAAGAACATAATGTAGTGATGTGTATTTGTCATGAACAATTCTTCTACATAATCCGCATCAATTGTCTGCATTCCTTTGATTCCTTTTCCGCCCCTGTTCTGAGCTTTAAAGGTATCTTCTGACATTCTCTTGATATAGCCAAGTTTTGTCATTGTGATAACCACATTTTCTTTTGGAATCAGATCTTCCATAGAAATATCATATACATCAAAACCGATCTTTGTTTTTCTGTCATCGCCGTATTTATCGCGGATCACAAGAATTTCTTTACGGATCACTCCAAGAAGAATTTTCCGGTCTGCTAAAATAGCTTTTAATTCCTTGATCTGCTCCATCAGCTCATTATATTCTTTTTCCAGTTTTTCTCTTTCCAGACCTGTCAGAGCACGAAGACGCATATCTACAATTGCCTGTGCCTGCGCGTCTGAAAGATCAAACCGTTTAATAAGTTCTGCCTTAGCAATCTGCACAGTCTCAGAACCACGGATGATACTGATCACTTCATCAATATGATCCAGAGCAATAAGCAGACCTTTTAAAATATGAGCTCTTTCTTCTGCCTTATTCAGCTCATATTTTGTTCTTCTTGTTACAACCTCTTCTTGGTGAGCCAGATAATGATTCAGCATATCAAGAAGATTCATTACTTTCGGCTCATTATTTACCAGAGCAAGCATAATGACTCCGAAAGTATCCTGAAGCTGTGTATGTTTGTAAAGCTGGTTCAGAATGACATTTGCATTGGCATCTCTTCTTAGTTCAATACATACCCTCATCCCTTCCCTGCTGGACTGATCACTTAATTCTGTGATTCCGTCAATCTTTTTATCTCTGACAAGTTCGGCAATCTTCTCAATCAGTCTTGCCTTATTTACCATGTAAGGAAGTTCCGTAACAATAATCCGGCTTTTTCCATTTGGAAGAGTCTCTATATCTGTCACTGCACGAACCCTGATCTTGCCGCGCCCTGTCCGGTACGCCTCTTCAATTCCCTTTGTTCCGAGAATAGTGGCTCCTGTCGGAAAGTCAGGTCCTTTTATGATATTCAATATATCTTCCATTGTAGTAACGCCCTTGTCCTCAATCTGATCATCTATGATCTTCACAACAGCGTCAATAACTTCTCTTAAATTGTGAGGCGGAATATTTGTTGCCATTCCGACTGCAATACCGGAAGTACCATTTACTAAGAGATTTGGAAATCTTGACGGAAGTACAACAGGTTCCTTTTCCGTTTCATCAAAGTTTGGTGCAAAATCAACGGTATCTTTATTGATATCTGCAGTCAGCTCCATTGATATTTTACTTAACCTTGCCTCTGTATAACGCATGGCAGCCGCGCCGTCTCCGTCCACGCTTCCGAAATTTCCGTGACCGTCAACAAGAGGATATCTGGTTGACCACTCCTGCGCCATATTGACAAGGGCTCCATAGATAGAACTGTCTCCGTGAGGATGATACTTACCCATGGTATCACCGACGATACGGGCACATTTTCTGTGTGGTTTATCCGGCCCGTTGTTCAGCTCGATCATAGAATAAAGGATTCTTCTTTGCACCGGCTTTAATCCGTCTCTTACATCCGGAAGCGCTCTGGAAGCAATAACGCTCATGGCGTAATCAATATAGGATTTCTCCATTGTTTTTTTCAGGTCTACTTCCTGGACTTTATCAAAAATGTTATCTTCCATTCTTTTCTACCTTTCTGTCTGCTTATCAGGCATTCAAATTATATATCCAGATTCTGAACATATTTTGCGTTTTCCTCAATAAATTCACGTCTTGGTTCTACCTTATCCCCCATCAGGGTTGTAAAGGTCAGATCCAGCTCTGATGTTGTCTCATCATCCATCACCACTTTTTCCAAAATGCGGTGTTCCGGATCCATGGTTGTCTCCCAGAGCTGCTCAGCATCCATTTCTCCAAGTCCTTTGTAGCGCTGAATCTTATTATTTGAATCTCTTCCTACTTCCTGAAGAATCTTGTCTAATTCTTTTTCATCGTAGGCATACCAGATCTTTTTATTTTTTTCCAGCTTAAAGAGAGGAGGTTTTGCAAGATATACATATCCCTGCTTTATAAGCTCAGGCATAAATCTGTACATAAATGTCAAAAGCAGCGTACTGATATGTGCTCCGTCCACATCGGCATCTGTCATAATAATGATCTTATGATAACGAAGTTTTGAAATATCAAAATCATCATGGATACCTGTTCCAAATGCAGTGATCATTGCTTTTATCTCCGCATTGGCATAAATCTTATCCAGACGGGCTTTTTCCACATTCAATATCTTTCCTCGAAGAGGAAGGATAGCCTGTGTTGCCCTGTCTCTTGCCGTTTTGGCAGATCCTCCCGCGGAATCTCCCTCTACAATATAAATTTCGCAGTTTGCAGGATCCTTATCTGAACAATCTGCCAGTTTTCCCGGAAGGGACATTCCATCCAGAGCAGATTTTCTTCTTGTCAGATCTCTTGCCTTTCTTGCTGCTTCTCTTGCTCTTTGGGCAAGAACCGATTTTTCTATAGTGGTTTTGGCAATCGATGGATTCTGTTCCAGATAGATTTCCAGCTGCCTGCTCACTACATTATCCACAGCTCCTCTTGCCTCGCTGTTTCCAAGCTTTTGTTTTGTCTGTCCTTCAAACTGAGGCTCTTCAATTTTTACACTGACAATAGCTGTCAGGCCTTCTCTTATATCTTCTCCTGAAAGGTTTGGCTCGCTGTCTTTTAAAAGTTTATTTTTTCTTGCATAATCATTAAAGGTCTTTGTAAGCGCATTTCTAAAACCTACAATATGTGTTCCGCCTTCAGGAGTTGTAATGTTATTAACAAATCCATACGTATTATCTGTGTAGGAATCGTTATGCTGCATTGCAACTTCCACCTGCACGTTATTTACCATTCCTTCACAGTAAATAACATCCTCATAAAGCGGAGTGCTGCTTCTGTTCAAATACGTTACAAATTCTTTGATTCCCCCCTCATAATGAAAGGACTTTTCCACATCCCCGTCCTCTGGTCTGTGATCTGTCAACACAATTTTCAGGCCTCTGGTAAGAAACGCCATTTCCCGAAGCCTTCTTTTAAGCACATCATATTCAAAAACAGTTTCCTCAAATATAGTATCATCCGGCATAAAAGTTACCTTTGTTCCTGTCTTATCGGGATCGCATTCCCCGATCACTTCCAGTTTATTGATAACTTTTCCTCTTTCATAACGCTGTTTATAAATTTTTCCTTCATTACAGATTTCCACTTCCAGCCAATTGGAAAGAGCATTTACAACAGAAGCCCCTACTCCGTGAAGTCCTCCGGATACTTTATATCCTCCGCCTCCGAATTTTCCGCCGGCATGAAGTACAGTAAAGACAACTTCTACAGCCGGAATGCCTGCCTTATGATTAATTCCAACCGGAATCCCCCGCCCATTGTCAGTTACTGTAATGGAATTATCTTTATTGATTTCCACATAAATACTGTCACAGAATCCTGCCAATGCTTCATCTACGGAATTATCAACAATCTCATAGACAAGATGATGCAATCCTCTTGCAGATGTGCTTCCGATATACATACCGGGCCTTTTTCTTACAGCCTCAAGTCCTTCCAATATCTGAATTTCATCTGCACCATACTCATGCTGTACCTTTTCTGTACTCATAATATCCTCCTAGTTCTCCATTGTCACATGCCCCTGATGGACATGAAATACTTTATTAACAGAAAAACGCTTATTTACAAATTCATCTACTCCTGTACATGTAATCAAAGTCTGAATATCATGTATACTTTCTAATAAATAGTTTTGCCTGTATTTATCCAGTTCAGACAAAACATCATCAAGAAGGAGTACAGGGGTATCCTTTACAGACATTTTTACCAGTTCAATCTCTGAAAGCTTCAAAGAAAGAGCTGCCGTCCTTTGCTGTCCCTGCGATCCAAATTTACGTATATCTATTCCGTTTGTTACAAAACATATATCATCTCTGTGGGGACCGCATGTGGTACTTTTCATACGCATATCTCTTTCCCTGTATTTTTTCAACGAATCCAAAAGAGACATTTCTCCTGTATCAGGCTCATATGAAACCTCTATTTTTTCTGTATTTCCGGTTAATCTACAGTGAATATCTGAAATAATTTCATTAACTTGGTTAATAAATTTATTTCTTGTTTCTATTAATTTTTCGCCATATTCTGCAAGCTGGATATCCCATATATCCAATGTATCCAGAAGGCCTTTTTCTGTATGTTCCTGTCTTACTATATCTTTCAGCAAATGATTTCTCTGGTTTATAATACGGTTATAATTAGATAAATTACTAAGATATACTTTGTCAAGCTGTGAAAGCTCCAGATCGATAAATCTTCTTCTCTCTGAAGGACCGTTTTTTATAATATTTAAATCTTCCGGTGAGAAAAAAACAATATTTACAATACCAAACAATTCGCTGGCTTTTTTGATAGGCATTTTATTTATGGCAATTCCCTTTGGACTGTTCTTTTTCAGATGAATATCAATTTGATAAATAATTCCTCTTTTTTCGATAAATGCTTCAATATGCGCTTCATCCTGTCCGAAAAGAATCATGTCTCTGTCTTTTGTACCTCTGTGGGATTTTGTTGTCCCGCACAGGTAGACAGATTCCAGTATATTTGTTTTTCCCTGGGCATTATTTCCATAAAAAATATTAGTAGAATCATCAAAATCCAGATTCAGAATATCATAATTTCTGAAATTCTTGAGTTTCAAAGATTTAATCTTCAATTTTTATCTCTTCCCCGTTATAAGTAACAATATCTCCGGCATACAGCTTTCTGCCCCGTCTTGTATCGGTTTCACCATTTACCTTAACAAGGCCGTCCTGGATCACTTCTTTTGCTTCTACACCGGATTCTACAAGCCCGGCCGCCTTAAGCGCCTGTCCCAGCTTGATAAATTCATCCCTTAAATGTACAGACTGCATTTTTTATTCTCCTCTTCCCTTAAATCGCATTAAAATTTACAGGAAGAATCAGATAAATATAATTTTCTGCTTCATCCTTAATAAAACATGGCGCCTTTGCATTCATAAGATAAAGATCCACTTCCTCATCATCGATTACTCTTAAAGCATCGATCAAAAATTTAGGATTAAATCCGATCATAAGATCCTTTCCTTCTTTATGAATCATAATATCTTCATTCATAGAGCCCAGCTGTGATTTGATCCGAAGTTCCATAACTTCGTCACCAATATTAATAATAATTGGTTTTTTATCCCCTTCTTTTACAAGAAGAGTAGCTCTGTCAATACAATTCAAAAGCTCTCTTTTATTGATCCTTACCTTTGTTTCATAATCACTGGAAAGCATCTGATCGATCTTGAAGTATTCTCCTTCGATCAGTCTGGAAACAACAATAGTATTATCAAACTCAAATACAATATGATTATTTGTAAAGTACATACATACTTCACTTTCAGCTTCACCGGAAAGAATCTTACTGATCTCGATTAATGTTTTTCCGGGAACAACAATCTTTCTGTCTTCGCAAGGCTCTTTTAATTCAATTTTACGAATAGAAATACGATGGCCGTCCAAAGATACCACTCTTAAAATTCCATTCTGTATTTCAAACAATTCTCCTGTCATCAGTTTATTGCTTTCATTATCAGCAATAGAAAAAATGGTCTGTCTGATCACTTCTTTTAATGTAAACTGTGAAATTGTAACAGTCTCATTTTTTTCGATAATAGGAAGATAAGAAAAGTCATCTCCTGATTTACCGGAAATATCAAATTTAGCTTTCTCACAGGTAATTGTCATCTGAAGATTGTTATCTGTCTCAATCACAATTTCATTATCAGGAAGCTTTCTTACAATCTCTGAAAAGATTTTTGCATCAATGGCAATCATGCCATGTTCTATAATTTCTCCTTCTATCTCTGTCTGAATACCAAGTTCCATATCGTTGGCTGTAAGTCTTATGATATCCATAGTGGCATCGATAAGGATACATTCCAGAATAGGCATCGTTGTTTTAGAAGGAACTGCTTTAGATACAATACTGACTCCTTTTACGAGATTTGATTTATTGCATATGATTTTCATAGCTGTGTATAACTCCTTTCACACGCGAAGTAAATAAAAATATATATTATAATTTCGTCTTATTCTTAGTAGGGCTTTTGATAAGGTGGAAAACCCCTCTAAGGCTTTGTATTCAGGGATTTGTCACTTTAAAAAGTATGTGGAAACCATTTTATTTCCATGTGGAACTGATTTGGAAAACTCTGTTCATGTTACAGACAAAAAAGAAATCAAAATGTTAATCCCCAGCTTGTCCACATAGTTATAAACAAGCTTTCCACGAAAGATTCAAGCCTTTATAAAGGATTGATCTTCTTTTTAATGATATCTATTGTATTGTTAAGTGTTTCATTTTCTTCTATTTCAGATTTTATTTTATTTACGCCATGATTGATGGTGGAATGATCTTTTCCTCCAAGAATAATACCGATAACTTTCAATGATGTATCTGTCATGCTTCTGCAAAGATACATGAAAATCTGCCTTGGAACAGCAATTTCAGCATTTCTTTTATTGCTTTTTAAATCATCTATTGATATGCCGAAATGTTCAGATACGGTATCAAGAATAAGTTCCGGCGTTACTTCCCGCTGATTTTTGGAAGAAATGATATCCTTGAGAGCTTCTGCTGCAAGAGTGATATCAATTTCCCGCTGATTATTTTCCAGTTTGTAAAGCGCAATCAGTTTATTAAGAGATCCTTCCAGTTCACGTATATTTGTTTTTACATTTGATGCAATATACTCCAGAACATCGGCCGGAATGTTATACTTCTGTAAGGAATCCATTTCAATCTTTTTCTGAAGGATTGCCATTCTTGTCTCATAATCAGGAGTAGATATATCGGCAATCAGCCCCCATTCAAACCGGGTACGAAGTCTTGCCTCCAGCGTTTCAATATCCTTGGGAGGACGGTCACTGGAAATAATGATCTGTTTCCCGGCTGTATGTAAATGGTTGAAAGTGTGGAAAAATTCTTCCTGGGTACTTTCTTTTCCAATAATAAACTGAATATCATCAATAAGCAGAACGTCATTATTTCTATACTTATCACGAAAATCCGCCATAGAAGTTTCCTTTGGATTTTTCAGTGCGTGGATCAGTTCATTGGTGAAAGTTTCGCTCGTCACATACAGAACTTTTTTCTTTGGATTTTTTTCCAAAATAAAATGAGCAACGGAATGCATCAGATGAGTCTTCCCAAGTCCTACACCTCCGTAAAGGAAAAGGGGATTGTAAACTTCACCGGGAGATTCCGCTACCGCAAGAGAAGCAGCATGTGCAAAGCTGTTGTTTCCACCTACAACGAAAGTATCAAAAGTATATTTCGGATTCAGACCTGCCTTTTGTGCAGCTGATTTTGTTTTCTTCTTTTCAGAAGTTTTGGAGGCCATCTCCATAATTTCCTCTAATTGATCATCGTCCTCAGAAATGAATACCACCTCGTATTCTTTTTCCGTAATTTCTGCAATAGAAACGGTAAGAGGAAGTCTGTACTTTTTATCAATATATTCGACGCTGGCATTCATATTGACAAGAATAAATATCGTGTTGTCTACTACTTTATAAACCCTCAGAGGTTTTATCCAGGTATTAAAGGAAACATTGGATAATTCATGTTCAATCCTTAAATGTTCAATGATTTCCTGCCATTTTTCTTCTACGATGTTCATTACAATTAACTCCTAATCTATCTGCATTTCAGGCATTTTATAACAAAAACCACTCCCTTATATTCTACATCAAAACGGATATTTAAGCAATGAAAAAAGCTTGTGGATAACTTTTTGAAAATCAAATCTGTGTAAAATAAAGGATTTGGAAGATAAAAAAAATCAAAATTAACATATTATCCACAAAAAAATTAAAAGATATCCACAAATTGTTGATAACTTTACTTCCTATTTATATATATAAATTTTTCAAAATCGTCGGTTTTGCTTGACTTGCGGGGCTTTTTTGCATATAATCAAAACGATGTCTTTTAGAAATAAGCGGGAGTATTCCTGTGTAAAATATAAGGGAGGTGGATATCAATGAAAATGACATTCCAGCCAAAAAAGAGACAAAGAGCTAAGGTTCATGGTTTTAGATCAAGAATGAGCACAGCAGGCGGAAGAAAAGTTCTTGCTGCAAGAAGAGCAAAAGGAAGAAAGAGATTATCAGCGTAGGCCGCATATTTGTGGCCTTTTCTTCTCTTCTTAATTTTATAAGGAAAGTTTTTGGACTTCCCAGCTAAAAAAAGGGATCATAATATGAATTTTTCCGAATCATTAAAGAAGAATAAAGATTTTCAGTACGTTTATAAAAATGGAAGATCAAATGCCAACAGATATCTGGTTATGTATGTTATTGATAATTGTACGGAAAAAAACAGAATTGGAATTTCAGTGAGTAAGAAAGTTGGCAACAGTATAGTAAGACATCGTTTAACAAGATTGATACGTGAAAGTTACCGTTTGAATGAAGATATGTTTCTAAGGGGAAAGGACATTGTAGTTATAGCAAGAGCAGGATCGAAAGGGAAAAGCTTTAAGGAAATCGAGAGTGCCCTCCTGCATCTTTCCCGTCTTCATAAAATGGTACCCTCCTAGAAAATAAGAGAGGGTAATATAGATTCAGTAAATGGAGTGAAAGAGATGAAAAAGTTTTTGATAGGTCTTGTGAGATTTTATCAAAAATATCTTTCAGGAATGAAAGGATATTCTACCTGTATTTATTTTCCCACCTGTTCGCAGTATGCAATAGAAGCTTTGGAAAAATACGGAGCCCTCAAAGGGGGTCTTCTGGCAGTATGGAGGATCCTTCGCTGTAATCCATTTGCAAAAGGAGGATACGACCCGGTTCCATAGAATGATGGAAAGAGAGGTTGTAAAACGAATGACCATAAACGGAGGATAAGTAAATATGGAAGGTGTTGTGTTGACAGCAGCAAATTGGCCTATTGTCGGACAGATTGCATGGCTTTTGGGAAAGGTCATGAATGTTATCTATACAGTCTTAGATAATATTCTTCCTTCAGATGTAGGTCTGGTGGGATTATCAATTATTTTATATACTATTATTGTTTATATGATCATGATGCCGCTCACGATCAAACAGCAGAGAACGTCAAAAATGACAAGCGTTATGAATCCTGAGCTGACAGCAATAAGAAAGAAATATCAGAATAAAAGAGATCAGGCGTCACAGCTGAAAATGAATGAAGAAATGCAGCAGGTGTATGATAAATATGGAACATCCATGACAGGCGGATGTCTGACTATGGCGATCCAGATGGTTCTTCTGTTTGCATTGTATCCTGTTGTTTATGATATGGAAAGTTATGTTCCGGCAATCAAAAATGCAGCTGGTGATGTGCAGAAATTCCTTACTATTCCGGATCTGTCTCTTTCACCGATGCAGATGTTTTCTGAAAGAGCAGAAATAAGCAGTCAGTTTGGAGTTTCATCAGTAATTCTCATTGTAACGGCAATTGCACTTCCTGCCCTTTCTGTTCTGACACAGTATTTAAGTATGAGACTTTCACAGGCTATTTCAGGACAGGCAATGGATAAAGATAATCCAATGGCAGGAACAATGAAAACAATGAATATCACGATGCCGCTTATGTCATTGTTCTTTGTTATATCCCTGCCGGCAGGTCTTGGTATTTACTGGATCATCAGTGCAGTAGTACGTTGTATCCAGCAGGTGATCATTAACAGTCATCTGAAGAAAATGTCAGTGGAAGAACTGATTGAAAAAAATAAAGAAAAAGCTGAAAAGAAACGTGAAAAACGTGGAGAAAAGGCAGAAAAAATAAATGCCATGGCTCAGACAAATGCAAGAAGCATCCAGACAAAAGCAAAGACTTCAGTTATTAGTGATAAAGAAAAAGAAGAAAAACTGAAAAAAGCGGAAGAAAACAAGAAAAACGCAAAGGCAGGAAGTCTTGCTTCCAAAGCAAATCTTGTAAAGAATTATAACGAAAATAAATAAGAAATTCAGAAATGATCTTTTACAGGTTATTTTTGAGAAAATGTAGGGAGGGACATACTATGGATGAAATCACAGTATCTGCAAAAACACTTGATGATGCAATTACGGAAGCCTTGATCCAGCTTGGAGTAACAAGTGATCAGTTAGAGTACGATATTATCGAAAAAGGCAGTGCAGGATTTTTAGGGATTGGAATGAAGCAGGCTGTAATCAAAGCCAGAAGAAAACCTGAGAAAGAAAAAGAAGAAGAATTGTTGGAAGAAAGCATGGAAGAACTGGTAAAAGAAGCTGTTCCGTCCAATATTGATCTCGAAGTAGAAGAAGAGAAAGAACCTGTAAAAACAATCAAAAAGGAAACAAAGAAAGAAATAAAAAAAGATACTAAGAAAGCAGAAACTGAACTTGCCAAGGTAGAAGAAGGTACGATCAAAGAATGTGAGAAATTTCTTCAGAATGTACTTACTTCAATGGGAATGGAAGTAGAGATTCAATCATCCATTGATGAAGAAGGAGCCCTTAATATTGATATGAAGGGCGATAATATGGGAATCCTCATTGGAAAAAGAGGACAGACTCTGGATGCCCTCCAATATTTGACAAACAGAGTAGCAAATAAGATGCAGGCGGGATATGTGAGAGTAAAGCTTGATACAGAAGATTACAGAAGAAGAAGAAAAGAAACTCTTGAAAATCTTGCAAGAAATATTGCACACAAAGTAAAACGAACAAGAAAAGCAGTTTCACTTGAACCGATGAATCCATATGAAAGAAGGATCATCCACTCTGCTTTGCAGGCGGATAAGCATGTAACAACACACAGTGAAGGAGAAGAGCCGTATCGCCGCGTAGTTGTAACACCAGTGAGAAAGTAAAGGGGCAGGGGTTGTAAAACCCCTGCTTTTTTATTCAATAGGAAACTTCGTTCTTCAAATAGGAAGATTTATTTGTTTCAATAATATAGGAGAAGATTGAGTATGGAAAATAATCATACGATTGCAGCGATATCTACGGCTATGGCAGAGTCTGGAATCGGGATCGTAAGAATGAGCGGAGAAGAGGCTTTTGCGATTGCCGATAAAATATATAAAAATAAAAAAGGAAAAAGGCTGTCTGATCAGAAAACTCATACGATTCATTACGGGTTTATTGAAGAAGAGGGAAAAGTAATAGATGAAGTTCTCGTTATGCTGATGAGAGGTCCCCATACTTTTACCGGAGAAGATACAGTAGAGATAGACTGTCACGGCGGCGTTTATGTTGTAAAAAAGATTCTGGAAGCCTGTATAAGAAATGGAGCCAGACCGGCACAGCCAGGAGAATTTACAAAGAGAGCATTTTTAAATGGAAAGATGGACTTGTCACAGGCAGAGGCAGTCATTGATGTCATACAGTCACAAAATGATTATGCATTAAAAAGTTCACTTAAGCAGCTTCGAGGAAGCGTAAAAGAAAAGATAAGTGACTTAAGAAATAAAATTATTTACCACACTGCATTTATAGAGTCTGCTTTAGATGATCCTGAACATATCAGTATTGATGGATATGGAAATGTTTTAAAAAAGGAAACAAAAGAAATTATTGAAGAAATAGAAACTCTTTTAAAAACTGCAGACGATGGAAGAATTATACGGGAAGGGATCAATACAGTTATTCTGGGTAAACCGAATGCAGGAAAATCTTCTCTGTTAAATGTACTGCTGGGAGAAGAAAGGGCAATTGTAACCGAAATTGCCGGAACAACAAGGGATATTCTTCAGGAAACGATTAATCTCCAGGGAATTTCCCTGAATATTATTGATACTGCCGGAATCAGGAATACAGACGATAAAGTAGAAAAAATAGGAGTGGATAAGGCAAAAGATTATGCAAAAGAGGCGGATCTTATTATTTATGTAGTTGACTCTTCCAATGATTTAGATGAAAATGATTATGAGATCATGAAATTTATTCAGGGGAAAAAATCAATCCTTCTTTTAAATAAGTCAGATCTGGAAAGAAAAGTAACAAAAGAAGAAATCAAAAAAATATGTAAGGAGTATAACATTGAAAATATTCCTGTAATTGAAATTTCAGCAAAAGAAGAAAAAGGAATAGATCGGCTGGAAGAAATCGTGAAAGAGATGTTTTATCATGGTGAAATTTCATTTAATAATGAAATCTATATTACAAATATCCGTCATAAAACAGCTTTGGAACGTGCAAAAGACAGTTTGATGAAAGTGATAGAAAGTATAGAGAATGATATGCCGGAAGACTTTTATTCAATTGATCTTATGGATGCTTATGAAACTCTGGGCAGTATTACAGGAGAGATGGTAGGAGAGGATTTGGTAAATGAAATTTTCAGCAAATTCTGTATGGGAAAGTAAAGATAAATATGATGTAGCTGTCATAGGGGCAGGTCATGCAGGATGTGAGGCAGCTTTGGCATGTGCGAGACTGGGATTTAAAACTCTTGTTTTTACCGTAAGTGTAGACAGTATTGCACTGATGCCCTGTAATCCAAATATAGGAGGAACTTCCAAAGGACATCTTGTAAGAGAAGTGGATGCTCTTGGAGGAGAAATGGGAAAAGTAATAGACAGGACATTTATCCAGTCAAAAATGCTGAACAGATCAAAAGGACCGGCAGTACATTCCTTAAGAGCACAGGCAGATAAAGCATGTTACAGCAGGACAATGCGTCAGGTTTTGGAAAATCAGGAAAATCTGGAAATAAAACAGACAGAAGTTGTAAATATTCTCACAGAAGATATAGAGACACCAGGCGCTGAAAAAAAGAAAAAAGTTATTGGTGTGCAGATTTATTCAGGAGGAATTTATCGCTGTCAGGCAGTTATTCTGTGTACAGGAACTTATCTGAAGTCAAGATGTATTTATGGAGATGTAAGTATGAATACCGGGCCAAACGGACTTCAGGCTGCCAATTATCTTACGGACTGCTTAAAAGAGCTTGGAATCAAGATGTATAGGTTTAAGACAGGAACACCTGCCAGAATAGACAAGAATACAGTAGATTTCAGTAAAATGGAAGAACAGACAGGTGATGAAAGAATCGTTCCTTTCTCTTTTACTACAGATCCGGAAAGTATACAAAAGGAACAGGTTTCCTGCTGGCTGACTTATACTAATGAAAAGACGCATGAAATTATTCGGCAGAATCTGGATCGTTCTCCGCTGTTTTCAGGTATGATAGAGGGAACAGGGCCAAGGTACTGTCCTTCTATTGAAGATAAAGTTGTAAAATTTGCAGATAAGAACCGGCACCAGGTATTTATTGAGCCGGAAGGACTGGAAACAAATGAAATGTATATTGGAGGAATGTCCAGTTCTCTTCCGGAAGATGTGCAGTATGCCATGTACCGTACAGTTCCCGGACTTGAAAATGTAAGAATTGTAAGAAATGCATATGCAATTGAGTATGACTGTATTGATGCAAGACAACTGTGGCCTACACTGGAATTTAAGAAAATTGACGGACTTTTCAGCGGAGGGCAGTTTAATGGAAGTTCCGGATATGAAGAGGCGGCGGCACAGGGACTGATAGCAGGAATTAATGCAGCAAGAAAACTTCAAGAGAAAGAACCTCTGGTTCTTGACCGTTCAGAAGCTTATATAGGAGTTTTAATTGATGATCTGGTGACAAAAGAAAGTCACGAACCTTACAGGATGATGACTTCAAGAGCAGAATACAGGCTTTTGTTAAGACAGGATAATGCGGATCAAAGGCTGACTGAAAAGGGATATGAAGTAGGTCTTATCACAGAAGAAAGATATCAAAGACTTCTCTATAAGGAAAAGTTGATCGAAGAAGAGATTGAGAGATTAAAAAAAGTACATGTTGGTACTGAAAAAAAAGTGCAGGAAATCTTGCAAAAATATAATAGCACTCCTCTTAATTCCGGCATTTCTCTTGCAGAATTAATCAGGCGTCCGGAACTTTCCTATGAATGTCTTGAAGAGATTGATAAAGATCGTCCGGAATTTCCGAATGATCTGAAAGAAGAAGTGTGGGAACAAGTTAACATAAATATAAAATATGAAGGTTATATATCCAGGCAAAAGAAGCAGGTAGAGCAATTTAAAAAACTTGAAAATAAAAAAATACCGGCAAATATTGATTATGATAGTATAAAGAGTTTAAGAATAGAAGCTCTGCAGAAATTAAAGGAGTACCGTCCGGTATCAATCGGGCAGGCCTCCAGAATATCAGGTGTTTCGCCGGCAGATATTTCAGTTCTTCTTGTATATATGGAACAATACAGAAACCGGGAGTAAATTATGAGTAAAATATTTGAAAAGAGAGCAGCTGATCTTGGCATTATACTTTCTGATGAAATGAAGAGACAATTTTCAAAATATTATGAAATGCTTGTTGAGTGGAATAAGGTAATGAACCTTACGGGAATTACAGAATACGAAGAAGTTTATGAAAAGCATTTTCTTGACAGTATTTGTATTGTAAAGGCATTTTCAGAAAAGAATATCTTCTTGTCTGATACAACAAAAAAGGTAATTGATATCGGAACAGGAGCAGGGTTTCCGGGGATTCCTTTAAAGATTGTTTTTCCTGATATGGATATTACACTTCTGGATTCCCTGAATAAGAGAATTAATTTCTTAAATGCAGTAATTGAAGAGCTTGGTCTTTCCGGAATCGATACTATTCACGGGAGAGCAGAGGATTATGCGAAAAATCAACAACACAGAGAGAAATATGATCTATGCGTCTCCAGAGCTGTTGCCAATCTATCCACTTTATCAGAATACTGTGTCCCATTCTTAAAGAGGGGAGGATATTTTATATCCTATAAATCAGGAGAAGTAGATGAAGAATTAAAGGATGCAGAAAAAGCACTGTCGCTTCTTGGTGGAAAAGCAGAAAAAGTAGTGAAATTTAAGATTCCGGAAACAGATATTGGACGATCTTTTGTTATAATAAATAAGATAAAAAGTACGCCGGGAAAATATCCCAGAAAAGCAGGTCTTCCGTCAAAAGAACCGCTGCATTAAGCAGCGGTTCTTTTATTTCAGATCAGAGATATTTCATGTTTACTCTTCTGTCAGATCATCAATATAAATATTGATTTGTTCCAAAATACCTGAAGGATCTTCAAGCTGCGGAAGATATGATGTCTTATCTATAGAAGTGATTTCAATGGAAGGAAGTATATCTTTATATTTTGAAGCAGTTTCAAGATACTTCTCCTTACTTCCGGTAATGATAAATATGCTGTTGTTCAAATTTTCAAGATATAATTTAATATTGGAAGTCAGATATCTTCCGGAAATACTTGCAAACAGATTTTTGGATTCAGCATTTCCGATATGAGCAGCTTCGTAATAAACCTTAGTATCTCTTTCAGATATGTTGTTTTTATCATAGAAATATTCGGTACAAAACAGATTTTCTATGGTTTTTCTTTGAGTAAGGATGTTATATAAAAGTGTTCCGATAAGAGGAAGCTGAATTAATTTGGTCAAAATTTTAGTTTTGCTATTAGGTATATGCGCAGATGTCTGTATATCAGATGGATTTATCATAATAATCCGATCTATAATATCATGGTCATTCTGACAAGATCCTAAAATAAAAGAA
Organism: Claveliimonas bilis; assembly: GCF_020892095.1. Classification (GTDB taxonomy): domain Bacteria; phylum Bacillota; class Clostridia; order Lachnospirales; family Lachnospiraceae; genus Claveliimonas; species Claveliimonas bilis. The sequence continues at coordinate 1,433,555 of NZ_AP024845.1, read as the reverse complement.
GAAGATTCTCCTGTAACAATAACATCTGTTTTACTTTTTATAACATTTTTAATAAAATCAGTGATCATTTGTACATAGAGAAAATTTGTATAGGTAAGAGCAGGTTTATCTGATCTTCCACATCCAAGCAGATCCAAAGCATATACAGTTCTGGTTTTTGATAATTCATCTATCATATAGCTCCATTCATAAGAAGAACTGTATGAGGAGAGATCATGTATTAGTAAAATAGGTTTTCCATTTCCGGCTTTTCGATAAAAAATCTTACCGAATTTCCATTCGTAGTAGTTTTCGGGTGTATGACTTAACAGATTGTCCAGGGTGGCAGAAACGTAAATTGCTTTATTTATCAGATGTATACCAATTGCAGTTGTTCCGGCAAGAATAGTTGTGATTGTAAGATTCTTTTTCCAGCTCATATTTATTCTCCCTTCTTTTTTATAATTATCATCCGCCTATATGTTTATATATACTGAATGAGTTATAAATATTTTATCATAAATGGAAGTATAACTAAAGAGTTTTTGAAAAATGTTTCACGTGAAACATCTTAGAGAATGTTTTTATTTTTTAATAAAAAATATGTCTTAAAAATATTTGATTTGTTTCTACAAAAATGTGTAGCGTCTGTGTACAAGGGGCAACACGGTCGGTGAAGGGTAGATTTTAGTCCCTTCCCAATTCACAGAATTCAGCCGCAGGAATTTCGGGGTTTTTCAAGGCAGACGATTGAGGCGTACTGGACGTACGCGGAATGAGGATAACAAAGAAAATCCCCGAAATTACGCGGCTTGGAGCGTATTGTCCCTTGTACACCGACGCTACAGTCGATAAAAAATGAATTTTTCTTTTTTCATATTTGTATTTAAACAATGGAGAGGTTTAAACTTTTTAAGGCGGATAATCAAAAAGTACCAGTTGTACCTTAAATAAAGATAGTAATGTAAAGTACAGAATAGCAAAGATTAATATAGATTTTTTATAGAGGGAGAAAATTAAGATGATGTTATAGAAGTGAAAAAGAAAGTACGAACGTATACAAAAAAGTAAATGTTTCACGTGAAACATTTATGAAAAACAGAAAAAATATGTTTCACGTGAAACATAATGTAGATAATAGCAAAAAAAGATGTTATACTAATAACTATCATGAGAAAGGTGAGTATAAAAAATGGGAAGAATTATAGCGATTGCTAACCAAAAAGGTGGAGTTGGAAAAACGACTACGGCAATTAATCTTTCGGCATGTCTGGCGGAAAAAGGAAAAAAAGTACTTTCCATTGATATGGATCCACAGGGAAACATGACGAGTGGATTAGGAGTCAGTAAAGATGAAGTTGAAAAGACAGTTTATGATCTGATTATTGGCGAAGCAGAAATAGAAGATATTATCTGCCGGGAAGTATCTGAAAATCTGGATATTCTTCCAACAAATATAGATCTGTCTGCAGCGGAAATAGAATTAATAGGAATTGATTATAAAGAGTATATTATAAAGAAAGAAGTGGAAAAAATCAGAGATAATTATGATTTTATTATTATTGATTGTCCTCCATCATTAAGTATGCTGACCATTAATGCTATGACAACGGCAGATTCTGTTTTGGTTCCAATTCAGTGTGAATATTACGCTTTGGAAGGTTTAAGCCAGTTAATACATACCATTGAACTGGTTCGGGAAAGATTAAATCCAGTTTTATCTATAGAAGGAGTTGTTTTTACAATGTATGATGCAAGAACAAATCTTTCGCTGCAAGTAGTAGAAAATGTCAAAGATAATCTGAATCAGAATATTTACAAAACCATTATTCCCAGAAATATACGTCTGGCAGAAGCTCCAAGTTACGGAATGCCTATCAATCAATATGATTCAAAATCAGCGGGAGCAGAAAGCTATAGATTATTGGCAGATGAAGTGATCAATAAATAGTGGAGGGAAAAATATGGCGGTAAAAAAGAAAGGTTTAGGAAAAGGACTTGACAGTCTCATTCCAGATAACAGGTCATCAAAAGCATCAGAAAAACCGGAAAAAAAGGAGCCTTCACATGTTGAAGAAATGAAAACCGGTGAACAGATGATGAAAATAAATATGGTAGAGCCAAACAGAGAGCAGCCGCGAAGAAATTTTGAAGAGGATGCCCTTCTGGAACTTGCTGATTCTATCAAACAATTTGGGGTTCTTCAGCCTCTTATTGTGAGAAAAAGAAATGATTATTATGAAATTATTGCCGGTGAGAGAAGATGGAGAGCTGCTAAAATAGCAGGGATTAAAGAAGTTCCTGTTATCATTAAGGACTATAATGAACAGGAAGTCGTAGAAATTGCTCTCATTGAAAATATTCAAAGAGAAAATTTAAATCCGATTGAAGAAGCAATGGCTTTTAAAAAGCTTCTGGAAGAATATCACCTGAAACAGGATGAGGTAGCTGAAAGAGTTTCAAAAAGCAGGACAGCAGTTACCAATTCTATGAGACTTCTGAAACTTAATGAAAAAGTTCAGCAGATGATTATTGATGATATGATCAGTACAGGACATGCAAGAGCACTTCTCGCTATTGATGATCTGGAACAACAGTATATTCTCGCAAATAAAATCTTTGATGAAAAACTGAGTGTAAGAGAGACTGAAAAGTTGATCAAAGAATTGAAAAATCCTAAAAAGGCAAAAGAGAAGAAAAAAGTAGAAAATTCTTTTATTTATACAGATTTAGAAGATAAAATGAAAGAAGTGTTCGGTACAAAAGTACATGTTGCAGTGAAAGGAAAGGGAAAGGGAAAAATAGAAATAGAATATTATTCGGATGATGAATTAGAACGTATGTTCGATATGATTATGTCCATAAGAAAGGAAGAATAGATTTAATGGAAAGTACAATATTATCAAGATTGGGAATAGATCCTGCATTTATATTTTTATTTCTGATCATTTTAATTATTGCTCTGTTCGCTTTATATGTAAATGTAAGTATGAAATATGACAGACTAAAAAACAGCTACAACTCGTTTATGAGAGGAAAAGATGGCAAAACTTTAGAAGAAAGTATCCTTTCAAAATTTTCGGAAATTGATGGTCTTGCTAAACTGACAAAACAGAACAGACAGGATGTAAAAGATATATACCGAAAGATGGAAAAAGACTTCAAAAAGCTGGGTATAGTGAAATATGATGCCTTTAATGAAATGGGCGGAAAATTAAGTTTTGCACTTGCAATGCTGGATGGAAATAACAGTGGATGGGTAATTAATGCTATGCATAGCCGAGAAGGATGTTATACTTATATAAAGGAAATTGTAAAGGGAGAAAGTTATGTAGAACTTGCAGAAGAAGAAGCAGAAGCTTTGGACCGTGCAATTTTCAGTGAAGTATATAACATGGATGTAAAAGAAACAAAGAAACGGCCAGGCGGAAAAGGCAGCGCAACCGGAAGGATGAATGCAACAGGTAAAATCGGAGCAACCGGAAAAATAAATACAACAGGTAAAATTGGTGCAACAAGTAAAATTAATATAAAGGATGAGGTGTAAAAGATGTTAGATATCAAATTTGTGAGAAATAATCCGGAAGTAGTAAAGGAAAACATTAAAAAGAAATTTCAGGATGAAAAGCTTCCCCTTGTAGATGAAGTATTAGAGCTTGATAAGAAAAACAGAGACATCAAGCAGGAGGTTGAGGTACTTCGTGCAGAGAGAAATAAGATTTCCAAAGAAATCGGCGCATGTATGGCACAGGGTAAAAAGGATGAAGCAGAAGAATTAAAGAAAAAAGTTCAGGCAAATGCTGACAGAGTGGAAAGCCTTTCTAATGAAGAAAAGGATGTAGAAGCAAAGATTAAAAAGATTATGATGACAATTCCGAATATCATTGATCCTTCTGTACCGATCGGAAAAGATGACAGCGAAAACATTGAGATTGAAAAATTCGGAGAACCTGTTATACCGGATTTTGAGATTCCATATCACACAGAAATAATGGAAAGCTTTAATGGAATTGATCTGGAGAGTGCAGGAAGAGTTGCAGGAAACGGATTCTATTATCTGATGGGAGACATTGCAAGACTGCATTCTGCTGTACTGGCTTATGCAAGAGATTTCATGATCAACAGAGGATTTACTTACTGCATTCCTCCGTTTATGATCAGAAGCAATGTAGTAACCGGAGTTATGAGCTTTGCAGAGATGGATTCCATGATGTATAAGATCGAGGGAGAAGATCTGTATCTGATCGGAACAAGCGAGCACTCCATGATCGGAAAATTTATCGACACAATGCTGGATGAAAGCACACTTCCGCAGACACTGACATCCTACTCACCATGTTTCAGAAAAGAAAAAGGAGCTCATGGAATCGAGGAAAGAGGAGTTTACCGTATTCACCAGTTTGAAAAACAGGAAATGATCGTTGTATGTAAACCGGAAGAAAGTATGGTATGGTATGATAAATTGTGGCAGAATACAGTAGACCTGTTCCGTTCTCTTGATATTCCGGTACGTACACTGGAATGCTGCTCAGGAGATCTGGCAGACCTGAAAGTAAAATCCTGTGACGTGGAGGCATGGTCTCCAAGACAGAAGAAATATTTTGAAGTAGGAAGCTGCTCTAATCTTGGAGATGCACAGGCAAGAAGACTTGGCATCCGTGTAAAAGGAGCAGAAGGCAAATATTTTGCCCATACTCTGAATAATACTGTAGTAGCACCTCCGAGAATGTTAATTGCATTCCTGGAAAATAATCTTCAGGCAGACGGATCTGTAAAGATTCCGGAGGTACTGCGTCCATATATGGGTGGAATGGAAAAAATAGAAAAGAAAAACTAAATCCTTGTAGACAATGATTCAGGAAAGAAGCCGATGCATAAATATTTAAAAGCAATAGGATATGGAAATATTTCAACAAGAAAAAAGCTGAATACCTTTTTAAAAGAAATGGAAGAGCATTATTCCAGTCATGAGCTGATATCAGTAGAGACAGAATCCGATTTCTGCGAATACCAGAAAGAGTGCGGAGCAGGAATCGGAGTGGCGCTCTGCGGAGATATGGATATGGAGGAAAATTTTTTCAGACAGTATTATTATCCATATTTTATCGGAAGCGGGATTTCTTCTTATGCTGATATCAGTGTGGAAAAAAGAATGGACAGGGAAGCATATGTAGGCATATGTGAAGATGTAAAAGTAGGGATCAGCCTTATTTTTCATCTTCAGAATGTGTTGGAATATATGAAAGAGAATCAGCTTTCAGGCGGAAGCATGAAATTCGGATCTGTCACTTTGTCCGGTCTTTGTAATTCCGGTACAGTTCTTTTTCCTGTTCTGAAAACAAAAGAGCTGGAGAAACGGAGCAGGGAAGAATCAAGAAACAGAATGATGCTTTTAAGCGCAGCAAGAAACGGAGATCAGACAGCAATGGAAAGCCTGACTCTGGATGATATTGATATTTATTCCAAAGTGTCGAAACGTCTTGTGACAGAAGATGTATTCAGTATTGTGGATACATATTTTATGCCCTATGGAGTGGAATGCGACAGATATTCTATTCTGGGAGAAATATTGGAACTGCATACAATTGAAAATGAAGAAACAAGGGAAGAACTGTATGTGATGAAGCTTGATGTTAATGAACTGCAGTTTGACGTGTGCGTACCTGTAAAGGAAGTACTGGGAGAACCTGCAGTTGGAAGAAGATTTAAAGCAAATATGTGGCTTCAGGGAAGAATTAACTTTTAGTTTAGGACGGGATTTTTCATCCCGTCCTAATTTAAAATAAAGATATCTCCATGAAAAAATGATTGATTTTATATCTGCAAAATGCTAAACTATACTAGTACGGCAGTTATTATGAAATGATAACTGGGACATTATTTTAATAAGTCGCTATAGCTCAGCTGGATAGAGCGACCGCCTCCTAAGCGGTAGGCCGGAGGTTCAAATCCTCTTAGCGACGCTTACAAAAAAGCCGAAAACACTGGGATGCCAGGAGTTTTCGGCTTTTTTGTGTGCCTGGCGGCGTACGGTTTTTAAGGAGGAAAGTTCCAAATCTGCCCGGTAGTGGAAAGGATATAGCCAAAGGAAACTAATACTAAAGGCAGCCAAAAGGAGGCGGAAGATATTTACCTTATGTTTTTATGGAACAGGGCTAAATTGAAATTTTAAATTCCGGTGAAGAGGTAAATTCCACCATACTTTATTTTTCGCGGATTTTACAGGGGATTTTTAAGCAAAATCTCCAGTTTTCTGTTATAATTAGCTAAACTCATTGAAAAATACTTGATTTCTGGGCATGGGAAACGGACCGCTGGAATACGGTGTGCGGGACTGAATTCCACCGGCCACATCTAAAAAATGTGAAACGTTTACTTCCAGTCTGACAGCAGATTTCGATCAGTTGATTAGTGATTAAAGCGGATCAGCTTAGGCATCAGATTTACCTCATCCGGGGCAATCGGTCTAAGCTGAAATGCGTTTAAGACCTCTTCTCCAAGTGCTTCCAACGCGACGCTGTATGGCGTCCTCCCACCCAGGCTTTCCCTCGGTGTGGAATTGATATGGTTCACAATCAGGTTTACGTCCCATTGTGTAAGGAATTCAAAACTGGTTCCTTTTGGGAGGATCATCCGCAGCATCGTGTGTGCTTGTTCCAATCCGCCCTTCTGCCCACTCTGCATCGGGTCACAGTAATAAATGCTGGAACGCTATATTCCGTCCACTCCGGTTTCCAAAGCATCCGGATCACCAAATTCAGAGCCCCGGTCCGTGAGGATATATTCAAACACGGAAGTAAATTCATAGGTTCCCATACGCTTTTCCAGACGGTCAAAAACAAGACGGACAGCGCCTTTGGTGCAGCGGTTCATCAGAAAAGCAAGGAAGAGTTTTTCTTTCGTGAAAAATATGGTCAGCAGGGTCTTTTTTGATTCCCTGGAAGAATGAACCGTATCCATTTGTACATAGCCTGTAAGGGAAAGGGAACAGAAGTCACGATAAGATCGGTTAGTAAAGACTGTCCTGTCCGTGATCTGTGTTTTATGGCACTTTTTTGGCTTGAAATGGACCTTCCGCTTCAGATCTATGTTCCTAGCTGTAAAGAGGCCCTGGTCAAGATACGAATACAGGGTACGGACAGACATCTCCAGTTCCGGGTGGTTTGTCAGGATATGATAGGGAGACTGTCCCTGTTCGATCAGAGGGGAAATGATCTGATCCTTTTTGTGAAGCTCCCGTTTGGTCATGTTAATACCTGTTCTAGAATCCCGGAGTTTTTCCCGGTATTTCCTGTCAGCGAACCTGGCGTTATAAGAGTATTTGTGGGCAAGCGTGCAGTGATTGATTTTTTTCGTACAGCCGTTGCAGACATAGGGAGCCCGGTCAAGCCTTACGCAATGCTCTTTTTCAAAGTTTCTGCAGGTTTGGTTGCAGGTAGGACAGGATGCGCATTTGATTCCGCACAGGACAATCTTTCCACAGGCGTTCGTTTTCTTACAGTGATAGCGGTGAATACAGAAGTTTTTGGCATTATAGAAAGTCCCTTTGTGATACCAGTCTGAGAGACGGTGAGCCCTGACTTCTTTAGAGATTGTAGTAGGATCCTTACACAGGAACCTGGCAATATCCTTAAAGGAAGTGCCCTTATTTAGTTCGTTTTCGATATAGATACGGTTTTCAAGGGTAAGATGTTTTTGGTTACCAGGAATATATTTACTCATGATGAGCCTCCTTCTACTGCTGTCAGAAGGAGAGATAACCATACCATGGATGTATGAAAGAGTAAATATCAACTGTGCAGAAGTAAACGCTACTACCCGTAGGAGAGGTGGAATTTAAAATTTCATTTTTGGTTTATGGAACAGGGAATTGCAATGTCTTTACAGAAAAAATTTTGTATGATAAAATTTATATCATATTAGATCCTGAAAACGGTAGGAAACGAATACATATATCAGGTGGTGAAGGTGAGATGCCGGTTAAAGTTAACAGAAGAGAGCAAGATATTCTGACGATCAGTCTTGATGGCAGCCTATGTGCGGAGATGGAGCTGAAATTGAGGGAAGTCCTGGATAAGGAATTAGCGACAACGGAGAAACTGGAGCTGGATTTATCAAATCTGACATATATTTCAACGGAAGGGCTGAGAGAAATCCTGAGAGCACAGAAGATTATTAACGGGCTGGGAGGATCCATGACTGTGAGAAATGTTAATAGAGAAATAATGGAAGTATTTGAAATGACAGGTTTTGTGAAATTCCTGAATATTGAGTAAACAGCGGCATCAGTCGCTGAAAGAAGAACCGCTGAGTTTTCCGGAACAGGAAACTTATAGTGGTTCTTTCTGTTTGGAACTAAAAAATACAGCAAGAGGAGGAGGCAAAAGCAAAGGTAAATGAAACGGGAACATTGACAGAAGAGACGACCTTGGTCTACAGCTTTGACGATAGAAGTGAATCTGATATCATATCCATTATGGATGAGGTTCTTGAAGAGTTGAATCAGAATTCAATCCTTGTAGAGAAAGAAAATCAGTATCGTTTTCTGGAAAAAGCTCCGGCACATTTAATGAAACGTCGGTTCTCGGTTTTTTCAGTAATATACTTGCAGCGTATATACCTTACAGACTATGGCATATCTATTCTTCTGAAACGCCGAATGTCCACAGAAATGTGAATATCTTCAAATACATATTTGTCTCTTTTACAGCTGCCCTTACAGTGGCATGGACGCTTGGGTTCGGATTGTTTTATGTTTTCGGGCAGTGGATCGAAAATATATATACGTATATCTTTTTTTATAATTTTGGCTTTTCCGTGGCGCTCGGACTTCCGGTATTCCATGTCCTGTCTGCGGCAGGGGCTGTGGGTCTGATTTTTATTTTAATCTGATGTATGTCCTGTCTTTGGACGGAAAAATAGAGATGAAAGAAACAATGAGGAGTATAAAATAGCAGCTATGAAAGATAAGATATTGATTGTTGACGATGAACAGGAAATTGCAGATTTGGTTTCTCTTTACCTGACAAATGAGGGATTTCAGGTATTTAAGTTCTTTAATGGAACCGATGCATGGAATTGTATCCAAACCGAAAAGTTGGATTTGGCAATTTTGGATGTAATGCTCCCGGATATGAGTGGCTTCCAACTCTGTCAGAAGCTTCGTGAAGAGCACCAATATCCGGTTATTATGCTGACAGCCAAAGGAGAGGAAATCGATAAGATCAACGGACTTGCTCTTGGAGCAGACGACTATATTACGAAACCATTCCTGCCACTGGAAATGGTAGCCCGCGTGAAGGCTCAATTAAGGCGGTATAAGCGATATAATGCGGGTGCAGATAACGATGATGATGTGATCACTTATTCAGGTCTTGTACTGAACATCAGGACACATGAATGCTCCCTGAACGAAAAACCCCTTTCTCTTACACCGACAGAATTTTCGATTTTGCGTATTTTATGCCAAAAGAAGGGAGAAGTCGTAAGTTCTGAGGAACTTTTTCATGAAATATGGGGCAATGAATATTTCAGTAAAAGCAATAATACAATTACGGTTCATATCCGCCATCTTCGTGAAAAGATGGGAGATTCTTTTGAAAATCCAAAATACATAAAGACAGTGTGGGGGTGTGGATATAAAATTGAAAAATAAAATTTCAAAGCCCGTTATGATTCTTTCCGTCTGTTTTGCAGGGATCCTTCTGAGTATAGGAGTTTACTTTTTGATAGATTATATTTTAAACGGTTCTTTTGTAAATTGGTTTGAAAAGAATTATATGATAACAGAGGGACAATATAGTCCGGAGACAGAGGCCTATACTTTAGTCCGCCAGCCTATCTATTCAGAATTGAAAGTTTTACTGTTCTGGATTTTAACGATCAGTCTGGAAATCTTTCTGGTTGTCGTTGTAGCTGTGTCTCATTTTCATGCAAAATCGAAAGTCAGAAAAGCAGTTACAGAAATAAGCAAGACGATGAATGAATTTATGCAAAGTGAAAAAGACGCTGCTGATCTGTTTCCGAAAGAATATGCTGAGATTTCCACGCAGATGGTCGAGATCAAGTCTGCTATGTGGCAGAAAGAACAGATGTTAAAAGAAGAAGCCAACCGAAAAAATGACATGATCACATATCTCGCACATGATCTGAAAACTCCTCTTACATCTGTTATCGGATATTTAAGTCTTTTAAGCGAGGCGGAGGATATGCCTCCGAAGCAGCAGGAAAAGTATGTAAATATTACTTTGGACAAGGCAAAGCGTCTGGAAACACTTATCAATGAATTTTTTGAGATTACCAGATACAATCTTCAATACATTGAGCTTGAAAAAGAAACCATCAATCTTTGTTATATGATGGTTCAGTTGACAGATGAACTTTATCCTCTGCTGCAGGCCCATGGAAATACAACGGAATCAGACATAGATGAAGATCTGACGATTTATGGAGATGCGGACAAGCTGGCAAGGGTATTTAATAATATACTAAAAAATGCGGCGGCATACAGCTATCCCGGTTCAGTGATCCGGATATGGGCAGAGAAGAATGACGGGAATATCCAAATCTATTTTCAAAATAAAGGAAAAACCATACCGGCCCATAAACTGGAGACTATTTTTGAAAAGTTTTTCCGTCTGGATGAAGCGCGCACCAGCAATACAGGAGGCTCCGGATTAGGACTTGCAATTGCAAAGGAAATCGTTACACTGCACAAAGGAACACTCACTGCCGAAAGTCATGATGAATTAACGACCTTTTGTGTTACGCTGCCTCTGGAGATTTAGGAAAACATCAACTTTATCTTAGCCTTTTCTTAGGAATTAAACAACGGAATATTAAAGTACAGGTAGCTTCTGCTCAGTAAAATGGATACTGTGCAGAAGCTATTATTCTTAAAGAAAAGGCAGGTGTATCACCATTGAAAAAAGAACAGAACAGAAAACGCCGCTCCTCGATAAAAAAACGGTACCGTCGGAAAAATTCCCGGATCTTTTCCGGGGTATTGATAGGGGCGCTGTTTATTGTATTGGTTGGATTTATTGGGAATAAAGGCGTTGAGTTTTTGTTTTCAGAGAGGATAGTAACCGGGCATGACTCACAGTCTATGAATATTGATTTGGACAACCTATATAGCCCTTATGCTATTTTGACAGATGTAAGTTCCGGTAATGTTTTGAGCGAATGTAACAGCAGGGATAAAATTTATCCAGCTTCTCTTACCAAGATCATGACGGAAATTGTAGCGATTGAAAATACGGAGGATTTGGAAGAAAGAATTACGCTCCCCTATGAAATCTTTCCTCCATTGTATGCTCAAAATGCCTCCATGGCCGGATTCCAGCCGGGAGAAGAAGTATCCCTTAAAGATCTGCTTTATGGAATCATGCTCCCCTCCGGAGCGGAGTGCTGTATTGGTTTTGCAAGATGGGTGGCAGGATCAGAGGAACAGTTTGTATCGCTGATGAACGAAAAGGCTGAAGAACTGGGAATGAAACGTACACATTTTTCCAATTCAACAGGACTGTATGATCCGGAACACTATTCAACAGTAGAAGATATTTCCGTTCTTTTGGAATATGCCTTAAAGAACGAGGATTTCCGAGCTGTATTTACAAGCAGCAGATACAGCACGCAGCCTTCAAATGAGCATCCTGACGGATTTACCTTTTACAGTACAATGTTCAAAGATATGGACAGTACACAGGTTACAGGGGGAGAAATCATAGGAGGAAAAACAGGGTATACGGAGGAAGCAGGTTTATGTCTTGCAAGTCTGGCGCAGATTAAGGGAAAAGAATATATTCTTGTAACTGCTAAAGCAAATGGAACGCATGAAACAGAACAATTTCATATTCTGGATGCAATTCATGTTTATGATCAGGTCGGAGAGGACGCTGCATAAGCTTCTTTATCTGGCAGAATTTCTTTGGAGTTGCAGTAATTTTCTCTGCAAAAATATCAGAAATTCAGCAAGAATAATGAAAAGAACAGTATTTCTTTTGTGTTATAATAGCATCGGTGTACAAGGGGACAATACGCTCCAGGCCGCGTAATTTTCCCTTGTACACCGACGCTATATTTCCAGAAAGGAGGAAGCACAATGCAGAGTCAGGAAGTTTATATCGTATCAGAGGCAGTCTGCTACATAGAAGAACATCTGGAACATAAGCTGGATCTGGAAATGGTTGCGTCAGCGCTACATTACTCGAAATATCACCTTCATCGGATTTTTGCAAAAACAGTGGGCTTGACAATACATGATTATGTTCAGAGACGTCAGCTGACAGAGGCAGCAAAGCTTTTGGCTTTTTCAAAAAAGCCGATCATGGAGATTGCGCTTGAGAGCGGCTGTGAAAGTCAGCAGGCATTTACGGACATCTTTAAGAAAATGTACAAGGTTACGCCTGCCAGATACAGGACAGCAGCAAACTTTTATCCTTTGCAGCTGGAAATGCAGCTGAAACAAAATTATAAAAAACCGGATATTACTCAAAATGATATCCGGTTTGCGGCATTATCGGATGTTAATGACTGGATGGATCTGGTCTGCCTTACAGTTGACGGATATCCCTGTCTGAATGAGAGAGAATATCTTGAAAATCTGTATCGTTATATTTCTGATAAACAGGCTCTTATCCTTCGGGATGAAGGCAAAGCAATCGGTATTATGGGATTTTCCACTGAAAAAAGCAGTATTGATTTTCTGGCAATACATCCCCAATATCGAAATTTGGGAATGGAAAAAATATTTATTGATAAATTGATGGATGAACTGATCGTGGGAAAAGAGATAAGCCTGACTACATACCGCAAGGGAGACAGAGCAGATACCGGATATCGCAAAAAATATATTTCTCTTGGTTTTCAGGAAAGAGAGCTGCTGACAGAATATGGTTATCCGACACAGCGTTTTGTGCTTTCACCGGAAAACAGGGGGAAAACGCAAAATGAAGAAATTTCAAAATAGCTGGAGAAATAAAATCATTTCTTTCTTTGTCAGTCAAAGTATCACCTTATTTGGTTCACAGGTTGTTCAAATGGCAATCGTATGGTATGTGACGCTTCAGACATCAAGCGGGAGCTGGATTGCCGCATTTTCCATATGTTCTTATCTGCCGCAGTTTCTTGTTACATTTCCCGGCGGAGCATGGGCGGACAGGTATGATCGAAAGTTGCTCATCATCGGTGCGGATGCGGGAATTGCAGTGATAACACTTGGGATGTTCTTACTTATTCCGCAGATTTCGGAAAGAGATACACTGCTTAGAGCACTGCTGGCAATGTCTGGCTTACGTTCTATTGGCGCGGGAATCCAATTTCCGGCAGTGAATGCGGTAATTCCTCAGATTGTTCCAAAAGAATCGCTTATGCGATACAACAGTATCAATGCGGTACTGCAGTCGACAGTGCAGTTTTTATCTCCTGCAGCTGCAGGCGTGATCCTTACTATGGGAACGCTGCGTTTTGCCCTGCTGATCGACGTTTTTACAGCTATTATCGGAATAGGAATATTCGGACATATCTTGCTGCCGCAGAAGGAAGAGAAGATACCTTCGGATTCGGTATATTCGGATATAAGAGAAGGGATCCGATACGCTTTTTCAAGAAAGATGACAGGCAGCCTGCTTATGAGCTATGGAATTTTCACTTTTCTGTGTGTTCCGGCAGGTTATTTTTCCGGTCTGTTTGTCAGCCGGGTTTATGGTGGAACATACTGGTATTTAACCCTGACTGAAGTGTGGGGATTCGGGGGAATGACAGCGGGAGGGATCCTGATGAGTATTTTAGGAAATTCCTGCAGCGGTCTGAAAAAGCGCCGGAATATACTTTTTGCCGGATTCATTGTGTTTGGCATCATGTCTGCCGGGATGGGCATTGTAAAAAGTTTTGCATTTTATCTTATTTTTATGGGAATATATGGTGTTGCGCTGACGACTGTGCAGACAACCATTACTACTTTGATTCAGGAATATACCAAAAGTTCCATACAGGGGCGGATATTGGGATTCATGGGAGCGATGTATGCTGTATGTTATCCGGTGGGAATGGCAGTTTTCGGCCTGATGGCAGATAGAATATTACTGCAATGGATCATGATCGGATCCGGAATTGTTCTGATTTTGGTACCGGTATTTCTGCTAAAGTCTTTCAAGTCTTAAATCAAATCCTGGAAGAATACTGAAAATAGAATAAAGGAAATAATGGCACCTGCTTAATTTTACCAAGCAGGTGTTTTTTTGTCGTCATGAAGGCAGATTTTAGTATATAGTATAAACGGCGATACAAAGTGAAATTTACAGTAACTGAGGACGGCAAAGGCGCACTGCTGGTAGAGACATTTGTTGATGGCGCAAGCCAGGGTGTGACACAGGGAGGAGTAGCGACCAATGCACTTCCTGCACAGCTGACATTCAATAACAGCTACGACGCCGGAACAACGACAGTGGGAGCATCCGGTGAGACGCAGATCCATGCACAGAAAGTCCTGAATAATGATGATATTGCAAATTATGCAGGTGCATTTAACTTCCTTGTAACAGGAACAAATAATGCACAGGTTGCCTCAGGAACCAATGATGGAGCAGGAAACATTACATTTACAGACATCAGCTATACGACAGAGAATCTGAATGCGGCAGTGACAGAAGCCGGTTCGGATACAGTCGGCAAGGCGACTGTAGACCGGACAGGAGATAAGGATGTTTATACATTCCACTACACTGTTTCAGAGACCACACCAGATCCTGCCAGCGGCATAAGCTACAATGGCGGAAACTTTGGAGTGACGGTTACTGTAACAGACGACCGTGTCGGAAAGCTGACTGTGAGCGTAGCATATGACAATGGTTCCGATAAACTGACATTTGAAAATACTTATGGTGCAAATGCCGAGTTTGCTCTCAGCCTGACTGGCAATAAAGTAATCGCAGCAGCAGACGGACTGAATCCTCCGACACTGAACGGCGGCGAGTACCAGTTTACCATTACAGGTTCTGAAGGAGCGCCGATGCCGGAGACCACAACGGTATCCAATCAAAAGGCAACTGTAAGTTTCGGCCCGATCAGGTATACGATGGAAAATGTATTCGGAGCAGAAGATGCCGCTGCAGCACAGGCGGAAGCCGAAGCAGCCGTTACGAATGAAATGGCAGTTGAAGGAACAGATGGAGCAGTTCCGGAAGAGGCAGGAAATATTGAAGTTCAGACAGCAGGACGTACGAAAGTATTTACTTATACGATTTCAGAGTCCGGAAGTCTGCCGGGTGTAACAAATGAGCAGGCGACTAAAACAGTAGAAGTAACCGTAACCGATCAGGGAGGCGGTGCTTTGACAGCAGCAGTGACAAAGGTTACAGAGGGGACACAGACTGGAAATGACTTCACATTTACCAATACCTATGGTGTAACTCCGCAGGAATCCACACCGACCGGAGAGGGAGGTGTAACCATCAAAAAGGTTCTGAAAGGCCGCGACCTGAAAGAAGGCGAGTTCACCTTCCAGATGAAAGACAAAGATGGAAATGTAGTATCCGAAGCTGTAAACGGCGCTGACGGAAATGTGGAGCTGCCTGCAGTGAGATTTGACAAAGCGGGCACCTACAGCTACACCATTTATGAGGCAGACGGCCAGCTTGGCGGTGTAACCTATGACGAAAGCGTTTATACAGCAATTGCTACAGTTAAAGATAATCAGGACGGAACTCTTTCCGTTGCGTGGGAGATCAGAGGATCAGGAGATGAGGCACAAAAAGAAGTGACCTTTACTAACACCTATAAGGCAGCGTCCACAAGTGTAAGTCTTGGGGCAGCGAAGATCCTGAACGGCCGTGACCTGAACGCCGGTGAATTTACATTTGAGCTGAAAGATAAAGATGGAAACGTCATATCCAAAGCAAAGAATGATGAAAACGGAAGTATAAGCTTTGCGGCACTTGACTTTGAAGAGGCCGGAACGTATCAGTACACCGTTTCAGAAACGGCGGGAAGCGACGAAACGATTACCTATGACAAGACTGTATACAATGTGACGATCACCGTTACAGATGATGGAACCGGAACGTTGAAGGCATCTGTGGACAAAGAAGGAAAAGATATTGTCTTCACCAATAAGTACACAGAACCTGCGAAACCGGATGGAACAAAAGGTGACAAAAACACACCGCAGACGGTACAGACCGGTGATGCGGCACCGATTATTCCGGTGGTATTGGCAATGATCGTATCATTGGCAGCTATGATAGCAGTTGTAGTACTCATGATACGCAGACGCAGCAGATAAGACATAATTGATTAATATCCCGGCGCCCTGCTGATCTTTGCAGCAGGCGTCGGGATATTTCTTTACATGCCGAAAAAGCAGGAGGGAGAAAACCGATGCAGGTTACATTAACAATAGATTATGCTATGTGGATTCTTACACTTTTGGGAAAAACGACAGAAAGGATCAATGCAGCGACGATGTCGGAGCGCCTCCACATTCCAAGAAGATATACAATTAAAATCCTCAACAGATTGAAAGAGTCCGGCCTGGTAGAGGTACGCGCCGGAGTGAAAGGCGGTTATCATCTGGCAAGAGGGCTGGATGAGATCAGTTTCGGAGATGTGGCTAAAGCTATGGGACAGAGCATCAAGATAAGTAAATGCCTGGAAGATGGAGGTGGGTGCACCTTTGGAAAAAAAGAAGAATGCAATGCCAGATGCTTTTATCAGGCATTGCAGGAGAAGCTGGAGGAAGGGCTTTTTAACGTCACTTTACAGGAGATACAAAGACCTTAGAGATCTTCCAGATTAATACCTCTTGGTACATCCATATGCCGCAGAGTAATGTCATAGATATGTGCAATATCTCCCTGCTCCATGGCATTCAGGATAGCAAGATGCTCATCATATGTATCTTTCATTCTTCCCGGATGGGAAAGGGACATTTGGGCCAGCCGCTGCATCCGGTACATAAAGGTATCGAAAATAGCAGAGAATTGCTGGTTCTCAAGGTAGTGAACGATGGAAATATGAAATTGAAAATCGTAAGTACAGAAATCCTGGATGGACTGAGAAACCTCCAGGATTTCTTTCATTTCATCCATAATAAAGTGAAGCTCGCTAAAGAGGCGCTTTGCCTTTTTAGAAGCGAAAGTGCGCGTAATCTCCATGGTACAGTAAGTTTCCAGAGCTGAGCGGACCTGGAATGTTTCTGTCACATCCTGCCGGGTAAGCTGATGAAGGCGAAATCCCTTGCTTGGAATAATATCAATATAGCCTTCCTGCACCAGCCTGTGGATCGCATCGCGGAAAGGAGTGCGGGAAATGCCAAGTTCTCTGGAAAGCTTTGTCTCAGAATAGATTTCGTGATAGGAAAGCTCTCCTTCGGAAATCATTTTCTTTAAATGTTCATAGGCCTGTTCGTTGAGTGTCATCATTGGTAGATGCTCCTTTGCTGTGTTTGTCTATATTTTATCAAAAACTATGGGAAAATCCAACAATTTTCTGTGGATTTTGCTCAAAAAATAAGGGGTAAAATTAGCGAAAACGGAGAAAGAGAATTTGAGGGATTGACCGGTATACCGGTATGTAGTAGAGTGAAGACAGGAACAAAAAAGAACACTTTAGAAAGAAAAAAAACAAAAAGGAGAGAAGAAAGTATGAAAACAGGATTTATCGGACTGGGAATCATGGGAAGACCAATGGCAAAAAATCTGCTCAAAGCAGGAGTGGATCTGATCGTAACAGATCTGAACAAAGAGGCGGTAAAAGATGTAGTGGCAGCCGGAGCACAGGAGGGTACATACGAGGAAATCGGAAAGGAATGTGGTGTTGTATTTATTATGGTGCCAAGCGGTGATATTACAAAATCCATCCTTTTCGGAGAAGGCGGAGTGGCATCTTTTATAAAAGAAGGAAGCATTGTATGTGATATGAGCTCTGTTACGCCTGTTGAGTCCAAAGAGTGCTATGAAAGGCTGAAAGAGATCGGCGTTGGTTTTGTAGACGCCCCTGTATCAGGAGGAGAAACAGGTGGCATCAACGGAACACTGGCTATTATGGCGGGAGGAGATCAAAAGGACTTTGATGCCCTGAAAACATATTTTGACATCATGGGATCTTCCGCTTTGCTGATCGGCGGTCCGGGAAGCGGAAGCGTGACAAAGCTGGCAAATCAGATCATTGTCAACAATACGATCGCTGTTGTATCCGAAGCGTTTGTTATGGCGGCAAAAGCCGGAGCTGATCCGGTTAAAGTATATGAAGCGATCCGGGGCGGTCTGGCAGGAAGCGCTGTTCTTGATTCCAAGATTCCTATGATCGTGGAGAGGAATTTCAAACCAGGCGGACCGATCCGCATCAATCATAAAGACATTAAAAATGTGGTAAATACAGCTCATGCGATCGATGTTCCGATTCCATACACGGCACAGCTCTATGAAATTCTCCAGACTCTGAAAATTCATGGACATATGGAGGATGACCACGGCGGAATCGTACAGTATTTTGAAAAGCTGGCAGACGTGGAAGTGAAAAAAGTGGATTAGGGCAGAGAGAGCAGAGGAGAAGGAGGAAACAAAAATGGCGATCAGTACAGATATTTTGACTTCCTATAAAAAAATAGACGAGGCATATATCGATAGTCTCTTAGAAAAAGAGATTGAAAAGAACCATAAAAAAATTGTTGTGCTGGACGATGATCCTACAGGAGTACAGACGGTTCATGATATTTCTGTATATACAGGATGGGATAAGGACAGCATCCGCCAGGGATTTGAAGAAGAAAACAGCCTTTTCTATGTATTGACTAATTCCAGGGGATTCACGGAAGAACAGACAATAAAAGCTCACCATGAAATTTCCGCAGTGACAGACGAGGCGGCCAAAGCAACAGGAAAAGAGTACATTTACATCAGCAGAAGCGACAGTACGCTTCGGGGACATTATCCTTTAGAGACAGAGCTTTTGAAAGCAGATTATGAAAAATATACAGGGAAAACCGTAGACGGCGAGATCCTTTGCCCTTTCTTTAAAGAAGGCGGAAGATTTACCATTAACAACGTACATTATGTGAAATACGGCGATACTCTTGTACCTGCCAATGAGACAGAATTTGCCAAAGACAAGACATTTGGCTATACAGCTGCTGATCTGCCATCCTATGTAGAGGAGAAAACAAAAGGAGCTTATAAGAAAGAGGATGTTACCTGTATTTCTCTGGAAGATATCCATGATATGGCTGTAGATAGGATAGAGGAGCAGCTTCTGGCAGTAAAAGATTTTAATAAGATTATTGTCAATGCTGTGGATTATGCGGATATCAAAGTATTCTGCGTGGCTTTGTACCGGGCAATGGCAAAGGGAAAGACCTTTATGATGCGTACGGCGGCCGCTATTGTAAAAGTTATGGGCGGTGTGACGAGCCAGCCGCTTCTTACAAGAGAAAAGATGGTCGTAAAAGAGACAGACAACGGCGGTATCATTGTGGTAGGGTCTCACACTGACAAGACAACCCGCCAGTTGGAGGCACTGAAAGAGCTGAAAGACATTGAATTTATCGAGTTAAATGCAGCTCTTGTGAAGGATGACGCGGCGTTTGAGGAAGAAGTAAAACGCTGTCTGGAAAAAGAGGAAGAATGTATCCGCGCCGGAAAGACCGTATGCTGCAGTACGACCCGCACACTTATTACAGCAGATACAGGAGATAAGGAAGATGAACTTCGCCTTTCTGTGAAAATCTCAGATGCAGTGCAGTCCCTGGTGGGGCGTCTTACCGTTACGCCTGCCTTTGTGATTGCAAAAGGCGGCATTACATCCAGTGATGTGGGAACAAAGGCGCTGGCAGTAAAAAAGGCAAATGTGCTTGGACAGATCAGGCCGGGTATCCCGGTATGGCAGACAGGGGAGGAAAGCAGATTTCCTTCTGTTCCATACGTCATCTTTCCGGGTAATGTAGGTGATGACAGTACGCTGAAAGAAGCGGTAGAAATCTTATTGAAGAAATAGATGGATCATTTAACATTTACAGGCAGACAGGGGCTGACTTTTACAGCCCCGACGGCCGTACTATTCTAATCATGTCTTTAAAATAAAGTTGGTTCTTAATATCTTCTTTGCCAAATTCTTACAGTTTAAATCAAATGTTTTGAAACAAAAAGTAAACAAAATTAAAGATGAAAAATGACAAAAACAAACATAATAATTGTAAAAAACTTCTAAAAATATTGATAAAAAATAGATTAAATTGACAAAAATAAACATTAGGAGTAATATATAAACATAAAAGAACATTGAGGCGAAGGAGGAATGAGAAATGCCACAGTGTGTAGTGATTGCGGATGATCTGACAGGAGCAAATGCCACAGGTGTGCTCCTGAAAAAGATGAACTACACTGCCTATACGGTCATGAACACAGAGCGGATTGAACTAAGTACGCTGAAGGACTGCGATTGTGTATTGTATCCTACAGACAGCCGGGGGGTAGATCCCGGGATTGCTTATAACCGGGTGTACAATGTCTGTGATCTGTTAAAGAATGATGAGGTTAAGGTATATTCTAAAAGGATTGACAGTACATTGAGAGGAAATCTCGGCAGTGAGACAGATGCCATGCTGGATTGTCTTGGAGAAGATTATGTGGCTGTTGTTGCACCGTGCTTTCCCTCTTCGGGACGTATCGTGATCGGAGGTTACATGCTGGTAAACGGGCTGCCTTTACATAAAACAGATATCGCCATTGATCCGAAAACACCTGTTAAGATCTCGGAAGACGCCGTTCTTTTTGCAGAGCAGAGCAAATACAAAGTAGCGTCTATCCTTATGAAAGATCTGATGCACGGAAAGCATTATCTGGCGGATCTGATGAAGAAACATGTGGAAGAAGGCTGCAGGATCCTGGTCGTTGATTGCGTGACTCAGGAAGACCTGGATCTGATTGCAGACGCAGTGATCACCAGCAAATTGAAGATAGTTGCAGTAGATCCGGGCGTATTTACGGCAACTCTTTCAAGAAAGCTGATCACACCTTCCGAGAAGAAGGAGAAGAGCCGCATTCTGGCGGTAGTAGGAAGCGTCCATCCTAATACAAGGAAGCAGATGGAGGAATTGTGGCTGTCCCAGAGAACTCACAACGTGTTTGTCAATACAAAGGAACTTCTGGAGGATGAAACAAGAAGGGAAAAGGAAATTTCCAGAGTGACAGAGGAAATCCTAAGGGAGTGCAAGCTGAATATGGTATCCACTGTGACAGGGGACGGTATATATCCGGAAAACCGTATAGATTTTAAACCCTATATGGAGAAATATCATTGCTCCATGGATGAAGTGACAGAGCGGATCAATTCGGGATTTGCAGAGATTACCTACCGCATTTTCAAGGCCGAGCCGGAGTTCAAGGGTCTTTACACAAGCGGCGGGGATATTACGGTATCTGTGTGTGCCCGATTTAATACCGCAGGATTAAGCCTTATGGATGAAGTACTTCCACTGGCAGCTTACGGACAGTTCTTAAAGGGAGAATTTGAAGGTGTACACATCATTACAAAGGGCGGAAGCCAGGGACAAAATGATGCGATCAACCGCTGTATTACTTATCTGAAAGAGAAACTTTATATTTAAGACAGGGAGGAATGAAAAGATGAAAAAACCACTGATTGCAGTAACGATGGGAGACCCGGCCGGAGTTGGTCCGGAGATTGTAGCAATGTCGCTTGCATCTGCAGAGGTGACAGATGTAGCAGACTGCATTATTGTAGGAGACAAAAAATGCATGGAAAATGCAATTGACATCACAGGTGTGAAGCTGGAAGTCAATGTAGTGGAAAAGCCGGCGGATGGAAGATACGAAAAAGGCGTACTCAATCTGATCGACCTTGACAATATTAATATGGATGAGTTTGCTTTTGGAAAAGTCAGCGGCATGTGCGGAAAAGCGGCATATGAGTATATTGCAAAAAGCATTGAGCTGGCAAATGCAGGAGAAGTAGACGCAGTATCTACAACGCCGATCAACAAGGAAGCCCTGAAGGCAGGAAATGTAAACTTTATCGGCCATACCGAGATTTTCGGCGCTTTAACCGGGACGGAAGATCCTCTGACTATGTTCGAGACAAATGGTATGAGAGTATTTTTCCTGACAAGGCATGTTTCCCTGCGGCAGATGCTTGATATGATCAAGAAAGACCGGATCATCGACTATGTAGTGCGGTGCACGGAGGCTTTAAAAAGGCTGGGAGTCAATGAAGGAACAATGGCGATCGCAGGACTTAATCCGCACAGTGGAGAGCATGGACTCTTTGGCTGGGAAGAAGTGGAAGAGATTATTCCGGCTATCGAAGAACTGAAGAAAATGGGCTATGATGTGGCGGGGCCTGTAGGAGCGGATTCTGTATTCCATCAGGCAGCCATTGGAAAATACAACAGCGTTCTTTCCCTGTATCACGACCAGGGACATATCGCTACAAAGACGCTGGATTTTGAAAAAACAATCGCAATAACAAATGGAATGCCGATTCTTAGGACTTCTGTAGATCACGGCACTGCATTTGATATAGCGGGAACCGGAAAGGTAAGTGCCGTGAGCATGATCGAAGCCATCCGGCTGGCCGCAAAATACGCACCTCATTTTGTAAAGTAAAAGAGAAAAGTAAAGAGAGAAAACTTATCTAAAGGAGGGTTCTATTATGGTAGGAGGACTTGATGGCAACAGAATGCTGCTGGGTCTCGCAGTAGGTATCATTATTCTTATTGTCCTGGTATTAAAAACAAAGGTGCAGGCATTTCTTGCCCTTATCATCTGTACCGTTATCGTGGGAGTTGTAGGCGGTATGCCTTTGGCAAACACCACATTGGAGGACGGCACTACACTTGGAATTATTAACTCTATCACCGGAGGTTTTGGAAGCACACTTGGAAGTATCGGTATCATCATCGGATTTGGTGTTATGATGGGACAGATCTTTGAAGTGACGGGAGCTGCAAAGAGGATGGCGCATACATTCTTAAAGCTCTTTGGAAAGAAAAGAGAAGAGGAGGCTCTTTGCCTGACAGGTTTCCTTGTATCTATTCCGATCTTCTGTGACTCTGGTTTTGTGGTTCTTTCACCTATCGCAAAGGCGATCTCAAGAGCAACGAAGAAGTCCGTCATCGGTCTTGGCGTTGCGCTGGCAGCAGGGCTTGTTATCACACACTCCCTCGTTCCGCCAACTCCGGGCCCCTTAGGCGTATGCGGTATCTTTGGAATTGATGTAGGTACATTTATTTTAATGACACTGGTTCTTGCTATCCCAATGGCAATTGCCTGTATCGTTTATGCAAAGAAGATTCTGCCGAAGAAATTTTACCGTATTCCAAACGATGACGGTGAAATCGTAGAGATGCCTTACCGTGAACCGGATTATGAGAATGCGTTCCATATGGGTGATGAGAACATGCCGGGCACATTTGAATCTTTTGCACCGCTGTTTCTCCCTATTATTCTTATCCTGATCAATACAGTAGCCACTGCTATGGGAGCGACAACAGGAGTATGGGAAGTACTTATCTTCCTCGGACAGCCGATCATCGCGGTAGGTCTTGGACTTCTTCTTGCTATCTTTACACTTGGAAGGAATCTTGACAGACATACTGCTCTGACAGAAATGGAAAAAGGAATGCAGTCTGCCGGTATTATCATGCTTGTAACCGGCGGAGGCGGAGCTCTCGGACAGATCATCAAAGATTCCGGTCTTGGTACCTATATGGCAGAGGGACTGGCACAGACAGCGATTCCGATCATTGTGCTGCCGCTTATCATTTCCACTTTAATGCGTTTTATCCAGGGATCAGGAACTGTTGCCATGACAACAGCAGCAAGTATTTCTGCTCCGATCATTGTAGCAGCGGGCGTAAATCCGACACTTGGCGCGATCGCATGCTGTGTTGGTTCCCTGTTCTTCGGATACTTTAATGACAGTTATTTCTGGGTAGTAAACAGAACGCTGGGTGTTACAGAAGCAAAAGACCAGCTGCAGGTATGGTCAGTGACATCCACAATCGCATGGGCTGTCGGTGTTGTTGAAGTTCTCGTATTGAGTATTTTCATGTAATCGTGTACAATGACCAGTAAGAGGTGATTTGTATGCTGGCGGCAGAGAGACAGGCTAAAATAGTGGAAATTATCAGAAGGCAGGGGAGCGCACAGGTAGAAGATCTGGCGCAGAACCTGCAGGTAAGCACTATGACAATAAGAAGGGATCTGGAAAAACTGCAGGAGGACGATTTACTGGAGCGGTGCCACGGAGGTGCGGTGGCAAAGCAGGAGGTAGCCTATGCAGATAAATGTACCAGCCATAAAGATGAGAAGCGGAAACTGGCAGCGGCCTGCCGGTCGCTGGTTTCAGACGGAGATAATATCTACCTGGATGCGGGGACAACTACATATGAAATCGCAAAAGTGATTCAGGATGTATCGGATATTATGGTTGTGACAAACGATCTTGAAATAGCAGGACTTCTGAAAAACAGCCCGGCAGAGATTCTGCTCTGCGGAGGGGTGGTACAGAAAAGTACAGGAAGTATGCTTGGATATTATGCAACTCAAATGCTGGAAAATTTCAGATTTGATGTGGGATTTTTCGGCGCTGCTTCCATTAATGAAGAGTTAGAAGTTTCGACGCCGACGGTAGACAAGGCATTTTTAAAAAGAATGGCTCTGGAACGATGCAGCCGGGGATATCTGGTAGTAGATGAATCAAAGTTTGGCAAACAGGCCATGGCAAAGGTCAGTCATCTGGCAGATTACACGGCGGTTATTACAGACAGGAATTTCACGGAAGAGGAAAAGGAAGAAGCGAAAAAATCCGGAGTCAGGATTATACGTGTTTAATTAAAACGGAGGTATAAACAGCCTCCGTTTTTTGACGAAAAATATTTTTGGAAAGAGAAACCAATTGACAAACATACTGACGGTATGATACTGTATACATACTAATAGTATGTATTTGAGAGGTGAATAAAATGGCAAGAAATAAACATCCCGAAGAGACAGTCAATCTCATATTAGATGTTGCTTTCCGGCTGTTCATGGAGAAAGGGTATGAGCATACCTCTATTCAGGATATTATTGATAATTTGGGAGGACTTAGCAAAGGAGCCATCTATCATCATTTTAAATCAAAAGAAGAGATCTTAATGGCAGTGACGGATCGTATGACGGAGGAATCCAACCGGACTTTGATGGAAATTCGAGACCGGCAGGATCTTAACGGAAAAGAAAAGTTAAAGACAATTTTCAAAGCATCGATCTGCCGTCCTGTGCAGAATGATATTTTTACAGTTGCTCCGAATTTCAGTAATAATCCAAAACTTCTCTTTTCGCTGCTAAGTGACACGATAGAAGAAGTGGCGCCAAACTATATTCTTCCCATCATTGAGCAGGGCATTCTCGATGGAAGTATCCGGACAGAATATCCAAAGCAGCTGGCGGAGCTGATCATACTCGTGGCTAACATTTGGATGAATCCTATGATATTCGGAAATACAGAAGAGGAAACCTATTCCAAATTTATGGTATTCAGTGAGATGATGAGAGGCTTCGGACTGGATATCATGGACGAGGAAATGATCGAGAGGATACAGGAGCTGACAACGATTTATCAGAAAAACAAATAAAAGGAGCTGTCCGGCAAAATAAGCAGATTATTGATATGCTCCAATTTACCGGACAGTTCTCTTTTTTTAAAATTATACATACCAACGTGCGGTATTAAAAGGAGGAATTTATCTAAATGAAGAAAAAATTGTTCACGAAAGATTTTACACTGGTTGTTATCGGGCAGATTATTTCCTTATTCGGAAATGCGGCAGTAAGATTTGCATTGCCTCTGTATCTGCTGAATCTGACAGGTTCGTCTGCACTTTATGGAACAGTCACAGCATGTGCATTTATTCCATCTATTCTCTTATCTCCTGTAGGAGGAATGATCTCAGACAGAGTGAATAAAAGAAACATTATGGTAGTCCTGGATTTTCTGACCAGCGCATTGATTTTAGGATTTTTGTTTTTTATGCAGGAAATAAACATTGTCCTTTTGATTACGGTCACATTAATGCTTTTGTATGGAATTGCGGGGACGTATCAGCCGTCTGTTCAGGCAAGTATCCCGGATCTTACTGACCAGGAGAATTTCATGGCGGCAAATTCTGTTATTAATACGGTCAACTCTTTTTCTTCCTTGACGGGACCTGTGATTGGAGGTATCTTATACAGCGCCTATGGGTTAGAAGCGGTATTATTGATCTGCGGAATCTGCTTTTTCCTGTCAGCGGTCATGGAAATTTTTATAAAAATACCATTTCAGAAACAGATTTCCGGAGGAAATATATGGGAAACTGTGAAAAAGGATTTTACCAAAAGCGTTTATTTTATTCGCAGAGAAAAGCCGGTTGTGGGCAAATGTCTCCTTGTGATCAGCGGAATCAATTTGTTTTTATCTGCTATGATCGTGGTTGCACTGCCGTATTTGATAACAGAAGTCTTGAGTTTTGAAGAAACCCGGGCAAATACACTTTACGGTTTCGCGCAAGGAGCTCTTGCGGGAGGAGGACTGGCAGGAGCCATGTGTGCAGGTATATTCAGAGAAAAGCTGACGATTAAAAGAGCAGGCAATCTGCTGACCGCCTGCGCCTTATCTGTATTTCCCATGAGTTTCACTTTACTGCTGACTCCATCTGAAACGATAAATTATATAGTCATTGTATTATGCTGTTTTGCGGTTATGGTGTTTTCCACTGTTTTTTCCGTACAGATGATGTCATTTATACAGACGGAGACGCCAAAAAATTTAGTAGGAAAGGTGATTGCGGTCATGATCACTGTTTCTACATGCGCCCAGCCATTAGGCAATGCACTTTACGGTATTTTGTTTGAATTGGGAAAAGGGGCGGAATTTGCCGTCATTTTATTCTCCGGAATTGTCTCTTTGTCTATTGCTATGAAAACAAAGAACATATTTGCCCGACTTTAATTATCTGTAAGATATTCGCTTCGTTCCGCTTTCTATGTGAAAATCAAAAAATAAGATTTTTTGAAATTTTTAATAGGTGTCGTTTTTATACGACACCTATTGCGGTATCTTATGATTAAACAAGTTGATTGGAACAAAAAAGGAGAGTGGAACGATGAAAGGTTACAATACAGAAAACGGTTATATGGGATATGTTGACGGAGAATATCAGTTGTTTGCAAGTGAAGCGGATTATGCAGAGTGGATGGAAGAGTAAAAGAAAAAAGAGTCTGCGTCCTCCTTTTGGTGTACAATAATTTTACCAGCTATGTTATACTTATGATACATACCCTGTAAAGAGAGGGAAGAAGACATGCCAAAAGGAAGCAACCAGAAATTAAAGTTATACCATCTTGCGCAGATCATGCTGGAAAATACAGATGATGACCACTATATTACAATGCCGGAGATCATGAGCGCTCTTGAAGCATATGAGGTTACTGCTGACCGGAGAACGATCTATGCGGATTTAAAAGATCTGGAAGCACTGGGGATCGAGGTAGAAGGAGAGCCTGTCGGCGGCGGATACCGGTATCATGTTGTGGAAAGACCTTTTGAGCTGCCGGAATTAAAGCTTTTGGTGGATGCGATCCAGTCGTCAAAATTTATTACCGAGCGGAAGACAAATGCGCTGATACGGAAGCTGGAGAAGCTGGTCAGCAAATACGAAGCCATGAAGCTCCAGCGGCAGGTATATGTTTCCGGGCGGATCAAAACAATGAATGAAAGTATTTATTATACAGTAGATACGATCCACAATGCGATTTCCGAAAACCGTAAGATCCGCTTCCAGTATTTTCAGTGGAATGTGAAAAAGGAGATGGAACTGCGTCATGACGGCGCCTATTACCATATCAGCCCGTGGGGACTTTCCTGGGACGCTGAAAATTATTATCTGATCGGGTACGATTCCGAGGCCGGGAAAATTAAACACTATCGTGTAGATAAGATGCTGCGGCTTCAGATGTCTGATGAGAAGCGGGAAGGAAAGGAACATTTTAAGAAGCTGGATATGGCAGATTATGCGAAAAAGAGCTTTGGCATGTTTGGCGGAAGGGAAGAGAAGGTGAAGCTCCTGGTGGAAAATACTCTGGCAGGCGTGATCATTGACCGGTTTGGAAAGGATATCATGCTGATTCCGTCGGATGAGGAACATTTTACAGTCAATGTGGATGTCCATGTCAGCACACAGTTTTTCGGATGGATCATTTCCCTTGGAGAGAGGGTGAAGATTCTCGGGCCGGAGGAAGTCGTGGCTCAAATGAAGGAAGAAATCCAAAGACTGGCGCGGCAGTACAGTTAAAATTTGAGAAAGGACAGACAAAAAGATGATCAGAAAATTTAAACCGGAAGACATACATCAGGTGATGCAGATATGGCTTGATGGCAATGTGGAAGCCCATGATTTTATAGATGCGTCTTATTGGAAATCTCACTATGACTCGGTACAGGAACAGCTTCCGGAGGCAGAGATTTACGTATATGAGGAAGAAACAGAAAAGAAAGATAAAATGCAGACTCCGGCCATCCGGGGATTCGTCGGTATGGCGGGAGACTATCTTGCCGGAATTTTTGTGGATCGCCGGTCCCGGTCTATGGGAATCGGAAAAACTCTGCTTGACTATGTGAAGGGAAAGCATGACAGTTTTTCTTTAAATGTTTATCAGAAAAATGAGGCTGCAGTCCGTTTCTATCTGCGGGAAGGTCTGACGATTTCTGCTGAAGGAACAGATGAGGAGACAAAAGAGCCTGACTATACGATGACATGGTGCGGGAATCAGGGTGTCTTTTGAGCAAGGTATTCCCTGACCGCCCGAATCTGCTCCTGAGTAAAGGAGACTTTTCCTCTCGTAATGCCGATCAGTCCGGCTTCTTTTAAAGCATGTATGGTGCGGTTCAATGTCTTGACGGAGATGCCTGTTTCCTCGTGCATTTCCTCCCGCGTGCGGCGGATGACGAAAGTTTGATATTCGTCCGCATATTGAAGAAAATATTTTAAAAGCAGGTGCTGCGGGGGATAAAAGAGGCGGTTTCCTCTATTATAAGAAGAACGGTACAGTTTATAGGCCACCTTCTGAGAAACTAATCTTAGGAGGTGGATATCTTTTGAGATCCAGTCTTCAAAATCTTTTCTGGAAAAATAGAGGACCGTACATTCTGTCAGCGTTTCGATCGTGACAGAGGTTCGTTCCTTCCCGGCCAGTATAGTGACTTCTCCTACAAAATCAATAGGATCATTTCTTTCGATCATAAAGACATTTCCATTTTCAAATTCATTGATAACCCGGTGATAACCTTCGCACACAATACCGAAATAATCCAAAAGCTCATCCTTTTGATGGATGATCGTTTTTGGCGCATAGGTTTTGATCGTGTACCGGTTTTTCAACTCTTCCGGCATATAGCGAATGTAATTTTCCAGTTCAGGAACCTTCAAAAGAAGCTCTTCCAGTGTCATTTCATTTCCCCCACATTTTCTTTTCCTATAGTATACTACAAATTCCGACATAATTTTATGGAAATGTGTCAAAAACATCCCATTTGTCCTTTTTTAAATGAAGAGATTCTTATATAATACTCGCGTGTTATAAGTGAAAATAATAGATAAAAGACAAGTATGGAAGAGAAATGGGAGGGTATCTATGAAAAAGGAAATTTACATGTATCCGTCGACAAAAGCGAGATTTCAGGCAGAATATAAGATCTTTCTTCTGGCTTTTGTTTTTATTGTAATCGCCGATTCCATCGGACAGATCAAAGTTCCGCTTGGTCCGGGGACACTGATCTTATTTCCTATTTTTTACTCGCTTCTTCTGGGAATTATTTCCGGTCCTGAAGTGTTGAAGATTTTTAAGAAAAAAGAAGTAAAAGCAGCTTCCAAGCTGGTTATTGTGGCAATCTGCCCTTTTATTGCAAAGCTTGGGATCAATGCGGGGGCAAGCCTGGAAACAGTGCTCTCGGCCGGTCCGGCTCTTTTGTTCCAGGAAGTGGGAAATTTGGGAACGATATTTTTTGCATTGCCGGTAGCGCTCCTTCTTGGATTGAAGAGAGAGGCTATCGGGGCAACTCATTCTATCAACAGAGAGTCTAATCTGGCGCTGATTACAGATATGTTCGGACCGGATTCGCCGGAAACAAGAGGAAGTCTTTCAATTTATGTTGTAGGCGGTATGGTTGGAACGATTTATTTCGGATTTCTGGCAACGATGATCGCCTCTTTGAACGTGTTTCATCCCTATGCACTGGGAATGGCGTCCGGTGTGGGAGCCGGTATCCTGATGGCAAGTTCTGTGGCAAGTCTTACGCTGGTATATCCTGATATGGCAACCCAGATATCGGCGCTTGCAAGTACAAGCGAGACGTTATCGGGACTGACAGGAATTTACGTGGCAATTTTTGTGGGAATCCCGCTGACCCAGAAGCTTTATGAACTTTTGGAGCCGCCTATTGCAAGGCTTAGAAAGGAGCCGAGCGAGGTGCTGACAAGAAAGAAGCAGGAAGCGGAAGATGCAAAGAAAACAATAGAAGAAATTACTGTGGAGGAAGAATAAATGAGATATGCAGAGTGGGGACTTTTGTTGATTATATCCGGGCTGGGAATTGCCCTTGCAAATTTTGTGGGATTTGAGGTCGGATTCATGGATTCTCTTCCGGGAATCCTCATTCTACTTGCGATTTCCGCTGTGGCTGTGGTGATCAGTAAAGTAGTGCCCCTGAAACTTCCGATCATTGCATATTGTTCTATTATCGGACTTCTTGTGGCAAGCCCAATTTGTCCGGCAAGAGAGTTTATCATTGCATCTGCCGACAAGATCAATTTCACAGCGCCTCTTACATTAGTGGGAGCGTATGCGGGGATTTCTATCAGTGATCAGATTAAATCCTTTGTAAAGCAGGGCTGGAAGATGATCATTATCGGCGTCCTTGTTATGACAGGAACTTTTCTGGGATCGGCATGTATTGCCCAGCTTGTACTTGGCTTAACAAACGCAATTTAACCGGGAGGATAGGAAGATGAAAATGCAGGCAGATCTGATGATCCGGGATGGTGACTTTTTAAATGAGGAATTTGAACTGGAAAAAGGAAAGAGTATCCTGATCCGGGACGGAAAGATTTTGGATATTGATACGGCAGAAGAGCTGGAAAAGAAGTATCAGTGGACAGAGGAAATAGACGGAAGCAGATGCATTTACATGCCGGGGCTTGTAGACGCCCATATGCACACGGGACAGCAGCTTCTTCGGGGCAGAGTTCTGGACGAAATGCCTATGATCTGGACAAGGATCATGCTTCCCTATGAAAGTACTCTGACAAAAGAAAAAATGCGCTTAAGTACCCAGGCGGCAGCGGTTGAGATGATCCGGTCCGGGACATGCGGATTTATCGACGCTGGAAGCTATTACATGGAGGAGGCGGCAGCAGTTTATGAAGAAAGCGGCCTTAGAGGAGCGATTTCCTATTCGACCATGGATCAGAAAGGACTTCCCCGGTCCATAGCCATGGATGCAGAAGAGGCTGTAAAAAGGACGGATGAGCTGTATGACGGCTTCCATGGAAAAGGAAATCTGAAGGTCTATTATTCTCTGCGCTCTTTGATCTCCTGCTCCAGGGAGCTGATACTGGCAGCAGCGCAGAGGGCCAAGGAGCGCGGAACTATGCTGCAGGCTCATATGAATGAATATCCGGGAGAAATTAATTTTTATATGGAACGTTTTCAAATGCGTCCCTATGAATATTTGGAAAAACTTGGCGTGCTGAATGAAAATTTTCTGGGCGCTCACAGTCTTCTCCTTTCGGAAAACGAGAAAGAGATCCTGGAAAAGCGAGGGATAAAAGTATGTCACTGTCCTTTCAGCAATTGTGGAAAAGCAGCGCCTCACACGCCGGAATTGTTGAAAAAAGGTATTACAGCTGCGCTTGGGACGGATGGGGCAGCTCACGGAGGATTAAGTCTCTTTAATGAAATGAAGATTTTCCGTTCGGTAATGAATCTGACCTGGGGCGTGCCTCTAAGCGAGCCTGCCATTATGCCGGCAAAAACGATCCTTTCTATGGCAACAGAAAAAGGACAGCAGTGTCTGGGAGGACAGGACGGCGTAGACGGCTTTCTGAAAAAGGGAGCAAGAGCTGATATCGTCGGCATTGACAGAAGCCGCATTTATATGGCAGAATACGGAAAGA
This sequence comes from Claveliimonas bilis, assembly GCF_020892095.1. Lineage (GTDB taxonomy): Bacteria > Bacillota > Clostridia > Lachnospirales > Lachnospiraceae > Claveliimonas > Claveliimonas bilis. Next base: position 1,401,367 of record NZ_AP024845.1, on the reverse strand, counting down.
TTTCCAACACGATCATGGAGAGCGTGAATGCGGGAGATATCAGGGATTCTGTCAGCGGCGGCAGGATTTTGATGAAAGATTACGAGATACAGACACTGGATGAAGAAAGGATCCTGCATGATCTGAGAAGTTATCAGGAAAGGGCGGAAAGCAATTGATAGAGTATCTGATTATTATAGCGGCAAATATAATAATAGGGGGAATGATCGGCCTGACAGGGATTGCCGGATTTCTCCTCCCTATGCTGTACAGCGGATTTATGGGAATGCCGGCAGCCCAGGGGATGGCTCTTAGCTTTTTTGCTTTTCTGATTTCCGGGATTTTGGGATCCCGGAATTACTATAAGTCCGATAACTTAGATGTGAAACTTGCTGTTACTATCAGTATCGGAAGTATCATCGGGGCAATTGCCGGGGTGTGGATGAATCTTCTTATTAATGAAAGTATTGTGAAACGGATTCTCTATCTGGTAGTGCTGCTCTCCGGAATCTCCATACTGGTGCGCAAGGATAAAGAGAGGGAAGAAGCAGGGAAACGGAAGATTCCGGCTGCTGCGGCCATCTTATTCGGTCTGGCGACAGGGTGTATCTGTGCTCTTTCCGGAGCAGGGGGCCCTATTCTTGTAATGCCGCTTCTTGTGACGTTCGGCGTACAGGTCAAAACGGCAGTGGGAGTGGCTCTGTTTAATTCTATCTTTATTGCGATCCCTTCCTGCATAGGTTATAGTATGCAGTGTGATGCGTCCTCTATGGCGCTGTTGCTTGTGGTTTCTATGATCAGTCATGGCGCGGGCGTCTGGATCGGGAGCCGCAACGCGGATATGATAAAGCCGCAGCCGCTGAAAAAAGGAGTGGCGATATTTTCTATTTTGATTGCAATATTTAAATTGATTACCGGCTAAAAAGCAGGCGCTGACAGGGTATTTGGCGGGGTATAATAAGATTCGGCTTGTATATACAGGCCGAATCATTTATAATAGTGCATAATTAGAGCGTAAATTAAGGCATAAATGTTATGATATAGCAGGGAGAATATCAGGAATGAAGAAATATATACGGGCAGCTGCCGCCGCGCTTATTGCTGTAAATATTTTCACAGCAGCGGCGCCAAAACTCTATGCCGCCCCGGAGTCAGGCAGTACAGATACAGTACAGCAGGAGGGAGCAGTTGATGGTACACAGGAGGAGATAGATCCATACCAAAAAGAACTGGAGAATACCTACAAGGAAAAGGTTCAGACCAATGAGCTGGACGGATGGGCGGAAGGCCCGGGCATTTATGGCGATGCAGGAATAGTAATGGACGCGGAAACCGGAGCAGTTCTCTATGGAAAAAACATAGATAAAAAGGAGTACCCGGCAAGTATTACGAAGATATTGACAGCACTGCTGGCGCTGGAGTATGCGGAGATGACAGATGAGGTGCAGATCACGGCGGAGAGTCTTACCTGTCTGGGGTCAGGATATGCTTCTATCGGAATGAAAGAAGGAAATGTCATTACAATGGAACAGGCGTTGTATGCCATGCTTCTTGCATCATCCAACGAAGTGGCTTATGCAGTGGCAGAAACGGTAGCAAAAGGGCAGGGCGAAGACTACCAGTGGTTTTTGGATCAGATGAATCAGAAAGCCAGGGACCTGGGCGGTTCCAATTCTAACTTTGTCAATGCAAATGGAGTGCAGGACGAACAGCATTATACCTGTGCAAAAGATATGGCTTTGATTGCCTGTGAATTATTTGAATATCCGGAATTTTTACAGATTTGCCAGACGGCAAGTTATACAATTCCGGCGTCAAGTACAACGGAGGAACATATCTTTCAGCAGAAGCATGAAATGCTGCTTGAGGGAAATTCTGAGTATTACAACTATGCGGTGGCCGGCAAGACCGGATATACAACAGAGGCAAACAATACATTGGTGACTCTGGCGGATAACGGAGAAATGAAGTTGGTATGTGTTACATTGAAGACTTATCCCGGCCACGTGTATTCTGATACAAAAGCACTTCTGGAATATGGATTTAACAATTTTAAAAAAGTGAAGATTTCCGGGCAGAATGACAGTGAAAAGATAACATCTATTCCCGACGATGCCTGTGTAACACTTCCTGAAAATGTGAAATTTTCTGATCTGGACAGTGAGCTCAGCCGTATGAAAAACGGCGAAGAAGGTCTGTTAAGTTACACTTATCAAGATAACCCGGTAGGAGAGGCAGTTGTGAAGCTTTCAGGGGATAAAGCGTTTAAAGATATTTCCGGAGAGGAAAAAATAGAAGAAAGTAAAATGCCGGTGTGGCAGCTTCTTCTGATATGCCTTCTCATTATTATCGTTTTACTGGCAGTTTGGCTTGTGATAGCAGCACAGCGCCGATCGAGAAGAAGGCGGCGCAGACGGCGCCGGAATCGTCGGGGAAGATAAACGCAGGCACTTGACTTGTCGAGGGTTTCCGTTTATAATTTTAAAGACGTAAAAACAGAAGAATTGACCATGCGTAAAAGACTATGACGAAGACAGTAGGATATATGGGAACGTTCAAGCGAGCCGGTGATGGTGGAAGGCCGGTGCAAGTAGCATATATCTGAATATCACTTTAGAGTCGCAGTTTCCGAAAGGGCAGCATAAAATTCTTAGTAGGAACTGACGGGATCCGCCGTTACCGGAAGGCATATGTTGGTATGTTAGGTGGTTTATAAATGAAGGAATGCAAGCTTTCATCCTAATACACAGGATGGAAGCTTTTTTATTCAATACAATTTTACACAGGGTAATTCGCAGTTTTACACATGGCAAATTGTAATTTGGCACGTAGTAAACCTTAAAAGTGTTACGTGTCCTGTCAAAATAATAACAAGGAGGAAAAACATGTACAAGAAAGTTTCAACTGATCTGAAATTTGTTGACCGCGAAAAAGAAGTAGAAAAGTTCTGGGAAGAGAATCACATTTTTGAAAAAAGTATGGAAAACCGCAAAGAAGGCGAGACATACACCTTCTATGACGGCCCTCCGACTGCAAACGGAAAGCCGCACATCGGCCACGTCCTGACCCGTGTTATTAAGGACATGATCCCAAGATACCGCACCATGAAGGGATATATGGTTCCAAGAAAAGCAGGCTGGGATACGCACGGTCTTCCGGTAGAGCTGGAAGTTGAGAAATTACTCGGTCTTGATGGAAAGGATCAGATTGAGGAATATGGTCTGGAACCCTTTATTAATAAGTGTAAAGAAAGTGTTTGGAAATACAAAGGGATGTGGGAAGATTTCTCCGGAACAGTAGGTTTCTGGGCAGATATGGATAATCCTTATGTTACGTACCACAATGATTTTATCGAATCCGAGTGGTGGGCGCTGAAACAGATCTGGGATAAAGGACTTCTGTATAAAGGCTTTAAGATCGTTCCTTACTGTCCCCGCTGTGGAACTCCGCTTTCAGCCCAGGAAGTGGCGCAGGGCTACAAGGATGTAAAAGAGCGCTCAGCTATCGTCCGTTTTAAGGTAAAGGATGAGGATGCTTACATTCTGGCATGGACCACAACGCCGTGGACTTTGCCGTCCAATATCGGTCTTTGTGTGAATCCGGAAGAAGATTATGCGAAAGTAAAGGCAGCAGACGGCTATGTATATTACATGGCGCAGGCTCTTTTGGATACAGTGCTTGGAAAACTGGCAGAAGAAGGAAAACCGGCCTATGAAGTTCTGGAGACTTACAAAGGACAGGAACTGGAATATAAAGAATATGAGCCGTTGTATCAGTGTGCTTATGACTGTGCAGCAAAACAGAATAAAAAAGCGTTTTTCATAACATGCGACGGCTATGTTACCCTGACAGACGGTACAGGTGTTGTTCATATTGCACCGGCCTTTGGTGAAGATGATGCCAAGGTAGGACGCAAATATGATATGCCGTTTGTACAGCTGGTAGATGAAAAAGGAAACATGGGAGAGACAACGCCATTTGCCGGCCTGTTTGTAAAGAAAGCGGATCCGGAGGTGCTGAAGGATCTGGAGGCGAGAGGGCTGCTCTTTGACGCGCCGAAATTCGAGCACAGTTATCCCCACTGCTGGAGATGTGATACACCGCTTATCTACTATGCGCGTGAGTCCTGGTTTATCAAAATGACAGCGGTAAAAGACGACCTGATCGCAAATAACAATACCATTAACTGGATCCCGGAAAGTATCGGAAAGGGACGTTTCGGCGACTGGCTGGAAAATGTTCAGGACTGGGGAATCAGCCGAAACCGTTATTGGGGAACTCCTTTAAATATCTGGGAGTGTGAATGCGGACATCAGCATTCCATTGGAAGCATTGAGGAATTGAAATCCATGTCTGACAACTGTCCGGATGATATTGAACTGCACCGTCCTTATATTGACGATGTAACTATCAAATGTCCGAAGTGCGGCGGGGAAATGCACCGCGTGCCGGAAGTGATCGACTGCTGGTTTGATTCCGGTTCCATGCCGTTTGCCCAGCATCATTATCCATTTGAAAATAAGGAGCTGTTTGAGCAGCAGTTCCCGGCGGACTTTATTTCCGAGGCAGTGGATCAGACAAGAGGATGGTTCTATTCTCTGCTTGCTATTTCCACTCTGATCTTCAACAAGGCTCCTTATAAGAATGTTATTGTTCTTGGGCATGTGCAGGATGAGAATGGTCAGAAGATGAGTAAGTCCAAAGGAAATGCGGTAGATCCTTTTGACGCTCTGGAGACATACGGCGCAGATGCGATCCGCTGGTATTTCTATGTAAACAGTGCGCCATGGCTTCCGAACCGTTTCCACGGAAAAGCGGTTGTAGAAGGACAGCGCAAATTCATGGGAACATTGTGGAATACGTATGCATTTTTTGTTCTCTATGCGAATATTGATGAATTTGACGCATCAAAATATGAACTGGAATATGACAAACTGCCGGTTATGGATAAATGGCTTCTGTCCAAGATGAATACACTGATCAAGGAAGTGGATGACCACCTTGGAAATTACCGGATCCCGGAAGCAGCAAGAGCGCTGCAGGATTTTGTAGATGACATGAGCAACTGGTATGTCAGAAGAAGCAGGGAGCGTTTCTGGGCAAAAGGAATGCCGCAGGATAAGATCAATGCGTACATGACTCTTTATACGGCGCTTGTGACTCTCTGCAAGGTGGCAGCTCCTATGATTCCTTTCATGACAGAGGAAATTTATCAGAACCTGGTAAGAAGCATTGACAAGTCTGCTCCGGAGAGCATTCATCTGTGCGACTTCCCGACAGCAGACGAGGCATTTATTGACAAAGAACTTGAGGCAAACATGGATGAGGTTCTGAAGATTGTCGTTATGGGTCGTGCCTGCAGAAATACGGCCAATATCAAAAACCGTCAGCCAATCGGACAGATGTTTGTCAAGACAGGAACACAGCTTCCTGAATTTTACCAGGATATTATAAAAGAAGAGCTGAATGTAAAGAATTTAACATTTACACAGGATGTACGTTCCTTTACTTCATATACATTTAAACCGCAGTTAAAGACAGTAGGACCAAAATATGGTAAAATGTTGGGTGGAATCAAAGCTGCTTTGTCATCACTGGACGGAAATGCAGCAATGGATGAAGTCAATGAAACAGGAGCTTTGAAACTCAATGTAAATGGACAGGAAATCACATTGTTTAAAGAAGATCTTCTTATCGATACAGCACAGATGGAGGGATATGTATCAGAGGATAATAATGGAATTACAGTTGTTCTTGATACAAACCTGACACCGGAACTTCTTGAAGAAGGTTTTGTGCGTGAGATCATAAGTAAGGTACAGACAATGAGAAAAGAAGCGGATTTTGAAGTGACAGACAAGATTCACATCCGTTACGAAGGAAGCGAAAAGGCCGAAAAAGTATTTGCAGATCATGCTTCAGAAATCAGCAGTGAAACACTTGCACTTTCTGTTGAAAAATCCACTCCGGCAGGCTATGTGAAGGAATGGAATATCAACGGAGAAAAAGTGACGATCGGTGTCGAAAGATAAGGGTCTGAAGAAGGAGGATAATCATGTATAATCCGAGATTTGAAAAGGAAACTTTTAAAAAAGAGGTAAAGCATAATGTAAAGACTCTTTACCGCAAAACAATAGAGGAGGCGACTCCGCAGCAGCTTTTTCAGGCTGTGTCCTATGCGGTAAAAGAGGTTATTATTGATGACTGGATCGCAACACAGAATCAGTTTAAAAAGGATGATCCAAAAACAGTATATTATATGTCCATGGAATTTCTCATGGGAAGAGCGCTTGGAAATAACCTGATCAATATGACTGCTTACAAAGAAGTGAAAGCGGCGCTGGACGAAATGGGAATCGATCTGAACGTGATTGAGGATGAGGAGCCGGATCCGGCGCTTGGAAACGGCGGTCTTGGACGTCTGGCTGCCTGCTTCCTTGATTCTCTTGCAACACTTGGATATGCGGCATACGGATGCGGTATCCGCTACCGCTATGGTATGTTCAAACAAAAGATCGAAAACGGATATCAGGTAGAGACTCCGGATAACTGGCTGAAAGAGGGGAATCCATTTGAGCTTCGCCGGGAAGAATATGCCAAGGAAGTGCGTTTTGGCGGAAATATCCGCGTAGAATATGATGATTCTACAAACCGGACGAAATTTGTACAGGAAAATTATGAATCTGTACTTGCCATTCCTTATGATATGCCGATCGTGGGCTATGGAAACCACCATGTCAATACGTTAAGAATCTGGGATGCAAAGGCTATTACTGATTTCCAGCTGGATTCCTTTGACAGAGGAGATTACCACAAGGCAGTAGAGCAGGAAAATCTTGCAAAAACCATTGTTGAGGTGCTCTATCCTAACGATAATCACTATGCAGGAAAAGAGCTTCGCTTAAAACAGCAGTATTTCTTTATTTCAGCAAGCATACAGGCTGCCATTACAAAATACAAAAAGACACATGATGATATTCATAAACTTCCGGAGAAAGTGATCTTCCAGATGAATGATACACATCCGACGGTGGCAGTAGCTGAACTTATGAGGATCCTTCTCGATGAAGAGGAGCTCGGCTGGAATGAGGCCTGGGATATTACAACAAAGACATGTGCTTACACAAATCATACGATCATGGCAGAGGCATTGGAAAAATGGCCTATCGACCTTTTCTCCAGACTGCTTCCCCGTGTTTACCAGATCATCCAGGAGATCGACCGCCGATTCCTTATTCAGGTAAGGGAAAGATATCCGGGCAATGAGGAGAAAGTCCGTAAGATGGCAATCCTCTACAACGGCCAGGTGAGAATGGCTCATCTTGCCATTGTTGCCGGTTTTTCTGTCAATGGTGTGGCAAGACTGCACACAGAGATCTTGAAAAATCAGGAGCTGCGCGATTTCTATGAGATGATGCCGGAGAAATTTAATAATAAAACAAACGGAATCACACAGAGAAGATTCCTGATGCATGGAAATCCTCTCCTTGCAGACTGGGTAACAGAAAAAATAGGTACAAAAGGCTGGATCACAGATTTGTCACTTATGTCCGGATTGAAGAAATATGCGGATGATTCCAAAGCGCTGGCAGAATTTATGGATATTAAATATAAAAATAAAGTACGTCTGGCAGAATATATCAGGAAGCATAACGGAATCGAAGTGGATCCACGCTCTATTTTTGATGTACAGGTAAAGAGGCTGCATGAGTACAAGAGACAGCTTCTCAACATTCTTCATGTTATGTACCTGTATAATCAGATCAAGGAACATCCGGAGATGTCTTTCTTCCCGAGAACCTTTATTTTCGGAGCAAAGGCGTCCGCAGGATATATCAGGGCAAAAGAGATCATCAAGCTGATCAACTCTGTAGCTGATATAGTCAATAATGACCGCAGCATTAACGGAAAGCTGAAGGTGGTATTTATTGAAGATTACCGTGTTTCCAATGCAGAGATCATCTTTGCGGCAGCAGACGTCAGCGAACAGATTTCCACAGCATCAAAAGAAGCTTCCGGAACAGGAAACATGAAGTTTATGCTGAACGGAGCGCCTACGCTTGGAACTATGGACGGAGCCAATGTAGAGATTGTGGAAGAAGTCGGAATGGAGAATGCCTTTATTTTCGGATTAAGCTCTGAAGAAGTCATCAATTATGAAAATAACGGCGGTTACCATCCGCAGGATATTTACAACAGCGATCCGGATATCCGCAAAGTGGTAGATCAGCTGATCAATGGAACTTACTCCAACGGAGATCACGAGATGTACCGGGATCTTTATAATTCTCTTCTCTGTCCGAAAGACGGATCAAAGGCAGATATGTATTTTATCCTGAAAGATTTCCGCGCTTATGCCGAGGCACAGAAGAAAGTAGAAGAGGCGTATAAGGATAAAGAAAGATGGGCGAAAATGGCTCTTCTTAATACAGCATGCTGCGGTAAGTTTACCTCTGACCGTACGATTCAGGAATACGTGGATGATATCTGGCATCTGGATAAGGTGACAGTGGAGATTTAAAAGGTCAGGAATCCTGAAGGGTATAAAAGAGATAACCCTCTCATACATTAAGGTATGGGAGGGTTTATTTTATGCGGCAGAAGTTGAAAAAAATGGGATGCTATATCATTATTATTGTTTTGCTCCCTTATGTAGTGACCGTTTTCCTAAACGGGCCATCAATAGAAACAGCGGCTCCGGCAGACGAAATGGAGGTTATGGTAAAGCAGGGGGAAAAAGAAATACAGCTTCCTCTGGATGAATACGGAATTGGCAGGATGGCAAAGGAGATTCCGGCATCCTACGAAGAGGAGGCCATCAAAGTCCAGGCAATACTTGTCCGGACTGCCGTATACAAGCAATTGAAGGAAGAAGGCAGCGAGGCAGTTCTTGCAGACGATTTCTGGACAGAAAAAGAAATGAAAGAAGAGTGGGGGAGCAGGAAATTTTCCGAATATTACCGAAAAATGGAAAATGCCTGGCAGGAGACAGAGGGACAAGTTGTAATGTACGGCGAAGAACTGGCAAACACACCTTTTACCAGGCTGACAAACGGCAGTACAAGGGATGGGAAAGAAGTGCTGGGCAGCGAGGATTATCCTTATTTGAAAATCAAAGAATGTCCCCTCGATATTGAATCAAAAGACCAGATCAGGACAGTCACAACAGAGGACATGGACGCAGAAATAAAAGAAACGGATACGGCGGGCTATGTCACCAGTGTCCGAGTGGGAGAGGAGACTATGAGCGGCGAGGAATTTCGGGAAAAGTATAAATTAGATTCCAGCTGCTTTATTCTCCAGAAGTATGATGGGAAAATGCGCATTACAACCCGGGGAGTCGGTCATGGTCTGGGACTTAGCCAGTATACGGCAAATGAGATGGCGAAAGAGGAAAAAGCAACGGAAGAAATCCTGCAGTATTTTTTTGAAGGAACAGAAATAAGGGAGGTTGCGGAAATTATTAGAAATTCTGGTAATACAGAATAATGATATCAGCTTCTGGCAAAAATATAGCCAGAGGTGATGAATATGAATAAAAGACAAAAGCCTTCAAAAAAGAGGAAGGGTGCCGGTATTGGAATCGCTGTCTGCTTTGTAGCCGCAATTATCATGGTTGGAACATATACGCTTCGGGATTATCAGGAAGCAAAGCGGCAGGAGCTGGCATTGTCAGAGGATGAGACAAAGGAAAAAGATATGCGGGAGGAAGAGCCGGAGGATGGAACAAAAGAAGAGGCAGGCAGTAATCTTGTGATCAATACAGAAGAAGATCCCACTGCTGCCGGCAGCAGCGCTGCAGAAGAGTCAGAGGAACAGGAAGACGCCCAAATTTCAGAAAATACAGATGGGACAGCCGGAGAAAACGGCTCATCTTCTGCAGGGATATCTGCGCAGACAGCCGGAAACAGCTCGTCTGTAAATTTTACAGAAAGCAGTAAGCTTTTGTGGCCGGTAGACGGAAATGTACTGATGAATTACAGTATGGACGAGACCGTATACTTTTCTACACTGGATCAGTACAAATACAATCCGGCACTGATCATTTCCGGTGCTGAAGGAGACCAGGTCATCAGCAGTACGGCGGGAGTAGTAAAATCCATTGATGAAAATGCCGAGACGGGGACAACAGTAAACGTTGATATAGGGAACGGATATGAGCTGTTTTACGGCCAGCTGAAAGATGTGACTGTTAATACCGGAGATTATGTGGAGGCCAAGACGGTACTGGGATATGTGAGCCAGCCTACAAAATATTACAGTGTTGAGGGTTGCAATGTATACTTTGAAATGAGAAAAGACGGACAGCCAATTGATCCGGTAACGTTTATGGAGTAAGTTTGGGACGTAACACTTTTTAAAAGCAATGTCATTAAGTTTAGAAAATGAGTCCTCAAAAGAAAGACAGTGTTGATATCCAAATCTACGCTGTCATTCTTTTATGCAGACCGATAAAGCAGACCGCTGTCTGCTTCAAATTCCTGTTCCGTATTTTCCCCTTTTATGCTATCCTATAAGTGAAATAGATCACTGCTTTTGGGGAAGGTGTTCTGGGAAAACTTCTTTCCCTTCTTATTGGGACTTTATATTTAAGCAGTAATATTTCAACATCTGGCGGCGCTGTCCCATTTGGACAGCGCCATGATTTTAAGCAGATATCTACTGCTGTACTCAGGCTGATCTGATAATCATATTTCCAAGATGTTTTTTGGGGAAGCGAGATGTGAAACAGGATGCTTTTACAATAATTGAACATGATGACTTTTGCATACAGTTCCTGCAGGACATACTCTATTCTTTTTGAATGAAGCGCACTGGCCCCAAGATTATATTTTAGCTGGGAAAATGCTGTCTCTATCATCCAACGCATACGGTAGAGTTCCTGGAGCATTCCAACGGGCATTTCTTCTTTGGACAGATTCGTAAAAAGGATCTCGGAAAGATCTTCGTTTACTTTCAACTTTATCACTCGTAGTTTCATCGGATATTCCGTTTGCTCTTCCGTAAAAAAGTCAAACTTTGCACCGGATCGGATCCGTTTGTAGAGTTCCGGCTGTTCTTTGGTGCCACGGCAGTGTTTTTTACAGATGACGACAGGACATTCCACATCGAATTGTTCCTGATCGGGAATGGCTAAACTGGAAAGGATCCCCCTGTCTCCCTGCCGTCCCCGGATCACAAAATTCCATCCTTTTTCCAAGATATGTGCAAAGGTATTATAACTTTCATATCCCCGGTCGGCAGTAAGGATGACTTTGCTGGAAATTTCCGTTTGTGCCAGCATGGTAATAAGGGCGGAGTGTTCATCTTTTTCATGGACAGGCTGAAACAGGACCTGATCAAAAATACCGCTGTTTAGATGGTATAAAGCGTTTAGATGGATTGCGTTTTTCCCTTTTTGTGTGTTAGGGATCTTTCGATGGCAGAGAGGTTCTTTTTTATTTTCCGGGAAGGAGAGCTCTGAACCGTCAGCAGCAAGAAGATGATAGCCATGGAAGTTGGAATGTTTGGGGAGAGAGGCCGTAAAAACAGAAAAGAGGACTTTCATAGTATTGGGCTTGAGTTTGCCGCGCTGTTGCAGCATGGCGGAAGAGGTAGGAAGATCCGGGCGATAGGAGAAAAAGTCCAAAAGTTCCTTATCCAAAGACTTAGCGCCTAAAGAAAGAAGGAAACGTAAGGTATCAAAAAAGGAAATTTTTCTGGAACGGGAAAAATCTTTTCCGGGACGTTTTACATAAGAATCAGAACTACGGGACATTTTTTTCATAATGTGTATTAATTTTTGTTTTGTGATAAGGGAATAATCAGCCATTTGAAACCTCCAAAAAAGTATATATTCAAATGGCTTCGCCACAAATTTTGTATGATTTGTCAAGTGTTTTCATCAAAAAAGCATGGAATATTTCTTGTTCCATGCTTTTCGAATCTTAATTTCTAAACTTAATGACATTGCTTTTTAAAAGTGTTACGTCCCAAACTGCCTTTTACGGTGGGCAAAATTGCGTTTTACGGTGTCCCTATTTGAAAAAAACGGTGTGTTTCGTTATAATAGAGGTGCAAAATGTGGAAAAGATGTGGATAAACTGTCAAAAGATGGGGGAAAAGCAAGTGGAAAACTTGTCGAAAACAAATTATACATACATTTTAAAATGTAAGGACGGTTCGTTGTATACGGGATGGACCAACAACCTGGCGAAACGTCTCCAGGCCCATAATGAGGGGAAAGGTGCAAAATATACCGGAAGCAGACGGCCTGTAACTCTGGAATATTATGAGATATATGAGACAAAGGAAGAGGCCATGCGTCGGGAATATGAGATCAAACATATGGGAAGAAAAAAGAAGCTGGAGCTTATTGAAAGGAAATGTCAGAAAGAAGACAAAGAAAAAAAGCCGGAGGAATTTGGTGTGCTACCCGTCAAGTAGACAATGAAAAAAATATAAAATTTTTGTGTTGCCCGGCACAAGCCGGGCAATATTTATGCGGCTAATAACCGTTCATGAAATTCAAACGGTGTTAATACATCAAGGCACCTTTGCGGGCGGTCATTTATGTAATAGTCTATATATGACGTTATCGCTTCTACAAGCTCCTCCCTGGTATGATACTTCTTCCCATAATACATTTCGCGTTTTAGTATCCCCCAGAATCCCTCCATAGGTCCATTATCCGTACAGTGCGCTATCCGGGACATGCTCTGTGTCATCCCCGCATCTACTAGCTTTTGGTGAAATACACGGGAGGTATATTGGAATCCCCGGTCACTATGAAAGATCGGATGAGCTCCCGGATTGTTCTTTACTGCCAGATCGAAAGTATCAAATACGAGTTGATTGTTATTGTGATCACTTAACACATATGCAACGGGACGATGATCGCATAAGTCCAGAATCACACTCAGGTAAAGCTTATGGATATGGTCAAATGAAGTGCCATATTTAAACTCTGTTACATCCGTTACCCATTTCTTGTTCAGGCTATCTGCATGAAAGTCTCTGTTTAAAACATTCTCTGCTATAAAAGCTGGTTTCTTCGATGGCCGGGTGCAGCCGTCATAACGATATTTCAAGTTTGATCTTATCTGCTGTTTTCTGCATATGCGCAGGATCCTCTTATCATTTACTTTTATGCCGTTATCGTGACGGAGTTTGTCATTCAATCTCCGATATCCCATGTCTGGATGTTCTTGATGGATTGCTTCCAGTTGGCCGGAAATCTGTTTGTTCAGCCGGTCATTTGCTGTTTCTATACGGTTCAGCCATTTGTAGTAAGCCGCTCTTGTAATGTTGCCAAGCTGACATAGGGACCGGATCGGGTAATGGTGTTCTTCATGATCCTCTTTGATCACCTGATAAATGTGTTTGTTCCTTTGCCGGCTCAGCCCCGCCTCCTTTCGATTTCTGCAAGTTTTTTTAGGAAATCCGCCTCCATTTGTGCGTGTTCTTTTTCTGCGCGTAAGATCCGGTTTTCTGCCCGCAGCTTTTCGAGTTCTGACATTTCTGCTTCTGGTTTTCGTTTTCCGCGTCTGTCACGAAGAGCCTCCACTCCCTGGTTCTCGTATTTTATTGTATAATTACGTGCCTGTTGGTAAGAAATCCCAAACTGTTCTGCTGTCTTGGCATAATTATGATCATGGGCGATGCAGTATTGTACGATTTCAACCCGTTCATCGAAGGTAGTTTTTCTTCCTTTGGTCATGATAGCAATTCCTCCCGTTCCAGAAGCTTTCAGCTTCTCATGTCCATTATACTTCAAAACCCACTGTCTGATTGTAATTTCGGAAGGAATGTTATAGGTGACTGCCAGTTTCCTGTAAGATCCTTCTCCGTTTAGATACGCTTCAACAACACATTTTTTAAAGGAGGCTGAATAAGATTGACTGTGTCCTGTTCTGATGAAAGCGGATTCTCCGGATGCTTTGTACTTGTTAACCCATCTTCTAAAAACGCTTTCATCCACTCCAAGTTCATTGGCATGTGATAGATAGGATCCGTTTCCTGAAATATAATCTTTTACGGCCTGCAGCTTCACTTCTGGTAATATTCCTCTGGGCATAATAAAACTCCCCTCCAGATAAACAGTTTTATTATTTCAACTGTCTACCTAAAGGGGAGCATATCAATTTGTAACCTCTGGCTTTTCGTTCGGTACAATTTATTCAACCGGCTTACAGGACGAATGCATACATGACAACGAAGTGACATGCACTTCCTAACATAACAAAAATGTGAAAAATTTCATGACTTCCGAAATTTTTATGACGGTTGTTAAAAAGAGGAAGCTTCAGTGCATATATTACTCCGCCAATAGTATAGATGATTCCTCCGGCCAGCAGCCAACCGAATGCAGCAGGTGACATGGAATTGAGAATTTGTGTAAATGCCAGCACACACGTCCAACCCATTCCGATGTACAAAACGGAAGATACCCATTTGGGGCAAAATACCCAAAATGCCTTTAAAACAATTCCAAGAATAGCAATTCCCCATACAATGGACAGAAGAATAATACCGGTTTTTCCTTTCAGTACAAGAAGACAGATAGGAGTATAGCTTCCGGCGATAAGAATAAAAATCATCATATGGTCAATTTTTTTCAAAACAGTATTTATCTTTTCGGAACGATTAAAGGTATGATATGTGGTGCTTGCTGCATATAGCAAAATAAGGCTTACTGCATATACTGCTATGGATATAATATAAATGCGTCCCGGCTCATGAGCAGCCTTGATCAGCAGGGGAACAGCAGCAAAAATTGCCATCAGCATTCCAATGAAGTGTGTAATTGCGCTTCCAGGATCTTTTACGTGTGACTTGATCATTTGTGTCATAATCTTTACCTCCTAGAAATATAAAACATAATAAGTAGTTTTTAAAACTATATTATCCATATACATATATTATATACGCTTACGCCAAAAATGCAACAATTTTAAGAAATATTTTGAAAATCGAAATATTAAAACTGGACTGGTTAAAAAGTAAATAACTGGCTATTTTTACAAATCCACTCTGGTGATATGATAGACACATCAAAAGGAAAGAAAACGACAGAGAAAGGAAGCATCGAAATGGAACAAAAAAATCAGACGGTTACAAAACTAGCACAGACAGCGATTCTTGCAGCATTGTGTTATGTGTCATTCACATATCTACAGATAAAAATTCCAATGCCGGGCGGTGACGCCACATCGCTCCATATTGGAAATGCATTCTGCGTACTGGGAGCGCTTCTTCTGGGTGGCTGGTACGGTGGGCTTGCAGGAGCGATCGGAATGGGAATTGCAGATATCATGGATCCGATTTACATTACAGGAGCCCCGAAAACATTTTTCCTTAAACTGTGTATTGGTCTGATCGTGGGATTAGTTGCTCACAGAATAGCAAAGATCAATGAAAGTGACGATAAGGCGTATGTCTTTAAATGGAGTACAATTGCAGCGGTTGCCGGACTTGGATTTAATGTCATTGCAGATCCGCTGGTAGGATATTTTTATAAGATGTACATTTTGGGACAGCCGCAGCAGATGGCAGAAGTGCTTGCAAAATGGAGCACAGCCACAACATTTGTCAATGCGGTAGTATCTACTGTCCTCGTATCTGTCCTCTACAATGCAGTGCGTCCTATTCTTCTTAGGAGCGGTCTTATGCTGAAGCAGGAAAAGAGAACAGGAGTGCTGAAGCATTAGGAGAAAAGGCAGAATATTTGTAACAGCGCTATAAACCCCTGCCCTCGAAAAGAGGAGCAGGGGTTTTGACTGAAGGCCGTTTACAAGAAAAATATTTTTCTACAGCTTTGCTTTAGTAATTTTCGGCTTTTCTTTCAAAGTAAGCCTTCGGATGAGCACATACCGGGCAAACTTCCGGAGCTTCTTCTCCATAATAAATGAATCCGCAGTTTCCGCATTTCCATCCAAGAGGAGCGTCGCCTTTGAAAGTTTCTCCTGCTGTATAGTGATCCAGAAGTCTCTGATAGCGGGCTTCATGAGCCGCTTCAACTTTTGCAACACCCTCAAATTTTGCAGCAAGCTCTTCAAATCCTTCTTCTCTTGCTTCTTCAGCCATGCGTTTATACATGTCTGTCCATTCGTAATTTTCGCCTGCAGCGGCATCTTTCAGGTTTTCAGCAACATCACCGATTCCGTGAAATTCTTTAAACCACATTTTTGCGTGCTCTTTTTCCTGATTTGCAGTTTCTTCAAAAATGTTCGCCATCTGGACAAATCCTGCTTTTCTTGCAGCACTTGCATAATATGTATATTTGTTGCGTGCCTGTGATTCTCCTGAGAAAGCTTCCATTAAATTCTTTTCTGTTTTTGTTCCTGCATATTTAGACATAATTGATCCTCCTTTTGTTTATAGTAAGTGATAATGGATTTTTGTAAAGTGACTGATTAAGAATGATAAAAAGGGCTACAGAAAAAAACTTATCCTGCAGCCCAGCGTTTTTTAGCCAAAGTATCTCTTTAACAGTCCTTCAAATGCTTTTCCGTGACGAGCTTCATCTCTTGCCATCTCATGAACAGTGTCATGGATTGCATCAAGGTTAGCAGCTTTTGCACGTTTTGCAAGATCAAATTTTCCAGCGGTAGCTCCGTTTTCAGCATCTACACGCATTTCCAGGTTTTTCTTTGTGCTGTCTGTCACAACCTCTCCTAACAGTTCAGCAAATTTGGAAGCATGCTCTGCTTCTTCCCAGGCAGCTTTTTCCCAGTAAAGTCCGATTTCCGGATATCCTTCTCTGTGAGCAACTCTAGCCATTGCCAGATACATACCAACTTCTGTACATTCTCCTTCGAAGTTTGCTCTTAAGTCTGCAAGGATGTCTTCGCTAACGCCCTGAGCAACACCTACAACATGCTCTGCAGCCCATTCTCTTTCTCCTGTCTGCTCTTTGAATTTTTCAGCCGGTGCGTGACAGACTGGACATTCAGCCGGAGCAGCTTCTCCTTCATAAACATAACCACATACTGTACAAACAAATTTTTTCATAGTTCTTTCTTCCTTTCTTATGATTTATTTTATTTTTAATATTAGTAATTGTTACTAATATTAATTTACAACTTTTTATCTGCATTGTCAATAGTTATTTTGTTTTCTTTTTCAAACAATCGCCGCATGTTCCGAAAAACATTGCAGTATGAGACTCTATAGAACCATCAAAACACTTTTCAGCAAGTTTGTCAATGGAATCCAGAGGTTCCATATATAAATCAATTACTTTGCCGCAAGACGTACAGATAACATGATAGTGAGGTTCTATCGTACCATCAAACCGGTCGCCCCCGTCAGGAGTCGTGATCTTGTTGATCTCGCCCATATCGGCAAGAAGATTGAGATTTCTGTATACCGTACCAAGACTGATGCGGGGAAATTCTTCGCGCACATGCATATAGACAGTATCGGCAGTGGGATGTTCTTTTGTGCTGGCGAGAAATTCTTTGATCGCCTCACGCTGACGGCTGTATTTCAAATTTGCCATGATGCATCCTCCCTTCCTAGTTAATAAATGCAATGTGAATTATATAATAATGATAATTATTACTGTAATTAAATTATACATCTTTATGAGGAAAAGTCAACTCTTTTTTAGGCAGTTCATTTTTTGTTTTGATTTGTACAATCTGAAATTTAACAAATTGTAACAAATTACGACTGAAAAAGAGAGAAATATTAAGAAAAACATAATAAAATGTAGAGAAAATTCAAAGAAATTCAGTTGACAATGCATAATACGGTTGATATAATCATATCGTAACATTTGTAACAATTCTGTAATATTTACAAAAGATAAGAAAACATAAACGAAAGATCGAGGAGGTTGTTTATGAATTCTAATCTTAAAAGAGGATTGTTCTTAGTTACTTTGGCAGGAGTAATTTCAATTTCCGGGGAGACAGCAAAAGCAGCTGATTCGGATAAAGATACAGAAGCAGCGCTTCCGAATGTGGGAATTGAAGCGGTATTAAATGACTGTTACGCGTCAGATGAAAAGATTAATGTGGAGAGTTATTTAGTGCCGACAGAAAAAGGAGAGTATTCAGATATGGCGTTCACAAACGTGGGGACAGATACTTTTCTGTTTGTGCGAAGTGAACCAACGACACAGAGTGAATGGGTAGGAAAGTTGTATACGGATTATGCAGCCCAGATTATCGGACCAGTAGGAGAATGGACAAAAATTCGGTCGGGTTCCGTAACAGGGTATGTATATACAGACTATATTATAATAGGAAATAAGTCACAGCAAAAAGCCCAGGAACTCATACAAAATTCTGAAGGCCAGACAGAAGAGGAGCCCTTCCGCTACGCCGAATCCAGGCAGGAGGAAGAGGAACGGCTGGCAAGAGAAGCAGCAGAAGCCGCCGCAGCTGCACAGGAAAGGGCAGAGGCAGAAAGACAAGCCCGGGAAGCGGCAGCTGCCAAGGCGGCTCAGGCTGCATCAAGTACCGGACAGGCAATTGTAGATTATGCCTGTCAGTTTATCGGAAATCCGTATGTATGGGGAGGGACAAGCCTTACAAATGGAGCAGACTGTTCCGGTTTTGTCCAATCTGTATATGCACATTTTGGGATCAGCCTTCCGCGGACTACCTGGGATCAGGAAAATGTGGGTACAGGCATCAGCTATGACCAGGCATTGCCGGGGGATTTGATCCTGTACGAAGGACATGTGGGAATTTATATGGGAGATGGACAGATAGTAAATGCCATCAATCCTTCAAAAGGAATCGGAGTCATTCCTGCAACCTGCATGAGCATAAAGACCGTTCGACGGGTATTGTAAATGAAAGTTTCCCTTGTCAGGCGCATTTGCAGGATGATAAAATGGGATTGCACAAGATATCATTAGCAGGATGAGGGAAACCAGATGAAACGCATATTGTTGATCGAGGATGACAAAGATTTGAACAAAGGGCTGGTATATGACCTGGAAATGCATGATTACAGGGTATATCCAGCTTTTTCTTTATCGGAAGGAATGTTATATCTGGAAGAAAATAAAGTAGATCTGATTTTGCTGGATGGAAATCTTCCGGATGGAGATGGATTTGATTTTTGCCGGCAGGTGAAGAAAGAAAAGGAGACAGCGGTTATTTTTCTTACGGCAAGGGATATGGAGCAGGATGAACTGCAAGGATTTGACTGCGGAGCGGACGACTATATCACAAAGCCCTTTCATATGCCGATCCTTCGCCGGAGAATAGAGGCGGCGCTTCGCAAAACCGGCCGACAGGAGCAAAGAAGAGAGAACTCTGTATACCGGGATGATGCGCTTCTTATCGACTTTGAAAATCTGCAGGCCAGACTGAACGGCAGGGAACTCCTGCTGACACCGACGGAATTTCGGATCTTAAGACTGATGACTGTAAATAGGACAGTGACAAAGCAGCTTTTACTGGAAAAAATCTGGGATACATCAGGCAGTTTTGTAGATGAACATACTGTTGCAGTCAATATCAACCGTCTTCGGAAAAAGCTGGAAGGGAGCGGGCACGAATATATTAAGACGGTGTACGGCATGGGATACCAGTGGAGGGGGATGGAAATATGAGGCCGGGTATGGAATTGATTGTGGCGGGAACCCTGCTGGGAGCTGCTTTGATCATACTTTTGCTCGCCGTGCTGGCGATGCTTTTGACAAGAAAAAATCTGACGGAATACAGTCGGAAGCTTTCCTATACACTGGATCGCATGATAAGCGGAGATAAGGAGATTGCCTTTGAGGAAGAAAAGGAGACACTGATCGGAAGAATACAGGTCAAAATGAGACAGGTCTACGAGATTATGCAGGCACAGGCAGATCAGAGATGGGAAGAAAAAAAACAGATGGAAGAGATTGTCAGCGATATTTCCCATCAGGTTAAGACGCCTATTGCCAATCTGCGCATGTATCATGAGCTGGCGGCCCAGGAGCCTGAGAAAGCCGGGGAATTTATAGAGGCAGAGGAAAGGCAGATTGATAAGCTGGAATTTCTCATGAAGACTATGATAAAAATGTCCAGGCTGGAGACAGGACTGATAGAAGTAAAACCGCTGAAAAATAAGGTTTACGACCTGATTTTTCAGGCAGTGTGCACCATCGCTTTGAAAGCGGAGAAAAAAGAGATAGATATAGAGGTGGAATGCAGTGAGAACCTGGAGGCGCTGTTTGACAGAAAATGGACAGTGGAAGCGCTGGCCAATATTCTTGATAATGCGGTAAAATATAGCGGGAAGGGCAGCAGGATCCGGATCAGAGCTGACAGGACGGACTATTTTGTGAGGATCCGTGTGGAGGATGAGGGAAGAGGGATTCGGGAAGATAATCTTCCCAATATTTTTAAAAGGTTTTACCGGGAAAAGGAAAGCAATGATGTAGAGGGTGTGGGAATCGGACTTTATCTGACTCGTCAGATTATTATGCAGGAAAAAGGATTTGTAGAGGCGTTGTCCCGACAGGGGATCGGATCTGTCTTTTCTCTGCATTTGCCTGCTGATGTACCGGAGACTTTTGAGGGATAAGGCAGACAGAAGTCATAAGATTATCTCGAAACTGTGATATTTTTGAGAGCAGTTTGAGATAATCTTTTTTTATGATGTAGAAAACGGAGGTTTCCTTCACAGGAAAAATCGCAGGACAGAAAGGACAGAAGAATTATGAACTATATTTTGGAAGCACAGAACCTGAAAAAATATTATGGAAAAGAGCCCAACATTACAAAAGCATTGGACGGTGTCAGCCTTGCAGTGGGGCAGGGAGAGTTTGTCTCCATCATTGGAACCAGCGGAAGTGGAAAATCTACGCTTCTGAATATGCTGGGAGGTCTGGATGTGCCGGACTTTGGCGAAATTATTATTCGGGGAAAAAAGATTGCCAAGATGAACGATGAGCAGCTTTCTATCTTCCGGAGGAGAAATATCGGATTTGTATTTCAGAATTACAATCTGGTTCCGATTCTGAATGTGTATCAGAATATCGTCCTTCCTATTGAGCTGGACGGGAATCAGGTGGATAAGGAGTATGTGGAAAAAATTATCCGTATGCTGCACCTGGAAGAAAAGCTGGAAAATCTGCCGAATAATCTGTCCGGCGGACAGCAGCAGAGGGTGGCGATCGCAAGAGCCCTTGCCAGCAAGCCGGCGATCATCCTGGCGGATGAGCCTACAGGAAATCTGGACTCCAGGACATCCCTGGAGGTGATGGAACTTCTGCGGATGACAAGTACGGAATTTGACCAGACGTTGGTAATGATCACACACAATCCTGAAATTGCTCAGGTGGCTGACAGGATGATCCGCATCGAAGATGGAAGGATCGTTAAAGGAGCGCCGTCTGTCAGGGAGAATCTGGGATAGAGGAGGAATAGAGATGCTTTTAGAAAATGACAATAAAAAATTTATCCGGACGTTATCCAACAACTGTCTGAAAGCAAATAAAATCCGCAATGCGATTGCTCTTCTTGCCATTATGCTGACGGCCCTCCTTTTTACGGCAGTAGCGACCATTCTCCAGGGGACTCAGATTAGTGTGCGGGAGCAGACGATCCGCCAGTCGGGAACAAGATTTATGGCTTCGATTAAATTCACAACGGCTGAAAAAACGAAAGAGCTTATGGAAGATCCGTTGTGGGAAACCGTGAGTGTAGAGCGGGTACTTTGGAAGATAGTGAATCCGGAGCTTATGGACATCAGTGTCAACATGGCGTGGATGGAGGAAACTTATGCAAAGAACAGTTATATGGAAATTGAGGAAGGGCATATGCCCGAGGAAGAATACGAGTTTGCCTGTGATACGGAGATTCTGCGGCTTCTGGGGATCCCGGAGGAAACAGGAACAAAGGTGAACATACAGTATCTGACGGATGAGGGAGTAAAAGAAGAACCTATGACGCTTAGCGGATACTGGGAGGGAGAAAAATATGAACAGACTGCTGAAGTGATGGTGTCGGAGGCATTCCTCGAAAAGAAGATTGATGAAAGCACCATCGCCCATGACGCCAGCGTCCCGGGATCTTACTGTATCCGCGGAAGCTTTGCTACGGATGAGGATGTGGAAGGCCAGTTAAACACGGTGATCGCCAACGCCGGATTTGATCCCGACGCAGAAAGAGGAGAAGAGGGATTTGTGGTCCATCACACGAATCCGGCCTATGAGAACAGGAATGAAATGGGAGGCGGAATGATAGCAGCGGCGGTTTTTGGAGTACTGATGATCCTCCTGGCAGGCTATCTTATTATTTACAACATATTTCGCATTTCTATACTGAAAGATATTCGGCTGTACGGTCAGCTCAAAACGATCGGTACCTCGCCGAAGCAGCTGAAATATATGGTAAAGCGGCAGGGATATCTTCTGGCGCTGGCAGGGATTCCGGCAGGGCTTATCTTAGGCTGGCTTCTTGGAAATGTACTTCTGCCCCTTATCATGGCAAGTACAACAGTGGGAGAGTCTGTATTTATCATGCCCCATCCCGCTGTGTGGGTGGTGTCGGCAGCCTTTACCTTTCTTACCGTGTGGATCAGCTGCGGCCGCCCCGGAAAGCTGGCAGCCAGAGTATCTCCTGTGGAAGCGCTGCGATATCAGGACGGTGAGGAAGGCGGCAAAGCCAAAAAGAAAGGCAGAGATTCCCATCATCGGATTTTCCAGATGGCGTCGGCAAATTTAAAACGAAACAGAGGGAAGACAGTCCTTGTGGTCATGAGCATCGCCTTGAGCCTTATTCTTTTGAACAGCGTACTTGGTGCGACAGGATGCTTTGATAAAGAGATATATGTCCGCCGGAACGCAGTGACTGATTTTATTGTGCACAGCGGAAATTATGGGAATTTCAGTGTAGATGATTATACAAAAACACTGAATCCGAAGCTTTCCGGAAAGCTAAGTGAAATGGAAAATGTAAAAAATTTTGGGGAAGTATACTGCCATATTCTTCCGCCGGAACAGGTTACGGACATCGAGCAGGGGTCCCTGATCAATATTACAGAGATTAACGGGAAAAGGACGAATATTGTAACCGAAGGCACAAAAGAAGAATTTGGAAATGCAGTTTCAGAGTTTGACTGGCGCCGTACAGCTTACGGGTGGAGCAGAAATATTCTGAATGATGTGATATTGATAGAAGGAGAACTGGATTATGACAAGTTGAACAGCGGAAACTACGTGATCATGGCAGGATTTTTAGGAGATGACGGCCTCTATGCGAAAGAGTCTCAGGAGTTCCATGCCGGTGATAAAATCCGGCTGGATATTGGCGGGGAAGAAAAGGAGTATGAAGTGCTTGCTGTGGCAGGTGCAGTGCATAATCTGACACTGGATTCTTCTTTGGGAGGATATGAGGCGGTTGTGTTTTCAAAGGAACAGTTTCAGGCTATATTCCCGAATGATACAGATCCGCTGGTCTGTGCATTTGATGCCGAGGAAGGTACGTTTGCCGAGGTAAACAGCGAGGCAGAACAGATCACATCCCAGTTGAACAGCAGCATGATCACCCGATTGTCGGAAGAAAGAGAGTTCGATGAGATACAGAGTACCTATCGGATCGTGGGAATCGTACTGGCGGCGGTCTTTGCCGTGATCGGCATCCTGAATCTTATCAATGTCATTTTGACCGGAGCGATTGCAAGACAGAACGAGTTTGCTGTCATGCGGAGTATCGGCATGAGCCAGAGACAGCTTAAGAAGCTGTTCATCTATGAAGGTGTCCTGTACGCCCTCCTGGCCGGGGCAGTAGGTATAACAGCCAGTGCGGCAGTTTCGCTTACTGCAGTAAAAGCAATCGTATCTAACTGGTGGTTTGCCAGGTACTCTTTATCAGTCCTTCCTGCATTTGAGGCGGCCCTTATATGCAGCCTTCTGGCAGCAGGAATTGCGTGGGTGATCGACCGTATGTGGAATAAAGGAAGCATTGTAGAAAAATTAAGAAGAATAGAGTAGAAAACGGACAAGAAAGGGCGTATTTGCTACCTTTCTTGTCCACTTTTTCTTTAATAACTTATGTAATGTTTCGAAAATCGAAATAATGTACAATTTACACAAATTTGTAAAAACCTGGAAAATTTTGTAAAAAAGACTTATCCAAGTTATCCACATAAAAAACCATGAAAAAGGTGGAAAAATCAAAGTTTTTGAAAACTTATCCACATTATCCACATGGATATCCCGGTTTTTGGTGGATTACTTACGTCAAATAAAAGAACGAATGTTTTGTGAAGAAATGATAAAAATGAGTTTTTGTCGAAAAAACAGGAAAAGAAACTTGACAAATAAATAACCAGAAATTAACGAGAAATTTATTTTAAATGTTTACACAATGAAAGAAAGCAGATATAATAAAAACTACGTGGAAGATAAAGGAGGATTAATGAATTATGGTAAATAAAGAAATGACAATTGGCGAATTGTTAAGTGTAAATCCAGATGTGGCACCGATTCTCATGGAAATCGGAATGCATTGCCTTGGCTGCCCGGCTTCCCAGGGTGAAACATTAGAAGAGGCAGCCATGGTACATGGGATCGATGCGAATCTGCTGGTAGAAAAGATCAATGCGTTTATCAATGCCAATGCATAAATCAGGTTTTCTGGATTCAGGAAAGCAAAACATCCGGACAAGTCCTTGGACTGACCGGATGTTTTTTTGTCATTATTGATTTTTAAGTCTTTGATTAAATCTGTGAAAGATTCTGTACAGCATCCGCAGACAGTATAATCTCACAATGCTCTTCCAGATATGCCAGGGAGGCGCTGGAAGCTTTTTCCAAAGTTCCGTACTCGGACAGCATATTGCAGATTCGGTTAAATTCCCGTGTTGTGTGGTCTGACTGTGTCAGGGCAAGAATGTACATATCGGCTTTATGATCTTTATACAATGTGTTGGAACCGAAATATATTGACTGCAGCAGATGAGCTGCATGAATCACCTGATCCATATTGGTAAAAGAAAACAGCCGGAGGGAAAGAGAGCGCTCCTTTTCTGACTTCTTATCGGAAGTTTCCGACACGGAGGAAACACTTTCCTTAACTTTTCCCAGGAGATTTAAAAGCTCCTCGGCGCCTTCCAGCTTTTCAAGGGCTGATTCCTTTACGGAGTCCCATTCTCCTCCCGGAGAAGGGGCAAATTTAGAAAATCTAGTATCGAGTTCCTCAGGATCTTCGACTTTTGTGATTATCAGCACGATTGAATCGGAAGAAGCGGGAATCGCTTCTATCATAAGAGGAATATCCTCGGCTTCAAAACCGAATTCAAATGCCGCTTGTTGCATCATATCATGGAAAAGTGATTTTGCCTTTTCAGTTCCATAGGCAAGTTCGCTTAACTGAAGCTGCCTGTCAGCTAAATCAGCACGTGTAAGAGTACAGCGAATCTGATTATCGTTGATCTTTTCAATCTTCATAATTATCACTTCCTTTTTCACAGTATATCATATGGGATGATCAGAGTTCAATAAAATAAAAATAAAAAAAGCTTGCGTTAACATAAAAACAAGTGCTATAATACCAATACAGAAATTAGTATTCCCAAATCATACATTCTTAGAATAGATCTGTCAATCAGATTTTATTTACGATCAGGTAATCTCAATGTAAATCTAGTAACCAATCAACAATATTTCAAACAAGTCGGATCAGACGCAATTCAACAGGAAAGTTTTATTTAATCAGAAAAAGTTCAAAAACATGTTTCAACAAGAAAAAGATCTGCTCGAAAAATGTTGAAAGAAGCGAGTGCTGTTTCTGTAATCAGACATATTTTAATATATCACGCACTTCCATAAGGAGATATGTCTGAATGTAAGTTTTAGTTATATTCCATTTTATGCAGACGGAAGGAAAAGGTTTCTTTGCAGCAGGAAAAAGGAGGCTGTGATGCCGGAAGAAAGAAAGGAATTTCAGGAAATGTTCAGTGAGCTGAACATGTATGAAAAACGGGGAGTATATATTGCAATGGAGGGAAAACCGGCAAGCCCGACACAGATCGTACAGGCGCATATGGTGAGTGAAGATTCCGGATATATGAGAGATTATGTTTTAAATGAAAACGGAGATCTGAAAGCGTTGTACTTCTATCATGTTAACCAGAGTATTTAAAAGTAAAAAAGCGCAGACACCCCTCGCGGAATAACGGAGAACAGTCCAGCCGCGCCATGTGGCAACCCTGTGGCTGAACTGTTACAAAAATATTCTTAAATGTCGAAATAAATAATGACGGAACCTACAAAAGTTGATATAATGAGGTATATGTGGGAGGTGCAGCATGGAACAAAGACGCAGAAGGCGCCGTAGAAGGCGGCCGCAGTCAAGACGGAGAAGAAAGCGTAACCTGATTCTGAAAGTAGGTTTTTTCATAATACTGATAGTGGGAATTATTGCAGCTGTCTTTTTGTGGAGAAGATACGGACCCTCAAAAGAACAGGCGGATTTAAACGGATATTATGGAATAGAAAGTGAAGACCAGCTCGCTATCGTTGTAAATAATGATATTCTTGAACCAAAAGGAATGATATCGGATGGAAGAGCTTACGTAGAATACAGCATTGTCCGGGATTATATCAATCAGAGATTCTATTGGGATCCGAGCGAAAACATTCTGCTTTATACACTGCCCAATGATACGGTATCGGTAGATGTGGGAAGCACGGATTATACGGTTTCAAAACAGAAAAACACCGGGGATTACGTCATTTTAAAGACAGAAGGAAGTACAGCTTACATTGCGCTGGATTTTGTGAAACAGTATACGGATATGGAATATGAAGTCTATGACGACCCCAGTCGAGTGGTTGTAGTGACAGAGACCGGGGAAGTGAAGGTAGCAGAGGCGAAGAAAGATACGCAGGTACGTTATCAGGGCGGAGTAAAGAGTCCGGTACTTACAGAAATCAGTAAAAATGACATCGTAACTTATATTGAGGACGAAGGCGACTGGAAAAAAGTCCGCACGGAAGATGGATTTATTGGATATGTAAAGAAAAGCGCGCTTCGCGATGAGGAGACTCAGAAAATAGACAGAGGATTTGAAGAGCCTGAATATACCAATATTTCCAAGGATTATACTATTAACATGGCATGGCATAATGTTACAAACAGCGATGCCAACAGCAGTGTTCTGGAAATGATCGCCAGTACGAAAGGACTGACAACTATTTCACCTACCTGGTTCCATGTGGCGGATACATCCGGCAACCTGGAATCCATTGCTACAGCGGACTATGTGAATTACGCACATCAGTCAGATATAGAAGTCTGGGCGGCGATACGTGATTTCGACGGCGGAATTAATTCCGCGGAAGAATCCTATGAATTATTAAGCCATACTGCAAACAGGACAAATCTGATCAACCAGCTCATGTCAGAGGCACTCAGAGTAGGGCTGGATGGAATTAATGTAGATTTTGAAAAAATTTCCGATGAGTGCGGAGAACATTACATTCAGTTTATCCGGGAGCTGTCTGTACAGTGCCGGAAAAACGGTATAGTACTTTCTGTGGATAATTATGTGCCGCAGTCTTATAATCAGCAGTATCATCGGGAAGAACAGGGAGTTGTTGCCGACTATGTAGTCATCATGGGCTATGATGAACATTACAGCGGTTCCCCGGAGGCAGGCTCAGTTGCTTCTTATGATTTTGTAAAGGCAGGTATTGAGAATACGCTCAAGGAAGTGCCGGCAGAGAAGGTGATCAATGCGGTGCCGTTCTTTACGAGAGTATGGAAAGAAACGCCTAAGACAGAAGAGGAGTTGGCAGCAGACCAGGGAACAGATGCGGAGCAGTATACTACAAAAGTAGAAAGCACAGCTTACAGCATGGCAGAAGCAAAAGCCGTAGTGCAGCAGGCAGGAGCCACTGCACAGTGGGATGACACGACCAAACAGAATTACGCGGAGTGGGAAGCAGATGGAGCGACCTATAAAGTATGGTTGGAAGATACCCAGTCTCTTGAGCCGAGACTTCAGCTTATGAAGGATTATAAACTGGCAGGTACAGCGGCGTGGCGCCTGGGTCAGGAAGAATCAGATGTCTGGGAACTGATTTTGAAATATGTAAATTAATAAACGTCTCCTGACAGACATATATTAAATAAAATATGTGTTGTCAGGAGATGTTTTTTTGCGGAAAGGATTGGAGTTTATTTTGGCGCTGGCTGTTCTTGCAGGGCTTGTCTTTGCAGGAAGAGAAGTCAGCCGGTATGCGTCGGCACAGAAGGTAGAGGCCAATAAGCTGGTTGTGCTGGATCCGGGGCATGGAGGAAGAGACCCGGGAAAGGTGGGAGTCGGGGATGTCCTGGAAAAAGATCTGAATCTTGCCATAGCAAAGAAGGTGAAGAAAATACTGGAGAAGGATGGACTGGAAGTCATTATGACAAGAGAGAAAGACGAGATGCTCTGTTCGGAAGATGCTTCTAATAAAAAAGTAGAAGATCTGAAAAACAGAATTGAACTTATTAACAGCAATGAACCGGCAGTGACAGTGAGCATTCACCAGAACAGTTATCCCGATGAAACAGTAAAAGGGTCTCAGATTTTCTATTTTACTCATTCGGCGGAGGGAAAAGAGGCGGCGGAAAGAATGCAGGAGGAATTTCTTGCCGCATTTCCTGATAATACGCGGGAGTTAAAAGCGAACGATACATACTATCTTCTGAAAAAAACAGAAGTTCCCACCATTATTGTGGAGTGCGGATTTTTGAGCAACAGTGAGGAAACAAAGCTTTTAAGCCAGGATGAATATCAGTTGAAACTGGCAAAAACGATTGCCAAAGGGATAGAAAGCTGGGCAGTGACGGCAGGGTAGTAAAAAGCAGGAAATAATGTTATAATGGAAAACATGGAAACAAAAGTAGAAAGAATAAATCGAGAACAAATGAATATGGAAATAATCCGTGAAGCGGGCAGTATTTTAAAAAAAGGAGGACTGGTTGCCTTTCCGACGGAAACAGTATACGGTCTTGGGGCAAACGCCTTGGATGAAAAAGCCGCAGCAAAGACTTATGCGGCCAAGGGAAGACCATCTGATAATCCTCTGATCGTTCACATTGCCAGGCTGGAAGATTTATATGAGGTGGCAGAGCATGTGCCGGAGAAGGCAGAGACTCTGGCGCGAAAATTCTGGCCGGGACCGCTTACGATGATCTTTGAAAAAACCTCTATTGTGCCCTATGGAACAACGGGAGGGCTGGAGACAGTTGCTGTTCGTATGCCGGATGATGAGATTGCAAGAGCACTGATCCTTGCCGGAGGCGGATATGTTTCCGGCCCAAGTGCCAATACATCAGGAAGGCCAAGCCCCACTACCGCCGGACATGTGATGGATGATCTGAACGGGAAAATAGAAATGATCCTGGATGGAGGAGCAGTTCATATCGGGGTGGAATCCACGATTGTAGATATGACTTCGGAGCCGCCTATGATCTTAAGACCCGGTGCGGTAACAAAAGAAATGCTGGAAAAAGAAATCGGACAGGTCCTGGTGGATCATGCTGTCTTAGATGCAGACAGTAAAACGCCTCCCAAGGCTCCGGGAATGAAATACCGCCATTATGCGCCAAAGGCAGAATTGACTGTCATAGAAGGAGAGCTGGAATCTGTTGTAAGTACGATTCAAAAGATGGCGGGAGAAAAAGAGGAGCAGGGATACAGAACAGGTATCATCGCCACAGAAGAAACAGTAAACAGATATTCAGGCAGTAATATAAAATGTATTGGAACCAGAGAAGACGAAAGTACAGTGGCGGCAAATCTTTACGGCATTCTTCGGGAATTTGACGCTGATGGTACGGATTATATTTACAGTGAATCCTTTGATGCAGAAGGGATCGGAAGCGCTGTGATGAACCGGCTTTTGAAAGCAGCCGGACATCGTGTGATCAAAATTTAAGAAAGGGGCAGCAGCAGTGATACTGCCGCTGAGGTAACAAGCGCCGATCCCTTGTATATCGGCGCTGGGAAAATAAGATAAAACCAGGAGGAAAAAACAAATGTCAAATGTATATGTAATGGACCACCCGCTGATCCAGCATAAAATCGGCTTTATCCGCCGGCAGGAGGTGGGGTCAAAGGACTTTCGGGCTATTGTCAGTGAGATTGCGATGCTGATGTGTTTTGAAGCAACGAGAGATCTGAAGCTGCAGGATGTAGAGATTACCACGCCTATATGTCCTACCGTGGCGAAAGAACTGGAAGGAAAGAAGCTGGCGATCATACCGATCCTTCGGGCAGGCCTGGGAATGGTGGAAGGGATGCTTCAGCTCATACCTGCGGCAAAGGTGGGCCATATCGGATTATACAGAGATCCGGAGACATTGAACCCGGTGGAATATTACTGCAAACTCCCGGCAGACTGCGATGAAAGAGAAGTCTTTGTTGTAGATCCCATGCTGGCAACCGGAGGCTCCTGTTCCGCGGCTATTGAGCTTTTGAAAGCAAAAGGAGTAAAGAAGATCCGTTTCCTCTGTGTGATCGCAGCGCCGGAAGGAGTGGCGAGAATGCAGAAGGAGCATCCGGATGTAGATCTTTATATAGGCGCGCTGGACGATCATTTGAACGATCATGGATACATTGTACCGGGGCTTGGAGATGCCGGCGACCGCATTTTTGGTACAAAATAGCACAAAGGGGGAAGGACGAGATGGGAAGCAAAAGAGAAGGATATATAAGCTGGGATGAATATTTCATGGGAGTGGCAATCTTATCCGGACAGCGTTCTAAAGATCCGAATACACAGGTAGGGTGCTGTATCGTAAGCCAGGATAACAAGATTCTTTCCATGGGATACAATGGCTTGCCGATCGGATGTTCTGACGATGAATTTCCCTGGGACAGAGAGGGAGACGATCCCCTTGATACAAAATATGTCTATACTGTGCACAGCGAATTAAATGCGATATTAAATTACAGAGGAGGCAGCCTGGAAGGCGCTAAATTGTACGTTTCCCTGTTTCCCTGTAATGAATGTGCAAAAGCGATCATACAAAGTGGGATAAAAGAAGTGATCTATGACTGCAATAAATATGAAGGGACCCCGTCTGTGACCGCATCAAAGAGAATGTTCGACGCGGCGGGAGTGAAATATCACCAGTATAAGCGAACGGGAAGAAAGATAGAAATAGAGTTGTAATGCAATTTGGGACGTAACAAACTTTAAAAGTGTTACGTCCCAAATTGCATTAAGTGGTGGGTAAAACTGCGTTATACCCTGGGTAAAATTGATTTTGCCTGCCGGAGGAGAAAGCTATACCGCTTCCATGCGGCGTTTCCCCTGTAAATGTAACAGTCGATAAGATCAGGATCAGAAGCATTCTGGAAGTTATTGTAGGCATCTTCAATTTCCTGTCTGGCAAGAGCGATCTCTTCTGCAATATCAAAATTATCTTTGTCGAAAGACAGTCTTCTATAAATATCCTCTTCAGCTGCTTTTCCCCGTTGAAATAGTTTCATTGCGGCGGTCACCTCCATGGCTTTTTCCTCTTTATTCCTAGTATAGCCAGAAAGGTAGAATAAAATACCGTCAGGAAGGATATATATGGAAA
Organism: Claveliimonas bilis; assembly: GCF_020892095.1. Classification (GTDB taxonomy): domain Bacteria; phylum Bacillota; class Clostridia; order Lachnospirales; family Lachnospiraceae; genus Claveliimonas; species Claveliimonas bilis. Next base: position 1,369,880 of record NZ_AP024845.1, on the reverse strand, counting down.
AAGAGGAAAAGCAGGAAAAAATATGTCGGAAGAAAAACCAGGAATAATTTTTAATTTTTTTATCAGAGCATTAATAGGAATGGCAATTATTTTCTTTGTAAACTATTTTCTTGACAGCAGGGGAATTGAAGCGTCAGTAGGGATGAACGGGGTTTCGTTTTTGACATCCGGAATCCTTGGTATTCCTGGGGTTGCGTTGCTTTATGGTATTGTTCTCTATAAAGTTTTGTAGAAATCTCACAAAGTTTACATATCTTTCGAAAAGCTATGGACATTTATGGAAGACAGGGATATAATACATTCTACAAGTTGTCATAACTTGTATCTGATTGAATCTTGTTGAACGTCTGAATTGTTTCTGGAGTTCTTATGCCATTCGGTTAAGAAATTCAAAAACGCAAGCAAAACTGAATATGGAGTTATTTTTTTAGTAACAGGAGGGAACTTGTGAGCAGCAAAAACTTGGTCATCTGTGATCCGGATTCAGAATACGCTGCCAGGCTGGCTGTCTATTTCAGCGGGAAAAGGGAACTTGCCTTTCAAGTGAAAACATGCAGTTGTCCCCAGCAGATACAGCCGATCCTGGAAAAAGGTACCATCGATTTTCTCATGCTGGCGGAAGAGTTTTATGAACCATACCCGGATGAAGTGGTAAAAACTTCGGGCAAGCTTATTCTTCTGTCATCGGAAAAAAGGGAAATCTGTGCCGATTCCTGTCCGTCAGTTTTTAAATATCAGCCGGCGGAAAATATTTTTACAGAGCTTCTGCAAATATGCGCGAAAGAAAAGCAGGAGGATATTCTGAAGATACGAAAAGACAAGGAAGGCAGGATCATAGGATTTTATTCTCCTGTCCGCCGTCTCGGACAGACAGCGATGGCGTTGGAAATGAGCAGGGAGTTATCGAAAAAGGAAAACGTATTGTATCTGAATCTTGAAACTTACGCGGGCATAGACGGATACTTTCCGGACGAAACGCAGAAAAATTTATCTGTACTTCTGTATTATCTGAAACAGGAAACGAGGAATCTGGGACTGATATTGGCTGGATTGATCTGCCAGTGTGAAGGAGTAGACTATATTCCGCCGGTTCAGATTCCGGATGATCTTAAAGAAATTTCAGCAGATGAGTGGATATGGCTTTTTGAGGAAATTCTGACAGGAAGCATTTATGATGTGCTGATATTGGACATAGGCGAGAGCATACAGGGGATTGTAAAAATTTTAAATGTCTGCGACGAAATATACATGCCTGTCTCAGATGACCGGTCTGCTGCTTCCAAAATCCGTCAGTTTGAGCGAATGCTGCTTCAGTCGGGAAGCAGTGAAACAGCAGAGAGGGTGGTTCGATGTGATTTCAGAAGAACAGCTGCAGGAAAAAATTATGAAAAGGCTCGATCTATCAAAGGAAATCGAAGATGATGAGCTGACGGGGCTGATATTCCGCGTGCTTGCAGAGGAAAGCGAGATGGAATATATTCCGCTGCAGAAAAAGGTAAGCCTGGGAAGAGAATTATTCAATGTTTTTCGAAAATTGGATGTATTGCAGGACTTTATTGAAGACGAAGAAATTACGGAAATTATGATTAATGGAACGCAAAATATTTTTGTGGAAAAAAGAGGAAAACTTTATCTGACAGATAAAAGATTTCCATCCAGAACCCGGTTAGAAGATGTGGTGCAGCAAATTGTGTCGGGAGCAAATCGCATGGTCAATGAGGCTTCCCCCATCGTGGATGCCAGGCTGGCTGACGGATCCAGGGTAAATGTCGTACTTTATCCCGTGGCTCTTAACGGTCCCATTGTAACCATCAGAAAATTTCCACAGGAGCAGATTACTATGAAGGAACTGATCAGACTTGGTGCTCTAAGTGAAGAGTTGGCTGAATTTTTAAAAATGCTGGTAGTATCGGGATACAATATTTTCATAAGCGGCGGGACAGGTTCTGGAAAAACGACGTTGTTGAATGCACTGTCGCAATTTATTCCTAAGGATGAAAGAATCATTACGATCGAAGACAACGCAGAGCTGCAGATCCAGGGGGTTCCAAATCTGGTAAGGCTGGAAGCAAGAAATCCAAATGCAGAAGGAACCGGAGAAATCACCATACGCAGTTTGATACGCTCGGCTCTTCGGATGCGGCCGGACCGGATTATTGTAGGGGAGGTCAGAGGACCGGAGACAATTGACATGATACAGGCAATGTCTACCGGTCATAAAGGAAGCCTTAGCACCGGACATTCGGACAGTCCAAAGGACATGCTTCAAAGACTGGAAACCATGGTGATTATGGGAATGGACATTCCTCTGGCAGCTGTTCAAAGACAGATTGCGTCGGCTATAGATATCATTATACACATTGGCAGACTGCGTGATAAAAGCAGGAAAATACTGGAGGTGGTAGAGGTTCTGAATTATGAGGAGGCTCAGATTAAAACAAGACCACTCTATGAATTTGAGGAAACAGAAGGAGGAAAACCGGGGGAAATGGTTAAGGGAAGCTGGAAAAAAGCTGCTGAGTTATTCCACAAAGAAAAATTATTTTCAGCAGGATATCAGGAAATATGAATATGTTGTGGCATTTACAAAAGCAGCGGCTCTTTTGGGGCTGATCGCATACTTGTATTACGAATCTATATGGGCGTTTTTTCTTCTGACGCCGGCGATAGTCGGATATATGAAGATTTGGGAACAGGAATGTGTACAACAAAAGGAAAGAGAATTTCGGCAGCAGTTTCAGGAGGCGATCCGCTTGATGCTGGCTTCGCTGAATGTAGGGTATTCCTTGGAGAACGCTATAAAAGAAACAAAAAAAGATCTTGATATACTTTATAATGGACAAACGGCAATCCAAAGAGAGTTTACCTATATGATCCGCCAGATTTTTGTTCAAATTCCTACGGAACAGATTTTGGAGGAGTGGGCGGACCGGGTAAAGCAGGAAGACCTGCAGAATTTTGTAAATGTTTTTGTGACAGCAAAAAGAAGCGGAGGGGATCTTCTGTCTATTATCAGAGATTCTATTGGGCAGATCAGGGACAAAATCGAAGTGGAAAGAGAAATCGAAACACTGATCGCTGCTAAAAAGTATGAATTTAAAGTAATGTCAGCGATTCCCTTTGGAATTATCGGATATATGAAAATCAGTTTTCCGGAATTTATGGAAATCTTATACGGAAATGTTTTAGGAGTAGGAGTGATGAGTATATGTCTGATGATATACGCCGGAGCCTACTATTTTGGACAAAGAATTGTAAATATAGAAATTTAATGGTAGCGGTGTTGGTGATAACCGGAATCCTGGTAGCGGTTCTTCTTGCAAGCGATATTAGAAAATCCATTGTTTCGCAGAAAACGATTTCAAGAAATTCCTATGGAGAAGGAACGGTAAAAAAGCAGCTGGAGATTTCGGCAGACGGTCAAAAAATAGAAGAACCAATCGAGATTGAGATAATGGAAAGGCAGTATACAGCCGGAGAAATTCAGGAGGTGTTCCGTCGAGCGGCAGAGCAGATAGAAAGACTGGCATTGGCAGAAAATGAAAGTGCGGAAAAGGTGCAGACGGATCTTAATCTGGTTACAAGTATTCCGGATGAGCCTGTAAAAGTAGAGTGGGAGCTGGACCGTTACGATATCATGGACATCAATGGGAAACTTCATGAGGAGACGGTTGAAGAATTGGAACAAAAGGGCGAAACGGGGATCCTGGTACAGTTAAAGGCATGCCTGACTTATACAGAAGATGAGACTAAGCAGGCTATGCATGAGATGACAGTTCGCGTGTATCCTCCAGTGAAAACAAAGACAGAAAATCTAATCGCGGACATTAAAACAGAAATCTCGAGAATAGATACGAAAAATAAGACAAAAGAAACAATAAAATTACCTGAAAAAGTAAATGGAAAGGAAATTTCGTATTACTATCCTATGGACTTCCGGGGATTAACTGTGTTGATTATGGGGATTGTGGTGGCAGTACTTCTGTTTTTCCTGGACAGACAAAACAGGAAAAAAGAACAAGATGACAGAGACAGGCAGATGATGCAGGATTATCCCCGGATTGTAAGCCAGCTTAATCTGCTTTTAAGCGCCGGGATGAGTACAAAAAGCGCATGGAAAAAGATTATAGATGAATATAAGAAAAAGAAGATAAAGGGAAAGAAAAGGTACGCCTATGAGGAGATGGAGGCGGCCTGGAATGAAATGTGCAGCGGAGTACCGGAAAGAGAGTGTTACGAGCAGTTTGGAAGCAGGTGCGGGCTGCAGGCATATATGAAATTAGGGACGCTGCTGTCCCAGAACTTGAGGAAAGGGACGAAGGGGCTGGCAGATATGCTGCGTCTGGAAGGGATTCATGCTTTTGAAGAGAGGAAAGCATTGGCAAAAAGATTAGGCGAAGAAGCGGGGACAAAACTTCTTCTTCCCATGTCTTTTATGCTGGCGGTTGTTATGATCATCATTATTGTTCCGGCCTTTTTGTCCATTCAATTGTAGAGTTTATAAGGAAGGAGAACATATGTGGAGACTACATTATTTTATGCATTTGATGAAAGAAAAAAAGGGAATTGGCGTAGTGGAAGTGATTTTAATTTTAGTTGTGCTGATTGGGCTTGTCATTATTTTTAAGTCCCAGCTTACCAGCCTGGTCCAGACTATATTTCAGAAAATTACAAGTGAAAGTGCAGGAATCTGAAACGTTGGAGAACCTGCGGGGAGAAATGACTGCTTTTTTAGCATTGATTTTTATTTTGCTGATTTCCTTTGCAGGTTCTTTGATGGAAAGCGTTTCTATACAAAGCGCGAAAAACTACAGAAGAGCGGATATGAACCGGGCGGTGGAATCGGTGTTTGCAGAGTATCAGAAAGAGATGCTGGAAGAATTTGATCTGTTTGTTCTGGAAGGAAGTTATGAAAGTGGCAGCTATTCTAAGGATAGGATCATGGATCGGCTTTCCTATTATGGTGCGGGAAATATGGAGCACAGTATAAAAAGAATGGAAATTATCACGGACCGAGGAGGAGCACCTTTTCTTGAACAGGTGAATCAGTGGGTAAAGCATAAATACGGTTTGGATAAGCTGGATGGGCTGCTGGGAGAGGCGCAAAGTTGGAAAAGCCAGAGCGAAGAGGCAAAGAAGTTCCAGAAAGAGGAAGAAAATCAAAATCAGACACTGGAAGATTTGCTGAAGGAAAATGAACAGCAGCTGCCGACAGAAGATAATCCTTTAAATACAGTTTCCGGGCTGAAAAATTCTCCGCTTTTAAACCTTGTTATGCCGAAGGAAAAAACAGTATCAGCGAAAAGTGTCGAACTTTCTTCCATGGTATTTCACAGAAGCCTGGAAGAAGGATATGGAGACTTCCAGGATGTTTCAGATGGGACAGGCGCTTCTTCTCTGGCGCTGGGAGTATATCTTTTAGAGCACTTCAAATCGGCAGTTTCAAAAAAGGAGAGTGATACCGGGGCATCAGCAAGTGCGCTGGAGTATGAATTGGAATACATACTTGGCGGAAAAGGCAGCGACAGAGAAAATCTGGAATATGTTGTACAGCGGCTCCTGGCTATCCGAGTAGTTCCTAATTATATTTATCTGCAAAGCGACAGTGCAAAGAAAGCGGAAGCAAGAGCGATGGCGCTTACTTTGTGCACATTGCTGGCTGTCCCGGCAATTACGGAGGCAGTTATGCAGGCGCTTCTGTTTGCCTGGGCCTTTGGAGAGAGCGTGGTGGATATAAGAGCTTTGCTGGACGGAAGAAAAGTACCTTTAACGAAAGATCGGCAAAGCTGGCAGCTTCAGTTGTCCGCCCTGTCCCGGCTGGGAGAAGAGGGAGAATGGAACAGCGGACAAGATTCAGAAAAAGGATTGGATTATACCGATTATATAAGAATCTTACTTTTCCTGCAAAACACCGGGCAGACAGCCCGGCGCAGCCTGAATCTGATGGAGCAGAAATTGAGAACAGAGAAGGGATTTACCTGGTTTCGGGCAGATTACTGTATCACAAAAATAGAGTTTGAATCTGTTTGCAAACTTCGCAGAGGGATCAATTACCGCTTTGCTACCTATTTCGGATATAACTAGATTTTATATATTGCTGAATTTCAGAGATTTACCTATATAGCCAGACAAAAGAGAAGCCGGAAACATGGAAAGGCGTCCTTTTGAAGGAATTATTTACTATGGAAAGAGAGGTGCAAAATGGCTTTCACGGATACAACCATGTTCTTTAATCAAAATATCTCACATCGTCATCATTGTTTGTTGAACAAAAGGGCGCCTTTCTGTGTTTCCGGAAGTATAACAATAGAGGCAGCGCTGGCTGTTCCTATGTTTTTTCTGGCAATTATTGCGCTTTGCTATATGATGGAAGTAATGTCAGTGCGGACAAGCATACGAAGTGGAATGCAGTCGGCGGGGAAGATGGCAGCCAGAGAAGCATATATGAAGCCGGTTCTCATTCCGGGAGAGATTGAAAAAACGGTGATTGAGTCAATTGGAGAAGAGCGGCTGGAGCAAAGTATTATAGAAGGTGGCAGTCAGGGAATACGCTGTGAAAAATCCTACATGTCTCCGGTGACAGGACTTATGGAGATCCGGGTAAATTACAGAGTGTTTCTTCCGGTGCGATTCTTTGGACAAATTACAGTACCGATGGAAGAGTCCTGCAGATTAAAAGGATGGATAGGATACGAGAAAACAGGATTTTTACATAGGGATGAAACCGTTGTTTATATTACAGAGACAGGGATGGTCTACCACAAAGACTATCACTGTACCTATCTGGAGCTGTCGATCAAAACAGTACCGTCCAATGAGGTAGATGCTCTTAGAAATAAAAGCCAGGGGAAATATTATCCCTGTGAACGGTGTACAGGCCGCCAGCCGGGGGAAGAAGTGTATATTACAGATTATGGAAATCGCTATCATTCATCTTTAAGCTGCAGCGGTCTGAAAAGAACAATTTATGCAGTACCGCTGTCAGAGGCGGCGGGGAAAGGAGCTTGTTCAAAATGCGGATAACAAAAATCATTCAGGAACTTAATGTGGAAAACCTGATATGTTTAGGGGTTCTGACAGGAATTTCTGTGTATGATATATTATTCAGGAAAATTTCCGGATTTGTCCTGATGTTGGGAAGTATACTGGCAATAGGATATGGACTGACCGTATCGGAAAATCCCTGGTATATTTGTGCGGCAGGAGCGGCAGTCGGAGGCATCTTGCTGGGAATTGCCTATGTGACAGATCAGGCGGTGGGATATGGAGACGGTTGGCTTTTGGCAGCGCTTGGTGTCTATCTGGGAATCTGGGCTGTTCTTGAAGTGCTGATCGTGGCATGGGGGCTGATGGCAGGGGCGGCCGCAGTGTGCCTTGTAAAGAAAAGATGGTCCAGACATGCAGCTCTTCCAATGACGCCGTTTGTAACTTTTGGTTTTATTATATTTATGGTCAGTGAATGTATTTATGAGTGACAGGAAAAAGGATAAGTCAATATTAAAAAAGAAATATCAGGGAAGCCTGACTGTGGAGGCAGCATATCTGATGCCGGTGATAGGGATGATATTAGCAGTCAGCATTTTGGCATTATTTTATTTTCATGACAAGAATATTATTTCTTCATGCGCTTATGAAACTGCAGTAGTTGGGAGTACGAAGGCGAGAGAAAAAGATGGTGTCAGTCCTGATATTCTGATCCGGGCTTTTCAGGAGAGGATACATGGGAAATGTATCCTCTTTCCGGATGCAGCTGTGGAGGTGCAGGTGAAAGAAAACATGATCTTAGTTCATGCTTATTCCCGAAGAAAGGGAATGACAGTATCGACAGAGCATAGAATGAAAGTGACGGATCCTGAAAAATATATACGTGATCTTCGAAGAATCGGGAAATAAGGGAGAAGATATGTTAGAAAAGGAATATGGAATAGAAAGGGCAGAGTATAGAAGAGGACTTGAGCAGACTATGCTGATATTTGAAGGAGAAACTGCCTACATAGAAGATTATCAAATGAAAATGCTGGAAGAAAATCATATAAAAGGGTTTTTGGATGTAAGGGGGAGGGGACAAGATGGAACCAGTTTGTATGAATATGATATTACTGGAAAAAGAAGCATAAAATCGATCTATGAAGAAAGAAAAATCACTATAAGAGAAATGAAAAAATTTACAAAAAAAGTCTTGGCACTGCTAAGAGAAGCATCAAGATATCTTTTGGATGCGGATAGGATTGTTTTGGATCCGGAATTTATTTTTTATGAAAATGGGGAATATGCTTTCTGCTACTATCCGCTGGGAGGATGGGATGTATGGAAGGCTTTTCATAAACTAACAGAACATTTTGTGCAGTGGACAGATTATCAGGATGACAATAGCGTGAAATGCGCTTTTTTGCTGCATAAGGAAACTATGCGTGAAAATTATAGTCTGAGGAAAATTTTGAAAAAACTGGAAGAAGATGAAGAAGAAAAAAAGACAGTAATACTTCAGCATACAGAACAAGAACCTGCGGAATATTCATATGACACAAAAGAACATGACTGGATTACAAGTCAGGAAATGGGAAGCAGTATACTGCGAGAGACGGATAATATGTGGAACCCGGTAAAAAACTTTCTGAAACGCCATAAAAAACCGGCATGGAAAGCGTGGGACGGAATTTATATTGATGAAGAAGAATTATAACAAAATGTAGTAATTTGCAGGAAATGTTTCAATCTGTTGACGGAAGAAGAAAAATACACACTCCGTTTCGATTTATGATATAATATCGTCAGACACTATATCTTTGCCCCAAGAAGTGTACATTTGGGCAGACTTCATAAAAGGAGAAAAAATGTACCAGAAAAAGGCAGTATTTACAATTGGATTATTGGCAGTAAACGTGGCAGTATTTTTCTTTCTGGTATTTCAGGGAAGAACAGAAGATCCGATTTTCATGATAGAACATGGAGCTATGCTTACTCCTTTGGTGGAGCAAGGTGAGTATTATCGAATGATCAGCAGCATCTTTTTGCACTTTGATTTTTCTCATCTTATGAACAATATGCTAAGCCTTGGTTTGCTGGGGTGGCAGCTGGAATTGACAGTTGGAAAAATAAAATATGTTATTATATACCTCTGTTCAGGTATTGCCGGAAATCTGCTGTCTATGATTATGGATATCAGAACAGGAGAGTATGCGGTAAGTGCCGGCGCTTCAGGGGCAATCTTTGGCATTATCGGAGCGCTTCTTTATATAGCGGTCAGAAATCACGGCAGGATTGGCAGGATATCCGGCAGGGGATTGGCGTGGATGGCAGTCTTTACATTGTACTATGGGTTTACAAGCACAGGAGTAGATAATTACGCTCACATTGGCGGGCTGGTCTGCGGATTCATCCTGGCAATATGTTTATATTGGAAGAAGGATCGTGAATACGGTTCCTTTTCCTACCGTTGATGTTACAGTTATCTGACCTTCATGGGCATCGATGACCCGGCGGACAATGGCAAGTCCCAGTCCGGTTCCATTGGATTTATAGGTCACAAAGGGCTGAAAGATCTGGTTCTGCTGTTCTTCGGAGATACCACAGCCGGAATCCTCAATCTGTACAGTAATATTGTGGTTCTGTACAAATGCTTCAAGCCGGATAGAGCCGGATCCGTCAATAGATTCTGCAGCGTTGCGCAGAATATTGAGAAATACTTCCTTAAGTTTTGTGCGGTCTGCACAGACAGTTGGAAGGGAAGGAGACAAAAAAGAGGTAAATTCAATCGGACCATCCATGCAGGAAGAGGCAAAGGAAAGTACGATATGCTCCATAAATTCGCGGAAAGAAAACACGGAACGGCTTAAGGATGTACTGTGATTCAAAGAAGAAAGCTCTTCAAGAAGCTGTTTCATATATTCAATATCTTCGCGCATAGAACGCCAGTAACGGTCAGAGATGATTTCGGGATGGCGTGATTCCAGAAACTGAAGCGTACTGTAGACTAAAGTGAGGGGATTTCTGATTTCATGGCTGATTGCTGATATCGTTTCCTCCTGAGATGACAAAAGTTTCTGGATCAAAGTTCGATTTTCGGGCTTTTCTGACATTAATTGTTCTAATTTGTCGTAATCAGTACTTGTAAACATAGGATACTACCGCCTTTCTGGACTTCAAGTTTAGCACTGGCGGTTCAAATATTCAATTACTATTTTAAGGAAAGAAGGATGATGATATGAGAGATGAAAACTGTATTTTTTGCAAGATAGCAAATGGAGAAATTCCGTCGGCTACTCTTTATGAGGATGATGATTTTCGCATTATTCTGGATCTGGGACCTGCATCCAAGGGACATGCACTCCTTTTACCTAAGGAACATTACGAGAATCTGTATATGCTTCCCGACGAACTGGCGGCAAAAGCATTGCCGGTTGCAAAAAAAATGATTACAAAATTGACAGAAGTGCTGGGCTGTGACGGATATAACGTCGTGCAGAATAATGGCGAGACTGCCGGCCAGACGGTATTTCACTTCCATATGCATTTAATTCCGCGTTATAAGGGAGACCAGGTTGGGCTTGGATGGAAAATGGGAGAGCTTACAGACGAGGAACGGGACGACATTCTCGCCAAATTGAGAGAGGCCTAATAGAAAAAGGAATACAAGGGATAAAAGGAATATTGATGTGGAAATAGAATTCATAGGAGGATCCGGATTCGATGCCATATATGAACAGCATAAGGCCAAAATCTTTCAGACAGCAATGATGTACACAAAGGAATGGCATACTGCAGAAGATATTACACAGGAGGCATTTCTTAGATACTATATCTACATGGAACATGCGTCGATCGATAATACCAGACAATGGTTGTTGACAACAACCAGAAATATAGCTTTGAATTACAGAAGAGATCGCAGTAGGGAACAGCTTGTAGATTTTGAAGAATTTGGTGAAGATAAAATGGATTGCAGTGAGAGCACTGAAACGATATTCTTTAGAAAACTCTGGAAGAGAGAAGTGTTTACATCTACGATAACGATTTTAGATGCACTGTATGAAAAGAACCGCCGATGGTATGATGCGGTTACGCTGGTTTACTGTATGGAAAGACCGCAGAAAGAAGTAGCGGAGTGTATGGGTGTTAATCTGGATACTTTACATAGTATGTTGTATAGAGCAAGAAATTGGATAAAGGAGTATTGCAGAGAAGAATATGACCACATCCATGAAGCATAAAAACAGGTGCCGATACGACACCTGTTTTTTACAGCAATATTATTCATTGACAGCAGATTCAATTAAATCAATAATAGTGTCAATAGAATTTTGTTGGTGAGATTTCGCCATAGCATCTACATATTGCCGGCGATTTGCATACAATTCATGGATAGATGAAAGCAAAGTTTCACTGGTAATATTTTCTTCTTCCAGAACAAGGCTGAAGCCCTGGCGTTCAAAGGAACGGGCATTCAGGATCTGGTCGCCGCGGCTTGCATTGGCAGATAAAGGTATCAAAAGATTGGGCTTATGAAGGGCAAGCAGCTCACAGATAGCATTTGCACCGGCTCTTGATATTACAATATCCGTAAGTGCGAACAGATCTTTCAGCTCATCTTTGATGTATTCGTACTGGACATAGCCGCTTATATTGTTTAAAGTAGGGTCAAGCTTGCCGCGTCCGCACAGATGAATGATCTGGAACTCTTTCAGGATTTCAGGAAGATTACTGCGCACGGCATCATTGATCGCAGCGGCTCCCAGGCTTCCGCCAATAATAAGAATAACCGGTTTGTCGGGAGATAATCCCGTAAATGATCTGGCTTTTTCTTTATCGCCTTCCAGCAATTCCTGACGGATGGGAGAGCCGGTCAGAACCGCTTTGTCTGCGGGGAGAAGTTTTACTGTCTCCGGGAAATTGCAGCAGACTTTTGTGGCAGATGGAATCGACAATTTATTTGCAAGACCGGGAGTCATATCGGATTCATGTATAATAGTAGGTACTTTACATTTTTTTCCGGCCATGACAACAGGAACGGATACAAAACCGCCTTTAGAAAAAATAACATCAGGATTTAATAGTTTGATCAACCTTTTTGCTTCCCCAAACCCTTTCAATACGCGAAAAGGATCTGTGAAATTCTGAAGGCTGAAATAGCGGCGGAGCTTCCCGGAAGAAATTCCATGATAAGGGATGCCGAACTGCTCGATCAATTCTTTTTCAATGCCATTGTAAGAACCAATATAGTGAATATCATACTGCAATTCTTTTAGCCGCGGCAATAAAGCGATATTAGGGGTAACATGGCCGGCGGTACCGCCGCCGGTTAAAATGATACGTTTCATATTGTTCCTCCGATTTAAACATTCTAAGACAATTGTATACGTAACAAGGGAAAGGGTCAAGAAAAAGTCATAAATGAAAATGCTATAAATCGAAAATCGAGAGAGGTATGTCATGAAAGAACAATTCGACAACGAACAATTCAGTCAGTTTTTGAATGAACAGCTTCAGAGGGAGGCAGAAGAAATAGAAAAAGAGCTGGAAGAGCATCCGGAGCTTGCTGATCTGTCCCCTGATGACAGTGTGAAGGACAGGCTGTATGCCCAGATAGAAGAATACGAGACACAGAAAGCTCTCAGCAAATTGTCGGAGAAAGACCGGGAGGCTCTCCGCCTGGGAAGAATGCTTCAGAAAGAGCGGGAAGAAGATGAGATCCGCCGGACAGTACGAAAACGCCGTATGGGCTGGAGGCGTATTGCGTCCCTTGCTGCTGTGATGGTATTTGTGCTGGGACTTGGAATCACAAGTGTAGGCGGACCGAAACGAGTAATGGAAGTCATGCAGCAGATGGTTGGCGGAAGAGAGATGACGAGAATTAATTCAGATGATGACGAGATATTGAGTTCCGGAGAAAGCGAAGAAGAAAAGGCATATCAGCAGATAAAAGATGAATTGGGGATTGATCCGGTGAGACTGCTGACTAATGAAAAAGGGATGCAGTTTGTTGGTATAGAAATAGATGAGATGTTGCAGACGGCAAACTTATTTTTTGATATGAAAGGAAATGTTGTTTCATATATCATCAGTCTATCTTATGCTGACGGTTCTTTTGGCTCAGATATTGAAGATCAGCTGGTCGATAGCTATCCATACAAGACAGACCGCTTTACGGTTGAGGTGAGAAAATATCTGATTTCAGAAACCGATGAAACGGAATTTTCAGCAGAGTTTGATTATCAGGATGTGCATTACCAGCTAACTGGTATTATGGAAAAAGCAGAATTGGAAGAAATTTTAAAAAATTTATATTTTTTATAAAAATCCCGTCAGTTTTTGTCCTTATATGTGTCTTACTATATGAGGAAAGAAAAGTAGGAAATGTGGAGGGATGATATGAAGAGAAGGATTATATCTGTGTGCTGTGCTGCTGTGATGATTATGGGACTAACAATCAGCGCGGGATTCCAAACAAATGCGACTGAAAGTCAACCTATTAACAATCACTCATATCTCACACATGAGACAGAATCTACAGGTATAGCCACATCAATTACCAGAGGTGCGGACCTTCAGACCGGGTATTCTAAGATTGTACGGCTGGGACCTGGGGTCATCTACGCTGGAGGAACTACCATTGCACAGCATGAAGTAGAATCCGTAAAGGTTGGTGTTATGGTGGAACGGGCAAAAGATGAGAACGATGACTGGCATTACGTAGATACCTGGCAGAAGGAGAATGAGAATGCGATTTCTGTCAGCTCCAACAAAAGGATTGAGGTAGAAGGGGACTGGTATTACCGTGTCCGCTGTGTACATTCGGCAGGAAATGACATGAGCAGTTCTTACACCGATGGTATTTACATTGAGGAACCTTAGACCTTTGTATTAGCCAAAAACATGACCAAGCACCATGCTGGGACTGTTGTATTTACTACTTTGCGGTGCAAATTGGAAACTATATGAAACCTAATTTTTTTATTTTTTCCTTACATTGAGAAGCCGTCATCAGGTCTGAAAAGACTAAAGTCGTCGCAAAGTAGTAAATACAGCAGTTCCAGCAAAAAGAAAACAAGAGAACAAACCCAAGAAACAAGGAGAGGAAGGTGAGCATGAATGCTTGCCTTCCTTTTCCGTTATAGATAAATATAGAAAATTGACAAAAATACCCGGGGTATATGTCAATTTGGGACGTAGTAAACTTTAAAAGTGTTACGTCACCTGTTAAACACTTAACACTCTTTTGCGGCGCGCAGGGCTTTTGCCAGCTGATCCGGGCAGGATGTCGGTTTGTTGCCGCAGCGGATCCCTTCCATACGTTCGATTGCATCATCTACGTTCATTCCCTTAACGAGATGTGAAATGCCCATTGTATTGCCGGCGCATCCTCCGATAAACTCTACTGATTTAATGGTGTCTCCGTCTAATTCTACATTGATCTGTCTGGAACAGACGCCCATTGGTCTGTACTGCATATCTATACCTCCTCTGTAGTCATTAAGAAAATATCAATATTTTTATTATGACAGATGGTACCCCTTATTGGCAAGCCTGTTTCATACAAAATTCCGTCAGCGGCAGTATCCCGGACTTGCCAAAGCAGCCCGGAACGAATATACTCAATGCAGTAAGAAAAAGTAAAAGGAGGCAAAGCATATGATAGGAATTATCGGAGCAATGGAAGACGAAGTGGCGGCTCTGAAAGAAGCTATGGAAATAGAAAAAACAGAGGAACAGATCGGCATGACCTTTGTGAAAGGGAAACTGTGTGGAAAAGATGCGGTTGTAGTACGAAGCGGTATCGGCAAGGTGAACGCTGCCCTGTGTGCACAGATTCTTGCTACGGTGTATAAGGTGGACGTGCTGATCAACACAGGAATTGCCGGATCTTTGGATGCCAGAATTGATATTGGAGATATGGTTATTTCTACAGACGCTCTGTATCATGATATGGATGCGGTGAATTTTGGTTATGAACCGGGACAGATCCCGCAAATGGATATCTTTTCTTTTCCGGCGGATGAGCGCCTCATAGAACTTGCGAAAGCGGCAAACGAGGAAGCAAATCCGGATATCCACACTTTTACAGGGAGAATTGTGACTGGAGATCAGTTTGTGTCATCAAAAGAAGTAAAAGAAAGTATTGTAGAAAAATTCCATCCTCTGTGCACAGAGATGGAGGGAGCGGGCATTGCGCACGCCGCCTACCTGAACAAAATTTCGTATGTCATAATCCGGGCGATTTCGGATAAAGCCGACAACAGCGCCACGATGGACTATCCGGCTTTTGAAAAGCAGGCAATCAGCCACAGTGTAAGGCTTGTAAAAAATCTGCTTCCGCGGATCTGAAAAATGAGTCCTGCCACTTTTGTCAAAAAAGAAGAAAAACCAACAAAATGCAAGAAACCAGAGACGAAAACTGTTGAACGGTTTTTCTGATTTCTTCTTCCGGTTCGAGTATAATCGAATCAAAGAAGGAGGGTTTTGTGATGTTAGAAGTGGTATTGGACAAGCAGATCCTGGTCATACTGATCGGGATAGCAGCGGTATTAGGAGTGCTTAGTAAATGTGTGGCGGGATTTTCCCTGAAAAGGCTGGTTCGGGCAGCAGGAAACATGAACAAAAGCAGTCATGCTCTGGTCCGGCTGATCAAAGCAAAATTTGAACATACCTGCATGATCAGCGACCGGGTGCAGAATGTAGATGCTTTTGTAGGGAAATATCTGTATGAATACCGTGTGGTGGGACTTCGTCTCCACACATGGCGGAGGATGGAAAAGGCAGCGGTATGGCTTTGCCTGATCTTCGGCCTTGCCGGAGCAGCGGCATGGTACTCATTATATGGTATGGGAGATCAGGTGCTTCAGTATGCCGCCGGAGGAGCCGGAATGGCTATCCTTGTATTTCTGTTCCAGCTTACCGGAGATGAGAAGTATCAGCTGGATGCAGTGAAAAATTACATGGTAGACTACCTGGAAAATATCTGCGCCCGCAGGTACGAAAAGGCACAGCAAAAAGAGATACGGGAAGAGTGGAAGGAAATGGCGCCGCCTGAACCGGAAAGAACCCCAATACAGAGTGGGGCGGTTTCACAGACGGCTGCAGATACCCGGGCAGCAGGCGACGTGCTTCTGGAAGAAGACGGACCATCGCCGGAACCCCTTGCTTCCAGGGAGGCAGGAGCACAGACTGTTTCGGAAGCAGCCGGAGCCTGGGAGGCGGCCAACCGCATGGAGCCGGAAGTTGCTGCGGTAAAAAGAACAGAAGAGCAGAAAAAGGAAGAAAACGCAGCTTTCAGCCAGCGGACCAGAAACAGCTCTGTGAAAAATGCCTCAGTAAAAAGGAAGGCAGAGGAAGCGAGAGATCTGAAAGACGAGTGCAAAGACCAGAAAGAAAAAGAAGTACCAAAAGAAGTACTGATAAGAGAGATCCTGGAAGAGTTTCTGGCTTGATTTCCATACGCTATTTTCCTTGCCAAGAGGGGGCAATACTGCTAAAATAAAAATAGCGTAGTGTGCGATACCGATGGAAAAGTGTTGCAGGCGCGTTAAAAAGCTACCGGGAGGCACATGTAATAATAGCAGATTACCCGGATGGAAATAACATAAGATAGATAGAAGGAAGGTATTACTATGAGCAGTAAAGTGACATTTGATTATTCAAAAGCAGCAGCATTTGTAAAAGAACATGAAATAGAAGCTATGAAGAAGATCGTGGAAGATGCAAAAGATGTGCTGACAGGCAGAAATGGTGCGGGAAATGATTTCCTCGGATGGATCGATCTGCCGGTTGACTATGATAAAGAAGAGTTTTCACGTATCCAGAAAGCAGCAGAGAAAATAAAGGCAGATTCCGAAGTGCTGATCGTGATCGGAATCGGCGGATCCTACCTGGGAGCAAGGGCAGCAATTGAATTTCTGCGCCACAATTTCTACAACATGGTTCCAAAGGAAATCCGTAAGACACCGGAGATTTACTATGCAGGAAACAGCATAAGCAGTACCTACCTGAAACATCTTATTGACGTGATCGGAGACAGAGATTTCTCCGTAAATATTATTTCTAAATCCGGAACTACAACAGAGCCGGCTATCGCATTCCGTATTTTCAAGGAAATGCTGGAGAAAAAATACGGCAAAGAAGAGGCGGCAAAGAGAATTTACGCTACAACTGATAAAGCAAAGGGAGCGCTGAAGAACCTTGCAACAGAAGAAGGTTATGAAACATTTGTTGTTCCGGATGATGTAGGAGGACGTTTCTCTGTACTGACAGCAGTAGGCCTTCTGCCGATCGCAGTCAGCGGAGCAGATATTGAAAAGCTGATGGAAGGCGCGGCATCCGGAAGAGAGATGGCCTTGAACAACCCATTTGAAGAAAACGACGCTCTCCAGTATGCGGCAATCCGAAACATTCTGCACAGAAAAGGAAAATCTGTGGAAGTGCTGGCAAACTATGAGCCAAGCCTTCACTATGTATCAGAATGGTGGAAACAGCTTTACGGCGAAAGCGAAGGAAAAGACCAGAAGGGAATCTTCCCGGCATCTGTTGATCTTACGACAGACCTTCACTCCATGGGACAGTTTATCCAGGATGGAAGCCGTATCATGTATGAAACCGTAATGAATGTGGAAACTTCTCAGGAAGAGATCATTCTGAATGAAGAGCCGGTAGATCTGGACGGATTGAACTATCTGGCAGGAAAGACCGTTGATTTTGTAAATAAGAGCGCAATGAACGGTACTGTTCTTGCACATACAGACGGAAATGTTCCGAACCTGATGGTAAATATTCCGGAGCAGAACGAATATTATCTGGGACAGCTGTTCTACTTCTTTGAATTTGCATGCGGCGTCAGCGGATATGTATCCGGTGTAAATCCTTTCAACCAGCCGGGAGTAGAGAGCTACAAGAAAAACATGTTTGCTCTTCTTGGAAAACCGGGATACGAAAAAGAAAGAGAAGAACTTCTGAAAAGATTGTAGAGAATATATATGGAGACACTATACAGCAGGCTGAAGGCATACAGCGATACGGATTATTATGGCTTCCACATGCCGGGACACAAAAGAAATCAGATACGTTTTGGTGAAGGGCTTCCCTATGGGATCGATATTACAGAGATTGAGGGGTTTGACGATCTTCATCATGCAGACGGCATTATAAAAGAAGCCCAGCAGGAGGCGGCCAGGCTCTACGGAGCAGAGGAAACGAAGTTTCTGGTAAATGGAAGTACAGCAGGGATTTTAAGTGCTGTTCTTGGCTGTACGAAAAAGGGAGATCAGATCCTTGTTGCAAGAAACTGTCATAAATCCGTCTACCATGCCATATTTCTGAATGAGCTGGAACCGGTCTATCTGTGGCCCGGTTTCAGCTGTCAGTTTCAGTTAAATACGGAAATCTCCGTAAGCGCAGTGAAAGCTGCGCTTACTAAGCATTCCCGGATAAAGGCGGTTGTTATTGTCTCACCCACCTATGACGGAGTTGTCTCTGATATTGAGTCAATTGCAGAGGCAGTCCATGAAAGGGGAATCCCCCTGATCGTGGATGAAGCCCACGGCGCACATTTTGGATTTCATCCTTATTTTCCGGAAAATGCGCTGAAAAGAGGTGCGGATGTGGTGATCCACAGCCTTCATAAAACCCTTCCCTCTCTGACACAGACAGCGCTGCTCCATATGAGAGGGGAGTATATAGATAAAAGAAGGATTTCTTCTTATCTGGATATGCTCCAGTCAAGCAGTCCTTCCTATATCCTGATGGCGAGTATTCATGAATGTATTCGGATGCTCAGGGAGGAGAAGGAGCAGCTTTTTGAACCTTATGTAAGGAATCTTGATACTCTGCGGAAAAATCTGCAGAATCTGAAACATTTGAAACTGGTACAGACAGAACATTACGACCGGTCAAAACTTGTAATTTCTGTAAGACATACGGATATGAGCGGCAGAGAGCTGTACAGGGAGCTTTTGGAAAAGTATCATCTTCAGATGGAGATGGCGGCGGGATCCTATGTACTTGCCATGACATCTCCGGGAGATACGAAGGAAGGATTTGCACGGCTTGAGCAGGCTCTGTTTGAGTTGGATGCAGCTGCTAAACTTCGGGAAAACGTACAGGAAGACGATATAGCAAAACTGCCTGAAAATCCTGTTATCTGTACAAGCGCCAAGGCAGCCCTTTGCGGGGCAAAAGAAACAACATACCTGCCTGTTGAAAAGAGTGAGGGAATGATCTCTTTGGAGTATGCCTACCTCTATCCGCCGGGCTGCCCGATGATCGTACCGGGCGAGCGGATCAGCAGGGAATGTATCAAACGGCTTGCAGGCTATCAAAAGCTTGGTTTTAAAATAGAAGGCCTGGAAAAAGAAGGAAGCATTGGAGTCTGGAACAATGGGTAAAATATTTTATATCATGGGAAAAAGTGCATCCGGAAAGGACACGATCTTCAGAGAACTCAAAGAGCGCTGTCCACAGCTTGGAATGGTTGTCCCTTATACGACAAGGCCGATCCGTGCAGGAGAAAAAAACGGGGTGGAATATTTTTTTACAGATGAGGCGGCTTTGGCTAAAATGGAAGCAGAGCACAAGATCATAGAAATCCGCTCTTATGATACGGTTCATGGCATCTGGAAATATTTTACTGCAGCGGACGGGCAGATTGATCTGGAAAGTTCTGATTATCTGATGATCGGAACGCTGGAATCTTATAGAAAAATGAGAGAATACTATGGGGAAGAGCATTTGATTCCCCTTTATATAGAAGTCGAAGACGGGGAGAGGCTTACAAGGGCGCTCCTTCGGGAACAGCAGCAGGCACAGCCTAAATACAAAGAAATGTGCCGACGCTTCCTGGCAGACGAAGAGGATTTTTCAGAAGAGAACCTGAAGAAGCTGGGTATCAGACGAAGGTTTGATAACAGCAGCAAAGAACAATGTTTAGATGAAATCACAGAGGTAATATACAATGGCAAGCTTTAAAGACGTAGTAGGACATAAGGATATTATAAAATATATACACAATGCAGTAGAGGAAAATAAAGTGTCCCACGCCTACATTCTGAATGGAGAGCGGGGATCCGGCAAAAAAATGCTGGCCAATCTTTTTGCCACAACACTCCTGTGCGAAAAAGGAGGGCCGGATCCATGCAATGTGTGCCATTCCTGCAAGCAGGCAGAAAGCGGCAACCACCCGGATATTATCCGGGTGAACCATGAGAAGCCCAATACCATCAGTGTGGATGATATCCGGCAGCAGGTGAACAATGATATACAGATCAAACCTTATCAGGGACCTTATAAAATTTATATTATAGCAGAAGCGGATCTGATGACAGTACAGGCACAGAACGCCCTTTTAAAGACTATCGAAGAACCACCGGAATATGCGGTTATCTTCCTTTTGACAGAAAATGCAGAAGTGCTGCTGCCGACGATCACATCCAGATGCGTCATGCTGAAGCTCCGGAATATCCGGGATACGCTGATCCGAAAATATCTGATGGAAAGCCTGCAGATACCGGATTACAAGGCGGACATGTGCACGGCATTTGCCCAGGGAAATATGGGGCGCGCCATTATGCTGGCAAACTCCGAATATTTCAATGAGATCCGGGAGGAAGCGGTACAGCTTTTAAAGTACATCAACGAGATGGATGTCAGCGAAATTGTGAAGGCCATTAAAAAGATCAGCACCTATAAGCTGGAGGTAAACGATTATCTGGATATCATCATGATATGGTACCGGGATGTACTGCTGTATAAGGCAACAAAAGAAATGGACAGGGTAGTATTCAAAGATCAGCTTCCTTATATCCAGGAAAGGGCGCGCAAAAGCTCCTACGAAGGGATTGAGCTGATACTGGAAAGCCTGGAAAAAGCAAAGCAGAGGCTGAAAGCCAATGTTAATTTTGAACTGGTGATGGAGCTCCTGCTTTTGACGATAAAGGAGAACTGACAATATGATAAAAGTAATTGGAGTAAGATTCCGCACTGCCGGAAAGATCTATTTTTTCTCCCCCGGAAAGCTGGAGATCAAGCAGGGAGACAACGTGATCGTGGAAACGGCAAGAGGAGTGGAATTTGGTTATGTGGCAGCAGGACCGAGGGAAGTAGAAGAAGATAACATAACCCTTCCCCTGAAGTCTGTCATTCGCATTGCCACAGCGGATGACATCCGGAAGGAAGAAAAGAATCGGGAGAAAGAAAAAGAAGCATTCAAGATCTGCCTGGAGAAAATACGCAAGCACGGTTTGGAAATGAAACTGATCGATGCGGAGTATACATTTGATAATAATAAAGTACTGTTTTATTTTACTGCAGACGGACGGATCGATTTCCGCGAGCTGGTAAAAGATCTGGCAAGTGTGTTCCGCACCAGGATTGAGCTGCGCCAGATCGGCGTGAGGGATGAAACGAAAATCCGGGGAGGTATAGGGATCTGTGGCCGTCCGCTCTGCTGTCATACATATTTGACAGAATTTGCGCCGGTATCGATCAAAATGGCAAAGGAGCAGAACCTGTCTCTGAATCCAAGCAAAATATCAGGAGTGTGCGGCCGTTTGATGTGCTGTCTGACCAATGAGGAAGAAACATACGAAGAGCTGAACAGCCGGCTGCCGGCAGTGGGAGATACGGTAACAACTCCGGAGAAACTTCGCGGAGAAGTGCAGTCTATCAATGTGCTGCGCCAGCTTGTCAAGGTAGTGGTCCAGCTGGATGATGACGAAAAAGAGATTCGGGAATACAAGGCCGGAGAGCTGCGCTTCCGTTCCAAAAAGAAGAAAAAAGAAATGAAGCTTAGCAAAGAAGAGCTGAAAGAACTGAAGGCCTTGGAAGGTAAGAATGAAGGGGTATCCAAATTAGATGATGAATAATTTAAAACCAGGAGAACGGCTGGATGACCTGCAGATCAAAGGATACCGGATCATCCAGAGTCCGGGCAGATTCTGCTTCGGTATGGATGCGGTTCTTCTCTCGGCGTTTGCAAAAATAAAAAGAGGGGAAAAGGCGCTGGACCTGGGAACGGGAACAGGAATCCTCCCTCTGCTTCTTGAGGCAAAGAATCCGGAAGGACAGTCTTTTGCAGGGCTGGAAATTCAGGAAGAGAGCGCTGACATGGCAAGAAGAAGTGTATGCCTGAATCATTTGGAACAAAAGATTTCGATCGTAACAGGAGATATCAAGGAGGCATCCGCCCTTTTCGGCGCCGCCTCCTTTCATGTCGTTACGGTGAATCCGCCCTATATGATCGGGCAGCATGGATTGAAAAATGAAAATTATGCCAAATACGTGGCGCGTCATGAGGTGCTCTGTACGCTGGAAGACGTATTAAGACAAAGTGCTCTTGTTCTGAAAGAAAAAGGAAGATTTTATATGGTGCATAGGCCCTTTCGGCTTACGGAGATCCTGGCGGGAATGAGCAGGTATCATCTGGAACCTAAGCGGATGCGCCTTGTCTATCCCTATAGAGACAAAGAGCCGAATATGGTCCTGATAGAAGGGGTGAAAGGCGGCCGTCCCCGCCTGACGGTAGAACCGCCTCTGATCGTATACAAAAAAGGCGGGACTTATACGGAAGAATTATTAAAACTGTACGGCCTGGATGAACCAGACGAAGAAAGGGCAGGGAAATAATATGGCAGGTACTTTATATTTGTGTGCGACTCCCATTGGGAATCTGGAGGACATGACATACCGGGCGGCGAGGGTGCTGAAAGAGGCAGACCTCATTGCGGCGGAGGATACCCGCAATACTATCCGGCTTTTGAATCACTTCGATATTCATACGCCTATGACAAGTTACCATGAATATAATAAAATTGAAAAAGGGAAAAAACTGCTGCAGCTTCTTATGGAAGGAAAGAACATTGCCCTTGTTACAGATGCGGGGACGCCGGGAATTTCCGATCCCGGAGAAGAGCTGGTGAAAATGTGTGCAGATGCGGGAGTGACGGTTACGGCCATTCCCGGGCCGGCAGCCTGTGTCACGGCGCTGATCCTGTCCGGCCTTCCCACAAGGAGGTTTGCATTTGAGGCGTTTCTCCCCTCCGAAAAAAAAGAGCGGAAAAGTGTTTTGGAAGCGCTTAAAAGGGAAACAAGGACGATCGTTCTTTACGAAGCGCCCCATCGGCTTTTGAAAACGCTGAAAGAGCTGGAAGATGTGCTGGGAGACAGGCTGATTTCCGTATGCCGGGAGCTGACAAAGAAACATGAAACAATTTTCCGCACAACACTTAAGGAGGCTTTGCAGTATTATGAAGCCAATGAACCAAGAGGGGAATGTGTGCTCGTCATTGAAGGCAAAAGCATGCAGAAGCTGCAGGAAGAAACACGCAGAAAGTGGGAGGAAATGAGCATCCCGGAGCATATGGAATACTATACTGGGCAAGGGGTAGAGAAGAAGGAAGCCATGAAAAAGGTGGCAAAAGACAGGGGAATTTCCAAAAGAGATGTTTACCAGGCTCTTTTATCCTGACAACAGCAGTATGACGGCAGCAGGAGAAATCTTCTTAGTCAACTTGTATAGAAAAATAAAAAAAGATTGTTCAACTTTGGTATAGTCGTATTTACCCATTTTTAATATACTTTTTACAGAATAAAAGAGTCGGCGAACAGGAGGAACGAAAAGAAATGGCAAGTTTATCATTAAAGCATATTAACAAAACATATCCTAACGGATTTGAAGCAGTAAAGGATTTTAATCTGGAAATCGAAGATAAAGAATTTATTATCTTTGTAGGACCGTCCGGATGTGGTAAATCCACAACACTTCGTATGGTTGCAGGTCTTGAGGAGATTACTTCCGGTGAACTTTACATCGGAGACAAGCTTGTAAACGATGTAGAGCCAAAAGACCGTGATATCGCGATGGTATTCCAGAACTACGCTCTGTATCCGCATATGACAGTTTATGACAATATGGCATTTGGACTGAAACTTCGGAAAGTACCGAAAGACGAGATCGATAAAATGGTACGTGAAGCTGCAAAGATCCTGGATCTGGAAGCACTTCTTGACCGTAAGCCGAAAGCTCTTTCCGGTGGACAGAGACAGCGTGTTGCTATGGGACGTGCGATCGTTCGTAATCCAAAGGTATTCCTTATGGATGAGCCTCTTTCTAACCTGGATGCAAAACTTCGTGGACAGATGCGTATTGAGATTTCCAAACTTCATCAGAGACTGGGAACAACGATCATCTATGTAACACATGACCAGACAGAGGCTATGACTCTGGGAACAAGAATCGTTGTTATGAATGCAGGTGTTGTACAGCAGGTAGATACTCCGCAGACACTGTACGATTATCCGTGCAACCTGTTTGTTGCAGGATTTATCGGATCACCTCAGATGAACTTCGTAGATGCTGTATGTAAAGTGAATGGAGACAAGGTTGTTCTCCAGGCAGGTCCGTCCTCAATCGAGCTTCCGCCGGCAAAGGCAAAGAAACTGATCGAAGGAGGATATGACGGAAAGACAGTTGTACTTGGTATTCGTCCGGAGGATGTACATGATGAGCAGATGTTCATTGAGGCATCTCCTAATACAGTAATCGAAGCTAAGATCCGCGTATACGAAATGCTGGGAGCAGAAGTATTCCTGTACTTTGATTACGAGGGAGCAAGCATGACAGCAAGAGTTGATCCAAGAACAACCGCAAGAACAGGCGATGTTGTAAAATTTGCGCTGGATGCAGAAAAGATCCACGTATTTGACAAAGAGACAGAGCAGACAATCACAAACTAGATTTCGGCTTGAAAATAAAAGGGGCGGTACGAAAGCGAGGTACCGCCCTCTTTTGTATTAAGGCAAAAGTCAAAAACCGACATTTTTTGACGGCTGTTTCATAAGGCGGCAGCAATGTAGGGATGAGATAGTGAGGGGAGAAAAAAATGAAGATCAGAACATCTCAAATTGCTGCGGTGTTGATATTGGGAGCCGTCATCGGATACCTTTCTGCCAGAAAGTATCAGACAGAGAGAGAAATACATCTGTTTGACTGCCGGATGAAAGAGTGGAAAAGGCAGTCAGAGTACAGGGAAAGGATGTGAACAGTTGCTTTCAAATCAAACGATACAGAAACTGATACAGGAGATCAGAAGAATCGCCGGACTGGAATGCTCCATATGGAGTCAAGAAGGAAAATGTGTGGCAGCGACCAGTATAAAGGCAAAGCCTGACGCCGATTCTATCGCAGAATTTATTGCAGAATTTGAACATTCCGGTACGAGGGAAACTATAGGAAAAGAAAGCCTGTTTCTGGCAGAGGGAGATACGGCGTATGTTCTGGCTGTGGACGGGACGGATGAGAGAGCAGTCATGGCCGGAAGGTTCGGCGTCAGTCATTTGGAAAGCCTGATCCAGATCAACCGGAACCGAATGGACAAAAATCGTTTTATCCAGAATCTTCTTCTGAACGATATGCTGTTGGTTGATATTTATAATCAGGCAAAAAAACTGAAGATACCTGTTACCGGAAAACGAGTGGTATTTTTGATAAAATCCAGGAGTGAAACAGAAAGCATTGTCATGGAAACACTTCGGAGTCTTTTTGCCACAGGAATAAAAGACTTTATAACGTCAGTAGAAGAGGGACATGTAATTTTGATAAAAGCGCTGGAAAAAACAGAGGATTATCCGGAAGTACAGCATATTGCCGATGTTATTGTAGATACGCTGGGAATGGAAGCGATGGTTGGTGTCCGAGTAGCTTTTGGCACGATCACAGAAGAACTTAAGGAAGTTTCAGGCTCCTATAGAGAGGCAAAAACAGCGCTGGAGGTAGGACGGATTTTCTATCCGCAGAAACGGGTGCTCAATTACAAAGTGCTTGGGATCGGACGGCTGATCCATCAGCTTCCCGAAAAGCTGTGTGAAATGTTTCTGGATGAGGTGTTTGAAGGAAATGCGGCAGGCAGTTTTGAGGAGGAAGAACTGACGGCAGTTTATACGTTCTTCGAAAATAATCTGAACATATCGGAAACGGCGCGGAAGCTTTATGTACATCGAAATACTCTGGTATATCGCCTGGAGAAGATCCAGAAAAAGACCGGACTGGATGTGCGGGTGTTTGAAGATGCTATGACCTTTAAGATTGCGCTGATGGTGGAAAAACATATGAGAGCAATGAAAGAAAAAGAACACAGCAGTGAGGATGCAATTTGACTTTTGGACAGAACCGGGCTACAATAAACAGACAGGTGCCAGCAAAGGGCAGAAGAAAAAAGAATCAGGAGGAATTGCAAAGATGATAAAGCTTTACGATAACGGCGTATATCTGATAAACGGCACAAAAATCGTTGAAGATATAGAAGAAGTGCGCCACGAAACCGGAAGCAGTGTGACCAGAGAAGAAGCAGCTTCCCAGACAATGGCCTACAATATTTTGAAGGAGCACAATGTGTCCGGAAATATGGAACGCCTTCAGATTAAATTTGATAAGCTGACTTCCCATGACATTACGTTTGTAGGAATTATCCAGACAGCGAGAGCATCAGGCCTGGAGAAATTTCCGGTTCCTTATGTCCTGACAAACTGCCACAATTCCCTCTGTGCAGTAGGCGGAACCATCAATGAAGATGACCATATGTTTGGACTGACCTGTGCAAAGAAGTACGGTGGTGTTTACGTACCGCCTCATCAGGCAGTCATTCATCAGTTTGCAAGAGAAATGCTGGCAGGCGGCGGAAAAATGATCCTCGGTTCAGACAGCCATACCCGCTACGGAGCGCTGGGAACGATGGCTATGGGCGAAGGGGGACCTGAGCTTGTAAAACAGCTTTTAAATAAAACTTATGATATAAAAATGCCGCAGGTAGTAGGTATTTATCTGGACGGAGAGCCGATCAAAGGGGTAGGTCCTCAGGATGTGGCGCTGGCAATTATCGGCGCGACTTTCGCAAATGGTTATGTTAATAATAAGGTGATGGAATTTGTAGGTCCCGGTGTGGAAAAATTAAGCGCAGACTTCCGTATCGGAATCGATGTTATGACGACAGAGACAACCTGCCTGTCTTCCATCTGGAAGACAGATGAGACGATCCGCGAATTTTATGAGATCCACGAAAGACCGGAGGATTATAAGGAACTGAATCCGGGCAGTGTGGCATATTATGACGGTATGGTCTATGTAAACTTAAGCGAGATCCGTCCGATGATCGCAATGCCGTTCCATCCCTCCAATGTATATACGATCGACGAGGTCAATGCAAATCTGGCGGATGTCCTTCATGATGTAGAGAAGAAGGCTCTTGTCAGCCTGGACGGCGCGGTGGATTACTCCCTGCAGAGTAAGATCGTTGACGGGAAACTGTATGTGGATCAGGGAATCATTGCAGGATGTGCAGGCGGCGGATTTGAAAATATCTGCGCAGCTGCCGACATTATCAAAGGACATTATATCGGAGCAGATGAATTTACTTTCAGCGTATATCCGGCAAGTACGCCAATTTATATGGAACTGGTGAAAAACGGAGCGGTTGCAGATCTGATGGAGGCAGGAACAATTGTCAAGACAGCCTTCTGCGGCCCATGCTTCGGAGCGGGAGACACTCCGGCAAATAACGCATTTTCTATCCGTCACTCCACAAGGAACTTCCCTAACAGAGAAGGCTCCAAGCTGCAGAGCGGACAGATCGCTTCCGTTGCCTTAATGGATGCAAGATCGATCGCGGCTACAGCAGCAAACAAAGGGTTCCTGACTCCGGCAACAGCGATGGATGTAGAATACAAAGGGCAGAAATATCACTTTGACAGCAAGATCTATGCAAATCGTGTATTTGACAGTCACGGCGTGGCAGATCCGTCAGTAGAGATCAAATTCGGACCGAATATTAAGGATTGGCCGGAGATGTCAGCTCTGCCGGAGAATCTGATCCTGAAAGTTGTATCAGAGATCCACGATCCGGTAACCACAACAGATGAACTGATTCCTTCCGGAGAGACATCTTCTTATCGTTCTAATCCGCTGGGGCTTGCAGAGTTTGCGCTTTCCAGGAAAGATCCTGCATATGTGGGCAGAGCAAAAGAGGTGCAGAAAGCTCAGAAAGCCATCGAAGAGGGGACCTGCCCGCTGGATGCACTGGAAGAGTTAAAGCCGGTCATGGCGAAAATCCAGGAGACGTATCCGGAGGTCGGAAAAGGCAATATCGGTGTGGGAAGTACGATTTTTGCAGTAAAGCCAGGAGATGGCTCCGCCAGAGAGCAGGCGGCCTCCTGTCAGAAAGTGCTTGGCGGATGGGCCAATATCGCAAACGAATATGCTACAAAGAGATACCGCTCAAATCTGATTAACTGGGGAATGCTTCCATTCCTTACAAAAGAAGATCATGAGCACCTAAGTTTTAAAAACGGGGATTATATTTTTGTCCCTGACATTCGCAAGGCAGTAGAAGAGAAATCGAATGTCATTACAACTTACATTGTAAAAGAGGATGGACTGAAAGAGCTGGATCTGGAACTGGGAGATCTGACAGATGCAGAAAGAGAGATCATTCTTAAGGGATGTTTGATCAATTATTATAAAGGATAATGTTTTAGGTAATGTAGTGTAAATATTGAGGCAGATGGTACTTGAAAAGAGTACAGGCTCCTGTGTTACAGTTGATTTATTATTTTGAGAGTCTTGTCTGCAAAGCGGGATACTTCATATTATGTATGGAGCATCCCGTTTTTTGTTTCCCGCGTTTAAATATCATCTTATCATTCGGCGTGCAGTCAAGAATTACACACAGTTTTTCAAGTGTCAGTAAGGAAGTACATGAGTTTAATTTTTTATATACCATGTATAGTTTTTGTTACAGGTTTTTCTCCTGGAGGACTTAAAATAGTACATGATGATATGATAAAATAGAATCAGTGTACCGGTCAGCAGGAGGTTGGCCGGGCGCTCCTGGAAGAAGAGGTTTTTATGAAATTATTGAAACTTGTGATCGTGGACGATGAACCCATCCTGCTGCAGGGACTGCTTGACACCTATGACTGGGCGGATATGGGCTTTAAGGTAGTGGGCTCGGCCCAGAGCGGCGAACAGGCCATAGAAGTGATCAAAGAGACAAAACCCCATGCGGTGCTGACGGACATCCGGATGAAGCAGATCACGGGGCTTATGGTGATGGAGGAGATCCAGAAAACGGACATGGACTGCATGTTTATCGTCCTCAGTGCCTACCGGGATTTCGACTATGCCCAGCAGGCCTGTGATCTGGGGGCTTTTGCTTATCTGCTGAAGCCTATTGAGGACGAAAAGCTTAGGGAGACCATGGAGGCAGCCTACCGGACCTGCATGGAGCAGATGGAGCAGGAGGCCAGGTATGAGAGCTGGGAGAAGCTTCTGGTAAAGGATGGGACCAGCTTTCAGCAGGTGGTTGTACAGAATTATGTCCGGGACAGGCTCCCGGAGGAAAAAGTGGAAGAAGTTTTCCGGACGCTGGGGGATATGCCTGGAAATGAGGAGCGCTTTATCACTGTGTATGCGGATATAGATGTGGCCTACAAGATCACGGATTACCTGGATTATGAAGCGGCCAGATTCTCACTTCTTAAAAGGCTGGAAGAAGAGTTGGAGAGCCGCTATTTCTGCTGGCGGGCTGACGGGGAGGAGACGGGCAGCGCATTTATCGTCCGCACCACGGACAAAGAGGCGGTGGGAAAGCTGAAGCACTTCCTGGAATACATCAAAAAGGAGGAGCAAAGCAGGGTCATAGCCGCCATATCCAAGCCCTACAAAGGAATTGCCGGGATCAAAAGAAGTTATGTGGAAGCACGGAAGCTGTTCGAGATTGCCAGTGTGTCCGGAGCGGGTGCTTTTACTTCCCCGGAGGGG
Organism: Claveliimonas bilis; assembly: GCF_020892095.1. GTDB lineage: Bacteria > Bacillota > Clostridia > Lachnospirales > Lachnospiraceae > Claveliimonas > Claveliimonas bilis. The sequence continues at coordinate 1,340,089 of NZ_AP024845.1, read as the reverse complement.
GTGGAGCTGCCGGACCAGGCGGCAACGGCCGGAGAAAGCGGGGACAGGGACAACCTCATCGTGAACGCTGTGCGCAGGAACAGTGAGAAAGAGCTGAAGGAGGCCTTTGTCCAGTTTGTCTACGGGCTGCCCCATGAGGAGGAACAGCAGCGGCAGCATCTCCACCGGATGATGCTGAAAGTGGAACTTATGCTCCAGGCATCTTACGGGCTGACGGAAGATATCCGGGAAAAGTTCCGGGGCTATTATGATAATCTGAGGAGCATCAGCGCGGCTAAGATGGTTGATGTCTGTTATCGGATCCTGTGCGCGGCCATTGAAGTGAGAAAAAGCGACGCAAAACAGGATGAGACAAGATATTTCAAAGAGTACATGTCAGAGGCAGTGGCCTACATAGAGGAGCATCTCAGGGACGAGGAACTGTCTATTGTATCTGTAGCTTCCCATATTTATCTGAACCCGGTCTATTTTGGGAGGGTGTTTAAAAATACGTTCCACATGACGTTTAAGCAGTATCTTCTCCAGCAGAGGATGGAGAAGGCCAAAAAGCTGCTGGAGGAAGGAAAAGGCAGTATCGGAGATATCTGTGAGGCGGTGGGAATCCACAACCCGTCCTATTTTTCCCATGTGTTCAAGCAGTACACGGGAAAGCTCCCAAGCGAATACAAGAAAGAGTATGAGGGATAGACAGAAATCAATATGAAAAGAAACGAGAAGGTATCTGGTATACAGAAAAAATATCTGAAGTATACAGCGGCGCTCCTGGGGCTTGCGCTTCTTCTCTCCAGCCTGGGGGCCGGCCTGTATATAAAGAACAGGCTGACCCGGGCGGTGATCGCAAAATACGAGTTCATGACGGAGAGAATGGGCATCAGCCTGGAAAATCTGTTCCGTCAGAGCGATGAGGCGACGGCAGAGTGCGTCCTTTATGACGATGTGCAGCAGAGCCTGCGCAGTAAGGGGCTGGAGGAAGTCAGCCGCATTGGTCTGAGTAAGTATTTCGCCTATGTGGGGCTGGAGCACATCGCGGATTACTGCTATGTGGATAATAAAGGGAACGTATACAGTAAATCCTATTCAGATGTAACCTTTGAGGATGTGACGGACAGCGGTTTCCAGGACTATCTGGGAGAGGACTACGCCCGGACGAAATGGTTCTGGGCGAAGGATACGCTTTTTGGAACAGAGCAGGAGGCGCTTTTTATCGGAAGGTATGTCCGGAGCATGGAGTACGCCCACGAGCCCGGGATGTTGTTCTTCAAGATGGATGATGCGTTTCTGGAGGGGATCACAGGGACAAGTGGAGAGCTGACAAGCGAGGCGGCGGTTGGAATTATCGACACCAAAGGACAGCTCTGTTTTTCCTCGGTCCCGGAGGAATTCAGCCTGGGTAAGAAGCGCCAGGCAGATATTTCGGAGCGTATCGCCGGGAGCGGATCTGCCGGTATGATCCTGGAGGGGGAGCACATTCCTGGAGGCGTTCTGTCGGCGTACCGGGATGAGGCCAGCGGGCTGGCGGTCTTTTCCTTTGTGCCGGACAAAGTTTTGAACCAGGGGATCTTCCCTGTTTTCCTGGTGCTGGCCGGGATCTACCTTGTAGTGCTGGCTGCGGCTGCGGTGCTGAGTATTTATTTCTCCAGAAGATTTACAAAGCCCATCCAGGAGATCCGGACGGCCATGGCGGAATTTGACGGCAGCAATTTTGATCGGACCATAGAGCTTCACACAAACACAGAGCTGGACGAGATCGGTCACTCCTACAATGAACTGCTCGGGAATATCCAGAGGCTGCTGGAGGAGATCAAGGAGCAGGAGAGAGAGCTGCGCACATCGGAGCTGAACATGCTGATCAGCCAGATCAATCCCCATTTTCTGTACAATACACTGGATACGATCTATATGCTGGCACGGATCAACAAGGAAGAGACAACTATGCGGATGATCCAGGCCCTGTCCAGATATCTGCGGCTGTCGCTGAGCAAAGGAAACGATATAGTGACTGTGGAAGATGAGCTGGAGAATGTGAAGAGCTACTTGGAGATCCAGCAGATACGAAATAGAGATCTTTTCTCATATAAAGTGGAATGCCAGGTGGATGCCGCCCATACAACCGTTCTGAAGTTGGTTCTGCAGCCTCTTGTGGAAAATGCAGTAAAATATGGATTCCAGGATATTTTTGAGGGAGGACAGATCCGGATCACTGTGTGGAAGGAAGAAGGAGAGCTGTACCTGGAGGTGTATAATAATGGCACCCCCATGGAGGCGGACATGGTGCAGAAGATCAACGGGATGAACAAGCTGCCGCTGGGAGAGATGAAAAACAGCTTTCCGGATAAGAGGCATGGCTACGGCGTGGTAAATATTTTGACCCGGCTTCGGCTGAAGTACGGGGACGGGGCGGCTTTTTACTGCAAAGCGCAAGCTGATGGAACAACGTGTACAATTAAAATTCCTCAAGGAGACGGGCAGGAGGCATATGAGCAGGAACAGATACAGATTTAAAGGAAGATTCATACAGGCGGCAGCGGTTTCCCTGCTTTTCTCCGTAGCAGCCGCAGGCTGCGCGGGAAGGCAGGCAGAGGAAAAAGCAGGCGGGGAGGAGGTGTCCATCCCGGTCATCCTGATCGTGGACTCCTCTACAGGAAATAAAAATGAGGAGGATGTGATCCAGGCATTCAATGAATTGTATGATGGAAAGTGGCAGGCGGATGTGGAGTGGGTCATGGAGACGGAGGAAGAGTACCGGCAGAACCTGAAACGGCAGAATGTGACGGATACCCTCCCGGCAGTTATTACGGATCTTCGGATGCTTCCCGCTTTCTATTATACGATGATCCAGGATGGCAGGATCGAGGAACTGTCCGGATATATCAAGGAAGATGAAGAGTGGATGGAGATGATCGAGCCGTCGGTGCTGGAGTCCTGCAGCGAGGAGGACGGCAGTATTTATCTGGGCCCTGTCAGTACGGCGGCATTTTCCTGTTCCGGGATTTTCTGGAATGAGGAGCTGTTTGCCCAGGCAGGCATTGAAGAATTTCCTGACACATGGGAGGAATTTTGGCAGTGCTGTGAGAAGCTGGAGAGCTGCGGTATCACTCCGCTGGCCCTTCATACGGAAGGGACAGCCTGGGCGCCCATGCTTTTTGCCACGGCGGAGACAGCCTCCACGGAGGAAGGGCTGCAATTCATGCAGCAGTTCTACCCGGACACCTACCAGGGTGAAAGCGGGCTGCGTATTGCCCGGACACTGGAGCGGCTGTTTCAGTACACCACAGATGATGCGCTGTATGTTGATTTTGATGTGTCCTATGAAAATTTTTTCTCCGGGAAGGCAGCTATGATTCCCAACGGATACTGGATGATGGATCAGATTCCGGAAGAGTGGCAGGACAAAGTAAGATTCTCGGCATTTCCGGAAAACAGGCTGATCTCATCTCCGGAGACGTTTGGCTGGGCCATTGTGTCCAGCTACAGCCAGGAAGTCAAAGAGGGAGCGGCGGCTCTTCTGAAGCTGCGCACGCAGATGAACATGGAGCAAAGGGAGGAACTGTTTGAGAAGAACCCGGATTCCCTGACCCAGGCGGAGAGGGACTATATAGAGACTTACAAAAGCGGTCCGGTCCTTGTCCCTAACTACCAGGTGAAATGGAACTCCATCCTGCAGGAGGAGACGCTGGGAACCATCCTCCCTGATCTGGCCCAGGGCAAGATCAGCCCGGAGGAATTTACAAGAAAAGAAGATAAGAGCATCCAGGAATTTCTGGAGGAGCAGTGATACTTCAGCGCCGGAGAACATACCGGCGCTGAAGTATTTTTTTTGGCATTCCTGGTTTTCTATTTGATAACGGGGAGGAGAAAAGGGCGGTTATAATAATCCCAGAACAAAGAAAACCGAGGTTTTCAGAAAGGTGAGGAAGGATATGAAAAAGAAAAAAGTAATATCATTATTATTAGTTGCGGCGATGACAGCAGGCCTGGCAGCAGGATGCGGAAGCTCCTCCGATTCCGGGGACAGCGGAAGCAGCGAAGCAGAAGGAAAGGTATATTACCTCAACTTTAAACCTGAAGCGGACGATTACTGGCAGGAACTGGCGGAAGTCTACACAGAGGAGACGGGCGTGGAGGTGACAGTTCTGACAGCAGCTTCCGGAGAGTATGAGAAAACTCTGAAATCAGAAATGGCAAAGACAGATGCGCCTACCCTGTTCCAGGTAAACGGACCGGTGGGACTGGCAAGCTGGAAAGACTACTGTTATGATCTGTCTGATTCTGACATAGCAGGGGAGCTGACAGACGACAGCTTTGCGCTGATGGATGGCGATAAGATGGCAGGTATTGCCTACGTTATCGAGAACTACGGCATTATCTACAACAAGGACCTTCTTGAGAAAGCAGGCTACACAGCAGAGGATATCACAGACTTTGACAGCTTTAAAAAGGTAGTGGAAGACATCACGGCAAGAAAGGATGAACTTGGATTCTCCGCATTTACATCAGCAGGAATGGACAGTTCATCTGACTGGAGATTCAAGACACATCTGGCCAATCTTCCGATCTACTATGAGTACAAGGATGAGGGTATTGACAATACAGACGCCATCAAGGGCACATACCTTGACAATTACCGCCAGATCTGGGATCTGTACATCAATAATGCAACCTGCGAACCGACAGAGATTTCCACAAAGACAGCCGACGACTCCACAGCAGAATTTGTGACAGAGGAAGCAGTCTTCTACCAGAACGGTACATGGGAGTACAACAATATTGCGGATATCGGAGATGAGAACCTTGGCATTCTTCCGATCTATATCGGAGTTGAGGGTGAGGAGAACCAGGGCGTCTGCACAGGAACAGAGAACTACTGGTGTGTAAATTCCCAGGCATCTGAAGAAGATATCCAGGCAACACTGGATTTCATGAACTGGTGCGTAACTTCCGATGAAGGTGTAGAGTCTATGTGCAAAGATATGGGATTTGTCATTCCGTTCAAGTCCAACCTTGAGTCTGAAAATACACTGGTGAATGAAGCCAACGCATATATGGAAGACGGAAAAACACCTGTGACATGGGTATTCTCAACCATGCCTTCTGAAGAGTGGAAAAACGGTGTGGGTTCTGCGCTGACAGCATATGCGGCAGATCAGACAGATGCCAACTGGGATAAAGTTGTAAGCGCGTTTGTAGACGGATGGGCTACAGAAGCAGCGGCATCGGCAGAGTAATCTTTCCGGAAGAGCTGAAAGATATATAGAATTGAACAGGAAAGCGGCGGGCAGAAAAAGTCTGAACGCCGCTTTTTCAGAAGGAGGAGGATTTATATGGAAAAAGCGATCAAGCGGTATATGCCCATCTTTGTGCTTCCCACATTCTGCGCGTTTATCCTTGGATTTATTATTCCGTTCATAATGGGGATCTGGCTTTCGTTCTGTAAATTTACCACAGTCACAGATGCGAAATTTGTCGGATTATCCAATTACATTGAGGCATTTAAGGACACTGTATTCAGACATTCTTTCTGGTATACAGCCCTTTTCGCTGTGGTCTCTTTGGTGGTGATCAATGTGATCGCCTTTGCCCTTGCCATGGCGCTGACACAGAAAATGCGTGGAACCAATATTTTCCGCACGATCTTTTTTATGCCGAACCTGATCGGAGGCATCGTACTTGGCTATATCTGGCAGCTTATTTTTAACGGCATACTGGCTCGTTACAATACAGCGTTGGGACTGAATGAGTGGTATGGATTCTGGGGACTGATTATTCTGGTGAGCTGGCAGCAGATTGGTTATATGATGATCATTTACATTGCAGGGCTTCAGTCCATCCCCGGAGATGTGGTGGAGGCGGCCCAGATCGACGGCGCATCGAGGATCCAGAGACTTTTCAAAGTGACCATCCCCATGATGATGCCATCCATCACCATCTGTATGTTCCTGTCTATTACCAATGGATTCAAGCTCTTTGACCAGAACCTGTCACTGACGGCAGGAGAACCGTCCAAGATGTCCGAGATGATGGCGCTGAATATCTTCAACACATTCTACGGACGTACCGGATGGGAGGGCGTCGGACAGGCCAAAGCGGTGATCTTCTTCGTCATCGTTGTGGCTATCGGTATGCTCCAGCTTAGGGCTACCCGTTCAAAGGAGGTGCAGCAGTAAATGAAAAAGAGAAGCAGGATAAGCGCAGCTGGGACCGGTATCTTTACCATTCTTGGACTGGTTTACATCGCCCCCATACTGATCGTGCTTATGAATTCCTTTAAGAAAAAAGTATATATCAACAAAGAACCCTTTACGCTGCCGATAGAAAAGACATGGAACGGCCTTGAGAATTATCTGACAGCCATTGACAAGTACGAGCTGCTCAGCGCCGTGGGCTGGACGGTATTTATTACCGTTGGCTCCGTACTGGTGATTCTTGTGTGCACATCTATGTGTGCCTGGTATATTACAAGGGTAAAGACAAAGTTTACAAAGCTTCTCTATCTGCTCTGCGTGTTCTCCATGGTAGTACCTTTCCAGATGGTGATGTTCACCCTGTCTCTGGTGGCGGACCGGACCAGGCTCAACACACCCTGGGGAATTATCATCATTTACCTGGGATTCGGGGCAGGACTGGCAGTCTTTATGTTCTGCGGCTTTGTAAAGTCCATCCCGCTGGAGATCGAGGAAGCAGCTCTTATCGACGGCTGCACGCCTCTTCGCACCTTCTTTTCTGTGGTGCTTCCTATTATGAAACCGACATATATATCTGTGGGGATACTGGAAACCATGTGGATCTGGAATGACTTCCTCCTGCCATACCTCGTGCTGGACCTGAATGAATACAAGACCATATCCATTGCGATCCAGTATATGAAGGGAAGCTACGGACGGGTGGATATGGGCGCCATCATGGCGGCGCTGATCCTGGCGGTCATCCCGGTGATCATTTTCTATCTGTCCTGCCAGAAGCATATAATCAAAGGTGTGGCAGCAGGCGCAGTAAAAGGATAAACTATAAAAAAGCAAAGAGAGGGCTGCCCGGTGGGGGCAGCCCTTTTTATGAAATTCCTGCATTTACTCGTTTCCAGAGCTCCGGACCGAGAATGACAGTCAGAATAATTTTTACAGAATCTCCTGCCAGATACGGAATGACGCCAATAGCTAACGCAGCAGTAAAAGACAGCTCCATTTGAAATGAGAGCCAGTATGTACCGAATAAATAAAGGACAGCGGTTCCGGCGATCAGACCGATAGCATGAAAGATACGGTTTTGCGGAAAATGGTCTATGATAAGTCCGCCGATTATAGTAAGGAAGATAAAACCGATCAGGTATCCGCCGGTGGGACCGGCAAATTTGGCAAATCCTCCGGAAAAGCCGGAAAATACAGGAAGTCCGGCAAGTCCCAGAAGAAGGTAGATAATGTAACTTAAAGTAGCCTTCTTCCATCCCAGAAGATAGATACTGAATCCGATGACAAGATTTGTCAGCGTGATCGGTACAGGGCTGAAAGGAATGGGAATAGAAAGAGGTGCCAGAATACAGGTCACAGCTGTTATTAAAGCAGTCAGTACCATAGAACGAGTGGAAAGGCGAATGCTGCCTGGAGATGCTGTCTGTGAAGGGTGTTGTGGTAAGTCATCTGGTTTTTGAAACATAGCTACAATCCTCCTGTAAAATACTTTATAAAAAGTATAAAAGAAGGAAAGTAAATTGTCAACTAAATAAAAAATGAAGTTAACAATATGAAGTGAGCGAAATGATGAAAAAATATAAATTATCAGAATGTTATTATACAATAAGAAAATTATAAATTAATTAAAATAAAAATGAAAAATAGTATTGACAAATAAAAGGGGTGGTGCTATTATAAAGTCAATCCAAAAGAAATCCAATAAACCAGATAAAAGTTATATATTAAATTTAATAAAATTTATTTCTGACGAGAAAGGAAATAAATAAAAAGTAATAAGTATAATATATAAATAATATCTGAAAAGGATTTCAAATATATTTCATATGTTGGTGAGATATATAGAGCGGAAATAAAACGGAAGGAGGCTTAATCCATTGGACAATTCAGAATTTCATAATCAGTATATCGGTGGTAAGGCAAATGAAGGTTCCCATAGAATAAGCCTTAATTATAGAGAAGCCGGTAAAAGTTTATAAAGGAAAAATCGGAGAGTAGAATCACCGGTGTAAAGAGATTAAAATTTGCAGATATACTGAATAAATACCACGTAGATCAAAGATATTAGAGGATGCGTGAAGAAGTATCGGACTAATATATCAGATTTATATCAGGGAGCTATATAAAATATATGTTATAGAAGGAATAGCTTAATAGCGTTACAGATTATATAGTTATAATAAGGGATGAAAAGCTGTAACGGGAACGGTTATAGATATTATAATAACTCGGAAAATATTTTATATAGAGAATATGAGGGCGATATAAATATATGATTCAGGAATAAGAAATCCAGACTTTGAGAAAAAATCGAATAAAAGGAAAAAGGCAAGGGAACGCAATTAATCGAAAAATATCCTCCGAGATATAATTTAAAATATGATAAAATTTAATAGAAAGCAGCCACTGTAAAAAAGTTTCAAGTATTTACGGTGGCTGCTTTTTTCTATGAAAATAGTCTCGGCACTATCTTGGGAGACAAAATATCATTTTTCGCCATAAAATCCCCATTTTCCAATATATTTCTATTTTGACATTGACTATCCTATATGCTACACTAAAAGAGTTAAAATATATACAAAAGTAAACATTATTGAGGTGAGAATATTGGATAAATATGAATATCGGGTTAAAACAGAGCAAATGCTCGAATACATGGAAAAGAGGCAGTATAAAAAAGCCATGGAGATTGCTGACACGATCGACTGGCGAAGAGTAAAAAATGCTTCAATGCTTAATAATGTCAGCGAGATATACGAATACAACGGGGAGTACCAGAAGAGCAGAGACATTTTATTTGTCGCTTATGACCGCTCTCCTGGCAGTAGAAAGATCGTATATCGTCTGGGAATCTTGGCATTAAAGATCAATGATATTGAAGAAGCTTCCGATTGTTATGAAGAATTTGTAAAGCTGGCTCCGAAGGATCCGAACCAGTATATATTAAAATATAAAATTTTGAAAGCACGGCGTGCGCCTGTGTCAGAGCAGATTGCTGCACTGGAGGACTTCAAAAAGGCAGAGTATGTGGAAAAGTGGGCTTATGAGCTGGCGAAGCTTTATGATGAGGCAGGTATGACAGCAGAATGTCTGGAAGAATGCGACGACCTGATTCTGTGGTTCAGCGAAGGAAAATACGTTTACCAGGCGATGGAACTGAAGATGAAATATAAGCCGCTGACACCGTTGCAGCAGGAGAAATACAATAGTATGGGCGGCCAGAAAACCGGCAGAAGAGAAATGGTAAGAGCGTCGGCAGAAGAGGATGTGAAGCCTCAGGAAGCGGAAGATGAAATGCAGGATGAACTGGAAGAAGCGGAGGATTCCCTGGAACAGGAGGATATTCCGGAGGTAAAAGAGTCAGGCACTCTTTCAGAGGAGGAAGCTGCTACCAGGGAGATTCGTCTTGATGAACTTAGAGCGGCACAGGAAAAAGCTAAAGAGGAAATGGCAGCCAAGCCTAAGGAAAAATCATCTATCCGCCAGACTGTAAAGGGAGCAACGCTCTCCGAGGCGCTGGCGAATGGCGTGCGTGTTGCAAAAGGACTGGATATAGAGGAAAAGGCCAGCACAAAGCAGGATGAGGCGATGCGTATCACGGGTCAGATGAAGATAGAGGAAATTCTGGCAGAGTGGGAAGCAAAGCAAAAAGGCAATGCGGAGGCTATTGAAGAGCAGAGAAAGAAAGATGAAGAAAAACTGGCGCAGAGACGGCTGGAGGCACAGCGCCGCCGTGAAGAGGAAGCCAGAAGAATAGAAGAACAGCAGCGTGCAGCGGAAGAAGCCAGAAAAATTGCAGAGCAGAAAGCGGCAGAGGAGGCAAGGAGACTTGCGGAGCAAAAAGCCGAAGAGGAGCGCATTCTTGCAAAACAAAAGGCGGATGAAGAGAAGAGACTTGCGAAGCTGAAAGAAGAGGAAGAAGAAGCCCTTCTGGATCGGATCGCATCCGGAAAAGCAACGGAAGAATTTAAAGAAGCAGTAAGAAATGCAGTTGAACCGGAAGAAGAACCAGAAGAAGTAATCGAAGAAATGATCGAGGAGGAACCGGACGAGCCTGTGGAAGAAGTGGTTGAAGAAATCACTGAAGAGGAGATCGCAGAGGAAGAAGACGAACCGGAAGAGCCTGCAGAAGAAGTAATGGAAGAATCCGCTGCAGAGGAAATATTTGAGGAAGCGGACGAGCCGGAAGAAATGCTGAATGCAGAAGTGCAGGACGAAGAAGAAATTCCTGAAGAGAGTCAGGATATGAGCATGACAGCGGATCTTAGACAGCTGATGGCTGAATTGGAAGCAGAAGATCAGCCGGAGGATAAGGGCATGAATCTGGGAGGTCTTTCCATAGAAGAGCCTGCGGACGAAGAAGTTTCTGATTATATCGGCGAAGAAGAGTCATATGATGAGGCGGACTATGATGAAGTAGATTACGACGAGTCAGGCTTTGAAGAGGATGATGGATTCGAAGGCGATGATGACTTCGAAGATGAGGATGATTTCGAAGACGAATATGAAGATGAGTATGTCGAAGACGATTACGAGGATGAATACGAGGACGATTATGCCGACGAATACGAAGATGAATATGAGGATAATGACCTTGAAGATGATATGGATGACGACAGCTTCGATGAAGATGACTACAGCGACTATGATGATATAGAAGATGACGATTATGATGATGACTTCTATGATGACGAGGAAGAGGAGACGAAACCGAAGAAGAAACAGCAGGAAGAGCTGGTGATCGAAGAGCCTACGGAAGAGGAGATCCAGAAGCGTATTAAGAAAGGCAAAGGCGGCGTTCCGTTTGATACAGGATTTGTAGTGACAGGGCGTTATGATTTGAGCGCTACAAGTGAGATCGGTCTGAAGGCGGGACTTACAGAGGAGCAGAAACAGCTGTTTTCTTACTTTGTTCCGGTGCGTGGTATGAGTGAACAGATAGTAGAAGTTCTGGATAATGACCGCCGGGAGAGAAGAAACGGAACGTCGAAAGTTGGAAATATCCTTGTTATCGGACACAAAGGATCCGGTAAAACTGTTCTTGCGGTTGATATTGTCAAAGCAATTCAGAAACAGCGTAACCTTAAACAGGGAAAAGTTGCCATTGTAACAGGAGAAGCCTTAAATAAAAAGGATATCCCTAATATCATTCAGAAGCTGAAAGGCGGAGCAATTATCATTGAGAAGGCCGGAAAGCTGAATGCCAGAACGGTCCGTGATCTGAACATTCTGATGGAAAAGAAGACAGGAGAGCTTCTGTTTGTGCTGGAGGATCAGAGAAAAGCGTTAGAACGGCTCTTCACTGCCAATCCGGAGTTTAAGAAGAAATTTACTTCTAAACTGGAGCTTCCGGTATTTGTTAATGATGAGCTTGTAACTTTTGGACAGACCTATGCTAAGGAAAACGGGTATAAACTGGATGAGATGGGTATATTGGCTCTGTACAGCAGAATTGATGTGATGCAGAGAGAAGATCACGCCGTGACGGTAGCTGAAGTAAAAGAGATTATGGATGCAGCGATTGAACATTCCCAGAAAGCGAATGTAAAGCATCTGGCAAGACGTATGTTCCGCAAGGGAACAGACGAATCAGACCGCATTATTTTGAAGGAAGACGACTTCAAAATCTAGAGAATAACGGAAACAAAAGAGAAAGAGTTTTGGCGATGTATTTTGTCAAAACTCTTTCTTTTTGACAGGTAATAAAGTATAATGAAGCTATCACAAATTTAAGACGAGAGGGTGGGCTTATGGGAAAAACAAAGACCGTAAAACCATATGAGATCGGAGAACTGGATCATTATCTCTTTGGACAGGGGAACCATTATGAGATATATAAGAAGTTGGGGGCGCATCGGGTAAAGAACGGAAAAAAAGAAGGGATATATTTTGCAGTCTGGGCTCCCCATGCGGAAGGAGTCTCAGTGGTCGGAGATTTTAATAACTGGGATGAATCAGCCAATGTCATGGAAAGAGGAGAACCACTGGGGATTTATACCTGTTTTATACCGGATGTGCCGGAGTATGCTTTATACAAATATTGTATCAAGACATATAAAGGGGAATATATTTACAAGGCAGATCCTTTTGCAAATTATGCAGAGCTTCGTCCGGGAACTGCCTCCAGAATTATTGATATCAGCGATATTTCCTGGTCGGATCAGGCGTGGATGGAGCAGAGAAAGGCATGGAAGCATACAGAACAGCCTATGTCGATTTATGAGGTCCACATCGGCTCATGGAAAAAGCATCCTGACGATGAGGACGGTTTTTATAATTACCGGGAATTTGCGCGTGAGATTACGAAGTATGTTAAGGATATGGGATATACCCATATTGAGATTATGGGCATTGCCGAGCATCCCTTTGACGGTTCCTGGGGATATCAGGTGACAGGATATTTTGCTCCTACCTCCCGGTACGGAACACCTCAGGATTTTGCCTGGATGGTGAATTATCTTCATAAAAATAAGATTGGGGTTATTCTTGACTGGGTACCGGCTCATTTTCCAAGAGATGCCCATGGCCTTGCGGACTTTGACGGTACGCCGACTTATGAATATGCGGATCCCAGGAAAGGGGAACATCCCGACTGGGGGACAAAGATTTTTGATTATGGAAAAAATGAGGTGCAGAATTTCCTGATCGCAAACGCATTGTTCTGGATAGAAGATTTTCATGTTGACGGTCTGCGGGTTGACGCAGTTGCTTCTATGCTTTATCTGGATTACGGAAAACGCGACGGGGAATGGGTACCGAATAAATACGGCGGAAATAAAAATCTGGAAGCTATCGGATTTTTCAAACATCTCAATTCTGTTGTGCTGGGAAGGAACCCGGGAGCGCTGATGATCGCTGAAGAATCCACGGCCTGGCCCAAGGTGACGGGAAGTGTGGAGGATGACGGTCTGGGCTTCAGCCTGAAATGGAACATGGGATGGATGCATGATTTTACAGAGTATATGAAGTTGGATCCCTATTTCCGTAAAGGGGCTCATAACTTGATGACATTTGCCATGAGTTATGCATACAGCGAAAAGTATATTCTTGTATTGTCTCATGATGAGGTTGTGCATTTGAAGTGTTCTATGATCAATAAGATGCCGGGACTTGGATTTGATAAATATGCAAATCTGAAGGTCGGATATGCTTTTATGATGGGACATGCCGGTAAGAAACTGTTGTTTATGGGACAGGAATTTGCACAGCTTCGGGAATGGAGTGAGAAGAGGGAACTGGACTGGTTTCTTCTGGAGGAGCCGGAGCACCAGTATATACAGAACTGGATGAGAGATCTTCTGCATTTATATAAACGAAACAAGGCCATGTATGAACAGGATGATACGTGGGAAGGATTTGAGTGGGTAAATGCAGATGATGGAGACAGAAGCATTTACAGCTTTATCCGTCATTCCAAAGGAAATAAGAAAAATCTGCTTTTTGTGTGCAATTTTACACCTATGGCAAGAGATGATTATCGTGTAGGCGTTCCAAGAAGAAAGCAGTATAAGCTGATCTTGAACAGTGATGATAAAAAGTATGGCGGAACAGGCGAGGAAAGACCACAGATCTATAAGGCGAAAAAGGGGGAATGCGACGGAAGGCCGTATTCGTTTGCCTATAAGCTTCCGCCATATGGAGTGGCTGTGTTTGAGTTTTAAAGAATATCAATAAATCTTGTTCGGGCGGAGAAATACAGACCGTAAAAGGGAGGTTTATTTCTCCGCCTGAATTTTGCTGTTTGATAAAAGGGAAAGGAAAAGAAGAGAAATGCGCCTTAGAAATATACCAAGAGCAGATCGGATTTTGAGTGAGCACCAAAAGGTAATTAAAAATGAAGCGGAGAAAAAAGGAAAATGGAGCATGGTCTTTGAAAATGAGCATCCGGTCTATGTAGAGATAGGGATGGGGAAAGGACAGTTTTTAACAACATTAGCGGAAAAGAATCCGGATAAAAATTATATCGGGATTGAGCGCTATTCCAGTGTTCTGCTAAGAGCAGTAGAGCGTCTTGATGCTATAGAGGAGAAACAGGGCGTGAAGCTGGAAAATATCCGCTTTATCTGTATGGATGCAGCAGATGTGCCGGATGTGTTCGAAGAAGAAGAGGTGGCGGGAATTTATTTGAATTTTTCAGACCCATGGCCTAAAAAACGTCATGCAAGAAGAAGGCTGACTTCAAGGGAATTTCTGAAAAGGTATGAAAAAATACTCGATGAAGATGGGGTGGTGGAATTTAAGACGGATAATCAGGAGCTGTTTCAATTTTCCCTGGAGCAGGCTAAAGAGGCTGGATGGAACTTAAAAGCCATAAGCTGGGATCTTCACCACGATAAAGAAATGTGCCGGGGCAATGTGATGACGGAATATGAAGAAAAGTTTTCTTCACAGGGCAATCCTATCTGTAAGATGACTGCAGCGCCGTCAGTCAAGGATAAAGGGATCTCTGCATAATATATAGAGAAAACAAAAAAGGGAGCCTTAGGCATATGGGACGAAGAAAATCTGGACGAAGAATGTCAAAGCTGTACTGCAGGCTGTACTGGATAAGAAAGAAAAGTCCCATGATCGACTGCCTGCATAAATCTTTGGATGAAGTATACCGGATATTAAATTCCAAATGCTGACCGGCTGGAAAGGAAAGAGATGCTGCATTTGACAGAGGGAAATTTCCAGGCTGAAGTAAATCAGGCAAAGTTTCCGGTGGTGGTTATGTTTTATGCTTCCTGGTGTCCAAAATGTGCAATGACGAAGCCAGTGGCAGAGGATATAGAGAAACGGTACCGGAAAAAAGTGAAATTTTGTGAAGTGGAAATTGAGGAATGTCCGAATTTGGCGGTGAAATATGGAGCGGATATTGTTCCGACTCTTGTAATGTTCAAAAACGGGACTGTAAAAGCAAGAATGCAGGGAACAGTAGGAGAAAATATATTGGAAAAGAGAGTCAGGGAGCTGCTTTAGGGCGGCTCCTTCGTTTTTTTTCATCTAATTTTAAGAAAACTTTCATGTACTTTTTGGAATAAGTGTGTTATATTGGTGACGGTAAAACATACCCTTTTGGATAAGGGTGGAGCCGTTTATCAAAAATAATTAAAAAGGGAGACAAGGTATTAACCGAAAGCTATGAAAATGAAAAAAATTTTGCCAATTCTTATGGCAGCAGTTATGACAACGTCAATGGTACCAATGACGGCTGGAGCAGTTGATACAGCTGACAGCAGCCAGGGAACAGAGGATACTGCATCGCAAAATACAGAAACGGGAAGCGATGCCGCAGCAAATGGAGCTTCCGGAACCGCAGGGGAGGCAGAAGGCTCAGGAGCAACAACGGACGGAACAACTTCATCAGATGGAACTGTGGGAACAGAGGATGGAACCACATCGGATACTGCAGGAGAAACAGAAGGAACAGATGGGGCTGCAGGAGCAGAAGAAACAACAGGCGAGGATTCTACTGCAGAAGAGACTACAGATGAAACGACAGAAGAAACAGAAGACGGCCAGACGGATAGTGAGAAAGTTGTTACTCTGGGAGAGAATCTTACAGAAGAACAAAGAGCATCCATGTATGAATATTTTGGGACTTCAGCGGATGAAGTAAAAACTATTGTTGTTACTCATGCAGACGAAGTACAGTATATGCAGGGCATTGCTACTGACGAGCAGATCGGACCTACAACTAACAGCTGTGCCTATGTAGAGCCTACAGATTCCGGAGGAATCAAAGTAAAAACGGCAAATCTTAATTATGTGACCAGTGCTATGATCGCAAGTACGCTGACAACAGCAGGTATGGAAAACTGTAATGTTATTGCAGCTTGTCCTTTTGAAGTTTCCGGAACCGGAGCGCTGACGGGAATTATCATGGCATATGAACAGGCAAGCGGCGAGAATCTGGACGAAGGCCAAAAAGAAGCTGCTATGGAAGAACTTGTCACAACCGGAGAGATTGCGGACAGTGTTGGACAGGAGAAAGCAACGGAAGTGATAAAAGACGTGAAGACAGAAGTGCTGGATCAGGGCCTGACAGATGAACAGGAGATTGGTGAGGCGGTTGACAACATTGCACAGGAAAACGAAGTTACTTTGACAGATGATCAGAGACAGCAGATTGTCAGCCTTATGGAAAAAATTTCCCAGTATGATTATGATGTGAATGCGCTGAAAGATACGCTCGATAACCTTACAGCAGATGATGGAGCGCTGGCAAACATATGGAATTCAGTAAAGAGTTTCTTTGTCGGATCTGATGATGGTATTTTAAGCGAAACAAACGATGAGGCACTTGGCTCCGATGTCATTACTGACAGTACGGTGAATGAAAGCGGATTTAAAGACGGGCTTCTGACAAGGATCAAGAATTTCTTTACAGGGGAATAATAGTTAATTGACATACAAATTGACACGTAACACTTTTGAAAAATGTTACGTGTCAATTTGCGTTAAACGGTGTGCTTTTTTGCGGAAAGCCCTGTGTAAAACTGCGTTTGCTGCTATTGCGGAGGCAGAAACAGGCCGATTTCCGGAGGACAGCACGAAAAAAAGAAGAATAAAAGTGCAGAAAGGAACCAACAGAAAAAAATTTTCATCGGATCGGCGCGCCGGAAACGGGGAAATAAGTTGCTGGAGGCAATATAACAAAGGCAGATTCCTGTAAAATAAATCAGGATATCCAGAAGCAAAATACTCCGACCGGCAATAAAAGTATAGAGATAAAATAGTACTGTAATGGCAGCCATGGCAAAGATCACGCCGACAAAGCGGGAAGCAAACAGCATGGAAGGATTCGGCCGTCGAAGGGAATATTCCGCTATGGTCAGAAACAATACGGGGAAAAAGACCAGCTTCAGATGTTCCCAGACAGATTCATTTACTGGAACGATCAGGGCCAGAAAAGGATTATAATCGGAAAATTCGTAGAGAAAATGACAGATGCTGCCAAGTATAAAAGTCCATAAAATATATGTAAAATCGCGGCGATGATATAAACGGTACAAATTTTTGCTCCTTTCCGGTTTTGTATAGGCCTGTCCCACCGGCAAGAGGATGGCAGAACTGGAATAGTCCGGTCTTACGGACTAAAAAAAGTATATGTAACTTTCAGGAAAAAAGAACCGGATATCCGTAAATTTCGGACGACGGATTTTGCAGAGCTTGAGGAACTTTTCGTCTGCTAATGACTAAGAGCTATGGAAAATGAAAAAAATAGAAAAAACTACTTGCATTGTGTCTGAAACTATTATATAATATTCCTTGCGTTAAGGAAGTCTTAACAAAATAATGAGATATGCGCGATTAGCTCAGCTGGCAGAGCACCTGACTCTTAATCAGGGTGTCCAGGGTTCGAACCCCTGATCGCGCATTTAAAAATCACTGTTTTTGCGGACATTGTGAGCTGCGGGGACGGTGGTTTTTTTGTACAGGAAAGAGCGGAGGAAAAAGAGATTATGGGAAATTTTTTGGTAAATAGTGAAGGCTATCTGACGGGAGCAGGATATGTGGCGGCGGTGATTGCGGGAATCCTGCTTCTGGCTGCGGGTGTATATTTTGCCAGAAGGGGAAAACAGGGGAGAAGGATCAGTACAAAACAGCTTGCCTTCTGCGGAATGGCAATGGCGCTCGCTTTTCTTACTTCATATATTAAAATTTTTCAGTTGCCATGGGGCGGAAGTGTTACTTTATGCAGTATGCTTTTCATTGTACTGATCGGAAACTGGTATGGGGTAAGGACGGGCATTTTCGTGGGATGTGCTTATGGAATCCTGCAGTTTCTTCAGGAACCGTATGTGTTGTCGTTGTTCCAGGTATGCTGTGATTATTGGTTTGCCTTTGCCGCCATGGGAATAGCAGGATTTTTTATGCGTTCGAAAAATGGTCTTTTGAAGGGATATGTTGCAGCAGTTCTGGCACGTGGCGCTTTTCATTCTCTGGGCGGTTATCTGTACTGGATGGACTATATGCCGGAAAATTTTCCACAGGCTTTGAAGAGCCTGTATCCGATCTTATATAATTATAGTTACATTTTAGCGGAAGCAATACTCACAATTATCATTATTTCTATACCGGCAGTAGCAAAGAGCCTGAACCGGATAAAACAGTTAGCGCAATGAAAAGAAAAAAGCAAGAAAAAGAGAAAAAACGGGGGAGATGGAAACGACGGGTTCTTTTTATCTGTGTGCTTGTCTTTCTGATCCCTACAGGATACTATGGTATTGATTTTGTTTATCGGGGGCAGACCGAGCCGCAGGTATCTGCTGTTCAGACAAGCACAGACGGCGCTGTCTATTCCCTGGGAGAATTTAAGGAACGTCTGAAACCTTACAGAGGACTGTATGAAGAAGCTGTCGAAAAACATAAAGATGAAACGGACAGCGGCACCTATGTGATTCCGGGACTGAAGGCAACTATGACAGTGCGGGGAAACAGAGACAGGAAAGCGTCTGTATGCGGCGGCATGACGCCTCAGGGGATTACGGTGTCAGATAAATACCTGTTCATCAGTGCATATTGCCATACCAAAACCCATAATTCAGTCATTTATATGATAGACAAGGAAACTCACGAGTTCCTGAAAGAGCTTGTCCTTCCCAATAAAGCCCATGTGGGCAGTCTGGCCTACGATGATGAATATCACAATCTTTGGGTGTGTGGGAGCAGGAACGGAGTGGCACAGGTGAACGCGATCTCGGCAGAAGAAATAGAAGCCTATCATTTTACGGAAGAATACAGGCCGATCCGGTTCCTTCATGTAAACAATATTTTGGATATTCCCCGGAGTTCCTTCATGACATATGATCATTCCTATCTGTATGTAGGTTATTATTCGACAAAAGGAAACGGAATGATTAAAAAGTATGAGCTCCAGGATGATGGAAATATTCAAAGTGTCCGGGTGGAATATGACGGACAGCACAGTCGTCAGGGAGTTGCAGATGAGGATGATTTGGAAATTTCCCGATATGCACAGGGAATGACCTTCCTTGGAGATATGCTCTTTCTTTCCTATTCTATGGGAATTACACCTTCCCGTTTGGCCGCTTACCAGGTATCAGACGGAATACGGGATTATACAGATGAGATGGCTTTGCAGGACATCCGCCTTCCCCGTATGCTGGAACAGATCTGTATGGACGGCGGCACCATGTATCTGCTTTTTGAATCAGGTGCGTATGCCTATAGAGGACTGCCGGGAATGGCAGTTGACAGGGTGCTGAAGATAGATATTCTGGAATGACATTGGGAAAAAGGTATCCTGCACAGGAGAGAAAGCAGCAGAACCGGTATGAGGAAACAAGGGTTCATTATATAGAAGAATAAGACGCCAATAGAAACGGCCGTATACAGAAAATCCCTGCAAGGGTTTGCTGTATACGGCTTATTTTTTTGCCTTTGATAAGTACATCAGGCGGAAGGCGTCTCGTCTGTATATACGATAATAATATGTCGGAGCGTTTCATGTAAATAGGGGAGGTACTCCTCAATGGACACAGGTTGATTGTGGAGGATGCAGTTATAACTTGTAGCTCCGATCAGCTCGATTATGGTAAAAAGCATCAGCTCAGGAGATTTACATTTTATATGATACTTTTCCATGGACTGCAGATAATGATCATAGAAGTCCTGAGATGCCATAAATTCTGTGCTGGAAAAAGTGTGTTTGAAAATACCCCATGATAAATTTTTGGCAACAAATTCCATCAGGGAATGCTGGCGGCAGAAACAATCAATGATATAGTCTGTAATAAACAGAAGTTCTTCTTCGAAGCTATTTATACTGTTTTTTTCAAGTTCCTGGCAGGCATTGTCGAATAACTGCCCGGCTTTGTAGGCAATGACCCGGTTTCTGAGGTCATATTTGTCCTCAAAATACAGGTAGAAAGTACCTTTCGCGAGTCCGGCATGGTTGACAATATCCGATATGGTTGTTTTGGAAAAGCCTTTTTCTGTAAATAGTTGGAAAGCCGAGGAGAGCAGAGCATCTTTTTTTCTCTTTTTATTATCATCAATTTTACCCATTTGTGTACCTCAATCCTTTGTTGTCTCAAACAGCCCTGCGGAATCAGTGCCGCGCTGATCTGTCTGAAGTGTTACTTATATTATGTAAGAAAAGCGCAGGAAAGTCAATAAATGACCAAAATTCATTTTTTAGCTCGAAAATATTGACTATTAGTCATTTTTTAATTATACTTAGGGCTGTGACAGCTGTACAAAATAAGCTGCTTTAGAAAAATATGCAGTGAAACGAAAAGTTAAATAGGAAAAGGGGTTGATACTGGTGGTGAAAGTCGGCAAATGGATTGCTAGACACAGAAAACTTATTCTACTTTTGGGAGTGCTTCTGGCAATTCCTGCTGTGGTCGGGATGGGAATGACCCGGGTGAATTATGATCTGCTTAGCTATCTTCCGGAACACCTGGAAACTGTCAAAGGGCAGGACATTCTCGTAGATGAATACGGGATGGGTGCATTTTCTATGGTGGTTGTAGAAGATATGGAATTGAAAGATGTACAGAAGATGGAAGAAAAATTCAGCAAAGTTCCTCATGTAAAAGATGTGCTGTGGTATGATGACGCCGCAGATCTTAGCTTTCCGGTGGAAATGGTTCCTGAAGAGATGAGGGAAACATTTTTTCGGGGAGATGCAACGATGATGCTGGCGCTTTTTGACAATACTACCTCTTCGGACGAGGCTATGGATGCAATCACACAGATGAGGGAAATTGCAGATAAACGGTGCTTTATCAGCGGTATGACGGGAGTGGTCACAGATATTAAAAACCTGTGCCTTCAGGAGCTTCCGGTCTATGTGGTAATTGCAGTACTTTTGTGCCTTTTAGTGCTGGAGCTGACATCAGCGTCCTTCCTGGTGCCGGTGCTGTTTCTGGTAAGTATTGGTTTTGCAGTTCTTTATAATATGGGAACCAATATTTTTTTGGGAGAAATCTCCTATGTCACACAATCCTTGACAGCAATACTGCAGCTTGGGGTCACGATGGATTATTCTATTTTCCTGTTAAACAGTTATGAGGAAAATAAAAGAAGATTCCCGGGAGAAAAAGAGCGTGCCATGGGGCATGCCATTGCCAATACCTTTAAATCTGTAATGGCAAGTTCTGTAACAACGATTGCCGGATTTGCTGCGCTTTGTTTTATGACGTTTGCCCTGGGGAGGGATCTGGGGATTGTCATGGGGAAAGGCGTCATTATGGGAGTGATCTGTTGTGTTACAGTGCTTCCGGCGCTGATCCTTACATTCGACAGAGGAATCGAAAAGACTTCCCACAAACTTTTGATTCCCAGTATGGATCATTTTTCCGGATTTATCACAAAGCATTACAAAGCGTGGATCGTGTTGTTTCTATTGCTGCTCGCTCCGGCGATTTACGGAAACAGCAATACTCATATCTATTATAATATTGCACAGTCACTGCCGGCATCCCTTCCCAGCAATGTTGCCAATGAAAAATTATCAGAAGATTTTGACATGGCAAATATGCATCTGATTCTTATGGATAAAGATATGGATGAGGTGAAGAAGCAGAAAATGCTGGAAGAAGTTGGAGAGGTAGAAGGGGTGAAATGGACTCTTTGTCAAAATTCACTGATCGGGCCTTCTGTGCCAGACTCTATGATTCCACAGGAAATCAGAGAAATGTTAAAAAGTGAACACTGCGAGCTGGCGTTTGTATGTTCGGAATACGGTTCCGCGACAGATAAAGTCAATGCTCAGATTGCCCGGATTGATACCATTGTAAAGTCATATGACGAAAATATTATGGTGATTGGTGAGGCGCCGCTGATGAAAGATCTTCAGGATGTGACAGATGTGGATCTCAAAATGGTAAATACTGTGTCTGTCGCGGCAATTTTTCTGATCATTATGCTGACGTTCAAATCTATTTCAATCCCGGTTATTCTTGTAGCTGTAATTGAATTTGCAATTGCTGTCAATATGGCAATTCCATATTATCAGGGCATCAGCCTGCCTTTTGTAGCAAGCATTGTGATCGGAACAATACAGCTTGGCGCGACAGTGGATTATGCGATTCTCATGACGAGCCGATACCAGAAGGAACGACAGAGGGGACGGACTAAGAAAGAAGCCATTGATATAGCGCACAGAGTCAGTATGGTATCCATAGTCAGCAGCGGGTTCAGTTTTTTTGCGGCTACCTTCGGAGTTGCGATTTATTCTAATGTAGATATGATCGGCTCAATATGTACGCTTCTGGCGAGGGGAGCTCTAATCAGTATGTGTGTAGTGATTTTGCTGCTTCCGGCAATGTTTATGATATTTGATAAAGTAATCTGTAAGACATCAGTCGGGTTTGCCATAGAGGATAAGAAATATTGTATAGAAAGGATGTAGATTCATATGAACAGAAACAGAAAAAAAGTGGCAGTTTCCATTGCGGCAGGAATGTCGGCGGTGATGTGTGTGATGCCGGTCAACGCAGCGGCAGAAAGTGAGATCAGTAAGGATGAAACAGTATATGTCAATGCAGACGCCAGTGGAAAACAGACAAAAGTGACCGTATCAGACTGGCTTAAGGGAATCGAGAACTCAGGAAGCCTTTCGGATGTCAGTTCTTTGGATGAGGTGAAAAATGTAAAAGGAGAAGAAACATTTACAAAAAACGGAAGTGAGATAGTATGGAATGCGGAAGGAGAAGATATTTACTATCAGGGAACAGCAAAACAGGATCTTCCGGTTTCTGTAGAATTGACATATTATCTGGACGGGAAAGAGATGAAGCCGGAAGAATTAAAAGGAAAAAACGGACACCTGGAAATACGGATCGATTACAGGAATTATGAAAAACGAAAAGTTTCTGTAAATGGAAAAGAAGAGGAGGTATATAGTCCCTTCGTTATGATGACAGGGCTTGTTCTTCCGAATGAAACATTTTCTAATGTGGTAATCGATAATGGAAAGGTGATCAATGATGGAAACCGGAATATTGTAATTGGATTTGCTATGCCGGGACTTAAGGAGAGCCTGGATCTTGAGATGAAAGAAGCCGAGGATTTGGCACTTACGATCCCGGAGACTTTGAATATTTCCGCAGATGTGGAAGACTTTTCTATGTCGCCTGCTTTTACAATAGGATTGACAGACCTTTTGGAGGATATTCACACCGAGGACATTACAGATTTTGATTCCCTGCAGGCTTCGATAGATGAACTGGAAAATGCAGCCCTGGAACTTACAGACGGTTCCCGGCAGCTCTCCGCCGGGGCAGATACTCTCGGAAGCAGTTATGAAGAGTTTGACGAGGGGATTCAGGCACTTAAAAGTGGAATTGAGATTTTAGATGAAGGGGCCGGAGCGCTTGCACTTGGTGTAGATCAATATACAGAAGGCGTGGATGTGCTGAATGGCAGTATTCAAAAGTACCTGGGAGTAAATGGCGAGTTGTCCGGGACAGTGACGGAATATGTCAATGGGGTTAATACAATTGCACTGGGGGCCCGGGAGTATACAGAAGGCGCGGACGCGTTGGCTGAAGGAGTGACCGCCTATATAAAGGGAGAACAGCAGCTTTCGGAAAGGGCGGAAAATCTTTCGAAGCTGGGAGATGGACTTGAACAAGTAAAGACAGCAGCGGCACAGCTTGCTGCCAGTGTGGATGGAGAGGGAAGTTCCGGTGAAGATATCCTGGCAGCATCAGAGGAACTTGCAAAAGAAACCGGCAGACTTCGGGAAGTACTCTCTGAAGATGCAGTAAACAATCTACTGATTCAAGTGGATCATATGATAAAAGCAAGCCGTGAGCTGGCGAATGCTTCAGAAGGACTGGAAACAGAACTGCAGGAAGAGATGATATATCCGGCGGAAAATATTGCGGCTGCGTTGGAAGATATTTCCGGGCAGCTTGAAACAATGGATTCGCAGCTGTCCTGTTTGGAAGCGGATTGTATAGACCAGGTCAGACAGATCAACAATACGGTAGCATTGAATAATGAAAAAATTGCCAGTGCGAAAAATGCGGCGGAGCAGAGCGTTTCTTCCATCGAGACCACGATAGGTAAGTTGGAACAGGAGGCCAATTGCCTGGAGCAGGAAGGACAGGACGGAACCGCGGAAGAGGTCCGTCAGGTGATCACTGACCTTGATCATGCGAAGAATGCGGCAGAGAACTTAAGTGGAATGGAGAACTTGAACACTGTTCAGGAACCGGACTTTTCACAGATAGATATCTCGGGAATTTCGAAAACAATTGGCAGTATCGAATCTGACCTAAATACTTTTGAAACGGCCGCAGGAAAGCTTCCGGGAGAGATGGAGGATCTTAAGGGGGGACTTGATGAGATCAGCAGTGTAAAAGAGCAGCTTCCCGAAGAAGATCTGAAAGATCTGGGGAGCCGGGTGGAAACTTTAGAGAAAGGCATGCGTGGGCTGAACGGAGCAGTAGAAAGTTTGTCAGGAGAAATGGAACAATTAAAGGATTCATCAGAAGAACTGGGAGAGGCCTCGCAAGGAATTGACAGTCTTCTGGATGGATTTGACAAGTTGAACGGTTTTAATGACAGCTTACGAAATGGAGCAGATCAGATAAAAAACAGCAGTCCTTCCATTGCAGCTGGGATAGAGACCATGTCAGGAGGAACGAATAGATTGGCAGCCGGATTGGATACTCTGGGAACACAGATGGCGCAAGGAAGTGCCGGTCTTTCTGGAAGAAGCGGTTCATTAAGAAACGGAGCGTTCTCTCTTGCATCAGGAACAAAAGAGTTGACCAAGGGAGGGAGCTCTCTACAGTTGGGAAGTGCACAGGTGAAAGGAGGGATCTCCCGGCTCCAGTCTGGTGCCGGAGCTCTTTCAGCGGGTATGGCACAGTTGGAGGAAGAAGGAACGTCCCGGATCCAGAAAGCAGTAAAAGAAGAATTGCAGGGAGTGTTGGACCGCCTGGAGGCTTTGTCTTCTGAAACGTGCCGTTATGATACATTTAGCGGAAAAGATTCTTCTATGGATGGAACAGTAAAATTTGTTATTGAAACGGAAGGAATTGAATAGACGGATCAAAGGGAACAGCTTCCGGCAGTTTTATAAATGTTCCGGTGTTTTTCGGCGAAACTGCGAGGGGGACATTCCGGTTGCGTGTTTGAATGCCTGCCGGAAGTTGTTTGGTTTTTCTATTCCGATTTTTTCAGCAATTTCCTGAACTTGATATTTTGTCGATGAAAGCAGGATTTTTGCCCGTTCTATGCGCAGTTCCATATGGAAGATGTCCAGGATCAGTTTGTAGATCTGGCCAGTGGACAAACAAAAGAAATGAAAGCCCAGATTGATCCGGAGTTATAAAGGCCTGTTATCTGGACCAACATTTGACAACGGGATCTCCAAGTGTTGTGATTGACCGTGAATTTGCAATTCTCAGATTGTCAGACCTTGCTGATGCGGTACACCTTTACGGATGCAAGTTCTGCATTCGGTAGTGATTATTGGAACTCTCTGGTAAGAAAAGGAGCAGACAGCGAAAACCCGTTAACCTTAAAGGCTAACGGGTTTCGTTGTTGTTATAGTTATCTAAAGGAATGAGAGTAAAGTGTGACGCCAGAAGTTGCAAAGTCTGGCGCGTTACTTTGTGAGGGGGAAAGATAGTTGTTATCAACTATCTGATTCATAGTATAAAGAATAAATGTGTCAAAAGTATGATAGAATCCTAAAAGAAAACGAAAATTTCTTAACTCCGAATTAAGAAAGTATTGATTTTGTATTTTCGGTGAAAAAGGAAGTCTTGTGTGACTCATCCTTGGGATTCTTTTTGAGTGGTTGACATTTTGATTATTTTTGATATAATACACTTAACAAGGGAACCGATAGCTAGCTGAAATCTAGCCACCTCGGTAATTATGTTTCATAAAATAACGCTACACTTTTCCGGGTGAGGGCGTTATTTTTTGTTATGCTTATTGACGGTCATAACAAAGGTGATAACAGCAACCAGCATAATAACAAAAGTAAATAAATCGCTGTATGTTACGTACATAAGCACCAGCCCCTTTCTCTTATGAGTAGGTGGCTACATATCGCCCCATCGGTTCCCTGGGTAAATACATTATGTAGAGTTTATATGATCCTATTTTATCAGACGAAATAGATTATGACAACTAAAAATAGAAAAATTATGTTAATATAAAAAGAAATGGGATACAGACAGCGAAAACCCACTGACCTTTCGGCCGGTGGGTTTTCGTTGTCGTTATAGTTATCTAAAGGAATGAGAGAGTAAAGTATGGCGTCGGGAGATTGCGGATCCTGACGCGTTACTTTATGAGGGGGAGATAGTTGATGTGTTCTTCAACTATCTGACTCTTATTATAAAGGGAAAATATGTCAAAAGTATGAGGAGAAAATAAAAGAAAACGAAATATTCTTAAGCCGGGTTTAAGATTTCCTAAACTGCTGCTTATCTCATGGAATATTTGGAAAGATGACTATAAAGAGGTGACAGGAGGGGTTGAAAAAAATAGTCAATGAATTACAATAAAAATGAGTTGACGATATAAAGAAAATATGGCCGGTAAAGGAGCAGAAGTATGGATAACTACGGAAAATTTTCAGAGCTTCCAGAAGAAAAGCAATTGAAAATTATCAATGCCGGATTGGAATTATTTGGGAAATGCGGATATAAAAATGCAAATACAGAGGATATAGCTCATAAAGCCGGGATATCTAAGGGATTGCTATTTTATTATTTCAAAAACAAAGAGAAGTTCTATTTATACTTATGTGAATTTTGTGAAGGTTTAATGCAGAAGGCGATAGACGAAAAGGAATTTTCCGGAATAACAGATTTCTTTCAGCTTTTGGAATATGGCGCAAAGGTGAAAGCGGATATTGTGATACAATACCCCTTTATTACAGATTTCTGTTTTGAATGCTTTTTATCAGCATGTGATAGAGTGGAGAACGCTTCCAACAGATATGTAAGTGAAAGGATGGCAGCCGGTTTCGATACGTATTTTCAGAAGATTGATTTTACACCATTTAAAGAAACTGTTGATCCAAAGAAGATCTATCAAATGCTAATCTGGCTCTCGGAAGGATATCTCTTGGAGAAGCGGCGAATGAATCTTCCGGTTTCTTTTGAGGATATGCTAAGAGAATTTGATCAATGGAAAGAAATGCTGCGCAAAATAAGCTACAAGGAGAATTATTTATGAGCGTGATAGATATTAAGAATCTTACAAAAGATTATGGGGATCAAAAAGGTGTTTTCAATATTTCTTTTTTTGCCAATGAAGGGGAGACAGTTGGGTTTCTGGGGGCGAATGGAGCAGGTAAAACAACGACGATCAGACATCTGATGGGGTTTATTAAGCCTGACAGAGGATGTTCGGAAATTTTTGGTATGGATTGTTTTCGGCGGGCGGCTGATATTCAGAAAAGGATTGGGTATCTTCCGGGAGAAATTGCCTTTATGGATCACATGTCCGGGATGGACTTTATTCGTTTTATGGCGGAAATGAAGCAAATGAAAGATTTAACTTATGCCGGCGAGCTGATCGATTATCTGGAGCTTGATCCTAAGGTAAAATTGAAAAAAATGTCAAAAGGAATGAAACAAAAAATTGCTTTGGTAGTTGCGTTCATGCAGGATGCACCGGTTTTGATCCTCGATGAACCTACAAGCGGCCTTGATCCACTTATGCAAAATAAGTTTGTGGAGCTGATAAAGGAAGAGAGAAGGAAAGGGAAAACGATTCTGATGTCCTCACATATTTTTAAAGAAATTGAAAATACATGTGACAGGATTATTATGATAAAGAATGGAAAAATAGTCGCTGACGAAAATATGGAGAAAATCCGGACAGGAAGAAGCAAGCATTATGAGATTACATTTTCGGATGAACGAAGTGCAAAAATGTTCCAGGGAAAATATCCGGGCAGTAAAAGGAGCTGCAATACAGTATGTTTTTTAATGAAAGGAAATACGATGGAGCTGTTGCGTGAATTGAATCGATATGAGGTGGAGGATATCAATGCCAGACACCAGACATTGGAAGAAGTATTTTTGCAGTATTACGGAGGGGAACGGGTATGAGTATGCCGCTTTTGAAAATGGGGATAAAGTCGAACGGCAGGCTGTTGCTTTTGTTTATGGGTATTATCACAATATATGCAGGTGTCATTACGGCGATGTATGATCCGGAACTAGGAGAAGGGATCAATGCTATGGCAGAAAGTATGCCGGAGCTTTTTGCGGCATTTGGAATGCAGAATCCGGGAATTACTTTGCTGGATTTTACTATTAACTATCTGTACGGTTTTATTCTGATCGTCATTCCATTTATATATACGATGATCATGTGTTATAAGCTGGCAGCGCAATATATAGATAAAGGTTCAATGGCTTATTTGCTGAACACACATTACAGCCGGAAGAAAATCTTAGTGACACAGGGGTTTGTTCTGTTGTTGGGTATCCTGCTGCTGGTTGTGTATGCATCTGTTTTGGTGATAGTATTCAGCGCTTTGATGTACGAAGGAGAGCTTGAGGTTTCGGAATTTCTTGTTTTAAATGCAGGACTGCTATTTTTGGAGTTTTTTTTGGCGGCCCTTGGTTTTCTGACTGCATGTATGTTTAATGAACTGAAATATTCTGTCGGTATTGGGGCGGGACTTGGCCTAATCTTTGTTCTTATACAGATGCTCTCCCAGGTAAATGATAAGGTGAATTTTCTAAAATATTTCACGCCTTTAAGCTTGTTTATGCCGGAAGAAATCGTACAATATGAACCAGAGGCGTTAGCTGGAGTCGGGATATTATTTGTGTTGACGTTTTGTCTTTTTACAGTTTCTGTGGCAGGATTTGAAAAGAGGGATCTGCCGCTTTAAATACAAACGGATGGAGGAATCAAAATGAAACATACAGTGATTGTCCGTATGGCATGCCTGGAAGATGCGCCGGAAATATTGGAGATTTACAGGCCATATGTAGAGAAAACGGCTATTACGTTTGAATATGAAGTGCCTGATCTGGAGGAATTTCGACAAAGGATGACAAATATTCTTCGGGAACACCCTTATCTTGTAGCGGAAGAAGACGGTGAAATAATCGGCTATGCCTACACGGGAAACTTTGTGGGGAGAGAGGCCTACAGCTGGTCGGCAGAGACAACGATCTACATAAAAGAGGGCCAGAGAAAGAACGGTGTAGGAAGAAAGCTGTATCAGGCATTGGAAGATGCTTCCAGACTTAGAAATATTCGAAATCTCAATGCCTGTATCGGATATCCGGAGGAAGAGGACGAATATCTGACAAAGAACAGCGCTTCTTTCCATGAGCATTTGGGATATAAACTTGTGGGAAAATTCCATAACAGCGGTTTTAAATTCGGCAGATGGTACCATATGATATGGATGGAAAAGATGATCGGAGATCATGAAGGAGATCCGGGACCGGTGATCCCTTTCCCGGAGATTTCTGCAGAAGTGCTGAAAGAAATTGGAATAGAAAAACAGAAGCTCCCTTCATAGGATAACCTGTGAAGGGAGCCTGTAGTTATAGTTATTTAAAAGGAATGAGAGTAAAGTTTGCATCGAAGGGCGAACCCTTCGATGCATTTACTTTATGAGGGGGGAGATAGTTGATGTGTTTTCAACTATCTGGTTTTATTATAAGAGGAAAATGTGTCTAAAATGTTTTCAGAATCTAAAAGAAAACAAAATTTTATTAAAAACATCTTAACTGGAAAAAGAAAATCTGGAAAAACCAGGATGGAAAGAAAAAGTAAAACTGACGAAATGAGACAAAAAAGAGAAATGTGGTTGTAGATATGATACAAAGGCAAAATTGCTGAAATATAAAAGAGTTGTAAAAAAGATACAAAAAAATAGAAAATAAAAGAAGATTATTGTGCAAAAATAGTCTTGAAAAAAATCTCAAATAGAAAAGGCGGAAGAAAAAAAGAAAAAACACATAATTTTGACAAAAAAGTGGAAAGAAAAGGAGAGATTTTTCATAAAAAAGAGGAAGAAATCCATAGGGAAACAAGGCGCTAAAATGTCGTTAAAATTGATTGACAAAGCTAAAAGATAGCAGTAATATCTACAAGACAAAAATAGAGGAAAGAAGGGGATAGTACGGAAGAATTAACGGAAAAGCTGCTGGAAGAACTGAACTGTCAACCGGTTTTTGAAATTCCGATCTTCGGCGGCATTGCCGTAAATGAGTCCATTGTCGTTACCTGGATTATTATGGCAGCGCTTACGATTCTCTCCATATTGTTTGTGAGAAATCTGAAAATAGAGAATCCCGGGAAAGTTCAGCTTGCATTGGAATCGGCTATCGGATGGGCGCAGGATTTCTTTGAGGGTATTATCGGCAAAGAAAACAAACGCTACATCCCCTATTTGATTACAGTGGCACTTTATCTTGCAGTATCAAATGTCATTGGCCTTGCCGGATTTAAGCCGCCGACAAAGGATCTCAATGTAACGGCGGCACTTGCCATCATGAGTATGCTGGTGATTGAGTATTCAGGCATACATAGAAATGGTATGAAGCATTGGGTCTGCCATTTTGCCAAACCCGTTCCCATTGTAGCACCGATCATGGTGATGGAAATCTTTATCCGCCCGTTGTCGCTTTGCATGCGGCTTTTCGGTAATATGCTGGGAGGATTTGTGGTTATGGAACTTGTAAAACAGGTCGTGCCACTTTTAGTACCAATTCCGTTGAGTTTTTATTTTGATATATTCGACGGACTTTTGCAGGCATATGTATTTGTATTTTTGACTGCATTATTTATGAATGAGGAAATGGAATAGAGAAAGAAAAGGAGAGTAAAAGACATGACAGGAACAATTATTGCAATCGGAGCTGCAATCGCAGTATTTACAGGTATTGGAGCAGGTGTTGGTATTGGAATTGCAACAGGAAAAGCAGCAGAGGCTATTGCAAGACAGCCGGAAGCAGAAAGCAAGATCAGCAAAACTCTGATCCTTGGATGTGCTCTTGCAGAAGCTACAGCTATTTATGGTTTCATTATCGGCCTTCTTGTTATTTTCTTCCTCCAGTAGGAATGGAAACCGGAAAGGGAAGACGGAATATATAGAAAGGCAGGTACTGGGAAGTGTTAAGTTTAGACTTTAACTTTGTCCTGGAAATGATAAACCTGGTAGTTCTCTTCCTTCTGCTTCGAAAATTTCTGATCAGACCGCTGACTGATATTATGGAAAAAAGAAAAGCCATGATCGAAGAAGGGCTTCAAAATGCCAGTGATCAAAAGGCACAGGCCCTTGAGATGAAAGAAAAGTATGAACAGGCTTTAAGCGGGGCGAAAGACCAGTCTCGCCAGATGATCGAGCAGGCCAGAGCGGATGCGAAAAAGGAATATGACCGCATTTTGGACGATGCGGGAGAAGAGGCGGAAAAGATCATAAAGACAGCCAGGGAAACCATTGATCTGGAAAGAGAACAGACATTAAGAGAAATGAAAACAGAGGTTGCAGGGCTTGCTGTAGATGCCGCAAGAAAGATACTTACAGAAAACTGCAGCGAAGAAAACAGCCAGGCAATGTATGATCAATTTCTGAAAGAAGCAGGTGACCCCAATGAAAACAGCGAAAAGTAGAGAAGCGTACTGTTCCATGGCGTCTATACGTTATGCGAAGGTGCTGTTTGACCTGGAAGTTTCCGAAGAAGCAATCATGGCGGCAGAGCAGATTTTTGAAGAATCCCCGGAACTTGTACAGGTTCTTCAGAATCCGGTGGTGACACTGGAGAAGAAGCATAAGTTGATCGACAGGATTTTTGATCCGTCAATCCGCAATTTTCTTAAGGTAGTGACAGACCACGGAAAGGCCGGAGATATTTCAGAGATATTTGCAGCGTATCGTCAGAAGAAAAATGAGATGTCAGGTATTGTGACTGCGCATCTTGTATATGTGACAGCTCCGACGGACGGGCAGAAGAAAGAAATGGAAAAATTCATATGTGATAAGTTCCATGCCAGGAGTGTGGAGTGGAACATGGAGAAGCGCCCGGAACTGATTGGCGGGTTCCTTCTGCATGTGAATGGCAGGGAGTATGATTACAGCATACAGGGACGCCTGAAGAGATTAGAACAAAAATTGACCTGGAGGTGAAAAACTTGAGTACAATCGGCTCAACAGAAATTATCTCTATTATAAAAGAAGAGATAGAAAATTATGACGTGATAAGCAGAGATCAGGAAGTTGGATATGTTGTCTCTGTTGGAGATGGAATCGCCTCCGTTTATGGAATAGACCATGCCATGTACGGTGAAATTGTGACACTGGAAACAGGTCTGAAAGGTATGGTGCAGGATATCAAGCAGAATGAGATCAGTTGTATCTTGTTTGGAGATGATTCTGATATAAAGGAAGGAACTAAGGTAGCAAGAACCGGTAAAATGGCCGGTATTCCTGTAGGGGAAGCCTATATTGGAAGAATTGTGGACGCCCTTGGTTCTCCTATTGATGGGAAAGGAGAGATTGAGGCGGCAGATTATCGTCCGGTAGAGGAGGAAGCACCGGGGATCGTTGAACGTAAATCCGTAAGCGTTCCGCTGGAAACAGGAATCCTTTCTATTGATTCCATGTTTCCTATTGGCCGGGGACAGCGTGAGCTTATCATCGGTGACCGCCAGACGGGTAAAACGTCTATTGCGCTGGATACCATACTGAACCAGAAAGGGAAGGATGTTATCTGTATTTATGTTGCAATCGGTCAGAAAGCTTCTACTGTGGCTCAGCTTGTAAATACGCTGCGTTCTCACGGCGCTATGGATTATACGACTGTATTTTGCTCTACAGCAAGCGAATGCGCGCCTATGCAGTATATCGTACCTTACTCTGCCACAGCTCTGGCAGAATATTTTATGCATCAGGGAAAAGATGTGTTGATCGTTTATGACGATCTGTCGAAACATGCGGTGGCTTACCGTGCGATTTCCCTTCTGCTGGGACGCTCCCCGGGACGAGAGGCATATCCGGGAGATGTCTTTTATCTGCATTCCAGACTGCTGGAGAGGAGCAGCCGTTTAAATGAAGCAGCGGGAGGAGGTTCTATTACAGCCCTTCCGATCATTGAGACACAGGCGGGAGATGTATCAGCCTACATTCCTACCAATGTAATTTCCATCACGGACGGACAGATTTTCCTGGAAAGTGATCTGTTCAATGCAGGTATGAGACCGGCGGTCAATGTAGGACTTTCGGTTTCCCGTGTGGGCGGCGCGGCACAGACAAAAGCAATGAAGAAGGCTTCGGGAAGTGTGCGTATCGATCTGGCACAGGCAAGAGAGCTGGAATCTTTTACTCAGTTCAGTTCGGATCTTGATGACGCTACAAAAATGCAGCTGAAATATGGAAGCTGTCTGACAGAGCTTCTGAAGCAGCCGCTTGGAAATCCTTTAAGTCTGCATGCACAGGTAATTACGTTATGTGCAGCGACGCACAAGCTGCTTCTGGATATAGAGACAAAGAAGGTAAAAGAAGTGCAGCTGGAGATGCTGGACTACTTTGACAGGGAATATCCGGAGGTTTGCAGGGCCATCGAAGATAAGAAAGTATTAGATGACGAATTGCTCCAGAAGGTTCTGGATATTGTAAAGGAATTTAAAGAGAAAAGATAAGCAGGTGTGATTATGGCAAATGCAAGAGAATTAAAAGAGCGGATGGCCAGCATCCAGGAAACGAAGAAAATTACAAATGCCATGTACCTGATTTCATCCTCGAAAATGAAGCAGGCGAGAAAAAAGCTGACGGAAACGGAACCTTTCTTCTATGCCATGCAGGCGGAAATCGCAAGAATCCTGCGTCATGTGCCGGACATGCACAGCCATTTCTTTGACCGGAGAGAGAGGATTCCGGAAGAAGAAAGGACGATAGGGTGTATCGTCATTACGGCAGACAAGGGATTGGCGGGAGCCTACAACCACAATGTATTGAAAAAGGCGGAAGAGCTGCTGGCAAAACCAGGTAGACACAAAGTGTTTGTGCTGGGAGAAGTAGGCAGGCAGTATTTTTCCAAAAGGGAGGATGAGCTGGATTCCGAGTTTCGCTACACGGTGCAGGATCCAAATCTGTACCGCGCAAGAAAGATTGCGATGGGCATGATTGAATTATTTGAGGAAGGCAAGGTAGATGATATCTACATTATCTATACCCAGATGAAAAATGCACTGCAGGCAGAGACGGAGGAATTAAAGCTTCTTCCTCTGCAGAAAATAGATTTTTCTTCGGAAGAAATGATTGCGGAAGCGGGGGTATACCGGGAATCTGTTACTTTGTATCCTTCGGCTCACAGAGTCATGGACAGTATTGTGCCAAACTATCTGGTAGGAACGATATACGGATGTCTGGTGGAGTCCTACTGCAGCGAGCAAAATTCACGTATGCAGGCTATGCAGAATGCAACAGACAGTGCAACGGATATGCTGGCTGAATTAAATATAACCTATAACCGTGTAAGGCAGGCGGATATTACCCAGGAATTGACAGAGGTAATCGGCGGTGCCAATGCACAGAAAAGGAAGTGAGACAAGGCATTATGACAAAAGGAAGAATTGTACAGGTTATGGGACCTGTTGTAGATGTGGAATTTGATAGTATAGAAGATCTTCCCTTTATCAAGGATGCGCTGGAAGTAGATAACGGCGGCAGACGCTGTGTAATGGAAGTTGCACAGCATGTAGGAAACAATACAGCCCGCTGTATCATGCTTGCTTCCAGTGACGGACTTTGTAAAGGGATGGAAGTAACCGCAACCGGAGCAGGAATTAAGGTGCCGGTAGGAGAGCAGACGCTTGGACGCCTTTTTAATGTACTTGGCGAAACCATTGATGATAAGGAAAAGATCAGTGAAGATACAGAACATTGGGTGATCCACAGAAAAGCTCCCAGCTTTGAGGATCAAAGCCCGGCTGTAGAAGTGCTGGAAACGGGAATAAAGGTCATTGACCTCCTGACCCCATATGCAAAAGGTGGTAAAATCGGTCTTTTTGGAGGTGCGGGAGTCGGAAAAACTGTTCTTATCCAGGAGCTGATCCACAATATTGCTACAGAGCACGGCGGATATTCCATTTTCACCGGAGTTGGTGAGCGTTCCCGTGAAGGAAATGACCTCTGGACAGAAATGAGTGAATCAGGCGTTCTGAATAAGACAGCCCTGGTATTTGGGCAGATGAATGAGCCGCCTGGAGCGCGTATGCGTGTGGCGGAGACAGGTCTTACTATGGCAGAATACTTCCGGGATCAGGAACATCAGAATGTGCTGCTTTTTATCGACAATATTTTCCGTTTTGTTCAGGCCGGATCAGAAGTGTCCGCGCTTCTGGGACGTATGCCTTCCGCTGTAGGGTATCAGCCGACTCTGGCAAACGAGATGGGCGCCCTGCAGGAGCGTATTACATCTACAAAAAACGGATCTGTTACTTCTGTGCAGGCAGTTTACGTTCCGGCAGACGACCTGACGGACCCGGCGCCGGCCACAACATTCTCCCATCTGGATGCGACAACCGTTCTGTCCCGTAAGATTGTGGAGCAGGGTATTTATCCTGCTGTGGATCCTCTGGAATCCACTTCCCGTATTCTGGAGGCAGACGTAGTCGGAGAAGAGCATTACATGGTAGCGCGCCGCGTACAGGAGATTCTTCAGAAATATAAAGAGTTGCAGGATATTATCGCGATCCTTGGTATGGAAGAACTGTCAGAAGAAGACAAGATGACAGTAAACCGTGCAAGAAAGATCCAAAGATTCCTGTCCCAGCCATTCTCGGTAGCAGAGACGTTTACAGGAATCCCCGGAAAATACGTGCCTTTAAAAGAAACCATCCGCGGATTCAAGGCAATTATAAATGGGGAAATGGATGGATATCCTGAAAACGCATTTTTCAATGTAGGAACAATAGATGAAGTTATAGAAAAAGCAAAGGCGGAAGCGAAGGAGTAAGCGCTTATGAAAACATTTCATCTAAGAGTTATATCCAGTGATAAAATTTTTTATGACGGGCAATGCGAAAATTTGATCCTTCCTATTGAGGACGGACAGTTCAGCGTACTGGCCCACCATGAAAATATGGTCGTGGCAGTAGAAATTGGCGAACTGCACCTGAAAACTCCGGAAGGGGAATGGATTACGGCAGCAGTGTCACAGGGATTTGCAGAAATCATCAACAACCGGGTTTCCGTCCTCGTCAATGCGGCAGAACGGCCCGAAGAAATAGATGTCAAAAGAGCAGAAGAGGCAAAACAAAGAGCAGAAGAACGACTGCGCCACAAACAAAGCCTTCAGGAATACTACTTGTCACAGGCATCCCTCGCAAGAGCCATGGCCCGCCTCAAAACATCAAAACATAAGCATTGGAATATCTGATGGCAACAAGCCATGCAAAAAGCGAAAAAACAGCCAGCCCCACTTTGCCGTGCTTGCACGAGCAAAAGCGGGGCTGGCTGTTTTTGAAGATTTTTATAGGGCGAGAGCCCGGGACCGAGAGTATGGCGGAGCCATAGTCGAGGTGGCATGGCGAGGAAAGAAAATCTGGTTTAGGGCGAGAGCCCGGGACCGAGAGTATGGCGGAGCCATAGTTGAGGTGGCATGGCGAGGAAAGAAAATCTGGTTTAGGGCGAGAGCCCGGGACCGAGAGTATGGCGGAGCCATAGTTGAGGTGGCATGGCGAGTGGAGAGGTCTTACTTGTGAGGTTCCGGCATATCCGTTATAATAAGGAAAACGACGAGAGGCAAAGGAGGCAGCACATGAAAAAGTTAAAAACAAGATGGACCGATCAGGTTAAGGAAAGCCAAGGCCAGGTGCTGCAGGAATATCCCCGGCCTTCCATGAAACGGGAAAGCTATCTGAATCTCAATGGATTCTGGGACTATGCTATCATGGGGACGAAGCGTATTCCGGACCGATTTGACGGGAAAATACTGGTGCCGTTTTCTCCGGAGGCGCCTCTTTCCGGAGTGGAAAGGCAGCTTCGGCCAAGGCAGGTGCTGTGGTACAAAAGGATCCTGCCCCGGGAAGTGAGAAAAGAGAATGGGAAAAGATGGCTTCTGCATTTCGGTGCGGTGGATCAGTTTGCGGCTGTATATATAAATAAGATATTGGTAACGAAACACCTTGGCGGATATCTGCCCTTTACTGCAGATGTAACAGATGCCCTGAAAGAAGGAGAAAATGAGCTTTTAGTGGCAGTAAGAGATTTTACGGATCACTCCTATTACAGCCGGGGAAAGCAGAAACTTGCGAAAGGCGGAATGTTTTATACTGCACAGAGCGGAATCTGGCAGACCGTATGGATGGAGCAGGTTCCCGGCCGATATATTACAGAGATAAAGACTACACCTCTATTTGATGAAGAAATGATTGAAATAACGGTGTGTTCTAACAGGGGTGGAAGATTTACAGTGGAAATTTCTTCGGAGGAAATGCAGCCTGTAGAAGCTAAAGGGGAAGCAGGGGTCCCTTTACAGATTCCGATTCAAGAGATGCATCCCTGGAGTCCGGAAGATCCGTTTCTGTATCAGATGACAGTTACATTTGGAGAAGATACAGTGGACAGTTATTTTGCTATGCGCAAGATCTCGGCCAAAAAGGATGAGAAAGGTATTTTAAGGCCGTTTTTAAACAACCGTCCATATCTGCAGAAGGGAGTGCTGGATCAGGGATACTGGCCGGATGGACTCTATACTGCGCCGACCGATGAAGCGTTGGAATTTGATATTAAAGAGATGAAGCGACTGGGATTCAATATGCTCCGCAAGCACATTAAGATTGAGCCGGAACGCTGGTATTATCACTGTGACCGCCTGGGAATGCTGGTGTGGCAGGATATGGTCTGCGGAGGCCGTCCGTACAAGCGCTGGTATGTCACTTACATGGCAAATGCATTTGAAAAAATAAATCTGCGTGTGACGGATCGTACATATGGGCTCCTTGGGAGAAGAGAAGGGAAAAGCCGGGAAATTTTTGTAGAAGAAATGAAAGAGACTATCCGGCTTCTGCAGAATCATCCGTCTATCATTACATGGGTCCTTTTCAATGAAGGTTGGGGGCAGTTCGATGCGAAAGAGATTACGGCGGCTGCCAGGGAACAGGATGAAACACGTTTGGTGGATCAGGCCAGCGGCTGGTTTGATCAGGCCGGTGGAGATTTCCGGAGTATCCATAATTATTTCTTTGAGTTGAAACTTAGAGCAGACAAGAGGATTACTGCGCTGACAGAATTTGGCGGTTACTGCTGGAGGGTTCGGGAACACAGCATGTACAGTAAAGTATATGGATACCGTATTTTCGGAAGTAAAAGAGAACTGACACGGGGATATTCACAATTGATGCGGAAACAGATTATTCCGAAACTGGCGGAGGGACTGTCTGTGACCATTTACACCCAGCTTTCTGATGTGGAGGAAGAAGTAAATGGAATTTATACCTATGACAGAGAAATGCTGAAAATAG
This sequence comes from Claveliimonas bilis, assembly GCF_020892095.1. Lineage (GTDB taxonomy): Bacteria > Bacillota > Clostridia > Lachnospirales > Lachnospiraceae > Claveliimonas > Claveliimonas bilis. The sequence goes on along the minus strand of NZ_AP024845.1, from coordinate 1,301,468 downwards.
AGGAAGAAGTTTTGAAGGAGTGGAATGAGCAGTATGATATATGATCTGAATGGTATTCCTGTGCAGATAGAGTATCGCAGGATTAAGAATATTAATCTGTATATCAGACCTCCGGCAGGGGAGGTGCTTGTGACTGCGCCGAAAGGAACACCTTCTGGACGGATTAAAAAATTTGTGGACTCAAAAGAGGAATGGATCAGGCTCCATCAGGAGAAGATGAGGGTGCAGGCAGGAAAAGGAGAGGCAGGGCAGCCCACAAAGGGGCAGATTGAGAAAATGAAAAAACAGGTACTGCAATATGCGAAAAAGTGGGAGCCGGTTATGGGAGTACACGCTTCCGGGTGGACCTTTAGATGGATGAAGACGAGATGGGGCAGCTGTACGCCGAGGACAGGAAAGATCAGACTGAATACAAAGCTGATTTTCTGTCCGGAAGAGTGTCTGGAATATGTGCTGGTGCATGAGCTGTGCCATTTGATCGAGCCAAGCCATAATCAGCGTTTCCAGAATTATATGACAAAATTTCTTCCGGACTGGAAGATAAGAAGAAAGAGGTTGAGGGAGTCAGGAGTATGATCTACACATGGCTTGCAGATATTTCAAAATTGACGGAAGAGAAGTGCTTTAAGAAATTTTATGAGCTTGTGCCGGAAGAACGAAAAAGGAAAGCAGACAGGCTCCGGTTTCCGATGGACCGTGCCCAGAGTGTGGGAGCCTGGATTTTATGGGAGAAAATGAAATCTTATTACGGCTGGAGTGGAGAAGAAACTTTTAACTTGTCTCACTCTGGGAAGTATGTCCTTTGCAGTGCCTCTGACCGGGAGGGGGAAATGGTCGGATGCGATATTGAAACGGTCAAAGAAGCAAGGATGAAGGTGGCGGAAAGATTTTTTTGTCCGGGGGAGATGGCACATATTCAAAAACAGGATGGCGACAGGAACCGGGCGGATGCATTTTTCAGGTATTGGGTGCTGAAAGAAAGCTTTATGAAAGCGGTGCGCCTGGGAATGAAGCTTGATACAAGAAAATTTGAGATAGAATTTGACAAAGAAGATCATCCGGTACTTGTGAAAAAGCCGGAGGAATTTCCGGAAAGATTTTTTTATAAAGAATATCAGGTGGACGGTGTAAACGCTAAAATGGCGGTGTGCAGTACATCGGATCAGTTTGCGGAAATACAAGTGACAGAGCTGGAAAGCGAAATCCCGGATTGACGGATATCTTATGTTTTGATAAAATATTTATGGGAAAAAGATAGGTTTATGAAGAAATAAAAAAGTTTACTAAAGAAAAATTGTAGACCTTCAGGGAGAGTATATTTCAATTGAATAAGGAGGAATATCATGTTAGATCTTACATTCGGAGAACAGGTCAAAATTATCTTAAGCCGAAAAGGCATGACGATCAAAGAACTCGCAGAGATAATTGAAGAGCGGACCGGGAAGAAGATGTCCCGGCAGAATCTGACTCAGCGTTTGGGAAGGGATAATTTCCAGGAGCAGGATATGCGCATGATTGCCGAAATTCTGGAATGCCCGTTCCATCTTAGTATTTTAGGGGAAGCCAAGGCAGAGGAAGAAAAGGAAAACAGACAGGCTGCGCCGACGGAGGCGGAGCTTACTTTGCTTGCCAAAAAGAAGAAAAGAAAAGAGAAGAAAATTCCGGCGGAAAGAGATATTACAATCGGAGAGCTGATGGATATTCATCATAGCCTGGATGAGTTGGAAACAGCTCCGGAAACAGAAGAACCGGAAGCAGACATTGCAGCGGCAGATGATTCGGAACCGGATGAGGTAATACCGGAAGAAGAACCCCAGGAGACGATCCGGGAAGAGGCAGAGGAGAAGGAAGATGAGCCACAGGAAGAGCTGCAGAAAGAAGTGGTACAGGAAAGTGAAAAACCGGTTAAAAAGCAGAGAGGAAGCTGGAGAGATTTCTTCCAGAGAAGAGTAAGAAAAGAAGACGCAAAGACGGAACAGGAAGTGCAGGAAGAAAAAGAAGAAAATGCCATGGAAGTTTCCGATGAAATATCAGAAGCGTTGTCAGATGGAACGGAGGAAAAAGACCGGGAGAGTAAGGAGCAGAATAGTTCGGAAGAAGAAATAGAAAACAGACAGGCAGAAGGTGAGATGGATCTGCCGGGGGATCCGGAGGAAGAGGATTTGGAAAAAGGCGAGGTAAATCCTTATACCGGCCATGAATATGAGACAAATACTGTGCGTATGCATCCGAAACGAATTGGATATGTACAGGTCTATAACAGGAGCAACCACCAGTGGACAGATATGACAGAATGGGCTTTCCTGGGATATCAGGAGAGAAAGAAAGCGTTGCTTGGAAATGATTATGAGCCTCCGATTTATTTAGATTAACGGGAAGAGCAAAAGGTAGGATTTGCTTTTGGAGGAAACAGGAAAGGCGGTGCGGTATTCGGTGAAATGGGAACAGCTTTTGTCGCCGCAAAGAAGCAGAGAGAGCAGCAGAAAATATGGCAGATCAACAGATTTGCGAAGTGAATTTGAGAAGGATTACCACCGCATTATTGGCAGTGCTTCTTTTAGGAGGCTGCAGGATAAGACGCAGGTATTTCCTTTGGATAAAAGTGATTTTATCAGAACGAGACTGACGCATTCTCTAGAAGTGTCGTCTCTGGCGAAATCATTGGGACAAAACATCGGGGAAAATATTCTTGCATATAAAAAGGACCCGGAGTTTACCCCGCAGATGAAAGAGGATATCTGCAATATTCTTCAGTGTGCCGGATTGATCCATGACATTGGGAACCCGCCCTTTGGACATTTCGGAGAAACAGCTATACGGGAATGGTTTCGGAGGAATCTTTCAAAGCTTACTTTTCATGGGAAGCTGATAGAAGATGTGCTGACGGAACAGATGAAAGAGGACTTTTATCATTTTGAAGGGAATGCCCAGGCGCTTCGGCTGGTGACCAAGCTTCATTTCCTGGTTGATGAAAACGGGATGAATCTGACCTATGCTCTTTTGAATACGATCGTAAAATATCCAGTTCCCTCGGTGGGGATTCGGGAGGATTCGGAAGATATTAAAGAGAAGAAGATGGGCTACTACTATGCGGATGAAGATATGTTCCGCGAAATACAGCAGGCCACAGGGACAAATGGCTGCAGGCATCCCCTGACATTCATTTTGGAAGCGGCGGACGACATAGCCTACAAAACGGCAGACATCGAAGACGCGTTTATAAAAGGCTTCATTTCCTACTATTTTCTGCTACAGGAACTGGAGAAACTTGAAAATAATAATAAAAATGAAAAAGTTTCTTTTAATCCAGCACAGAAATTAGCCCAGTTATATGAAAGAGGATTGGAAAAGAAGGTAAGAAATCCGGAGGAATATGCGGTTAAGAACTGGATCGTAAGAGCGCAGGGATTCCTCATATCATGCGCGACCTTTGGATTTACATCCAACTATAAAGAAATTATGGAGGGTACCTATAAACATGACCTGTTTTATGGGACCTTTGCAGAAGAGCTGATGAAACTGCTGGGAAGAATGGCTTATCAGCAGGTTTTTACCTCCAGGCCCATTTACCGGATGGAGGTGGCAGAAGCGGTTATGATCGATTATCTGATGGACTGTTTTGTGAGTGCGATCATCAAATATGATGATCCGGGAGAAGAGCTGGATTCCATTGATGAGAGGATGGTTTCCTTCATATCCAGTAACTACAAAAATGCCTATCATTATCATGCAAAAGGAAAAACGGACGTGGAAAAACTCTATCTTAGGCTGCTGCTTGTTACAGATTATATCTGCGGCATGACAGACAGTTACGCAAAGCGGCTTTATCAGGAGCTGAAAGCGATTCTGTAAGGAAGAGGCATTTTCCGTGGGTGTGGCGAATAGATTGTGATAACCAAACAAAGAATGGAAGTGGAGGTTTGAAACGGTTTATTCGCTATTTGTATGAATACCAGAATGGACAGCGAATCCGAAATGTAGGATTTGTCAAGGTAGAACAGCAGGATGAAAATACGGTGGTACATATTCATGGAAAGGGGCTTCACCTTGCAGAAGATAAGACGTTGAAAGTCTATATTTTTTATTTAAAAGGAGGACAATGCATCGGGATCTGGCAGGGGGACATTGAACATGTAAATCCGGCAGTCAATTATCGACTTTTTTTTACTCCTGAAGATACGGGAAGGCGGGAAAATTATTCTCGTATTGAAGGCGTTATTCTGGAAAACGGAAGCAAAAGGCGGTTTGCAGCAGTATGGGATGATACTCCGGCAGCTGTGGAACAAATGCGGCCGTGGAAAGAAGATCCGGAACCGGATATTTTAGAGATGACACAGAGAAAGGCCGAAGAAGAACAGATCCGGACGCAGGAAGATGAAGTATGTGAGGAAGAGATGGATGGCGAGATGTCAGAGGATGATTGGATAGATACCGGCGAGGAAGAAGGAAAAGCAGAAGAGAGGGGATCGGAGGAGGGATCTCGGTCTTCGTCAGATGGGGTTCGGTATATCAAGATCCAGCGCCAGGATATTGCAGGGCTGAAACGATGCGAATGGCGGCTTGCCAATAATAGTTTCCTGCTGCATGGGTATTACAATTATCATCATCTTCTCCTGATAGAAGAAGGAGAACAGTGTTTGCTGGGGGTTCCGGGCGTGTATCATGCCAGAGAGGCCCAGGCGGCAGAAGCATTTGGCTTTCCGCAGTTCCGGCGGATCGCAGATGATGAGATAGCCCTGGAGGCGGATGAGAAAAACGAAGAAGATGATTTTGGGTACTGGTGCCGCCAGGTGAAACGGTAGCAGTTTGGGACGTAACAAAGTTAAACTTTGTTACGTCCCAAACTGCACTAATCGGTGGGTAAAAATGAAGAAAGTGGTGGGTAAAAATGAAAGATACGGATGAAAAGTATATGAAGGAAGCGTTGAAGCAGGCGAAGAAGGCCTATGCGCTGGAGGAAACGCCGATCGGATGTGTGATCGTGCACGAGGGAAAAATTATCAGCAGGGGGTATAATAGAAGAAATACGGACAAGAACCCACTGGCTCATGCGGAGATTACGGCAATTCGAAAAGCCAGCAAAAAGCTGGGGGACTGGCGGTTGGAGGGGTGTACTTTGTATGTGACGCTGGAACCATGTCAGATGTGTGCGGGGGCAATCATCCAATCCCGCATGGACCGAGTAGTGATCGGATGTATGAATCCGAAAGCAGGCTGCGCAGGTTCTGTTTTAAATCTTCTTCAGGTGGACAGGTTTAACCACCAGGCGGATGTAACGCGAGGGGTGTTGGAAGAGAAGTGTTCGGAACTGATGAAATCGTTTTTCAGGGAACTGCGGGAGAAAAAAAAGAAGAAGGAAGGTGCCTGATAAATGGGACCTTCCTTCTTTATATATACACGATGTCGGATTTCTTTTTTTGTGCATTGCGCTTCGAACTGGGCCAACAGGCGTTACCTTGGCAGTTTACTCAACCCAGGCACCCTCACGGCACCCGGAAGGTTCCGCTTAGTGCTGCTTCGTTCCCGACCTGACACGGTTCACGGATTTCCGTCGCGTAAGACCCGGATATCAACGTCACTTACCAAGGGCAGCCCTGCCAGCTTTCGCCCTCTGCGCAATATCACCCCTGCTATAGCGGATTGCAGGTTCAAGGTACCGCTACCACCCCGGCTGCACGGTTCACTATTTTACCTTGTTTTGGGAAAAATGTCAATGAACCTTGCACATATTTCATTGTAAATTCCTATGGAATATAGTAGAATAACAGGCATGATGAAGAAGAAAATTGTGTTAGCAGCTATAAATGCAAAATATATTCATTCCAACCTGGCGGTGTACAGCCTGAAAAGCTATGCACAGGCTTGTTTTGTGATGCCTGGCTCTAAAGAGAACAAAGAATCCAAAGAGTCTGCCGGCAGCGGATCGTGCACGGAAAGCGACGGACCTTATATAGAAATTGCAGAATATACCATCAATCAGCAGGAGGATGCGATTCTGGAGGATCTCTATAAAAGACAGCCGGATATGCTCTGCTTCTCCTGTTATATATGGAATATTTCCATGGTAGAAGATCTTATCAGGGAAACAGCCAAAATTCTTCCCGATACCGAAATCTGGCTGGGAGGACCGGAAGTGTCTTTCGATGCGCCTGCCATGCTGGAACAATTTCCTGAAGTGAAAGGAATCATGAAGGGTGAGGGGGAAGAAACCTTTGCAGCTCTTGTGTCCGGGGAGAATAAAAGCTGCTTAAAGGGAATTGCCTGGAGAAATGAAAAGGGAGAGATTGAGGACCATCCCTGGAGAGAGGTCATGGATCTGGACAGAGTTCCGTTTGTCTATGGGGATATGAAAGAATTTGAGCATAAGATCATATATTATGAAAGCAGCCGGGGATGTCCGTTCTCCTGCAGTTACTGTCTGTCTTCCGTAGATAAAAAGCTTCGCTTCCGAAGTCTGGAGCTGGTGAAACAGGAACTGCAGTTTTTCCTGGAACACAAGGTCCCCCAAGTGAAATTTGTGGACCGGACATTTAACTGCAGTCACCGTCATGCGATGGAGATTTGGAAGTATATCCGGGAGCATGATAATGGTGTTACCAATTTTCATTTTGAAATATCTGCAGATCTTCTGACAGAGGAAGAGATTGAATTGATGGGGGCCATGAGGCCGGGACTGATTCAGCTGGAGATTGGCGTGCAGTCTACGAATCCCGACACTATCAGAGAAATTCATCGGACGATGCAGTTTGATAAGGTTGCTGAAAAGGTGAAGAAAATTCAAAAAAATCACAACATTCATCAGCACCTGGATCTGATAGCGGGATTGCCTGGTGAAGATCTGGCAAGTTTTTCGGCTTCGTTTGACGATGTTTATCGCCTGCATCCCGATCAGCTTCAACTCGGTTTTTTGAAAGTGCTGAAGGGTTCCTTTATGGAAACGCGGAAAAAGGACTACCGCCTTGTCTGCAAAAGCAGCCCTCCTTATGAGGTCCTTAGGACAAAGTGGCTTTCTTATGCTGATATACTTATTTTAAAAGGCGTGGAAGAGATGGTGGAGGTTTATTACAACAGCGGACAGTTTACACTTTCTGTAGAATGTCTGGAGAAAAATGTAAAATCTCCCTTTGATCTGTATAGAAATCTGGCGGAATTTTACGAAAGAAAAAGGCTCAATTTCCTTCAGCATTCCCGGCCGGCAAGATATCAGATTTTTTTGTCTTATATTGAAGAAACTTTTCCGGAAGAGAAAGAGAAGTTCAGGGAATGCCTGGTTTTTGATTATTATCTGCGGGAGAATGCCAAGAGCCGTCCTGAGTTTGCCGGGGAATACCTGGTAGAAAAGGAAGCAGCGCGCCTTTTCTATGAGAGGGAGGAAAAGGAACACATATACCTTCCTCATTACATGGAATATGACAGAAATCAGACGAGGAGAATGACGCATCTGGAATATTTTCCATTGAAAGGCAGGTACATTTTGTTCGATTACAGCAGGAGAGATCCATTGACAAAAGATGCGCTGTGGCTTGAGGTGAAAGTGCCGGAGCGGATTGGAAACGGGAGTGACCGGCAGGTTGCAAAAAGCAAATAAAGAGTTTAAAATGTAGGCAGCAGAGTTAAAGAAGAGAGGAATATCAGAAAATGAATTTTAATAATAAGAAAACGAGAAGGGTCATCGCTATCGTTATTATGATTGTGATTGTTGCTATGGTAGCAACATCCGTGATTCCTTCGATTATGGTGTAGACCGGATTTAACATGAGAAGAAATAAGATGGAGTGAGAATAAAGAGGTGAAATCATGACGTCAGAAAGAAGGCGCCGTAAAGTCACAAGAAGAATGAGCCTGAAAAGGAAAAGGAGGATGACAGTTCTGTTTTTTGCAGCAGTTTTTCTGATCCTTCTTGTTTTTGCAGGCTCTTATCTTGCGCTTAGAAAATATGTAAATACAGTAGAAGGAGATATTATCGCGGACAATATCAGCATCGGGACAGTAGATGTGTCGGGGTTGACAAGGAACCAGGCGAAGGAACTGCTTGAGGAGCATCTGGCAGAAGACCGGGCTGTAACCGTTTCACTGAAAACGGAAAATGGAAGTGCCGATGCTACATTGGAAGAGTTGGGACTTTCTTCTGATGATCTGGACAGCCTTACAAAAGAGGCGGTAGATTACGGGAAAAAGGGAAGTGTCTGGACCAGATACCGCCGTATGAAGAGGTTGGAAGCGGATGGTCTTGTGATCCGGGAAAAGTTCACTTTGGATAAAGAGTTGACAGAGGCCGTTTTAAATGAGCGGGCAGTTCCTCTGATAAAGGGAGCCCAGGATGCGGCAATAGAGAAAACTGCCACAGGCTTTAAGATCACCCCTGAACAGGAAGGAAAAGCGGTGGACATAGAAGCAACGATTGAAGTCATTACAGAGCAGCTGAATCAGGAATGGAATCATGAAGATTTTTCTGTGGAGGTTTCTACCAAGAAAGAAGAGCCGGAAATTACTGAGGAGGATCTCTCGGAAATTCAGGATGAACTGGGAAGCTTCTGGACAGACGCCGGAGGAGGAGAACGATGGAATAATTTGAAGACCGGGACGGAAAGGCTGAACGGTAAGATCCTCATGCCGGGAGAAACGTTGTCTGTAGGGCAGGTTACCGGACCATATACTGCTGAAAACGGATATGTGGAAGCCGGCGCCTATGAGAACGGACAGGTCGTCTCGGATTACGGCGGAGGCATATGCCAGGTATCTACAACTCTTTACAATGCAGTGATCTATGCGGAGCTTGAGATAGTGGAGCGTGCGCCTCATTCCATGACAGTGGCCTATGTAAAACCGTCCAGAGATGCGGCGATCGCAGGAGACTATCTGGATTTTAAATTCAAAAATTCCTATGATACGCCGATCTATATATATGGAGAAATCAACAGCAGCAACCAGCTTCAGTTTATTATATACGGCAAAGACACAAGGCCGGAAGGCAGGAAAGTGGAATACGAAAGCGAGACAGTCAGCACAACAGAGCATGGAACAACATATAAAGAAAATCCGGAGGCGGCCTTTGGAACAATGACAAGTACCGGCAGTCCTCATGATGGCGTTGAGGCAAGGCTCTGGAAGATTGTCTATGAGGATGGCGAGGAGGTAAGCCGGGAAGTCTTTAATACAAGCAGCTATTCGGCTTCAGATGAAATTATTGAAGTGGGAACGGCCGGAGGCAGTGAAGAGGCAGTAGCAGCACTGCAGTCAGCTATCGCTTCCCAGGATGCGGCTAAGATCTCGGAAGCAGTCAGCAAAGGCGGCGGTCAGGCAACGGAGAATCAGGAAGATGCTGCAGCGCAGCAGACTGACGAACAGGCCCGGGAGCAGTCGTAAAATAAGACCGGAGAATGGAGTATGAGAAACAAATCCATGGATAAAGAGAATAAATATGAAGCAGTGGCAGAAACGTCTGTTTTGTACGGAAACAACCGCGCTTTGGCAGCCCTGGCATTTTATCATGGAATGTATGCGATGGCGGCCGCTAAAGCGGAAGGCCTTAAAGTAAAAGCCAGGATTCAGGCGCCCGCCGGGACGGAAAAATCTTATGTGTCCTGGCTGAAGCAGGATTTAAGAGAGAAAAGCAAAAAAGAGGGGATCCGAAAGGCGGAAATAGAAACGGCGGTGAATGGAGCTCTTCTTGTTCCTGAAGTGACCGTCACCATCAGCGGAGTGACAGAAAAAAAGAGAAAAGGGTCAAAAGAAGCGGAAGAAAAAGCGGTTGTCATGACAAAATGGGCCGGCATGGAAGGAATGCTTAGAATCGTATCGGAAAAACAGGAAGAGCTGTCCGGCCATTTTGCGCCTGCATTTTTAAGAGAAATACAGAAATATCAAATCTGTCCGGAAGATCTTCGGGAAATCGATGCAGTGAGGGAGAGCGGAGCAGATATTGTGCTGCATGTGGGCCATGGAGGGATACTTGCCGCGCTGTGGCGCCTGGCAGAGCAAACCGGTGGCGGAATGAGGATCGATATGAAGAAGATCCCCGTTTTACAGGAAACCATAGAGGTATGTGAGTATTTCCGGCTGAATCCTTATCAGCTTACGTCAGCCGGCTGTTTCCTCTTTACTGTATCAGATGGAGAGAAGGCGGTGCAGATGCTGGAGAAAAGAGGCATTGCAGTACGGATGATCGGGAGAATAACTGCCGGCAGAGACAAGGTGATCCAAAATGGAGAGGAGATCCGTTATCTTGACCGGCCTGCTCCGGATGAGATCTTCAAATTATATCAGTGACGAAAAGGAGAAAAACAGATGTTGAATATTGTGCTGCATGAGCCGGAGATTCCGGCCAACACAGGGAATATCGGAAGAACCTGTGTGGCTGCCGGAGCCAGGCTTCATCTGATCGAACCTCTTGGCTTCCGCCTAGATGAAAAAAGCCTGAAGAGGGCCGGAATGGACTATTGGAAAGACCTGGATGTAACAACGTACATCGACTATGAAGATTTTCTGGAGAAAAATCCGGGAGCAAAAATCTACATGGCAACGACAAAAGCTGAAAAAATATATACAGAAGTAAATTATGAACCGGACTGTTATATCATGTTCGGAAAGGAAAGTGCAGGAATACCAGAGGAGATTTTGGTAAAACATAAAGAAGAAAGTATCCGGATCCCGATGGTAGGAGACATTCGCTCGCTGAATCTGGGAAATTCTGTTGCGATTGTACTGTATGAAGCGCTTAGACAAAATAATTTTGCAGGAATGTGCAAAGAAGGGCATTTACACCGTTTGGAATGGGAGTAAAAGCCCTTTTTTTATGCCATTATAGAGGCCTGAAATCACCTGTGCGACAAGACTGATTAAATGGGAAATTGTTTGAATTGAGTGATTATTGCAGGAGACGATTTAAAAAGTTGAGACTTTAAACTGGACTTTTCTACTGATTCATAGTAAAATCTTAACTACAAGAGAGGTGGTGAACACATGGTAGAGGAAACCATTAAGTCCATAAAGGAGACAGAAAAGCAAGCAGAAGAACTTGTAAAACAGGCAGAAGAAAAATGCCGGGGTATCCTTGATCATGCATCGGAGGAAGCGAAGGAGATGAAGGATAAGACGCTCGAAGATGCAAAATCCAAAGCTGAGGCGGAGATGGACGCTGCCCGGGCCGAGGGAGATGAGACAGCGAAAAAAGCGCTCGAAGAGGTAAATGTGCAGGTCGCTGCTCTCAAAGAAGAAGCGGGGAAAAAGATGGATGAAGCTGTTCAGACCGTCATTGATAACCTCGTCTGATGTGGGAAGGACCATCACAAAAACAGGAAAAGGAGGGATGAGTCTATGGCAGTATTGCAGATGCAAAGAGTCAGTATCTGTGCGCTGAAGAAGGACCGGAAGTCGATTCTGGAGAAGCTGCAGTCCATGGGGATCCTGGAAATCAGCCAGGTGGCCGATGAGGATGACGCATTTTCCAGAATGGATACCATGAATGCCCGGGTCAGTTTTGAAAAAAAAGCCAATATTGCGGATCAGGCGTTGGATGTACTGGATGGATACGCTCCGGAGTCAAAATCCATGTTTGCTTCGTTGGAAGGCAAAAAGCTGATCGGCAGCAGCCGATTCCAGTCAGCGGTTGCCGACAAAGAGAAAATCATGGATACGGCTGCTGATCTGATCCAGACCAGTAAGGTTATTGCAGAGAAAAAGGCGGCGATCCTGAAGCTTGAAAATCAGATTGAAAGTCTGACCCCGTATCTTTCTCTGGAAGTTCCAATGAACTATTCCGGAACAAAAAAAGTTGCCATGTTTATAGGGACCATGGCGGCGGAGACGCAGCTTCAGGACGTATACAGCACTCTGGCAGAGCAGCTTCCCGAAGTGGAAGCTGTCGATATACAGATCATATCATCTGATCAGGATGCGGTATATCTGGCGGTCCTTTGTATGAGAAAGGACGCGTCAAAGGTGGAAGAAGTCTTGAGATCAGCGGGATTTGCCAGACCGGCACAACTGTCGGAGGAAGTACCGTCTGTTAAGACGCAGGAGCTGAAAGAAAGCATACAACAACTGAATAATGAAATCAAAGAGCAGGAAGACAAGATCAAGTCCTGTGCCGAAGAGAGGGAGCGGCTGAGATACATTTCAGACTATTTCCGCATGAGAGCTGAGAAATATGAGGTGCTGGGAACCCTGCCCCAGTCACAGAGGACATTTGTCATCAGCGGATACACAGCCAAAAAATTTGTGCCTGCGCTGGAAAAAGCCATTGGCGCAAATTACGACTGTGTAATGGATGTAGAAGAAGTGGGAGAGGAAGAAGAAGTTCCCACCATTCTTCAAAACAACAGTTTTTCCAGGAGCTGGGAAGGAATCGTGGAATCCTATGGTCTTCCGAAAAGAGGAGAATTTGACCCGACAACGATCATGTCATTTTTCTATGTATTTTTCTTTGGCATGATGCTGTCAGATGCGGCATACGGAGCAATTTTGGCAATTGCCTGCTTTGTCCTGCTGAAGAAATTTCCGCGTATGAGTCCCGGAATGTACCAGTCTATCAAACTGTTTATGTTCTGTGGAATTTCCACTGTCATTTGGGGAATCCTGTTTGGCGGATACTTTGGAAATATTGTGGATGTGGTATCGGCAAAATTTTTCGGAACAACGATCACACCGGCGGCATTATGGTTTATTCCTTTGAATGATCCGATGAAGCTGCTGGTATACTCTATGCTATTTGGCGTGATTCATCTTTTTGTAGGGCTGGGAATTAAAGGATATATGTGCATTAAAAACAGACAGTTTATGGACTTTTTCTGTGATGTGGTGTTATGGTTCTGCCTGGTTGTGGGATTGATCCTGATGCTGCTTCCGAGCAGTTTGTTTGCATCTATCGCCCAGACAGAGATCGTATTCCCGGATGTGGTGAATCTTATGGCCAAGGTTTTGGCGATTTTTGGAGCAGTCGGAATTGTTCTGATGTCGGGGCGGGGAACGAAAAACCCAGGGATCAGACTTGCTCTTGGAGCATACGATCTCTACAATATTACCGGCTGGTTAAGCGATGTGCTGTCCTATTCTCGTCTGCTGGCGCTGGGATTGGCAACGGGAGTTATTGCTTCTGTTATCAACCAGATGGGAAGCATGGTGCCGAATAATATTTTCGGAATTATTGCATTTATTGTTATTTTTATTGTAGGTCATGCACTGAATCTGGCGATCAACCTGCTGGGAGCATATGTGCATACAAATCGTCTGCAGTTTGTGGAATTTTTCGGTAAATTTTATGAAGGTGGAGGAAAACCTTTTGAGCCTTTCTGTGCAGACACGAAATATGTAGATATTAAGGAGGAAACATAGGTTATGAATATTTTGGAAAATTTAGGAATTGTATATGCTTTGCTTGGTGCAGCAGTAGCAGTATTATTTGCAGGATGCGGTTCAGCCATTGGTGTAGGTATTGCAGGTCAGGCAGCAGCCGGCGTTGTAACAGAAGATCCGAGTAAATTTGCAAAAGTTCTGGTCATCCAGCTTCTGCCTGGTACACAGGGACTTTACGGACTGTTGGTCGGATTCATTACACTGTCTAAGATCGGTATCCTCGGAGGAGGAATTGCAGATATCAGTGTACAGACAGGACTTCTGATCCTTGCAGCATGCCTGCCGGTTGGTATTGTGGGACTGATCTCCGGTAAATCACAGGGACAGGCAGCAGCGGCTTCTATTGGAATCGTGGCAAAGAAACCGGATCAGTTCGGTAAAGCGATGCTGTTCCCGGCGATGGTTGAGACATACGCCATCCTTTCTCTTCTGATTTCTTTCCTGGCAGTAAACGGAATCCAGGTATAGTGAAAAGAAACCAAAAATAAAGGGAGAAAAAGGAGAGCTGAAAATGACTGGATTAGAAAAAATGAAAAGCCAGATCCTGGATGAAGCGAAAGCAACTGCTGACAGCAAGATCCAGGAGGCCGAAAACCAGGCAAAAGAGATCCTGGATACGGCCACACAGGAAGCGGCAAAAGCTGCAGACGGCATCTCCCAGAAATCAGCGGCAGAAATTGCAAATTATAAGGAGCGGGTGGCATCTTCCATTGACCTTAAGAAAAGAACAGAAATCTTAAAAGCAAAGCAGGAAGTGATTGCCGAAGTTCTTGAAAAAGCCTATGAGACAGTATGTGCGATGGATACAGAATCCTATTTCGCGCTGCTTGAAAAAATGCTTGATAAATATGCACTTGCCCAGGAGGGAGAAATCTATTTTTCTGCAGCAGACCGGGAGAGAATGCCGGACGGATTTGCAGCAAAAATAGAGGCGGCAGCGAAAGCCAGGGGCGGAAGCCTGAAGTTTGGAGAAGAAGATAAAAAAGTGACGGACGGTTTTATCCTTGTGTACGGCGGAGTGGAAGAAAACTGTACGATAAGGGCAATGTTCGATGCGAAGAAAGATGAATTATCAGACTGTGTTTATCAGCTGTTATTTTTATAAGCCTGGCAAAAGCGTAAGGAGGAGCTTAAATGAGTGAAATGTATACCTACGCGGTTGCGCGCATACGGGCTTTGGAAGTCTCTCTTTTTTCCAACGCTGTGATCGAGCAGCTGATTGCGTGTCAAAGCTATGAACAGTGCATTCAGTTTCTCGCGGAGCGCGGATGGGGAGACAACGATACGTCTGCAGATGCAGAAAGGATGTTAAAAAGAGAGGAAGAGAAGATATGGCAGGTTATGAAGGAACTTTCCATAGATATGAAAAAATTTGACGTCCTCTCATATCCGAAGCTTTTCCATAATCTGAAAGCGGCCATCAAAGAAGTGTGCACGGAAGATACAGGACGTGACATTTACTATGAAGATGCGGCTGTCCCGGGAAAAGAAATGCTGGAAATTATCCGGGAGAAGGATTTTGGACGGCTGCCCGGAATCATGAGTTCTGTGGCGGCGGAAGCTTACGATACTCTGCTTCACACCCGTGACGGGCAGCTCTGCGATATTATGATCGACAGGGCGGCGCTGGATGCGATCTACAAAGCAGGGATGGAAGCGGAGGATAAGATCATCCGGGATTACGCAGAATCAGCGGTTGCAGTTGCAGACATCAAGATTGCCGTACGTTCACAGAAAACCGCGAAAACAATAGAATTTATGAAACGGGCTATGGCTGAATGCAAAAGCATCAGTGTGGATCAGCTGTCCAGGGCAGCCCTTAACGGGCCGGAAGCAATCCGGGACTACCTGGCAGGTACAGAGTACGCAGGAGGCGCCGAGGCACTTGCAGAGTCCCCGTCCGCATTTGAACGCTGGTGCGACAACCGCATCATACAGACGATCAGCCCGCAGAAATATGAATCATTTACCATAGGCCCGGTAGTAGCCTATGTACTTGCAAGGCAGAATGAAATCAAAACGGTACGAATCATACTTTCCGGCAAGCGAAGCGAACTTCCGGATGATTCAATCCGGGAAAGGGTAAGGGAGATGTATGTATAAGATAGCAGTAATGGGCGACTATGACAGCGTTTATGGCTTCGCCGCACTTGGGCTGGATATATTTCCCATCGCATCCCAGGAGGAGGCCGAGGCAAGATTACATCAGCTGGCAGCAGAAGAGTATGGGGTGATCTATATTACAGAAGCGCTGGCAGCTGAATTAAAACATGAGATTGCAAGATATCAGGATCAGATCATTCCGGCGATCATAGAGATTCCCGGAGTGTCCGGAAATACGGGGAATGGTGTCCGCGGCGTGAAAAAATCCGTGGAACAGGCAGTCGGTTCTGACATCTTATTCAGTAACTAAGAAAGTAGAGGTGATTCGTCCGTTATGAGTACAGGTACGATTAAAAAAGTAGCAGGACCCCTTGTCATTGCATCCGGTATGCGTGATGCAAACATGTCCGACGTTGTACGTGTAAGTAAGCAGCGTCTGATCGGGGAGATCATCGAGATGCACGGTGATGAGGCGTCCATACAGGTATATGAGGAGACATCCGGACTTGGACCGGGAGAACCGGTAGAGTCCACAGGAGCTCCTATGGCGGTTGAGCTTGGACCGGGTCTGATCGCAAGCATCTATGACGGAATCCAGAGACCGCTTGATGATATTATGAAGATTTCAGGAAACAACCTGCAAAGAGGAGTTGAGGTTGCAGCCCTGAAAAGAGATAAGAAATGGGAATTTGTTCCGGTTGCAAAGGTCGGAGATGAAGTGGAAGCAGGCGATGTGCTGGGAACTGTTCAGGAGACAGCCATCGTACAGCAGAAGATCATGGTTCCCTACGGTGTGGAAGGAACAGTAAAAGAAATCAAGTCCGGAGAATTTACGGTAGAAGAGACCATTGCAGTAGTGGAGACAAAGGACGGAGACAAAGAGCTGACCATGATGCAGAAATGGCCGGTAAGGCGCGGACGTCCCTATGTAAAGAAACTGCCGCTGGATGTACCTCTTGTAACCGGACAGCGTGTAGTCGATACCTTCTTCCCGATTGCAAAAGGCGGTGTTGCTGCAGTACCGGGACCATTCGGAAGCGGTAAGACAGTTATTCAGCACCAGCTGGCAAAATGGGCAGAAGCGGACATTGTGGTATATATCGGATGCGGCGAGCGTGGAAATGAGATGACGGACGTTCTGAATGAATTTCCGGAACTGAAGGATCCAAAGACAGGACGCTCCCTGATGGAAAGAACGGTTCTGATCGCAAATACATCGGATATGCCTTTCGCAGCCCGTGAAGCGTCTATTTACACAGGAATTACCATTGCAGAATATTTCCGCGATATGGGATATTCCGTTGCGTTGATGGCAGACTCCACTTCACGGTGGGCGGAGGCGCTCCGTGAAATGTCGGGACGTCTGGAAGAAATGCCCGGTGAGGAAGGTTACCCGGCATACTTAGGTTCCCGTCTTGCAGAATTTTACGAAAGAGCAGGTCATGTGATCTCTCTTGGAAAAGAAGGAAGAGAAGGATCTCTGTCCGTTATCGGAGCCGTATCTCCTCCGGGCGGTGACACTTCAGAGCCGGTATCACAGGCAACCCTGCGTATCGTTAAAGTATTCTGGGGCCTGGATTCCAACCTGGCATACAAGAGACATTTCCCGGCTATCAACTGGCTGACCAGCTATTCTCTGTATCTGGATAATGTCAGTGACTGGTTCAATAATACAGTGGCACCTGACTGGATGGAAGACCGCCAGAAGATGATGAGCCTTCTGCAGGAAGAAGCAGAGCTGGAAGAGATCGTACAGATGGTAGGTATGGATGCACTTTCACCGGTGGACCGCCTGAAGATGGAAGCGGCAAGATCCATCCGTGAGGACTTCCTGCATCAGAACTCTTTCCACGAAGTAGACACCTACACACCGCTTCGGAAACAGTATCTGATGATGAAGCTGGTGCTGGCATTCTATGAGCAGTCTATGGAGGCTCTGAATAAAGGGGCGTCAATGAATGCTCTTTTGGGAATGGCTGTCAGAGAAAAAATCGGACGTTACAAATATACAACCACAGAAAATGTGGAGACAGAGTACGAAAAAATATTAGAGGAATTAAAAGAAGAGATCGCAGGTGCGTTCGGAAAGGAGGACTTCTAAACTATGCCAAAAGAATATAGAACCATACAGGAAGTTGCCGGACCACTTATGATGGTAAAAGGTGTAGAGGGAGTCACATATGACGAACTCGGAGAAATTGAACTTGCAAATGGAGAAAAACGCCGCTGCAAGGTGCTTGAGGTTGACGGAAGCAATGTAGTTGTACAGCTCTATGAAAATGCTGCAGGAATTAACCTTAGCAACAGCAAGGTGCGGTTCCTTGGACGAAGCATGGAGCTTGGCGTGTCAGGCGATATGCTGGGACGTGTATTCGACGGTCTGGGACGTCCGATTGACGACGGCCCGGAAATCCTGCCGGATGAAAGAAGAGATATCAATGGTCTGCCTATGAACCCGGCGGCCCGCGTATACCCGGAAGAGTTTATCCAGACAGGCGTATCTGCCATTGACGGACTGAACACTCTTGTCCGCGGACAGAAACTTCCGATCTTCTCCTGTTCCGGTCTGCCTCATTCACAGTTGGCAGCCCAGATCGCGAGACAGGCAAAGGTGCGGGGAACAGACGAGAATTTCGCCGTTGTATTCGCTGCTATGGGTATTACATTTGAGGAGTCTAACTTCTTCGTAGAATCCTTCAAGGAGACAGGAGCCATCGACAGAACCGTTCTGTTTGTCAATCTGGCAAATGACCCTGCAGTTGAGCGTATTTCCACACCGCGTATGGCGCTGACAGCAGCGGAATACCTTGCGTTTGAAAAGGATATGCATGTCCTTGTTATTCTGACAGACATCACAAACTATGCGGATGCTCTCCGTGAGATCTCCGCAGCGAAAAAAGAAGTTCCCGGACGCCGCGGCTACCCCGGATATATGTACACAGACCTTGCACAGATGTATGAGCGTGCAGGACGTCAGAGAGGAAAAAGCGGAAGTATCACGATGATCCCGATCCTGACCATGCCGGAAGATGACAAGACCCATCCGATCCCGGACCTTACCGGATATATCACAGAGGGTCAGGTAATCTTAAGCCGTGATCTGTATCGAAAAGGCGTTCAGCCGCCCATCGATGTACTGCCGTCCCTGTCCCGTCTGAAAGATAAAGGTATCGGCGAGGGTAAGACAAGAGCAGATCATTCTAATACAATGAACCAGCTCTTTGCCGCATATTCCCGCGGAAAAGACGCGAAAGAGCTTATGACGATCCTTGGTGAAGCAGCTCTGACAGAGATCGATTTGATCTATGCAAAATTTGCAGACGAATTTGAAAAAGAATACGTATCCCAGGGATACAACACAGACAGATCTATAGAAGAGACACTGGATATTGGCTGGAAACTGCTGTCCATACTTCCAAGATCCGAATTGAAACGAATCGACGATAAGTATCTGGATATGTACTATGGTAAACAATAAGCCATGCGCAGATGTGCAGAATCAGTTGTGCAGATTTATCTGCTGACAACTGATTCTGTGCAGATGCATAGGGCGTACGCCCTCCAGCGAGAAGGAGCGGAGCGGAATCGAGCTGGGGCATGGCGGGGGACGGCATGCACGTCCTCATGAGAAAATTAAAGGAGGCAGCAAAATGGCATCTACACAGATCACTCCAACCCGTATGGAGCTGACCAGAACGAAGAAAAAACTTGCCACAGCCAGAAGAGGCCACAAGCTTCTGAAGGATAAGCGTGACGAGTTGATGCGGCAGTTTCTGGATCTGGCAAGGGAAAATATGGAGCTTCGTCAGAAGGTGGAAGCCGGAATCCTCTCTGCAAATAAGAATTTTGTCATAGCAAGGGCCGGAATGGATGCGGCCACATTAAATACAGCTTTAATGGCGCCAAAACAGGAAGTGAACCTGGAGGTCGGCAAGAAAAATGTCATGAGCGTTAATATTCCGGTGTTTGAGTCAAAGACAAGGACAGCGGATGCCAATGACATTTACTCATATGGTTTCGCATTTACATCCAGCGATCTGGACGGAGCGGTGAAATCATTGGCAGATATTTTGCCGGATATGCTGAAGCTTGCGGAGACGGAAAAAGCATGCCAGCTTATGGCGGCTGAGATTGAAAAGACAAGACGCCGTGTAAATGCTTTGGAGCATGTGATTATTCCGGAAGCACAGGAAACAATCAAATACATCACGATGAAGCTGGATGAGAACGAGAGAAGTTCCCAGATCCGTCTGATGAAGGTAAAAGATATGATGCTCGAAGATGCACATCATTACAGCGAACGGGCATAAATGATCCGATCCCCCGAAACCGGAGTGTGTTCTGGTTTTTGGGGGATTTTCTGTTTGGCAGAAAACGCCATTCCCCGCTAAATAAAATGTTCTGTGGGATGCGCCTTATGTAACAAACAGCCGATTTTGGAATATACTATTTCCAGATAACTCTTTTTCAGGAGGGCGTAAGACGAATGGAAAGGAAATTACCGTATTACATGGCATATCCCATGCCGCTTTTATATGACGATGAGAGACTGGAAAGAAGAGATTTTGAATACATGAAGAGTATGTATCCGGAAACTGCAAAAAGAGCGCTGCCCTTCGTGGAGGAAGAGTGCGACCGCATGGAATATGAAGGCAGCATGTTATATGATGAATACCCGGATAAACTGCAGCTTAGACTGATGTGCAGCCGTATTTATAATAAGATGGAAGACCGGGAAGAAAACCCGGGAGAATGGCTTGGAGAACTTCTGGAAGTTATGCTGTACCAGGAGATTTATAAAAGACGCTGTGACCACAGAAAATACAGAAGAAAGTATTATTGATATTCTGTCAGGCTTTCCTCTGTTTTTCTTGCCGACTATATGACCGGATAGTTCAAAATGTGTGGTAAGCAGTTTTAAAAATATGTAAATGGACAAATAAATAGAAAATGTGATACAATAGCAAAAATAGTTTCGGTTTGGGAGAAGATTTTGCCTGCAGGTGGTCAAGGCAAAGTGGGGAGAACAAAAGATAGGGAGAAGGAGTATGAATAATATTATTTTTATCGGAATGCCGGCCTCCGGAAAGAGTACCATAGGGGTTGTTGCAGCAAAGCGGCTGGGATACGGATTTATTGATCCGGATATCCTGATACAGGAACAGGAAAAACGTTTGCTGCATGAGATTATTAGAGAAGAGGGGCTGGATAGATTCCGGGAAATTGAGGACGAGGTGAATGCCCGGATAGAGGCAGAGCACACTGTGATCTCTCCGGGCGGAAGTATTGTATACTGCAGGAATGCTATGGAGCATTTTAAAAAGATCGGAAAAATCGTATATCTTCAGGCATCGTATGAAACGATAAGAGACAGGATCGGTGATCCTCACAAACGGGGCGTTACACTTCGGGAAGGACAGTCACTTCGGGAACTTTATGAGGAGAGGAAAGTTCTGTTCGAAAGATATGCAGATATCACAATCAGCGAAGATGGGTTGACATTGGAGCAGACAATTGGTAAAGTTTTAGAGGCATTAGAAAATTAACATTTTTTGACTTGGTAAAATGTTACAGAATTTTTACACAAGTATAAAAAATGTTTTACAACCGGCTGATATATGATATAATGTCATCGGACATTATATCTGCGCACGTCGGTTTTGGCGGAACCGCCAAAAGCCGAGCGCTAAAAATCTGCCGGAGGCATCGAGTCCGCGAGGACGAGATATAATGTCATCGGGACATTATATCTGCGCATATCGGTTTTAGCGGAACCGCTAAAAGCCGAGCGCTAAAAATCTGCCGAGGATATTATACCCGCAAAGATTTGGGACGGCAGGATATCAATGCCATGAATTTCGAAGAAAATTTACGATATAATAATGATTATAAACGGGCAAAAAAAGCTTCAAGATCTGTCGAAAGAAGGCAGAGAATGAGAGTGTGATCGAGGTGCAGTATGGAACAATATATTATTAAAGGCGGCAATCCGCTTGTCGGTGAAGTGGAGATAGGCGGAGCAAAAAATGCAGCCCTTGCTATTCTTGCGGCTGCAATTATGAGTGATGAAACAGTTATGATTGACAATCTTCCGGATGTCAATGACATTAATGTACTGCTGGATGCTATTTCCGGGATCGGAGCGTCTGTGCACCGTGTGGACCGCCACACCGTAAAGATTAACGGGCGGGGCGTATCCAGTTTTGATATTGAATATGACTATATTAAGAAGATAAGAGCATCTTATTATCTGCTGGGAGCTCTTCTTGGGAAATATAAAAGAGCAGAGGTGGCGCTTCCGGGAGGATGCAACATTGGAAGCCGTCCCATTGACCAGCATTTGAAAGGATTCCGCGCGCTTGGTGCGGATGTGGACATTGAACACGGCAAGATTATCGCAGAGGCAACAAGGCTGGTAGGAAAACACATTTATTTTGATGTTGTCAGTGTGGGCGCTACCATCAATGTTATGATGGCGGCAGCCATGGCAGAGGGGCTTACCATTCTTGAAAATGTTGCGAAAGAACCGCATGTTGTAGATGTTGCCAACTTCCTCAACAGTATGGGAGCAAATATCAGGGGAGCAGGAACGGATGTGATCAAGATCCGTGGAGTTTCTCATCTGCATCGTACAGAGTATTCTGTTATTCCGGATCAGATCGAGGCTGGAACTTTCATGTTTGCAGCGGCAGCTACCAAAGGAGATGTAACGGTTCTGAATGTGATTCCGAAACATCTGGAGGCAACAATTGCAAAGCTTGTGGAAATCGGATGTGAGGTAGAGGAATTTGACGATGCGGTGCGCGTCGTGTCCAAGGGTAGCTTGAGCTGCACACATGTAAAAACCCTTCCTTATCCGGGATTTCCTACAGATATGCAGCCGCAGATCGGCGTGACACTTGCTCTTTGTAAAGGGACAAGTATTATCACGGAAAGCATTTTCGAGAACAGATTTAAATATTTGGATGAGCTGGCACGTATGGGAGCCAATGTAAAGGTAGAAGGAAATTCCGCTACCATTGAAGGTGTGGAAAAATTTTCAGCTGCACGGGTGAGCGCGCCGGATCTTCGGGCAGGAGCGGCGCTGTGTATCGCGGGGCTGGCTGCTGACGGTATTACGATCGTGGATGATATCGTTTATATCCAGAGAGGCTATGAGCGTTTCGACGAGAAGCTAAGAAGCCTGGGGGCTGTGATCGAAAAAGTTTCCACAGAAAAAGAAATCCGTAAGTTTATGCTGAAGGTGGGCTAGATTTTCGGAAATATCTATTGACTTATGCAAAGAAAGCATATAAAGTATTATTTGTATCATTTGCGATACAGAGGAACAATTCAATAACAGAAACGTGTATTTCTCTTATTCAGAGCAGTGGAGGTACAAAGGACCTGTGAAGCTGCGGCAACCCCGATAGAACGGAAGGTGCCAACCTGAGCGAGTGATCGAACAATAAGAGGATTGGTTTGGTTTATAACAGTCCGCTTATTTTTAATAAGCGGACTTTTTACTGCCAGCTGGACAAGAGAAAGGAAAAGGAGCAGATATGGAAAAAAGATTATTTACATCCGAATCAGTAACAGAAGGACATCCGGATAAGATGTGCGACCAGATATCAGATGCGATCCTGGACGCGCTGATGGAGCAGGACCCCATGAGCCGTGTGGCATGTGAGACTTGTACGACAACAGGTCTTGTGCTGGTTATGGGTGAGATTACAACAAACGCGTACGTAGATATCCAGAAAATTGTAAGAGATACTGTCCGGGAGATCGGTTATACAAGAGGCAAGTATGGATTTGACGCTGATACATGCGGCGTGATCACAGCGATTGACGAACAGTCCTCGGATATTGCCATGGGTGTTGATAAAGCGCTGGAGGCAAAGGAAAATAAAATGTCAGAGGAAGAGCTGGATGCTATCGGAGCCGGAGATCAGGGAATGATGTTCGGCTATGCCACAGATGAGACGGAAGAGATGCTGCCGTATCCGGCAGCGCTGGCACACAAGCTTGCGAGAAGACTTGCGGAAGTAAGAAAGGACGGAACTCTTTCATATTTGAGACCGGACGGAAAGACACAGGTAACTGTAGAGTATGATGAAGAGGGAGTTCCCTGCAGACTGGACGCAGTTGTTCTCTCCACACAGCATGATCCGGATGTGACACAGGAGCAGATCCATGAGGATATCCGCAAATATGTGTTTGATGTCATTATTCCGAAAGGAATGACAGATGAAAATACAAAATATTTTATCAATCCTACCGGACGCTTTGTGATAGGAGGACCCCACGGTGACAGTGGACTGACAGGAAGGAAGATCATTGTAGATTCTTATGGCGGAATGGCCCGTCACGGAGGCGGAGCGTTTTCCGGAAAGGACT
Source organism: Claveliimonas bilis (assembly GCF_020892095.1). Lineage (GTDB taxonomy): Bacteria > Bacillota > Clostridia > Lachnospirales > Lachnospiraceae > Claveliimonas > Claveliimonas bilis. The sequence goes on along the minus strand of NZ_AP024845.1, from coordinate 1,277,633 downwards.
GCACGAAAGTGGATCGTTCTGCCGCATATGCAGCGCGGTATGTTGCAAAAAATATCGTTGCAGCAGGACTGGCTAAGAAATGTGAGATTCAGCTTTCCTATGCCATAGGAGTTGCACACCCGACTTCAGTTATGGTAGATACCTTTGGAACCGGAAAAGTAAGCGATGAAAAGCTTGTGGAGATCATCAGAGATAACTTTGACCTTCGCCCGGCGGGCATTATTAAAATGCTGGATCTTAGAAGGCCTATCTACAAACAGACTGCAGCATACGGCCATTTTGGGCGCACAGACCTGGATCTTCCCTGGGAAAAGACAGATCGGGCAGAAGATCTGAAAAAGTATTTATAAAAAGTTTATAAAAATTTATGAGCGCTTTTTAAGGAAAGCGCTCTTTTTGTGCTAAAATAAAAACGGAGGTCTGTGCGTATGAAATTTAAAACTCGTTTGATCATTGCGTTTCTGGCAGTGATCATGGTGCCGGTACTTTTGACCAGCCTTTTTATTATGCTGATCGGTCAGTACCAGTTAAGTGCAATTGAAAAAACATATGGAATCTCCGGGACGACTTTTGATGCTCTGTCGAATCCTCTTCAGGTGATGGGCAGACTGACAGAAAATTCTTACCACGAGCTGCAGGCGACAGTCAGAGAAGACCCTTCTAAGCTTATAGATGCCACATATCTCAATGATTTTAATTCGGCGCTGAATAAAAAGAAATCTTATCTGATCGTCAGAGGAGAGGGAACGATTCTTTACATTGGTATTGATACAGAAGAGGCAGACAGTGTAATAGATCAGCTGCCCGGTTATGGAGAATCGGAGACTACATCCGAGAACGGGATCTATCTGGGAGGAGCAGCGCAGGCTCTTGTAAGGCAGGTGGATTTTCAGTTTGATGACGGGGCAACAGCCAGTGCGTTTATTGTTACCGATGTGGGAAATGCAATTCCGGAGCTGGAGGATTTTGCCGTTGATGTTCTGGCGGCGGTTGCGCTTATTTTGATCTTTACGGCGTTTATTCTTGTATTCTGGATCTATCATACAGTCATGGGACCCTTGAGGAAGGTGCGAAAGGCAGCACAGAGTATTAAAGAAGGGAACCTTGACTTTGAGCTGAAATGGAAGACAGATGACGAGCTGGGGCGGCTGTGCCAGGATTTTGAGGAAATGAGAAAGAGGCTGAAAGCCAATGCAGAAGAAAAGCTTTCTTTTGATAATGAAAACAAAGAGCTGATCAGCAACATTTCCCATGATCTGAAGACGCCCGTGACAGCCATTAAAGGCTATGCGGAAGGAATTATAGACGGAGTTGCGGATACGCCGGAGAAAATGGATAAATATGTCCGGACGATCTACAATAAAGCCAGTGAGATGGATACTCTGATCAATGAACTGACTTTATATTCCAAGATAGATACAAACCGGATCCCTTACAATTTTAAGATCATTTCTGTCAACGATTATTTCAATGACTGTGCCGAGGAGCTTTCTCTTGAGCTGGAGTCCAGAAATGTAGAGTTTGGCTATTTTAACTATGTGGAAGAAGACGTGAAAGTGATTGCTGATGCGGAGCAGATCAAGAGGGTGATCAACAATATTATCAACAATTCACTGAAGTACATGGATAAGCAGAAGGGAAAAATCAATCTGCGTGTGAAAGATGTAGGAGATTTTGTGCAAATTGAACTGGAAGACAATGGAAGAGGGATCGCGACAAAAGATCTCACCAATATATTTGAGCGGTTTTACAGAACGGATGCTTCCCGAAATTCTTCCAAAGGAGGAAGCGGGATTGGTCTGTCCATTGTAAAGAAAATTATAGAAGAACACGGAGGCAAGATCTGGGCGACCAGCCGGGAAGGAACAGGAACGACGATGTATTTTGTACTCCGTAAATATCAGGAGGTACCGATCAATGAGTAAAATATTGATAGTAGAGGATGAAGAGGCGATTGCTGACCTGGAAAAAGATTATCTGGAACTTTCCGGATTTACAGTAGAGGTGGCAAACGATGGAGAGAGCGGACTTAATATGGCTCTTGGAAATGATTACAATCTGCTGATCCTGGATCTGATGCTGCCTGGCGTAGACGGATTTGAGATATGCCGTCAGGTGCGGGATAAGAAAAACACACCGATCATTATGGTTTCCGCTAAAAAAGATGATATTGATAAGATCCGGGGACTGGGGCTCGGAGCTGATGATTATATGACGAAGCCTTTCAGCCCCAGTGAACTTGTGGCAAGGGTAAAGGCCCATCTTGCCCGTTATGAGCGGCTGATCGGAAGTGCGGCTGAGGCCAATAAGATCATCGAGATCCGTGGGCTTAAGATTGACACGACAGCCCGCAGAGTGTGGGTCAATGGAGTGGAGAAGAACTTTACCACCAAGGAATTTGATTTGCTGACTTTTCTTGCAAGTCATCCCAATCATGTGTATACTAAGGATGAATTGTTCAGCGAAATATGGGACATGGAATCCATTGGAGATATTGCCACTGTCACAGTGCATATCAAAAAGATACGTGAAAAGATTGAGGTGGATACGGCTAATCCTCAGTATATCGAGACAATATGGGGAGTGGGCTACCGCTTCAGAATGTAGAAAAAACATGTCCTTTGCACAAAATGTGGAGGCTGTAGTATGAAAAAGAATATCAGATGGAACACAATGAAGATACTGGCAGCAGGTTTTCTGGGAGTGATCCTTGCAGGGGGAGTACTGTTATGGCTTCCTGCCTGCAATACCCGCCCGATTGCTTTTATGGACGCATTGTTTACATCGACATCGGCTGTCTGCGTAACTGGTCTTGTAACAGTGACCCCGGAAGCGCAGTTCACCCTGCTTGGACAGGTGATACTCCTGATCCTGATCCAGGTGGGAGGACTGGGGGTGATCGCATGTGTGACAGCCTTTTTTCTTATTTTACGGAAAAAGATTACGGTAAAAGAAAGGATTGTTATCCAGGAGACCTATAACATGGATTCGCCGGGCGGCATGGTGAAATTTATCTTAAGAATCCTGAAAGGAACCTTTATTGTAGAGGGAGTGGGGGCGCTGCTGTATGCTTTCCAGTTTATTCCGGAATATGGAGTAATAAAAGGAATCTGGTACTCTGTATTTCATGCGGTCTCTGCGTTCTGTAACGCCGGGATCGATATCCTGGGAAGCAGCAGTTTTATAAAATACGTAAATAACCCTCTCATAAATGTGACGACGATGCTGCTGATCATCCTGGGAGGCCTGGGATTCATTGTCTGGTATGATCTGCTGGCCGGCATCCGAAGAGCGTGGAAAAAGGAAAATCCGGGAAGATGGTGGTTTACAAGGCTTTCCCTTCATTCTAAGGTAGTGCTGACAGTAACAGCCGGAATGATATGCGCCGGGGCTTTGAATTTCTTCCTGGCAGAGTACAGCAATCCGGATACTTTGGGAAATCTTCCGATTGGAAGTAAGATTATGGCATCCTTTTTCCAGTCTGTTACTACAAGAACAGCAGGGTTTGCAACCATTCCGCAGGCAGCTCTGACAACGGAATCCCAGATGGTGAGCTGTGTGCTGATGTTTATCGGCGGATCTCCCGGCGGAACAGCCGGAGGGATCAAAACAACAACCATCGGTCTCATTGTGATCTGCTGTATGGCTGTGGTGAAAGGAAGAGACGACGCAGAGTGTTTTGGCAGAAAAGTGGCAGAACGGAACATTCGTATGGGATCGGCTGTCATTACACTGGCAGTGATCGCGTTGTTTACCGGGACAGCTATTGTGGCAGGAATTGAGAAGGATGTATCCTTTATCCGGGTTCTCTATGAGACCTGCTCGGCAATCGGAACCGTGGGACTGACCGCTGACCTGACGCCGGATCTTGCAAGGGGCAGTCAGGCAGTTATTATGATCCTGATGTATATTGGCCGGATCGGACCGATGACGCTGGCGCTTTTGTTTGGCGGGCGGGCAAAACAAAAAGGACTGGAGCGGGAACTGCCCACACAGAGAGTTATGGTAGGTTAGGAAACAGCAGGAGAGAAGAAAAAAGATAGAACAGGCGAGGAGATCAGTATGAAGAAGCAGTATGCAGTCTTAGGTCTTGGAAATTTTGGAGTGAGTGTGGCGCTTTCTTTGCAGCAGCTGGGCTGTGAGGTAATCGCTGTAGATGAGGATATGGAAAAGGTGCAGGAGATTTCCGATCATGTCTCCTATGCCATGCGGGCAGATATCGGTGAACCATCTTTGATGAAATCACTGGGTGCCAGAAATCTGGATGGCCTTATTGTGGCGATCTCAGAGAATATGGAAGCCAATATCATGGCGACGCTTCTGGCAAAAGAGGAGGGAGTTCCCTATGTGCTGGCAAAGGCGCAGCACGAACATCATGCCGCTATCTTAAGAAAGATCGGCGCGGATGCGGTGGTGCATCCGGAGTGGGAAATGGGTTCCCGGGTAGCCAAAAATCTCGTGTCTGCGGATTTTGCGGATTGGATCACTCTGTCGGCGGATTACAGCATGGTAGAAGTGGAAGTGCCCCGCAAATGGGTCGGCAGGACACTGGAGGAATTGGATATACGAAAAAAGTACGGCATCAATGTAGTGGGCATCATGCGGGGAGAAGAGGTAGAGGTGAATCCTGATCCTTTCCGGCCCCTGCAGGATGACGGGATATTGATCCTGATCGGAAGAAATCAGGATCTGCAACGATTCAGGAAAGAGTGAGAAAAGTATGATTACAAGTACAGCCAATCCGAGAATAAAAAGACTTGCGGGACTTCAGAAAAAACGGAGGATGAGAGAGGAAGAGCAGGTGTTTCTGACAGAAGGACTTAGGATGTTTCGGGAAGCGCCGCCGGAAATGTTAAGAGAACTGTATGTCTCGGAAAGCTTTGCAAAGAAAGAAAAAGAACTGATCTGCCGGAAGGAGCAGGAGGCCCGCATTCAGGCAGAAATTCTTGCGGATCATGTATTTTCCCACGTTTCAGATACAAAGACGCCCCAGGGCGTCCTGTGTGTGATGGCACGAAGAAAGGAGCCGTCTGCAGAGGAGATGTTTGATCTGCAGGCAGGCGGAAAGCCGCCTCTTCTTATGGTGCTGGATAATCTGCAGGACCCGGGAAATCTGGGTACTATCCTTCGAACCGGCGAGGGAGCCGGCGTGACCGGAGTTGTTATGAGCAGCGATTGTGTGGATCTTTATAATCCCAAGACTGTCCGATCTACAATGGGATCCGTATACCGGGTTCCCTGCAGGCGTGAGGATGACATGGAAAGATTTCTTCACAAGATGAAAGAAGCCGGGATCCGGATTTATGCGGCCCATCTGAAAGGGACGGCAGATTATGACGAGGAAGATTATACAGGCGGCAGTGCCTTCCTGATCGGGAATGAAGGAAATGGACTTAAGGAAGAAACGGCCCGGATGGCAGATACCTATATACGCATCCCCATGGAAGGGGAAGTGGAATCGCTGAATGCAGCCATTGCCGCTACAATCCTGATGTTTGAGGCGGGGAGACAGCGAAGAAGGAAATAATATTGAAGAAACGCGGAAACAGTGGTATTATGGAAAGAAATCAGGCGGTCCGGATACAGCCGTGTGCCGACAAGACCAAAAGAAGAGAGGAACGAGTGATATGAATTTAAAAGGACGTAGTTTTTTGAAGTTAAGAGACTTTACTGCAGAGGAGATTTTATACCTGGTAGATCTTGCAGAGGAGCTGAAAGAAAAACGAAAAAGAGGAATCAAAGGACACAGCCTGCAGGGAAAGAATATTGCCCTGATCTTTGAAAAACCTTCTACAAGAACGAGATGTGCTTTTACTATCGGGGCGCAGGACGAGGGTGCAACTGCAACATATCTGGCAGGGTCCGAACTGCAGCTCGGCGAAAAGGAGAGTATTGAAGATACGGCGCGTGTTCTGGGACGTATGTTTGACGGAATTGAATACAGAGGATTTGATCACGAATTTGTAGAAGCTCTTGCACAGTACAGCGGCGTTCCGGTATGGAACGGTCTGACAGATCAGTGGCATCCCACACAGTGTCTGGCAACGCTGCTTACACTGAAGGAAAATTTCGGACATATTAAGGGACTGAAAATTGTTTATCTGGGAGACGGACGCAACAACGTGGCAAACAGCCTTCTGATGGGATGCAGTAAGGTTGGAGTGAATATTGCTATTGCAGCTCCAAAACGTCTGTGGCCGGATGCAGATCTTGTAGAGGAATGCAGAGGTTATGCAAAAGAGGCAGGTTCTGTAGTGGAAGTATCGGATGAACTGGATGTGGTAGAAGGAGCGGATATGCTCTATACGGACGTATGGTTCTCCATGGGCGAGGAGAAGAAAGAACAGGAGAGAACAAAGCTTGCCCTTCCGTATCAGGTAAATGCAGAGCTGATGAAGCGCACCGGCAAGGATACCACACTGTTCTCACACTGTCTGCCTGCAAATAAAGGAAAAGAAGTAACAGAGGACGTATTTGAAAGCGAGAAATCAGTTGTGTTTGACGAGGCGGAGAATCGTCTGCACACTATCAAGGCCATAATGGTTGCAACGCTTGGAGAATAATCACGAAATGAAAACAGAAATTTTATCCATGCTTCGGGCAGCAGATGGATATGTATCAGGGCAGCAGATCTGTGACAGGTTTCATGTGTCCAGAACTGCTGTCTGGAAAGTAATAGAACAGCTAAAAGAAGAAGGGTATGAAATAGAGGCAGTCCGCAGGAGAGGTTATCACCTGACCGGAAGTCCCGATGTGATGTCAAAAGCTGAAATTGAGAGCCGGATCGAGACAAAATGGGCAGGGCGGAATGTCTTTTATTATGAAGAAACAGATTCTACCAATACACGGGCAAAGGCCCTGGGAGAAGAAGGGGCGCCCCACGGCACTTTAGCGGCGGCGGATGCACAGAGTGCAGGGAAAGGGCGGCGCGGCAGAGGATGGGAGTCGGCGCCCGGAAAGGATATCTATATGAGTATCCTTTTAAAACCGCAGATCGCACCTGTGCAGGCGCCTATGCTGACATTGGTCATGGCTCTTAGCGTCGTAGAGGCGGTGAAGGAAGAGACCGGACTTGATGCCGGGATCAAATGGCCCAATGATCTTGTGATAAATAAGAAAAAAATATGCGGCATTTTGACGGAAATGAGTCTGGAAGAAGAACAGATCAGTTATGTGGTGATCGGAGTGGGGATTAATGTGAACCATGATGAGTTTCCGGAAGAATTAGCAGGGAGGGCTACTTCCCTGAAACTGGAATCCGGCAAAGAGTGGATCCGGGCTAAGCTTGTTGCACAGGTGATGGAAAAATTTGAAAAGAATTATGAGATCTTTCTGAAGGATGGGAGTCTTGCAGGGCTTAAAGAGCGCTACAACGGGCTTCTTTTAAATAAGGAAAGAGAAGTGCGCGTGCTCGATCCAAAGGGAGAGTATACGGCATTTGCTTTGGGGATCAATGAAAAAGGAGAGCTTCTTGTGGAGCGGGAGAACGGCAGACGCGAGACTGTGTTTTCCGGGGAAGTCTCTGTACGAGGAATATATGGATATGTATAAGGATAAAATTGTGCTCTGCGGGGCAAATTCATATGAGGAAAAATATTATCTCAATCCGGACTTTGAACAGCTTCCGGATCATGTAAAGGATGAGCTGAAGATCATGTGTGTGCTCTATGTACATGATGTGGGAGGAATCCTGACACTGGCTTATGAGGAAGATGGAACGCTGTGTTTCGAGGTGTCTTCTGTAGAAGGAGACGCCATGTTTGATGAGATCGGAAGCCAGCTTAAGATCAAGCAGCTGCAAAGGGAAAAAGAAGAACTTCTGGAGGCTCTTCAGCTGTACTATCAGGTATTTTTCCTGGGACAGGAAGAACAGAAAAAGGGGGACTGACGAATGCTGCTTGTAATGGATGTAGGCAACACAAATATTACAATGGGGCTGTATCGGGAGAGCGAGCTTCTGGCAAAATTCCGAATGACAACAAAACAGCCGAGAACTTCAGATGAATATGGAATAGCGATCCGGGAAATGATCCGGAACCAGGGAGAAAATCCGGAAGAAGTAGACGACATTATCATTGCGTCTGTCGTGCCGGACATTATGCATTCTCTGGGCAGCTGCATTATTAAATATTTTAACCGGAAGCCGATCATCGTCTCTGCAGGGATCAAGACCGGAATCCGGGTGGCAACAGAAAATCCGCGCCAGACAGGACCGGATAAGATCGTGGATGCAGTGGCAGCCTATTATCTGTATGGAGGGCCGGTTATTGTCATTGATTTTGGTACAGCGACTACTTATGATCTGGTAGAGCCGGACGGTACATTTGCAGTGGGAGTCATTGCGCCGGGGATCCGCACATCAGCAAGAGCGCTGTGGGGAGATGCAGCCATGCTTCCGGAGATTGAAATACGGAAACCGGATACTATTCTGGCCAGAGAGACAGTGTCCAGTATGCAGGCCGGACTGGTGTACGGCTATATCGGTCAGACAGAATATATTATTGACCGGATGAAAAAGGAATCCGGATATCTGGATGCGAAAGTAGTGGCAACAGGAGGACTTGGAAACATCCTTGCGGCAGCAACGGAAAGTATTGATATCTATGATCCGATCCTGACTCTGGAAGGTCTGCGCCTTATATATGAAAGGAATCGTTTCCGGGGAAAGAAGAAGGAGCAGGAAACGGAAAGGACATCTGACAGATGAAAATAGGAAATCTTACAATCGAGCACCCGTATGTGCTGGCACCGATGGCAGGCGTAACAGACCTGCCATTCCGTTTGCTCTGCAAAGAGCAGGGTGCCGGCCTTTTATGTATGGAAATGGTAAGCGCAAAAGCGCTTCAGTATGAAAATCGTAATACCAGGGAACTTCTGAAGATCCATCCCGAAGAGTATCCGGTATCCCTCCAGTTGTTTGGCTCGGATCCTGATGTCATCAGCGAGCAGGCCAAAAAGATAGAAGAACTTCCTTTTCAGATTTTAGACATCAATATGGGGTGTCCGGTTCCTAAAGTAGTGAAAAATGGAGAAGGGTCTGCTTTGATGAAGCAGCCGGATCTGGTCTATGAGATCGTATCCAAAACGGTCAAAGCAATTCAGAAACCTGTGACGGTAAAAATCCGTAAAGGCTTTGACGATTCCAGTATAAATGCTGTGGAAATCGCAAAGATTATTGAGGAAGCCGGCGGGGCGGCAGTGGCGGTTCACGGAAGGACGAGAGAGCAGTATTATTCCGGGGAAGCGGACTGGGATATTATCCGGCAGGTCAAAGAAGCGGTTGGCATCCCTGTTATCGGTAATGGAGATGTGACTTCTGTAAAAAAAGCAATGGACATGATGAAACAGACCGGGTGCGACGGGGTGATGATTGCCCGGGGAGCACAGGGGAATCCATGGATCTTCCGGGAATTGAAGCACTACGATGAGACGGGAGACATTCTGCCCAGACCTTCCAATACAGAGATCAGGGATATGATGCTCCGGCATGCGGCGCTTCAGATCAAATATAAAGGAGAGTATCAGGGAATCCGTCAGATGCGCAGTCATGTGGCCTGGTATACCAAAGGGATGACGGGTTCTGCCAGGCTTCGGGAGGCCATCAATCAGGTGGAAAGTTATGAAGAATTAAAGGCACTTCTGGAGGCGAAAATCTATTGACATTATAAAGTCTGTTATGTATAATATTGAAATTGCGAAAGTAGATTTATATAAGGGAAAGGCCCTGACAGATATACAGAAATAAAGCAAGAAAGAGGAGAGGATAGTCATGGAAGAAAAGAAGAGAATTCTTACCTACACCGGTCTGAAGAAGCTGGAAGAAGAGCTGGAAAATCTGAAAGTCGTAAAGCGTAAAGAAGTTGCTGATAAAATTAAAGAAGCAAGAGAACAGGGAGACCTTTCAGAAAATGCAGAGTACGATGCAGCAAAAGATGAACAGCGCGACATCGAAGCACGGATCGAAGAGTTGGAGAAGATCCTGAAGAATGCGGAAGTCGTTGTGGAGGATGAAGTCAATCTTGATAAGATCAGTATTGGATGCATCGTTACCGTGTATGACGAAGAATTTGAAGAAGAGATAGAATTTAAGATTGTCGGATCTACAGAGGCCAACAGCCTGCAGGGAAAAATTTCCAATGAGTCACCGGTAGGAAGAGCCCTTCTTGGACATGAAGTCGGAGACAGCGTAAAAGTAGAGACGCAGGCAGGAGAACTGGAGTACAAAGTTTTGAAGATCGACCGTTCCCTCTAAAACAGGGCGGTATCTGATAATAAGGATAAAAGAGAAGAGGAGTGAAGATCAGTGTCTAATCAGCAGAAGAATGCCCAGGAACCAGATTTAAACCAGCTTAGAAAGGTACGCCGCGAGAAGCTGGCGGAGCTTCAGGCAAACGGAAAAGACCCCTATCAGGTTATGCGTTATGATGTGACATGCCATACATCTGATATTAAGGATCATTATGAGGAGATGGAAGGAAAGCACGTGACAGTTGCAGGCCGTGTGATGCAGAAACGTGTGATGGGAAAGGCATCCTTCTGTAATGTTCTTGATCAGAGCGGAAATATCCAGTGCTATGTTGCAAGAGATGGCATAGGAGAAGAAGAATACAAAGATTTCAAGAAGCTGGATATCGGCGATATTGTAGGTGTGGAAGGAGAAGTCTTTAAGACAAAGACAGGAGAGATTTCCATTCATGCCTCTGCAGTAAAGCTTCTGTCTAAGAGCCTGCAGATCCTTCCGGAGAAATTCCACGGACTGACAAACACAGATATGCGTTATCGTCAGAGATATGTGGATCTCATTATGAATCCGGAAGTACGGGATACATTTATCAAACGTTCTCATATTATCAGTTCCATCCGGAGATACCTGGACGGACAGGGATTCCTTGAGGTAGAGACCCCTATGCTTGTAAGCAATGCCGGAGGAGCTGCAGCAAGACCCTTTGAGACACATTTTAATGCTCTGGGAGAGGACTTTAAACTCCGCATTTCTCTGGAGCTGTATCTGAAACGTCTGATCGTCGGCGGGCTGGAAAGAGTGTATGAGATCGGGCGTGTATTCAGAAATGAAGGTCTGGATACAAGGCACAACCCGGAATTTACTCTGATGGAGCTGTATCAGGCATATACAGATTACAACGGAATGATGGATCTGACAGAGAATCTTTACCGTCATGTAGCGCAGGAAGTTCTGGGAACTACTAAAATCGTATACAACGGCGTAGAAATGGATCTTGGAAAGCCGTTTGAGCGTATCACTATGGTAGATGCCGTGAAGAAATATGCCGGTGTGGACTGGAACGAGGTAGAGACAACCGAGGATGCCAAGAAACTTGCGGACGAGCATCACGTAGAATACGAAGCGCATCATAAGAAGGGCGATATCTTAAGTCTCTTCTTTGAAGAGTTTGCAGAGGAACACCTGATCCAGCCTACTTTTGTTACAGATCATCCGATCGAGATTTCTCCGCTTACAAAGAAAAAACCGGAAAATCCGGAATATGTAGAGCGGTTTGAGTTCTTTATGAACGGCTGGGAAATGGCGAACGCTTACTCCGAGCTGAACGATCCTATCGATCAGAAAGAACGGTTCAAAGCACAGGAAGAGCTGCTTGCTATGGGCGATGAGGAGGCAAATACGACAGATGAAGACTTCCTCAATGCTCTGGAGATCGGTATGCCGCCGACAGGAGGAATCGGATTCGGCATTGACAGAATGTGTATGCTTCTGACAGATTCTGCGGCAATCCGTGACGTGCTTTTGTTCCCGACAATGAAGTCACAGGGAGCGGCAAAGAATGCTGCGAACAATGAAAGTCAGGCGGCGCCGGCAGCTGCAAAGGCAGAAAAACCGGCAGCGAAGATCGACTTTTCCAACGTGAAGATCGAGCCCCTCTTTGAAGAGATGGTAGATTTTGAGACATTTGCAAAATCCGATTACCGTGCTGTGAAGATCCTGGCATGTGAGGCTGTGCCCAAGAGCAAAAAGCTTTTGAAATTTACTCTGGATGACGGCGTTCGCAAGGACCGCGTGATCTTAAGCGGTATTCACGAGTATTACGAGCCGGAAGAACTGGTTGGTAAGACAGCTATTGCGATTGTAAATCTGCCGCCGAGAAAAATGATGGGTATTGATTCCGAAGGTATGCTGATTTCAGCAGTTCATGAAGAAGATGGCCGTGAGGGGCTGAATCTGTTAATGGTAGATGACAGAATTCCGGCAGGGGCAAAGTTGTATTAAGATTTAAGTAAGGACGTACCGTTTTACATGATTTGACGCTTGAAACGGTGCAGAGTGAAAAAATGGCATAATAAGCAGAATGAATGGGCAGTCCTGAATGGGATTGCCCATTTTGTTGTATGACGGGCATGCCGTCAGTCTGTGGTGAAAGTCCACAAGGGGCGTAGTTGCCAACGAACCCCATAGCGACTCCCAAGGTTTACATCGTGAGATGTGGGCGAGAAGAAGGGATAGCGAAATCGTAGCCTGACGAACAGAAACCTGATATAAGGCGTACATGGCGGATAAGCTGACTACAGACAGTGAAGTCCAAAAGGCAACCGTAACCCATGTGCGTAGATCAGGCAGGTAGATGAGGAAAGACTGGCAGGCTTATCCCGTGAGGTCTCACAGGCTGTGAAACCCGCAGTAGTAACAACGAACTGTGAGAAGTCAGCAGAGGCCGTAGTAGGCAAAGCCCTGGAATGGGAAGTGCTGAAGGGCTGAACAATGTAACCGTGTAATCAAATGTATGCTCCATGGAATACCTGACGGCAGGAGGGGCGAAACGTAAATGAGCAGGTACTGCACAACCTAGGGCAAATCCATGGAAACGGAAAGGAGAAAGCACACAAGGCAATGTCAGAACTGTTGGAAAAGATACTGTCCAAAGATAACATGAACACTGCATACAAAAGAGTCTGTGCCAATAAGGGCGCAGGAGGGGTGGATGAGGTAACAGTCGAAGAACTTGGCGATTATATCAAAGAGAATTGGGAAAGTATCAGGAATCAAATCAGGAACAGGGAGTACAAGCCCCAGCCAGTCAGGAGAGTGGAGATCCCTAAGCCAAACGGCGGAATGAGAAAACTGGGAATCCCAACTGTAATGGATCGGGTAATCCAGCAAGGCATCGTGCAGGTGATAAGCCCCATGTGTGAGCCTTTGTTTTCGGAATGGAGCTACGGCTTCAGACCGAACCGGAGCTGTGAAATGGCAATCAGACAGCTGCTTGTATACCTAAACGAGGGATATGAGTGGATAGTAGATATCGACTTGGAGAAATTTTTCGATAACGTACCGCAGGACAAGTTGATGAGTCTGGTTCACAAGATTATCAACGATGGCGATACAGAATCCTTAATTCGCAAGTATCTAAAAGCAGGAGTTATGACGCCACAGGGATACGAGGAAACCAAACTCGGAACCCCACAGGGCGGAAATCTATCACCATTGCTGTCAAACATCATGCTGAATGAATTGGATAAGGAACTGGAGAGGAGAGGACTCCGGTTCACAAGATACGCAGATGACTGTGTCATAGCGGTCAAAAGCGAATCGAGTGCCAAAAGAGTGATGCGGACGGTATCAGACTGGATACAGAGGAAACTGGGGTTAAAGGTCAATATGACCAAAACGCACATCACAAGACCGTCAAAGTTGAAGTATCTTGGATTCGGATTCTACAAGGACAGTAAGACAAATGAATGGAAGTGCAGACCCCATCAGGACTCTGTGAAGAAGTTCAAAAACAGACTGAAAGAACTGACCTGTAGAAAAATGCCGGGGACAGTCACGAGCAAGATTGAGAAAATCAATCAGGCGACAAGAGGATGGATTAACTACTATGCCCTTGGTTCCATGAAAACAGCGATGATAAAGATAGACGCACATTTAAGAACAAGAATCAGAGTTATCATCTGGAAGCAGTGGAAAGTGCCGAAGAAACGGCAATGGGGACTGCAGAAACTTGGAATCGGAAAAGACCTTGCAAGACTGACAGCGTATTGTGGAGACCGCTATTACTGGGTAGTGACTAAGACATGCGTTGTCAGGGCAATCTCTAAAGAAGTATTAGCCAGAGCAGGGCTTGTAAGCTGTTTTGACTATTACAATGAGCGACATGCTTTGAAGTTACGTTGAACCGCCGTATGCCGAACGGCATGTACGGTGGTGTGAGAGGGGAGAGAAAATCTCCCCTACTCGATTGCCCAGCATGGGCGTATTCTAATGGGTGAAAGTCCCAAGTGCGCGTAGGCAACGACGAAGCACATAGCCGAACAGCAAGGGTGTCCGCCGTGAGACGGAATCTGAAAGAAGCTGTAAGCAAACCTCTGACCTGACGGACAGGAACCGCATATAAGGCTCGGAAATGCGGATAAGGTGGCAAAAGGCACTGAAGTCCAAAAGGTTGCCGGAAGTACGAGTAAATGTGGCAGGTGCATGGAGGGAAAGAATACGCACCCTAACTGGGGAGGTCTCACAGGCGGTTTCATCAGCCGTAGTAACAACGAACAGTGAGAAGTCAGCAGAAGCCATAGTAGTGAGGAAGTTCCTGTAATGGGAATGGAGCGAAGGGCTGAACAATCAATCAGTTGAAGTACGTTCCACTTCGTAGCCGGAGCAACGCCTGTCGATAACTTCAAAGGCGGCAAAGGCAAAAGGGGCAGAAAGGAAACAACGCATGGACATAAGTAGTCTAATGGAGCAGATATTGAGTAAGGACAATCTTAATGCGGCATATCTGCAAGTCGTCAGGAACAAAGGAGCGGCAGGGGTAGACGGAATGACCGTGGAAGAACTCGGTCCATACCTTTCGGAAAACGGCGAGAACATCATGGAACAGCTACGGAGGAGAAAATATAAGCCGCAGCCGGTACGCAGAGTGGAGATACCGAAGCCAGACGGAGGAGTAAGGAACCTGGGGGTGCCGACGGTAGTTGATCGTTTTGTACAACAGGCGGTAGCACAGGTATTGACTCCGATATTTGAGGAGCAGTTTCATGACCATAGTTACGGATTCAGACCAAACCGATGCGCACAGCAGGCAGTCCTAAAGGCATTGGAGATGATGAATGACGGACACAGCTGGATAGTAGACATTGACCTTGCGAAGTTCTTTGATACGGTAGACCATGATAAGCTGATGACAATCATCGGACGAACCATAAAGGACGGGGATGTGATATCAGTGGTAAGAAAGTTTCTAGTCAGCGGAGTGATGATAGACGATGAGTATGAAGATACAATAGTCGGCACACCGCAGGGAGGGAATATCTCGCCATTATTAGCGAATATCATGCTTAACGAGCTGGACAAGGAACTGGAAGCAAGAGGGCTGGATTTTGTCAGGTATGCCGATGACCTAATCATCATGGTCGGGAGCAGGCAGGCGGCGGAACGGGTCATGAAGAGTGTGACGAGATTTATAGAGAATAAACTCGGACTCAAAGTGAATGCCGAAAAGAGCAAGGTAGATAAACCAAAAGGGATAAAGTATCTTGGGTTTGGATTTTACTATGACTCATTTGCCAAAGGATATAAAGCCAGACCCCACACGAAAGCGGTGGAAAAGTTTAAGGAGCAAATGAAGAAACTTACATGTAGGAGTTGGGGAGTCAGCAACACCTATAAGGTGGAGAAACTCAACCAACTGATACGAGGATGGATTAATTACTTCAAAATCGGAAGCATGAAAAAGTTATGTGGAAAGCTCGATAAGCATATCCGCTTTCGATTGCGGATGTGTATCTGGAAACACTGGAAAACACCTAAGAACAGGGAAAAGAACCTTATCAAGCTCGGACTGCCACGGCGTGCGGCACATGGTATTTCGTATGCAAAGGGATATGCCAGAGTGTGCAGGAGCTGGAATCTCCACATTGGAATCAGTAAAGAGAGACTGGCTAAGTTTGGGCTTGTATCTATGGAAGACTACTACGCCGAAAGGCGGGTTACTTGTTAAGTTGATTGAACCGCCGTGTACCGAACGGTACGCACGGTGGTGTGAGAGGTCGGTAGGCGAAATAATCGCCTACCTCCTACTCGATTAGATGAAAGTGAATTGAAAATTTGAATTTATAGGTATGTCAAACGAATATGACAAGAATATTTTTCAAATGTCAAACGCTTTTGATAGATGAAAAGTTTGTTGAATGATAGGATTTTAATTGTTCAAGAGATTAAATCAACAAGCAAAGGAGGAATAAAATTGGAGATTGGCATTCAAATAAAGAAGTATCGTAATAATATGAAAATTTCTCAAGAAGAGCTAGCTGAAAAAGTTTATGTAAGCAGGCAAACCATTTCAAATTGGGAAACAGGGAAAAATTATCCGGATATTCATAGTATATTGTTACTTAGTTCTATATTTAATATATCTCTTGACCAATTAGTAAAAGGAGATATTGAAATTATGAAAAAAGAAATCAATGTAACAGAAATTAAGAAGTTTAATAGATGTGCTGCTATATATGGAATATTATTAGTTTTGACTATTATTTCCCTTGTTCCGCTTATAAAAATGATGAGTTGGTATGGGATGATTCCCTGGGCTATTTTATATGGTATTACAGTATATTATGCGTTTAAGGCTGACAAAATGAAAAAAGATAATAATATTTTAACTTATAAAGAAATAGTCGCTTTTACCGAGGGGAGGCAATTAGATGAAATTGAACAACAGCGAGAAATTGGAAAACGCCCGTATCAAACGGTTATTTATATGATAGGAAGTGGGGTAATTGCATTTGTTGTGGTTTATTTAATGGCACAATTATTTTCTTTGTAAAATTTCAGTTTAAAAATTCCCTTTGAGAGAGGAATCATCTTTCTCAAAGGGAGTTTTTATTTTATATGTACCATCGAAAGGATGGCATGTCAATAACAGTTTATTAAAAACTAATGTTGTCTCTTCTTTCTCCAGATCAGGCATCCTGCCGCTGTGCCGGCGCTGATCAGCAGTACCAGCAGAACCGGAAGAATGTGGCTGCTATCACCTGTATGAATAGTCCCATTGCTTTTGAGGATGTTTCCTGTATTCTGTCCTTTATCCGCCCCCGGATTCACTGCTTTATTTCCTTCAACTGTGATTACGGAAGTTGCTTCTGCTGTTCCTGCTTTTGCAGTGATCACGGCTGTTCCTCCGGAAATTGCGGTCACAGTTCCGTTTTCATCCACACTTGCAATTTCCGGTTTGCTGCTTGTCCAGAGGATCTCATCATCCATTGCGTTTTCCGGTGCGGTAGAAGCCTTGATCTGAGTTGTTTCTCCTTTTTTCAGCGTTATTTCTGCCGGATCCAGTGTGATACTTTCTACGCCCTGTTTTGTAATATTCACTGTGCACTGTGCAGTAACTGTCATATCTGCATCACTTTGAGCTGTGACAGTTACAATGCCCGGTTTCAGAGCAGTAAGTACCTGGACCGGCTTGCCACTGAAGCTTTCGCTTTGTTCCATTCTCACACTGTCCACATCGCCGCTGACGCTCCAGTAGATTTTCCCGCTTGCAGGATTTTGGGCACCTACAAGTTCTGCTGACAGTGTAAGCGTCTGTTCCGGGTTATCCTTTGTAAGAAGCACTTGTTGTTCATAACAGTCCAGACTTAGAGACGTCGGATAATCCTCTGCAAATCCTCCGCTTCTGGCCAACGTATTTTCAGCGCTTGCCATTGCTGCAAATGTCCAGCAGCTTCCGATGCTGCCCTGATTCCGGACTGGCGTCAGAGTTCCCGTTTCCCTTAGATCAAAACATTCTGGTAACTCCTCAACAGAAGGTGCCAAAGCACCATTCGCTGCATCAATAGTAACATTTAGTCCGGCGTCGCTATTCTGGATTTCCACGCCTCCCACAGAAATTGTTTCAGGAAGTGACGTTTCCGGGACAAGGTTCGATTTATCTGTGCTAAGTTCCGGTGCTGTTGTCTCATAATCATCCATGTCTACATTACAGGTATATGCACGTACACATGGGAAGCAAGCCTGTGCGCCGATATCGGTCCGTTCTCCGTTTGCTTCCAGGAATGAAACTCCCTCTATCGGCAGAAGTCCACTTGTGGTTCCGCTTATATCACAGCTAATTCCTATTCCGGGGTCCTGTCCGTCATTTAAGCTTTCCAGATAAATGCTGACAGAAAACTCACTACCGGCAGGAATAAGTACCGGATCACTTAAGCGTTCCGTATAAAATCCCGCATAGTTTTTTACACCTTCCAGAACCTTTTTTGCGGATCCTTCGCAGGTAATACTAACTTCGTACCTGACATTAGAACTTAAGATCTGGAATGATACTGCGCGAAGTAGCTCAGCTGTATCTGTTGTATTTTCAAACTTTTGCTCTACTGTAAAGCTACTTCCTCCGGAGATCATGTCTGTTGCTCCCAATATATCATAATAGTACTGGTGGTTATAATTATCTGCAGCCTCATCCGTTAGAAAGACAGCTGGGTTATTATTGTACAGGAAAGAATCTTCATAGGAAATATAAAAATATCCATTTTCCCCGCTTTGTTCTCCCCATGAATTTTTAACGATAAATGCACCATCATGCTCTGGTTTGGATATCTGCACATTTCCTTCTCCGTAAAAAAGTTCTGCCAGTTCCTCATTCCCGGTAAAATTATCTTTGCTGTAATTGTCATCCCAACCTACAATTGTAACAATGTGTCCCTCGTCATAGGGAGTGGCATATTTATAATCACCTACGTAAACATTTTTCTGGTCCGACGTCATATAGGATTGTGCACTGAGTATATAAACGTCTACAGCTCCATAATTATAGATTGCATTTTTTATATGACTGATATTTTCTTCGCTGAAACCGTCAGGCATATAAAGTGCGTTTGTAACATGATATTGTGCTTTGTTTGACAGATTTTTATAAGAATAATCTGTATCCGGGGCGAATTCTGATCCAGCAGCTGGATAAGGATCATCTGACTCTGATACGGGGCCTCCCCAGTTCGCAAAATAGGTCATTGACATCAAGAAATGTCCGCCTCCGTTTAGTCCCAGATCATAGGCATAGCCGCTGCTTTTATCTGTTAGGGCGGTCAGCATGTTTTTCTCAGAGAAATCCAGAGAATTTATTGCTTCACTGTCCATTTCTTTCATAAGGCTAAGTTCATAGGGATTAGATGAAGCATCCTGCTTTCCGATGCTTTCTATTTTTACAAAATATCTGCCGCTTTTTGCTTCGTACCGGATACTCTGGCTTTTTCCTTCTAGTGCAGATGTTTTTAGCATTTGCCCTTGTTCATCCAGAAGCGTCAGCGAATAATCCATTCCGGAGGGAGGAGTCAAAGTCAGACTCAGTGCGGCTCCATTATCCAGAGTAAAGGAATAATAATCCACATCTTCCCGCTGGTGCAGTGTACCGCTGATTTTTCCTGGAAAGCTAAGAGATACAGCATCTTTCAGTGTATCATTGGGTTCGTAACGGTCACCGGACAAATCAGATGTTTCATATACAAATGTTTTCACATTACTGATCAGCAGGTCTTCCCGGTCTGGGAAATATGCCGCCGCTTTGATGGTTGTTGTATGTTCGATTTCAAGAGGCTTTTCATACACTTCTCCATTTTCGGCGGAAGGAGAGCTTCCATCCGTTGTATATATGATGGCAGCTCCATCTGCATCACAGGAGAGAGTAATTTGGGTCCCTGGTTCTACAATTCCAGAAGCAACATCCGCTTTCACAGAGGGGACCTTTACATTATTGATCTCCCAAGATGAAGTCAGGGAATAATCGCCTTCATTGTTGATCGAACATGCGGAAAGAACCATCGGACCTTGTACCGGAACCGGTTCTGTGTATTCTGTTCCGTCAGTTAGAGGATTGGATCCATCTGTGGTATAGTATATCTTTGCATCCGTATCCATGGTATACAGGCTGATTTCCTGTCCGAATGTAAGAAGAGAGGGCAATGGATCTGTAAATACTCCCTCCAGAAACGTTTTGTCGATTCCGGCATATTTCATATCATTTCCAAAGCCGGAAGGCGTAACAGGAACTCCTGTGTTCCTGTTATATACCCAGCAGGCAGCTCCGCCTCCGGGGATACTCTCCGGAGCAGTATCTACGGCATAGATGGGCGCAATCTCAACTTTGTCTACTTCATTTGGATTTTCCGGATTATTACCTAATGCGTAGATGCCTGAGCTTTCTCTAAGATAGAGAGCAATATTATAGTTGGTAATTACGTCCTCTATAGTTGCTGCCGCTTTTCCGTCCCCCAGATATCCCACCACCTGGAGAGCCTTTTCAATTGCATCAAGAGAGGATTCTCCTTCAGACAATGTCATCCATTGTTCCAGAATTGTCTTGAAAATAGAATCTCCGCCTCCGGCCAGTTCTTCTGTCTGATGGGAAAGATAACGGCCAAACAGATACCAGCTGCCATATGGCATTCCCAGTGTATCTCCGGAAGGAACATAATAACCTTCATAAATAAACGGAAAGGAATAGCCATTTTTTTCAATCCATGCTGTTGTCCATTCAGTTTCATAAACAGTATCTGAATTGGATAGTCCGGTTACTGCAATTGCACTTTGAGAAAATACTTCATTGAGCCAGATATCGAAATCCTCGCCTGCTTGTGCCCAGTTAATAAGGTGCTGCAGTTCGTGTACCAGCACACCTAAAGTTACGTCTTGGTCCGTGGTGGAAATATCTATATGGAGCATGTCCATATGATTTCCTGATGCATATTCCGTTTCTTCCTTTGTGTATAAATCTGTCGTTTCAAAAAAGCCGGCATAGGGAATGGAATAAAAGACAAATGCTGTTTTTCCGTCCTGGTCCACATCGGCAGCGCTCCAGTCCCCAAATGTTTCTTTCATTACATCATAAAGCTGATCATCGAGTATATCTGCATAAGCTTGTGCCTGTTCATCCGGCAACAGTTCTCTCTCATTTACACTTCGCCAGATTGTACATGTGTCCCCGGCAGCAGCCAGTTCAACTTCAATTTCTTTTTCCCCACTTAAGGCATATTCAGAATAAATGGTTTTTCTTTCACCGAGTTCATATACCTTCTCTTTTCCGGACGCATTTTGCACTGATGGAAGAGCCGCCAACGAAGGAAGTTCCTCATGCTGCATAAACGGAACACCGCATCTGACTTTTTGACCTTCTTCGGTGTCCCATTCGGCAGAATCCATCTTCTCTCTGCCAAGAGGTCCTCCCATAGAATCAAGTCCTACATTTTGTGTTGCTTCCAGTTCTTCATCTGAACCAATCGGCATGCCCATATTTTCTGCCATGATGACGGTTCCTTCATAAGACGGGCCTTCTGTATCAATGACTGTTCCGTTTTCTTGAACTTCAGATGCAAGTACAGAAGACGGCAAAGCCAGCGATATTGCCAGGACAGAGGCTAGAAGCTGCTTTTTCCATTTCCTTTCCCTCATAAAACTCTCATTTCTCCTTTCTACTACAATATAATGCTTATATCGGTTTTTATTTTACGATTTTTTCAAATATTGTTTTTGCTTCCTCTTCTTTGGAAATATCATCTGTTGTTACGGCTGCCACACGTTCATTCATTCGCACTGCAATCAGCACTCCGTCACTTCCAGAAGCAGAATATTTGCAATACATATCGCCAAAATCAATGTTCTGTGTCGTGTCCGCATCATCTTCCGGGTATTCTGCACAGTACTGTTCAAAAAGCTTTGAGGCTTCTGTGATTGATTCACACTCAAAAACGGAAGCGGTTATTCCGTCAATTGTTATTGTTGCTCCATAATCTCCATTGGTGTAATACTTGCTTCCTTCTTCCACAGAAAGCTCTTTCAGTTCTTCTATTCCGATAATCTGGCTTTTGTTTGCAAAAAAGAAGATAATGCCTCCTACAATAACCAAAAGCAGCACACCGAAAACGAAATGACGGATAATCCGTGATGAAGCAGATTGTCCTGAAAAATCTCGTTTTTTATACCAGAAAAACACACAATCCCTCCTATAACAAATTTTACAAGATACAACTATTATTTTAGTCTATGCTAATTAAAATGTAAATGAAAATAGGGTTATGTTTATCATTTGCAAAAATGTCTGGGCAGCAATGCAAACTAAAAACGGGATTGACATATGATAAGAGATTGTATTAAAAGATTGGACTTGCTATAATTGAGACATCACTTGTATTTATGGAGGTTAGTATGCCGAAAGAAATAAATCCCAAGGACACTAAACGTGCTGCGGCGTATGAACTTTGGATGAAAGCGCCAAATCCAATGGTAACTTTTTTTAAAACTTTTGATGTATAACCAATCCGCATCAGCACATCTTTTGCATATGTTTCATCTGTAATTACTAAATGCTTTTCTGACTTTAAAAGCTCAATCTGTTCGTCAAAAGTAGAAAATATCTTTTGTGACGGCATAGTAAAATCTCCTTGAAATAAAAAGAGGGAGAGACCCGCAGGTTCTCCCCCGGTCACGGGCTTCGCAAGTTTCCGCAACACGATCACTGAACTAAATATAGCAAAACTGGCTTGAAAAGTCAATCCCGCAAATTCCGTTCTTTGTTATCATATGCGGAATGTATGGGGAAAATACATTTAGATTTGTATATATTTTCCAGTTTAAGCATATGGACAGGCTCACGGAGTAAGGAAAAACCTCGGTGAGCTTTTCACAGGTATGGGCGCGCGTCTGTGTCTGAATAGTATAACGATAAAAAATTTTTCAAAATAGCAAAATATAATGGGAAAAATGATAAAAAATTTATCGAAATGTTGAAAAAATCGATATTATCATATATGATAATTAATAGAACTGACAACGCAGGCATCTTAACTGTGCTCCGGTCAGGATGCCTCATTTGTAACCTGCATCAGGAAAAAGGAAAGGAAATTCTATGCATAAAAAAGAAGAACTGCTAAAGAGATGTACAGAAATATTAAGCAAGGAATTGCCTGTATTGAGAAAAATAAACAATTTAACGCAAAAGGATCTGGGAGATATTATCGGGGTGAGCCGGCAGACGGTTACCAATATCGAGAGTGGAAAAAGTGAGATGAAATGGACCACCTTTCTGGCGATTATGTTTGTTTTCTCATTAGATCACAGTTCAGTCGAATATTTAAGGAGATTAGATATTCCTTATGCGGAAATAAAGCAATGGCTGGCTGAAAAGAGGGGGGAAAAATAGTTTATGGACTTTTCGATTGTCGTTCCAACATGGAACAGGTCAAAATTAGTGGATGCCTTATTGGAATCGCTGTATGAAGAACGAAAAAATTATGATCTGGGAGAGACAGAAGTACTCATAGTAGACAGCAGTAAAGGAGAAGAAAAGGCGGCCATTATGGCATCGTGTGAAAAATATGATGCACAGTATATAGAAGGGGATGACAGTGTCCGAAAGAAAAGAAACAAAGGAATTGACCTGGCCGGGTATGAGTACATATTGTTTATCGATTCCGATGTTACGGTAGGGCCGGGGCTTTTGAAAAGCCACGCGGCTACACTGAAGGAAGGTGAATCGAATCCGAAGATTACAGGTTCTTTCGGACTGACGGAGTTTGTCGGAAAAAAGAAATTCTGGTGGCATGTAATAGAACATACCTCCTTTCTGGATTCTTTCGGTTTTGCAAAGTTTATGCCGTTTGTGTCATGGACGATCGGAAATAATGTTGCTTTCCGCAGGGATGAATTAATTAAGATAGGAAAATTTGAAGAGAATTTTCCATTCAAGCTTGGCGGAGACGATCTTGATATGACTTACCGTTATACAAAAGCCGGTAATCTGATCAAAACAACGCCCGGGGCGGTCACTTATCATTCAAGGGAAACATGGAATACACGCAAAGCGGTAAATGACAGAGCAAAACGCTGGGGGACGATGGAATATCATATTTTGAAACGATATCCGGAACTGGTTCACAGGAGGCTGCCGATGACAGGCGATGTGGCAGCGCTTGTGACAGGCGTACTGGGAATCATGGCGCTTATCAAAGGATCCTGTGTGCCGATCCTGTTTCTGCTGGCGTGGTATCTGCTTTTATATTTTATGATGTATAGACATTATGTGTCCTGCAATGGGAAGGCAAATATTTTTTTCTGGACAATTGCCATGTTCCAGCAGGGGAAATACAGATTTTGGAGAATGGTAAATTCCATCAGGCATCTGGATTTTTCTCTTGCTTTCAAAGGGCAGTATTTTGGAATATATCATATAAAATCAGATTATCAGAACAGCGTAAAGAAAATATGGCTTTATTATGACTCGATTTTTATTCTTATCATTGCCATGATCTTTTACCGTTTTATTGTGTAGTAGTGAAAGGATATAGAAGAAGATGGATCGTATAAGTTTCAGTATTGTTGTGGCGACAAAAAGCAGAGTCCGGTTACTGACGGAGCTGATAGAGAGTATAGATGTCGCAAGGAAAAACTATTCCGGAGACTGTGAAGTACTGATCGTTGACGACAGCATTCCGGAAGAAAGCGAAGCAGTTCAGGCCGTATGCAGGGAGCATGACTGTAAATACATTTTTTATGAGAACAGTGTTTCTGCAAAAAGAAATTACGGAGTTTTGCAGGCTAAGAATGATGTTGTACTGTTTCTGGATTCGGACTGTATTTGTACAGAACATATCATAGAAAGATATGCGGAAAAATATACAGATGAAAAAATTGCTGCAGTTGCAGGCCCATTAGAGTTCGTAGGGGAAGACACCTGGTTTTGGAAGGCGATTGAAGCAACACCTTTTTTAACCTGTTTCTATCTGCCCAGGTTTCTTCCGAAAGTGGAATGGGGTGTGACTGCAAATTTTTCTGTCCGCAGACAGGTTTTCCTGGAAGTAGAGGGATTTGATGAGACATTTAAAAGACCGGCAGGAGAAGACGTGGATCTGGGTATGAAGATCTGTGAAAAAGGATATGAGATCAACGCGGCGGCGGAAGCGCTTGTCTATCACAGCAAAAAGACCTGGATTCCGGTGAAAGCCATGTTCCGCCGGCTTAACTTCTACGGGACAGCAGACTGTGATCTGATCCATAAGCACCCGGACAGAGGGGACGTGGTCCTGCCGAAAAGAAGTATGCTGTATATCATATATGCTCTCTTCCTTGTGCTGGCAGCCATTGCCTCCGGGAAATGGTGGGTATTGGCAGGAATCCCGCTGGTTTTCCTCGTGGAAAATATCGTGATGTCTCATCTGGTGAACCGCCTTTCCAGGGAGAAGAAGGCGACTTTATGCCAGCAGTTTGTAGCGCAGATGTTAATTCATGACAGCGATTTTGCCTATTTAAAAAGATGTGCGGTAACCGGACAGTTTTCGGATATCCGGAAACAGATGATCTACTATATGGGACAGTACAACGGTATGCTGGAAATAGGCTCTTACAATACATGGCTGCAGCTGCTGCTGTTGATGGGCATCGCAGCCCTCATAGTCTTCTTATTATAGAAAATTTGTGCGGAAAAAGCAGGGGGGAAATTTCTATGTATGAAAAAGAAATGAAAAAGTTGATGAAACTGTACCAGGACGGCATTTTCTCGCAGCCGTTTTACGCAGACAAGATTTCCGGGGCGCAGGATTTTGAAAGTTATGAAAATTTTTCAAAAATTCCGTTTATGTACAAGGATGATCTGAGAAACACAAAGCCATTCGATAGAACGTCGGCAACGACAAAAGACGTCTACGGCATTTTCTCAAGCAGCGGCACAACAGGCAGCAAAACTTTTTATGTATATAGTAAGAAGGATAAAAAAGTTTACAATGAATTTGTGAAAGCATTCTACAGTGAGCTCGGGGTAAATGAAAGGGACCTCGGAGGAGTATTTGCTCCGGTTGATACGGGAGTTATGGCTCACTCAATGATGTGGCAGTTTACGACCATGGGAAGCGGATATGTGAATTGTCCGGAGCCCTCTCCGGATAATATGATCGATTTTGTAGAAGCTCTGCCGATTACAATTATTGCAACAAGGCCAAGTGTGGTGTGTTCGATCGCAGACAATCCGCAGTACGTGAAAAGCGCCGGGGAATCCAATGTGAGAATGCTGCTTCTGGGCGGCGGGTTTCTGACGGAAGGGCGCAGGAAGTTTATTGAAAAAATGTGGGGAGCCAGCTGTTACAGTATGTTTGGCATGAGCGAAGTATTTGGGCCCATGGCCGGGGAATGCCGCTATCAGGACGGGCTGCACTATCTGGACAAATATCTGCTGATCGAAGTTCTGGATCCGGTTACCCATATGCCTGTAGAGCCGGGAGAGTATGGAGTTGCAGTGTATACGACCCTGTGGGATAAGGGCTTCCCGATCCTTCGGTATTGGACAGATGATTACATTGCAGTGGATACATCTCCGTGCCGCTGCGGCAGAGATCTTCCAAGATTCCGCTATAAAGGAAGGCTGGCGGACTGTCTGGAGATCAAGGGGCAGTATGTTTTCCCACGTATGCTGGAAGAATGTCTGTTCAAGTATGGTTTTGAAGGAGAATACCGTGCCCTGCAGGAAAAAGGAAACCGGATCAAAGTGGTACTTGAGAAGAGGGATGGTTACAGCGTTTCGCCGGGGATGAAG
Source organism: Claveliimonas bilis (assembly GCF_020892095.1). Taxonomy (GTDB): domain Bacteria; phylum Bacillota; class Clostridia; order Lachnospirales; family Lachnospiraceae; genus Claveliimonas; species Claveliimonas bilis. Next base: position 1,251,093 of record NZ_AP024845.1, on the reverse strand, counting down.
AAAGAAATAGATGAATTGTTCATGAATGAGGTGGCAATAGAGTTTGTCCCGAAAGAAAAGCTTGCGTATGATGGGCATGCGATAAGGTTTATAAAAGAAAATGGTTAAGATATGAGGAGAAAAGTATGAGGATCTCAGTTGTAATTCCTGTTTATAATGAGGAAAAATGTATCGGACGGTGTTTGAAGGCATTGGCAGATGGAACAGAAAAGCCTTACGAAATTATTGTCTCAGATGGGATGTCCACGGACCGTACAGAGCAGATTGCAAAAAAATACGGTGCAATTGTAGTTGAAAATAAAAAAAGACATGCTGCCGGCGGGAGAAATGCAGGGATAAAAAGAGCGAAAGGAGATATTATTGCCTTTATTGATGCGGACTGCATTCCCGATAAAGACTGGTTAAAAGAGATACGAAAAGCATTTGAAGAGGATGACATTGACGGACTGGGCACTTACATCAGACCCGCTAAGTCGGATAATAAATACGAGGAATTTTGGGGACGTCTATCCCTTCAGATTTTGATGTCATATGGAGACGAGCCTTATTATGTGCAGGATAAAACATTGAATACAGCGTTTATTACAGCAAGCTGTGCATACAGACGTTCTCTCCTGTGCCGGATAAAAGGATTCAGTAACTTTTTTGCCAACAATGCGGAAGATATAGATATATGCTGGAGAGCATTGGAGCAAGGGGCAAAACTGAAATATGTGCCTTCGGCAAAGATTACGGCACACTCTCCGAGAACTCTGAAAGGAATCTGTAAGAAGAGCTTCAGAAACGGTATTTCAAGTTCCAAACTTCAAAAAGTATATTCAAATAATAGAGTCAGTATAGACAAAACTTTATATAAAGCCCTGGTTTCTAATATAAAGGGAATTTTTAAAGGTGAAACATACAGCTGGCTTTTTGTCGTTGAAATCATATGCCATTTGGCAGGGAAATATTACGGAAGCGTGAAGTGTGGTGTGATCAACATATGAGGCGGAAAAAAGTATTGTTTATCTCGGCGGGTATTTTTCCGATACCGGCGAACAAAGGCGGAGCCGTTGAAGAACTGATCGATACATTTACGGAAAATAATGCGAAAGAAGACAGATATGAGATTTCTGTTGCGAGCTGTGTGTTTAAGGGAAGGGAAATAAAAGCAAAAACGAAGGGCGTGAAATATTATTACTTCAGGACGCCGTTTTATCTTTCCCTTGCAGATAAGATGTATTATCTCTATGTTGACAGAATAGAGAAGGACTGGAGAAGTATGTTTCGGCAGTACTGTTTCCGGAACAGACATTATATAAAGAAGATTACGGAAACGCTGGATTTAAAAGCATATGATGCGGTGATCGTGGAAAACAACATGTCCCTGCTTGAAAAACTGTCTGAAGTAATGGGGGAAGAGTTTGAGCGCAAATGTATGTATCACATGCACAGCAATCTGGTGGATAATGAGGAGATGATCCCTTATCTTGCCCGCTGCAGGAAGATACTGGCAGTCAGTGATTATGTGAAAGACCATCTGTACCAGACTGTTCCCCAATTGCGGAATACGGAAATTGTAAAGGTCACAAATGGTATAAGAGGGTGGACGTACTCGACAGAAGAACGGCAGAGCCTTCGGGAACAAATGCGTGACAGATACCATGTTGGTGAGGAAGAGACGATATATCTGTTTGCGGGGCGTGTGAGTCCGGAAAAGGGAGTGCTGGAAATGACCAGGGCATTTCGCGCTGTATTGCCGCGCCTTCGGCATAAATCCCGCCTGTTTATTGTCGGATCAGCCAGTTCGGGATCGGATAAAGAGTCTTATTATTACAGGGCGGTCAAAAAGGAGGCGGCACAGTCTCCGGAGAGTATCATCCTGACAGGATATATTAACCATGAGGATGTTGCAAAGTATCATGTGATGGCAGACGCACAGATCGTACCGTCTATTATGGATGATCCGGCTCCGCTTACTGTACTGGAAGGAATGTCAATGGGAAATTTCCTTTTGTTGTCAAAAGCAGGAGGGATTCCGGAATATTCTGCGAATTACAGCAACAAAATATTTTTTGAGCGGGGAGATTCCTTTGAAAAAAATATCCGGGACGCGTTTCTTTCTTATGACCAGGATAAGGCTCCCCATCGTTATGAAAACAGCGCGAACCATTTTGGAGAGGAACGGTATTACCGTGAACTTGCGGAGGCAGTAGATGTTTCGTAAAAAATTCAGATATATTGCGCCACGTTTCGGGCGATTTCGATATTATAACCGAATAAGGATCTTTGGCTTTGACAGAGAACGAAGGATAAGGCGTACTTTTGGAGAAAAGGCAAACATCATATTAAATTCCGATTCCAGGATCGTTCTGCCCTTTACTGATATAGATATTACGACATTTTGTAATCTGAGGTGCAGGCGCTGTGCAAAATGCATTCCGTATTTCCGTCAGAGAAGGCATTTTACTGCAGAAGAAATCCGTGAAAATCTGGAAGCACTGACAACATATATAGATCGGATTTATGTGGCAAATATCATTGGCGGTGAGCCTTTTCTCAACCCGGAACTGAAAGAGATTGTTCGAATATGTGCAGAAAACCCCAAAATAGAAACGCTGGAACTGACGACCAACGCCACCATTGTTCCGGATGACGGGGTGATCCGCGCTATAAAAGACGGCGGTGTGACCGTTCATATTTCCAATTATCCCAATCTCGATCAAAGGTATATAGAGAATAAAAGATGGCTGATCGAAAAGCTGAAGGAATGTGGTGTGCCTTATGAATATCAGTTCCATGAAATCTGGCTGGATTTTGGAGAGATTGAAAAACACAATTACTCGGGTAAGGAATTGGCAGGGATGTTCCTTCGCTGTCCGATGAACAGCTGCACTGTATTTCATGGCAGAACACTGTACCGGTGCGGAAAGGCAAGTTATCTTGCGCAGCATGGCATGGAGAGAGGGGCGGACGATATCATTTCTCTGGAAGAAATCCATAGTAAAAAGGAAATGGCGGCGAAAATAAAAAAATTCTTTTCAGTGAAATATCTTCCGGCATGCAGGTACTGCCATTTACATCCGAAGGCAATTGCAGCCGCTGAACAATTGGAGGGGGATTCGTTCCTATGATGTACGATTATATCATTGTGGGCGCAGGTCCGGCAGGCTGTGTCTGCGCGGGGGAATTAAAAAGGAAAAATTATTCAGTGTGCGTGTTGGAAAAACAGCCTGAACATTATAGAAAAGTATGCGGGGACGGTATCAGTTACGTCTGTGTCCAGGCTCTTAGAAGCATAGATTTTCCGATAGAATCTCTTATGGATGCCGGTGCTGTGAAAATTCAAAGATATATTCATTATGTAAATGGAAAGATGTATGAGGACAGGATCGGAGATTACGGGAAAGAAGCATACGGCCTGGCAAGAGATAAGACAGACGCTGCTTTCAGGCAATATTTTATCAAAGACAGAGACATACCTCTTTATTATAACAGGAACGCCGGGGAAATAAGAAGTGTGGATCAGGGATATGAAGTATGCGGCATCAAAGCAAAAAGGCTCGTACTTGCAGCAGGAGCTTTGGCAAAAATAAAGCTTGACGGCAAAGCGCTGCTTCGCCCTGATGCAGGAAGCCCCGTTGGAATATCTGCCATACTTCAGGCAGATGCTGCCGGGAGTCCTTTTTTCCTGTTTGATTACAGGGCAGAATATGAGGGGACATACGGTTGGATCTTCCGTGTGGGCGAAAGAGAATATAATGTCGGATTATGGCTGAAAAGAGAGAAAAATCTGCTTGCAGCAAGATTTCAGCAATTTCTGGAAACGCGGGTGGAGGAATACCTGGGCTTTGATTATCAGTGGAAGAGAAAGCCGCGGGGCGCCATTATGGGAATCGGAAACAGAAGAGTACATACAGATGATTCCATTGTTTATCTTGGAGATGCATCAAATACTTCCAATCCGGAAGACGGAGAGGGAATTTCACTGGCAGTAAAAGATGCCCTGGATTTCACCGGCGGGCTGAAATAGCAGGCGTCCATTGGGGGAAGGGCGGCGAAAAAAGGATGATAGAGATAAAAAAAGCAGTATTGAAAGTACGGCGTCAAAAGACAGGAGAGCTGGAACTGGCACAGGAGAAACCTGTCCGGGAAGGAGAAAGGGAAGGATGGCTGTTTGAAGACGGGAAAGAAGTCACAGGAGGGTTTGTTCTTGGGAAAATCCCAGATGGACAGACCGGATGGCTTACCTTTACGATTTCCAATACAGCAGTGGAGGAAAATGCCAACCTCAGGATGGAGACACCGGTGACTCTGGATCTGTATATTTCGGAAAAACCGGAGAAGATCACGGCCATGTATTTATTCAGCGACTGGTGGACCAGACCTGCGTTTCTTAACAGTTTTGCTGAAATTCCGCCGGGAACCCAGGTGGCTTTCCTGAAATATGCAGATCATTACGCCTGCCTGATCCCGGGCGTGGGGGAAAGTTATAAAACTACCCTGGCACCGGGAGGAGAGATGTTGATTTCTCTGGAAATGACCGCCTTCATGGGAGGGATGAGCCAGGTAGATGAGCCGGTATTCCTTTACGTGGAAGACAGAAATATTTACCGGGCAGTGGAAAAGGCGTTTGCCTGTCTGGCCGCTTCTAAAGGGATCAAAAAAAGAGAGGACAGAAGGTTCCCTGAAATATTTCGTTATTTGGGATGGTGTACCTGGAATGCATTTTACCAGGAAGCGGACGAAGAGAAAATAAGAGAAAAGGCCCGGGAATTTAAGGAAAAACGAGTGCCGGTGCGCTGGATCCTGCTGGATGACGGCTGGCTTTCCGCAAAGGGGAGCAGATTGTATGATTTTGAACCTGATAAAAAGAAATTCCCGGAAGGATTTCTGAAAATGAAGGCAGAAATCTGCAGGCCGAAGGAGATTTCCTGGCTTGGCGTATGGCATGCGCTGGGCGGATACTGGGGCGGCATTCTTCCCGGAAGTATCCTGGAGAGGGAAGAAAGGGAGCATTTGTGCCGCACGGCAAACGGCAGGTATCTTCCGAAGCCGCAGGCAGACGCCGCTTTTGCATTCTACAGAAGCTGGTATAAAATCTTGAGAAAAGAAGGGGTTGATTTTCTCAAGGTGGACGGGCAGAGCGCGGTAAAGAATTATTTTGAGAATACAGCTCCTGTGTGCCGTGCGGCAAGGGAGATTCAGGAAGGCCTGGAGGGAGCTGCCACCTGTTTTGACGGGGCGGTTATCAATTGCATGGGTATGTCTATGGAACAGATATTGGCGAGGCCATCTTCTGCTGTATCCCGAAGCAGTGATGACTTTTTCCCGGACCGGGAAAGCGGATTCCCGGAACATCTTTTACAAAACGCTTACAATACACTGTATCAGGATATGTTGTATTACTGTGATTGGGATATGTTCTGGACGGACCATAAAGACAGTGTGAAACACAGCCTTTTGCGGGGAATCAGCGGCGGGCCGGTTTATATCAGTGATAAAATCGGCAGAACGATCCCTGAAGTATTAAAACCGCTTATCTATCTGGACGGGGAAATCCTCATGATGGACAGGGGAGCCAGGCCGGCGGCAGACTGTATTTTCACAGATCCCCGAGAATCAAAAGTGCTGAAGCTGACCAATGTGGCCGCTTATGGGGAAGGGAAAAAGGGAGGCGGAGTTGCCGTATTTAACTTTTCGAGCCAGAGGCGGCGTGTCGTTTTTTCTCCGTCTGATATATGGGATATTTCCCATTACGATCAATACTGGGTCTATGATTATTTTAACCAGACCGCCCGTATATGCGGAAAGGATGAGCGCATAGAAGAGGAGATCGGGGGAGACGGATTTGCCTGGTATGAGATACTTGGCGCCGAAAGTCCGGGGACCTTCCTGGGATTAAAAGAAAAATATGCAGGATTTACGGCGGTGGAGGACGTATACAGGTCAAAAGACAGAATGACGGCTCTCATGAAAGAGCAGGGAAAGACAGGCATTCTCTCGGTCAAAGAGCCGGAGGCTGTGTACTGCAATGGGACAGATGTTTCGGAATGTGTTGAAAAAAAGGGATTTTTCTATACGGTAAATTTGGAAGAAAAAAGAAGGAAAGCCATGATAGAAGTTGTCTGGAGGGATCAGATATGATGACATCTGCAGAGGGAAATCTGGAACAGGATATGTTAAGATACAGACCTTTCATAGAGGAATGTTTTGGAGGAAAAAGATATACGCTGGAAGAAGTGCCGGGAGGCCGCTCTTTTGATATAAAAGCAAAAGCCCATTGTGATGGGAAAGATTATATGGTCAAAGTGATCGAAGGACGCCTGGATGGGGAGGAGAGGAACAAAAACAGAATAGCCTGGTATCAGGCGCTGTGGCGGATCCGCCATGAGAATCCCTGTGTTCTTGGACCGCTCTTTTACGGCATGGCGGCCGGCCGTGTTGTTACGATAACAGAATGGATAAAAGGAGAGCAGTTGAATGAGGCGTTCGATAAAAGACCGGACAGCATGGTCCTCTTTGGAAAGAAAGCAGGCCGGCTGCTGTATGAGCTCCACCATCAGGAGTTTGTAAGGAGGGCGGCGAAAAGCGGGGGCGTCAGTATCGCCGAAAAGACCGCGAGGGCAGTATCAGAGCTGGAGCAGGAAATAGGACGATGCGGAATTGATTTCAGGGGAATGGATCGGGCAATGGATTATTTGAAAAGCAACAGAGCGATTCTGTCAGAAGAAAGAGCAGGGATTGTACATAATGATATCCGGCCGGAAAACTTCATATCTGCAGGCGGGAAATTATATATTTATGATTTCGACTCAGGGACGATCCAGGATTGTTTTGCAGATTTTACATATCTTTCTGCAATTTCTCAGGAAAAGTACAGGCCATTTTCCTATGCGGCCATCATGTCATATTTTGATCTTGATATACCGGAGGAATTCTGGAAGGTGAATTTATATTTCAGTATTATAAAATTGCTGGATTATGCAATTTATAAGTACCATAAAAGCGGAAAAAGGATCGTAAACCAGGCAGATAATTTTGTGCAGTTATTTCATAACTATGAAAACCCTGTCCCGGACTGGTGGGGACAGATAGATGAACAGTATCGGGATAAATTATAAGAAAATGGAAAAGGAAAGAGAAATGGACGAATTAATACTTGTAAATGCAGAGGATGAGGAAATCGGATATGGAGAAAAGGCCTATGTGCATGAGAAGGGTCTGCTGCATCGGGCGTTTTCTGTTTTTATCGTAAATGACGGAAAGATGCTGATCCAAAAGAGAAACCGGAATAAGTATCATTCCGGAGGACTATGGACGAATGCATGCTGTTCCCATCCGAGAAAAGGGGAGTCTCTTAAAGAGGCGGTCCACAGGAGGCTGGAAGAAGAGCTGGGAATAGACTGCGATGTGGAAGAATTGTTTGACTTTATGTATCGGACCGTATTTGCCGAAAATCTGTATGAGTATGAATTTGACCATGTATTTCTGGCGGACTACTCTGGAAGCATTGAATTAAACCGGGAAGAAGCCTCGGAAATAAAATGGATCGATCTGCAGGAATTAAAAGAAGATATTGTCCGCCGACCGGAAAAGTACACAAGCTGGTTTTTGATTGCGGTAAATAAAGTCATAAAAGTTGCGGAGGAAAAGAAGGAATGGAAGCAGTAATAAAATATCTCCGGGTCGATGAGTGGATGAGTTCCAAAGTGACGATGATGCTTGGAATACAGGCGTATTTTATCTGCCTTGACCAGACGGACGCTCTTGCCGCCTGCAAAGAGCTGCTCGTCTATTTTCTGTTCCTTTCCATGTTCCTGGCAGTCAGCTATGTGGCAAATGATTTCTCGGATCTGGAGATTGACAAAATGGCCGGGAAGAAAAAGGTAATAGGGAATTTGCCGCGGTGGGCTGTCTGGCTGTCCTTTCTTCTCATGGCTTTAGCAGGCGATGTACCCATCCTTCTTTATGCGGACAATAAGATTTTCGCCGTAGCTGCAGTTTTTCTTACCACATTTCTGGGGGTGGCCTACTCCGTTCCGGGCATCCGCTTTAAGGAAAGAGGTATCTGGGGGCTTATCGAGTGTTCTTTTGCCCAGCATTGTATGCCGCTTGTTGTTTTGCTTCTGTTTCTTAACTGGAACAGGCTCAATATATTTTTGTGGATCGTCTGGTTCTGTCTTTCATTTTTTGACGGTTTAAGATATATTCTGATCCATCAGTTTATCGACAGGGAAAATGACAGAGCGACAGGTACTCATACGTTTGTCTCCGACCGGCAGATGAATATAAGAAAATGGATTTTATATTTATGTATGGCGGAAGGAGTGTGCTGTATCTTTTTGCTGGTTCCTTTATTTGCCAGGTACAGTGTTATTATCATTTCCGGGCTGGCCTTTAATTTTATATTAGAGTTCTGCATTTACGAAGTGCTCAATGTTTATGCCAAAAAAGACTGGCTGGTGTCCTATGATTCTGTTCCGCTGGAAGCGCTTCTCAATATCATCATGCCGGTTATGTTTGGACTGTGTATGGCGAAGAGAAATGTGTGGGCAGGGCTTTTTTGTATATTTATCCTGGTCTGCTGCTTCAAATCGCTGAAAATAAAACTGGGAATTGCAAATGTGTTCCTGAAGTCGAAATTCTCATAATGGAGAAAAGGGGGGATTCTTTTATGAAAGCAACCGTGTATTGTCTGGAAGATCATAAGATGGAAATCAGGGAAGCTGTAAGCGTATCTTTCCCGGATGCAGAGGTGAAATTTGCCGCATATGAAGATCTGACAGTGGGAGGAGAAATTTTAGCTGTTGATCACGAACTGGTACATCTGCTGAAAAAGGATGAAACAGCAGGTTACCCGTCTGTATATGTATATTTCAAAAAACGCCTGTTTGCTGTATCCCGGGCGGATCTGCTGGAAGAAGAAAGAGAGACATATGTAAAGAAAGAGGACTGGGACAGTGCAAAGGACATCAACGAAGTGTTGTGCGATATTGATTTCCTCTGCAAAAACACAGTAAATCGATCTTATCCGGACTTTTTTCAAATTGAATCAACAGACTATTGCAACAGCAAATGTATCATGTGCGAACATTATTTCACTCATAATAAACAAGCGGAGATCCTCAGTATGGAGACGCTGGAGCATATGAGAGATGCGATACAGCTAAGCAGACGTATTAATCTCAACGGGATGGGAGAGCCGTTCATCAGTAAACTGGTAAAACAGCAGATCGATCTGTATGTCGGATACGGGAATAAGATAGTTGCCAACACAAACCTGTCTGTGCTGGATGACGAACTGATAGAGCGGATAGGGAAAGATTTTGAGTGGCTTGCGATCTCTATTGACGGCGCAAGCAAAGAAACCTACGAATCCATTCGGATCGGCATGTCCTATGAAACACTGATCAGCAATCTGTACAAATTAAAAGAGAGAGTGCCCCATGTGAAGAAGATCATATCCATGGTCATGATGCGCCAGAACGTCTGCGAAATGCCGCAGATGGTGGAACTGGCTCATAAGGCGGGGGCGGACCAGGTGGTCTTTTTGAACCTGAATCCTAACCTGATCATCGGAAATGCCGGGGATGTCATGCTCCATTACCCTAAAGTGACCGAATATTATTCCGTGAAAGCACTGGAGAAGGGAGAAGAACTGGGAATCCATGTCGTAGTGGCAAATGCCGGGGGATTAAACCGTGCAATTACATTTGATGAAATTCAGGACGAACTTACTCAAATGAGAAGGATACCTATGTGGAAAACGAAAGAAGAAGAGCAGAAAATGCTGGAGACAGCCGAAATCGTGAATCGTTACATTGAGACACATGATCAGGAGCAAAATACAACGGTACCGACAGAGGTGAGATGTTCCGGAGTCTGCGACTGGCTGCTGAAAAACTGCTATACAAATCTGCACGGCGATATCTCCATGTGCTGCAGAAATTTAATATACCGCGCCGGAAACGTATCGAAGGAAGGGGAGTTCCTCTCTGTATGGAACGCTCCTTTGATGCAGAAAAGCAGAGAGATCTTCTATTCGGGCTATGTTCCGGAGGCGTGCCTGAAATGCGGCATGATCGAAGGAGGAGAGCTGAAATATCTGACAGTAGATATCAGCCCGGATTTTTATCAGGATACCAGGCTGAAAAAAAAGCAGAAACAGGAACTGAAAACACTGCTGGGAGAATAAAAATATGTTTGAGAAGGAAAAGCAGGAAAACAGGGATCAAATCCTGGAATTTGAAGAAGGAAAACAAATACCGGACAGGGACTGGGACGGGTCCGTTTCCTTTTATCCCAGATATCTTCAGATTGAACATACGACCCGCTGCAACGCAAAGTGCATTATGTGCAACCATCTGTATACCGGAAACAGAGGGGCGAAAGATATTGACCTGGATGTGCTCTATGCCCTGGAAGATATCCTGAAATACGCGGAAACCGTGATGCTGAACGGAGATGGCGAGCCTTTTCTCTACGGAAATATTGACAAGTCCCTTGCCCTTTTTGGAAAATATGAAGTGAAGGTTGGCATGAACACGAATTTTACAGTAGTTCCGGAGCAGCTGTGGAATGATATGGGACATGCATTTTCCTTTCTTAACATATCATGCGACGGGGCCGAAAAGGACTTGTATGAATCCATAAGAAAAGGGCTGTGTTTTGAGGATTTTAAGGCTAATCTTGAAAAGCTGAACAAGGTTGCCCCCCATTTGAAAAAGAATATGGACTGTGTGCTGATGCGCCAGAATATAGGAGATATGGAAAATCTGGTCCGTTTTGCGGCGGATTATGGATTTGCATCTGTTCGTTTTCACTCGCTGGGAATAAACCCCATCATAGGCAATGAAAAAGATGCGCCGGATCTCTATCCCCATTATCTGATGGAGCAGGCCCAAAAAGCGGCAAATGCAGCCAGGGAGCGGGGGATCAGGATACAGCTGCCCCGGGTTCAGTCTCCGGAAAGAGGAGACGCGGCGCGGGATTTGGAAAAAATACACGGCGAGGAAAAAGAGGCAGAAAAGAGGATCCGAAAAGCAGAAGCTTATCATGAGGTATTGTCCCGGCAGTATCTGGGCAGCTCCGTAAGGGAGGAAGATTTTACGCGGGAATTATTTGATTACGGCGATCTGTGCAGATGGGCAGTGGAACGGTGCTATATTGATCTTAACGGGAATCTGACGACATGCTGCTATGATGTGAGCCACCGCTATGGCAGTCTGAAAGAACAAACTTTTGAGGAAATATGGAACGGACCTTTTTATAAAAAGCTCCGCCTTAAGATGAGAGAAGGGAAGCTGCCAAAATGGTGCGGGGAGTGCCAGTGGCTGAAAAACCCGGAATTTTAAGGAAAGAAACGATATCAGGGACAAAGAAGGTAGAGGAAAATGACAATTTATGATTCGGTAAATGATATAAAAGAAATGCTATTCGGGGAAAAGGGAACCGGCTTTGATGAAGTGCGCTCTGCCATCCGAAAAGAAATAGAAGCGAAAAAGGTCAGTATGCCCCCACAGTATATGATGATGAAAATAACAAATTACTGCAATTCGGATTGCGTTTACTGCAATCATGCAAAAAGCAGGATCCAAAATGAAGTGAAGCAGGAAATTTCCCTGGAACGCCTGCAGTCCATCATTGGCGAGGCCATACAGATGGGCGTAAAGGCAATCAGCATAAGCGGTGGAGAACCGCTGGTGCGAAAAGATGTGGAGACGATTGTCAGACAGATCGCCGACAGCAATGTGGTTCCTGTCCTTCTGACAAACGGCTGCCTTTTAAAGGAGAGAGCCGAAAGCCTCTACGAAAGCGGACTGCGATATTTCATCATCTCTCTGGACTCCTTAGATGCAGAAGATTACCTTGCACAGCGGGGAGTAGATATCGGCCCTGTACTGGAGGGGATTGAAACAGTAAGAGGACTTATGCAGAAGGATGAAACTGTCAAGTTACATATTACACCGGTGATCACAGCCAAAAATATAGGGCAGATGCCGGAAATGGTCCGGTACTATTCAAAAAAAGGTGTTTCCCTGCAATTCAGCCCCTACCACAGATTTGTTTTTAATATGAGAGATGAACTGGCGGAATTTGACGCCAGGGAGGTTGAAACCGTTATGGATCAACTGTTACAGATGAAGAAAGAGGGATATCTGATCACCAATTCCATTACTTTTCTGCGGCACTTTAAAGCTTTTATGTGCGAGAATAAAATACTGCCTGACGGATACCGGTGTCTGGCAGGATATTCCACAGTCTATGTAGATACCTATGAAAATGTGCTTCCCTGCTGGAGCGGCGGATTCGGGCCGGTCGATAATCTTCAAAATCATACGTTGTCAGATATCTGGTACGGTGAGAAATACATGGAGCTGCGCAAAAAGATGGAAAAGTGTCAGTGCGCCGGCTGCTGGCTTCTGTGCACCGGGGAGCTTACAGTTCTTATTAATGGGGAAGAGTAGTTTTATAAGATTAAGAGGAAACAGGCAATATGCAGATAAAGAGAGAGGATCTTACGAAAGAATACAGTAATATATTTTTTCACTTTGATTTCAGCCAAAGGATGGAACTGGAATACGATCATAAAAGCTATGAACTGACTGATCACACACAGCTGCCGGAATTGATCGAACATTCTAAAGCAAAAGGAGATTATCAGATCAGTAAGATCGCAAATAATATTCTGGCTGTATATGAAACGGAACATCAGATGGAGACATACAGCCATACTCCGGTGATGATGCATATGGAACTTTCCAGCTTCTGCGACTGTGAATGTATGATGTGCAAACATTGCTATGAAAAAAACAGCGATGCACAATACCTGTCCCGCGATAAATTCCATGAACTTAAGCAGTATTTTGCAGCCTGCAGGATCGTTATGATCAACGGATATGGGGAACCCTTTATTCATCCGCAGATTTCAGAGATCATTTCCATTTTTGAAACATATCAGGTAAAGATTTTCACTACGACAAATCTGCAGCATCTTCCAATGGACAGCCTGCCTAAGATCAATAAAGTTTTTGCGAGAATGAACGTTTCCTGTGACGGGGCCTGTGCAGAAACGTACGAATCCATAAGAAGAGGAGCTTCTTTTGCCAAATTTATCAAAAATTTGACTATACTGCGTGAAAACTGTCCGGATGTGCAGCTTTTTATGTCAGTCGTGGCTATGAGACAAAATATTGAGGAAGCAGTCAGTCTCGTGCGCATGGCAAAAGAATTAGGATTTGAAGAAATAAGATTTGGGAGATTGGGGTCTAATCTTTTTCTGGGAAATGAAAAAGACGAGCTGATTTATTATCCTAATTTTGCCGGCAGGGAACTGGAGAGGGCGAAGCAGGAAGGGGAAAGGATCGGGATACGCGTAGTAACGCCTGTTATCATGCGGAACAATGTCATTGACTGTAAGAAGGCGGAGCGGGAAAGGGAACAGATCCATGAGGAGCCGTTTTATAAAGGCGATAAATATTATGAAGGATTGGCAGAAAAATATAAAGAATTAAAAGAGTCCCATTTGTTTGAACCTCATTTGTACTCTACGGAAGGAGCAATTTCCTGTGAAGGGATCTGTCACTGGATCGGATTCGGGCTGTACGTCAACTCATCCGGCAAAGTGAGGCCATGCTCTGAAATTCCCTATAACAGAGGACAGGAAAAAAGAGAAGAAACGATTGATCATAATTATGAGGAACTGAAAACATTTCGGAAGAAATTTATTTCAGGAGAAGTGCCGAGGGTATGTATGGACTGCGCGTTCATTATGAGCGATGAGATCGGCTGCCTGAAGGTAAATCTTCGGGAGTATAAAAATTATTTTCTGGAAAAGGCGGGGGCGGGAAGAGAAGAATGAACTTTTTATTAGAAACAGGCAGAACCGGTTCTGTGAGATTTCTGTATACAGAAGGGGAAGAGATTACAGACCGTGACGGGAAACAGGTGTATGTATATGGAAATAAAGAGATGTTTACCGCTGTTGAAAATCCGGCAGGACCGGGTTCCTGCCGGGTCATCCGGAGCACAATGGGAGGAAATAAGACTGTCTTTTATCTGAAACATAACGGCAGGTATTATATTTTCACTTCACTGAAACTGCTGTCTGCCATTTCTTATCAATGCCGTTTCCAGGATGATCCGGAACTGATCAGTGAATTTATATACAACGGATTTATCCGGACAAAGGACACGCTGGTACGTGATGTTTATAAGCTGCTTCCGGAAGAATACCTGGAAATAGAAGCAGGAGAGCTTAACATACATCGACTGGAAAGGACAAAAGCGAACAGGCAGAAGGTCAGCCTGGATCAGATGTATGAAAGAGAAAGAGCAATCATCAATTCCTATATCGATCTGGCGTTGTCAAAAAAGGGGCAGGTTAATCTGGCGATCTCGGGAGGATTTGATTCCAATCTCATCCTGCATTTTCTGAAGGAAAGAGGGATACCATCATGTGGATTTTCCGTCGGTGCGGCCCGGGGATTGGACGAGACAGGCGTGGCGGCAAACTTGTGTGCTCATGCCGGGAATGTCAGCCTTCGGAAAGGAAGCGTGGGGCCTAAGATACGGGAGCGTCTGGAAGAAATTGTTGAGACGCTGGAGGGGAATCTTTATGAACGGGGGATTTTCCTTCAATATGCGCTGGCAAAGCTTCTGAAAGAGGAGCATGTCCGATATATTTTGCTGGGCGAAGGAGCGGATCAGGTATTTAACCGGAATTTTTATGACCGTAAGGCGCCCCCATATCTGACAAATTACAATGATAATCCATATGAACTGGGGGCCATGGTCGTACTGAAAAAGAGTGTGCTGATGCTGGAGGCATTTGGGATTACAGGGCTATATCCATTTATCAGCAGAAAAATGCAGGATCTTGGGGCTGAAATAATGGAGGAAAACGGCGTTTCCAAAATAAGACAGAAGGAAATGTGCCGAAAATACTTTGATGATGAAACAAACACCCTTGTAGGAAAGAACCCCGGCAGCACTTCCCTGTGCGCATTGTTCCGGGATTCTGAAGACGAGGAGGCGTTTATTGCCAAAGTAAAGGAAACAAACGAGTTTTATGATCCTTCTTTCCGGATCTCTTATAAATACGGGCCGGGGGAGTCAGAGCTGGATTATTATTTATGCCTGGAGTACCTTAGGATATTTAAGAAAATATTTTGCAGCGGATAAAAGAGGTGTGCAATATGAAGAGAGTAGAGTGTGAAATACTTGCACCGGCGGGAAGGGCGGCAGATATAGCTCCTTTACTGAAAAACGGTGCGGATGCTGTTTATGTCGGGCTTGCCGGGTACAGTGCAAGACCGGAATCTTCAGACTTTTCAGCGGAAGAGATATGGGAAGCGCTGCCGTCAGTTCACGAAGAGGGAAAAAAACTGTTTGCGGCGATAAATGCAAATGTTCCCGGAGAGAAAATAGAAGAGCTATGCGGGCTGATAGAAGAGCTGGATGAAAAGGGGATTGACGCCCTGATCCTGTCAGATTACGGGCTGATGAACCGCGTTTCCAAAATAGTCAGACATGCTCAGCTTCATGCAAGCACACTCACGGGGGTCTATAATCACGAAGACGTCCGCATGCTGCAGGAAATGGGAGTAAGCCGCATTATTTTGTCTTCCGATTTATTTGTAGACGAGATTGTGGATCTGACGGACAAAGTTCCGGATATGGATTATGAGATCGTGGCCGATGGCGGGATCTGTTTCAATTCCAACCGCCAGTGCCTGCTTCCTCATTTCGGGCAAAAGGAAGGATACAGTGTGTACTGTCAGAAAGAATATGAACTTTTGAAAGACGGGACATTCCTTGGGCCTGCAAAACGGATCGGAAATCCCCCGGGGAAAATACACCGCACAATGGGGATTTACCTTGGAATGGGCATACGCTCCTTTAAAGTGGAAGGAAGAACAAACAATCTGGACTACATTCTGCGAAGAGTGAAGGATATGGCGGAAAGCAAGAAGTTTTATCTGGAGCATTTGTCTGAAATCCCGGGGATGATGCATTATATAAGACGAAGCAACTGGTATGAGGTGTGAAAATGAGGGAATATTTTGCAGGCCGAGAGACCTATGATCTTGGGAGAATAGAAGAACTGATTGAAAAAAGCGAAGTAAAGGGGGTCATTTTAGGAGATCTGTTTTGTCAGAAACGTATGTTTCAAAATGGAATTGCGGATCTGATCCTTTTGATGGACCGTGTTCTTGCCTCTAAGAAGGAGGCGGTTTACCAGGCGCCGTTGTATGTTACCGGGAGAAACTTAGAAGAAGTAACAGCCATCCTACGCCTGATGGACGGATATAAAAAGGAATCCTGTGTGATCGTCCAGGACTTCGGGACTGCCAGGATGGCTGCCGGATCGTATAAGAATATACGCCTTATCTGGGGACAGATGGGGAGAGTGCGGGAGCGGAGGTACTCAGATGAGTTTCTTCAGTTCCTGAAGGAAAGAGGATTTACCGGCATGGAGACAGGGGATCAGGAACTTGCGGGCAGGCTGTATTCATTTGGGCTTGTACCGTTTTTTGACAACGCACTCCTTCAATACCAGACGCTGGGAAGGATCTGTTATCTGGAATACGAGACAGGGCGGTGCGAGCCGGAGCTGTGCCGCCAGGGATGTTACAGCTTAAGGGCCGGGGGAGAAGAATATGAGATGACGATAGACGGATATATGCTTGGGAAAAAGTACCGGATGATACCGGAAAACATACTGGAAACTGTTCATAAGAAATATGGGGCTGAATTGATTTTCAGGAAAAAATAAAAAGGAAACCGGAGAGAAAAAAGATGAAGAGAATATTAGTAACAGGCGGAGCCGGATTTATAGGCTCTCATTTGTGCCGGAGGCTGCTGGACGCCGGAAATAAAGTAATCTGTATTGACAATATGTTTACGGGAACGTATGACAATATAGGAGAGTTGTATTCCAATCCTGATTTTGAGTTTGTGAATGCAGATATTATCCATCCGATGCATCTTGATATTGATGAAATCTATAATCTGGCCTGTCCTGCAAGTCCGGTTCAATATCAGTACGATCCGATCATGACGACCAAGATCAGTTTTCTGGGAGCGCTTAATGTACTTGAAATGGCCAGAAAAATGAATGCGAAAGTCCTGCAGGCAAGTACAAGCGAAATTTATGGAGATCCTCTGATTCATCCGCAGAAGGAAGGCTACAGAGGCAATGTAAATACCACCGGGCCAAGGGCGTGTTATGACGAGGGAAAGAGGGTGGCGGAAACCCTGTTTTCCGATTATCGGAGATTATATGGAACGGACACGAAGATCATAAGGATATTTAACACATACGGACCGCATATGCTGGAAAACGACGGGCGGGTCGTCTCCAACTTTATCATGCAGGCCATACACAACAAGGATATCACCATATATGGAAGCGGAACTCAGACGAGAAGTTTCTGCTATGTGGACGACCTGGTGACCGGCATGATCGCGGTCATGGAGAAAAAGAATTTTCCGGGGCCGGTCAATCTGGGGAATCCCCATGAGATGACCATCCTGGAGCTGGCAGATATGATCATAAGAAAGACCGGTTCCAGCTCCAGGATCGTGCATCAGCCGCTTCCGGAGGATGATCCTGTGAAAAGGAAACCGGATATTTCCTATGCGAAAAGGGAGTTGGGCTGGGAGCCGACTGTTGATATCGAGCAGGGGATCGAGAGGACGATCGCTTATTTCAAAAAGAAATACTAAAAGGAAAAATTACGACTGCTTTTCAAATTTGCGGAGAAACTGCTGTAAGCGCTGTGTCTTTGGGGCGGAAAAAATTTCTTCGGGGGTTCCCTCTTCGGCGATTTCCCCTTCGTCCAGAAATACCACATGATCGGCAATGTGTCTGGCAAATGCCATTTCATGGGTGGCGATGATCATAGTGGTATTTTCCTTTGCCAGTTTATATAAAAGGTTCAATACTTCCCCTACCAGTTCCGGATCCAGTGAAGAAGTAGGCTCGTCGATCAGCATTACTTTTGGCTTTACTGCCATAGCCCGTCCGATTCCGATCCGCTGCTGCTGTCCGCCCGACAGCTGGGACGGATAAGAATCGGCCTTTTCTGTCAGACCGATTGCTTCCAGGATTTCCCGTGCTTGACCTTCTGCTTCTTTTTTAGGGATCTTTTGTACTGCCGTTAGAGGTTCCATGATATTTTCCAGTGCGGTCTTATTTTTGAACAGGCTGTAATTCTGGAAGACCATGGCCGTCCTGGCGCGAAGTTCATATTCTTCGTTTTTCTTATGGTTTTTGGCGTCTACTGAAAACTGGTCAATTGTTATGATGCCGGAATCAGGCTTTTCCAGATAATTGATACAGCGAAGCAGGGTAGACTTTCCGGTACCCGACGGCCCGATCAGGACTAATACTTTTCTTTCTTCCAGACGGATAGAGATATCTTTTAAAACATGCAGCGATCCAAAACTTTTATTTAAATTGTCAATACGAATCATAGTTTTGCCTCTTTCATTTCATATTAATAAATTCTGTTCAGACGTTTTTCCATTTTGCTCTGGAGCAGATTCAACGCGGAAATAATGATCCAGTAGATGACGACTGTTGCCAGATATCCTTCCAGGAAGCGGTAGGTTCTGGAGGTTTCCATGCTGACCGCTGCCATCATATCTTTGAAGCCGATCATAAATCCGATAGATGTTGATTTGAAAAGGTTGATAAAATTATTGGAAAGTCCCGGCACGGCGATTCTTGCAGCCTGCGGAATAATAATTTTGGTAACAACTTTTAGCGGACGCATCCCGATGGAAAGTCCTGCTTCATACTGATCTTTTGTGACGGAATTTAAAGCGGCCCTGATGTCTTCGGACATAAAAGCGCAGTAATTAGCGCTCAGACAAATAACAACAGCTGTAAATGCGCTCATGTTCCGTATCGTCTCGCTGACCTGGGCAAACCCATAATAAAAAAGAAACAACTGCGCGATAAATGGTGTCCCTCTGAAGAAAGAAACATAGACTGTACTCAAAGAGAACAGTCCTCTGATCCGGTACTGGCGAATGACTGCCAGTATGATACCAAGTAGCAGGGAAAGGATCAGGGAGAGAAACGCGACGATGACTGTCGCCGGGAGCAGCTTTAGTATTTTGGGAATAATTTCAATAAAATAGTCGATTCTAAATGTATCCATTTTTTTCTCCAAGGTTTCAAAAGAAGGGGCTTATCACATGAGAACTAAATTCCTCATGTGACGGCCCCTTTTGGTTAGTTAGTTGTAATCTTATTCTTCCATAGGATCAAATCCAAACCACTTTACTGACGTATCATGAAGGAATCCTTCTTCTTTCAGATCGCTGATCACAGCGTTTACTTCATCACACAGGGCTTTGCCTTCCTCTGTTTTCTGGAACGGATATCCGGCATTTTCTGTATATACTGCATCACCTACGCCCTTGATTTCAAGTCCGGATTCCTGTTTTACAGATTCAATATGAAGAGCTGACATCAAAGTGGCGTCAATCCTTCCAAGCGCTACGTCTGTCGGCACTGCTGTACTGTCGTCGTAATTTACATACTTGATCTGTCCATCCGGATCCAGTTCATCAAAATAGTCATAGGCAATATCATCGCTGAGAAGTCCAAGGGTCCTTCCGTATAAGTCTTCCACACTATTGATATCATTGGTGCTCTCTGCTACAACAATCTTATATGGCACATAGAAATAGGTATCTGTAAAATAGTATTTTTCCTTTCTTTCATCTGTGATACCGATCTGGTCAGCCACAGTATCTACGCGTCCGCTGTCAAGCAGTTCAATGACGCCCGGGAACCCGGCGGTTTCCCACTCGATCTCATAATTCAGACGGTCCGCAATTTCATTCCATACATCAATTTCAAATCCCTGAAGCTCGCCGTCCTCATTTGTTTCTGAAAAAAATGCATGCTCCCCTGTGGTGGAAATGCGGATTGTTTTCTTTTCTTCCTTGCTTTCTTCGGAGCCTTCTGACGAGCTGTCTGAGCCGCATCCAGTCAACATTGCGCCGGTGATTGCCGCCACCAGCAGAGCGGAAACGAATCTTTTCTTTTTCATTTTTTTCCTCCTGTAAAAAGTGAAACCATTTATTCATCATTCCATATTGTCGCACAGAAAAAAACAATTTACCAATCACTTATTTCGATATATGCAGGATACATATTGAAATTTTCAATACGTTGTCATATACATTACAGGAATCTGCAAATATTTTTATAAAAAGTTCTTTTCCGATTTCAGGGCTGTGATATAATTACGAAGGAAATAGTTAAATTTACATGGGAAAGACAGAAATGGGAAAGGAACATATGGCAGATTATGTTGATGTAAACGGAAGGAAAATAAGGATCAGGACTCCGGAAGTCTCGGAAATTGATGAAAACGGCTATTTTCGCCGGCAGTCAAACGCATTTACCGGACATTTGGGAAGCAAAGAGCATCCGGTGGAAAAAGGAAGGTATATTCTTTTTTGGTCAACCGGATGTGCCTGGTCTAATCGGGCTGTGATTGTGATCGACCTTCTGGGACTGTCGGAAGCTGTGAAAACAGAAGCGGTAGACTGGACGGACCGTCCGGAAGATCTTGGATGGGAATTTGTCCATTCTCCGGGTCATATTAATCCGGAAACGGGAGCACAGTTTTTAAGCGAACTTTATTACAATACGGATGGGGACTACAAGGGAAGGACAACCGTGCCGGCTTTGGTGGATTATCGGACAAAGACAGTTGTGAATAATGATTTCCAGATGCTGACTGTTTTGCTGGAGACGGAATTTTCTCCTCTGCATCATCCGGAGGCGCCGGATTTGTATCCGGTTCGGCAGAAGGATAAGATCGACAGGCTTAACAGCTGGCTGTATCAAAATGTCAATGATGCGATATACCGTGCATGTTTTGCCAGATCCGTGGAGGCTTATTATGAAGGATACCATACATTTTTTGACAGTTTATCTGTGCTGAACACATGTCTGGAAAAACAGCGGTTCCTGCTTGGCGATTATATTACGGACAGTGATATTCGCCTGTTTACAACGCTGGCCAGACTGGATATCAATTATTCACGGCATCTTGGGCCCTGCCCCGGCCTTTCGGACTATCCGAATTTGTGGGACTATGCAAGAGATCTGTATCAGGTTCCGGCTTTTCGCAGACACACACATTTTCAGGAATTTGCAGCCAGGCAGGATTCAGGCAGAAGAGGGCAGAATTTTCGCTTTCATCCCTATTATGATATGGTAGTGCCCGGTACAGATTTTCCGGAACTATGGTCAGTGCCTGCCGCAAGGGAGAAACTTAGTTCGGATCCTTCCCATAGATTTATGATAAAGTAAAAGGAGAGCGCGGAATGTCTGTTTATTTAAAAACAACAAAAGAAGATATCGATTATGAGGCGGTTGCCGCCCTCTTAAATTCCTTTGGAATGAGCGGGCGGAATGCGGATGAACAGGAGAGAATTTTCAAAAGCAGCTATGCGGTGTCATTTCTATATGACGGTGACAAACTGATCGGCTGTGCCCGCGCGCTGTCAGACGGCGTCTGTGAAGCAGCTCTTTACAATATTGCCCTTGCCAGAGAGTATCACGGCCGGAAATTAGGCCACATGTTGATAGAATCTATCTTAGAGCAGGTCAGGGGATGCAACATTATCTTATATACCCATCCCAGGACAGTGGCTATGTATGAAAAATTCGGATTCCGTCGGCAGAAAACAGGGATGGCCATCTATCAGGGGAATGCGGATGATCTGAAACGTATGGAAAAGACTGGCTTTCTTTTGCCGGAAGGGTATCGTTTTTCGGATAATGAATTAGGAAGGCCAGTAGGAGGAAATGATGAAAAAACTGAAATTTAGAGAAACTGTTTTTGTAGCCAGCATGTTATTTGGCATGTTTTTTGGAGCAGGAAATCTGATCTTCCCCGTATCTATGGGGCAGATGGCGGGGAGACATGTGTGGCAGGCGGCAGCAGGCTTCCTTATTACGGGAGTGGGGCTGCCGCTTCTCGGCGTGGCGGCGCTTGGGATCAGCCGCAAAAGCGGACTTTTGGGACTTGGAACCCAGGTGGGCAGGAAATATGGGATTTTGTTTACCTGTGCCCTTTACCTGACGATCGGTCCTTTTTTTGCCATACCAAGATGCGCTACGGTATCTTATACAGTAGGAATAGAGGGACTGATCTCCGGAGAGGGAGGCAAGCTGTTTTTAGCCGTGTTTTCCCTTGCCTTTTTTGCAGTGGTATTGTTTTTCTCTCTGCGGCCGGGCGAGATCATGACATGGATCGGAAAAGTGATGAATCCTTTGTTCCTCGCTTTTCTTGCTGTCCTTGTCATAAGGGCGCTCAGCAGCCCTCTGGGAAAAGTAGGTGAGATAGAACCTACAGGCGCTTATGCGGAAGGGGCGTTTTTTACAGGTCTTCTGGAAGGATATAATACAATGGATGCCCTGGCAGGGCTGGCTTTTGGTATCGTGGTGGTTGATGTGATCAGAAGGCTTGGCGTAAAGGAACCGGAAGAAGTGGCGGGAAGTACTGTCCGCGCCGGATTGTTCAGCGCTATTTTGATGGCAGTCATCTATCTGCTGGTGGCTGTGATGGGCGCCCAGAGTGCAGGCGGCCTGGAAGTGAGCAGTAATGGCGGAGAAGCATTGTCGCAGATTGCAGAATATTATTTCGGAAGAGCCGGAGCGTTTATTCTGGCTGTCATCGTGACAATGGCCTGCCTGAAAACGGCAATAGGACTCATCACAAGCTGCGGAGAAGCATTTGTGCAGATTTTTCCGAAGGGACCTTCCTATCATAAGTGGGCAGTTATGTTCTGCATTCTTTCGTTTTTGATCGCAAATCTGGGATTGGATGCGATCATTGCATATTCCCAGCCGGTGCTTATGTTTCTTTACCCTCTTGCAGTTGTGCTGATTATTTTGACGCTGTTTGGAAAATATTTCGCAAATGACAGGACGGTATTCCAGTGGGGCATTGGTTTTACGGCAGTATCAGCGCTGGCGGACGGACTTCGAGCATTGCCGGAAGGCACCAGAGCTTTACTGCACATAGATGTAGTGACAGATCTGGCAGGGAGAATACTGCCCCTGTCTGACAAGGGATTCGGCTGGCTGTGTCCGGCTGTTGCAGGAATTGTGATCGGAGTGATCAGATACCGCATGAAAAGGAAGAGGGAGACAGAATAAATGAACGATATCTGTATGAGATTTGAATTTAGAGAGATCCGGCAGGACGAAGCAGAGTATGCCGCGCAGATAGAAGAGATCTGCTTTCCGCCTAACGAGGCGTGTTCCAGGAAAATGATGCTTGAGAGGGTTAAGACGGCGCCGGAATTGTTTCTGGTAGCAGTAGAGAAGCACACAGGGGAAATAGCCGGATTTTTAAATGGCCTCTCTACGGATGAGGAGAAATTCCGGGACGAATTTTTTACGGACGCCGGTCTTTATGATCCGAAAGGGAAAAATGTGATGCTGCTGGGGCTTGATGTCCTTCCAGGGTACCGGAGGCAAGGACTTGCAAGAGAGATTGTGAGCCAGTATATCTGCCGGGAGAAGGCCAGAGGAAGAGAGAAGCTTTTGCTCACCTGCCTTGAGGCTAAGGTGGAAATGTATAAAAAATTCGGGTTTCATGATGAAGGGATTTCTGATTCCTCCTGGGGAGGAGAACAGTGGCATGAAATGACCTGTTCTCTGCAGTAAGGGCAGTATCCAAAGGCACAGGAGAGTGGTTGAATGGAGGAAGTGTATTGACTCTTAAATGGTATGGATTTATAATACCATTAAGAAACGGTATGATAGACAAAAGGAAGAAGGAGAAGAGGCTATGAAATTGACATTGGAAGGGTTAAAAGACCGTCAGTCGTGGGAGAAGGCAGGAATTACCTTGCCGTCCTATGACGCTGCAGCAGTTGCCGAGGCGACCAGACGAGATCCGGTATGGGTACATATGGGAATCGGAAATATTTTCCGTATTTTTATCGGAGGAATTGCAGACCAACTGCTTGAGGAAGGCCTGATGGACCGGGGGATCACATGCGTTGAAACATTTGACTATGATGTGGTGGATAAGATTTACGATCCGTTTGACAACCTGGCTTTGAGTGTGACGCTTCACGGCGATGGAACAACAGACCGCAAAGTGCTGGGTTCTCTCACAGAAGCCATCAAAGCACAGTCTTCTGATGAGAAACAATGGGAGAGAATGAAAGAAATTTTCCAAAATCCCGGACTTCAGCTTGTGTCTTTTACCATTACAGAAAAAGGATATGCGCTGAGAAATGCAGAGGGAGCTTATTTTAGTTTTGTAGAATCGGACATTGAGAACGGACCGGACAAGGCGGTGAGCGCTATGGCAGTTGTAACAGCGATGCTTCTGGAACGATATAAAAGTGGAAAAGCACCTCTGGCCCTTGTTTCCATGGATAACTGCTCCAAGAATGGATCCCGGCTTCGCGGATCTGTTTTGGAAATGGCGGAAGAATGGAAAAAGAGAGGATTTGTAGAGGAAGATTTTATTGCATATGTCAGTGATGAAACAAAAGTCTCCTTCCCGTGGACGATGATCGATAAGATTACGCCGCGCCCCAGCGAAAAAATTGCAGAGGAGCTGGAGGAGGCCGGTGTGGAAAACATGCAGCCGGTCATCACATCGAAAAAGACCTATATTGCTCCGTTCATTAATGCAGAAGGACCGCAGTACCTTGTTGTGGAGGACAGCTTTCCTAACGGACGTCCGGCGCTGGAGAAGGCCGGAGTGTATGTGACAGACCGCGATACAGTGAATAAATCGGAACGAATGAAAGTAACAGTGTGTCTGAATCCGATCCATACGGCGCTTGGACCATACGGATGTATGCTGGGATATGAACTCTTTGCCGATGAAATGAAAGATCCGGATATGCTGGAGCTGGCAAGACAGGTAGGCTATGTAGAGGGGATGGCAGTTGTTCCTGATCCTGTGATCCTGTCTCCGAAAGCTTTCCTTGATGAATTGATGGAAGAAAGATTCCCCAATCCGTATCTGGGAGATACCACGCAGAGACTGGCGGTAGATGTTTCACAGGGGATCGGTATCCGTTTCGGTGAAACGATCAAATCTTATATGGAGAAGTACGGGGATGCGAAAATGCTGAAAGCCATTCCGGTAGCCATTGCCGGATGGGTGAGATATCTGCTGGCTCTGGACGACGAAGGCAAATCGATCGAGCTGGCTCCGGATCCGATGGTACCGGAACTTAGAGAGCAGATGTCCACCATCGTATATGGTGAGCCGGAAAGCCTGAAAGATCAGCTGAAAGGAATCTTATCCAATGAAGTGATCTTCGGCGTGAATCTGTATGAGGCGGGAATCGGCGAGAAGATCGAGCAGATCATCCGGGAGGAGATCGCCGGACCGGGATCCATCAGAAAAACGGTGCAGAAATATTTGGCGTAACTTAAACCGGACACGGGGGTTTTTGAAAAAAACCCCCGTTTTCTTTTGACAGCTTCCTGGTTATCAGGTATAGTGAAATTATATACAATTCAGGGGTAAATTGGAAAATAAGTGAGGAAAGGTGAAATGAAAAAGAAAAAAATATTCCGGGCACTGCCACTAATGATGGCGGGGATATTGTGTGCGTCAACCGCGTTACCGGTCTCAGCGGATGAAGGAGAGGACGCCGTCAGACTTTTTAGGGAGGACAATGATTTCGGACGGGCGCCTCTAAGTGAAGAGCAGGAAAGGATGTTTCAATATCCGGAGCTTCCGGCAGTGAGTACGAATGCGCTCTTTCCGGAGAAATTTGATCTTCGGGAAGAGGGGGATGTTACGCCGGTCAGGGATCAGGGAATCTGGAATACCTGCTGGACATTCGGCATCCTGTCGGCAGCGGAGGGAAATCTTCTCCGGGAATATGATATAGAAACGGATCTGTCCGAGCATCATCTGGCATGGTTCACCTGGCAGCCGGAAACTTCCGGTTCCCAGGCGGGTGAGGGCATCAGCGTGACAGGTCATCCTCTGATGTACGGAGGGCATATGTATTATTCGACAGCAACGCTGTCTGCATGGAAAGGAGCGGCGCTGGAGGAAGATATCCCCTATACGGACAGTGATGGAGAAGCCTATAATCCTGATGGGGATTGGTCTGTGGATGAGAGCAGGCGATATGATTCGTCTTATCAGTTGAGAAATATAAATTTCCTTCCGAATCCGACGGTGATAACAGACACCGGGGAATATCTCTACCGCCCGCAGGCGACAGAGATCATAAAAAGCGCTTTGATGGAGACCGGAGTATTGGATGCAGGATACTATATGGACGGAAGCCGTCCTGAATATGCAACGGAAGATTATTTTAATTATGATACGGGAGCGCAATACGCAGATCAGCATAAAGAAGCAAATCATGAGGTCAGCATTGTAGGATGGGATGATACGTATCCGGCTGAGAATTTCAAGATCCGGCCGGAAGGCGACGGCGCCTGGATCGTAAAAAATTCCTGGGGAACCGGGTGGGGAAGCGGAGTTGGCGGCAATTGGGGCGGAGAGGGCTATTTTTATATGTCCTATTATGACAGAAGCCTCTGTGATGTCAATCAGGTCAGTGTTGTGCCGGAAGAGCAGGGGAATGATCATAATTATCAGTATGATTACCTGGGGACTGCCAGTTGGTGGAATTTTTATAACGACGACGGTTCCCTGCGCCGGGAGGCAAATATATTTGAGGTGCAGGGCAATGAACAGATAAGCGCTGTTTCAGCGGCAACAAATGAGGCGAATATGACGGTGACAGTGGATATCTATAAGCTGGGACCGGAGGCGGACAGTCCGGAAGACGGACAGAAGGCTGCCAGCCAGGAAGTGTTTTTCCCGTATACAGGCTATCATGTGATCGAACTGGAAGAACCGGTAATGTTAAGGGCCGGAGAGAAATTTGCAGTTGTTCTGACAAAAACAGGTACAGATGGACTTACGTGGACAAGTGTGGAAGCTGGATATGAATATAGTGTAGCAGGCATGACGTACACGTCAAAGATAAATGAAGGTGAAAGTTATATTTTCTTAAATGGGAAATGGGAGGATATGATCACGGCCAAAGAGTCCATGGAAAAAGAAATGGAGGAATCTTTTGGGCGGCAAGTAGAGGTGGGAAATGTTCTGATCAAGGCATTTACGGATGAAATCCCGGCAGCGGAACTGACTTCCTTAAAGATAGAAGGATTTGATGCCAACGGACAGCCGGCAGGCGAAGGATTGGAAGTGGGTCCGTCGGAAACACAGATTACCATTCCGGCGGACATGGAGTATGTTTCTTTTGAGGCGGCTGTGCAGCCGGATGGCGGAACAGCGGAAATAAAAGTGGGCGACAGAGTGATACAGCCCGGAGAAAAAATTTCCCGGATGGAACTGAAAGGGGCAGAAATAACAGTTACCACTGCAGTTCCGGGAGGGATCGGAAACACTTATACTTTTACAGTTGACGTATCCGATACAGCTCCGTCCGGAGGAAACGGGGAAGATGGAAAGGACGATGGCCAGGCTTCCGGCAGCCCCAATGGAGAGAATACGCCGGTTCAAAATACAAACACAGTGCAGCATGTAAAGACTGCGCCAAAGACAGGAGACAGTCAGGGAATGATGACTGCGGTATATGCAGCAGCGCTGCTCAGCAGCGCCTTTGCTGCAGCGGCAGCAATACGCAGAAAAAGGAGATAGCAATGAAACGGTTATTGATTTTGGGAGCCGGCGGTTTCGGCCATATGATACAGGAAACAGCTCTTATGCTGGGGTATGAAGAGGCGGTATTTTTAGACGACGCCGTAAGAGATAAGGATGTTGTGGGGAAATGCTGCGATTACGAGAGCTTTCTGGGGAAATACGACATGGCGGTAGCGGCTCTTGGAGATAACAATATGCGTCTTTACTGGACAGAAAAGCTGATGGAGGCCGGATATGAAGTTCCGGCTGTGATCCATCCGTCTGCCGTAGTAAGCCCCAGCGCCGTGATCGGAAAAGGAAGCTTTATTATGCAGAGAGCCGTTGTGAATACCCATACCGTGATCGAGCACGGCGTGCTGGTAAACAGCGGAGCTGTGATCGACCATGATTCCTATGTGGGATGCGGGGCGCACATCGGCCTTGGCAGCGTGGTAAAGGCAAACTGTACGATCGGTTCCAGAGAGAAGGTGGAAGCCGGGGAAGTGATCTTTTCTACAAGAAGAAAGATTGACGGCGTAGATGACCGGAATCTGGAGGATGCAGTCTATGCCTTTGGTTTCGGAAACAGATGCAGCTACGTAAAACCGTTTGGCGCCGGGCATATCAATGAGACATATGCAGTATATATGCCGGGGGAAGATGGAGATGAGCTTTCCTATGTCCTTCAAAGGATCAACAGCAATGTATTCAAGGATCCCCAGGGCGTGATGGAAAATATTTTCGGCGTGACAGAATATTTGAGAAATGTGATACGCCAGGAGGGAGGAGATCCGGACCGGGAAACTTTATCCTACATTAAGACAAAAAGCGGATGCAATTATTTTGAGGACAGTACAGGACAGCCATGGCGGTGCTATAACTTCATCCCGGATTCCGAATGCTATCAGCTGGTGGAGGAACCGGAGCAGTTCTATCAGTCCGGCAGCAGCTTCGGACATTTTCTGAAACAGCTTGGAAATTACCCTGCCGACCGGTTGAATGAGACGATCCCGGATTTCCACAATACAGTGAAACGGTTCCGGGCTTTTGAGACAGCTCTTCAAAGAGATCTGAAAGACAGAGCGGCTTCCTGCCGGCCGGAGATCCGGTTTATTCTGGAAAGGGAGAAGGACTGTGAGGTTCTGGTAAAGAAACAGGAAGAAGGCGTTCTTCCGCTTCGTGTGACCCACAATGACACAAAGCTTAACAATATTTTGTTTGACAGCAAGACAGGAAGGGGATTGTGTATTATCGATCTTGATACCATCATGCCGGGACTTGCGGCAAATGATTTCGGGGATTCCATCCGCTTTGGGGCAGCCACGGCAGAAGAAGATGAGAAGAACCTGGATCTGGTACATTTTGACCTGGAGCTTTACGAACTGTATGTCAAAGGGTATCTGAAAGAGACAAGAGATGTTCTTACAGAGGAGGAGATCAGAAGCCTTCCCTGGGGGGCAAGATTGATGACATTGGAATGCGGCATCCGTTTTCTGACGGATTACCTGCAGGGAGATACTTATTTTAAAACCGATTACCCGGAACATAATCTGGTGAGGGCAAGAACACAGTTCCGGCTGGTAGATGAAATGGAACAGCACTTTGACGAGATGGAAAAGATCATACAAAAATATGCAGCAGGAGAGTAAGAATGAATCATATAGAAAGAAGAAATGCACAGCTTCCTTATATTTCCGATGATTCAGTCATGGAGGAACAGAAAGTATGCAGAAGAATCCTTCAGAAACTGAATTTTGCAGATCGGTCAGATTTTGATACGCTGGCAGAGATTGTAAAAGAGCTGCTGGGAAAATCCGAGAATGCGTTTATTAATCCGCCCTTTTACTGTGATTATGGGAAAAACATAGAAGTAGGGAAAAATTTCTTTGCCAATTACAACTGTACCATCATTGATGTGGCAAAGGTGAAGATTGGAGATAACTGTCAGTTCGCACCTAATGTTTCCATATATACTGCAGGACATCCACTGCATCCCGTGGCGAGAAATTCCTTATATGAATATGGAATTGAGGTGACTGTGGGAGATAATGTGTGGATCGGCGGAAATACTGTGATCATGCCGGGAGTGCATATAGGGAGCAATACCGTGATCGGTGCGGGAAGCGTGGTGACGAAAGATATTCCCGACTGGGTCGTGGCGGCAGGAAATCCCTGCAGAGTCATACGGGAGATTACAGAAGAAGCTTTTGAATATTATTACAAGGACAGAAAGTTTGATGAGGCGGCTATGGAAGAAATCCGCCGCTATCGGGAGGAGACAGAAGCCTGCCGTCACTATGAGAAATAGTGGCGGCTTATTTTTTTACGGTGGTATTTCTGATTTATTGCTTGACATCTGAAAATCGCGGGCGTATAATTCAACACATAAAGGCTTCAACGCGGTAAAGTTTAAAACTTTGGCGCAAGAAAGTGAAAAGAGAGGTAAGAGACTATGAAAAGGAAAAAGGCAGCAGCAATACTTATGGTTATGGCAATGACAGCATCTCTGGCAGCCTGCGGAAGCGATTCTTCTTCTGGCAGTACATCATCGGACAGCCAAAGTGCGGATTCAGGGAGCGATGAAACATATACGATCGGTATCTGTCAGCAGATGGAACATGACGCTCTGGATCAGGCAACCTTAGGATTCCAGGATGCATGTAAGGAAAAATTCGGAGAAGACAAGGTGGAATTTGATGTGCAGAATGCCCAGGGTGAGCAGGCTATGTGCAGTACCATTGTAAATGGTTTTGTCTCTTCTGATGTGGATCTGATTCTTGCAAATGCAACATTGCCGCTTCAGACGGCGGCGCAGGCAACCAGTGACATTCCGATCCTGGGAACTTCTGTTACTGACTATGCAACAGCATTGGGAATTGAAGATTGGACGGGAGCGACAGGAGTTAATATTTCCGGTACCTGTGACCTGGCTCCGATCAGTGAACAGGAAGATATGCTGACAGAGCTTTTCCCGGATGCAAAGACAGTGGGAATTTTATACTGTTCCGCTGAATCTAATTCCAAATATCAGGCAGAGCTTTTTGAGAAGGAGCTGGAGGCAGACGGGATAGAATACAAAGAATATACAGCGGCGGACTCTAATGAGATCCAGTCTGTGACACAGAGTGCGGCAGAGGAATGTGATGTTATTTATGTGCCGACAGATAATACAATGGCGGCAAATACTCAGATTATCAATAATATCTGCCTGCCCGCAAAAGTTCCGGTCATTGCCGGAGAACAGGGAATCTGTTCCGGATGCGGTGTGGCAACCCTGTCCATCAGCTACTATGATATCGGATACAGAGCCGGTGAAATGGCATATGAGATTCTTGCAGAGGGTGCAGATATTACTGCAATGGAAATTGAATCTGCTCCGGAAGTAACAAAGATGTACAATGCGCAGATCTGTGAAGAACTGGGCGTTGCCGTTCCGGATGACTATGAGGCCATCGAGACAGAATAGGATGGCGGAGCAGTCAGAAATGGCAGAATAAAAATGACGGACGAAAAGAGAGGTAAAAGACAATGATACTGGATTATTTTCTTTCCCTGGATCCCATGGCGTTTTTTCGGGCGATGCCAGGGACGGCAGCACAGGGGATCATATGGGGAATTATGGCGCTTGGCGTATATATTACCTTCCGCATTCTGGATTTTCCGGATCTTACGGTAGATGGTTCTCTGGCTACAGGCGCCGCTGTAGCGGTCATGCTCATACAGGGAGGAATGCATCCGGCTGCAGCATTGCTCTTTTCTGTCCTGGCGGGAATGGCAGCCGGGCTTGCAACAGGAGTTTTGCACACGGTTCTTGGGATTCCCGGCATCC
The DNA here is from genome assembly GCF_020892095.1 of Claveliimonas bilis. Classification (GTDB taxonomy): domain Bacteria; phylum Bacillota; class Clostridia; order Lachnospirales; family Lachnospiraceae; genus Claveliimonas; species Claveliimonas bilis. The sequence goes on along the minus strand of NZ_AP024845.1, from coordinate 1,219,587 downwards.
TCGCCAGCATTTTGACCCAGGTATCCCTGTATTCGGTGAATCTTGGCATTATGGGAAAATCCAATCAGGGGATCGGCCTGACACAGCAGAATCTTGTAGCCTCTTCCCGGTATGTGACAGGAGAGGACAGTTGGATTTTCTTCGTAAAACTTATTGTAGGCTGCCTTGTACTGGTGGCAGTGATCTATTGGCTCTTTGGCACGGAAATGGGCGCTTCCATCCGGGCTACGGGATGTAATCCACAGATGGCGAGGGCTCAGGGGATCAATACGAATTTTATGAAGGTGCTGGCTTTGATGATCTCCAACGGGCTGGTAGGACTCTGCGGCGGTATACTGGCTCAATATCAGGGGGCGGCAGATGTCAACATGGGTCGTGGAGCGATTGTCATAGGCCTTGCAGCTGTTATTATCAGTGAGGTTATTTTCGGAAAACTGTGTGCGGGCAAAAAGATTGCCTTTGCCTATACTCTGACAGCGGTTTTTGTAGGTGCGATCCTGTATTACGTGGCATATGCACTTGTATTGTGGCTGAAGATGCCTTCGGATTATATGAAGCTTTTCTCCGCTTTGGTGGTGGCCGCATTCCTGGCAGTACCATATCTGAAAGAAAAACGCTCAGTGAAGAGGAGGGCTTAAAACTATGGGATACATGCTGGAGATCAAAGAAATTTATAAGACATTTAATAAAGGGACAATAAATGAAAAAGCGGCGCTCACAGGAACAAGCCTGAATCTGAATCCCGGAGATTTTGTGACGATCATCGGAGGAAATGGAGCCGGCAAGTCTACTATGCTCAATGCGATAGCGGGTGTGTGGAATGTGGACTCCGGAAATATTATTGTAGATGGTACGGACATTACACGGCTTCCGGAGCATAAAAGAGCGGTGTATCTTGGAAGAGTATTTCAGGATCCGATGACGGGGACTGCCGCTACGATGTCCATTGAAGAAAATATGGCTATTGCGGCTCGCCGGGGAGCAAGAAGGGGGCTGCGATGGGGAATCTCAAGAAAAGAAAGGGAAAACTATAAAGAGCAGTTGAAAGAACTGGATCTTGGACTGGAAGAGAGACTTAGCACCAAAGTGGGACTTCTCTCGGGCGGCCAGAGGCAGGCGGTAACTCTCTTAATGGCAGCTATGAAAAAGCCGAAGCTGCTTCTTCTTGATGAACATACCGCAGCGCTGGATCCGAAGACAGCAGCCAAGGTGCTGGACATTTCCGATAAAATAATAGAGGAACATCAGTTGACAGCGCTTATGGTGACCCATAACATGAAGGACGCCATTGCGCATGGCAACCGTCTGATCATGATGCATGAGGGACGGATTATATATGATGTGTCCGGAGAGGAGAAAAGGAATCTTCACGTATCGGATCTTCTGGCAAAATTTGAGGAAGTGAGCGGTGATGAGTTTGCCAATGACAGGATGATGCTGTCTTAAGGAAACTCTTTCACATTTTTATAAAAATTTGTTATACTGTACCTACAGTGTTACTATTCACAGCAGAAGGAGTACATTATGACAAATCTGTCCGGTAAAAAGCGTCAGCAGATGCTGGAATTTTTAGAAAAAATCAAAGAGGGACTTTCGGATGAGACTTCACTGTCTACAGTTCGCGATATTGAAGAAGAACTGACGACAAGGAAGTACGGACTGGTCTGGGAAAAGCATGAGGAGCGGATTGACCAGGAAATGCAGACGAAAGTTCCTGTTTTTACTGAGATTAAAGAGCGAAGGATCAGTATGGCCGGGCGGGAGGACGGATACCATTACCTTTTGGAGGGAGATAATCTGCACAGCCTAAGGCTCCTTGGAGAAACATGCAGGAAAAAAGTGGACTGCATTTATATTGATCCGCCCTACAATACAGGAAACAAAGATTTTATTTATGATGACGCTATTGTGGATGAAAAGGACGGTTTCCGGCACAGTAAGTGGCTTTCTTTTATGTCAGAAAGACTGGAAGCGGCAAAAGAACTGCTCGCCGACAATGGTGTAATCTTTATCAGCATCGATGACAACGAAGTATATGCTCTGAAACTGCTCTGCGACGAGATCATGGGAGAGCAGAATTTTGTTACAAATATTATATGGCAGAAGAAAACAGGTGCGTCTGATGCAAGAGGGATTGCCACCATTACAGAATATATCCTGGTCTATGTAAAGGATATCCGGAGGGCAGACCAGATTTTCGATAAAAATTACCAGGCCTATGACAGGAAGCGTTACCGTTTTACAGATGAATACGAGGAGGAGAGAGGGCCTTTTTACTATGACTCACTGGATCGGGGAAGCGTAAGATACAGCGACGCTTTGAATTATGCCATCGAAGCTCCCGACGGCACACCTGTTTATCCCAACGGGCGTACAGAGTTCGCGCGGGATGGGTGGACGTGGAAATGGAGCAGGGAGAAAGTGAAATGGGCCAGGGAAAACGGATTTCTGGAAATTATGCCTTCTTCAAGAAAGGAAAACGGCTGGGCAGTCCGCTATAAAATTTATCTCAACGTGGATAATGAAGGAAATCCCGTAGAGAAATGCGCGCCCTACAAAAATGTGATCCAGACTGTGCTCAACGCAAATGCCGCAGCGGATATCAAGCGTATTTTTCAGGGGGAAACGGTATTTAAATATTCCAAACCGGTAGAACTGATAAAAATACTTTTGCGGTATCTGAAAAAGAAGGACGCTCTTGTACTGGATTTCTTTGCAGGAAGCGGAACCACAGGACAGGCAGTTCTGGAACAGAACCGCCAGGATGGCGGAAAGCGCCATTTCATTTTGTGTACGAACAATGAAAATCACATCTGTGAAGAGATTACTTATATAAGATTAAAGAGAGTGATAGAAGGATACAGGATGAAGGATGGCGGGAAGGTAGAAGGCATTCCCGCCAATCTGAAATATTTCCGTACAGATTTTGAAGAAAAATGATAAATGAGGAGAAGGATCAGTCTCCCGGGCTGCAGTCAATAAAAGACTCTATCAGGGAATGTAAAGAGGGAAGGTTTTCCTCTTCTGCAGAGACAGGCAGGGGAGAGAAAAAGCGGGAGCAGGTAAGATAGTCGCCATGTACCCCGCGATGTCCTTCTGCCTGAAGACGGCGAAGGCGCTCTGCCTCCGTCTCATTTATACCCCGGATATCCCAGAAAGACACCTGTCCTGCTTCTGTGACAGGGATCCCATCATGCTGGAGAAGCCAGAAACAGGCTTTCAGACTGCGGGCAAAGGCAAGCTGATTCCGGTAATTGTTTTCATCGTCAATATAGGGACGCCACTTGGGGATGGGCGGATTGGAAGAACGTTTGATCTCGATCAGAGAACAGTTTGTTCCGCTTTTGTCAAAGAGGATTCCATCACAGTCCTGCTTGCGGATATGGGCGGATAAAAAGCAGCGGCTCCAGTAATGAAAATAATCGTGAATGCTTTTATTTTTTTCCTTTCCGGTGCCCTGATCCTGGAAATTTACATCCAGAATAGAATAAATCTCGTTCTTCAGCTCTTTGCCCGTCAAAAATTTTGCTTTGGGTTCTTTCAAATTCCAAACATAAAAACGAACATCTTCCAAAGGATATGCTTCCAGCGTCTTTTCCCATTGATCATCACTGTATGCAGGAAGTGTCGGATATGCGATAAAAATGCAGGGAAGGTCCGCGCGGTATGAAAGCAGCCGGAAGATCCTGAAAAAGGCGGCAAAAGGAGAGTTCCCGTCAAAATCCGCATAACTTTGATTCAGAGTGTCGGTGATCATTCCTTTTGTAAGATTCGGATTAGGAGAGAGGGGATCATAATCCACTCCCACATTCAAAGAAAGAAAGCCGGGAATGATCTGTGAATCCCGGGTTGTTCCCCACATAAGGATGTCCCCGCTTCCGGAGCCGGGGATATAATAAGGAGAGTATTTCTGTGTAAGATATTGGTTTAACTGATCCATGATCTGTCAGCCTCTCTTTCCAAATTTGTATGTATATCCAGTTAGATAGATGTATTATAACAGAAAAAACAGCAGAAAAATATCCCCACCGGAATATAATTAGGATTCCGGCGGGGATATTTTCAGATTTTATCATCTCTTCGGATATATCCCGGAGATGCGGGATCAGCGATGATCTCCTTTACATGGGTAATCTGTGCGTGTTTGTCTGCAACAATATTTTCTATATGAGCTCCTTCGCCCACTAAAACATCAGGAAGGATAACGCTGTTCTTGACAACGGCGCCTTTCTTGATGACGCATCCGCGTCCGATAATGGAATTTTCGATCGTTCCCTCGATCAGGCATCCGTTGGATACAACGGAGTTCTTTACGTCTGCACCTTCAAAATACTGAGTCGGGCAGGAATCATTTGTGCGGGTGTAGATCGGCCACTGGTCATCAAACAGGCTGAGTGCTGTCTTGAAATCGATCAGAGAGATATTTGCATCATAATAGCTCTTGAAATCGGTAATGGCTGCAAAGTATCCGCGGTGGGAAACGCCGCGCACATCCAGTTCTTCACAGGAGGCGTTGACAATGTCTGCCAGACTGTACATGGAAGAGGTCTTATGCGCTTTGTTTATCAGCTCAATGAGCAATTCCTTTTTCATAATATAAGTATCCATGAAAATGTGGCGGTTTTTGGCAGTTCCGCGGTTCATTTCCAGAGAAAGGACACCTTTCTGCCTGTTCAGGTTCACAGTGTTGCAGTTCAGGAATTTTTCCTTGGCGTCATCAGTAGAATGATAGAGCAGCGTGATGTCAGCGCCGGAATCAATGTGAGTCTGAAGCAGTGTACTGAAGTCCTGGGCGTAGATCATATAACTGGGCGCAATGACAACGTAAGGGCAGTGTACCTGTTCAATGCATTCCATATTTTCCTGGAACGCTGCAATGTCGTTGTTGTAAATATCATGATCCAGACCGGTCTCCGAAAACAAAATGTGGAGTCTTCCGCGCTTGGAATTAATATTATAATGACGGCCTGTGCCAAGATGCTCAGTCAGAGAGCGGGGCTTACGGCGAATGTATACCTGAATCTGGTCAATACCGCTGTTGCTCATGTTTGAGATCGGAAAATCAATGACACGGTATCTTCCGAGAAAGGAAAAAGCGCCGACGGGGCGATAAGGCTGCAGACCTTCTACCCAGATATGGTTTCCGGAAAAGTTTACAATACCAAATGCTTTATTCATACTATTCAACCCCCTTTACACGTTTGGCTACAAGCTCGATGTGTTCGCTGTCAGCGCTTCCCACAACGGCTTCCCTGCCGATCTTCACATTGTCAGCAACCAGTGCGCGCTGTACAACGGCTCCTTCTGCCACCTCTACTCCGGGCATCAGAACACTGTCGATGATCTTTGCGCCGGCGCCTACTCGTGCTCCGGTGAATAATACAGAATTTTGAACCATTCCTTCAATGATGCATCCCTGGTTAATGAAGGCCTCTTTGATCTCGGCATCCGGTCCGATATACTGTGGAAGCGTTGTGGCATCTTCTGTATAGATCTTCCAGGTGGGATCGTTAAGATCCAGTTCGTTGTTCTTGTCCAGCAGATCCATATTTGCTTCCCAGAGCGAATCAATTGTTCCAACATCTTTCCAGTAGCCTTTAAACTTATAGGCGTACAGGTTTTTCCCTTCTTTTAACAGAGTAGGGATGATGTCCTTGCCGAAATCGTGACTGGAATCAGGATTTTTCATGTCAGAGGTAAGCATTTTGCGAAGCAGTTTCCAGTCAAAAATATAGATTCCCATAGATGCAAGGTTGCTCTTAGGCTCTGCCGGTTTTTCCTGAAATTCAACGATACGTCCGTTTTCATCGGTATTCATGATTCCGAAACGGCTCGCTTCTTTCATCGGAACTTCAATGACGGCGATCGTAGCATCGGCACCGCATTCCTTGTGGTACTGAAGCATTTTTGCATAATTCATTTTGTAAATGTGATCTCCGGAAAGAATCAGAAGATAGTCCGGAGAGAAGGTATCTACAAAATCAATATTCTGCGAGATCGCATCGGCAGTACCCCGGTACACATCCAGATTTGCGTCCGCCTTTTCACGGGGCGGAAGAACATAGACGCCGCTGTTTTTTGCATCCAGTCCCCAGCGTCTTCCGGCAGCTACATAGCTGTTGAGCAGAATGGATTCATACTGTGTAAGAACTCCTACAACATCGATTCCACTGTTGGCACAATTACTGATTGGAAAATCAATGATTTTGTATTTACCACCATACGAAACGGCAGGCTTTGCAACTTTGTTGGTTAGCTCGTGCAGTCTTGTACCACGGCCGCCGGCTAAGATCATGGCTAACATATTATCTTGTTTCATATATGCGCCCTCCTCCTTTGTGTGATACTTCTATTATATATTCCAGAGCGGTTACTTTCCATGATTTTGTGCGAAAAAATCTGAGAAATTTCTAAAATAATCTCAAAAATATTAAGAAATAGAAGAATATAAAAATAATGCTTGACATATTTTTAACAAAAATAGTATAATAAAGTTATATCTTTTGTATAAAATATACAAAGAGGTTGCAAAGGAGGGAATTTTATGAGTGCAGCAACGATATTACTTATTATCATGTGGGTATTCGCAGCGGTATTTTTTGTAGTGCTGGTGAAGGATGTGGTAGCCCACAAAGATGAACTTGACAAGAGCAAAATGGGGTACAATGTGATTGTCAGTATGATCGCTAACTTTTTCGATACGCTTGGAATTGGAAGTTATGCGATTGCTACATCAGCATGGAAGTTCAACAAGGCTGTTGATGATGACCTGATTCCAGGTACGTTAAATGTAGCATTCGGTATTCCTATCTGTGTGGAAGCCACTATCTTTATCCAGAGGATTGATATGGATCCGTTGACTCTGGTTCTTATGATTGCAGCATCTATTGTCGGCTCAGTGATCGGAGCCAGAATTATTTCCCGGCTTGACATTATGAAAATTCGTGTTGTGATGGGTGTCGCACTTATTTTGGTGGCAGCTATTACTCTTTGCAAGATCAACGAAGTAGGACCTTTCGGTATCCTTGGAACAGCAAGAGGACTGACAGGCGGACTGCTGGCAGTGGGTGTCATTGCTAATTTCATTCTTGGTATTCTTATGACAGCAGGGATCGGACTCTATGCACCATGTATGGCTATCGTTCTTCTGCTCGGTATGAGCGCTGATGTGGCATTTCCTGTTATGATGGGATCCTGCGCATACCTTTGTCCGGCATGTGGTATTACGTTCATCAAGGAAGGCAAATACAACCGTGCGTCCACGATACCTATGATCATAAGCGGCGCGATCGGCGTACTGATCGCCGGATTTATCGTTACATCGCTTCCGCTGACAGTACTGACATATCTGGTCTGCGTTGTCATGGTAATCTGTGCAGTAATGTTCTTCCACGATGCGAAGAAGAGAGGTTAAGATACCGCTTCGGTTCTGTCCGGAGCCGGCAGGATATCACAGAAAATGTAAGAGATAAATATGAGAGTTCCGCCTGCGGAGTTCCGCAGGCGGAACTCTTTTCTTGGTTGGACAAAAAATTTCACTCCCTATCGAATAAAACGCTTTGAGGGATGCGCACTCGCGCGAAATAGAAATTTGCAGACAGGCGGTTGAAAAAATAAAAAAACTGCAGAAATGATTTTAGGGACATGAAAAAAGAAGTTGCAATTTACAGAAAATTAGTATATGCTAATCAGGACTAAGACAAAAGATTGTCTTAAAATTAACAAAGAAATGGAGAAGAGTATGGAGAAGAGATACAAAAAAGCGGTCAGTTTGGAGGCCTTCATTTTCCTGGTGATCTTTCTGCTGATATTTGGCGGCATTGCCATGAAAATGGGCGGGGCAAACATGATGCAGACATTGATGGCTACCGCATACGAGCTTTTGATAGACACAGTATTTAATATCATGGCGATTGCGGTTATTGCAGGAGCTTTGTCCGGAGTATTGTCTGAATTTGGAGTTATTGCCCTTTTGAATAAAGCGATCACTCCGCTGATGAAGCCTTTGTACAACCTGCCGGGAGCGGCTTCTGTTGGAGTCATGACAACATATCTGTCCGATAATCCGGCGATTCTGGGTCTTGCAGAAGACAGAAACTTCCGGCGTTATTTTAAAAAGTTCCAGCTGCCGGCGTTGACGAATCTTGGGACAGCCTTTGGTATGGGGCTGATCGTCACAACATTTATGCTTGGAATCAATGCGCCGGGAGAAAATCTCGGACTGGCTGTTTTGATCGGAAATCTTGGGGCGATTATAGGAAGTATCGTCAGCGTAAGGATCATGATGATCTTTACCAAGAAAGAATTTGGAGTTACAGAATATTGTATTCCGGCTAAAGAAGGAGAATCTCTTGACGATTTCCTGAACCAGCGCGAAGTGCGGGGCGGAAGTGTAGGAGGACGACTTCTGGAGTCTCTGCTGGACGGAGGTAAAAATGGTGTTAACGTGGGTATGGCTATCATTCCGGGAGTGCTTGTAATCTGCACCATCGTAATGATGCTGACAAACGGTCCTTCTGCAGACGGAACATACACCGGAGCCGCATATGAAGGAGTAGCGCTGCTTCCATGGATTGGTGAGAAGATTGACTTCATTTTGAAACCTTTGTTTGGTTTTACTTCTGCTTCTGCAGTGGCAGTTCCGATCACGGCTCTTGGAGCTGCCGGAGCGGCAATTGGCCTTGTGCCGGAGATGGTAAGCACAGGCATTGCCCACGCAAACGATATTGCTGTGTTTACGGCAATGTGTATGTGCTGGAGCGGATATTTAAGCACACATGTCGGCATGATGTCTGCCCTGAACTGTCCGCATATGACAGGAAAAGCTATCATCAGTCATACGATCGGCGGTCTGTGCGCCGGAGTTGCAGCAAACTTTATTTTTCAGCTTGTCGGCATGATCATGTAACTGTGTGACGAATGCAAAAATTTTACAGAGTAAAACAGCGGGCTGCTGTGCCAGTGATGGCGCGGCAGCCCGCTGTTTCTTATTCAACAGAACTCTTTGTTTTTCAACAGGAAACTTTGTCCCAAATTTCTTACGGCAGATTTTACAGAAACCATGTTGACAATTTTGTGAAAAGTTCATATACTACTATATTGTTAGCTACCAAATTGTTAGCTACAGAACAATTATGAAGGAAAGGAACGGAAGGAAAATGGGAGAAGATGCGGGAAAGTGGATCAGCCGTGTTTCCCATCAGCTGAAAAGACAGATGTCCTATGAAGAGGACGCGGAGGAAGAAAGAGAACTGACTAATATGCAGAAACATATTCTGCATTTTATTCTGTTAGAAGGTTTGAACAGGGATCTTTTTCAGAGGGATCTGGAAAAGGAATTTAAAGTAAGAAGATCCACGGCAACAGGAGCGCTGCAGCTTCTGGAAAAGAAGGGATATCTATACCGTGAACCAGTGAAGGAAGACGCCAGGCTGAAACGAATTGTGCCGACAGAAAAGGCCCTTCAGCTGCGATCAAAGCTTCTTAAGAATATCAGAAGGAGGGAAGCACAGATCAGAGAGGGGATTCCGGCCGATGATATGGAAGTTTTTATCCGGGTTCTGAAGCAGATATCCGAAAACCTTTCTTCGGGGGAAAGGGCGAAAGAAAACGATATGATATATAGAAAGGAAGAGTCAGATGAATAGGAAATTACTGAAATCTGTGCGGGAATATAAGAAACAGTCATTTATCACTCCGGTTCTGGTGGCGCTGGAAGTTCTGATGGAAGTTCTGATTCCGCTTTTAATGGCTAACATCATCGACATTGGAATTATGGAAGGAAACATGCCATACATTATCAAAATGGGGATTCTTCTTGTTGTGATGGCAATGCTGGCTTTGCTGTTCGGAGCGTTGGCAGGGAAAATGGGGGCAATTGCATCCGCGGGATATGCAAAAAACTTGCGTCACGATATTTTTTATAAAATCCAGGAGTTTTCCTTCGGAAATATTGATCATTTTTCAACCTCAAGTCTCGTGACCAGACTGACGACAGATATTACAAATGTGCAGATGGCATATATGTTTACAATCCGTCTTTTGGCCAGAGCACCGATCATGGTTGTTTTGTCGTGGATCATGACTGCGACCATTAATCTGAAGATTGCATTTTGTCTACTTGTTACAATACCGGTCCTTGGAGGAATTTTGATTTTTATCGCAAAAAAAGCGCATCCTCATTTTATTCAGGTGTTTGATGAGTATGATGTGCTGAATAATACCGTGCAGGAAAATGTAAACGCTGCAAGGGTCGTGAAAGCTTATGTAAGAGAAGAACACGAAAATGAGAAGTTCCATAAAATTTCCCTCAAGGTATTTGACCTGTTTACAAAGGCGGAGAAGATTGTCGCATGGAACTCTCCGGTTATGCAGTTTGTTATGTATACGGTTGTTCTGCTGCTTGTTTTAATTGGAGGAGAAAATATTGTAACCGGAAATATGCAGACAGGAGAGCTGACGAGTATCATGGTATATGCCATGCAGATCCTGATGTCGCTTATGATGGTATCCTTTGTATTCGTTATGATCATGATTGCGGAGGCATCTTCGGATCGTATCAAAGAGGTATTGGAAGAAGTTCCGGAAATGCGGGATAAAGAAGATGCTCTGACAACTGTGGAAAATGGAGATATCGACTTCGAACATGTGAATTTCAGTTATGCCGGTGAGGATGGAAATTTATCTTTGAAGGATGTTAACCTGCATATTAAGAGCGGGCAGATCGTCGGCATCATCGGCGGTACCGGAAGCGCGAAGTCTACTCTGGTGCAGCTGATTCCCAGACTTTATGATGTGACGAGTGGTTGTGTGAAAGTGGGCGGACAGGATGTGCGCCGATATAATCTGGAGAAACTCCGTGATCAGGTATCCATGGTGCTCCAGAAAAATGTGCTTTTTACAGGAAGTATTTATGAAAATATCAGGTGGGGCGATGAAAATGCCAGTGATGAAGAAGTACAGAGAGTTTGTAAACTGGCACAGGCAGATGGCTTTATCAATGAATTTCCGGCTAAATACAATACAATGATTGTGGAGGGCGGAAATAACGTTTCCGGAGGACAGAAGCAGAGACTTTGTATTGCAAGAGCTCTTTTGAAAAAACCGAAGATCCTGATCCTGGATGACTCTACCAGTGCGGTTGACACAAGGACAGACGCATTGATCCGCCAGGCATTCCGGGAGGAAATTCCGGATACTACCAAAATTATTATTGCACAGAGAATCTCTTCTGTGGAAGATGCGGATGTGATCATTGTTATGGATAATGGAGAGATCAATGGTATCGGAACATCAGAAGAATTGCTGAAGAACAATGCGATTTACAGAGAAGTATACGAATCACAGGTGAAAGGAGGAGAGGAAAATGAGTAATAGAGGCGGAAAACCGACGGTGACCAAAAATACATTAAAAACAGCAAAAAGACTTCTCGGCTATGTGACGAGTACGTATAAAGTACAGTTTGTACTGGTGCTGATCTGTATTTTGATCAGCTCTATTGCCAGCATTTCCGTATCCCTGTCACTGAAATTTTTGCTGGATGATTACATTATTCCGTTGATAGGAAATCAAAATCCTGATTTTACGGAGCTGTATACAGCTCTTGGCGTACTGGCTACGATTTTTGCCTTTGGCGTACTGGCTTCCTTCCTGTATACAAGGCTGATGGTTGTCATAGGGCAGGGCGTGCTGAAACGAGTGAGAGACGAGATGTTTGAGCATATGCAGACATTGCCGATCCGATATTTTGATCAGAATACAAACGGATCTATCATGAGTCTTTATACAAATGACACGGATACTCTGCGCCAGATGATCAATCAGTCGATTCCACAGGTTCTGATGTCGGCGCTTATGATCGTTGTTACATTTATTGCTATGCTGGTATTGAGTCCGATTCTGACAATTCTGGCGGTTATTATTATTGTACTGATGATTGCCGTTTCCAATAAGATCGGAGGAAACAGCGGAAAGTATTTTATCCGGCAGCAGCTGGATCTTGCCAACATTACCGGATTTGTGGAAGAACGCATGAATGGACAGCGTGTAGTAAAAGTGTTTAATCATGAGAAAAAATCAGAAGAAGAATTTGATGTTTTAAATGAGAAGTTGTTTGAGAGCGCATCCAATGCACATACCTTTGCCAGTATCATGGGGCCGATCATCGGAAATATCGGAAATCTTCAGTTTGTGCTGACAGCGGTGCTGGGAGGTTTCCTTTCCATTATGGGAATCGGAAATATTACACTGGGCGTGATGGCTTCCTATCTGCAGTTCACAAAGAGTTTTACACAGCCTTTCATGCAGGTGGCACAGCAGTTCAACTCTATTATCATGGCGCTGGCAGGAGCAGAGCGTATCTTTAATATGATGGATGAGGAGCCGGAGGTTGATGAAGGATATGTAACTTTAGTCAATGCAAGAAAGAACGAAGACGGCACCATTGAAGAGTGCGAAGAGCGTACCGGAATGTGGGCGTGGAAACATCCCCATCAGGCAGATGGAACCGTTACTTATACGGAATTGAAGGGTGATGTACGGTTCTTTGATATGTCCTTTGGATATGAGCCGGATCATATGGTTCTTCATGATCTGACCCTTTATGCGAAACCGGGACAGAAGCTTGCGTTCGTAGGTTCAACCGGCGCAGGAAAAACAACGATCACTAACCTGATCAACCGTTTTTACGATGTACAGGATGGAAAGATCCGGTACGACGGCATTAATATTAATAAGATCAAAAAAGCCGACCTGCGTCATTCCCTTGGAATCGTACTCCAGGATACCCATCTGTTTACCGGAACAATTATGGAGAATATCCGTTACGGAAAGCTGGATGCTACAGACGAAGAAGTATACAACGCTGCAAAACTGGCCCATGCAGATCAGTTTATCAAAATGCTTCCTCAAGGATATGATACCATGCTTACCAGCGACGGCGAAGAACTGTCACAGGGACAAAGACAGCTTCTGGCAATTGCCCGGGCGGCAATTGCAGATCCTCCGGTATTGATCCTGGATGAAGCGACCTCCAGTATCGATACACGTACCGAGAGCATTGTGCAGAAAGGTATGGATAACCTGATGAAGGGAAGAACTGTATTCGTTATCGCCCACAGACTGTCCACCATCCGCAACAGCAACGCGATCATGGTACTGGAACATGGCCGTATCATCGAAAGAGGGGACCATGAGGAACTGATCGCACAGAAAGGGACCTATTACCAGTTGTACACCGGTAAGCTGGAGTTGTCGTAAACAGTTTAGCCCGGGGTGTTTTGCAGTTTTACACAGGGTATATGTCAATTTGGGACGTAACACTTTTCAAGTTTGTTACGTCCCAAATTGCAGAAAGGACTCCATATGAACAATATTATTTTCCTGGGAGACAGTATCACGGATGCGTTCCACAATATGGATGGAGCAAATTCGTTGGGGAGAGGCTATGTCAGGCGGATTGCGGACAGGCTGTATGATGATGGATACAAAGGGGAAATCCGTAATGCAGGACACGACGGCTTCACAGCAGCCGGAGTGCTGCGGATGCCGGAGTATGACTGCCTCCGGCATCAGCCGGATCTGGTTTCCGTGTTGGTTGGATGCAATGATGCAGGCATATACATGAATACAGGAAAAACTCTGAAAGAGCAGGGATTTCAGCAAAATTATGAAGAATTGCTTCGGCGGCTGACATACGAAACAAAAGCTTCTGTAGTCTGTATGGGACCTTTTATCTTTCCGTTTCCGGAAGAGTATGCCAATTGGATTCCTACAATCAGGGAAGCAGAAAACATTGAGCGAAGAGCCGCGGAGAAATATGGGGCTGTCTTCCTGCCTCTTCATGACAGACTAAATGAGGTGGCCAGGGAAATAGGATATTATGCCGTTACGACAGATGGCATCCATCTGACGGAACGTGGTGCACATATTGTAGCTGACGAATGGATACACTGCATCGACTTCTTGCCCTGTCAGCTGCATGGCTAAGAGAATGAACTTTCTGCCATGCAGCTCGGATTCACAGCTTGCGCTGTTTTTCCGCCGCATACGCGGCTAAATCCTCGCTTATGGCTAAACGCCATATGTCTGCCAGGGCATAAAATTCGCTGCAAGTAAACTTGCATCGACTTCTTGCCCTGTCAGCCGCATGGCTAAATAGTTGCGTTAAAATGAGGATAAGGCTTGACTTCCGGCGCTGCACTATGGTATAGTAGTCTGGCGATGGAAGTAGGTCTTTTTTTTATGCCTAAAATTCGGGCAGCTGTCGCGGGCTGCCGGTAACACGTCAACATTATGAAATGAAGCGAGGTGGAAGTTGTGCGTACAAGAATTACATTAGAATGTACAGAATGCAAGCAGCGGAACTACAACATGACAAAGGATAAGAAAACACATCCGGAGCGCATGGAAACAAAGAAGTACTGCAGATTCTGCAAATCACACACAGTGCACAAAGAAACAAAATAGTCGCTGGCAGAAGGAGTGGTCGTCATGAGTGGAGAGAAAACTCAGAAAAAAGGCTGGTTTAAGGGTCTTAAAGCAGAATTTAAGAAAATTATCTGGCCGGATAAGTTAACACTTGCAAAGCAGACAGTAGCGGTTGTTTCGGTCACTGTTGTTCTGGGAGTCATCATAGCAGTTGTTGACTTTCTTGCCCAGAATGGCGTAGATATGCTGGTTGGATAATCGTAGACTGTAAGCGAGAAAGGTGATTTTATGTCAGAGGCAAAATGGTATGTTGTTCATACTTATTCCGGGTATGAAAACAAAGTAAAGGCCAACATTGATAAAACGATCGAAAACAGACACCTGGAAGATCAGATCCTTGAAGTGCGCGTACCGATGGAAGATGTCGTGGAGATGAAAAACGGGGTGCAGAAAGCTACCCAGAAAAAGATGTTTCCAGGGTATGTCCTGATTCATATGGTTATGAATGATGACACATGGTATGTAGTGCGGAATACAAGAGGAGTAACCGGATTTGTCGGTCCCGGATCCAAGCCGGTTCCATTGACGGATGCAGAAATGGCCCCTCTTGGAATCAAGAGAGAAAACATTGTTGTGGATTATGAAATCGGTGACAATGTTCAGGTGATCGCGGGAGCCTGGGCGGATACAGTGGGTGTGGTTCAGGCCATTAATATGGCAAAAGGAAGTCTCACCATCAATGTTGAGCTGTTTGGCCGCGAAACGCCAGTAGAGATAAGTTTCGCTGAAGTGAAAAAAATGTAGTCAATAGTGGGAGGGGATTTCAAATTCCCGCCAATACCACAAGGAGGTAATGAAAATGGCAAAAAAAGTAGAAGGTTATATTAAATTACAGATTCCTGCTGGAAAGGCAACACCGGCTCCTCCGGTTGGACCTGCACTTGGACAGCATGGTGTAAACATCGTTGAATTTACAAAGCAGTTTAATGCTAGAACAGCTGATCAGGGAGATCTGATCATTCCTGTAGTTATCACAGTTTACAACGACAGAAGCTTCAGCTTCGTGACAAAGACACCTCCGGCAGCAGTTTTGATTAAGAAAGCATGCAAGATCAAATCTGGTTCAGGCGTGCCGAACAAGAAAAAGGTTGCTACAATTACAAAAGCACAGCTGCAGGAAATTGCAGAGACAAAGATGCCAGACCTTAACGCTGCAAGCGTTGAAGCAGCAATGAGCATGATTGCCGGTACCTGCAGAAGTATGGGTGTAACAGTAGAAGAATAAGCACTTTCTTTATAAAGTTAATTGTAATAAGAGTGGGAGGGTTATCCCGACATTACCACAAGGAGGTATTTTTTAATGAAAAGAGGAAAAAAATATACAGAAGCTGCAAAAGTAATCGAAAGAGGAACACTTTACGATAAGGATGAGGCAGTTTCTTTAGTGAAAAAGACAGCAGTAGCTAAATTTGACGAAACAATCGAAGCTCATATCAGAACAGGATGTGACGGACGTCATGCTGATCAGCAGATCCGTGGTGCAGTTGTACTTCCTCACGGAACTGGAAAGAAAGTCCGCATTCTTGTGTTTGCAAAAGATGCAAAAGCTGAAGAAGCAAAAGCAGCAGGAGCAGATTTTGTAGGCGGAGATGAGCTGATTCCAAAGATCCAGAATGAGAACTGGTTTGAATTTGACGTAGTAGTTGCTACACCGGATATGATGGGTATTGTTGGACGTCTTGGACGTGTACTTGGACCAAAAGGTCTTATGCCGAACCCGAAAGCCGGAACAGTTACTATGGATGTTACAAAGGCAATCCAGGATATCAAAGCTGGTAAGATTGAATACAGACTTGATAAGACAAATATTATCCATGTGCCGATCGGTAAAGCATCCTTTACTGAGGAGCAGCTTGCAGACAACTTCCAGACGCTTATTGATGCAGTAAACAAAGCCAGACCGGCAGCTGTAAAAGGTCAGTTCCTTAAGAGCGTGACACTTACATCTACAATGGGACCTGGTGTGAAAGTTAATCCGGCTAAACTGGTTTAATTTGAAATGCATATATGAAAAAAACGCCCTTCGGCTTTTGCCGAAGGGCGTTTTTTGTGAAAGTTTCAGAAATGCCCGGGGTGTTACGCAGTTTTACCCAGGGTATACTGCAATTTGACACGTAACACTTTTAAACTTTGTTACGTGTCATATATTTATATGCCAAGCAGAGCCAACTTGTCGAGCACACCTGCTGGCACATATTGCAGATAATAGACTGTTAAGGCATAATAAACATTACGGCTACTATTTTGGGGAGATCATAAGTGGAGTCTCCCGGAGGAAATGTAAGGAAAAAGTTTTAAAGGAGTCGAGAGCAGTGCAGAAGATTTTAGCGTTCTGTAAAGAGGGGAAAGATCCGGAAGGTATAGAACATAAGGTGGAAGAATATCTGAAAGAACTTCAGGAAAATGAAAAATGGTTTATCATCCTTCCGTGCAGGAAAAATGAGATTGTACTGGAAGAAGGAGAAATCAGCTTTATAGAGCGGGATAAGCGTGTGACGCGGATCCATACAGAGCAGGGCGATGTTATTACAACTATGAAGGTTTCGGAAGTCTATACACATCTCGATCATACGAGATTTGTTCTCTGTCATAACAGTTTCATTGTAAATCTGGAAAAAATAAGAATTTTCAACAGATCAGAGATTACATTAAGAAGCGGTGAAGTCATTCCGATCAGCCGCTCCCACTGGAAAAATACGAAAGAAACTTTTGACAACTGGGCAGGAAGATACATGAAGAGATTCCGCCAGGCAAAGAAGCCGTCAGAGGAGGAGCAGACAGGGAGCGAAGAGGAATAAGCTATAGAGGAAATATAGGGGCGGAGTATAAATGGCCGCCCCTAATCTTGCATCTCCTTTAATATCTGGATCTGCTTTTGAATGATCTGCCTGGTTTCTTCGCGGCTGTAAGCGATGGAAGAGTTTTCCAGGCTGGAGAAATAATCAAAGAAGGCCTGACCGATATAGCTTTCTGATATATAGAAGCCAAGGAATTTATTTTGGCTGTCCAGAAAGCATAGGAAAATAGAATAGTCGGAAAACGCCTCATAATATGCCCGGTCAGTAAGAAGCGGACTTGGTTTCAGCATGGTATATTCTCCTGTTTCCAGGCTTGTCTCCAGGAAGTATTCCAGCATTTTTTGACGTACCAAAGGCGAAAATTCTACCGAGATACAGGCGTATGGCCCGGCGAAACGCCCTGTCTGGCAGAAACGCTCAAGGCCGCTTAGCGTGAAATAGTTGTGAAAAGTATAGGGCGCCGTAAACCGGTTTTTAAAGCTGTCTTTCAGCATTTTCGGATCGATGAAATCCGTGTTTTCCGGAGAGGATGCCCACACATCCGGATCGTAGAGCATGGAAAACACACAGGGCTGTGACTCCAGCACACGGGAAGAGGTCTGTTTGGCCATAGTGATCTCTCCGTAGAAATTTAAAATTTCTTCCGGCTCGCGGCGCATAAAAAGGAAAGGCGCAGCGGACTGAAATTGTTTTTCTGCTTCCCGGAGATATTGTTTTACGACATCCGCCTTGTCCAGTAAAATGGATGATTTTAAATCAGCTGTCAGCAGAAGGACACTGCTTTCTGTTACCAAATAGTAGGGATATAGAAGCGCACTTGTATCAATGTGCGCTTCTTTGCTGTAATAAAAAAACGGCTGGTAAGGATAGCGGGTCAGAGCAAAAGCCAAAGTACATTGTAAAAGTTCCAGGTTGGAATTAACATTTTCGGATTTTTCCGGATTCTGACAAAGGCAGAATAAATGTTTCAGATCAAATTTCCGGCCGAGTTTTTCAGAAAGATGAAGAATGATCCGAAAAAAAGAAATACAGTCAGGCGGAAAGTTCGTCAGCAAAACAGGCGCGTTTTCAGAACGAAGCAAAGAGTGTTCCAAAAAGTGCTGAAGTTTTTCCTCGATGGCAAAGGAAAGTTGTATCTGATGTTTCGCTGAAATAACCGGAGAGTAAGAGAGGGCGGAAAAATCCGGCGTTGCCAGATTCTCCAGAATATTTTGTATATACTTCCGGTTATAATAAGCTGGTTTCCCGATACGCTCTAATTCGTAGAGTTCTATGAGTTCCTGCCTTTGCTGCGGATTGATGCGCAGATAGAGACAGAATTGAGAAATAAATTCCGGCCCGGGAAGGCGCTTCCCCGTCACCATTCGCTGCAGTGAAGTACGATCCAGACCGGATATTTTGGAAAGCTGATAAATATTTGTTCCGGTATCTTCTATATATTGGCGACATTTTTCGCTGAAATCTGACATAATAAATCCCCCTTCAAATAAAATACACTTATTATGTGATATTTTCTTAAATGATACAGAAGAACAGAAAAATTTACAAGACAGGCTGCACAAATAGCCCGTCTTGTGCAAAAAGAGGAAAAAAAGGCTGCACAGAAGAGAGCACATATTGCCTGTCACAGCGAAGCGGGAGTATATTTAAAATATGGGGATTTTTCGGTATTATGGAAGGAGTATGTCCGGGAAGAATCCCGAAAGGAGATAAAGAGCAGCGGTTATGCTGCAAAAGGAGGAGATGGAAAGTATGAGAAAGAGGATCAAAAGAGGAGGTGCGCTTCTTCTGGCTCTGGCTCTTGCCTTTACGCCTGTGACGCTTCAGGCAGAAGAGGGCGCTGCAGAGCAGACAGAAACAGAAGCGCCGTCTGTAAAGCAGGAGCAGCCCTCTGTAAATCCGGAGACAGACACAGAAGATACAAAGGAATCTGTGTCGGAAAATACAAAGGAATCAGTGCTGGAAAAGACAGGGGATGGACAGTATGACATTACGAAGCCTGTAATTGAAAAAGTTGAATTTCCACAGAACGGTCAGACCCTGGCATCAGACAGTACTCTGGAGATTTTTGTGTATGCACAGGATATGGAGAGCGGGATCAACCGTGTGGAAGCCAGAGCTTATTTTAATGACGGAGAGGAAACTTACTCATCTTATCCGATGAACGATACCTATGATGCAGAGAGAGGATGCTATGTGCTGACCTGTTCTTTGAAGAGCATCCGTGCAGTAAGTGGTCATATCGACAGTATCAGGGTGGTAGACAACAGTGAAAATTATGCAGACTGGACCGTATCGGAC